>NZ_JBIWPJ010000001.1:1014882-1235735 GCF_044768205.1 Streptomyces sp. NPDC101160 | reverse complement strand
CACGGAGCGCCCCCGCAGCGCGCGGCGGGGGGGCTCCTGGGGGACGGCGCGGCCCCGGCGGGGGGGGCCCGTGCACGGGGGCCCCCGCGCCCCCACCCCGGGGGCGCCCCTCCTTCGTCGTACGGCGCGGGCCGCCGGTCAGCCGACCAGGCCCGCGAGCTTGCGCAGTGACTCCGTCAGCGCCGCCGTCGCCGAGTCCTTGAGCTTGCCCGCCATCAGGGAGACGGCCGCACCCGTGAACTCCCCGTCGATCCGTACGGTGGTGGCCGCGCCGTCCGCGACGAGCGAGTAGCGCGTCCCGACGTTGACGCCCATCGGGCCCTTGCCGCGGATCGCGAACACCCGGCCCGGCTCCAGCTCCTCCACCGTCCACAGCACCTCGGCGGGGAAGCCCATCAGCTTCATGTTCTCCGTGAACGTCGCGCCGGCCTCCAGGGTGGCCGGGCCGCCGTTCGGGAAGTTTGTGTGGGTGGCGTTCCACTCCCCGTACGAACCGAAGTCGGTGAGCTGCGCCCACACCTTCTCGGACGGTGCCTCGATCCGTGCCTCCGCGCTGACTTCGGCCATGGGAACCACCCCTTCACGCGTACCAGTCGGGCCTGTCGGTGTCGCGGAACGTAGCCGGAGCAGCACGAACATTCAACACTGATGAACCGTCAGTTCTGTGGTCTCGTCGTCGACGCCGTCGATCCACCAGATCTGCGCGGAGTCGAACCGGTCCGAGGCGCGCGGCCCGCCGCTCTCGTCGTGGCAGTGGAACGCGGCCCAGAACAGATCGGCCGGCAGCGCCTCCCGCGGTGCGTACACCCGGTAGACGTACTGCCGCCCGTCGAGCGCGAGCAGAGCCACCATCCAGAACATGTCTGAAGGACGATACGGGGCGGGCACATGGTTGCGTCCGGGGCGCAATGCAAGGCGGCGCGCGCCCCCTGGGGGAGAAGTCGCGCGATCTCATCCGTGAGGAGGAGGAATCGCTCGCGCGTGCCCGACTCCGGAGGGACGCGAACATGCTCCTCGGCGGGGATGCCCCGAGGCGGGTGGGTTTGATGAGGTGGAACCGTGCACAGTCCTGTCCCTCAACAGCCGTCCGCCCCGAACGTCAGGCACCGCAGCGGCCCCGGCTCCGGGCCCCAGGTGCCGTGGTCGCTGCCCGCCGCCCGCCGCGCCGAGCTGGAGGGCGTGCTGACCGCGGAGCTCCTGACGGCGGTGGCCGGCGCCCGGCGGCGGGCGCTGCGGGACGGCGACCGGCAGATCGACACCGCCCACCTCCTGCACTCCCTCGTCGAGGCCGATCCCGAGGCCGGCGCCGCCCTCGGCGGCCCGCCGCAGCACGCCCGGGTCCTGGGCTATCTCGTCCAGCGGTCCATCGGCTACGGGCTGCGCTGGCAGCGCTCCGTCGAGGACACCGGCTCCGCGCTGCCCGCCGTCAGGGGCGCCGAGACCGCCTCCTCCGGCTGGTCCCCGGCGGCCGCCGCCGCGCTCGCGGGCGCCTGCGAACGGGCCGCCCTGCGCGGCGACCGAAGGGTCCGCGGGCTCGATCTGCTCGCCGTGCTCGCCGCCGATCCCGGCAGCCGGGCCGCCGAGGTGCTGCGCGCCGCGGGGGTCGACCGGGCCGCGCTGACGGTCCGGATCGAGGAGCTGTCTCAACAGGTGTAACGGGGGTTACGCCCCTGACCGGGTCCTGTCATCATGGCCCGATGCACGCGTCTCAGGGGAGAAGCGCCGGCCTGGGACTCGCCCTGGCATCGGCCTTCGCATTCGGTGGTTCAGGAGTGGCGGCCAAGCCGCTCATCGAGGCGGGCCTCGACCCGCTCCACGTGGTGTGGCTGCGGGTGGCCGGTGCCGCCCTCGTCATGCTGCCGGTGGCCTGGCGCCACCGCGACCTGGTGCGCCGCAAGCCCGCCCTGCTCGCCGGCTTCGGCCTGCTCGCCGTCGCGGGCGTCCAGGCCTGCTACTTCGCCGCCATCTCCCGGATCCCGGTCGGCGTGGCCCTGCTCATCGAGTACCTCGCCCCCGCCCTCGTCCTCGGCTGGGTCCGCTTCGTCCAGCGGCGGCCGGTCACCCGCGCCGCGGCCGTCGGGGTCGTCCTCGCCGCCGGCGGACTCGCCTGTGTCGTGCAGGTCTGGTCCGGGCTGAGCTTCGACCTCCTCGGCCTGCTGCTCGCGCTCGCCGCCGCCTGCTGTCAGGTGGGCTACTTCGTGCTCTCCGACACCGGCAGCGACGAGGCCGAATCCGCCGACCCGCTCGGCGTCATCGCGTACGGACTCCTCGGCGGCGCCCTCGTCCTCACCCTCGTCGCCCGCCCGTGGGGCATGGACTGGTCGGTGCTCGGCGGCACCGCCGACATGAACGGCACCGACGTCCCGGCCTGGCTGCTGATCGGCTACATCGTGCTGATCGCCACCGTCCTCGCGTACGTCACCGGCGTCATCTCGGTGCGCAGGCTCTCGCCGCAGGTCGCCGGCGTGGTGGCCTGCCTGGAAGCCGTGATCGCGACCGTCCTCGCCTGGGTGCTGCTCGGCGAACACCTGGCGGCGCCGCAGATCCTCGGCGGCGCGGTGGTCCTCGTCGGCGCGTTCATCGCGCAGTCCGCCACGCCCAAGGCCGCGGCGCCCGAGCCGGTGGCCGGATCGGCCGCGTCCACCGTGGAGGGCGCCGAAGAGGCCGAGGTGGCGGCCGGGCGGACCGCCCCGTAGGGTGCCGACCATGCACTCGACCGTTCTGCCGCCTCCCGCCGCCTAGCGCGGGCGGCTCCTTCCGCTGACGAAGACCGGGCTCGGGCGTGCCGACACACGGCCCCCGAGCGGTTCGTCGCTGCCCGCGCGCGAAGCCGAGCGACCAACCCACCCCGTCTTCACACGGATTCACGGAAGAAGAACGCGCGTGTCGAACACGTCTGTCACGCCTGCCTCCACCCTCTCCACCGGGCGGAGCCTCACCTATCTGATCGTCGCCGGAATCGCCTGGGGCACGGCCGGCGCCGCCGCCTCCCTGGTCTTCCGGGCCAGCGACCTGGGCCCCCTCGCCCTCTCCTTCTGGCGCTGCGTCGGCGGCCTCGTCCTGCTGCTCGGAGCGGTCGCCCTGCGCCGCGGACCGAAGGCCCCGGCCGCTCCCGAGCCGCTGCGCAGGCGCCTGGTCCGCATCCTCGGTACGGGCATCGGCCTGACCGTCTTCCAGAGCGCCTACTTCGCCGCCGTGCAGGCCACCGGGCTCGCCGTCGGCACCGTCGTGACCCTCGGCGGCGGCCCCGTGCTCATCGCGGCCGGCGCACGGCTGCTGATGGGCGAGCGGATCGGGGCGGGCGGCGCGATCGCCGTCGCCGGGGCACTCGCCGGGCTCGGCGTGCTCGTCCTCGGCGGGCTCGGGGACGGCGGCGCCGAGGTCCGGCCGCTC
Organism: Streptomyces sp. NPDC101160; assembly: GCF_044768205.1. NCBI lineage: Bacteria > Bacillati > Actinomycetota > Actinomycetes > Kitasatosporales > Streptomycetaceae > Streptomyces > Streptomyces sp. NPDC101160. Next base: position 1,232,342 of record NZ_JBIWPJ010000001.1, on the reverse strand, counting down.
GGCGTCCTGCTCGCCGTCCTCTCCGCCGCCGGATACGCGGCGATCACCCTGCTCACCCGGTGGCTCGGGCGCACCGGCGGTGGCGGGGACGCGCTCGCCACCACCACCTGGGCGTTCGCGATCGGCGCCGTCGGTCTGCTGCCCATGGCCGCCGTCGAGGGACTCGTCCCGCACACCGACGACCCGGCGCGGGTGCTCGGCCTCCTCGCGTACGTGGCTGCCGTGCCGACCGCCCTCGCCTACGCCCTCTACTTCGCCGGAGCGGCCGTGGTCCGCGCCGCGACCGTCTCCGTGATCATGCTCCTGGAGCCGGTGAGCGCGGCGGCCATCGCGGTCACGCTGCTCGGCGAACGCCTCACCGCCGCGACCGTCGCCGGCACCCTGCTGCTGCTCACCGCCGTCACCGGCCTGGCCCTCACGGAGGCCCGCACGGCGGCGGGCCGCCGCAAGGGCGAGGCGGTGGCGGTCACTTCGTAGCGCCCGCAGCGCCCGGAGCGGTGGCGCGGCGGCGGAGCTGATGGTTCCGGGCCGCCGCGTCCCCGGGGCCGGCGCGCTCGGCGAGGCGCTCCGAGACCCGCTCCTGGACCTCCACCGGCTTGTTGCCCGCGTACTTGAACTTCGCCCGTACGTCGGTCACTTCGAGCCGCAGGACGCGGATGCCCGCGAGCATCCGGCCGAACGGCGCCTCGCCCGGGCGCACCGGCGCCGTGCCGCCCTCCGGCTGGAAGTGGCCGACCTGCCGGTTGAGCAGGGCCGCCTTCTCCTCCGGGTCCTCCACGATGTGCGCCGTGCAGCGCAACTGCACGGCCGCGTAGTACGAGGTGGGGGTGCCGTGCTCGGTGGGCGCGCCGTCCGGGGCGGTCCAGTGGCCCGGCACGTACACGTAGTCGTCGACGACGCTGAGCAGCACGGTGGGACTGCGCTCCAGGTCGTGCCAGAGCGGGTTCGGGCGGGCGAGATGGGCGATCGCCTGCCCGTACGGGCCCGGCTCGGCCTCGTAGCGGAAGTGCATCGGCTGCACCCACGGCGGCTCGCCGTCCGCGCCGTTGACCGCGAGCTGGCCGAAGTCGTGGGCGGCGAGCCAGTCGCGCCACTCGCCCTCGTCGTGGGCCGCGTCCCAGGGGTGGATCAGCATGATGTCCCTCCGCTGTCAGAAGCTGTCAGAGCGCGGCGAGGTAGCCGGGCAGGGCGACGGCCGGGTCCAGGTCGGCGGCCGGCTCGGGCGTGCCGTAGCTCTTCTGGACCGGGATCACGCCGGCCCAGTGGGGGAGCGCGGCGTCCTCGGGCTCGTCGTTGGGGCCGCCGGTGCGGACCTTCGCGGAGACCTCGGCGAGGTCGATGCGGAGCACGGCGGTCGCGGCGAGCTCCTTGGCGTTGCCGGGCCGGGAGTCGGCGGCGCGGCCGGGCACCACGTGGTCGACGAGCGCGTCGAGGGCGGTGCGCAGCTCCTCGGGGTCGGTGACCTGGTGGGCGGTGCCGTGCACGACGACCGAGCGGTAGTTGATCGAGTGGTGGAAGGCGGACTTGGCGAGGACCAGACCGTCCACGTGGGTCACGGTGAGGCAGACCGGCAGGCCCGGAGCCTCCTCGCGGGCACCGTCGACCACGCCCTTGCCCTGGGCGGCCATGCGCATCGGCCGGGAGCCGGTCGAGCCGTGCACGTAGAGGACCTCGCCGACCCGGCCGTAGAGGGTGGGAAGCACGACGGGCGCGCCGTCGCGGACGAAGCCGAGGTGGCAGAGGTAGGTCTCGTCGAGTATCGCGTGCACCAGCTCGCGGTCGTAGGAGGCCCGTTCGCGGGAGCGGGTGGGGACGGTCCGTTCGGTGGGCTCGTAGCTCCCGGCGGCCGTCATCGCGTCCGTCTCCGACATTGCGTACTCCATTGCACTAGTGCATACTTGGCTTTGTGCTAGGAGAGTATCTGATCGAAGGCCGTCGCGCATCGGAGATCGCCGCCAGCGTCGAGCGCGGGGTGGGCGCCGGGCAGCTCGCGCCCGGACAACTGCTGCCTCCCATGCGGGAGTTGGCGGCTTCGCTCGGGGTGAATCCGAATACGGTCGCCGCCGCTTACCGCACCCTGCGCGAGCGCGGGGTGATCGAGACCGACGGGCGCCGCGGCAGCCGGGTGCGGCCCGCGCCCGCGACCACCGCCCGCGGCTCGATCCGGGTCGAGGCGCCCGAGGGAGTCCGCGACGTCAGCAACGGCAGCCCCGACCCGGCGCTGCTGCCGCCGCTCGACACCGTCCTCGCGGCGGTCGCGCGCGAGTACGCGGAGCGGCCGCCGATGTACGGGGAGGCGCCGGTCGACGAGGAGTTCGCGGCGCTCGCGCGGGCCTCCTTCGACGCGGGCGGGGTGCCGGCCGGGCCGGTCGGTGTCGCGTCCGGCTCGCTCGACGCCGTGGAGCGGGTGCTCGCCGCGCATCTGCGGCCGGGCGACGCGGTCGCCGTCGAGGACCCCGGCTGGGGCAGCCTCCTCGACCTCGTACCGGCGCTCGGGCTGCGCCCGGTGCCCGTCGCCGTCGACGACGAGGGGCCGCTGCCGGAGTCCGTGGCGCGGGCGCTGCGGGCCGGGGCGCGGGCCGTGATCGTCACCGACCGGGCCCAGAACCCGACCGGCGCGTGCGTCACCGCCGAACGCGCCGCCGCGCTGCGCGCCGTCCTCGACGCCCATCCCGACGTGCTGCTCGTCGAGGACGACCACGGTCACGGCATCGTGGCCCAGCCGCTCCACCCGCTCGCCACCGGGCGCGGCAAGTGGGTCTTCGTGCGGTCCGTCGCCAAGGCGTGGGGACCTGACCTGCGGATCGCCGCCTTCACCGGCGACGCCGAGACCGTCGACCGCGTCCTCGGGCGCCAGCGCCTCGGCCCCGGCTGGGTCAGCCGGCTGCTCCAGCGCGCGGTCGTCCACCTGTGGCGCACCGGCGCCCTCGACCCCGACACCGTCGCGGCGGCCTACGGCGCGCGGCGTGACGGCCTCGTCCGCGCCCTCGCCCGCCGGGGCGTCACGGCCCACGGCCGCAGCGGCATGAACGTCTGGGTCCCGGTCACCGACGAGACCGGCGCCGTCGCCCGCCTCCTCGCCCGCGGCTGGGCCGTCGCCCCCGGCGCCCGCTTCCGCCTCTCGGCCGGCCCCGCCGTCCGCCTCACCGTCTCCGGGCTCACGCTGGCCGACATCGAGCCACTGGCGGACGCGGTGGCGTACGCGGCGGGGCCGGCGCCGGCGCGGAGTTACGGGTGAGGGTTGTTACGGATACACCGTGGGCGGTCCGGGCGGGCTGACCGGGCGGGCCCGCGCCCGCGGCCGCCCAGTCGGCCGCAGGCCGGACCTGCCGGCTCGCCCACGACCTCGTCGCCGTGCACGGCGAGCCCGGGCCCGGTTCGTCACCACCGCGACTCCGCGAGCGTCGGCCCGTCTTTGGTCACTGTCCGCGCCCACCGAGTCGCGGGCGGTGATCAACGGCGGCAGGATGGCATGGTGCGGGGGCCGGACGAGGCGGAGGATCCGCAGGCGGCCCCCGGGGCCGGCCCGGCAGCCGCCGTACGGCGCTCCCCGAGGCAGGCAGACGCCCGAACCAGCATGCAGGAGGCTCCGGTCATGGATCCCGTGCTCACCCCCGACACGCTCGCCGCGCTGCGCCGGCCCCGGCCGTATCCCGCCGTCTCGCTCGTGATGCCGACGCACCGGCGCGAACCGGAGGACGCCCAGGACCCCGTACGGCTGCGCAACCTGCTCGCCGAGGCGGAGAAGGCGGTCCAGGAGGACCCGGACGTGCCGCGTGAGCGGCGGCTCGACGTGCTCGACCAGTTGCGCAGGGCGGTGGCCGAGGTCGATCTCGTCCACGCGGAGGACGGGCTCGTGATCTACGCGGCGCAGGGGGAGCACCATGTGTGGTCGGTGGCCCGCTCCGTGCCCGAGCGGGTGGTGCTGTCCGACACGTTCCTCACCCGGAACCTCGTCGCGGCCCAAGCCGCCGAGCAGCCCTACTGGGCGCTGGCGGTGGCGGCCGACCGCGTCTCGCTGTGGAACGGCGACGCCGAGCGGGCCTCGGAGGCACGGAAGGACGGGTTCCCGCTCACCCGCAGCCTGGAGGATCCGGACGCGGAGCGGAAGGAGCGCATCGGCGACCTGCCGAGCACCTTCCGGGACGAGGCCACCCGCCAGTTCCTGCGTGAGGCGCACGAGAGACTGCGGGCCGTTCTCGCGGCCGAGCCCCGCCCCCTGTACGTGCTCGGCTCGGACGCCGCGCTCGCCCTCCTGGAGGAGCTGGGCCCGCTCGGCCCGGGCGCGGTGACCATTCAGCGGGGCGGACTCGCGGAGGGACCGGCCGCGGCCGTGTGGGAGGCCGTCGAGCCTTCGCGTACCGCGCGCGAGTCGGCGGCGACGGCCACCGTCGTGGCCGAGCTGGAGACCGCGCGGGGCCGGCGCGAGTACGCGGGCGGCATGGACGAGGTGTGGCAGGCGGTGCGGCAGGGGCGGGTGCGGCTGCTCGCCGTGGAGGACGACTACCGGACGGTCGTACGCGAGGACGGCGACCATCTGGCGCCGGCGGCGGCCGGAGACCGCGGCGCCAGGGACGACATGATCGACGAGATCGTCGAGCGGGCGCTGGAGAGCGGGACCGAGGTCCGCTTCGTGCCCGACGGCACACTGGCGGCCGAGGGGCACATCGCGGGCGTCCTGCGCTTCTGAGTCGCGGTGCCATTGAGCCGGGGTGGCCCTGAGTCACGGGCTGTCGAGTCACGCGGCGATCGAGCCACGGGCTACTGAGCCACGGTGCTACCGGGCCACCGGCCGGGGTTCGGCCGCCGGCTCCCGGACCGGCTCCTGGACCGGTTCGCCGGTCCTGCCGGTCCCGCCGGTCCCGCCGGACCCGGCGGACCCGGCGGCCACCGGGGCGGCGGCCCGCTCCGTGGGCGTACGGCGCGGGCCGCGGGTCTGGGTGAGGGCCGCGCCCGCCAGGACGACGAGGGCGCCCACCGGGGTGTTCCACGTCAGGTGCTCGCCGAGGACGGCGACGCCGGCGGCCGTGGCGATGACCGGGATGAAGTACGTGACCATGGCCGCCGTCGTGGGGCCGACCTCCGCCACCACGCCGTACTGGAGCAGCATCGCGTACCCCGTGCCGAGCGCGCCGAGCGCGATCACCGAGAGCAGCGGGAGGAGCTCGATCCGGCTCGGCCAGGTGGTGAACAGCGGGGTGACCAGGGCGAGTTGGAGGGTGGCGAGGCCGACCTGGGAGCAGGCGAGGGAGAGGTTCGAGGAGCCCGTGCCGGCGAGGGTGCGGCGGACGTAGATCCAGCCGACCGCGTAGCTGAACGAGGCGAGCAGGGCCAGTGCCGTGCCCGTGACGTCCAGGCCGGAGAAGCCCTGCCAGGCGCCGAGCACGGTCAGGACGCCGATGAAGCCGATGCCCAGGCCCGCGGCCCGCACCCGCGTCGGGCGGTCCTCGGAGAGCGCGACCAGGGAGAGGACCATGCCCCACAGCGGGGTGGTGGCGTTGCAGATGCCGGCGAGCGTGGACGGGATCGTCAGCTCGGCGTAGGCGAAGAGCGAGAACGGCAGCGCGTTGAGCAGGAACGCCGCCACCGCCAGATGACCCCAGGTGCGCGCGCCGCGCGGCAGCCGCTCGCGCTTCACGAGGAGCGCGACGGCCAGCACCGCCGTACCGAAGAGGAGCCGGCCGAAGGTCACCTGGAAGGGGGCGAAGCCCTCCGTGCCGACCTTGATGAAGAGGAAGCTGAAGCCCCAGATCAGGGCCAGGACGCCGAAGCGCACGCGCCAGTCGACCGTACGGGCGGGGCGGGCGGGGGAGGGGGAGGGGCTGCTCATGTCCCTCAGGGTCGCCGACCTGAACCTCGTAGTACAAGCGAGAATTCCTCGACCCGATGTCTTAGCATCGCTTACATGTTGAATCTGGAGCGCCTGCGGACCCTCGACGCCGTCGCGCGGCACGGCTCGGTGAGCGGCGCCGCCGAAGGACTGCACGTCACGACCTCCGCCGTCTCGCAGCAGCTGGCCAAGCTGGAGCGCGAGATCGGCCAGCAGCTCCTCGCCAAGAACGGGCGCGGGGTGCGGCTCACCGACGCCGGGCTGCTGCTCGCCGAGCACGCGGCCCGGATCCTGTCCCAGGTCGCCCTCGCCCAGGCGGACATCGAGGCGCAGCGCGGCCAGGTGGTCGGCGAGGTGCGGATCGCGGCCTTCCCGACAGCGGTGCGCGGGCTCTTCCCGACCGCGATCCGCGCGCTGCGCGCCGCCCACCCCGAGCTGCGCGTGCACACCGCCGAGCTGGAGCCCGACTTCGGCGTGCGCGAGGTGCTGCGCGGCGACAGCGACCTCGCCGTCGTCCTCGACTGGAACAACAAGCGGGCGCCCGTCCCGGCCGGGCTCGAACGGGCCCATCTGCTCGACGACTCCGCCGACGTGGCCCTGCCCGCCGACCATCCGCTGGCCGGGCGGGAGACCGTGGACCTGGAGGACTTCGCCGACGAGGAGTGGGTCTCCTGGCCGGCCGGCGAGTTCTGCCACGACTGGCTGATGTTCACGCTGCGCGGCAAGGGCATCGAGCCCCGGATCGCCCATGTCGCCGGCGACCACCACACCCAGCTCGCCCTGGTCGCCGCCGGGCTCGGCATCTGCGTCGCGCCCCGGCTCGGCCGGCCCGCGACCATGGACGGCGTCGCCTTCGTGTCCGTACGGCAGCCGGTGCGCCGCCACATCTACGCGACCTGGCGCACGGATGCCGGCCGCCGGCCGTCCATCCGCGCGGTCGTGGACGCGCTGCGGGCGGCCGGTGCGCCGGTCGCCGGGCAGGACCTGTCCGGCCGGCCGGGGCAGTCCTAGGGTCTTACGGAGTCCGCGGAGTCCGCCGGGCCGGTCTCAGCCTTCGGCGAGCTTGCGGAAGTCCCAGGAGGCGACGGCGGTCGGGGTGAGCCGCAGCCAGGCGTGCCGGCCGTCGTGCGGCATGGCGTCGAGGCCGAAGTTCTTGGCCGCGAACAGGCGCTCGGGCGCGTCCAGTTCGGGGCAGGGCTCGCCGGTGCGCGGCGCCTCGCCCACGAACTCCACGGTGCCCGACAGCTCCGCCCCGCGCAGCTCCCCGTACGCCACGCCGTCGTCGACCAGGACCGAGACCTGTGGCCGGGCGTTCAGCTCGGCCCAACGGCGGCTGCGGGTCAGGGAGTAGAGCCAGAGCGAGGTGCCGTCCCACGCGAACCAGAGCGCGCTGAGGTGCGGGCGGCCGTCGGCCGAGACGGTCGCGACCCGGCAGGTGCGCTGCTCGGTGAGGAAGGTGTCGAGCTCGGCCGGGGTCATCATGATCCGGCGGCCGTGGCGCTGTGCGACAGTCATCGTCCGCACCCTTCTGGATTTCTGATGGAGTGTCAGAAATCATGCTGCCACCGCAGTCGAGGTGCAAGGGGAGGACGTCATGGTCATGACCCGGTCCGAACGGCTCAGGGAGCAACTCGCCCCGGACGGCACCGTGCTGCTCACCGTCGAATGCCAGCAGGGCGTCGTCGGACCCCGCAGCGCCCTGCCCGAACTCGCCGCCGTGGCACGCGAGTCGGGCGCCCTGGACAACGTCGCCCGGCTCGTCTCGGCCGCGCACGACGCCGGCGTGCAGGTGCTGCACGCCGTCGCCGAACGGCGCCCCGACGGGCGCGGCGCCAACAGCAACGCCCGGCTCTTCCGCGCCGCCGCCCGGCTCCCCGTACAGCAGCACACCGGAAGCGCCGCCGTACGGATCGCCGAACCCATCACGGTCGCCGAGGAGGACCTCGTGGTGCGGCGGCTGCACGGGCTCTCGCCGATCGCCGGGACCGACGTCGACGCGCTGCTGCGCAACCTCGGCTGCCGGACCCTGGTCGTCACCGGCGTCTCCGCCAACGTCGCCGTTCCGAACGCCGTCTTCGACGCCGTGAACCTGGGCTACACCGTCGTCGTGCCGAGCGATGCCGTCGCGGGCGTGCCGGCCGACTACACGCCCGCGATGGTCCGCCACACCCTCGCGCTCGTGGCCGGCATCGCCACCACCGACGAGGTCCTCGACTGCTGGAAGTCCGCCGGGCGGGTCAGCCGAGCCTGATCGTGTCGCCCGACACCTCGATCGGCGTCGGCTCCAGGGGCTTGGTGGCCGGGCCCTGCTTCACGCTGCCGTCCGAGGCGTCGAACTTGCTCTGGTGACACGGGCAGACGATGACCCCGTCCGCCACGCTGCCCACCGTGCAGCCCCGGTGGGTGCAGCGGGCGGAGAAGGCCAGGAACTCGCCGGCCTTGGGCTGGGTGATCACCACACCCTTGTCGGCGAGCACCTTCCCGCCGCCCACCGGGATGTCACTGGTCTTCGCGAGCGGCGCGTTCTCCTCGACGACCTGCTTGCCCCCGTCGTCCCCGCCGCCACAGGCGGCCACCGCCGCCGCCAACCCCGCCGTGCCCGCCGCCGCGACGACCGTCCTGCGCGCCACACCACTCATACCGCAACCCCTTTGATCACTGTCGTGCCGGATGTACGCGCGCCATCGTGCCCGACGCACCCCCTGCGGAACGAGCCCCGCGCCCGCCTGACGTGTGGCGGCGCGCACCGTGCGGGGGTGAACCTGGTGTCCACCGACCGGTGGACACCAGGTTCAACCGGCCGCTCCTGTCGGCGGGACGGCCCTGCCGAGGAGTCTGGGGCCATGACGAACCCCACCGTACGCATGGCCCGCCACAGCGCCCGGCACCCCTGGCGCGCGATCGTCGGCTGGCTGCTCTTCGTGGCCCTCTGTCTGGGCGCGGGCGTCGCCGTCGGCCGCCTTCTCTGGGGGCAACCGTGTGGCGCGAGGCGAGTGGAGGCCACTTTACGCAGCTCAGCGCCGGTGTGAACGACAGCATCGTGTGCAACATGTGTGGCGCTACCCGTCGTGAGACTCGCTGAGTTTCGGCAGCGCTCGTCTCCGCCGGGCAAGGCTGGCTGATCACCCCTGGAATTCACACGAATTCGACTACGGTCGGGCGCATGGATCGCCTATCCGAGATCACGTTCCTTTTGCCCGATACAGCCGAATCATGCAATTTCCTCGACGAGTTGCGCTCGCTGTTCGCCGAGGTGGCATACGCCGACTTCGCCGAGGACGCGAGCACGGCCGACAGGGTGGGTGACCGCCTGACCCTCACCCCGCCGCAGCCCGCCGATGCCCGTCCCGTGACGATATTCGAGCTGGCCAGCGTGCGTGCGCCTGAGATCGTCCTCGACACAGGCCACTCCATCGGTGGGTGGGATGGCACCGACTCGCACGAGACGCGGGCCCTGCCGGCCCGGATCGAGATGGCGGAACTGACCCGCCGCATTGCCGGGCACGTCCAGCGCGTCGACCACACGGGCGTGAACGTGCCCGCCTGCGCCACTTCACCCGAGCAATGGAGCGACCTCACGACTGCGCTCGCCTCGGCGTCCACCATGTACCGCTATCCCACCGGTGAGGACTGGCCGTTCGTCCTTCCATCGACATCGGATGAGCTGATCGACGACATCCGTGACTTCGTCGTCGGCCGCGAGCCCAGGTTCGAGCTGGTTTACGACCAGTGGCTGACGCAGACGCAGTGGCAGTTCGCCCTCTGGACCGACCTGACCCGCGCAGACCTGGAGCAGATGTTTCCTGAGCCCGAAGGGATGACGTTCCCGGAACTTGAGGAGATCTTCCGCGTCGTACCAGTCCTCAGTCCATGGCCAGGCCTGGATATCCGATTCGACCTGTGCTACCGGATCGAAAACGGTCCGTCCGACTGGGAAACCGGCGAATGGCTGGTCACGGAAGGCGGCCGTATCCGCTGACACCGACGCGATCCGGCCGCCATGGTGACCGGGTCACCTCGTCTGCGAACTCAGCCGCGTTGGTTCAGAGCTCTGGTCAAGTCCCGGTTCGCCTCCCTCGCGGCATCGAGATCGGATCGGGCCTCCTCCAACGCGGAGGTCAGTTCGACGTTCTGCTGCTCAAGCCTCGTAATCCTCCGCTGGAGCTCGTCGATGTCCGCCGGGGCTCCCAGCCCCGACTCCTGCCATGCCTGAGCACCCAACGCCTACGACAGCCGCTTCTCCAGCTGCTGAACGCGGGCGGCCAGACGGGTGTTGCGGGCCTGGGCGTTGGCGAGGTCGGCCTGGAGCGAGGCCCGGCTCACTGGAGATCCGCCGGCCGGGTCCTGGGCTGCCGGTTCGAGTTCGGCGGCATGGACGATGTCGAGGAGGTCGCGGTGACGGTAGAAGAAGCTGCGGTCCACTCCGGCTTGCCGGGCGATGGCCGAGACGCGCCGGGAGTCCTCCGCGTCGTGGTCGTCGACGACCACCCGGTCATGCGCGCGGGAGTGATCGCACTCCTGGCCCCCGTCCCGGATATCACCGTCGTCGGCGAGGCGGCTGACGGCCGTGAGGCCGTCGCCCTCGTCGAGCGGCTCGCCCCCGACGTCGCGCTGGTCGACCTGCGCATGCCGGTGATGGACGGAGTGGCCGCCACAGCGGCGATCCTTGCCGGCCCCGCGCCGACCCGGATCCTCATCCTCACCACGTACGACACCGACGTGGAGATCGAGCGGGCCGTCGAGGCCGGCGCCGTCGGCTACCTGCTGAAGGACACCACTGCCGAGCAGCTCGCCGAGGCCGTCCGCGCTGCAGCCCGCGGCGAGACCGTCCTCGCTCCCTGGGTCGCCGAACGCCTGGTCGCCCGGATGCGCAGGCCCGCCCCGGTCGTCCTCACCGCGCGCGAGCAGGAGGTGCTGGGCGCGGTGGCGGACGGCCTCTCGAACGCCGAGATCGGCAGACGCCTCGGCATAGCGGAGGCCACGGTCAAGACCCACCTCCTGCGCGTCTTCGCGAAACTGGATGTCAGCGACCGCACCCGCGCGGTGGTCGTCGCCCTCGACCAGGGCCTACTGCCCGGCCGCCGGCCGTCCCGACGCAGGCCCGACCCGCCCACCCGACCACATACCCACGAGATCGCGGGCACGTCGCCCAGCAGCGGGCAGGCCGCGAGCCGTGGCTCCGCCCTGGGCGCCAGTGCGCCGGTCACGAGAACGTCCGCACAAGCGCACCGCCCTGCCACCAAGGCCCCGACCAGGTACGGGGCGGACTCCAGTGATGCTCCTGGCCGGGGCCTTGTGTCGTGCGGTGCGCGCGTCAGTCGGGGATTTCTAGTCGACCGGCAGACCGAGGAACTTTGCCGGAGCCACCTGAAGGAACTTCGACATCGCGGTGTTCAACCGGGTCGTCTCGGGACTGTCGGCAGCGGCCGCCAAGCTACGGAACGTCAGTTCCAGGGCCCTGTCACCGTCGCGCACCAGGAGCGTGGTGATCTGGGCCTGCTGCCCGACCGGGCCGGCGAGCATCGTGCGCATCAGCGCCTCGTCGCCGAACCTCTGCTCCACCTCGAGCGGCTTGCTCGGATCATCGGCCGGATCCACCACCTCGACGGTTATCTCCTGATCGCCGAGGCTGATGGTCCACGCGGCGCACTGGGCGTACACCTGTCGCATATCGGCCATCCAGCTCACGGCGGCCCCCGCCACCCGCTCCGAAACCCCCTCGTCGACGACGATCGAGGAGTCGGCGTTCACGAAGGACGTCCTGACCTCCCTCGCGGCCTTGTCGGTGAACGTACGGTTCAGCAGAGCCGTGGTTTCCGGGGTCGGGCCGGTCATCGGCGGCGGGTCTTCGTCCGACGAGGGCGAGGCCAGCTCGGTGAAGTCGTCCAGGCCGGCCGGGGCCAGATCGTCGGCCCTGACCAGTAGGCGCTCAAGGTCCCCGGACGGGGCGGCCGACGGTGTTGACGAACCTTCAAATGTGCTCACACGTTTCCTGTTCTCAAGCGATGAACGGTGCGTGACGGACACGGTGTCCCGGACCGCATCGCGCCGCTCAGCCAGGAGCTTCTCTTCCTCGTCAAGCTCCGCCCGGCAGCCCGCGACGCGTTCGGCGACCTTGTTGATCTCCGTCATCTGGGCAGCCTACGAATCCCTACGCCTCCGCGACCTGGAAACGAACAGACCGGCCTTGACCACCGCCGGACGATCAGGAGCGCAGACTGCCGCCCACGACCACCAGTGCAATGCCTGCATCGGCTCCTGAGAATCGCCACAGCAGCATCACACAGGCTGCGCACGGTCTTTCGAAAGCTTGGTTAGCGTTGCAGGCTGCTCGAATCTCGTTTGCGAACGTGACCGGGCCGCGGGCCCGTCGGCTCGGCGGCATGCCTCTTCAGGAAGACCAGAGATGGATTACTGCTCGTCGTGCCGCCGGCATCTCAACGGCGCCCTGGTGTGCCCCGGCTGCGGCGCCTACGCCCCGGATATCGCCCCGATGACCGCTGGTGGTCGCGTCGTCCCGGCACCCGTCGCCACCGCGACGACGCGGGAGATCGTGCCGGACACCGAGGTGGCGGCCCCGTGGCGGCATGGCCGGCTTCGCGGCGAGATCGCGGTCGGCGCCGTGCCGGAAGAGGCAACGGAGAGTGACTCGTCCATGGAGCTCGTGGGTGCGGCAGCGCTGGTCGAGGGCCGGGCGGCACGGCGTCGACAGCGGGCCCGCTGGAAGAAGAACCAGCGCCGTGCCGTGGTCGCGACCGCTGTCGCGCTCGTGGGCGGCGGGCTGGCGATGAGCGCGATGGACCGGCAGTCCGGCGACCGGGCGCTGGCGGCCACGGCACCGCAGGACCCGGGCACAGATGCCGCCGAGAATCATGCGGAGCAGGAACCCCTTCCGACATCGATACGGGCCGACACCGACCGCTCCGCGGCCGCGTCGTCCACGCCTCGCGCCGGCTCGCCCGCCCCTGACCGGCCGCGTCACACGTACGCGACGGCGTACGTTCGTAACACGCCGTCAACCTCCCTGCCAGCCGCCACCGCTCCGCGGCCCCCGGCCGACGTGCCGGCCGCACAGCCGAAGAGCACCGCACCGACCCATGAGGCCCCGGCCCCCGCGACTCCGGCCCCGGCTCGTCCGAGCACGGAGGACACACCGGGTGCGCACACGCAGACCCCTGCCACCACGGACGGCACCAGCGCCACGAGCCCGGCCCCGAAAACGCGGACGGACACGACACCGGCCTCGTCCTCTCCGTCGGAGATCTGCCTGCTCGTGGTGTGCCTGCCCGTCTCCTGACCTTGGCCTCGGGCTGTCTCGAACGGCGGCCCTCGTGGACAGCCGGGGCGCTCTCAGCGCCCCGGCTCTTCGCGCGCTGCGGGAGGAGGACGGCGATCCCGTCCCGAACCGCGCCGCCGACGTGCCCGACAGGACTGTCCTGATGGACGATCTCATCCGGCAGGAGTGGCGTCCGCGCTGAGGCCGGACCGCTGACGGCCGGTCCGTCGTCCCGCCGATCCGCCCCAGCGAAAACCGGCGCGGTTCACCTTTTGCTGTCTTCGGCGAGGGTGTGTGCGACGAGTGCGTTGGCGTGGCCGTGGCCCAGGCCGTGCTCGGTCTTGAGCCAGGAGACGAGCTCCATGTGCTTGGTCAGGGGCGAGGAGCGGATCATGTCCTTCCACTCGGCGATCGGGCGGCCGTACTTCTTCTCGATCGAGGGGAAGTAGCTGGCGGGGCCCTTCACTGCTTCGGTCATGCTGCTGAATCCCGTCCGTGAGTGCTTATTGATGTGGATTGTTGTCTCGCCAGGAGCGGCGGGAGAAGGAAGGAGGTGGCTAAGGGCGTACGGGTGGGGGCGTCGCGGCCACCAGCCGGGCGGTGACGACGCTGAGTCCGAGGAGGCCGAGGCCGGCTCCGGCGGTGAAGGCCGCCACGGTGGCGGCGGAGGCGGCGAATCCGGCGAGGACCCCGACCGGCAGGAGCCGGGTGGCCAGTGCCCAGCCGCGCTGTCGGCGGAAGGCGAAGTGCCGGCCGATGACGAGGAACGCGGCGCACAGCGCGAGGTAGCCGACCGTGCCGGCGAGCATGTGGACGGTGCCGTGTCCGCTCAGTGAGGCGACCCGGTCCTCGGGGGCACCGGCGGGGAAGCCGGCCCCGGGGTCGGCGCGGAAGACCCCGGCGACGAGGAACGAGGCGCCGAACACGGCGAGCAGCCGGGGTGCCCAGGTGCCACCCGGAGTGTCACGCAGTGCGCGGCGTATCGCGATCGCACCGGCGATGACGAGCGGGCCGGTGAGCAGGAAGGCGGTGACCTGGATCCAGCCGAGGTCGCCGAGGCTGAGCTGACTGAGGGCGTTGCGGGTGAAGTCGAAGCCGTCCCGGGTCAGGCCCTGGGCCAGGCCCGCCGCGAGGAAGAGCGGGCCTGCCGCGATGCCGGCGGCCGGCAGGAGCCGTGAGGCCGGGCGGGCCGGGGGCGCGGCGAGAGCGGCTGGGGGGTTGAGCGTCTGGGACATGTGGAGATCTCTCCTGGGCGTGAGCGTGGGCGAAGGCGGTTGCACGGGTCAGCGCGCCCGGGCATGAGGGGGCGGCGCGCCTGGGGGGTGTAGCGGGCTTCGATGACGCCGCTGGCGGAGGCGCGGGTGGCCACCAGGTGCATGGGGATCTGCGTCCTGCGTTCGGAACTAGACGGTACAGTACTGAAGCAGGAACTAGACTGTCCAGTACCGATCGAGGGAGACGCATGGAGACCACCGGACAAGGCCGCTCGGCCCGCAAGCATCAGGCGATCATGGAGGCCGCGACCGCGGTGTTCATGGAGAAGGGCTACGCCGGCACGAGCATGGACGACATCGCGAAACTGGCCGCGGTGTCCAAGCAGACCGTCTACAAGCACTTCTCCGACAAGGAGAAGCTCTTCGCCGCCATCGTCCTGGCCACCACCGACCGGCTCGACAGCACGATCGACCTGCTGGCCGACGTCGAGACCGACGCCGCCAACCTGGAAGAGAACCTGACCCGGCTCGCCCGCCAGTTCCTGACGGCCCTCACCCACCCCCAGGTCATCCAGCTGCGGCGCCTGATCATCGCCAACGCCGACGTCTTCCCCGACCTGGGCACCGAGTGGTACGAGAGGGGCTTCGAACGAGGGCTCGCCAGTCTGGCCGCGACCTTCCAGCGCCTGGCCGACGAAGGGCTGCTCCGCGTCGACGACGCGCTCCTGGCCGCGAACCACTTCTCCGGGCTGCTGCTGTGGATCCCGGTGAACAAGGCCATGTTCACCGGCAGCCCCCAGCACACCGAGGCCGACCTCGATCGCTACGCGGCCGCCGGCGCCCGGGTCTTCCTCGCCGCCTACCGCTGACCACCACACCGCGACAACGCACAACATCCCCCTGCAGGAGGGCTGCTCCGTCGACCTCTCCGCCCACCTGAGCATGTCGTACAGCCCACGTGCGATCGGGCTGGTCAAACGGGCCCTGGACCCTTCAGCCCCGGCAGCTCCCTGCGTGCTGAGGGCGCCCGCCTTCTGATTCCGGCCCGAAGGCCCCCGAAGCCTTCTCCCGGGACCGCGTCGCCCTGCCCTTCACGCTCGGCGCCGGCGGCGCCGGTGATCACCCTCGGTTACTATGCTCACTTCATGCCGGAAGCCGGCAGCACGGGGCGCGGCACCGTCGACGGTCTGCCGGGGGAGCGGGGAGACCGGCTCGCCGGCCGGAACTCCCCAGATTCTCCCCAGCACCGTTGACCCGCGATTCCTGCCTCCAGCTCCGGAGAAGTCGTCCGTGAATGGATAAGGCTGAAGAGATGGGTGGCCTGGGAAAGTGTTGGAAGAGGTCGTAGCGACCCGCTACGTCACGCCCCTGCGTGAAGGCGGCTCGCTCCCCGGGATCGTCGAGGCCGACGACCTGGGCACGTACGTCATGAAGTTCACCGGCGCCGGGCAGGGGCGCAAGACCCTCGTCGCCGAGGTGATCTGCGGGCAGCTGGCCCGGCGGCTCGGGCTCAGGGTGCCGGAGCTGGTGGCGATCCAGCTGGATCCGGTGATCGGGCTCTCGGAGCCGGATCAGGAGGTGCAGGAGCTGCTGAAGGCGAGCGGCGGACTGAACCTCGGGATGGACTTCCTGCCCGGCTCGCTCGGCTTCGACCCGCTCGCGTACGAGGTCGACCCGAAGGAGGCCGGGAAGGTCGTCTGGTTCGACGCCGTGATCAACAACGTCGACCGGTCCTGGCGCAACCCCAACATGCTGGTCTGGCACGGCGAGCTGTGGCTCATCGACCACGGCGCCACCATGATCTGGCACCACAACTGGCCCGGCGCCCAGGCGTCCGCCGCCAAGCCCTACGACGCGTCCGACCACGCCCTCGCGCCCTTCGGGCCCGACATCGCGGCCGCGGCGGCCGAGCTCGCACCACTCGTCACCCGCGAGCTGCTCACCGAGGTGGCCGCCGACGTGCCCGACGAGTGGCTCGTCGACGAGCCCGGCTTCGCGAGCACGGACGAGCTGCGGGCGGCCTACGTGGAGGCGCTGCTGCCGCGCGCGGCGACCATCCACGAGCGGATCACCCTCGGCCCCCGCACGGAGCGCCGGCCCCAGCAGCCCCCCGGCTGGCTCGCCGACCGCCTCGCCCCGCGCTCCGCTCAGAAGCCCGGCGCCCAGAAGGACAGCACCGAGAAGGACAGCACCACGTGACCGACCGCGATGTCTTCGAGTACGCGCTGCTGCGCGTCGTGCCCCGCGTCGAGCGCGGCGAGTGCTTCAACGCCGGCGTGGTCGTCTACTGCCGGGCCCGGTCCTTCGTGGCCGCGCGCACCCATCTGGACGAGGCCAAGCTCGCCGCGCTCGACCCGAACGCCGACGTCACCGGCGTACGGGCCGCGCTGCACGCGGTCGAGGGCGTCTGCCTGGGCGGGGACGCCGCCGGTCAGGCCGCCCGCGACGACGCCGGCCGGCGCTTCCGCTGGCTGATCGCGCCGCGCTCGACGGTGGTCCAGCCCGGTCCCGTACACACCGGTCTGACGGCCGATCCCGAGGCCGAGGTGGAACGCCTGCTCGACCTGCTCGTGCGCTGAGCGCCCGCGCGCGGCCCGGTGCACCCGGTGGGCCGTTGACACCGGGTGCCAGGGCTTCTAGCGTCTCGTCTGCGGACCTACTAAGCGGTTGCTCATGTGCGGGAGCGCGAGCCGACCGCGGGGTGCGGACCGTATCCAGGGACGATCCAAGGGCGAGGAGAACAAGCATGTCCACCACCGAGCAGCGCGTAGCCGTCGTCACCGGTGCGGCGCGGGGCATCGGCGCCGCCACCGCGATCCGGCTCGCGGCCGAGGGCCGCGCCGTCGCCGTGCTCGACCTCGACGAGGCGGCCTGCAAGGACACCGTCGAGAAGATCACCGCCGCGGGCGGCCGCGCGCTCGCCGTCGGTTGCGACGTCTCCGACAGCGCCCAGGTGGAGGCCGCGGTCGCGCGTGTCGCCGCCGAACTCGGCGCGCCGACCATCCTCGTCAACAACGCGGGCGTGCTCCGCGACAACCTGCTCTTCAAGATGTCCGAGTCGGACTGGGACATCGTGATGAACGTGCACCTCAAGGGCGCGTTCCTGATGGCCAAGGCCGTCCAGAAGCACATGGTGGACGCCGGCTTCGGCCGGATCGTCTCGCTCTCCTCCTCCTCGGCCCTCGGCAACCGCGGCCAGGCCAACTACTCCGCCGTCAAGGCCGGTCTGCAGGGCTTCACCAAGACCCTCGCCAAGGAGCTCGGCAAGTTCGGCATCACCGCCAACGCCGTCGCCCCCGGTTTCATCGTCACCGAGATGACCGCGCAGACCGCCGAGCGGGTCGGCATGGGCTTCGAGGAGTTCCAGGCGGCCGCCGCCTCCATGATCCCGGTGCAGCGCGTCGGCCGTCCCGAGGACGTCGCCAACGCCATCGCCTTCTTCACGGGTGACGACGCCGGGTTCGTCTCCGGCCAGGTCATGTACGTGGCCGGCGGCCCGCTCAACTGACGCGCGGCGCGAGAGGAGCCTGAGGAAGAGGAGTCAAGGACATGAGCGCGAAGCAGCTGCCCGAGCTCTCGGGCAAGGTGGCCCTGGTCACCGGCGCCAGCCGGGGCATCGGATACGGCGTCGCCGAGGCCCTGGTCGCCCGCGGCGACCGGGTCTGCATCACCGGACGCGGCGAGGAGGCCCTCAAGGAGGCCGTGGAGCGGCTCGGCGCCGACCGGGTCATCGCGGTGCCCGGCAAGGCCCACGACGAGGCCCACCAGGCCGCCGCGGTCGAGGCCACGATGGCGGCCTTCGGCCGGGTCGACTTCCTGGTCAACAACGCCGGTACGAACCCGGTCTTCGGCCCGATCGCCGAGCTCGACCTGGGCGTCGCCCGCAAGGTCTTCGAGACGAACGTGGTCTCGGCGCTCGGTTTCGCCCAGCAGACCTACCGGGCCTGGCAGAAGGAACACGGCGGGGCGATCGTGAACATCGCCTCGATCGCCGGAATCTCCGCGTCGCCGTTCATCGGCGCGTACGGGATGAGCAAGGCCGCCATGATCAATCTCACCCTCCAGCTGGCGCACGAGTTCGCGCCACTGGTCCGGGTCAACTCGATCGCCCCGGCCGTCGTGAAGACGAAGTTCGCCGCCGCGCTCTACGAGGGCCGGGAGACCGAGGCGGCCTCCCGCTACGCGCTGGGCCGGCTCGGCGAGCCGCAGGACATCGGCGGTGCCGCCGCCTTCCTCACCTCGTCCCAGGCGGAGTGGATCACGGGCCAGACACTGGTCGTCGACGGCGGTCTTTTCCTGAACTCCGGAGTCGAGTGACCGTTATCCGGACACTTTCCTGAATTCCTGACCGGTTTGGCCCCGGTTGCACGCGGAATGCCTCAAGTGCCCCGTCAGGGTCGGTCATTGATCTGGCGGGGCGCTGCGGTATCGTCTGCCGACCCCAGGCTGAACGAGGAGCGTGCGCGTGTTCAACCGGACCAGCCTGCAGGCAACTGCAGCTCTTGCGTCCATATCCGTCCTGTCCGGATGCAGTGTGTTTTCGGACGCCGAATCCACGGCGGAACAGAGAATCGTCGTAGGGACGACGAGTTCTCCCACGACGCTCGATCCCGCGGCCGCCTGGGACAATTCCTGGGAGCTTTTCCGGAATGTCTTCCAGACGCTCGTGGCCTTCCCCACCGGCAGCGCGGCGCCCAAGCCGGACGCCGCCGACTGCCAGTTCAAGCCGGATTCCAACAGCCGGGTCTTCGAGTGCTCGATCCATGACGGGCTGACCTTCTCCAACGGTCACAAGCTGGACGCCAACGCGGTCAAGTACTCGATCGAGCGGATCCGCACCATCAAGGTCGAGGGCGGCCCCAACGGCATGCTCGGCTCGCTCGACAAGATCGAGGTCCCCGACCCGAGCACGGTGGTCTTCCGGCTGAACAAGCCCGACGCGACCTTCCCGTTCATCCTCGCCACCCCGGCCATGTCGATCGTCGACCCGGCCGAGTACCCCGCGGACAAGCTCCGCGAGGACGGCAAGCTCATGGGCTCCGGCCCGTACGTCCTCGACTCCTACCAGGAGGGCGAGGAGGCCAGGCTGAACACCAACCCCAGCTACAAGGGCTTCGCCGACCGCAAGAACGGCGGCGTGACCATCCGGTACTTCAAGGAGTCCGAGCCGATGGTCGCCGCCCTGAGGAAGAAGGAGATCGACGCCACCTACCGCGGTCTGACGGCCGCCGAGGTCGTCGACCTCCAGGCCGACAAGCCGGAGAACGAGCACCTCCAGCTCGTCGAGTCCACCGGCGCCGACATCCGCTACCTGGTCTTCAACGCCAAGGACGGAGCGGTCGCCAAGCTGCCCGTGCGCAAGGCCATCGCCCAGCTCGTCGACCGCGACGAACTGGTCAGCAAGGTCTACCAGGGCACCGCCGAGCCGCTGTACTCCATGGTTCCCAAGGGCATCGCCGCGCACACCACCAAGTTCTACGACCGCTTCGGCTCGCCCAGCGTCTCCAAGGCCAAGGCCATCCTGCGCGGCGCCGGCATCACGGACCCCGTCGAGCTGGACTTCTGGTACACCACCGACCGTTACGGCTCCGCCACCGTCGGCGAGTTCGCCGAGCTCAAGCGGCAGCTCGAGGAGTCCGGGCTGTTCAAGATCACCCTCCACGGCAAGCCGTGGAAGGAGTTCCAGGCCGGCTACCAGCACGGCGAGTACCCGGTCTTCGGCCGCGGCTGGTTCCCCGACTTCCCCGACCCGGACAACTTCATCGCCCCCTTCGTGGGCAAGGAGAACGTCCTCGGCACCCCGTACATCAGCCCGGAGATCACCGACGACCTGCTGCCCAAGTCGCGCCGGGTCAGCGACCGCGGGGCCGTCACGGACGAGTTCAACCAGGCCCAGGAGGTCATGGTCCAGGACGTCCGGCTGCTGCCGCTGTGGCAGGGCAAGCTCTACATCGCCGCCAGCGAGGACATCGGCGGCGGCGAGCGGGCGCTCGACCCGCAGACCGTCATGCAGATGTGGGAGCTCAGCCGCCGTACCAGCTGGTAGGAACCGCGGAATCCCGCGGAGGAGGAGGGAGCGGGCGGCGTTGTCAGTGGGTCCCGGTAGGTTCTCGTTCGGAGTAACAAGAACGCCCACCGGAGGTTGTTGACGTGACCGACACCGACATGCTGCCCGAGTCCTGGCGCGGCGTCCTCGGCGCCGAGCTGGAGAAGCCCTACTTCGCGCAGCTCACCGAGTTCGTCGAGGAGGAGCGGGCCAAGGGGCCGGTCTACCCGCCGCGCGAGGAGGTCTTCGCCGCCCTCGCCGCCACCCCGTTCGACAAAGTGAAGGTCCTCATCCTCGGCCAGGACCCGTACCACGGCGAGGGCCAGGGCCACGGCCTGTGCTTCTCCGTACGCCCCGGCGTGAAGACCCCGCCCTCGCTGCGCAACATCTACAAGGAGATGCAGGCCGAGCTCGGCCACCCCATCCCCGACAACGGCTATCTGATGCCGTGGGCCGAGCAGGGCGTGCTGCTGCTCAACGCGGTGCTCACGGTCCGCGCCGGCGAGGCCAACTCGCACAAGGGCAAGGGCTGGGAGAAGTTCACCGACGCCGTCATCTCGGCCGTCTCCGCCCGCCCCGACCCGGTGGTCTTCGTGCTGTGGGGCAACTACGCGCAGAAGAAGCTGCCGCTCATCGACGAGTCGCGGCACGTCGTGGTGAAGGGCGCCCACCCCTCGCCGCTGTCGGCGAAGAAGTTCTTCGGCTCGGCGCCGTTCACCCAGATCGACAAGGCCGTCGCGGCCCAGGGACACGAGCCGATCGACTGGCGCATCCCCGACCTCGGCTGAGCCTCGCCCGGATCCGGCGCGGCGCCGGTTAGCGTCGGATCCGACTCTTGTCCCCGGCCGTCTCGTACGGGGGCCGCAGCGACCGCATGGACAGCGTGGAGGCCGTATTGACCGGGCAGCAGGTGTCGGACGACGCCGTCATGACCAGGATCGGGCAGGCGATGATGCTGCTCCACGGCGGCGACCGGGAGGAGGCCCGCAACCGCTTCGGCGCGATCTGGCAGCAGCTCGGACCGGACGGCGACCCGCTGCACCGCTGCACGCTCGCCCACTACATGGCCGACGCCCAGGACGACCCGGACACCGAGCTGGCCTGGGACCTGCGGGCGCTGACCGCCGCCGAGGGACTCGACGAGGACCGGCTGGCCCGGCACGACTCGGCGGCCGCGCTGCGCGCCCTCTACCCCTCGCTCCACCTCAACCTCGCCGCCGACTACGTGAAACTGGCCCGTCCCGACGCGGCCCGCGTCCACCTGGACCGGGCCCGCGCTGCCTCCGCGTACCTGGACGACGACGGGTACGGGAACGGGGTGCGGGCCGCGATCGAGCGCCTGGAGCTGCGGCTGCGCGGGCAGTGAGGCACGTACCCGGAGGCCCGAGGGTCCCCGTGCCCCAAGGTCCGCGAGGCCTCGTATCCCAGGGTGCGCGGGTCCCTGTGCCTCGCGGTCGCGGGTGCCGCGGCTCAGTGTCCGTAGGTACCCCGGCAGATCCGCGCCTGCTCGCTGCGCGGGCTCCAGCCGCCGTACGCCTCGCCGAGGGCGCAGACATCGGCCCGGGAGTGCGGCGCCTTCGCCACCTCCGGCAGCTCGGGCATACCGAGCTCGGGCATACCGGCGGCCGGGTGCCGGCGCTGCTGTCCCGGTACGTGGTCGGGGCGCGGGCTGGTGGCCTGGTGCCGGTGCGTCGGGGCCGCCGGGCCGCCGGCCGGGTGGCGGGCGACGGTCGAGCGGGGCTCGGGCGTCGGGGGATCGGGCATCGCCGCCTCCAGGGCCTCCCGGGCGGGGCCCTGGACGATCTGGGGCGCGACGTCCTGACCGGCGGGGCCGGAGGAGGCGACGGGCGCGGGGGCGGGCGCGGGGGCCGCGGGGGACGGTTGGACGGCGACGCAGCCGGAGAGGGCGGCCACCGCCATCCCGGCCACGCCGGCGAGCAGCGTCACTGTGGTTCTGGTTGCATGCACCCGCGCAACTCTGC
This sequence comes from Streptomyces sp. NPDC101160, assembly GCF_044768205.1. Taxonomy (NCBI): domain Bacteria; kingdom Bacillati; phylum Actinomycetota; class Actinomycetes; order Kitasatosporales; family Streptomycetaceae; genus Streptomyces; species Streptomyces sp. NPDC101160. The sequence continues at coordinate 1,209,994 of NZ_JBIWPJ010000001.1, read as the reverse complement.
TGGCCGCGGCCGGCTCCGCGAACCCCTACTCGCGGGGAATGCCCCGCACGAGTGATCACCCGGGCGCGGGCTGACCGCAGGGGCTGACCGCGCGGGCCGGCCGCGTGCGCCCAGGGCCCGCGCCCGGAAGCGTCCGGAAGCTTCCGGGCGCGTCGGGGCGGGCTCAGTCGCCGGTGGCGCCGTCGATGCGCTCGCGGATGAGGTCCGCGTGGCCGTTGTGGCGGGCGTACTCCTCGATCATGTGCAGGTAGATCCACCGCAGGTTGAAGGTCTGGCCGGAGCGGTGCCTGCCCACGCTCAGGTCGTCGAGACCGCGGCCGGCCGCGTTGGCCCTGGCCTGCTCGATCTCGGCCTGCCAGGTGGCGTACGCCTCCTCCCAGGTGTCCTCGTCGGTGACGTGGATGTCCCGGTCCCGGTCCTCCTCCGTGGAGTAGATCCAGCCGACCTCCTCCCCGGTGAGGACCCGCCGGAACCAGCCCCGCTCGACCTCGGCCATGTGGCGGACCAGGCCGAGCAGGTTGAGGTCGGACGGCGGCGCGGAGGCGGTGCGCAGCTGCGCGTCGTCGAGGCCCGCGCACTTCACGGCCAGGGTCAGGCGGTGCCAGTCGAGCCACTGTTCCAGAGCCGTGCGCTCCGCCTCCTGGGTGTCGGGCAGCGTGCGCGGGTCCGTTTCGATGCGTTCGGCAAACATGCTCCGCATCCTTGCCGATGATCCCGTTCCGATGCCAGGGAATTGACGGTGGTTCAGCCGCCGGTGCCGCCGAGCATGCCCCGCAGCAGCTCGTCGAACCCGGTGCGCAGCTCCGCCCGGCCCGGTACGGCCGCGTGGAAGGACCCGGCGGCGCAGGAGAACATCAGCCCCTCGCACCAGGCGACGAGCGAGAGCGCGTGCCGCTCGGGCGCGGGGGAGCCGGCGGCGCGCATCATCGCGATCAGCGGGGTGTGGAAGACGCTGCCCGCCGCGTCGAAGAAGGAGCGCAGCTCGGGGCGGCGGGTGGCCTCCAGGGCGAGCTCGTAGCGGGACACGAGCAGCGCCCGGTGGTCCGTCAGATAGCGATGCAGCGCGAGCGCGAGGGCGTCGGCCAGGGCCTCCGGTCCGGCGCCGGCCGCGGGCAGCTCGTGCGGGGCGAGCACGGCCGCCTCGAGCTCGACCTGGCGGCGCACGGCGGTCTCCAGGAGGGCCTGGCGGGTGCGGGCGTGGTTGGAGGTGGAGCCCTGGGGGAGTCCGGCCCGCTCGTCGACGGCGCGATGGGTGAGCCCGCGCATCCCGCGCTCCACCAGCAGGTCGAGGGCGGCGTCGCCGATGCGATCGGCGCGGGTGGGCGGTGCGCCGGGTGCGTCGTGCGGTGTGTCGGGCGGTGTGCCGGGTGCGTCGGGGGCCGGTGCTGCGGTCATGAGGGACAACCTACCGACCCGGGCCTGACAGGCCGACTACAGGTGTAGTACGTTCGCATGCGTCACTACACCTGTAGTCCCCGAGGGGGAGTCATGGAACAGCACCGCGCCGTCGTCGTCGGAGCCGGCATCGGCGGCCTCACCGCCGCCGTCGCCCTGCGCGCCCGCGGCTGGCACGTCACCGTCCTCGAACGCGCCGCCTCCCTCGCCCCCGTCGGCGCCGGCATCGGCCTCGCCCCCAACGCCCTGCGCGCCCTCGACGTCATCGGCCTCGGCGACCCGGTCCGCGAGCTCGCCGCCTGGCAGGGCGACGGCGGCATGCGCCGCCCCGACGGCCGCTGGCTCGTCCGGACCGACGCCAAGGCCGCCGCCGCACGCTTCGGCGGCCCCCTGGTGGCCCTCCACCGCGCCACCCTCGTCGACCTGCTGCGCGCCGAACTCCCCGAAGGCACCATCCGCACCGGCGCCGCCGCCGTCCTGGCCGATCCGGGCGACGCCCACCGCCCCGCCCGCCTCACCACCCCCGACGGCGAACTCGCGGCCGAACTCGTCGTCGGCGCCGACGGCATCCACTCCGCCCTGCGCCGCACCCTCTTCCCCGCCCACCCCGGCCCCCGCTACGCCGGCTTCACCACCTGGCGGACCGTCATCCCCGCCCCCACCGCCCCCTTCGCGCCGCACGAGACCTGGGGCCGCGGCCGGCTCTGGGGCACCCAGCCGCTGAAGGACGGCAGGATCTACGCGTACGCCGCGGCCACCGCGCCCGCCGGAGCGCACGCCCAAGACGACGAACGCGCCGAACTGCTGCGTCTGTTCGGCGACTGGCACCACCCCGTGCCCGAGATCCTCGCCGCCGCCGACCCGGCCGGCGTGCTGCGCCACGACGTCCACCACCTGATCGACCCGCTGCCCGCCTTCCACCACGGCCGCACCGCCCTTCTCGGCGACGCCGCCCACGCCATGACCCCGAGCCTCGGCCAGGGCGGCAACCAGGCCGTCGAGGACGCGATCGTGCTCGCCCACCACGCCCGGACCGGCGCGCCGGTCGACCGCGCGCTCGCCGCCTACACCGCCGACCGGCTGCCCCGTACCACCGCCGTCGTCCGCCGGGCCGCCCGCACCGGCCGCGCCACCATGCTCAGCGCCGCACCCGCCGTCGCCCTGCGCGACGTGCTCGCCGCCGCCGTCTCCCGCTTCGGCCCCGGGCTGATCCTGCGCGGCTTCGACGGCATCGCCGACTGGCACCCCCCGGTCGACGACGCGCCCGCGCGCGTAAGCTGACCGGCGCGAACGCCGCTACCCCCACCCCAGGAGGAGACCCCGTGAAGGTCGGCTGCATCGGACTCGGCGACATCGCCCAGAAGGCATATCTCCCCGTGCTGACCACCCTTCCCGGGGTCGAGCTCCACCTCCAGACCCGCACCGCCGCCACCCTCGACCGCGTCGGCGACACCTTCCACGTGCCCGCCGGCCGCCGCCACCGCGACCTCGACTCGCTGCTCGCCGCCGGGCTCGACGCGGCCTTCGTGCACGCCCCCACCTCCGCGCACTCCGGAATCGTCACCCGGCTCCTGGAGGCCGGCGTGCCCACGTACGTCGACAAGCCGCTCGCCTACCACTACGCCGAGTCCGAACTGCTCGTGGAACTCGCCGAGAAGCGCGCCGTCAGCCTCGCCGTCGGCTTCAACCGCCGCCTCGCGCCCGGCTACGCCCAGTGCGCCGACCACCCGCGCGAACTGATCCTCATGCAGAAGAACCGGATCGGCCTGCCCGAGGACCCGCGCACCTTCGTCCTCGACGACTTCATCCACGTCGTCGACACCCTGCGCTTCCTCGTCCCCGGCGAGGTCGAGCACATCGACGTACGGGCCCGGATCCGCGAGGGCCTGATGCACCACGTCGTGCTCCAGCTGTCCGGCGACGGCTTCACCGCCATCGGCACCATGAACCACATGAGCGGCTCCACCGAGGAGATCCTGGAGGTCTCCGGACAGGACTCCAAGCGCCAGGTCCTCAACCTCGCCGAGATCGTCGACCACAAGGGCCAGCCCACCGTGCGGCGGCGCGGCGACTGGGTGCCGGTAGCTCGTCAGCGCGGCATCGAGCAGGCGGTGCACGCCTTCCTCGACTCCGTACGCGAAGGGCGGCTGCTCAGCGCGCGGGACGCCCTGCTGACCCACGAGCTGTGCGAGCGCGTGGTCCGCGAGGCCCTCGCCCAGGCGTCCTGAGCCCGTTCGTCCCGAGCCGGTTCGTCAGCCACCTCGCCGCGGCGGTGGCCAGCAGTACCAGGACCGCCGCGTACACCGGCCAGGGGCCCAGCCGGTCGTACAGCGTCCGGGTGTCCGACAGCGGCAGTTCGTAGACGGCGGAGGCGCTGGCGCGGGTGCCGAGCACCGGGCCGGTACGCCGCCCGTCCGGGCCGTAGGCGGCACTGACCCCGGTCAGCGTCGCGTGCACCATCGGCCGGCCCGTCTCCGCCGCCCGCAGCGCGCCGAGCGAGGCGTGCTGCGCCGGGGCCCAGCTCTCCTGGAAGGTCGAGGTCGACGACTGGGCGACGAGCACCGCCGCGCCGTTGTTCGCGAGCCGCCGGCTCATGTCGGGGAAGGCCGTCTCGAAGCAGATCAGCGGACCGATCCGCAGGCCGGGCGCCGTGCCGCCCGGGGCGGCCGGCAGGGTCATCACCACCGGCGTCGTGCCGCGCCGCCGGTCCTCGGCCGCCGCCTTGCCGACCGAGGTCGCCCAGCCGAGCATCGGCCGCATCGGGATGTACTCGCCGAACGGCACGAGCCGCATCTTGTCGTAGCGCTCGTCCGTCGGCCCGTCCGGCCCGACCAGGATCGCGCTCTTGTAGATCCCGGGCCGGTCGGAGCGGCGCGCGTCCACGTTCACCAGGACCGGCGCCCCGACCCGCCGGGCGAGCGCGGTGAGCCGGGCCGAGAGCTCCGGCCGGGTCCGCAGGTCCGCGCCGACGCTGCTCTCGCCCCACACCACCAGGTCGAGCCGCTGCCCGGACAGCGCCCGGGTCAGCGCCTCGCCCCGACTGAACCGCAGGCCCGCGACCCCGGCCCCGTCGGGGTCGTACACGCCCGGCTGGACCACCGCGATCCGCACGGTGCCGGTGAGCCGCGGCGCAGGGACGCCCCACCAGACAAGCCCCAGGGCCAGCGCGCCACCGGTGAGACCGGCGATCCCGGTGCGGCGTACGGGCGCGGTCGAGGCGAAGAGCAGGGCGACGGCCGTGTTCACCGCCACCACCAGCAGGCTCACCAGCCACACCCCGCCGACCGAGGCGAGCCGCAGCGCCGGCGGCACCTGCCACTGACTCGCCCCGAGCAGCCCCCAGGGCCCGCCGAGGCCCTGCCAGGACCGGACCAGCTCGACCATCAGCCAGCCGGAGGGGACGACCAGGAGCGCGGCGGCGGCCCGCCCCGGAGACGGCCGCCCGCCGAGCATCGCCCGCACGAGCCGCCCCCACGGCAGCCACAGCAGCCCCATGAGCGCGGCGAGCACCAGCAGGAACACATGCAGGCTCGGCAGCAGCCAGTGGTGCACCGCCAGCATGAAGCCGACCCCGCCGGACCAGCCGTCCAGACCGGCCCGGCGCGCGCTCGGAGCCGTACGGATCAGCAGCAGCCAGGGAACGAGGGCGACGTACGCGAACCACCACAGGGACGGCGCGGGAAAGGCGAGCGCGGGCAGCGCGCCGAGCACCAGCGCGAGGGCGGAACGCCGCACACCGGACCACCGCCCGCCGCCGCTGTCGCCGGCCTCGGTCGTGGCTTCGGTGCGCGCGCCGACGGTCATGCCCCGCCTCCAGGAGTCGTCTCCAGTGTGCGCGCGCGGGCGCGGCGGGAGGGTCGGACGCGCCGGGAGGTTCGGGTGCGTCGGAAGGCTCGGACGGCGGGCGGGACCGGACGCGCCCGGAGATCCGGTTGGCCCGGAGGCGTCGGAAGGTTCAGGCGGCCCGGCGGGCCCGGGCCCGGTCACGACCGGCGCCACTTCTCCTCGACGACCACCGAGCGCAGTCTCCAGCCGTCCTCCGTGCGCCGCAGCGTGAAGCCGTACCGTCCGCCGCACACGAAGTCCGCGCCCGACTCGAAGCGCATCGGGTTCACGTAGTCGGCGCGCACGGTCGCCGCGTCGCCCGGGTAACCGCCGAGGTCCTGGAGGCGGACCCGGCGGTTGACGATGAGGTGCTGGCGTACGGGAAAGAGCCGCATCGTCTCGGCGAGCCAGTCGGCCACCTCGGCGGCCGGGCCCTCGATCCCGCCCGAGCCGCGGTAGTCGGCCCGCCCGTCCGGGGTGAAGAGCGCCCGGTACGCCGGCCAGTCGGAGTCGTCCACGGCCATCGCGTAGCCGGTGACCAGGTCGTCGACGGCGAGCCGGTCCATCACGGTCGCGAGATCCACGCGCTGCGTCATCGGCTCAGTGTCGGGCCTGACGGGCGCGGGGCCAAGGCCCGTGCGGCGGGTGATTCCCCGGGGTTCGGTGCGTCAGCCGGCGGACGCGCCCGCGTGCGGGGCGAGGACGCCGGCGCCGACCAGGACGAGGAGGAGGACGCCGAGGGCGATCCGGTAGTACACGAAGGGCATGAAGCTCTTGGTGGTGATGAACTTCATGAACCAGGCGATCACCGCGTAGCCGACGGCGAAGGCGATGACCGTGGCGAAGATCGTCGGGCCCCAGGAGACACCGCCGTCCTGGGCCGCGTCCTTGAGCTCCATGCCGCCGGAGGCGAGCACCGCCGGGATGGCGAGGAGGAAGGAGTAGCGGGCGGCGGCCTCGCGGGTGTAGCCCATGAGCAGACCGCCGGAGATGGTCGCGCCGGACCGGGAGACGCCGGGGATCAGCGCCATCGCCTGGCAGACGCCGTAGATCAGGCCGTCCCGCACGCCGAGCTCCGCCAGCGTCTTGCGCTCGCGGGCCGCCCGGTGCCGGCCGCCCGTCTCGTCGCGGGCCGCGAGCCGGTCGGCGATGCCGAGCACGATGCCCATGACGATCAACGTGGTGGCGGTGAGCCGCAGATCGCGGAACGGGCCCTCGATCTGGTCCTTGAGCGTGACGCCGAGAACGCCGATCGGGATCGAGCCGACGATGACCAGCCAGCCCATCTGGGCGTCGTGGTCGTGGCGCAGCGCCTTGTCGAAGAGCGAGCGGAACCACGTGGAGATGATCCGCGCGATGTCCTTGCGGAAGTAGATGATGACCGCGGTCTCGGTGCCTATCTGAGTGATGGCGGTGAACGCGGCTCCCGGATCCTCCCAGCCGGCGAACGCGGCGGTGAGCCGCAGGTGCGCGCTGGAGGAGATGGGAAGGAACTCCGTCAGCCCCTGGACGAGTCCGAGGATGAATGATTCGAACCAACTCATGGGGCCAGGGCCGTCCCGAATGTGCGTGCGCGGTCATATGGTCGGTGCGCAGAGTACAGGCACAAAGTGACGTGATCGTTCACGGGGCGGCGGGAGGTCGGTGGCCGGTCGGTGGCCGCTCGGTGGCCGCCGAGTCGCGGGGCGGTCAGTGGCGGAACCGATCCCCCTGCGACCTGCGGCGCGGCGAGCGCAGCTTGCGCAGTCCGGTCAGGGACAGGGCCGTGGCGGCGAGAACGAAGAGCACCATGGCGAAGACGGAGTGCCCCGTGGACTGGCCCTGGACGAGGGTGTAGATCCCGCCGGCCACGGTTCCCACGGCGAGACCGAGCGCCGGCGGCCAGCGGTCGGTGACCAGGCCCATGACCGTCACCGCGAAGGCGGGGAGCAGCAGGACGACGAAGGCGATGCCGGGCACCCAGTGGATCTCGAAGCTGTTGGTGACGCAGCCGCCGCGCGGCCCGCGCACGCAGTCGTCCGGGAAGTCGCGACCGAACGGGGTGATCCAGAAGTCCGTCACCGCCCACGCGATGCCGAGCGTGACGACCGCGCCGAGCGCGATCCACCACGGCTGCCGCCAGGTGTCCTCGATGTCCCGCCCGCCGTCCGACGTGCCCTGCCCGCTCATGCTGCCCCCTGGGTGCGAACTGGACGCGACTATACGGCTATGCGGCTGTACGGCTGTGCGGCGTTACGGCTGTGCGGCTCTGCGGCGCCGTCAGACGGCCGCGTGCTCGCGTTCCGGAGCCGGCTGGGCCTCCGCCTCCGCCGGCCTGCGCAGATGGTGCCGCTTGCGCCAGCCGACCACCGCCGCGACCACCGCCGACAGCACGATGAAGCCGGTCGAGATCAGGAAGGCGGGGGAGGTGGGGGAGGTGGCCTCGCTGCCCGCGACCACGTACGCGATCGTGTTCGGTACGGAGCCGAGGCCGGTGGCCAGCAGGAAGGGGAGGTACCGCATCCGGGAGATGGCGGCCCCGTAGTTGGCCACCGCGAACGGCATCCCCGGGAACAGCCGGATCGCCAGCATCGAGCGGAAGCCGTGCCGGCTCAGCTGGCCGTCGGCTGCCTGCAGCCAGCGGCCGCGGACGTACGGGCGGAGCGCGTCCTGCCCCAGCGCGCGGCCCAGCGCGAAGGAGAGGCCCGCGCCGAGGACCGTGCCGGCGAGAGCCGCCGTGAAGCCGGCCGCGGTGCCGAAGAGCGCGCCCGCCGCCAGGTTCAGGATCGGCCGCGGGACCAGGGCCGCCGTGCACACCCCGTACGCCAGGCCGAAGACGACCACCGCGCCGGCGCCGCTCGACTGCGGCGGCCAGCCCGCCGAGAGCAGCCGCTGCGGCTCGAAGAGCAGCACCGACACCCCGGCGGACAGCAGGATCACGGCCAGATAGATCAGCCGGGCCTTGGGCGACAGAAGCACCCGGGGAGCGTAACCGACACACGGATGTGATCGCCGTACCGCTGGATGCCCGGATCTGGCCGGATCGCGCCGACCCTGCCTCCTCGCGCCCGCCCACAGCCGCCTCGCGGTCTGCGCCGGGCGCGGGCGGCACCTGTCGGTGCCCCTGGTGCCTATCGTGAGGGCATGACCCAGGTCATCACGCCCGCCGTCCCCGACAGCGCCCTCGCCGACACCGTGCTCACCCGCCTCACCGGGGTCTACCCCGCCGCGGGCGACCCCTTCCGGGCGCAGGAGATGGTCGCGTACATGAAGGGCGTGGCCCCCTTCCTCGGCCTGCGCACGCCCGAGCGCCGCGCCCTGTCCCGCACCGTCCTGGACGGGCTCCCCGCGCCCGACGAGGCCGACTGCACGGCGATCGCGCTGCGCTGCTTCGCGCTGCCCGAGCGGGAGTACCACTACTTCGCCGTCGACTACCTGCGCCGGCACGTCAGGCGCTGCTCCTCCGCCTTCCTGCCGGTCGCCCGCACCCTCGTCACCACCGTCTCCTGGTGGGACACCGTCGACCACCTCGCCGCCCACGTCGTCGGCGGCCTGGTCCTCGCCGACCCCGCGCTCGTCTCCGACATGGACGAGTGGATCGCCGACGACGACCTCTGGATCGCCCGCACCGCCCTGCTCCACCAGCTCCGCTACAAGACCGCGACCGACGCCGGCCGGCTCTTCTCCTACTGCCTGCTGCGTTCCGCGCACCCGGACTTCTTCATCCGCAAGGCGATCGGCTGGAGCCTGCGCGAGTACGCCAAGACGGCGCCCGACGAGGTCCGCGCCTTCGTCACCCACAACACCTCCCGCTTCTCCCCGCTTTCGGTCCGCGAGGCCCTCAAGAACCTCTGACGGCCGGGAAATTCGCTCGACGCGGGCCGGGAGAGCCGGGAACATCGGGGGCATGTCCCGGTACGCCTTCCCCGCAGCGCCGTCCGCAGTCGCGGACGCGCCGAAGGCTGCCGTCGTCGCGGTTCCGGCAGATCTCGCCGCTCTCGCCGCTCTCGATGTTCCTGCCGCTGTCGCCGTCGTCGCGACGCCCGGCGGCGACCGAAGCTGACCCTCCCCGGATCGTCCGGCGGACCCCACAGGGGGAGGGTCGGTCCGGCCACGGGGTCCCCGCACACGCTTCGAGTCGCGAAACGAGCGATCAGCCATGTCCCACACGTCCCACACGACCCACACGTCCAAGACGTCCAAGCAGGCGTACGCCCGCACCAAGCCGCACCTCAACATCGGCACCATGGGCCACGTCGACCACGGCAAGACCACCCTCACCGCCGCCATCACCAAGGTCCTCAGCGAGCGCGGCACCGGTGGCCCGACCACGTACGTGCCCTTCGACCGGATCGACCGCGCGCCCGAGGAGGCGCGACGCGGGATCACCATCAACGCCGCGCACGTCGAGTACGAGACGGACACCCGGCACTACGCGCACGTCGACATGCCCGGGCACGCCGACTACGTCAAGAACATGATCACCGGCGCGGCGCAGCTCGACGGGGCGATCCTCGTCGTCTCCGCGCTCGACGGGATCATGCCGCAGACGGCCGAACACGTCCTGCTGGCCCGTCAGGTCGGCGTCGACCACATCGTGGTGGCGCTCAACAAGGCGGACGGCGCCGACGACGAGCTGACCGACCTGGTCGAGCTGGAGGTACGCGAGCTGCTCACCGCGCACGGTTACGGCGGCGACGGCCTGCCGGTCGTCCGGGTGTCCGGGCTGCGCGCCCTGGAAGGGGACCCGCGCTGGACGGCGGCCGTGGAGGCGCTGCTCGACGCGGTGGACACGTACGTGCCGGTACCGGTGCGTTATGTGGAGGCGCCGTTCCTGATGCCGGTGGAGAGCGTGCTCACCATCACCGGCCGCGGGACCGTCGTCACCGGAGCCGTCGAGCGCGGCACCGTCCGGCTCGGCGACCGGGTCGCCGTCCTCGGCGCGGACGCGGACACCGAGACCGTCGTCACCGGCGTCGAGACCTTCGGCCGCCCGATGGAGTCGGCGCAGGCCGGCGACAACGTCGCGCTGCTGCTCCGCGGCGTGCCGCGTGGCGCGGTCCGCCGCGGTCATGTGGTGGCCCGTCCCGGCAGCGTCGAGCCGCGCCGCCGCTTCACGGCCCGGGTGCACGTCCTGTCCGCCGCCGAGGGTGGCCGCCGCACGCCCGTCTCGACCGGCTACCGGCCGCAGTTCCACCTCCGCACGGCGGACGTCGTCGGCGCCGTCGACCTCGGCGACCAGGGCGTGGCCCGCCCCGGCGAGACGGTCACCATGACCGTCGAGCTCGGCCGCGACCTGCCCCTGGAGCCCGGCCTCGGCTTCGCCATCCGCGAGGGCGGCCGCACGGTCGGCGCGGGCACGGTGACCGAGGTGCTCTGACCCGGCGCTCGGTGCGCACGGCGCCGCCGGGTGGTCCGCGTGCGTCACTCTCGCTGCTCGGCGTGGGTGACGCAGGCGAGGCCGCGCCGACCCGGCGACGCCTCCAGGTTGCGCACGGCGCTGCACCGCCGCAGCGTGGCGCGGCGGCGTGCCGGCCGAGGGCCGTCGTGCGGTCGCGCGGTCGCGCGGTCACGCCCGGAGCGCCGCATTCCGGCCCCCGCGGGACGCGGGTGGTCGGCTGTCCGACACACTTTGATCATGACCGAGACAACGAGGCGTACGGCACTGGTTCTGGGCGCGGGCGGCGTGACCGGTGCGGGGTGGGAGATCGGGGTCCTGCAGGGACTCGCCGAGGCGGGGACGGACCTGACGACCGCCGATCTGATCGTCGGAAGCTCCGCGGGCGCGGTCGTCGGTGCCCAGCTGGCCTCCGGGAAGTTCCCGCTCGACGCGCTGTACGAGAGTCAGCTCGGCGACCCGCTCGGGGAGTTGTCGGCGCGGCTCGGCTTCGGGCAGATCGTGAAGTACGCGCTGGCCGTGCTCCGGTCCCGTACCCCCGAGGAGTACGGGCGGCGGCTCGGCCGGCTCGCCGGCGCCGCCACCACCGTCGCTCCGGCCGTCCGCCGTCAGGTGATCGCCGGCCGGCTGGGTCCCGCCACCGCGTGGCCCGAGCGGCGGCTCGTGATCACCGCCGTCGACGCCGACAGCGGCGAACTCGCCACCTTCGAGGGCGCCGACGCGGCCGTCTCGCTCGTCGACGCCGTCACCGCCAGCTGCGCGATCCCCGGCGTCTGGCCCGTCGCCGAACTCGTCGGGCACCGTTACATCGACGGCGGCCTCCACTCCACCGCCAACGCCCACCTCGCCGCCGGCTACGAGCGGGTCGTGGTCATCGCTCCCAGCGGCGCCGGCAGCAAGGTCATCGTCTCGCCGGCCACGCAGGGCGCCGCGCTCGCCGCGGCCGGGGCGCGGGTCGAGGTGATCACGCCCGACGCCGAGTCCAAGCAGGCGTTCGGCCGCAACCCGCTCGACCCGACCCGCCGGGCCCCCGCGGCCCGCGCCGGACGGGCCCAGGCCGCGGCCCATGCGCAGGCCGTCGCGGCCCTGTGGGGACAATGAGGGAGTGAACGAGCACCCCGAGCACCACGGTCAGAACGAGCGGGACGAGCCGAGCGACCCGACCGACCCGACCGAGCCGAACGAGCGGGACGAGCCGAGCGACCCGACCGAGCCGAACGAGCGGGACGAGCCGAACGATCGGGGCAAGTCGTCTGCGTCGGCCCAGTCGTTCGAGCCGGCCGAGTCGTACGAGCCGACCGAGGCGATTCCCGTCGTCCGTGACGTCGACTGGGGCACCGCCCGGCTCATGCCCGACGTGGACACCGAGCGGGGCTGGCTGCTCACGGTCGACGGCGCGCCCCAGTCGTACGTCGACCTCGACGACCCGGCGCACCTGGAGTTCGAGTACGCCCAGCGGCTCGCCCATGTCGTCGACCGGGTCGCCGAGGAAGGCGCCCCGCTCGATGTGCTGCACCTGGGCGGCGGGGCGCTCACCCTGCCCCGTTACGTCGCCGCCACCCGGCCCGGCTCCCGGCAGCACGTCGCCGAGGCCGACCGGGGGCTGCTCGCGCTCGTCGCCGAACACCTGCCACTGCCGCCGGGCTCCGGCATCGAGGTCCACGGCGCCGATGCCCGCGCCTGGCTGGAGGCCGTGCCCGACGCCTCCGTCGACCTGCTGATCGGCGACGTCTTCGGCGGCTCCCGGGTCCCGGCCCACCTCACCTCCGTCGAGTACGCCCGCGAGGCCCGCCGCGTGCTGCGCCCGGGCGCCACCTACGCGGCCAACCTCGCCGACGGCGCCCCCTTCGCCTTCCTCCGCTCCCAGCTCGCCACCTTCGCCGCCGTCTTCCCCCACCTCGCCCTCATCGCCGAACCGGCCGTCCTGCGCGGCCGCCGCTTCGGCAACGCGGTCCTGGTCGCCTCCGACGAGGAGATCGACACCGCCGGCCTGGCCCGCCGCACGGCGGCCGACCCCTTCCCGGCGCGCGTGGAGTGGGGCGAGGCGCTCGCCCGCTTCACGGGCGACGCGCGGCCGGTGCACGACGCGGAGGCGGTGCAGTCGCCGGTGCCGCCGGAGGGCGCGTTCGGCATCGGCTGAGGCGGGAAGGGGAGGGGAGACCGAGGATCGGTCCCGGTTCTCGCCGGGCCTGCTGATCCGGCCCGGCCCGGCCGACGGGCCCGGCTGCCGCCCGACGCGGGGCCGAGGGACGGTGTCGTTACCCGCCGGGCGTGCCGAGTCGGTCAGGTTCGGACGGCAGGCCCGGCCCGCCACCTCGCACGAGGTGGCGGCCCGTTTCGGGTCTTGCCGGGCTTGCTGAGCCGGCCTGGTCGGACGACAGGCGCCGCCCGCCGCCCGCCGTCCAGGGCGGGCCGGCGGTCGGTCTCGGGTCGCCCGGCCAGCTGATCCGGCCTGGTTCGGACGACAAGCACCGCCCGTCGCCCTGCGCGGGCCGAGGGCCGGACCCGGATCTGTCGGCTCGCGGAGTCGGCAGATCCGGACGACAGCCCCGGCCTGGCCCGGCGCCGCGCCCGCGCCCGTCAGCTCAGGTCCGCCGGCTCGCTCCGTACGCCGCCCTCGACGCCGGCCTCGACGCCGCCGTCCGAAGCCGCCACCGGTTTCGTACGCCGCGTCAGGTTCCGTACGTCCGGCACCAGCAGCACCAGCGCCGTCACCACCACGATCAGCGTCGCCGAGCCCCAGAGCGCCGTGCCGCGGCCGAAGGCGGTCTCCGCGGGGCCGGCGAGGGCCGTGGAGAGCGGCAGCATGGCGGTGGAGCCGAACCAGTCGTAGGCGGAGACGCGGGAGAGCTTTTCCTCCGGGATCTCCTGGTGCAGCGCCGTCATCCAGGAGACGCCGAACCCCTCGATGGCGACCCCGCTGACGAACATCGCCACCGAGAGCCCCACCACGTCGAGCGGCACCGCGAGCGCCGCCGAGGGCAGCGCGATCGGGAAGACGCACAGCGTGCCGACGAGCAGCATCCGGCGCGGTTTCCAGCGGGCCATCAGGACCGCACCGCACAGCGTGCCGACACCGAACGCGGCGAGCGCGAGGCCCCAGGGCCGGGCGCCGCCGAGCTGGTCGCGGGCGACCAGCGGTCCGTACACCGACTCGGCGGCCCCCACCAGGGCGACCACGACGGAGAACTGGGCGACGATCGACCAGAGCCAGGGCCGGCTCACGAACTCGTCCCAGCCCTCCCGCAGATCGGCGAGCAGCCCGCCGCCGGGCGCGCGCTCGGGAATGTGCCGGACGTCGAGGAAGGCGCGGAGCGCGCCCGCCACGGCGAACGCCGCCGCGTCCACGGCGAGCATCCAGCCGGGCCCGATGGCGGCGATGAGCGCGCCGCCGAGCGCCGCACCGCCGATGCCGGCGCCGTTCATCGCCATCCGGAAGAGGGCGAAGGCGCGGCCGGCCTGTTCGCCGCTGACGCTCGACATCAGCATGCCCTCGGCGGCCGGGTTGAAGAACGCCTGCCCCGTGCCGCACAGCGCGGTCAGCAGCATCATGTGCCACAGCCGGGCCTCGCCGGTGAGGACGAGGACGGCGAACACGGCCTGCGAGACGCAGTTGAGGGCGTTGGCGGCGACCATCACGCGGTGCCGCGGCACCCGGTCGGCGACCGCTCCGCCGATGAGCAGGAAGAGCACCAGCGGCAGGGTGCGCGCCATCGCCACCAGGCCCACGTCACCGCCGTCGCCGCCGGACTGGATGACGGCGAACGCCGCCGCGATCAGGGCACCGTGGGTGCCCAGGTTGGTGACGATCGCGGCGGCGGTCAGGAGCAGGTAGTTCCGCCCTGCCCAGTCGGGCATCCGGTCGCGGATCACGACTCCGGTCCCGACCCGGGTCCCGACGCCCGTCCCGACCCGGGTCCCGACTCCGGTCCCGACCCGGGTTCCGACTTCCGTCCCGGCCCTGTCATGAGTCCGGTCACGACTGCGGGGACGGGGCCTCGGGGGCCAGGCGCACGGTGGAGACGATCTTCTTGATGGTCTCGTCCGGCACCTCCTCCTTGACGCCCTTGGCGGCGTACAGCACGAAGGAGGAGAAGTCGCCCTTGGCGTTCTTGAAGGAGAAGGCGACGGACTTGCCGTCCGACTCGCACTTGTTCCGCTTCTTGATGTTCGGGGCGACAGCCGTGGCCATGCTGCCCTGGAGCCCGGAAGCGGTGGTGAACGGCACCGCCTTGGTGATCTTGATCGTGCCCTTGGGCATGTGCTGGGCGTAGCCCGCCCACACCCAGTTGCCGGCCTCGTTGTAGGCCGCCTCCGCGGTGTCCTTGGCGCCCTGGCCGCCCTTGGTGCCTGCGGTGCTCAGGCCCCAGGTCTCCGGGGAACCGTCCTTGTTGGTGTCGTAGGAGCACCAGTTGGTCTTGAAGTGCGCCGGCGCCGACATCGTGACGACGGGGGAGCCGTCGCCCTTCTTCTCGTCCTCGAAGAAGTTGATCGTGCCCGGCTTGGACAGCTCCCACTCCGGCGGTACGTCGAACAGCGTGCCGTACTTGGGGTTGTAGACGACCTTCCAGCCGGGGATCGTCGGCTGGTGCGACGCCTCGTCGCGCGGGTTGTCGAGCGACGGGGAGGCGGAGGTGGTCGGCGCCGAGATCGTCGACTGGCTCGGCTTGGGGTCGTCGGCCTGGTTCTTCTTGTCGTCGTCCTTGCCGAGGACGAGCCAGCCGGCGACACCGGCCGCGGCAAGCACGGCGACGGCGGCGACGATCGCCACCACGGTGGTCTGCTTCTTCTTGCCGCCGCTGCCGTCACCGCCGCCCGGCTGGACGGGGCCCGGCATCGCGTACTGCGGCACGGTCGGCTGCTGGTACGGGTTCGGCTGGCCGTATCCGCCCTGCTGGGTGGGCTGTTGATACGGGTTCGGCTGGCCGTAACCGCCGGGCTGGCCCGGACCGGGCTGACCCGGCTGCTGGTACGGCCCGGGCTGCGCGCCCGGCTGCTGGTTGGGGTAGCCGTAGCCGGGCTGCGGTGCCGGCTGGGCGTACGGGTTCTGACTCTGGTCCTGCGGGTTCTGCTCGCCCCCGGGCGGCTGCTGTCCTGGCCACATGGGCCGTAACGATAGAGGTGCGGCCGGTGACAGGCTACGGCCGCCCCCGTACGGATGTCGGAACGGAGAGCGGAACGGGGAGCGGAACGGATGGTGGAACCGATGGTGGAACCGATGGCGGAGGGCGGCGGAAGGGGATGGCCAAGTCTGCTACTCGCGGGTAACATCACGGCTCATGAGCGCAGACCAGATGTCCGTCGGCGAGATGCTCGCCGCCACGGTGCCCATGGCCAGGACCCTCAACCTCGAGTTCCTGGAGACCACCCCCGAGCGCGCCGTGGTGCGCCTGCCGGACCAGGCCGACTACCACAACCACGTGGGCGGCCCGCACGCCGGAGCCATGTTCACCCTCGCCGAGTCCGCCAGCGGCGCCATCGTCCTGGCCGCCTTCGGCGACCAGCTCGGCCGGGCCGTGCCGCTCGCCGTCAAGGCCGAGATCGGCTACAAGAAGCTCGCCATGGGCGTCGTCACCGCCACCGCGACCCTGGGCCGCCCGGCCGCCGAGGTCGTCGCCGAACTCGACGCCGGCCAGCGCCCCGAGTTCCCGGTGCGGATCGACATCACGCGCGAGGACGGCGCCGTCACCGGCGAGATGACCGTCGTGTGGACCCTGCGCCCGAACAACTGAGCAGGGCCCGGAGCCGGGTTCCCAGAGGGGAGCCCGGCACGGCGGCACCGAATCGGACGAACCGTCACGCATAGTGCGATCAATGCAGATCGTCGGAATCGTGCCGGTCCGAAGGAGCGCCGCCGTGCCCAAAGCCCCCGCCCCGGAGCAGCAGGAACAGCGCGAACGGCCGGAGCCGTCGCGGCACATGGCCGACCACGACGCGCCGGCCACGCCTCCCGTCACCGTCAGCGCCACTGCTCCCGTCAACGCCGCCGCCCCTCCCGTCACCGCCACCACCCCGACCGCTGCCGTCCTCGCTCGCGCATCCCGCCCGACCTCCCGGCGCCGGCTGCTGCTCGCCCTCGCCGGCGCGGCGGCCCTCACCGTCGCCCCCGCCCTGCCCGGCGGCGCCCGGGCCACGGCCCGCGGCCGACGGATCGCCACCGGACGGGTCTCCGAACGGGTCGACCGGCTCCTCCAGCAGCTCACCCTCGACGAGAAGACCACGCTGCTGCACGGGCACACCGACCCCCGTGACCTCGGCCAGGCCGGCTACGTGCCCGGCGTGCCCCGGCTCGGCATCCCCGCCCTCCGGCTCGCCGACGGCCCCGCCGGCGTCCGCGTCCACGAGCCCGCCACCGCGCTGCCCGCGCCCGTGATGCTCGCCGCCGCCTTCGACCCCGCACTCGCCCGCGCCTACGGCCAGGTCATCGGCCGCGAGGGCCGCGCCCTCGGCCAGGACGTGCTGCTCTCGCCGATGGTCAACCTCATCCGCACGCCCTACGCGGGCCGGAACTTCGAGACCTTCGCCGAGGACCCGCTGCTCGCCGCCGACCTCGTCGCCGCGGAGGTCCGCGGCATCCAGGCCGAGGGCCTGATCGCCACCGTCAAGCACCTCGCCCTCAACAACCAGGAACACGACCGGATGACCGTCGACGTCCGGGCCGGCGAGCAGACCCTCCACGAGACCGAACTGCGCGGCTTCGAGGCCGCCGTCGCCGCCGGCGCGGGCGCCGTCATGGCCGCGTACAACAAGGTCGACGGCGTCCACGCCACCGAGAACCGCGCGCTCCTCAGCGACATCCTGCGCGACCGGTGGGGCTTCGACGGCTGGGTCATGAGCGACTGGGGCGCCGTCCACTCCACCGCCGCCGCCCTCACCGCCGGCTGCGACATGGAGATGCCGGGCGGCCGCTACTACGGGGCCGCGCTCGCCCGCGCCGTACGCGAGGGCCGCGTCGAACAGGCCGCCGTCGACACCGCCGTACGCCGGCTCCTGACCGTGTGCGAACGCTTCGGCCTGCTCACGGACGGGCCGGAGCAGACCGAGCCCGCGGCCCGGCCCGAGCGCGACGCGCCCGCCGGGGCTCGGCTCGCGCTGCGTGTCGCGCTCGCCGGGGCCACCCTGCTGCGCAACGAGGCCCGTGCGCTGCCGCTCACGGGCCCGGCCGCCCGTTCCCTCGCCGTCATCGGCCCCACCGGCGCCGTGCCGTTCGTCAGCGGCGGCGGCAGCGCCCACGTCGTCCCCGACGCCGCCATCAGCCCCCTCGACGCGCTGCGCGCCCGGGCCGGTGACGGCGCCACCGTCACGTACGCCCTCGGTGAGGACCCCTACGGCAAGCCGTTCGCGCAGACCGGCGGCGGTCTCGCACCCGCGCGCTCCCTCGACGCCGTCGCCGTCGCGGCGGGCGAGACCTGGAGCTACGAGGGCATGCTCACGACCACCGTCGACGACGACTGGAGCTTCTTCGTCCACTACAGCGGCCGGCGCCCCACCGTGCTGCTCGACGGCGCCGAGCTCTTCCCCGTCCGGCCGGGCATCGCCGAGTACTTCACCGGCGGGCTCGGCGGCCGCGCCGCCGACGGCCTGGAGCTGCGCCGCGCCGACCGCCGCCTCGCCGCCGGCGCCCACGTCCTCACCGTGGCGGCCGACGGCGGCGCCGAGGGGCAGCTCTTCCGGCTGCGCGCCGCCGACGGCGCCAGCCGGGCCGCCGACGTCGCCGGGGCGGTCAGCGCCGCCCGCGCCGCCCACAGCGTCGTCCTCTTCGCCTACGAGGACGCCACCGAGGGCCGCGACCGCACCGGCCTCGCCCTGCCCGGCCGCCAGGAGGCCCTGATCAGGGCCGTGACGACCGCCAACCCCCGCACCACCGTCGTCCTCAACACCTCGTCGGCCGTCACCATGCCCTGGCTCGACGCCACCGCGGCCGTGCTCCAGATGTACTACCCGGGCCAGGAGGGCGGACCCGCCACCGCCGCCGTGCTCTTCGGCGACGCCGACCCCGGCGGCCGGCTCACCCAGACCTTTCCGCGCTCCGCGGACGCCCATCCCACCGCCGGCGACCCGAGCCGCTACCCCGGGCAGGGCGGCATCGAGCTGTACGCCGAGGGCATCCACGTCGGCCACCGCTGGTACGACGCCCAGGGCGTCACGCCGCTGTTCCCGTTCGGCCACGGCCTGTCGTACACCACCTTCGGATACGGGGAACTCGACGTCGAGGCGGTCGGCGACGGGCTCCACGTCAGCTTCACCGTCGTCAACACCGGGCTGCGCACCGGCATCGACGTGCCGCAGATCTACCTCGGCCCCTCGCCCGACCTCGCCGCCCTCGGCATCGACCAGCCGGTCCGGCTGCTCGCCGGCTACCGCCGGCTCCAGCTCGCCCCCCGGGAGCGCCGCCGGGTCACCGTCCCGGTCGCCGCGCGGACGCTGTCCTCCTGGGACCCGGCCCGGCACCGCTGGGTGCTCGGCACCGGGCGGCGGCAGGTGTGGGTCGGGGCCTCCTCCCGCGAACTCCGGCTGACGGCGCGGGCCGAGGTCCGGGCGGCACCGGGCCGGGGCGGCGCCCGGAGCGCGCCCGGGCGAGGCGGCGCTTAGCGCCCGCTTACCGCGGCCCGGGGTAGGCTGCCCGGGATCGATTCGGGTCGCCGAAGCGTCGCCGAAGCGGTCGCCGAAGCGGTCGCCGACACGGGAGAGGAACCCGCGTGCACGTCCAGGAATGGCTGGAGACGATCCCCGCGATCGCCGTCTACGCACTGGTCGGGGTGGTGATCGGGATCGAGAGCCTGGGCATCCCGCTGCCCGGCGAGATCGTCCTCGTGAGTTCGGCCCTGCTCGCCTCCCAGCACGGCCACATCAACCCGTACGTGCTCGGTGCCTGCGCCAGCGTCGGCGCGATCGTCGGCGACTCCATCGGCTACGCCATCGGCCGCAAGGGCGGCCGGCCGCTGCTGACCAGGCTCGGGAAGAGGTTCCCCAAGCACTTCAGCGAGGGCAACATCGGCC
Organism: Streptomyces sp. NPDC101160; assembly: GCF_044768205.1. Lineage (NCBI taxonomy): Bacteria > Bacillati > Actinomycetota > Actinomycetes > Kitasatosporales > Streptomycetaceae > Streptomyces > Streptomyces sp. NPDC101160. The sequence goes on along the minus strand of NZ_JBIWPJ010000001.1, from coordinate 1,190,397 downwards.
TCGCCGAGCGCTCCTTCGAGAAGTGGGGCATGTGGGCGGTCTTCTTCGGCCGCTTCGTCGCCCTGCTGCGGATCTTCGCCGGGCCGCTCGCGGGCGTGCTGCGCATGCCGTACTGGAAGTTCCTGATCGCCAACGTCCTCGGCGGCGTGCTGTGGGCAGGCGGCACCACGGCCGTCATCTACACCGTGGGCATCGTCGCCGAGGCCTGGCTCAAGCGCTTCTCGTGGCTGGGCCTGGTGCTCGCGGTCCTCATCGGCGTCGTGTCGATGCTGATCCTGAAGAACCGGGCCAAGAAGGCCGCCGCTGCCCACTCGGCGGCCGGCGAGCCGGCGGCCGTTACGGAGACGGCCGCCGCCGAATAGGAAGGTCGGGGCCCTGGGCTCCCGGGTCCCGGGGCCCGGGAGCGGTCCCGGGGTCACTCGTCCGCGAAGGTCTCCGCGTGGGCCTTCGCGAGGTGCAGGTACATCTCGGCGTTGAGCCGGAGTCCCGCCTGCTCCTCCTCCGTCAGCGGGCGGCGCACCTTCGCGGGCACGCCCGCCACCAGGGAACCCGGCGGCACCTGCATGCCCTGCGGGACGAGCGCCTGCGCGGCGACCAGCGAACCGGCGCCGATCCTGGCCCCGTTGAGGACGGTCGCGCCCATGCCGACGAGGACGTCGTCCTCGATGACGCAGCCGTGCACGGTCGCGTTGTGGCCGATGGTCACCCGCGCGCCGATCGACACCGGGAAGCCCGGGTCGACGTGGACCGTGCAGTTGTCCTGCACGTTGGTGTCCTCGCCGAGCTCGATCGGCCCGCAGTCCGCGCGCAGCACGGCGTGGTACCAGACGCTGGTGCGCGGCCCGAGGGTCACCTCGCCGAGCACCACCGAGGTCGGGGCGGTGAAGGCGGTCGGGTCCACCTGGGGCTCCTTGCCGCCCACACCCTTGATCAACGCCCCTGAGATCTCTGACATCGTTCGCTCCTGCATCGCTGGCTGTGTCGGTCGCGCTCGGACCGCACCCTAGTCCGCGCTCATGACGGACATCACAGCGCACCGGTCTGATCAGCGGCGACGCCGCCGACTACGGTGTCCGGGTGCCCCGGAACAGAAACACGTTCTCATCGCTGACCGCCTGGCGGCGCCGTGTCGTCGCCCGCGCACTGCAGGGCGGCTGGCGCCGGATCCAGCAGGCGGGCGCGGTCACGGCCGAGCATCCGGGGCGGCTGCGCTTCCGTCGCATTGGCGAGGGCACCCGGCTCGCGTTCCCGCAGGGCACGGTCTTCGGCGAGCGGTGGATCGAGATCGGTGCCTGCTGCATCATCGCCGAGCAGGTCACGCTGACCGCGGGCATGCTGCCCGACCTCGACCTGGGCACGGACACGGTGCTGACCCTCGGCGACGGCGTCGTCCTCGGCCGCGGCAGCCATGTCATCGCCGACGCGCCGATCACCATCGGCTCGGACACCTACTGCGGCCCGTACGTCTACATCACCTCGACCAACCACAGCTACGACGACCCCGACGTGCCCGTCGGGCGCCAGTGGCCCCGCTCCGAGCCGGTCGTCATCGGCCCCGGCTGCTGGCTCGGCACCGGCGCCGTGATCCTGCCCGGTGCCCGGCTCGGCCGGAACGTGGTGGTGGCCGCCGGAGCGGTCGTACGGGGCGAGGTGCCCGACCACGCGGTGGTGGCGGGCGCGCCCGCGAAGGTGGTCCGCTCCTACGACCCGGAGAAGGGCTGGCAGCCCCCGCTGCGCACGCCGGCGCCGCGGCCGATCCCGGACGGCATCACACCGGAGCAGCTGGCGGCGCTCGCGGGGCTGGGTGAGCAGGAGCTGAACGACCTCGCGGAGCTCGAGCGCTGACGTGATGTACGAGGGTGACGGCATGGCGGCGGTACGAGGGTGACGGCGCGACCCGTACGAGGGTGACGGCGCGACCCGTACGAGGGTGACCGCCTGGCGGTACGAGGTGACCGTGTGACGGTGCGTCAGCCCGAGGCCAGCAGGACCGTGCCCACCAGGGCCAGGCCCGCGCCCGCCGCCTGGACCGCGCGGAGCCGTTCCTTGAGCACGCCGCGGGCCGCCAGCGCCGTGACCACCGGGTAGAGGCTGGCCAGGACCGCGGCGACGGTGACCGGGCCGCGCTGGGCGGCCAGCGCGTAGGTGCCGTTCGCGGCGACGTCCGCGAGGCCCACGAAGGCCAGTGCCGGGAGCGCCAGGGCGACGGCCTTGAGGGGGCCGCCACCTTCCGGCAGGGCCTCCGGCAGGGCGCGGCCGCCGCGCCTGACGGAGAACCGCAGGGCGCCGCCGCCCACGACGACATTGGTCACGCGCTGCACGAAGAGGGCGAGGAAGAGGCCGGTCAGTGTGGTGGACGCCTCGGAGATCAGGGCCATCACCGCGCCGAAGCCGAAGGCCGCGACGAGGGTGAGGAGCACCGCCTGGCGCTGAACGGGCGCACCGCGCAGTTCCGGGCCGCCGGCCAGGACGACTCCGATGACCGCCACCGCGATCCCGGCGAACTGGAGCAGTCCCGGCCGGTCGCCGAGGAGCAGGCCGGCGCCGACGGGGACGACCACGCCGAGCGAGCCGAGCGGGGAGACCACGCCCATCGGGCCGAGCGCGAGGGCCCGGTAGAAGGCGAGCATCGCGGCGGGACCGACCGCGCCGGCCGCGACCGCGTACCAGAGCCGGGGCCCCGCCTCGCCGAGCGCGCCGGTGGCGAGGACGACCGTGCCGAGGACGACGACGGCTATGGACTGCGAGACGACCACGACGGTCAGTGCGGGGAAGCGGCGGGTGAGCAGTCCGCCGCCGAAGTCGGCGAGTCCCCAGAGCAGACTGGTGGCCAGGGCGAACACCGCCGTCAGTGCCGTCATCAGGGGTCCTCGCAGTACAGTGCAGTGAACAATCGGGTGCACCACACGGTAGTACAACCTGTTGAACTCTGTCATTCACAATATTGGACGGAAAGTGTCGGACCTCGATCAGCTCACCCAGTCGCTCGCCCGCAACCTCAAGCGCTGGCGCAACGAACGCGGCTTCACGCTGGACGCCCTCGCCGTCAGGGCCGGGGTCAGCCGCGGCATGATCATCCAGATCGAGCAGGCCCGCACGAACCCCAGCGTCGGCACCACGGTCAAGCTGGCCGACGCGCTCGGCGTCTCGATCACCACCCTGCTCGACTACGAGCAGGGCCCCCACGTCCGGCTCGTGCCGCCGGAGCAGGCCGTACGCATGTGGTCCACCTCCACCGGCAGCCACACCACGCTCCTCGTCGGCACCGAGGCCCGCGGGCCCCTGGAGCTGTGGGAGTGGACCCTGATGCCGGGCGACGGCAGCGCCTCCGACCCGCACCCCGACGGCACCACCGAACTCCTCCACGTCACCGCCGGGACCCTCACCCTCGTCGTGGACGGAGTGGAGCACCCCATGCCGGCCGGCACCTCCGCCGTCTTCGAGAGCAACGTGCCGCACGCCTACCGCAACGACGGCGAGCAGACCGTGGAGATGACGATGGCCGTCTCCATCCCGCCCGCACGCTGAGACGAACAGCCGTCGCGGGAAGCCGAGTTGCTAGCGTGCCGGCATGCGCGCACCTCTCGGAGACTTCGACGACGCCCGGCCCGCCCCCGACTGCCTCGACCTGCTCACCGCCCCCGTGGCGGCCGCCGTCCGAGCCTGGCGCGGCACCGTACCGGCCGAGCAGCTCCTCTACGTGGACACCGACCCGGCCGTCGCCGACACCGCCGTCTTCGTCGAGCACCACGGGCCGGGGCTGCTCGACGCGTCCGCCAACTGCGTCATCGTCGCCGGCAGGCGCGGCGAGACCACCACCCTGGCCGCGTGTGTCGTGCGCTCCGCCACCCGCGTCGACGTCAACGGCGCCGTCCGGCGCGAACTCGGCGCCCGCAAGGTGCGCTTCGCGCCGATCGAGACCGCGACCGGCGACACCGGCATGGAATACGGCGGCATCACCCCGATCGGCCTGCCCGGCGCCTGGCCCGTCCTCGTGGACGCAGCCGTCGTCGACACCGAGTGGGTCCTCATCGGCAGCGGACGCCGGCGCGGCAAGCTCATCGTGCCCGGCAAGGCCCTTGCCGAGCTCCCCGGCGCCGTCGTCCTGGAGGGCCTGGGCCTGGCGGCCGCGTAGCGTCAGGCCAGCCGCGGTATCTCGATGGCGGGGCAGCGGTCCATCACGATCTCGAGCCCCGCCTCCCGCGTCCGCGCGTACGCCTCCACGTCGACCACCCCGAGCTGGAACCAGACCGCCTTGGCGCCGATCCCGACCGCCTGATCGGCGACCGCGCCCGCCAGCTCGCTGTTCACGAACACGTCGACCACGTCCACCGGGAACGGGATGTCCGCGAGCGACGCGTACCCCTGCTCCCCGTGCACCGTCTCCGCCTTCGGATGCACCGGCACGATCCGCTTGCCGAACCGCTGGAGCGTCTGCGCCACCCCGTACGCCGCCCGGGCACTGTTGTTGGACAGCCCCACGATCGCCCACGTGTCGCCGCTCTCGGTGAGGATCCTGCGAACGGTCTCCGGGGTGCCGTACATGCGCTGCCTCCTGCGGGCGTGTGATGTGCTCTGCCGGAACGTGCAACCAGCGCGGTCACCAGGAGATTCCCGGGCGCGGACGAGCGCGGACGAGCGCATAGGCTGGCGGGATGCAGGAGCAGTACCGCACGCTCGCCGGCGAGGGCGTCCACGAGACCGAGATCAACCGATCGCGCTTCATCTGCGCGCTCGCGCCCGTCGCCACCGAGGAGGAGGCGCAGGCGTTCGTCGCCCGGATCAGGCGCGAGCACCCGACGGCCACCCACAACTGCTTCGCGTACGTCATCGGCGCCGACGCCTCCGTCCAGAAGGCCTCGGACGACGGCGAGCCCGGCGGCACCGCCGGGGTGCCGATGCTCCAGATGCTGCTGCGGCGCGAGATGCGGTACGTCGCCGCCGTCGTCACCCGCTACTACGGCGGCGTGAAGCTCGGCGCGGGCGGGCTCATCCGCGCGTACGGCGGGGTGGTCGGCGAGGCACTCGACGCCCTGGGCACGATCACCCGGCGCCGCTACCGGCTCGCCACCGTCACCGTCGACCACCACCGCGCGGGCAAGCTCCAGAACGACCTGCGGTCCACCGGCCGGTCCGTCCGCGAGGTGACCTACGGGGAGGCCGTCACCATCGAGATCGGGCTGCCCGACGCCGATGTGACGGACTTCACGGCCTGGCTCGCCGACGCCACGGCCGGCGAGGCCACGTTCGAACTGGGCGGCGAGGCGTACGGCGACGGGTGAGCCGGCGTCCGGGTCCGGCAGCGTCGAGCCGGCCGGCGTTGTCGTACCCCACCGATACGCTCAGGAACCATGAGGCTTCTGCACACGTCGGACTGGCACCTGGGACGGTCGTTCCACCGGGTCGCGCTGCTCGACGCCCAGGCCGCGTTCCTCGACCACCTGGTGGCGACGGCGCGCGAGCGCGAGGTGGACGCGGTCCTGGTGGCCGGGGACGTCTACGACCGCGCCGTGCCCCCGCTCGCCGCCGTCGAGCTCTTCGACACCGCCCTGCACCGGCTCGCCGACGCAGGCGTGCCCACCGTCATGATCTCCGGCAACCACGACTCGGCCCGCCGCCTCGGCGTCGGCGCCGGCCTCATCCAGCGGGCCGGCATCCATCTGCGCACCGACCCGGCCGGCGCCGGCACCCCCGTCGTCCTCGCCGACGCCCACGGCGACGTCGCCCTCTACGGTTTGCCGTACCTCGAACCTGCCCTGGTCCGCGAGCAGTTCGGCGCCGAGAAGGCGGGGCACGAGGCCGTGCTCGCCGCCGCCATGGACCGGGTCCGCGCCGACCTCGCCACCCGGCCCGAAGGCACCCGCTCCGTCGTCCTCGCCCACGCCTTCGTCGCCGGCGGCGAACCCAGCGACAGCGAGCGCGACATCACCGTCGGCGGCGTCGCCGCCGTCCCCGCCGCGGTCTTCGACGGCGTCGACTACGTGGCCCTCGGCCACCTCCACGGCAGCCAGACCATCACCCCGCGCGTCCGCTACTCCGGCTCCCCGCTCGCGTACTCCTTCTCCGAGACCGACCACCGCAAGACCATGTGGCTGATCGAGCTCGGCGCGGACGGCGCCGTCGACCTCGCCGAGCGCGTCGACTGCCCCGTGCCCCGGCCCCTCGCCCGGATCCGCGGCCACCTCGACGACCTGCTCGCCGACCCCGCCCTCGCCCGTCACGAGGACGCCTGGGTCGAGGCCACCCTCACCGACCCGGTGCGCCCCGCCGACCCCATGGCCCGGATCGGCGCCCGCTTCCCGCACACCCTCAGCCTGGTCTTCGACCCCGAGCGCGGCGACGACGACTCCCTCGTCTCCTACGCCACCCGGCTCCGCGACCGCAGCGACCAGCAGATCGCCGAGGACTTCGTCGCCCACGTCCGCGGCGGCGCCGGACCCGACGGCGCCGAGCGGACCGTCCTCTACGGCGCCTTCGACGACGTCCGGGTGGACGCGGCCGAGCGCGAGGTGAGCCGGTGAGACTCCACCGCCTCGCCGTCACCGCCTTCGGGCCCTTCGGCACCACCCAGGAGATCGACTTCGACGCCCTGTCGTCGGCCGGGCTCTTCCTGCTCCACGGCCCCACCGGCGCCGGCAAGACCTCCGTCCTCGACGCCGTCTGCTTCGCGCTGTACGGAGCCGTGCCCGGCGCCCGGCAGAGCCCCGGCGCCGGCCTGCGCAGCGACCACGCCGCCGCCGGCACGTACACCGAGGTCACCCTCGACCTCACCGTCGGCGAGCGGCGCCTGGAGATCACCCGCCGGCCCGCCCAGCAACGCCCCAAGAAGCGCGGCAGCGGCTTCACCACGGAGAAGGCGCAGAGCTGGCTGCGCGAGCGCGACGCCGGGACCGGCGAGTGGCGCGCGCTCAGCCGCTCCCACCAGGAGATCGGCGAGGAGATCAGCCAGCTCCTCGGCATGAGCCGGGACCAGTTCTGCCAGGTCGTGCTGCTGCCCCAGGGCGACTTCGCCCGCTTCCTGCGCGCCGACGCCGAGGCCCGCGGCAAGCTCCTCGGCCGGCTCTTCGACACCCGCCGCTTCGCGGCCGTCGAGGACCGCCTCGCCGAGCTGCGCCGGGCCGCCGAGCACCAGGTCCGCGAGGGCGACGAGCGGCTGCTCGCCCTCGCCCACCGGATGGCCCAGGCCGCCGGGACCGGGAGCGCCGCCGACGTGACGGAGCGGCCCGGCGAACCCGGCCTCGCCGAGGCCGTCCAGACCCGTGCCGCCCTCGCCCGCAGCGAGGCCCGCGAAACCCTCGACATCGCCCAGCTGCGCCTCGCCGCCGCCGAGCGGCGGCAGGCCGACGCCCGCGCCGCGCTCGACGCCGCCCGCGAACTCGCCGACCGGCAGGCCCGGCACGCCGACGCACTCCGCCGCCAGGCCGAGCTGACCGCCCGCCGCCCGCAGCGCGACGACTGGCAGGCCGCCCTCGACCGCTCCCTCAAGGCCGACCGGGTCGCGCCCGCGCTCGGCCTGCGCGAGCACGCCGAGGCAGCCCACCGCACCGCGAACAGCGCCCGCGACCGGGCCCGTTCCGTGCTGCCGCCCGACCTCGCCGACGCCGGCGCCGAGCACCTCTCCACGGTCGAGCGGCGGCTGCGCGAGGAGCTCGGCGCTCTGGAGTCCGCCCGCCGTGCCGAAGCGCGGCACGCCGAGATCAGCGCCGAGCGGGCGAGCCTCGACCGGGAGGCCCGCGCCGACGAGGAGTTCGTCCAGGACGCCGCCGCCTGGCTGGCCGGCTGGGAGCAGCGCCGCGCCGTGCTGCGGCAGCGCATCGAGGCCGCCCAGGACGCCACCGCCCGCGCCGAACAGCTCGCCGGCCGTCTCGCCCAGGCCCGCCGCCGCCTCGCCGCCGCCCGCCGCCGCGACGACCTCGCCGCCGAACTCGCGGGCGCCCGGGAGCGTTTGACCACCGCCCGCGAGCGCCGCAACGAGGCCCACGAGCACTGGCTCGACGTCAAGTCCCGCCGCCTGCGCGGCATCGCCGCCGAACTCGCCGCCGCCCTCGAACCCGGCGCCCCCTGCCAGGTCTGCGGCTCCGCCGACCACCCCGCCCCCGCCCGCACCACCGCCGACCACGTCGACCGCGCCGCCGAGGACGCGGCCTACGCCGCGTACACCCGCGCCGACGAGGTGCGCACGGCGGCGGAGACGGGCGTCGCCGCGACGACGGAGGCGTGGGAGGCGGCCAGGCAGGAGGCCCGCGCGGGTGCGTCGGGCGCCGACGAGCCCGGCCGTCGCGCCCGGCCCACGGCCGCGAACCAGGCGCCGGCCGATGGCTCCGGGGCCGCCGGGCGCGGTTCGGGCGTTGCCCGGATCGCGGGCGAGGCCGAGCCGGGCACGGCTGCGGCCGGGGCGGATCGGGTAGCCGACGCGGCTGGTGCGCTGGACCATGCCCTGGCCCCTGCCCGCACGGGCGGCAGCCCCGCCGTCGCCGTCAACGGCGGCGGCGAGGGATGGGCGATGAACTCAGCGGCCCTCAGCGCGGGAGGCACGGGTGGCCGGGCCACCGGTGCCGCCGACTCCGCCCTCGACCCCGCCGTCGGCGATCTCGTGCGCGAGGTCGACGAGCTGACCCGCGCGCACGCCGAAGCCCATGCGCTCGCCGCGCAGACGCATGCCGCGCGGGAGGAGCTGGCGCGGGCCGAGCGGGAGTACGAGGAGCGGGGGGCCGCGCTTCGTGAGGCCGAGCGGCGGGTGGCGGCGCGGACGTCGCGGCGGGAGGCGCTGGAGGAGGAGCAGGGCGCTCTGGCGGCCGAACTGGCGCGGGGGCGCGGCGAGTCCGGGAGCGTGGCCGCGCACGCGACGCTGCTCGAGCGGCGGATCGCGCTGCTGACCGAGGCGGCGGAGTCCGTGCGGGCCGCCGAGGTGACCGCGCGGGGGCTCAAGGAGGCCGACGACCGGCTGGCCGACGCCGCGTTCAGGGCCGGGTTCGACACGCCCGCCGCGGCCGCGGCCGCGCTGCTCGACGAGACCACCCGCCGCACGCTGCAGCAGCGGGTCGACGCCTGGCAGGCCGAGGCCGCGGCCGTCGCCGACCGGCTCCGGGAGGAGGCCACCGCTGCCGCCGCCGCGCTGCCGCCGGCCGACCCGGCCGCCGCCGAGGCCGCGTACGCCGCCGCCGAGCGCGCGCTGCGCGAGGCCGCCGCCGCGCTCTCCGCCGTACAGGAGCGGACGGAAGCGCTGGACCGGCTGTCCCGGGAGGCCGACGCCGAGGTGCGCCGGCTCGGGCCGCTGCGCGAGGAGTACGAGCGGGTCGCCCGGCTCGCCGGGCTCACCGCCGGCACCTCGGCCGAGAACGAGCGCAAGATGCGCCTGGAGTCGTACGTGCTCGCCGCCCGGCTCGAACAGGTCGCGGCCGCCGCCACCGCCCGGCTCCAGCGGATGTCCGCCGGCCGGTACACCCTCGTCCACTCCGACGCCCGCAGCGGCGGCCGGCGCGCCGGCCTCGGGCTGCACGTGGTCGACGCCTGGACGGGCAACGAGCGGGACACCGCGACGCTCTCCGGCGGCGAGACCTTCTTCGCCTCCCTCGCGCTCGCCCTCGGCCTCGCCGACGTCGTCACCGACGAGGCCGGCGGCGTCCGGCTCGACACCCTCTTCATCGACGAGGGCTTCGGCAGCCTCGACGACCAGACCCTCGACGAGGTCCTCGACGTCCTGGACTCGCTGCGGGAGCGCGACCGCAGCGTCGGCATCGTCAGCCACGTCGGCGATCTGCGCCGCCGCATCCCGGCCCAGCTGGAGGTCGTCAAGGCCCGGCACGGGTCGGCGGTCCGGCTCCGTACCGGAGGAGAGGCGCTCAGCGGCTGATCGCGCGCCGGGGCAGCGGCGAGGAGTAGACGACGCTCGTCGTCACCGAGCCCAGCGCGCCCACCTTCCCGGAGATCTCCTCCAGGTGCCGCATCGACCGGGCGGCCACCTTCAGGACGAAGCAGTCGTCGCCCGTCACATGGTGCGCCTCCAGGACCTCCGGGGTGGTGGCGATGAGGTCGTGGAAGGGCTTGTAGTTGCCGTTCGGATAGCGCAGCCGGACGAACGCGAGGATCGGCAGGCCGAGCCGCTCCTGGTCGACGACCGCCGTGTACCCGGCGATCACCCCCGCCTCCTCCAGGCGCCGCACCCGCTCGGTCACCGCCGACGGGGACATGGACACGGCCCGGGCGAGCTCGGCGAAGCTGGCCCGGCCCTGCTCCTGGAGGGCCGCGAGGATCCGCCAGTCCGTGGCGTCCGGGGTGTATCCGCTGGTCATGGGCGTGACCTTGCAGGGAAAACCCCGGGAGTTCAAGTCCTCCCGGGGTTTCTCACATGCCGGAATCCCGGGCGGCGCCGTCAGAGCTTGGAGATCTCCTCCACCAGGTCGTCCAGACCCAGCGGACCCTGCGAGAGCGCCGCCATGTGCCACGCCTTCGCGTCGAACGCGTCGCCGTGTGCGGCCCGCGCGTTGGCCCGGCCGAGCAGCCAGGCCCGCTCGCCCAGCTTGTAGCCGATCGCCTGCGCGGGAACCGAGAGATACCGGGTCATCTCGCTCTCCACGAAGGCCGGCGGCCGGCTGCTGTGCCGCTGGAAGAACTCCTGCGCGAGCTCCGGCGTCCACCGCTCGCCCGGGTGGAACGGCGAGTCCGCCGGGATCTCCAGCTCCAGGTGCATGCCGATGTCCACGATCACCCGGCAGGCCCGCATCATCTGCGCGTCGAGGTAGCCGAGGCGGCGCTCCGGGTCCTTGAGGAAGCCCAGCTCGTCCATCAGCCGCTCCGCGTACAGCGCCCAGCCCTCGGTGTTGGCGCTGACCTTGCCGACCGTCGCCTGGTAGCGGGAGAGCCGGTCGGCCACGTGCACCCACTGCGCGAGCTGGAGGTGGTGGCCGGGCACGCCCTCGTGGTACCACGTCGACACCAGGTCGTACACCGGGAAGCGGGACTGCCCGTCGACCGGCAGCCAGGTGCGGCCGGGGCGGGCGAAGTCCTCCGAGGGGCCCGTGTAGTACGGGGCGGCCGCGCTGCCCGCCGGGGCGATCCGGGACTCCACCTGCCGCACCCGCTCGGCGAGTTCGAAGTGGGTGCCGTCGAGCGCCTCGATCGCCTCGTCCATCAGCCGCTGCAGCCAGGACCGCACCTCGTCGACGCCCTCGATGTGCGCGCCGTGCTCGTCGAGGTGGGCCAGCGCCTCCCAGGGGTCGGCGCCGGGCAGGATCCGCCCGGCCTCCAGACGCATCTCGCCGAGCAGCCGGTGGTACTCGGACCAGCCGTACGCGTACGCCTGGTCGAGGTCCAGGTCGGTGCCGTTGAAGAAGCGCGACCAGCGCCGGTAGCGCTCCCGGCCCACCGTGTCGGGCGCGTCGGCGACCGCCGGGGCGTACACGTCGCGCATCCAGTCCCGCAGCCGGGTGCACGCAAGGTCCGCGCCCGCGCCGGCCGCCGCGAGCTCGGCGCGCAGCTCCTCCGGTACGGAGTCGCCGGCGCCGGCCGCGAAGCCCGCGAACCAGCCCTGACCGGCCCCGTCCGGCCCGGCGCTCGCCCACTCGGTGAGCTGGGTGACGAAGGTGGCGGTGGCACGCGGCCCGCCGCGCATGCCCCGCTCCAGACCGAGGGTCAGCGAGGCCCGGTAGCCCTCCAGGGCCGCCGGGACCGCGCGCAGCCGTGCGGCGACGGCCGTCCAGTCCTCGACGGTCGCGGTGGGCAGCATGGTGAAGGAGAGGCGCACGCTGTGCGCGGGCGAGCGCAGATTGCTCACGCAGCACAGGCCCTCGTCCGCCTCGTGCACGAGGAGTTGGGCGGTCAGCCGCTCCCGCAGCAGCCGGGCGCAGCGCCGCTCCGCCTCGTCCGCCGCACCCGGCTGCTGCTCCGCCTCGTCGAGCCGGGCGAGGGTGCGCCGGGCGAGGGCGGCGACGGCTTCCTGTCCGGCGGGCGAGAAGTCGGGCAGGCGGCCCGCGCTCTCGCGGACTCCCAGGAACGTTCCGGTGATCGGGTCGAGTTCGATGAGCGCGTCGACGTGGTCGTCGGCGACCTTGCGGGGGAGGGCGGGGGTGGAGGTGTCTGGCATGGAGCTCATCCTCGCCCCAGCGCCGTTCCCGCGTCACCCTCCCGAACTCTCAGTCGATCTCAGTCGGCTGACAAATGAGCACCCGGGACGGGCGGCAGCAGAGGGCCGCACTCCCACTGCTGGAAGATCAGCCGGGTCTCCACCCGGGCCACCTCGCGTCGCGACGTGAACTCGTCCAGGACGAGTCGTTGCAGGTCGGCGGGGTCCGCGACGGCCACGTGGACCAGATAGTCGTCCGGTCCGGTGAGGTGGAACAGCGCCCGGGACTCGGGCAGCGCCCTGATCCGCTCGACGAACGGACCGATCAGTTCACGCCGGTGGGGCCGGACCTGGACCAGGAGCAGCGCCTCCAGGCCGCGGCCGAGTTTGGCCGGATTCAGCTGTAGCCGGTGTCCGAGGATCACACCGGTGCGGCGCAGCCGGGACACCCGGTCCAGACAGGTGGAGGGGGCGACGCCCACCTCGGCGGCGAGCTCGCGGTAAGTGGTCCGGGCGTCGTTCTGCAGTAGGCGAAGAATGTGCAGATCGACCGCGTCCAGTACGACAGAATCGGCCATCGGCCGAACGTAGCACGGGCTTTTCCCGCTACGGTCCGGTATCCGTTCACAGTGCCGCGCATGGACACCTCCACGGATGCCGCTCTGGGCGGCTTCGCCTCAGCCGTCCCGGCCGCCGCCCTCACCCGGGCCCTGGCCACCGAAGCCGTGCACGCCGGCCGCGACGACCTCGCGGAGCTCGGTCTGCACGCCCCGCCGCTCGACCTGTCCACCACCTACCCCTCGTACGACGCCCGGGCCGAGGCCGCCCGGATCGACGAGTTCGCCACCACCGGCGCCCGGCCGGACGGGCCGCCGGTCTACGCCCGGCTCGACAACCCCACCACCGGCCGCTTCGAGACCGCCCTCGCCCGTCTGGAGGGCACCGAGGCGGCGGTCGCCTTCGCCAGCGGCATGGCCGCGCTCAGCGCGGTGCTGCTGAGCCGGGCGAGCGCGGGGCTGCGGCACGTCGTCGCCGTCCGTCCGCTGTACGGATGCAGCGACCACATGCTGAACGCCGGCCTGCTCGGTACGGAGGTCACCTGGACCGACCCGGCGGGCGTCGCGGACGCGCTGCGGCCCGACACCGGTCTGGTGATGGTCGAGTCGCCCGCCAACCCGACCCTCGCCGAGGTCGACATCCGCGCCGTCGCCCACGCCTGCGGTTCGGTGCCGCTGCTCGTCGACAGCACCTTCGCCACCCCGGTCCTCCAGCGGCCCGCCGAGCTGGGTGCGCGGATCGTGCTGCACAGCGCCACCAAGTACCTCGGCGGCCACGGTGACGTGATGGGCGGCGTCGTCGCCTGCGACGAGGAGTTCGCCCGCGTCCTGCGCCAGGTGCGCTTCGCGACCGGTGGCGTGCTCCACCCGCTCGCCGGCTATCTCCTGCTGCGCGGCCTCTCCACCCTGCCCGTCCGGGTGAGGGCCGCCTCGGCGACCGCGGCCGAACTGGTCCGCCGGCTCGAGGCCGACCCGCGGGTCGCGCGTGTGCACTATCCGCGGATCGGCGGCGCGATGGTCTCCTTCGAGGTGTACGGGGATCCGCACGAGGTCATCTCGGGCGTCCGGCTCATCACGCCGGCCGTCAGCCTCGGCAGCGTCGACAGCCTGATCCAGCACCCGGCCTCGATCAGCCACCGCATCGTCGACGCCTCGGACCGGCGCTCGGGCGGCATCAGCGACCGGCTGCTGCGGATGTCGGTGGGCCTGGAGGACGTCGAGGACCTGTGGGCCGACCTGACGCAGGCCCTCGGCAGGGCGACCGGGCCCGGGACCGTCGCCGAGCGACCGGTCCTGGCGGAGGCCGTCGCGCAGGCTTAGCCGTGGGGACCGGGTCCGGGCCTTGATTCCGGCCGTGGCCGGGGCCAGGTCCGGGCCCTGATCCCGGCCGGGCCGTGGCCGGGCCTGGGCGTCGGCCCCCGGCGTCTGGGTCTGGGTCCGGGCCGGAGTCCGGGCCGGGCTCCGCGTCTACGGCCGGGTCTGGGCCTGGGCCTGGGGCTGCGCGGCCCGGGTTCGGGCCGGGCGGTCGGCCAGGCGGGCGGTGATGACCAGGGTGCCCTCCTCGACCTGGTAGTCGAGCGGCAGGTTCAGCGCCCGCATGGCGGCCACCATGCCGGTGTTGGAGGACTGGGTCACCGCGTACACGCTCTCGCAGCCGGCCTCGTCCGCCATCGCCACCAGTCGGCCGAGGAGTTCGGCGCCGATGCCGCGCCGCTGCCAGTCGTCCTCCACCATGAGGGCGACCTCGGTCTCGTCGCCGTCCCAGAGCAGATGGCCGAGGGCGACGACCCGGCCGGAGGCCGTCTGCGCCGCGAGGGTGCGGCCGAAGCGCGGGCTCAGCAGATGGTCGAGGTAGCGGTCGGCGTCGGCGACGGGGCCGTGGTAGCGCAGGCTCAGGGTGCGGGCGGAGCAGCGGTCGTGCATGGCACGCGCGGCGGGCAGGTCGCGCCGGTCGGCGCGGCGGACGGTGATCTCGTTGCCCTCGGGCAGGGTGAGCACGTCACTGCCGGGCGGGACGCGCGGACCGAGCCGGGCGTCGAGCTCGACCAGGGCGCGGGCCCGGGCGAACTCGGTCGGCGTGAACGGCAGATGGGGCCGCTCGATGACGAGCGTGCCGCCACTGGGGTCGCGCAGCCGCATCACCGTCTCCTCCAGGACGCCCTCCTCGGGGGCCTGTTCCCCGGTGGGGCGGCCGCTGAGGGACACCGCGGGGACCGAGTGGATCGTGCACCGGCCGAGGAGCTGGCGCAGGGCGAGCGGGAGTTCGGCCGCGTCGAGCGCGGTGCGGGTGGCGAGGCCGAGCACCCGGGTCGGGGTGTCGACGAGGTCGTGGGCGTCGGCGCGCTCGGTCCAGGTGTCGGCCCCGCCGGCCGCGGCGACGGCCCGGGTGAGCGTGCCGGTCTGCAGCGCGGCGGGTGCCCGGAGCAGGAACTCGTCGACCGTGCCCTCGGCGAGCGGATGGGTCTGCAGGGTCAGGATGTCCACCCCGTGCCGGGCGAGCACCGTGCACAACGCGGCCAGGCTGCCCGGGGTGTCGCGGACGGTGGTCCGCATCCGCCACAGGACCGTTCCGGCAGAGTCCCCCACGGGGGTGGGGTCGACGCCGGACGCGGCGGCCGGCGGCAGCGAGGAGGCCTCCCCGCTGCCGCCGGGATCGTCGACGGGCGGCGCATGGCTGTGCCGCCGCGCCCACCAGGTGTGGAAGGCGGCGGTGGCGACCAGCGCGATCGCCGAGAACACCAGCAGGTAGGGGCCGTCGGGGCCCTTGGCGATGGTCTTGGCGATCGAGTCGGCCACCACCACAGCGGTGAACATCGCGGCGAGCTCGATGACGTCGTGCCGCCAGTGGTGGCTGCGGCGGGCGTTCTGCGCGGTCTTCAGATCGGTCATGAGGTCACTGTGACCCAGCGGTGTTGCGTGATCACGAACGATTTGTGTCTGATGGGTTAAGCGCCGATCTGGGGCCTTAGAGACCTATTTCGACCGCTTACGACTGAGCCTGCTCGACCCCCTGTCCGAGCGCGGCGAGCAGCCGCCGCGCCTGCACCACCAGCTGCGTCGACCCCGGCCGCGCCGCCGTCTCCGCGAGCCCCGCGACCGCCGCCGTACCGCCGGACCCGCCGCACCGCTCGACGCACTCCGCCGCGACGGCCACCAGCTCCCCGGTCCCGCGCACCGGCTTCGGCGCGGTGAGCAGCGCCGGCAGCAGCTCCACGAGCACCGCGCGCACCGTCGCGTACGCCCCGGTCGCCGCCGCCGTACGGGCCGCGTCCGCCAGCCGGTTCGGCTTCGCCGTCCCCTCGGCGACAAGCGATGCGAGCCGCGCCCCGAGCAGCACCGGATCCAGCTCGCCCCGGGACGCCAGCACCAGCAGCGCGTCCACGGCCGTCAGCCGGTCCTCGGCGTGCCGGCAGCCGAGCCCGACGGCGAGCGCGAGATGGACGGCGGGGCCGACCGGCCCGTCCGCCTCGGCCAGCGCCGTGAGCCCCCAGGCCGCGCCCCGCTCCTCCCACTCGGCCCCGCCGAACAGCGACGGCAGCAGCCAGGCCGCGAGGGTCTCCCGGTCGTCCGGCAGCACCCCCGGCCACAGCGGACGCAGCCCCGACCAGTGGTAGTGGCCGCACCCGCGCGCGATCTCCGTCGGCGACGCGCCCAGCCACGCGAACGCGGGCGGGAACTCGTCACGTATCACCCGCCGCTCCCGCACCGTGAGCACCAGCCGGTCCGCCAGCCACCACCGCCCTGACCCGTGGTCCTCGCCCCGGGTCAGGAAACGCAGTCCTGGCGCGAGCGACTCGTCGGCCGTCAGCCAGTCCGCGAGCCGTGCACCGGCCCCGGTGCCGAGCGCCGCCGCCTCCGAGGCCGCCGTGGCCGCCGACGGGTCGCCCTTCCGCACCCGCAGCAGCGCCTGCGCCAGGTCCACCGGCATCGGCTCCACTCCGGCGTCCCGGTACTCCCGCAGCCGCGCCACGAGCGCCAGCGGATCGATCGCCCCGGTGTGCCAGGTCGGCGTGGCCAGCAGGAACGGCACCCGCGCCGCGGTGGTCAGCATCCACGCCGTCTCCCACATCCGGGTGTCGACCGCCCGCGTCAGCGCCCTGTGCGCACAGGACGGCGTACCGGCCGGACGCCTGCGGGCGGCGTCGATCGTCTCCGGCCGCGCCGTGCCGAGCAGCGCCGCGAGCACGGTGAGGATCCCCTGCGAACCGTGCGAGACATGGTCCGTGCGCTCCAGCCAGTACGCCCCCGAGAACGCCTCCCGCACCGCCGCCGTCAGTGCCCTCCGGTCCCGGTGCGCATGCCGTACGACACCGTCCAGCGCCCGCTCGAAGTCCTCCAGGGATTCGTACTGGTGCCGCTCCAGCGCGACCAGCTCCTCCACCAGTTCCGCGACCGTCGCCGCCGCGGGTGCCAGCGGACGGCGCTCAGGAACCGGCGGCAGCACCTCCACATACGGCAGGTCGTCGCCCAGCGCGGCCATCCCGAACAGCTCCACCGCCGCCGCCCGGTGCACCGGGCTCAACAGCTCGGCCGCACCCGCCAGCTCCACGCGCACCTGCTCGTCCACGCGTCCCAGATGCCGCCCCACCAGGGCCAGCGCCCGCTCCTGGATCACCGTGTCCTCGTGCCCGAACGCGTCCGTGACCACCGGCAGCAGCTCCGCCGCCGCGTCCGGCGCGCGCCGCAGCACCTTGCCGAGCAGCGTCAGCTGCGCCCGCACCAGCTTCTTCTCGGTGCGGAACAGCACCGCACCGGACATCTCCGCCAGCTCCGCCACCGTGAGCCCGCCGTCCAGGGCGAGCTCGGCGAGGACCTTCTGCGCGTACGCGGCCACCGGCGACGGGGCGTCCGCCACCATGCCGAGCCAGTCCGCGACCCGCCCGCGCCGCTCCTCGTCAGTCGTCCCGAGCAGCTCGAGCAGGGCCAGCGGGAAGCGCAGATCGCGGGGCCGGCCGCCGCGGAGGAGCCGGGAGAGACAGCTCTCGACCAGCCCGGCCCGGTCCAGGACGCCCTCGTCGGCGAGCGCCCTGAGGGCGCCCGGCCAGTGCGCGGGCGACTCGGCCCCGTACGACCAGACCAGTTGCCCGGGCGTCTCGGTGAGCTCCAGGACGTACGGCACGAGCACCGGCGTCTGCGGGTCGGCGCGCAGCGTCTCCACCAGCCGCCGGCCGGCCATCGCCCGCGTCCAGCCGAGCAGATACCCCTCGTTCGTCGGCACCGGGCAGCCCGAGCGGACCACCAGCGCGTGCACCAGGCGGTACTGGTCCTCGGCGACCGCCGGCCGCTCGGCCAGTCGCTGCGCCAGGTCCGCGAGCCACGCGGGCTCCCGGTCGGCGAGCACGGCGAGGATGCCGTCGATCGTGTGCTCGCCCCAGCCGGTCAGGTCCCGGGCGCCGATCCAGGCGGCGGCCGCGGCGGCGCCCGTGTGGCAGCCCGCGCCGGCCACCCGCAGCGCGCGCTGCGCCTCCACCTGAGCGTTCCACTGGTCCCAGCCCCAGCCGCGCACCTCCTTGCGGAGCTCCTTCAGCTCCGGAAGCAGTGCCTTCCGGGCTGCCGCGTCCAGATGGGCGAGCAGGCCCGGCACATCGGCGTGCCGTCCCGCCCGGACCGCCGCGAGCAGCCCATCGGCCACCGCCGCCCTCTCCGTCACCGTCAGCGTCGTCGTGGTCATCGCACACCCCCCACGGCCGTCCCGGCCGTCTCGACCTTCGCCCCGCGACGCGTCATCCGCACCGCGAGCGCGTGCTTGCACGGGCCGCGCCGGCCCCGGGTCTGCGAGCGGGGCAGCGAACGCAGGAACCGCACCGCCTCCGCGCCCGACAGCCCGGCCCGCAGATCGAAGCCGGCCGACGACACCTGCGCCTCGGCGAACCCGCGCAGCCAGCGGTCCGGCAGCGGCACCTTCTTCTCCACCACCGGGCCGTCCAGCGTCGTCACCGCCAACTCCTCGGGCCCGACCCGCAGATGCAGCGGATCGTCCCCGGTGAGCCGCGAAAGCGCCTCCCGCAGCGGGTTGTTGACGTCCACGTTCGTCGTCCCGTGCCCGGTCTGCGCACCGCCGAGCCCCGCGCTCAGCACGTCGAGCCGTGCGTACACCCCGCCGCAGCCCGAGAACGACTCGAACCGGAGCCGGTCGCCGTTGCCCGTCACCACCGGGTCGAGCGAACCCGGTCTCATCCGCTGGTGGTAACGGGCCGCGGCCACGTCGGCGACGGCCAGCAGACCGCGCGCCGCCGGCTGCGGCGAGGTGAGGAATCCGGAGAAGAACCGGGGACGGGCCTCGGCGCCGCGCGGCGTGAGACCCCCGGCCGTCTCCAGGCCGAGCAGCCGCCCGGAGCCCACGGGCTCCAGGGCGGACGGGCGTGCGTAGGCGAGCGCCTGTACGGATCGCGTCATGCGAACGACCGTAGGGCCCGGCACTGACAATCGGCCCTGGCATGGGTTCTGGCCTGCGGAAACGGAGTTACGGGGGCCCGGACATGAGGGGGCGTCAGGCGCCCCCACCGGGCCTCCTTCACGCGCCGGCGATGGCCCGCAACGCGTCGAGATGCCGCCGGTACACCGTGCGCCCCCGTTCCGTCAGGGCCAGCCAGGTCCGGGCCCGGCGGCCCACCCGGCCCTTGTCCACGGACACGAGGTCGGCCTCCTCCAGGGCCGAGACCTGCTTGGACAGGGCCGAGTCGCTGACCTCCACCAGATCGCGGACGAAACCGAACTCGGCCTTGTCCAGCGGCGCGAGGGCCGCGACGACCGAGAGCCGCACCGGGGAGGTGAGCAGCGGCTCCAGGTCGTGCCGTGGATGTGCGCCAGGGCGGTCGCCGCCCCGGCTGTCCGTCGTCTCGCTCATGCCCGCGCACGCCGTTCGAGGAGCGCCGCGACGGCCACCGGAGCCACGCAGGCGGCCGTGGCGGCCACGGCGAAGGGCACGCTGTCCCGCAGCAGAGAGGTGCCCAGCGCCATCGAGGTCGTGAACATGGCGGCCCACGCGGCGAGTGTGAGGCTGTGCCGCAGCCCGAAGCGCCGCCGAACCGCCGGCTGGCGGGACGCGTACACGCTCAGCGCGATGACGATCGAGACGTACAGCGCCATGGTGACCGCGAACGCGGCCGGTTCGTGCCACAACAGCACCGCGGGTACGAAGAACAGCTGTACGCCGCCGAAGGCCAGCAGGTAGCGCAGATACCAGCCACCGCCCTGGCGCCGGGCCGAGCTCTCCAGCCGGGCGGTGCGGCCCAGCACCTCGGCGGCTTCCGAGTATTCGGACATGACGACCCCCCTTGTCTTGACTGCAAGTACTTTCCACTATGGCAAGTAAGTGCAGCCAAGGCAACTATGGGGTGCGCGAAAGGACTTACTGGCCCACGCGACCCGGCTGGAGCGTCTTGCTGAACAGCACCAGACCGCCCTCGGCGCGCAGCCGGACCGTCAGTTCCCCGCTGTCGCCGTCGATGTCGACCTCGCCGAAGTACTGCGGGGTCTCCATCGGCGACAGGTTGGCCCGCTCGGGCGCGCGCAGGAAGACCCGCTCCGGGCCGAAGGTGTCGTCCAGCCTGTTCGCGGGGAAGCCGCCGGCCGCCAGCGGACCGGACACGAACTCCCAGAACGGCTCGAAGTCCTGGAACACCGCACGCTCCGGCGCGTAGTGCTGCGCCGAGGTGTGGTGGACGTCCGCCGTGAGCCACAGCGTGCCGGTGATGCGCCGGTGCTTGATGAACCGCAGCAGCTCGGCGATCTGCAGCTCGCGGCCGAGCGGCGCCCCCGGGTCGCCCTGCGCGACCGCCTCGAAGTTCACGGCGCCGTCGGTGACGACGAGCCCGAGCGGCAGGTCCGCCGCGATCACCTTCCACACCGCGCGCGACCGGCTCAGCTCCCGCTTCAGCCACTCCAGCTGCTCCGCGCCCAGGATCCCGACGGTGTCGTCGGACTGCCGGTCCGGCGAGTTGGCGTTCCGGTAGGTGCGCATGTCAAGGACGAACACGTCGAGCAGCGGACCGCGGCGCACCACCCGGTGCACCCGGCCCTCCGACCGGGTCTCTTCCGCGCGCGCGTGCAGCGTGGAGACCGGGAAGTACTCGGCGAAGGCGCGCGAGGCGTGCGCCGCGAGGACGTCGACGTTCTTCTCGGTGTAGCGGGCGTCGTCCAGGATCTGGCCCGGATACCAGTTGTTGCGGACCTCGTGGTCGTCCCACTGCACGATCGACGGCACCTGCGCGTTGAAGGCGCGCACGTTGTGGTCGAGCAGGTTGTAGCGGAAGTTGCCGCGGTACTCGTCGAGGGTCTCGGCGACCTTCGACTTCTCCGGCGTGGTGAGGTTCCGCCAGATCCGGCCGTCGGGCAGCGTCACGCTGGGCTGGATGACGCCGTCCGCGTAGATGGTGTCGCCGCTGCACAGGAAGAAGTCCGGGTCGAGACGGCGCATCTCCTCGTACGCGCGGAAGCCGCCGATGTCCGGGTTGATGCCCCAGCCCTGCCCCGCGATGTCGCCCGACCACAGGAACCGCACCCCGTCCCGGCGCCGCTCCGGCGCCGTGCGGAAGGTGCCGAGGACCGGCTCGCCGGTACGGCGCGGGTCGTCCGGGTCGGCCAGCGTCACCCGGTAGTGGATCTGCTCACCGGGCGGCAGGCCGCGCAGCGCCGTGGTCCCGGTGAAGTCCGTGCCGGGCCCGAGCAGCGGGCCGTAGTGGCGGCGCACCCGCCGGAACGACTCACTGGCCGAGGTCTCCACGACCATCCGGGCCGGCCGGTCCGCACGGACCCACACCAGACCCGAGTGCGCGGTGACGTCGCCGGTCTGCACGCCCCACGCGGCCGAAGGGCGCCCCGACAGCGCGAACGACGGGCTCGCGAACGCGCCGCCGCCGGCGGTCAGGGCGGCCGCCGAGGCGGCGAGCGATCCGCGCAGGACCGTACGACGGGCGGGGGCCGGGCCGGATGCGGGCTGGGACATCGAGCGCCTCCAAGAGGTGGGCGGAGTGGGACCGTCGTGGCGTGGGACTGTCACCCGTACGGGGTACGGCCCCGAGGCCGCGTCCCATGCCTAGCGCCCGGGAACGGCGCCCAGCCGAACCCCGTGTGAACAACCGCCCGGTTCCGCAGGCCCGTTGGACGCGGTCTCGGATCCTCCGCCCCGCCGAACGAAGCCCCGGCGTGCGCGGCGCTCAGCCGCGCTCCTCCGCCGCGTACGCCCCCGCCACGAGTCCGATACCCCGCGCGATCTCCGCCGGCGGCAGATGCGCGTAACCGAGCACCAGCCGTACCGCGCCGTCTTCCGGCCGCTCCGTGCCGTACTCCTCAAGCGGCCGCAGCGCCACACCCGCCGAGCCCGCCAGGGAGAGGAAACGCTCGGTCGGGCCGTACTCCGCCGGCACCCGCGCGATGATGTGCAGACCCGCGGCGATGCCGCTCACCGCCGTGCCCGGGAAGTGCCGTTCGAGCGCCGCGAGCAGGGCGTCCCGGCGCTCCCGGTAGGCGCGCTGGCAGC
This sequence comes from Streptomyces sp. NPDC101160, assembly GCF_044768205.1. Lineage (NCBI taxonomy): Bacteria > Bacillati > Actinomycetota > Actinomycetes > Kitasatosporales > Streptomycetaceae > Streptomyces > Streptomyces sp. NPDC101160. Next base: position 1,168,298 of record NZ_JBIWPJ010000001.1, on the reverse strand, counting down.
GGCGCAGCTGCCGGTCGTATCCGCCGCCCGACACGAACCGGGCGAGCACCGCCTGGTCGAGGGCCGGATTCCCGAGGTCCATCGTGCGCTTGCGCTCGGCGATCTCGTCGAGCAGCGCGCCCGGCAGCAGCATCCAGCCGAGCCGCAGCCCCGGAGCGAGCGACTTGCTCACCGAACCGGCGTACGCGACCCGCTCCGGGTCGAGCCCCTGGAGCGCGCCCACCGGCGCGCGGTCGTAGCGGAAGTCCCCGTCGTAGTCGTCCTCCAGGACGTAGCCGTCCACCTGCCGCGCCCAGTCGAGCAGGCCGGCCCGCCGCCGCGCCGAGTAGACAATGCCGGACGGGAAGTGGTGCGACGGCGTCACCACCACCGCCCGCACCCCCGACGCGGCCAGCGGCCCGGGCACCAGACCCTCTCCGTCGACCGGCAGCCACACGGTGTCCAGGCCGGTCGCCGCGAACAGCCTGCCGTGTTCGGGGCTGCCCGGGTCCTCGACGCCCACCGCGCGGTGGCCGCGCGCCCGCAGCGCGAAGCCGAGCAGCGTCGCCGCCTGCGCCACGCCCGAGCACACCACCAGGCGCTCGGGATCGGCCACCACCCCGCGCCGGCGCGCGAGCAGTGCGGCGAGCGCGCCCCGCAGCTCCGGCAGCCCGCGCGGATCCGGGTAGCCGAGCTGCCGGTGCGCGAGTTCGGCCAGCACCGCCCGCTGGGCGGCGCCCCACGCGGAGCGCGGGAACAGCGACAGGTCGGGCGTCCCGGGGCGGAAGTCCACCCGCACGCCGGCGCCCGGCGCACGCGGCGCCAGATCCCGTACGCCGGGCGCCGCGGCGCGCGCCGCTCCGCCGACCCAGGTGCCCGATCCCCGTGCGCCGCGCAGGTATCCCTCGGCGGTCAACTGCTCGTACGCCTCCGTCACCAGACCTCGTGACACGCCGAGGTCGGCGGCGAGCTCCCGGCTCGACGGCAACCGCGTCCCCGGCGCGAGGCGGCCGGTCCGTACCGCCTCCCGCAGCGCCTCCTGCAGCGACCGGCCCCGCTGCCGTGCCGGCGCCGCCACGGCGGGCAGCAACAGCTCCCAGGCCGGCTGCGGGCTTCCGTTACCGGCTGAAGTGGTCCCCGATGACGTCATGGAAGTGGACCTTAAAACGGACAGCGCCCTTTCCTAGCGTCGGGACCATGCACACGAACACCCTGCGCGGCGCACTCCTCGTGACCGTCGCCTACGCCCTCGTCGGCGCCTCCTTCACCGCCAACAGCCTGCTCGGCTCCTATCCGTACGCGGGCGGCCAGGCGCTGCGCTACGCCGCGGCCTGTCTGCTCCTGCTGCCCCTCCTCCTGCTGCGCCCGCTGGGCGGGCACCGGGGCGCGCTCGCACCGCTGCGCGCCCTGACCCTCCGCCAGTGGCTCCGTGTCGCGCTGCTCGCGGCCGTCGGCATGGTCGGCTTCAATCTGGCCGTCCTTGCCGCGGAGCGCACCGCCGAACCCGCCGTACCCGGCGTCCTGGTGGGCTGCGCGCCGGTCGTGGTCGCCGTCCTGGTGCCGCTGACGGACGGGCGCAGGCCGACCCGGGCGGTGCTGTGCGGGGCCGTCGCGGTCGCCGCCGGCGCGTTCGTGGTGCAGGGCTGGGGGCGTACGGATCTCGTGGGGCTCGGCTGGTCGGTGGCCGCGCTCGCGGGCGAGGTCGGGTTCACCGTGCTGGCGGTGCCGGTGCTGCGGCCGCTCGGACCGAAGCTGCTGACCGCGGTGGTGTGCGCGGTGGCCGCCGTGGAGGCGATGGCGCTCGGTCTGCTCGCCGACGGGACGGCCGCGCTGCGGATGCCGGCGCTCGTGGAGACCGGCGCGCTGGTGTGGCAGGCGGCGCTCGCGACCGTCGTCGGCTTCGTCCTCTTCTACATGGGCGTGCAGCGGATCGGTATGGAGAGGGCGACTCTCTATACCGGCGCGATCCCGGTGGCCGCCGCGCTGACCGCCGCGGTCGTGTCCCACGGCTCCTTCGGGCTGCCGCAGGCCGCCGGCAGCCTCCTGGTGGGGGCCGGTGCGGCCCTGGGAACCGGTCTGTTCGGCCGCCCGAAGCCGACGTCAGACGGTGCTGCCGTCGAGGATCACCCGGGACACCAGGGCGGGGTCGTCGTTCATGGGGACGTGACCGCAGCCCGGCAGCCGGACCAGTCGCGCGCCCGGGATGGTCTGCTTGGCGCGGACGCCCTGACGGCGCAGCAGCAGCCGGTCGCGGCTGCCCCAGGCGACGGTGACGGGCACGGCAGGGACGTCGTCGGTGAACAGCACGGTCCGGCCGGCCGCCAGGGTCTGGTGGAAGCCGCTCGCCTGCCGCAGGGCCAGCGTCTCGGCGACCGCGGCCTCGGGTGAACGGCGGCCGGGGCGGGCGTAGATGGTGCTGGTGAGGGCGGTGCGGCCGGCCGCGCTGCGGGAGAGCCGTTCGATCAGCGGGACGGGCAGCGCGAGCGCCGCGCCGCGCATGGCCCGCAGCGTCGTGAACGCGTACCGCCGCTCGCTCTCCGACCAGAAGCCGGCGGGCGAGAGCGCGGTCACCGAGCGCACCAGCTTCTCCCGGCCGAGCGTCAGGGCGAGCAGGCCGCCGAGCGAGTTGCCCGCCACGTGCGGCCGGTCGATCCCGAGGGCCGCGCAGAACGCGCCGAGCACCGGCACCACGCCGTCCAGGTCGTACGCCAGCGGCTCGGGCAGCGCAGGGGAGGCGCCGAAGCCCGGCAGGTCGACGGCGACGACGTCGCGCCCGGCCGCCAGGATGTCGAGCACCGGCTCCCACGCCTGCCAGTGGTGCCCGATCCCGTGGAGCAGCAGCAGGGGCTCGCCGGCGCCCCGCCGCTCGTACGTGACGGTGACCGTGCGCGGCCCCGCGGGCGACTCCACGGCGAACGAGATCTGTGCGGACATGGCTGCTCCCTGTCGTACCGTCACCCCACTGAGACATCCTGTCAGCAAGAATTACCCGCGAGTAGAGTCGAGTTCAAGACCTCGCGCGTCCCACTCGGCCCGAACTGGACAGGCGAGGGTGCGTCCGCTGGGATGGGGGAGTGCCGACCGAGATGATCACCGACCCGACCGACGTGTTCGAGGCCCACCGTCCGATGCTCATCGGTGTCGCCTACCGGATGCTCGGCCGCGCCGCCGACGCCGAGGACGTCGTGCAGGAGGCATGGCTGCGCTGGTCCGCGGAGGACCGCGGCGAGGTCCGCGAACCCCGCGCCTTCCTCGTCCGGATCACCACCCGGCTCGCCATCGACCGGCTCCGCCAGGCCCAGTCCCGCCGCGAGTCCTACGTCGGCCCCTGGCTGCCCGAGCCGATCGTCACCGACTTCGGCCCCGCCGTGCCCGACACCGCCGAACGGGCCCTGCTCGCCGACACCGTCTCGCTCGCCCTCCTCGTCGTCCTCGAAGCCCTCTCGCCGCTCGAACGCGCCGTCTTCGTCCTGCGCGAAGCCTTCGGCTTCCCCTTCGCCGAGATCGCCGCCACCCTCGACCGCAGCGAGGCCGCCGTACGCCAGCTGGCCGGCCGTGCCCGCAGGCACGTCGACGAGGGCCGGCCCCGCTACGACGTGGATCCCGTCCAGCGGCGCGACCTCACCGAACGGTTCCTCGCCGCCGCCTCGGGCGGCGACCTGGAGGGGCTGCTGGCGCTGCTCGCGCCGGACGCCCGGCTCGTCGGCGACGCCGGCGGCAAGGCGAAGACCCCGCGGCGGATCATCGAGAGCGCCGACAAGATCGGCCGCTTCCTGGTCGCCATCGCCCAGGGCGCGGCGGAGGACACCTCCCTCCGCTTCGCGGAGGTCAACGGCGGCCCGGCGCTGGTCACCCTGGTCGACGGCACGGTCGACGCCGTCTTCCAGATCGACATCCGCGACGGACTCATCGCCTGCGTCTACATCCTGCGCAACCCCGACAAGGTCCAGGGCCTCGCCCTCGACTGAGCCCGGACCGCCCCGCATCGGGAACGAACGCCCCGCCCGGAACCGTACGAAACGGTCCGGGCGGGGCGTTCTGCTACGCAGACCGCACAACGACGCGAACGTCCTGTGAACGATCAAGACCAGACGGTCACATTCCGGAGCTCCCGGCGCAGGATTGGTCTTGACCAAGGGTGGGCGGCGCCCTATGGTCGCAGAGTTAGTGCAGGAACCTTTAATAAACAAGGGCGCGGAAAACGCCGCGGGACACGGCGAATGTGCGGAGGATGAGGGTGGGGACCACGCAGCTGGAGACGGTGCCGGAGCCGAAGTACTGGCACCTCAAGACCGTGATCGGCGAAGCCCTCGACTCGGACTTCGCGGTCGGCGAGATCCTGCCCAACGAGCGCGAACTGGCCGCCCGTTTCGGCGTCGCCCGCGCCACCCTCCGGCAGGCCCTGGAGCAACTGGAGCTGGAGGGCCGCCTGCAGCGCCGTCGCGGCGTCGGCACCACCGTCGCCCCGCCGCGCGTCGGCGTCGACGTCTCCACCACCCAGCACGCCTGGCCCGGCGTCGGCGAGGAGACCTGGCAGTCCATGGACGCGGGCGCCGACACGGCCCCCGCCGCCGTCGCCCGCCTGCTCGAGCTCGACTCAGGCGAGCGCGTGCACATCGTGCGCCGGCTCCGCATCACCGAGGGCCAGCCGGTCGCCGCCGAACTCCTCTACGTGCCCGCCGAGTCGGTGCCCGGCCTCGCCGCTGCCGACACGACCGGCGGCCCGGACCGCGCCCGCACCGTGCTGGGCGAACTCCAGCGGCTCAGCCTCGACGGCCAGGACCGCTCCGTCGAACTCGGCTCCGCCCGCGCCGACGACGCCAGGGAACTCGACCGGCTGCCCGGCTCCCCGGTCCTCGTCGTCACCACCCGCTACCTGTCGGAGGGCCGCACCGCCGCGGTCTCCGTCGCCACCTACCGCGCGGACACCTGCAAGCTCACCTTCGGCGACTCCGGCGACCTGGCCATGGCCTCCTGAGGCCGGGGCCCCGTCCCTGAGCGACAAGACGTACGACAACGGCCCCGGGCACGCGCGCCCGGGGCCGTTCTCGTACGTCACGCCCCCTCAGCGGCGGGCCGTCACCGTGCCGTCGACCGCGAACAGCTGCTCCTCCACGTGGTCGAGCGCGAGCCGCAGCGCGCCCGTGGCCACCGCCGCCTCGCCCAGCATGGAGAGCACCACCCGCGGCGGCCGCAGACAGAACCGGGCCAGCTCCTCGCGCAGCGGCTGCAGCACGCCGTCGAGGCCCGCGGCCCAGCCGCCGATCACCACCAGCTCCGGATCGAGCGCCAGGACCAGTGCGGCGACGTCGTGCACCAGACGCTGGATGAACCGTTCCACCGCGGCCTGGGCCCGCGCGTCACCCTGCCTGGCCAGCGCGAAGACCTCCGCGACCGCCTGCTCGTCGAGCGGGTGCAGCGGCTCGTCCGTCGTCGACAGCAGATGTTCCGGCGTGACGCCGCGGCCGAGCAGGTGCAGCGCGCCGATCTCGCCGGCGGCCCCGCCGTAACCGCGGTGCAGCCGCCCGCCGATCAGCGAACCGGCGCCCGGGCTCAGCCCCGCCAGCACGAACACGATGTCGTCGGAGTCCGTCGCCGCGCCCTTCCACTGCTCGGCGACCGCCGCCGCGTTGGCGTCGTTCTCCACGATCACCGGGCAGCGGAAGGAGCGGCGCAGCCGCTCGCCGAGCGCCAGACCCGTCCAGCCCGGCAGCGCCGTGCCCAGGCGCACCGTTCCGTCGGCCTCCACGATGCCCGGCGTGCCGACACCGACCGCCCGCAGGTTCGACCGGGGCACCCCGGTCCTGCGCAGCACGTCGGCCACCACCGTGCGGACCCGGTCGAGTCGCTCGTCCTCCGGCGCCGTGTCCGCGACCTCGCGGGAACCGGCGCCGATGATCCGCCCGTCCAGGCCGGAGATCAGCGCGGCCACCCGGTGCGGACCGATCTCGATACCGAGCAGATGTCCGGCCTCCGCCCGGAAGCGGAACCTCCGCGCCGGCCGGCCCTGGCGCCGGGTCTCGCCCTCCTCGGGCGCCGCCTCGACGACCAGACCGCCCTCGATCAGGCCCTCGGTCACGCCCTCGACCGTCGGCCGGGACAGACCCGTGATCCGGGTCAGATCCGTGAGCGTGAGCGCGTCGGAGCTCCGCAGCGCATGGAGTACCACCGCGGAGTTGATCCGCCGCAGCAGCGACGGGTCCCCGCCGGTCAGCCGCCCCACCGTGTGTCCTCCCAGCTCGTGCGCCTCTTTGGCCGGATGTTACTCAATGGACGAGGGGGCGGCGAGCGCCGTCCACGGGCCGGTCCCGGGCCCGTCGGCCGACGGGGGCTGACGGGCCGCCAACTGTCAGTGGCGCGCGCTTTACTGGCTCCATGGACAGGACACAGCACCTCGCGGCGATCGACGAGCTGGTGGGCCGGGCCTTCCCGGAGCGCGCCGAGCGCTCCGGGATCCGCGACAGCGGCCCGGGTCACCACGTCGTCGCGCTCGCCACGAGCGAGGAGTTCTGGGAGGACGACGGCACCCGCCGGTTAGCCGTCGAGGAGCAGTACGAAGCGGAGCGGGACGGCCTGTCCACGCTGCTCGGCGCCCGCTGGGGCCCGCCGCAGGTCTTCAGTCTGTGGTCGGTCCTCGACCGGAGCCTGTCCGGCGAGCACATACCCGAGCCGTGGGGCGGCGTGAGCTGTCACGTCCCGGACCTGCACCTGTGGCGGGCGGGGGAGCGGTGGATCGCCCTCGGGGTGTCCCAGTGGGACAAGGAGCTGCCCTTCCAGCTCCTTGCCCTCGTCACCACGGTCGACCCGCCCTGACGAAAGAACCGGTGACTAGCCCGTACGCCGGTCCGGCAGCCCCGCCGCCTCCCGCAGCCGCGCGAACTCCTCGGCCATCGTCTCGGCCGTCGAGTGCGCGTTCAGGCCGCTCGGGTTGGGCAGCACCCAGACCCTGGTCGTCCCGTGCGGCCCGTCGATCGTCCGCTCCTGCGGCCCGATCGCGGCGCGCTTCTCACCGAAGGCCGTGCGGTACGCGGTGACCCCGACGACCGCCAGCCAGTGCGGGCCGAGCCGCGCCACCTTCTCGGCGAGGATCCGGCCGCCCTCCCGGTACTCCTCGGCGGTCAGCTCGTCCGCCCGTGCGGTCGGCCGCGCCACCACGTTGGTGATGCCGAGGCCGTACGCCAGGAGCTCCTCCTGCTCGGCGGGGCGCAGCTGCCGCGGGGTGAAGCCGGACAGGTGCAGCACCGGCCAGAACCTGTTGCCGGGCCGGGCGAAGTGGTGGCCCGTCGCCGCCGTCATCAGACCCGGGTTGATCCCGCACAGGAGTACGGAAAGGCCGCCCGTGACCACGTCGGGGACGACGCGGTCACGGGCGGCCTCCAGCTCCTGCCTGGTGAACCGGGGAGTCCGGGTCAGAGGATCGCTCCGGGGGTGTAGCCGGCGGCCTCCGGGTTCGCCTTCACGATCTCCTCGATCCGGGAGACCACCGCGGCGACCTGGTCGGCGGCGGCGCCCGTGAAGGAGAGCTTGTCGGCCATCAGCTCGTCGAGCTGGGCGCGGTCCAGCGGGATCCGCTCGTCGGCGGCCAGCTTGTCGAGCAGCTCGTTGCGCTCGACGCCCTGCTCGCGCATGGCGAGGGCGGAGGCCACGGCGTTCTCCTTGATGGCCTCGTGGGCGACCTCGCGGCCCACGCCGGCGCGCACCGAGGCCATGAGGACCTTGGTCGTGGCGAGGAACGGCAGGTAGCGGTCCAGCTCGCGGGCGACGACGGCCGGGAAGGCGCCGAACTCGTCGAGCACGGTCAGGAAGGTCTCCAGGAGACCGTCGAGCGCGAAGAACGCGTCCGGCAGGGCCACCCGGCGCACCACGGAGCAGGAGACGTCGCCCTCGTTCCACTGGTCGCCCGACAGCTCGCCGGTCATCGACGCGTAGCCGCGCAGGATGACCATGAGGCCGTTGACGCGCTCGCAGGAGCGGGTGTTCATCTTGTGCGGCATCGCGGAGGAGCCGACCTGGCCGGGCTTGAAGCCCTCCGTGACCAGCTCGTGGCCGGCCATCAGGCGGATCGTCTTGGCGATCGACGACGGGGCGGCGGCCAGCTGCACCAGGGCGGTGACCACGTCGTAGTCGAGCGAGCGCGGGTAGACCTGGCCGACCGAGGTGAAGGCGTGCGCGAAGCCGAGGTGCGCGGCGATCCGCTGCTCCAGGTCGGCCAGCTTGCCGGCGTCGCCGCCGAGCAGGTCCAGCATGTCCTGGGCCGTGCCGACCGGGCCCTTGATGCCGCGCAGCGGGTAGCGGCCGAGCAGCTCCTCCAGGCGTCCGTACGCCACGAGCAGCTCGTCGGCGGCGGTCGCGAAGCGCTTGCCGAGGGTGGTGGCCTGGGCGGCCACGTTGTGCGAGCGGCCGGCCATGACCAGCTCGCCGTACTCGGCGGACAGCTTGCCGAGGCGGGCGAGGACGGCGACCGTGCGGTCGCGCATGAGCTCCAGGGAGAGCCGGATCTGCAGCTGCTCGACGTTCTCGGTGAGGTCGCGGGAGGTCATGCCCTTGTGGACGTGCTCGTGGCCGGCGAGGGCGTTGAACTCCTCGATCCGGGCCTTCACGTCGTGCCGGGTGACCTTCTCGCGCTCGGCGATCGACGCCAGGTCGACGTCGTCGAGCACGCGCTCGTAGTCGGCGAGCGCCGCGTCCGGCACCTCGATCCCGAGGTCCTTCTGGGCACGCAGCACGGCGAGCCACAGCCGGCGCTCCAGCTTCACCTTCTGCTCGGGGGACCAGAGGACGGCGAGCTCCGCGGAGGCGTAGCGGCCGGCCAGGACGTTGGGGATGCGGGGCTTCGCAGTCACAGCTGTCACGTGTCCAGATTCTACTGGCGATTTCTGCAGGCCAGCGCCGCGGTCCGGGCTGGAGCTTGCTACGAGACGGGCGTCACGTCGACGCCACGGGACCGGTCGGACCGGCCGGCGCGTCGCGCCGGGCGGGCGCCCGGCAGGCCGTCAGACCGCCGGGCCCTCGTACGGCAGCAGCTCCGGGCGCTTCGGCGGGCGTCCGTCGCCCGAGGAGCGGCCGGTGAGCCGGCGGCCGATCCATGGTCCCAGATGCTCCTTCGCGAAGCGGGCGTCGGCCACCCGCCGGTCCAGCCAGCCCGCGCGCTCGGACGGGGGGAGCGGGGAGCGCCAGTCGTCCTCGGCCGGCAGGCCCAGGGTCTGCCACACGGCCTCGGCCACCCGCCGGTGCCCCTCGCCGGTCAGATGGAGCCGGTCCACGTCCCACATGCGCGGGTCGCCGAGCGCGGGAGCGCCGTACAGGTCGACGACCAGGGCGCCGTGCCGGGCGGCGAGCTCGTCCACGTACGCGAAGAGCTCCTCCATGCGGGGCCGGAAGCGCTCCATGACCGGGCCGTTGCGGCCGGGGCTGCGCATCAGGACCAGCTGCCCGCAGGACGGGGCGAGCCGCTCGACGGCCTCGCCGAGCAGACCGCGCACGCGGCCCATGTCGCACTTGGGGCGCAGGGTGTCGTTGAGCCCGCCGACGAGCGTGACGACGTCCGCCTTCATGGCCGCCGCCGCCTCCACTTGCTCGTCGACGATCTGGCCGATGAGCTTGCCCCGCACGGCGAGGTTGGCGTACCGGAAGCCGGGCGTCCGAGCGGCGAGCCGCCCGGCGAGCAGGTCGGCCCAGCCCCCGTAGGAACCGTCGGGCTTCAGGTCCGACATGCCCTCGGTGAAGCTGTCGCCCACGGCGACCAGACTGGTGTAGGTGGCATTCATCTCCATGGCCCAGCGATCGTACCGCGCGGTATGGACGGGGCGCGGGCCGCTGCCCGGGGGGCGGCCCGCGACCGCGCTCCGGGACGCAGAAGCGCCCGGAGCACGCCGAAGGGCCCGGGATCTCTCCCGGGCCCTTCTCGCAGCGGAGCGGGGCGCAGCGGTCTTGCGGGGCGCAGCGGCCTTACGGGGCCGAGGGGCGGCCCACCAGTTCCCGCAGCACGTCCTCCATCGTCACCAGGCCGGTCAGCCTGCCGTCCTCGTCCCCGTCGGTGACGGCGGCGAGATGGGTGCGGCTGCGCCGCATCGCCGTCAGGACGTCGTCCAGCGGGGTCGCCGCCCGCACCCGGGCGATCGGCCGCATCGCCGACACCGGGAACGGCTGGTCGCGCGGGGTGACGTCCAGGGCGTCCTTGACGTGCAGATAGCCGAGGATCCGGCGGCCCTCGTCGACGACCGGGAAGCGGGAGAACCCGGACCGCGCGGCGAGCGCCTCCAGTTCCTCCGGGGTCGTGCCCACCTGCGCCTGCACGACCTTCTCCACCGGCATCACGACGTCCCGCACCGGGCGGCGGCCCAGCTCCAGGGCGTCGTGCAGCCGCTCGGCGGCCCGGTCGTCGAGCAGTCCGGCGTGACCGGCGTCGGTGACCATCCGGGCCAGCTCGTCGTCCGAGAAGGTGGCCGCGACCTCGCCCTTCACCTCGACCCGCAGCAGCTTCAGGATCCCGTTGGCGAAGGCGTTCACCGCGAAGATCACCGGGCGCAGCGCGCGCGCCAGCGTCACCAGCGGCGGGCCCAGCGCCAGCGCGGTCCTGCTCGGCTCGGCGAGGGCGATGTTCTTCGGGACCATCTCGCCGAGCAGCATGTGCAGATACGTGGCGACGGCGAGGGCGATCACGAACGACACCGGGTGCACCAGGCTCTCCGACACGCCGACGGCGTCGAAGACCGGTTCGAGCAGGTGTGCGATGGCCGGCTCGGCCACGATGCCGAGCACCAGGGTGCACAGCGTGATGCCGAGCTGGGCGGCCGCGAGCAGCGCGGAGACGTGTTCGAGGCCCCAGATGACACTGCGGGCCCGCCGGTTGCCGGCGTCCGCGAGCGGTTCGATCTGGCTGCGGCGCACGGAGATCAGGGCGAACTCGGCGCCGACGAAGAAGGCGTTGACGACGAGCGTCAGCAGACCGACGAGGAGCTGGATGACGGTCATCGGCCGGCCTCCTCGTCCGGGTTGCCGGTGCGGCGGAGCGGGGCGTGCAGCAGCACCCGGGCCGCCCGCCGCCCGGACGCGTCCACGACGTCGAGCCGCCACCCGGCCAGCTCCACGCTGTCGCCGTTGGCCGGGATCCGGCCGAGTTCGGTGGCGAGCACGCCCGCCAGGGTCTCGTACGGGCCCTCCGGCAGCCGCAGGCCGATGGCCGCCAGCTGGTCGGTGCGGGCAGCGCCGTCCGCCGACCACAGCGTGCGGCCGTCGGCGTCCTCGCCCGCGGGGGCGAGGTCGGGCGTCTCGTGCGGGTCGTGCTCGTCGCGCACCTCGCCGACGACCTCCTCGACGATGTCCTCCAGGGTGACGACGCCGGCCGTGCCGCCGTACTCGTCGATGACGACGGCCATGGTCTGCCGGCCGGACAGCCGGTCGAGCAGCTTGTCCACGGTGAGGCTCTCGGGCACGAGCAGCGGCTCGCGCAGCACGTCGCCGACCGGGCGGCGGTGGCGCTCCTCGGCCGGTATCGCGAGCACGTCCTTGATGTGCGCGATGCCGACGATCGTGTCCAGGTTGCCGCGGTAGACGGGGAAGCGGCTCAGGCCGGTCGCGCGGGTCGCGTTGGCGACGTCCTCGGCGGTGGCGTGCACCTCGAGGGCGGTGAGCTGGACGCGCGGGGTCATCACGTTCTCCGCGGTCAGCTCGGCCAGGTTGAGGGTGCGCACGAACAGCTCGGCGGTGTCGGCCTCCAGGGCGCCCTCCTTGGCGGAGTGGCGGGCCAGGGCGACCAGCTCCTGCGGGGAGCGGGCGGAGGCCAGCTCCTCGGTGGGCTCCAGGCCGAGCCGGCGCACGGACCGGTTGGCGGTGTTGTTGAGATGGCTGATCAGCGGCTTGAAAGCGGCGGTGAAGATCCTCTGCGGGGTGCCCACCACCTTGGCGACGGCGAGCGGTGAGGAGATCGCCCAGTTCTTGGGGACCAGCTCGCCGACGACCATCAGGACGATCGTCGACAGCGCGGTGCCGAGCACCAGGGCCACCGAGGAGGCGACCGACTCGGACAGGCCGAGGTCCTCGATCGGGCCGCGGATCAGCTTCGAGATCGAGGGCTCGGAGAGCATGCCGACGACCAGATTGGTGACGGTGATGCCGAGCTGGGCGCCGGAGAGCTGGAGGGTGAGCGACCTGACGGCCTTCAGGGCGCCGGCGGCGCCCCGCTCACCTCGCTCGGCGGCGGCTTCGAGCTCGCCGCGCTCGACGGTCGTCAGCGAGAACTCGGCCGCGACGAACGCACCGCAGGCGAGGGCGAGGAGCAGCGCCACGACGAGCAGCAGTACCTCGGTCATCGGTCCTTCACCTCCGTCCCTCGACGCATCCCATGATCAGTCAGGGGAGGGAGGACCGCGCGATGTCGGCCGGCGGTACGGCTACTGGGAGGCTCGCCCATGGGCGGACGCTCACACCTTTCGGTAGGAGGATCGGTTCTGCCCCTCCATGGTAAAGGATCGGCAAAGTGCTCAGGCGGTGGGGGCCGGCAGCGGCTTCACCCAGCGCGTCCACTGCTCCTCGGGGCCGTACGCCGCCGCCCGCCACGCCGCCTGCCCGAGGTCGTTCCGGTCGAGCACCATCGCGTCCGCGCGCCGGCCCCCGAGCCGTACGAAACGCTCCTCGGCGGCCGCGAGCAGCGCGCCGCCGATACCGCGACGGCGATGGTCCGGACGGACGGCGAGCCGGTAGAGATGACAGCGCCAGCCGTCGAAGCCGGCGATGACCGTGCCGACCAGCTCGCCGCCCCGCTCCGCGAGCAGCAGGGCCTCCGGGTCGCGGTCGACGAGCCGGGCCACCCCGGCCCGGTCGTCGCTGATGCTCGTGCCCTCGGCCGCGGCCTGCCAGAAGGCGAGCACGGCGTCGATGTCGGCCGCGACCGCGGCCCGTATCCGAAGATCGTCCATGGCGGCCATCCCACTACCGGCCGGCTCTGCTTGTCGACCCTGTTTCGCCTGACGGGACGCGCTACGCGCCGCGCAGCTCCGCGATCACCGGGCCGAACTCCTCCATCGAGTGGTCGAGCACGGTGAAGTACGAGATGCCGAGCCGCTCGCGCAGGCCCAGCAGCCGGTCGGCGATCTCCCGGACCGTGCCGGCCGCGAGGATCGGCAGGTCGAGGACCTGCTCCTGGGTGAGGTACGGGACGTGCGGGAGGAAGTCGGCGGCCGCCGCGGCCCGGTCGTCGGTCACCACGACGCGCTGGATCAGCAGATTGCGCTCCGCGGGCACCTCCCGGCCGGCCTCCTTCTCGAAGCCCGCGTAGGCCTCGACGCGCGCCGCCAGCTCCTCGGCCGTGAGCACGGTGGGCGTGTCGCCGTCGAAGCGGCCGCCGGAGAAGGCCATCACGTCGGCGTGCCGGGCGGCGAGCCGCAGCACCCGGTTGCCGTTCCCGCCGATCAGGAGCGGCACGCCGGACGGCTCGTCCTTCAACTCCTCGACGGTACGGGTGAGATGGTCGACGCGCTCGCGCGGCGGCAGGAACGGGATGCCCGCCTGCTCGTGCTCCGACGGCATATAGCCGGTGCCGAGGCCGAGTTCGAGCCGGCCGTCGGTCAGCGCGGCCGTCGTCGCCACCTCGCGGGCCAGCAACGCCGGGTTCCAGAAGCCCGAGTTGAGCACGAAGGTGCCCACCCGGGTGCGGGTGGTGGCCTGCGCGGCCGCCACCAGGGAGGGGAACGGGGCGGGCATGCCGAGGTGGTCGGCGACCAGGATCAGGTCGTAGCCGAGCTCCTCCGCGCGGGCGCAGCGGGCCCGCCACTCGTTGCCCGTGGCGCTCTGCTCCAGCATGTTGACGGCGAATCGGAACGGTAACACCACGGTGAGACCCCCTTGTTGACGATACCTGCCGTACGAACCTACCCCGTGGACCTAGCCCGTCACGAAGCAGAACTCGTTGCCCTCCGGATCGTGCATGACCTGGAACGACCCCTGCTCGTCGGTCACGATCCCGCCCGAGCGCCGCGCGCCCAGCGGCAGTACCTCCGTGGCCGCCGCGTCCGGGTCGGCCACCTCCACGTCCAGATGGACGCGGTTCTTCGCGGCTTTGCCCTCCGGCACCCGCTGGAACGCGATCCGCACGAACCCGGGCGGGTCCACGTACGACCAGTCCGGGCTCCGGTCGACCGGCGAACCGCCGAGAAGCGCCGCCCAGAACCGCGCGAGGGCGGCCGGGGCGGCGCAGTCGAAGACGATCTCCTGAACACGAGCGCGCATGGCGCCAGCGTACGAGTGCGGGAGTGGTCAGGCTTCCCGGGTGCCGCCGAGCGCGGGCGCCAGCCAGGTCGGCGCGGCCGCCCGGAACGCCTCCGGGGACAGCGCGCCCACGCCCGCCGGCACCACGCCGAGCAGCGGCGCGCCCGCCACCTCCGGCAGATCCGTCAGATTGCACCGCTCCGCGAGCCCCGGCTCCTCGGGCCAGCTGCCCACGACCACGCCCAGCTGCTCGATCCCGCGCGCCCGCAGCGCCTCCGCCGTCAGCTCGGCGATGTTGAGCGTCCCGAGCCCCGCCTGTGCGACGACGAGCACCGGCGCGCCGAGCAGCCCGGCCGCGTCGGCGAGCGTCCCGCCCTCCTCGTCGAACCGCACCAGGAGCCCGCCCGCGCCCTCGACGAGGACCAGGTCGTGCTCCTCGGCCAGCTTGCGTGCGGCGTCGGCGACCTCGGCCGGCCGCACCGGCGCCATGCCGGCCCGCCGAGCCGCCGTCCCCGGCGCCAACGGCTCGGGGAAACGAGCGAGTTCAGCGATGGTCACGGCGCCGGAGAGACGCGCGACGTCGTCGGCGTCGCCGGGCTCGCCGGGCGCGACACCGGTCTGAGCGGGCTTGAGGACGGCGACGGAACGCCCGGCGGAGGTGGCGGTGGCGGCGACAGCGGCGGTCACGACGGTCTTGCCGACCTCGGTGTTGGTGCCGGTGATGACGATGATGCTCATGGGAATGTCCTTTGTCCGTAAGGGGTGAGCGGGGGCGTGGACGGGCCGGGCCGTGCGGGACGAGAGCCCCGCACGGCCGGAGCCTTGCGGCCGCTCAGCCCGCCCGCGCCGCCTCGCGTACCGCCGCGCAGATGCGGGCCAGGTCCTCGTCGCCCGTCACGTACGGCGGCATCGTGTAGATCAGGTCGCGGAACGGGCGCAGCCACACGCCCGCCCGGACCGCTGCCTCCGTGGCCGCCGCCATGTCGACGTCGTGGTCGAGCTGGACGACGCCGATGGCGCCGAGCACCCGCACCTCGCGCACACCGGGGAGTTCCGCGGCCGGGGCGAGCCCCTCGCGGAGTCCCGTCTCGATGCGCTTGACCTCCAGCGCCCAGTCCTGGGACATCAGCAGGTCGATCGAAGCGCAGGCCACCGCCGAGGCCAGCGGATTGCCCATGAAGGTCGGCCCGTGCGCCAGAACGGGAACCTCGCCGCGCGAGATGCCCTCCGCGATCTCCGTCGTGCAGAGCGTGGCCGCCATCGACAGGTAACCGCCCGTCAGCGCCTTGCCCACGCACATCACATCGGGCGAGATGCCGGCCTGGTCGGCGCCGAACAGCGTGCCCGTACGGCCGAAGCCGGTCGCGATCTCGTCGAAGATCAGGAGGACCCCGTGTTCGTCGCACGCCTCGCGGAGGACGCGCAGGTACTCGGGCGGGTGGAACCGCATCCCGCCCGCGTTCTGCACCACCGGCTCCACGATCACCGCGGCGACCTCGTCCGCGTGGAGAGCGATCTGCTCCCGCAGCATCCGGGCGTACGACTCCTCGTACGTGACCGGCGGCGCGTCGACGAAGACCTGGCGCTGGAGCACGCCCGACCACAGCTCGTGCATCCCGCCCTCGGGGTCGCACAGAGACATCGGCTGCCAGGTGTCCCCGTGGTACCCGCCGCGCCAGGTCATCAGGAGCTGCTTGCCGGGCCGGCCCACCGAGCGCCAGTACTGCAGACACATCTTGGCCGCGACCTCGACGGAGACCGAGCCGGAGTCGCTGAGGAAGACGTGCTGGAGAGGCTCCGGGGTGATCTCGACCAGGCGCGTGGCGAGCCGCACGGCCGGCTCGTGGGTGAGCCCGCCGAACATGACATGGCTCATCCGGTCCAGCTGGCCGTGCGCCGCCTCGTTGAGGACGGGGTGGTTGTAGCCGTGGAGCGCCGACCACCACGAGGACATGCCGTCGATCAACTCGGCCTGGCCGTGCACCGGTTCGGCGAGGCGGAGCCGGACACCCGACGCGGACTCGATGACCAGTGGATCCGTACGTCCCGGCATGGGCGCGTACGGATGCCACACGTGCGCCCGGTCCAGGGCGAGCAGCTCGTCGTTACGCATTCGGGGCGAGCTCCGTACCGGCACCGCGGCGGCGCACCGCCACGAGGTCGGGACGCGCACCCGGCACCTCGCCGGCGGGCTCGGCGGCGGGATCGGCCGAGGGGGCCGCCTGCGCGTGACCGCCGCACGGCCCGCAGCCGCCACCGGCCTCGGCGTGCGAGCCGCAGCCCGCGCCCTCCGCCGCCTCGTGCGAGCCGCAGCCGCCGGCGGCCTCCGCGTGCGAGCCGCACCCGCCCGCCCTGGCCGCCGCGACGTCCGCGCGGTGCGCCGGCAGCGTCGTCGTGCCCGCGCCCTCCACCTCGAAGCCCGCGTCGGCGATCATGTCCAGGTCGGCCTGGCCGGCCTGGCCCTCGCTCGTCAGGTAGTCGCCGAGGAAGATCGAGTTGGCGATGTGCAGCGCCAGCGGCTGCATCGTGCGCAGGTGCACCTCGCGGCCGCCCGCGATCCGGACCTCGACGTCCGGACAGACGAACCGCACCATCGCCAGGATCCGCAGCGCGCGCTGCGGGGTGAGGTTCCACTCCTTGGCGAGCGGCGTGCCCTCGAAGGGGATGAGGAAGTTGACCGGCACCGAGTCGGAGTCCAGCTCGCGCAGCGCGAAGACGACGTCGACGAGGTCCTCGTCGCTCTCGCCCATGCCCGCGATCAGACCGGAGCAGGCGGACAGACCGGCGGCGTGCGCCTTCGTCACGGTGTCCACGCGGTCCGCGTAGGTGTGGGTGGTCGCGATGTCCCCGTACGTCCCCTCGGACGTGTTGAGGTTGTGGTTGTACGCGTCGGCGCCGGCCGCCTTCAGCCGCTCGGCCTGGCCGTCGGAGAGCAGACCGAGGCAGGCGCAGACCTCCACGCCCTCGTTCTGCTCCTTGATCGCCTCGATGGTCTTGCCGACCCGGTCGACGTCCCGGTCCGTCGGGCCGCGGCCGCTCGCCACCAGGCAGACCCGCTTGGCGCCGCCGGCCACACCGGCCGCGGCGGCCTGCGACGCCTCCTCGGGCTTCAGCCACGTGTACTTGAGGATCTCGGCCTTGGAGCCGAGACGCTGCGAGCAGTAGGAGCAGTCCTCGGGGCAGAGCCCGGACTTCAGGTTGACGAGGTAGTTGAGCTTCACCCGGCGCCCGAACCACTGGCGGCGCACCTTGCCGGCCGCGGCCACCACATCGAGCAGTTCGTCGTCGGAGGTCGCCAGCACGGCGAGCGCTTCTTCGCGGGTCGGCGTCTCGCGCCGCAGCCCCTTCTCCACCAGCGTGTTCAGCAGGTCCATAAGGGCTGATCCTGGCCTACGGCACGCCTCGCGGCCAAGGAGGAACTGAACAAACGGCCCCGTTTGAGGTGTGTGTATGACCACACCCTGACCTCGGCCGCAGCCGGTTAGGGTCTGTGCGCTGCCTACAAAAGGATCTGCCATGCCGTCGTACGCCGTGGACCCGCCGGCCTCCGGGGAGGCGCCGGCCCCGCGCCCGTCCGCCTTCGACTGGACCGAGGCCGCCGCGCGGCAGCGCGCACAGGCCGGTCTCGTACGGACGCTGCGGCCCCGGGCCGCCGAGTCGGAGCTGCTCGACCTCGCGAGCAACGACTACCTGGGCCTGACCCGCCACCCGGAGGTCACCGGGGCGGCGGCCGAGGCGGCGCTCCGCTGGGGCGCGGGCGCCACCGGCTCCCGGCTCGTCACCGGCTCGACCCGGCTGCACGCCCGCCTGGAACGCGAACTCGCCGACTTCTGCGGATTCGAGGCGGCGCTCGTCTTCTCCTCCGGCTACGCCGCCAACCTGGCCGCGCTCACCGCGCTGTCCGACCGGGACGGGCTGATCGTCTCCGACGCCGCCAACCACGCCTCCATCGTCGACGGCTGCCGGCTCGCGCGCGCCGCGACCGCGGTGGTGCCGCACGCCGACCCGGAGGCCGTCGCGAAGACGCTCGCGGCGCACCCGGGCCGCCGGGCCCTCGCGGTCAGCGACTCCGTCTTCTCGGTGGACGGCGACCGGGCGCCGCTCACGGAGCTCGCGGCGGCCTGCCGGGAGCACGGCGCGGGCCTGGTCGTGGACGACGCGCACGGCTTCGGCGTCCTCGGCGACGGAGGGCGCGGGGCGCTGCACGCGGCGGGGCTCGCGGGCGCGCCGGACGTGGTGGCGACGCTGACGCTGTCCAAGTCGCTGGGCAGCCAGGGCGGTGCGGTGCTCGGCCCGGCCCGGGTGATCGAGCACCTGGTCAACGCGGCCCGCACCTTCATCTTCGACACCGGCCTCGCCCCGGCCGCGGCGGGCGGCGCGCTGGCCGCGCTGCGGCTGATCGCCGCCGATCCGGGGCTCGCGGCCCGGGCCCGTACGGTCGCGACCACCCTGCACCGGCTGCTCACCGAGGCCGGCCTCACCGCCGCCCACCCCGACGCCGCCGTGGTCTCGGTCCGTGCGCCCGGCCCGAACGAGGCCCTCGGCTGGGCCGCCGCCTGCCGCGAACTCGGTCTCTCCGCCGGCTGCTTCCGCCCGCCGTCCGTCCCCGACGGCATCTCCCGGCTCCGGCTGACCGCCCGCGCGGACCTCACCGACGCCGAGATCGAGCGCGCGGTGACCACGATCGTGCGGACGGCTCCGCCGGGCGCGCGGGGCGCATAGGGGATGTCCCGCGGCTGTCGGGTCGCCCGTCGCACGGTTCACCGCTTCGGGCGACAGATATCCGTATAACTTGGTCGATCGCCGCCCAGGGCCGCACGATCGGTGGCAGTCTGACGCGAAGCGCAACCCGGGCCGGGCCCGGAGGGGAAAGGGACAGCGTCGCCATGGCAGACCAGCAGGAAGCAACCGTCACGCTGCCGAGCGACCCCGCATCGGTCCCCGCCGCGCGGAGGTACGTCGCCGAGGTGCTCGCCTCCTGGGGGCTCGGTGACGTCGGAGACCCCGCGGGCCACGCCGACACGGCCGACGCGGTCCGGCTCATCGTCTCCGAGCTGGCGACCAACGCCGTCCAGCACACCTTCGGGCAGTCGCCCACCTTCACGATCGACGTCCGTCTGGAGCGGGACGAGCGGCTGCGCATCGGGGTGACGGACAGCCACCCCCGCTGGCCGAGGCGCCTGCCGGCGGCCGTCCAGCAGGACAACGGCCGCGGCATGATGATCATCCGCTCGCTGACCGTCGAGGCGGGCGGCCGGCTGTCGGTGACGCCGACGGCCGAGGGCGGCAAGACCGTGTGGATCGAGCTGCCCTGGCCGGCGGCGGTCCCCGGCTGACCGGCCGACCGGCCAACCCGCTGACCGGATGGCCGGAAGATTGGCCGCCTGGTGCCGTGCGACGGGTCAGCGGACCCGGCCGTAGGAGACCTTCGAGGTCCAGATCCGGTCGAGCTTCACCCATGAGCCGGTCTTCGGCGAGTGCCAGATCGCGTTGTTACCCGCGTAGATCCCGACGTGGTACACCCTTCCACCGGAGTGGAAGAAGACCAGGTCCCCCTTCTGGCGGCTCGCCGCCGAGATGTGGCGTGTGGTGTTGTACTGCTGCTGCGCGGTGCGGGGCAGCGTCTTGCCCGCCCTCTTGTACGAGTAGAGCGTGAGACCCGAGCAGTCGAACCTGGTGGGGCCTGATGCGCCGTACCGGTAGGGCGATCCCTTCTTCGAGGCGGCGACGCTCAGTGCCGTGTTGGCGTACGAGCTCGCGGCCTGGGCCTCCGGCGCCGCTCCTGGTGCGAGCAGCGTGCCGCCGACGGCGGCGAGGGTGAGAGCCGAGACGGCTCCGGCCCGGGACAGCAGGGACGGGACATGAATCTGCGCAGTCATGCGCAACCCTTCGTCAGCCGCCTGTGAAGGATGACCTGTCGGGTTCGGGCAGGCGAAGATGCCCGGCCGCGGCTGCGGCTTCACCCCGAGGGACGGCTCCGATCGCTCGGACGTCCCGTGTTGCTCGGGTCCTCCACTCCTGCCGATCCACTCCTGTCGACCAGACATCCGGGACGGCGGCAGGACTCGGCGTCCGCCCGGACCGCCCCGCCTCGGGTGGCGGGGGCTTGTCGTCGACAGGGATCTTGACCCACGCCGGCGCCGAAATCCGAGTGGAAACGGCGATATGTGAGGCTCCTCACGACTGATCCATTCGGGTGGACAGTCAGGTTTGGTGATCGTCCGAGGTTTGCGCGACGAGTCCGCCACCAGGGGTGGAACGCCCGATTCCGCCAGATGTGTACACCCGTTGCGCAAGATAGCTGAGCTCTATGTCGATACGTCGACTACGCCGAAAGGAGGACCGATTCCGGCGTTCCGCTGGCCCGAGTGGACCTCGACACGACACGCCCTCGTGTCAACTCACCTGTTGCCGGGGCATGGTGACGCGGGCCGCGCGGCGCTCTCCGTCCAACACTCGCAGCGCGCGGGCCAATGTGTCCGCGTGCACCTCGCTCTCGCCCCGCGCGTGCATGAGCGTCAGCGCCTCGCGCAGCGCCGTCGCCCGCCCGACCAGCGCCTGGGCGGCCCGTAGCGCCCCATAGGTATGCGAGGTCCTGGATGGATTGATCCGGCCGAGCAGATCGACGACTTCGAGGTACGCGTCGACGAACTCGCCCTCGGCGCGGGTGAGCGCGGGCAGCGGCGGCAGTTCCGGGACCATGGCCGGCTCACACCCGCCCGGCGCCGGCGGTCCCGCCGTCGCGGCGGCTGCGGACCACGTGGTCCACCAGGCCGTACGCGAGGGCGCCCGCAGCGTCGAACACGGTCGTCCGGTCGAGGTCGGAGTCGATCCGGCCCCGCTCCTGGCCGGTGTGTTCGGCGAGCATCCCGGAGATCAGCTCCCGCTGCCGCAGCAATTCGCGGGCGTGGACGTCCAGATCGCTGGGCTGTCCCTGCAACGGCTCGTCGAGCGAGGGCTGCTGAAGGACGATCCGTGAGCCCGGCAGTGCGAGCCGGTGCCCCGGCGAGCCCGCCGCGAGCAGCACCGCGGCCGGCCCGACGGCCTGGCCGAGGCAGATGGTCTCCACCTCGCACGAGACCGTGCCGATCGTGTCGTAGATCGAGGTCATGGCGCTGATGGAGCCGCCGGGGGAGTTGATGTAGAGGCTGATCAGCTGCCCCGGGGACGCGTAGTCGAGGTGCAGGAACTGGGCGATCACGTCGCCCGCCGCGATCTCGTCGACCGGCGTGCCCAGGAAGACGATCCGCTCGTCGAGCAGCTTCGCGTACGGGTCGAGGGTGCGGGTCCCGAAGGCCGTGCGCTCGGTGAACTCCGGAAGCAGTTGTCGCATGGCGCTCCTCCTCCTTGCTGCGGGCCGCTTCCGCGGCCCTGTCGTCTGTAAAAAATGTACAGGACGTACAGACCGTAAGATGAGGAGCATGGCCTATGAGATTCCGGTGACGCAAGCGCGCGCAGAGCTCGCGGATCTGATCAACCGCGTCGTATACGGCAACGAACGGGTGGTCGTGACCCGCCACGGGAAGCCGCTCGTCGCCCTCGTCTCCGCCGCCGACCTGGCGCGACTCGAGGAGGCGGAGCAGCCGGCCGAGGAGTCGGTGATCAGCTCGGTCGCCGAGCTCGGGAACCTTCCGTCCGCTCCGGGCGAACG
Organism: Streptomyces sp. NPDC101160; assembly: GCF_044768205.1. Classification (NCBI taxonomy): domain Bacteria; kingdom Bacillati; phylum Actinomycetota; class Actinomycetes; order Kitasatosporales; family Streptomycetaceae; genus Streptomyces; species Streptomyces sp. NPDC101160. The sequence goes on along the minus strand of NZ_JBIWPJ010000001.1, from coordinate 1,146,463 downwards.
GCGCCGGTTCGGCATCGCGGCCCACCATCAGGAGCCCGGGCGTCCGAACGGCTGAATATCGACGTTTGCCATGAACGCGCAAAGCACCGGTTAACCAGCCGGAAAAACTTCCGCCCTAACGTGCAATGTCTGACCGGGCGGCCCATCACCGCAGTTCAACAGTGTGTTGAAGATCGGTAGGGTCCGTCGCTGTCCGGGGCAACCCGGCGAGACAGTGAGGTGGAAGCGTGCAACTCAGCCCCCACGAGCAGGAGCGCCTGCTCATCCATGTCGCGGCCGACGTGGCCGAGAAGCGCCGGGCGCGCGGAGTGAAGCTCAACCACCCCGAGGCCGTCGCCCTCATCACCGTCCATGTGCTCGAAGGCGCCCGGGACGGCCGGACCGTCGCCGAGCTGATGGCCACCGGGCGCAAGGTGCTCAGCCGCGACGAGGTCATGGACGGCATCCCCGAGATGATCCACGACGTCCAGGTCGAGGCCACCTTCCCGGACGGCACCAAGCTCGTCACCGTCCACGACCCGATCGTCTGAGGGCGGGTGCGACCGATGATCCCCGGAGAGATCCTGTACGCGGACGGGCCCGTGCCCCTGAACGAGGGCCGCCCCGTCACCCGCCTCACCGTCCTGAACGCCGCCGACCGGCCTGTCCAGGTCGGCTCCCACTACCACTTCGCCGAGGCCAACCCCGGTCTCGACTTCGACCGCGCCGCCGCGCGCGGTCTGCGTCTGAACATCGCCGCCGGCACCGCCGTCCGCTTCGAGCCCGGCATCCCCGTCGAGGTCGAGCTGGTGCCGATCGCCGGCCGCCGGATCGTGCCCGGCCTGCGCGGCGAGACCGCCGGAGCCCTCGACAACGCCGAGACCAAGGGAGGCGAACGTGCCTGAGCTGCACCGCGCCGTCTACGCCGACCTGTTCGGCCCCACCACCGGCGACCGCATCCGGCTCGCCGACACCGACCTGCTCGTCCAGATCGAGGAGGACCGCTCCGGCGGCCCCGGCCGGGCCGGCGAGGAGGCCGTCTTCGGCGGCGGCAAGGTCATCCGCGAGTCCATGGGCCAGGCCCGCACCACCCGCGCCGAGGGCGCCCCCGACACCGTGATCACCGGCGTCGTGGTCATCGACCACTGGGGCATCGTCAAGGCCGACCTCGGCATCCGCGACGGCCGCATCACCGCGCTCGGCAAGGCCGGCAACCCCGACACCATGGACGGGGTCCACCCCGACCTGGTCATCGGCCCGGAGACCGAGGTGATCGTCGGCAACGGCCGGATCGTCACCGCCGGCGCCGTCGACACCCACGTCCACTTCATCTCGCCGACCGTCGTCGAACAGGCCCTCGCCACCGGCGTCACCACCCTCGTCGGCGGCGGCACCGGCCCCGCCGAGGGCACCAAGGCCACCACCATCACCCCCGGCCCCTGGCACATGGCCCGGATGTTCGAGGCCCTGGACACCTTTCCGGTCAACATCGGCCTGCTCGGCAAGGGCAACACGATGTCCCGGGAGGCCATGCACTCCCAACTGCGCGGCGGCGCCCTCGGGTTCAAGATCCACGAGGACTGGGGCGCCACCCCGGCCGTCATCGACGCCTGTCTCAGCGTCTGCGACGAGACGGGCGCCCAGCTCGCCATCCACACCGACACCCTGAACGAGGCGGGCTTCGTCGGCGACACCCTCGCCGCCATCGCCGGCCGCACCATCCACGCGTACCACACCGAGGGCGCCGGCGGCGGGCACGCGCCCGACATCATCACCGTCGTCTCCGAGCCGTACGTGCTGCCCAGCTCGACCAACCCCACCCGGCCGCACACCGTCAACACCATCGAGGAACACCTCGACATGCTGATGGTCTGCCACCACCTCAACCCGGCCGTGCCCGAGGACCTCGCCTTCGCCGAGTCCCGCATCCGCCCCTCGACGATCGCCGCCGAGGACGTCCTGCACGACCTCGGCGCCATCTCGATCATCTCCTCCGACTCCCAGGCCATGGGCCGCATCGGCGAGGTGATCATGCGGACCTGGCAGACCGCCCACGTGATGAAGAAGCGGCGCGGCGCGCTGCCCGGCGACGGCGCCGCCGACAACCACCGGGCCCGGCGCTATGTCGCCAAGTACACGATCAACCCGGCCGTCGCCCAGGGCATGGGCCACCTCATCGGCTCCGTCGAACCCGGCAAGCTCGCCGACCTGGTGCTCTGGGAGCCCGCCTTCTTCGGCGTCAAGCCGCTGATGGTCATCAAGGGCGGCCAGATCGCGTACGCGCAGATGGGCGACGCCAACGCGTCCATCCCCACCCCGCAGCCGGTGCTGCCGCGTCCGATGTTCGGCGCGCTCGGGCGGGCCGCCGCGGCCGGCTCCGTCAACTTCGTCGCCGCGACGGCACTCGAGGACGACCTGCCGCAGAAGCTCGGTCTGCACAAGGAGTTCACCGCCATCGGCTCCACCCGGCGGGTCACCAAGGCCGACATGCGCGAGAACGACGCCCTGCCCCGGGTCGAGGTCGACGCCGACACCTTCTCGGTGACCATCGACGGCGAACCGGTCGAACCCGCGCCCGCCGCCGAACTGCCCATGGCCCAGCGCTACTTCCTCTTCTGAGTCAGAGCGCCGAAGATGTCACGTTCCGCACTCCTCGTGCTCGCCGACGGGCGGTTCCCCGCCGGCGGGCACGCCCACTCCGGCGGCGCCGAGGCCGCCGTCAAGGCGGGCCGGCTCACCGACGCCGCCGGCCTGGCGGCCTTCTGCCGCGGCCGGCTCCACACCACCGGCCTCACCTCGGCCGCTCTCGCCGCCGCCGCGGCCCTCGGCGCCGACCCGTACGCACTCGACGAGGCCGCCGACGCCCGCACCCCCTCGCCCGCGCTGCGCGCCGCCGCCCGCCGGCTCGGCAGACAGATGATGCGGGCGGCCCGCGCCGCCTGGCCGGGCCCCGAACTCGACCGGCTCGCCGCCGCGTTCCCGCGCGGTGCCCACCAGCCCGTCGTGCTCGGCACCGCCGCCCGGGCCGCCGGGCTCGGACCCGAGGACGCCGCCCACTGCGTCGCGTACGAGACGGTCAGCGGCCCCGCGACCGCCGTCGTGCGGCTGCTCGGCCTCGACCCCTTCCAGGCCACCGCCGTCCTCGCCCGGCTCGCCCCCGAGATGGCCGACGTCGCGGCCCGCGCCGCCGAAGCCGCCGACGTCGCGCTCCGCGAGGGAGTCGACGCGCTGCCCGCCGCCTCGGCCCCGCTGCTCGACCTCACCGCCGAACAGCACGCCGCCTGGCCCGTCCGCCTCTTCGCCTCCTGACACCCCACGTCCGCTAGGAGCCCTCATGCACCTCGACCACTCCCACGACCACGGCTCCGCCGTCTCCGCCGACGCCCACCGGCCCGACGGCAGCCGCCGCGCGCTGCGCATCGGCCTCGGCGGGCCCGTCGGCTCCGGCAAGACCGCCACCGTCGCCGCGCTCTGCCGCGCCCTGCGCGACACCCTCTCCCTCGCGGTCGTCACCAACGACATCTACACCCGCGAGGACGCCGAGTTCCTGCTCCGCGAGGCCGTGCTGCCGCCCGAGCGGATCGCCGCCGTCGAGACCGGCGCCTGCCCGCACACCGCGATCCGCGACGACATCTCCGCCAACCTCGAAGCAGTGGAGGACCTGGAGGACTCGGTGGGCCCGCTCGACCTCGTCCTCGTCGAGTCCGGCGGCGACAACCTCACCGCCACCTTCTCCAAGGGCCTCGTCGACGCCCAGATCTTCGTCATCGACGTCGCCGGCGGCGACGACATCCCGCGCAAGGGCGGCCCCGGCGTCACCACCGCCGACCTGCTCGTCGTCAACAAGACCGACCTCGCCCCGCATGTCGGCTCCGACCTGGACGGGATGGCCCGCGACGCGAAGGAGCAGCGCGGCGAGCTGCCCGTCGCCTTCACCTCGCTCCGCTCCGAGGAGGGCGTCGCCCCCGTCGCCGCCTGGGTCCGGGAGCAGCTCGCCGCGTGGACCGCATGACCGACCGGATGAGCCTCGCCGCGACCGCGCGGATCGTCGCCGGCGCGGACGGCTCCCTGCCCGTCCTGGAGAGCGACGGCCCGCTCGCGCTGCGCCGCACCCGCGCCCCGGGCCCGTACACCCGGGTCACCGTGGTCGGCGCGATGAGCGCCCCGCTCGGCGGCGACCGGCTCCGCCTGGAGACGGAGGTACGGGACGGGGCGCGGCTCCTGGTCGACTCGGCCGCCGCGACCGTCGCCCTGCCCGGCCGGGGCGGCGCGCCGGCCTCGTACGACATCGCGCTCACCGTCGGCGCGGACGCCGAACTGCGCTGGCTGCCCGAGCAGCTGGTCTCCGCCGCCGGATCGGTGCTGCGGATGCGCACCCGGGTCGATCTGGCCGCCGGTGCCCGTCTCGTCCTTCGAGAAGAGCAGGTCCTCGGCCGGCATGCCGAGCAGCCCGGCACCCTCGTCAGCAGGCTCACCGTGCGCCATGCCGGACGGCTCCTCTTCGACCAGGAGCTCGGCCACGGCCCCGGTGCGCCGGCCGGCTGGGACGGCCCGGCGGTCCTCGCCGGGCACCGCGCGACCGGTCAACTCCTGGTCGTCGACCCCGCGTTCGCGGACAAACCGGCTGAAACCAGACTGCTCGGCGAGCATGCCGTCCTCGCCCCGCTCGCCGGCCCCGCCGCCCTCGTCACCGCCGTCGCCCCCGACGCCCTCGCCCTGCGCCGGGTGCTGAACGAGGCTTTGGTCCTTCTCGCCCCGCTTTGAGCAGGTGGACGAATCGTTCACCGCTCAGCGGTACACCAGTCACCGGTTATTGGTTCGGCAAAGAAACACGCGTTCGCTCTTTTACCCGAGGCCCCATTGACGAAAGGATCCCCCGGACAGCCCACCACGGCGCTGCCACGGGGGCGGCGCCTTTCGAGGGGGAGGGACCACTTGAGAAAAGCAGCAGTGCTCGGCTCTGCCGGCACTCTGATAGCGGGCACGCTCATGGCGACCGCGCTCGCGGCTCCGACGGCCGGAGCCGTCACGGGCCACGACCGTGACGAGGAGGCGCGCGGCGCGACCATCGCCGCCGCCGAGGCCGCCAAGGCCGGCATCGACTGGCAGGACTGCCCGGCCGACTGGGGCTTCGCACAGCCCATCCAGTGTGGCTGGGTCACCGTTCCGGTCGACTACGCCAAGCCCCACGGCAAGAAGATCAAGCTTGCCGTCGACCGCGCCAAGGCCACCGGCACCGCCGGTGAGTACCAGGGCGCGCTGCTCTACAACCCGGGCGGCCCCGGCGGCTCCGGCCTGCGCTTCCCGAAGCGGGTCACGACCAAGAACCCGCTCTGGGTGAACACCGCCAAGGCGTACGACTTCGTGGGCTTCGACCCGCGCGGCGTCGGCCACTCGGCGCCCATCTCCTGCGTCGACCCGACCGAGTTCGTCAAGGGCCCGAAGCTCGACCCGGTCCCGGACAGCGAGGCGGACAAGCTCGTCCAGCGCAAGCTGGCGGCCGACTACGCCAAGGGCTGCGCCGAGAAGAGCGGCGACATGCTGCCCTACATGACGACGCGCAACACCGCCCGTGACCTCGACGTCATCCGGGCCGCGCTCGGCCAGAAGAAGCTCAACTTCATCGGCGTCTCGTACGGCACCTACCTCGGCGCCGTCTACGGCACGCTGTACCCGAACCACGTGCGCCGCATGATCGTCGACAGCGTGGTCAACCCGGCGAAGAGCAACATCTGGTACAAGGCCAACCTCGAGCAGGACATCGCCTTCGAGGGCCGCCTCAAGGACTGGATGACCTGGGTCGCCCAGCACGACGACAAGTTCCACCTCGGCAAGACCTACGACGAGGTGCAGCAGCAGTGGGTGACCCTGCGCGCCGCAGCCAAGAAGAGCCCCCTCGGCGGCAAGGTCGGCCCGAACGAGCTCATCGGCTTCTTCCAGAGCGCCCCGTACTACGACTCCTCGTGGGTCCCGGTCGCGCAGGCCTGGAGCGCCTACGCCGCGGGTGACCCGCAGCCGCTGATCGACGGCGCCTCGGCCGACCTCACGGACACCGCCGGCAACATCGCGTCGGAGAACGGCAACGCCGTCTACACCGCCGTCGAGTGCGCCGACGCCGCGTGGCCGACCAACTGGAACAAGTGGAACCGGGACAACACCCGGCTCAACGAGCAGTACCCGTTCATGACCTGGTCGAACGCCTGGATGAACCTGCCGTGCGCCACCTGGTCCGCGCCGCAGCAGAAGCCGACCGAGGTCAAGACCGGCAAGGGCCTGCCGCCGGTGCTCATCGTCCAGTCCGAGCGTGACGCGGCGACGCCGTACGCCGGTGCGGTCGAGCTGCACAAGCGCTTCAAGGGCTCGCGTCTCATCACCGAGAAGAACGCGGGTTCGCACGGTGTCACCGGCCTGGTGAACCCCTGCATCAACCCGAAGGTCGAGACGTACCTGCTCACCGGCAAGGTGGACAGCCAGGACGTGACGTGCGAGCCGCACGCCACGCCCGCCCCGTAACACCCGCACCACCAAGGGGGGCGGTCGCCACACGGCGGCCGCCCCTCCGCGTTCGGCGGGTCAGCGCGAGGCCAGCCAGGCGTCCTCCGCCGCGTAGTCGAACCAGTCCGACTGGTACTTGGCCAGCTTCGGGAAGGCGTCCAGCCAGTCCCGGCCCGCCAGCTGCCGCGACAGATACTCCACCGTCCCGGGCAGCGAGTCGACGTACGACACCACCGGCCGGTACCCCAACTCCCGCTCCGCCGCGCCCATGTCGAAGACGACCGGCCGGTCCACGCCCCACGGCGTCTGCCCGACCTCGCCCACCGGCGGCGGCCCGTCGACGAGCACCGTCTCGCTCTCCACGCCGAGCACGGCGTCGATCGCCGCGCCGATCTCCGCCACCGTCGGCGCCTCCGGGTCACCGCCGTTGAGCACCCGGCTGCCGGGCCGCGCCGCCGCGAGCCGCACGAGCTCGCCCAGGTTGTCCACGTGCACCGGGTGGAAGCGCGAGGAGCCGCCGTACGCGAGCACCCGCACCCGCCGCCCGTCGAGCGCCCGCTTGACGAACCACAGTTCGCGCGGACCGCGGCAGTACGGGCCGTGCACCGCGCCCGCGCGCAGCAGCGTCGTCGGCAGCCGCTCCCCGAGCGCGAGCAGCTCCTGCTCCAGGGCCACCTTGCGGGTGCCGTAGGTGCTGTCGCCCGGCGCCACCGTCGGCTGCGACTCCGGAATCGGCAGCGGGTACAGGGGGAAGCCGTCCGGCTCGTCCTGGGTGTCGAAGCTGCGGCCCTTGTCGTCCTCGTACACCGCCCCGCTGGAGATCACCACCGCCGAGCCGATCCGGTCCGCGAGCCCCGCCAACTGGCGCCCGTGCCCCGCGTCGTACGCGACCACGTCCACCAGGACGTCCGTGCCCGCGCCGAGTGCCCGGGCCAGCGCCCCGTCCTCGTCGCGGTCCACCGCCACCGACCGGACCTCCGCCGGCCACCGCTCGTCCCGCCCTCCGCCGTGCGAGGCGGCGGTCACCTCCCAACCGTCCGTGACGAGCGCCCGCACGGCCGCCCGTCCGATCTGTCCCGTCGCTCCCAGCACGAATGCGTTGCCCTTGGTCATGGCAGGGACGCTACGGGTCCGGGGCGAGGCGGCCCAGGATCTTTCGCCGTGCGCGGATTCGCCCTCAGCGTTCCGACTGCGGGAACTTCCCGGGAGCCTGACCGGTTCCGGCCGCCTTCACCGTGGCCGCGTACTCGTCCACGTACTCCTGCCCGGACAACTCCAGGATCCGGTACATGATCTCGTCGGTGACGGCTCGCACCGCCGCCTTCTCGCCCGCCATCCCCGCGTACCGCGAGAAGTCCAGCGGCTCACCGAAGCGGATCGTGACCCGCCGGATCCGCGGCAGCACCCGGCCCGGCGGCTGGATCTCGAAGGTCCCGACCATCGCGCACGGCACCACCTTCACCCCGGCCGTCAGCGCCATCACCGCGACCCCCACCTTGCCCTTGTAGAGCCGCCCGTCGTGCGAGCGCGTCCCCTCCGGATAGATGCCGAGCAGCTCGCCCTTCGCGAGCACCCCGAGCCCCTCGCGGATCGCCGCCTGCCCCGCCTCCTTGCCCGAGCGGTCCACCGGGATCTGGCCCACGCTGCGGAAGAAGGCGGCGGTCAGCCTGCCCTTGAGGCCCGGGCCCGTGAAGTACTCCTGCTTGGCCAGGAAGGTGATGCGCCGGCTCAGCATCACCGGCATCAGGAAGTGGTCGGAGAAGGACAGATGATTCCCCGCGACGATCGCCGCGCCCTCCTTCGGGACATGCTCCAGACCCTCCACCCGCGGCCGGAACAGCAGCCTGAGCAGCGGACCGAACACGGCGTACTTCAGCACGTAGTAGAACACCGGCAACCCCCTTCCCTGCCTTTGCCCCTGTTCCCTGTCTTTGTAACGAAGGCCGTCGGCGTGGTCCACTGGTGAGGAGGAAGCCGGACCGATGACAGGCGCGCGCGGGCACAGGCGTCCCGGCGCAGCCGCCACCGTCGCACTGCTGTGCGCCGTGACGGCCGCCGGTCTGTACGGCTGCTCCGGCTCGGGCCCGTCGGAGCCGAAGCCGCACCCGACGCCCACGCCCGCGCCCGCCACCTCGAAACCCGCCACGCCGGTCCCCAGCGGGCTCTCCCCGCTCACCGGACTGCCCGCCAAGCCCGGCCGGGTGCTCGCCGTCAAGATCGACAACGTGCCGCCGGCCCGCCCGCACACCGGACTCGACGCCGCCGACCTCGTCTACGTCGAGCAGGTCGAGTCCGGCCAGACCAGGCTCATGGCCGTCTACTCCTCGCACCTGCCCGCCCGCGTCGGCCCGGTCCGCAGCGCCCGCGAGTCCGACCTCGCCCTGCTGCGCCAGTACGGCACCCCGGTCCTCGCCTACTCCGGCGCCCAGTCCAAGCTCACCCCGCTGCTGCGCGCCGCCCCGCTCCACCTGGTCAGCGAGGGCAACCACCCCGGCGCCTTCCTGCGCGACCCCGCCCGCAGCGCCCCGCACAACCTCTATCTGCGGCCCGCCCGTGCGCTCGCCACCGCGCCGGACGCGAGCAAGGTCAAGGACGTCGGATTCCGCTTCGGCCCGGCCACGGGTGGCGGCACCCCGGTCAACAGCCGCACCGTGCGCTTCCCCGCCGCCCGCTACACCTTCACCTGGGCGCCCGCCGAACACGCCTGGCACGTGGCCATGGACGGGCGCTCCGACGGGCCGCTCAAGCCGGCCACCGTCGTGGTGCAGCACGTGACCGTGCGGTCCTCGCGCTTCCACGACTTCCTGGGCGCCGTCTCCCCGTACACCGTGACCGTCGGCAAGGGCACCGCGCAGGTGCTGCGTGACGGCCGGGTGTACGAGGCCCGCTGGAGCCGCCCGACCGCCGACGCCGGCACGGTCTTCACCACCCCGTCGGGTGCGCGGCTGACCTTCGCGCCCGGTCAGGTGTGGGTGCTCTTCACCAAGGCGTGAGTGGGTTCCGGTGGAGCCGGCCCTACGGCTGGGGCTTGGGCTTCGGGCGGCCGTGCCGGGGTGGCCGGACGTGCGTCTCGCCGCTGTCCGCCGCCGCCATGCCGATGGTGATCACGCCGAGCAGCACCCAGCCGAACCACAGCCAGCCGCTGCTGCCGAGCGCCACCGTGTACGTGGTGATCACGATCAGGGCACCGAAAGTGATCGCGCCCATCGTCTTCGTAGGACCGGACATCGTCGCACCGCCCTCCTCCACCAGGCCATCGTGACCCTGCGGAGGGGGCGCGCGCCAGCCCTGGGACGCTCCGGCGTGCGCCCCCATGGCCGGATATCGCCGGTCGGACCGGCTACTGCCCGCCGCGCGTCTGGAGCGAGGCCAGATAGGCGTTGTACGCCTCCAGCTCCTTGTCGCCGTTCCGGTCCGCGGCCCGGTCCTTGCGGACCGCCTGCCGCTGCTCGGAGTGGTACCACTGGTAGACCAGCGCGATCAGCACGAGCACGGACGGGATCTCGCTGAACGCCCAGGCGATGCCGCCCGCCGCGTTCTGGTCGGTCAGCGCGTCGATGCCGAGCGAGGCCGGCGGGTTCTCGTACGCCCTGACCATCGGCGTCGTCGCCATCATCAGCGCGATGCCGAAGAAGGCGTGGAACGGCATGCCCGCGAACAGCTCCAGCATCCGCATCACATAACCCGGCCGGTGCGGGCCCGGGTCCACGCCCATGATCGGCCAGAAGAAGACCAGGCCCACCATCAGGAAGTGGACCATCATGCCGATGTGGCCCGCCTTGGACTGCATCAGGAAGTCGAACAGCGGCGAGAAGTACAGCGCGTACAGGCTCGCGATGAACATCGGGATCGTGAACGCCGGATGCGTGACGATCCGCATGTAGCGGCTGTGCAGCAGCTTCAGGAGCAGCTCGCGCGGACCGGCCGAGCCCCGGCCCGCCACCGGCAGCGCCCGCAGCGCCAGCGTCACCGGCGCGCCGAGCAGCAGCAGGATCGGCGACAGCATGGAGATCACCATGTGCTGCACCATGTGCACGCTGAACATGACCATGCCGTAGTCGTTGAGCTTGGTGCACATGACGAACGCGATGGTCAGCACGCCGACCGCGAAGAAGACCGTCCGGCTCGGCGGCCACGCGTCGCCGCGCCTGCGCAGCCGCGCCACGCCCCAGCCGTACAGCGCGAGACCGGCGACACAGCCGACGAGGAAGAACAGGTCGGGGGAGAACTCCAGGGCCCGCCCCAGCGTGAACGGCGGCAGATCCATGGTCATGCCGTGTCCGCCGTGCCCGCTGTGATCCATTTGTCTACTCCTGGAGCCCGATTCGCGCTTGTTGTCCGCACCAGACTAGAACCGCCCCCGGTCGCGATCACGACCGGGGGCGGGTGTCATACGGGGGAGTGGGCGCAGGCGCGGGTCACAGGACGCACTCGGCCTCGGCGTAGCGGTCCACCGGGACCGTCTTCAGCTTCTCCACGGCCTTGGCCAGCGGCACCAGCTCGATCTCCGTGCCGCGCAGCGCCGTCAGCATGCCGAACTCGCCGCGGTGCGCCGCCTCCACCGCGTGCCAGCCGAAGCGGGTGGCGAGGACGCGGTCGTACGCGGTCGGGGTGCCGCCGCGCTGGACGTGGCCGAGGATCACCGGGCGGGCCTCCTTGCCGAGGCGCCGCTCCAGCTCGACGGAGAGCTGGTTGGCCACACCGGTGAAGCGCTCGTGGCCGTAGATGTCGGTGCCGGCCGTGTGGAACACCATCGAACCGCCCTCGCGCGGCTTCGCGCCCTCGGCGACCACGACGATCGCGAAGCGCTTGCCGTCCTCGAAGCGGGCGCCGACCCGGGCGGTCAGCTCGTCGATGTCGAAGGGCCGCTCGGGGACGACGATGGCGTGGGCGCCGGCCGCCATGCCGGAGTGGAGCGCGATCCAGCCGGTGTGCCGGCCCATGACCTCGACGATCAGCACGCGCTGGTGGGACTCGGCGGTGGTCTTCAGCCGGTCCAGGGCCTCGGTGGCCACGGTGACGGCCGTGTCGAAGCCGAAGGTGACGTCGGTCGAGGCGATGTCGTTGTCGATGGTCTTCGGGACGCCGACGATCGGCAGCCCGGCCTCGGAGAGCAGGTTCGCCGCCTTCAGGGTGCCCTCGCCGCCGATCGGGATGATCGCGTCGAGGCCGAGGTCGGCCACATGGCCCCTGGCCCGCTCGACGCCGTCGACGAGGTGGGCCGGCTGGACCCGGGAGGAGCCGAGGATGGTGCCGCCGCGGGCCAGGATGCCGTTCACGGCCTCCAGGTCCAGCTTGCGGTAGTCGCACTCCAGGAGGCCCTTCCAGCCGTCGTGGAAGCCGATGACCTCGTCACCGTGGTCGACGACGGCGCGGTGCACGACGGACCGGATGACGGCGTTCAGACCGGGGCAGTCTCCGCCGGAGGTGAGCACACCAATGCGCATAGCCCAAAAACCTTTGCAACGTGGGCCGACTCCCGGACCACGTCGTCCGGCTGGATCCCCGCCACCCTATCGGTGGAAAGTGGCGGGGCCGAACCGGATGTCCGCAGATTGGACACGCTATTTACTTACGAATCCAATGTGCGTATACGCGCTCAGACGTGCAGTCCGAAACGGTCTGAAACGTCCGCCCGGTGCAGCGTCCGACGGCCCGTCAGGAGGGCTGCGACGCCGCCGCGATGCGCTCGGCGCGCAGCGCCTCGTACCAGCGGTCGTCCGTCGGCGGCAGCGCGTTCACGTCGAGCGCCAGCTTCAGGAGCAGGTCCGCGATCTGCGGGTTGCGCGCCATGACCGGGCCGTGCATGTAGGTGCCGAAGACGGTGTCGTTGTACGCGCCCTCGGTGCCGTCGCCGGTGCCGTTGCCGTTGCCGAACACGGTCCGGGCGAACGGGCGGGCGGTCGGGCCCAGATGGGTGACGCCCTGGTGGTTCTCGAACCCGGTGAGCTGGGGGAGGCCCAGGTGCGGGTCGATGTCGGCGAGCACGTCGCCGACGCAGCGCGCGCCCTCGCCACGGACCGTCGTCACGTCGAGCAGGCCGAGGCCGGGCTCGCGCTCGCCGAGGTCGTTGATGAACTCGTGGCCGAGGATCTGGTAGCCGGCGCACACCGAGAAGATGATCGCGCCGTTGGCGGCGGCCCGGTTGAGGCCGCCGTCACGGCGCAGCCGCTCGGCCGCGAGCCGCTGCGGCCGGTCCTCGCCGCCGCCGATCAGATAGATGTCGCCGGAGGTCGGGATCGGCTGGTCGCTGCGCACGTCGACGCGCTCGACGCTGAGTCCGCGCTGGTGGGCGCGGCGCTCGACGACGAGGACGTTGCCCTGGTCGCCGTAGGTGCTGAGCAGGTCCGGGTAGACCCAGACCAGACGCAGGCTGCTGTCAGTCATGCTGCAAGTCCTTCTGCGGGGTCGTGTCGGGTCAGTTGCCGACGCGGCGGCGGACGTCCTGGAACGCGGTGTAGTTGGCGATCAGCTCGATCTGGCCGGGCGGGGCCACCGTGACGGCCTCGTCGAGGCTCTCGCACACGCGGAAGGCCACGCCCGCGACCTCGAGCCGGACCGCGAGGTCGAGCTTGCGGTCGCCGATCACCATGATCGGGTGGCCGGCGAGCCGGCCGTAGTCCACGTCCCACAGCCAGGAGGTGTCGGTGCCGTCGGCGCCGCGGGCGTTGACGGAGAGGATCACCGGCGCCGGCGGCTGATCGATCAGCGAGAACGTCTCCAGCCAGCCGGCCGGGTTCTTCGCGAGCAGCAGCCGGATGTCCCGGCCCTGGAAGTTGATCACGTCGTAGCGGCCGGCGACGGCCTGCACCTGGTACATCCGCTCCAGGGCGACCTGCGGCGGCACCCCGAAGACCGCGGCGACCGCGGCGGAGGTGGCGGCGTTGGCCTTGTTGGCGCGGCCGGGCAGCTGCAGGTGGATCGGCCAGGCCGAGCCGTGCGGGTCGAGCACGTGGTCGCCGTTGAGCGCCCAGCTCGGCGCGGGACGGCGGAAGCCGCACTCGCCGCAGAACCAGTCGTCACCGGGGCGCTGGAGCACACCGCCGCAGGAGGGGCACGACCAGGCGTCGTCCTTCCACTCCTGGCCGACGGCCACCCACACCACGTTCGGCGAGGAGGAGGCGGCCCACACGATCAGCGGGTCGTCGGCGTTGGCGATGACCACGGCCTTGGTGCCGTTGAGCCCCTCGCGCCACTTCTCGGCGAGCATCCGGGTCTCGGCGGCGCGGTCGAGCTGGTCGCGGGAGAGGTTGAGCAGCGCGATCGCCTTCGGCGTGGTGTCGCGTGCGACGCCGGCCAGGTACTTCTCGTCGACCTCGATCACGCCGTACTTGGCGTCGCCGCCGCCCGCCAGGGCGGAGGTGATGCCCGCGGGCATGTTCGCGCCGAGCGCGTTCGAGACGACCGGGCCGCTGGCCCGCAGGGCCTCGGCGATCAGCCGGGTGGTGGTGGTCTTGCCGTTGGTCGCCGACACGAGCACGACGTCCAGGTGCTGCGCGAGAGCTCCCAGCAGGTCGGGGTCGAGCTTGAGAGCCACCCGGCCGCCGATCACCGATCCGCTGCCGCGTCCTGCCGCGCGCGACACGGCGGCGGCCGCCTTGCCGGCCGTCACGGCCAGCTTGGAGCGCGCCGACAGCGGCTCCGGATTACCGGCGTGTCCTGACATCGTCCCTGTTCCTCCTTGCGTCGGTCCGGGCTCAGCCTATCGAGATCCGGCCAGGAGCCCGAACCGCGGCACCGCCGGGCGGGGGCGAGCCCCCCTGAACGTACGCTTGCGCACATGCGAAACCGGTTGATCCCCGGCAGTTCCGGCCGCGTCCGAGCGATGACCCTGCTCGACGAGCCCGTGCTGCACACGCCCTGCGAGCCCGTCACCGACTTCGGCCCGGAGCTCGCCCGGCTCGTCGAGGACATGTTCGCGACCATGTACGCGGCGAACGGCGTGGGCCTGGCCGCGAACCAGGTGGGCGTGGGGCTTCGGGTCTTCGTGTACGACTGCCCCGACGACGAGGACGTCCGGCACCTGGGCCATGTGGTGAACCCGCGGCTCGTCGCGGCCGACGGCGACGTGATCCGCGGCCCCGAGGGCTGCCTCTCCCTCCCCGGCCTCGAGGCCCCCACCCCGCGCTTCGACCGCGCGGTCGTCGAGGGCGTCCGCCTCGACGGCACCCCGGTCCGGGTGGAGGGCACGGGCTTCTTCGCCCGCTGCCTCCAGCACGAGACGGACCACCTGGAGGGCGGGGTGTACGCGGACCACGTGACGGGCTGGAGCAGGCGGAAGCTGCTGAAGTCGATCAGGAAGGAGCCGTGGGGGAGGGGCTACTGAACCTGTCGCGGTCAGCCGGGGTCAGAACCCCGGGCCGTCCGCGCGGTCCCCGGCCGCCGCCAGCCGCCCCCACAGCAGGTCCGCCAGGCTCCGTACCAACTCCGCCCGCGAACACGGGCGTTCGCCCAGCCACCAGTCGCCGGCAGCGTGCATCATGCCGACGATGCCGTGGCCCCAGATGCGGGCCTGGGCCTCGCTGTCGGGGCCGAGGTCGACGCGTTCGGCGATGACCTGGCCGAGTTCCTCGCCCATGCGGCGGAGCAGCGGGGCGGAGTGCCGGCCGACGTCGAAGCCCTGCTCGGCCTGGTGGGACTCCTCGGCGGGGTGCATGAGGAAGCGGTAGACCTGCGGCATGGCCTCGATGGAGGCGAGATACGTGTCGAGGGTGGACTCGACGCGCTGCCGGCGGTCGGCGGGCGCGTCGAGCGCGGCGCGCAGGGCCGAGAGCAGGGCGTCGGTGTGGCGGGTGGCGAGGGCCCGGTAGAGGCCACCCTTGTCGCCGAAGTGGCGGTAGAGGATCGGCTTGGTGATCCCGGCCTCGGCGGCGATCGCGTTCATGGACGCCTTCGGCCCGTCGCGGAGCACCACGCGGTCCGCCGCCTCCAGCAGTTCCCGCCGCCGCTGGTCGGCCGGCTTCTGCTGGTCGGTGGTGGTCCGGTGTGTGGTGTCCATAAGCGTGTCTCCCCGCCCGTACGGAATTCCTGAGGCTGTTCGCAACGTAACACCCCGGCGGCACCCGGTGCCGTCCGACCGCCGCCGCTCCGCCGCCCGCAGGAACCACGTCGCTGCTGGTTGACAGGGTCTACCCGTCGGTAACACACTGCTGTTACCGCAAGTAACACGCCGCCGGGAGGGACCATGAGCGAGTTCACGCTCGAACTCAACGACGACCAGAAGCAGGTGCGCGACTGGCTCCACGGCTTCGCCGCCGATGTGATGCGCCCCGCGGCCGCCGAGTGGGACGAGCGCGAGGAGACCCCCTGGCCGATCATCCAGGAGGCCGCCAAGCTCGGAATCTACTCCCTCGACTTCTACGCGCAGCAGTTCTTCGACCCGACCGGCCTCGGCATCCCGATGGCCATGGAGGAGCTGTTCTGGGGCGACGCCGGCATCGCGCTGTCGATCGTCGGCACCGGCCTCGCCGCCGTCGGCGTCCTCGCCAACGGCACCGAGGAGCAGATCGGCACCTGGATCCCGCAGATGTACGGCGACGTCGACGACGTCAAGGTCGCCGCCTTCTGCTCCTCCGAGCCCGACGCCGGCTCGGACGTGGCCTCCATGCGCACCCGCGCCGTCTACGACGAGGCCAAGGACGAGTGGGTGATCAACGGCACCAAGACCTGGGCCACCAACGGCGGCATCGCCAACGTCCACGTCGTCGTCGCCGTCGTCGACCCCGAGCTCGGCTCCAAGGGCCACGCCTCCTTCATCGTGCCGCCGAACACCCCCGGCCTCTCCCAGGGCCAGAAGTTCCAGAAGCACGGCATCCGCGCCTCGCACACCGCCGAGGTCGTCCTGGAGAACGTCCGCGTCCCCGGCCACTGCCTGCTCGGCGGCAAGGAGAAGCTCGACGAGCGCCTGGCCCGGGCCCACGAGAAGGCGAAGGCCGGCGGCGGTGAGAGGGTGAAGAACGCCGCCATGGCCACCTTCGAGGCCTCCCGCCCCGCCGTCGGCGCCATGGCGGTCGGCACCGCCCGCGCCGCGTACGAGGTCGCCCTGGACTACGCGAAGACCCGCGAGCAGTTCGGCCGCCCGATCATCGACAACCAGGGCGTCGCCTTCCAGCTCGCCGACATGCGCACCCAGATCGACGCGGCCCGCCTCCTCGTCTGGCGCGCCTCCTGGATGGCGACCGCCGGCAAGCCCTTCACCTCCGCCGAGGGCTCCATGTCCAAGCTGTACGCGAGCGAGGTCGCCAAGAAGGTCACCGCCCAGGCCATCCAGATCCTCGGCGGCAACGGCTACACCCGCGAGTACCCGGTCGAGCGGATGCACCGCGACGCCGCCATCTACACCATCTTCGAGGGCACCAGCGAGATCCAGCGCCTGGTCATCGCCCGCACCCTCTCCGGCATGCCGATCCGTTGACCTGACGGACCGCCATGTCCCCACCCCCCGGGGAGTCCAGGCCCCGGGGGCCGTACGGGGACCTCCGGGGGACGGCTACCCGTGAGTCACCTCGTGCGGCAGAATCGACTGCGGCACCGAAGCTCACAAGGGGGAACGGCACATGGCGACCACCGGCCGGAAGACACAGGAGATTCCCGAACTCGCGGGACTTCCGCTGCTCGGCTCCCTGCTCGACCTCAAGAACGACACGCTCGGCACCTTCCTCAAGGCCCGCCGCGAGCACGGGGACGTCGTCCGGGTCACCGCCGGACCGCCCGGACTGCGCTCCACCATCTACCTCGTCCTCTCCGCGGAGGGCGCCCAGCAGGTGCTCGCCACCGAGGCCGCCAACTTCCGCAAGGAGAACAACTTCTACGAGGAGCTCCGGGTCTCCTTCGGCAACGGACTGCTCACCAGCCAGGACGAGGACTACCTGCGCCAACGGCGGCTCGTCCAGCCGCTGTTCACCCGCCGCAGCGTCGACACCTACGCCGCCGCCGTCGCCGAGGAGGTCGACCGGCTCACCGGCAGCTGGCGGGACGGCGGCCAGGACAGCGTCGACGTCATGCACGAGATGACCACGCTCGCGCTGCGCGCCGTCGCCCGCATCCTCTTCGGCACCGACGTCGACGCCGCCGTCGACATCGTCGAGCGCTGCTTCCCGGCGCTCGGCGCCTACGTCTCCCGCCGCGGCTACTCGCCCCGCAACATCCCGCGCGAATGGCCCACCCCGGGCAACCGCAAGGCCGCCGCCGTGCACGAGGAGCTGTACGCCGTCTGCGACCGCATCATCGCCGAGCGGCGCGCGGCCGGCACGACCGGCGCGGGACGGGACCTGCTGACCCTGCTCATGGCCGCCGAGAGCGACGGGGACAGCGGCTTCGACGCCACCGAACTGCGGGAGCAGGTCCTGGTGTTCCTGCTCGCCGGGCACGAGACCACCGCCACCTCGCTCGCCTTCGCGCTGCACCTGCTCGCCAAGCACCCCGAGGAGCAGAAGCGCGCCCACGAGGAGGTGGACCGGGTCCTGGCCGGCCGCACGCCCGGCGCCGCCGACCTCGACCAGCTGCCGTACCTCACCCGGGTCCTCAAGGAGGCCATGCGCCTCTTCCCGGCCGCCGCGGCCATCGGCCGCCGGGCCGTCGACGCCACCGAGATCGGCGGCTACACCATCCCGGCCGGCGCGGACGTCATCGTCGCGCCGTGGGTGACCCACCGGCACCCCCGCTACTGGGACGACCCGGAGCGCTTCGACCCCGACCGCTTCACCCCGGAGGCCGAGGCCGGCCGGCCCCGCTACGCCTGGTTCC
This sequence comes from Streptomyces sp. NPDC101160, assembly GCF_044768205.1. Lineage (NCBI taxonomy): Bacteria > Bacillati > Actinomycetota > Actinomycetes > Kitasatosporales > Streptomycetaceae > Streptomyces > Streptomyces sp. NPDC101160. The sequence continues at coordinate 1,128,244 of NZ_JBIWPJ010000001.1, read as the reverse complement.
CGTTCGGCGGCGGCCCGCGCGCCTGCATCGGCCAGCACTTCTCGATGCTGGAATCGGTGATCGCGCTCGCGATGATCCTGCAGTCCTACGAACTGGAGGCCATCGACACCGAGGTCCCGCTGGCCGCCGCGATCACCCTCCAGGCCCTCGGCCCGGCCCGCTGCCGCCTGAGGCCGCGCACGGCCCAGGCCGAAGAGGTCTAGCTGCGGGTCGCCACGACGATCGTGGCGTAGAGGTCCTCGTCCTCCAGGACCCGGGCCGTCAGGCCGTGCGCGGCGACCACCGCCACGGCCGGGTCCGTCTGGCGCTCGCTGGTCTCGAAGAGCAGATGACCGCCCGGCGCCAGCCACTCGGCCGCGCCGGCCGCGACCCGGCGCAGCACGTCCAGGCCGTCCGCGCCGCCGTCCAGCGCCACCAGCGGCTCGTGGTCGCGGGCCTCGGGCGGCAGCAGCGGCACGTCGCCGCTCGGTACGTACGGGACGTTGGCGACGAGCACCTCGACGCGGCCCCGCAGCTCCGCCGGCAGCGGGGCGAAGAGGTCGCCCTCGTACACCCGCCCGCCGCGCGGCTCCACATTGCGGCGGGCGCAGCGCACCGCGGCCGGCTCGATGTCGGAGGCGTACACCTCGGCGCCCTCGACCGAGGCGAGCAGCACCGCGGCCGCCGCGCCCGTACCGCAGCACAGGTCGACGCAGACCGCGCCGGGCCGGGCGAGCGCCACGGCCCGGCCGGCCAGGAACTCGGTGCGGCGGCGCGGCACGAACACCCCGCCGTCCACCTCGATCCGCAGCCCCCCGAACGCGGCCCAGCCCACGACGTGCTCCAGCGGCAGGCCCGCGGCCCGCCGCTCCACCATCGCGTCCAGCTCGGCCGGACCGGCCGCGGCCGAGGCCAGCAGCTCCGCCTCCTCCTCGGCGAAGACACAGCCCGCGGCCCGCAGCCGCGCCACGACGTCAGGCAAGCTGCGCCTCGATCGCCGCCACCAGCTCCGGGGCCTCCGGCTCGGTGCGCGGGCGGAAGCGGGTCACGGCACCGTCCCGGCCGATCAGGAACTTCTCGAAGTTCCACTGCACGTCACCGGCCTCGCCCTCGGCGTCGGCGACCTTCGTCAGCTCCGCGTACAGCGGGTGCCGCCCGGCGCCGTTGACCTCGGTCTTCGCGAGCAGCGGGAAGGTCACGCCGTACGTCGCCGAGCAGAACGTGCCGATCTCCTCCGCGCTGCCCGGCTCCTGGCCGGCGAACTGGTTGCACGGCACGCCGAGCACGGTGAAGCCGCGCTCCGCGTACTCCTTCTGCAGCCGCTCCAGGCCCGCGTACTGCGGGGTGAGACCGCACCGGGACGCCACGTTCACGACCAGGACGGCCCGGTCGCGGAAGTCGGCGAGGGAGAGCGGGTCGCCGGCGAGGGTCGTCAGCGGAATCTCGTACAAGCTCATGGGACTGCTCCTCGTCACAATGGGGTTTGATCTGACCATGGAAGACGAATCGCTGGCAATCGACGTCGGTGCCCCGCCACACGCCGACGCACCCGGCCGGGTGTGGTGCCGGCTGTGCGGGCGCCCGCTGACCGGCGCCGCGTCCCGCCGCACCGGCCTCGGCCCGGCCTGCGACGCCAAGCTGCACCCGCCGGGCCCGGACATCCGGACCCGGCGGCACGAGGTCGAGCAGGACACCCTGCCCGGTATCTAGCCCCGCACGTCTCCGTGGGCCTCCCGGGCGAGGTCCTGCCAGGCCGCCCAGGTGTGCAGGCGGTCCGTGTAGACCTGCGGGAGCAGCTCGTTCCCCTGTGCGCCGAAGAAGACCCGCAGCGGCGGGTTCTCGCTGTCGACGATCTTCAGCAGGGCCCGGCCCGCGGCGGCCGGGTCGCCCACGTCGACGGAGCTCGCGAACGCGGCGAACTGCTCGCGCAGCCCCTCGTACACCGGATCGGCCTCGGCGTGGACGACGCTCGTCATCGCGTCCGTGGCATAGGAGCCGGGCTCGACCACGGTCACCCTGACCCCGAACGGGGCGACCTCCTGGGCGAGGGACTCGCTCAGGGCCTCCAGGGCCCACTTGGAGGCGTGGTAGCCGCCGCCGAGCGGCATCGCGACGACGCCGCCGACCGAGGAGATCTGCACGATGTGGCCGCCGCCCTGCTCCCGCAGCCGCGGCAGCGCGGCCTGCACGACCCACAGCGGCCCGTACAGATTGGTCTCCAGCTGGTCCCGCAGCTCCCGCTCGCCCAGCTCCTCGACGGCGCCGAAGAGGCCGTAGCCCGCGTTGTTCACGACCACGTCGAGCCGTCCGAAGTGCTCCGCCGCCCGTCGTACGGCCTCATGCACGGCGGCCCGGTCGGTGACGTCGAGAGCGAGCGGCAGCACCGCACCGCCGTACGCGGCGACCAGGTCGTCGAGGCGCGCGGTGTCCCGGGCGGTCGCGGCCACCCGGTCGCCCCGGGACAGCGCGGCCTCGACGAAGGCGCGGCCCAGACCGCGGGCGGAACCGGTGACGAACCAGACCTTGCTCATGATGGATGTTCCGTTTCTGTGGTGGCTTCCGGAGCGGAAATACGCTCATGAGACGCCGCACCGGGCCACCCTGTGACACGCCGCCGGGACTCGCGTCAGCCCAGCGGCAGCAACGCCACGTCCAGTTCGAGCCGCACCTTCGGGCTCACCATGAACCGGGTCGCCGCGTTCCAGTTCACCCCCCACGCGTTGCGGTCGACCGTGACGCCGCCGCGGAGCCCGACGCGGTGCCCGTCGCCGCCCTCGGTCAGCTCCAGGTCGAGGGTGACCGGCCTGGTCACCGACCGGATGGTGAGGTCTCCGGTCACCGCGAACCGGGTGGCACCGGTCTGCCGAACCTCGGTAGATCCGAACTCCAGGGCCGGGAACTCGGGCACGTGCAGAAAGGTGGCGCACAGATGCTCGTCGCGCCGCGGGTTGCCGGTGCGGATGCTGTCCGCCCGTACGGCGAGCCGGACGTGGGACCGGGCCGGGTCGGCGCCGTCCAGGTGCGCCCGGCCCTCGAAGTCGTCGAAGTGACCCCGTACCCGGGTGGACAGGGCGTGGCGGGCCACGAAGCCGATCCGGGTCCGGCCGGTGTCGAGGACGTAGTCGCCGGTCAGTGCGTCGAGCGTGGGCGTCGGGGTGGGCATGATGGTCACTCCTCGTACGTGATGGGGTTCGCCGGTACGACGAGGCGGCGCCCCGGACTGTCAGGCCGGGGCGCCCCACGGCCCGCCGCCTCACATTTCGCGCCGCCGTCTCGTCGTACGGATGTGAGTACGCGCGAGAAGAAGGCCGGTGGCACGATGAGCAGCGACGAGGACCTGAGCGACGAGGATCTGAGCGTCGTCATGAGCGAGCGGCGGCAGCTGATGGGCGTGGCCTACCGGCTGCTCGGTTCGCTGGCCGACGCCGAGGACGTGGTCCAGGACACGTACACCCGCTGGTACGCGATGTCACCGGAGCAGCGCGCCGAGATCGCCAACCCCGCCGCCTGGCTGACCCGCGTCGCCAGTCGCATCTGCCTCGACGTGCTCCGCTCGGCGCGGGTCCGGCGCGAGAGCTATGTGGGCGAGTGGATCCCGGAGCCGGTGCCCGGGCGGCCGGAGTGGATCGGCGAGTGGCCCGGTGACGCCACGGCCGACCCGGCCGACCGGGTCACCCTCGACGAGTCGGTCAACATGGCCTTCCTCGTCGTCCTCGACGCCATGACGCCCGCCGAGCGCGTCGCGTTCGTGCTGCACGACGTCTTCGGCTACGCGTTCCCCGAGGTCGCCGAGATCGTCGGCCGCACCCCGGCCGCCTGCCGGCAGCTCGCCTCCTCGGCCCGCCGCCGCGTCCACGCGGCCCGCCCGGCCGCAGGGGCGGCCGCGGCCGCGCCCGACGCGCGGCGCGCCGACCTGGTCCGGGACTTCAAGCGGGCCTGGGAGGCCAAGGACATCAAGGCCCTGATCGGGCTGCTGGCCCCGGACGCCACGGTGGTCGCCGACGGCGGCGGTCTGGTCGCCGCCGCACCGCACCCGATCGAGGGCCACGAGCGGATCGCCCGCTACCTGGTCGACCTCGCCGCCCGCGCCTCCGGCATGACCTTCGAGGAGCGGACCGTCAACGCCCAGCCCGGCCTGATGGTCTGTCACGAGGGCGCTGTCGCCGCCGTGTTCGCGTTCGACGTCGCCGACGACCGGATCACCGGCATCTGGGCCGTACGCAACCCGGAGAAGCTCCGCCCCTGGACCACGGAGGAGTGAGCGCCCGGCGGGGCTAGAGCTTGCGGAACAGGCCCTCCTGGACCACCGACACGAGCAGCCTGCCCTCGCGGTCGTAGATCCGGCCGCGGGCCAGGCCGCGCCCGCCGGTCGCGATCGGCGACTCCTGGTCGTACAGGAACCACTCGTCGGCCCGGAACGGCCGGTGGAACCACATCGCGTGGTCGAGCGACGCCATGTCGAAGCCGCGCGGCCCCCACAGCGGCTCGACCGGGATCCGCACCGCGTCGAGCAGCGTCATGTCGGAGGCGTACGTGAGGGCGCAGGTGTGCACCAGCGGGTCGTCGCCCAGGGGCCCGACCGCCCGCATCCACACCGCGCTGCGCGGATCCGCGTCGGCGACCTCCTCCTTCGACCAGCGCAGCCGGTCCACGTAGCGGATGTCGAAGGGCTGGCGGCGGGCCATCCGCTCCAGCGCCTCCGGCAGCGCGCCGAGGTGGTCGCGGATCTCGTCCGACAGGATCGGCAGGCTGTCCGGGTCGGTGAGGTGCCGCGGCGGCAGCTGGTGCTCGAAGGCGCCCTCCTCGGGGAGGTGGAAGGAGGCCGTCAGATTGAAGATCGTCCTGCCCTCCTGCACCGCCGTGACCCGCCGGGTGGTGAAGGAACGCCCGTCGCGCACCCGCTCCACCTGGTAGACGATCGGCACGCCCGGCCGGCCCGGGCGCAGGAAGTAGGCGTGCAGGGAGTGCACCGGGCGGTCGGCGTCCACCGTGCGCCCGGCCGCCACCAGGGCCTGGCCGGCGACCTGCCCGCCGAAGACCCGCTGCAACGACTCCTGCGGGCTGCGGCCGCGGAAGATGTTCACCTCGATCCGCTCCAGATCGAGCAGATCGACGAGTCTCTCGGCGGGGTTGGTCACCTTGCTCCTCCTGGAAGTGGTCACGGGTTCACAGTTGTCCGACCGACGTCACGCGGACGATCGCCCGGCCCTCCTCGTCCGAGGCCGCCAGGTCCACCTCCGCGCTGATGCCCCAGTCATGGTCGCCGTTCGGGTCCGCGAAGGTCTGCCGGACGCGCCAGACGCCGTGCGCCGGGTCCTCCTCGATGGCCAGCAGCTTCGGGCCGCGCGCGTCCGGGCCGGTACCGAGGTCGTCGTACTCGTCCCAGTACGCGTCCATCGCCTCGCCCCACGCGTCCGCGTCCCAGCCGGACTCCGCGTCCATCTCGCCGAGCTCGTCCACGTTGTCGAGCGCCGCCAGCTCCACCCGGCGGAACATCGCGTTGCGCACCAGGACCCGGAACGCGCGGGCGTTCGCCGTGACCGGCTTGACCTGGTCGGCCTTCTCCTGCGCCTCCTCCGCGGACTCCAGCTCCGGGTTGGCGAGCTGTTCCCACTCGTCGAGCAGCGAGGAGTCGACCTGCCGCACCATCTCGCCCAGCCAGGCGATCAGGTCCTCCAGGTCCTCCGTCTTCAGGTCGTCCGGGATGGTGTGGTCCAGCGCCTTGTACGCGCTCGCCAGATAGCGCAGCACGATGCCCTCGGTGCGCGCCAGCTCGTAGAAGGAGGTGAACTCCGTGAAGGTCATCGCCCGTTCGTACATGTCACGGATGACGGACTTCGGCGACACCGGGTGGTCGCCGACCCACGGGTGCGACTTCCGGTAGACGTTGTACGCGTGCCAGAGCAGCTCTTCGAGCGGCTTCGGGTACGAGATCTCCTGCAGCCGCTCCATCCGCTCCTCGTACTCGACGCCGTCGGCCTTCATCGCGCCGACCGCCTCGCCGCGCGCCTTGTTCTGCTGGGCGTGCAGGATCTGGCGCGGGTCGTCGAGCGTCGACTCGACGACCGACACCATGTCGAGCGCGTACGACGGGGACTGCGGGTCGAGCAGGTCGAAGGCGGCGAGCGCGAACGTCGACAGCGGCTGGTTGAGCGCGAAGTCCTGCTGCAGGTCGACGGTCAGCCGGATCGTGCGGCCCTCGGCGTCCGGCTTGTCCAGCTGCTCCACGACGCCGCCGTCGAGCAGCGAACGGTAGATCGCGATGGCCCGGCGGATGTGCTTCAGCTGATTGCGGCGCGGCTCGTGGTTGTCCTCGAGCAGCTTGCGCATCGCCTCGAAGGCGTTGCCGGGGCGGGCGATCACCGAGAGCAGCATGGTGTGGGTGACCCGGAAGCGGGAGGTCAGCGGCTCCGGCTCGGCGGCGATCAGCTTCTCGAAGCTGTTCTCGGTCCAGCCGACGAAGCCCTCCGGGGCCTTCTTGCGGACCACCTTGCGGCGCTTCTTCGGGTCGTCGCCGGCCTTGGCCAGCGCCTTCTCGTTCTCGATGACGTGCTCGGGCGCCTGCGCCACCACGAAACCGGCGGTGTCGAAGCCGGCCCGCCCGGCCCGGCCCGCGATCTGGTGGAACTCACGGGCGCGCAGCGTGCGCACCCGGTTGCCGTCGTACTTCGTCAGCGCCGTGAACAGCACCGTGCGGATCGGCACGTTGACGCCGACGCCCAGGGTGTCCGTACCGCAGATGACCTTCAGCAGACCCGCCTGCGCCAGCTTCTCCACCAGGCGCCGGTACTTCGGCAGCATGCCCGCGTGGTGCACACCGATGCCGTGCCGGACGTAGCGGGAGAGGTTCTTGCCGAACTTGGTGGTGAACCGGAAGTTGCCGATCATCTCGGCGATCCGGTCCTTCTCCTCGCGCGAGCACATGTTGATGCTCATCAGCGACTGCGCCCGCTCCACCGCCTGCGCCTGGGTGAAGTGGACGATGTAGACCGGCGCCTGCTTGGTCTCCAGGAGCTCGGTGAGCGTGTCCGTGATCGGCGTGAGCCGGTACTCGTACGACAGCGGCACCGGCCTGGTCGCCGAGCGCACCACCGAGGTCGGCCGCCCGGTGCGCCGGGTCAGGTCCTTCTCGAACATCGACACGTCGCCGAGCGTCGCCGACATGAGGACGAACTGCGCCTGCGGGAGTTCGAGCAGCGGGATCTGCCAGGCCCAGCCGCGGTCCTGCTCCGCGTAGAAGTGGAACTCGTCCATCACGACCTGGCCGATGTCGGCGTCCTTGCCGTCGCGCAGCGCGATCGACGCGAGCACCTCGGCGGTGCAGCAGATCACCGGCGCGTCCGCGTTCACGGAGGCGTCGCCCGTCAGCATGCCGACGTTCTCCGTGCCGAAGATCTTGCACAGGTCGAAGAACTTCTCCGACACCAGCGCCTTGATCGGCGCCGTGTAGAAGGTGACCTGGTCATTGGCCAGGGCCGTGAAGTGCGCCCCCGCCGCGACCAGCGACTTTCCCGAGCCGGTGGGCGTGGAGAGGATCACGTTGGCCCCGGAGACCACCTCGATCAGCGCCTCCTCCTGGGCCGGGTAGAGCGTGATGCCCCGGTCCTCCGCCCAGGTGGAGAACGCCTCGAAGAGGGCGTCGGGGTCGGCGGTCGGCGGCAGCTGATCGATAAGGGTCACGCCCCCATCTTGCCTGGATTCCGCCCGGATGAGGGAACCGGCCACCGGATCGAAGATCACGGACGATAGGCTGGCCCGTCGACCGGCCGTCAACTGGGCGGCTGAGCACGGGGAAACCGCGAGCAGCGGCGAGCGGCGGCAAGAGACGGGGCGGGAAGAATCATGATGGGACCGGCGCACTCGCTGTCCGGAGCGGCGGCCTGGCTGGGCGTCGGAGCGGCGGCAGCGGCCTTCGGCCACCCGATGCCCTGGCCGGTCCTCGTCGTCGGCGCGCTCATCTGCGCGGGCGCCGCCCTCGCCCCCGACCTCGACCACAAGTCGGCGACCATCTCGCGCGCCTTCGGCCCGGTCTCCCGCGGCCTGTGCGAGATCGTCGACAAGCTGTCGTACGCCGTCTACAAAGCGACCCGCACGTCCCACGACCCGCGCCGCTCCGGCGGCCACCGCACCCTCACCCACACCTGGGTGTGGGCGGTCCTGGTCGGCGGCGGCTGCTCCGTCGCCGCCGTCACCGGCGGCCGCTGGGCGGTCCTCGCGATCCTCTTCGTCCACCTCGTGCTCGCGGTCGAGGGCCTGCTGTGGCGAGCCGCGCGGATGTCCAGCGACGTCCTGGTCTGGCTGCTCGGCGCCACCAGCGCCTGGATCCTCGCCGGCGTGCTCGACCAGCCCGGCAACGGGGCCGGCTGGCTCTTCACCGCGCCCGGCCAGGAGTACCTGTGGCTCGGCCTGCCGATCGTCCTCGGCGCCCTCGTCCACGACATCGGCGACGCCCTGACCGTCTCCGGCTGCCCGATCCTGTGGCCCATCCCGGTCGGCCGCAAGCGCTGGTACCCGATCGGCCCGCCGAAGGGCATGCGCTTCCGCGCGGGCAGCTGGGTCGAGCTGAAGGTCCTGATGCCGGCGTTCATGGTGCTGGGTGGAGTGGGCGGGGCGACGGCGCTCGGTTATCTGTAGAGGGTCGTACGGAGCACGGGGTCGTAAGGAGTACGGGTCGTAGGAGTACGGGATCGTAAGGAGTACGGGGCCGTAAGGAGAAGGGCCGCACCGGATGTACGGTGCGGCCCTTCTTCGTAGGTCCGCGCGGGTCAGACGCGCGGCGCGGCCGCGGCCGTGGCAGTGAGCACGTGCGGCAGTTCCGCGCCGGTGGCGCGCAGCCGTCGTACGAGGTCGGCGGGCGTGTGGCCGGCCGGCTGCGCCACCCATGCCTCCAGGGCCTGGTGGAAGACCGCGACGAGCATGTCGAGCGCCAGCCGGGCGTGCAGGTCCGCGGGTCCGGCCAGGCCGAACCGCCGCTCGGTCACGGCCAGCGCGGCCCGGGTGGTGCGGTCGCAGAACGCCAGCCCGTGCGCGTCCATGGAGGGTGTACGGGCGGCAAGCCGACGGCTGGCGAGCGCGCGCTCGGCCCAGGCGCCGGCGGGCATCCGGTCGATCGCCTCCGCCAACGCGTCCTCGAACACCGCGAGAAGCCGCCGCCCGTCCGGCGCGGCGGACTCCAGGACGTCGAGGAAGGCCGTCCAGAGGTCCTGGGTCGGCGCCATGGCGACGTCTTCCTTGCTGTCGAAGTAGCGGAAGAAGGTCCGCTTCGACACCTCGACCGCGTCGCAGAGCTCGTCCAGCGTCACGCCGTCGAAGCCGCGTTCGCCGAAGAGCCGGAGGGCGGTGTCGATCAGTGTCTGCCGGGTGCGCAGCTTCTTGCGCTCGCGCAGGGGCAGCGCGGCGGAGATCTCGGCGGCGGTCTCGGAAGTCATCAAGGGTCACTGTATCGGAGCAGCGATAGCCATCTATAGGCTTGTGCCACTCAGTGGCAGATTCTCGATCGGGATCCGGGATCCGGGATCCGAGATTCGGGATCCCGGATCCGAGAGCCCATTTCCTTGGAGGACGTCCATGCGTGCCCTTCTCGTCGACCGCGCCGCCCCCGGCGGCCTGCGCCTCGGCACCGCCCCCGACCCCCGGCCCGCGCCCCACCAGGCGCTGATCCGGGTGACCGCGACCTCGCTCAACCACGGAGAGGTCGCCTTCGGCCTCGGCGCCGCAGCCGAGGGGTCCGTCCTCGGCTGGGACGCCGCCGGAATCGTGGAACGCGCCGCGGCGGACGGCACCGGTCCGGCCGTCGGAACTCCGGTGGTGACCCTGATGCCGGACGGCGCCTGGGCCGAACTCCGTGCGGTCGACACCGCCCTCATCGGAGTCGCCCCCGCCGGGGCCGACCCGGCGGCCCTGGCCACGATCCCCGTCGCCGGCGCCAGCGCGCTGCGCGCCCTGCACCGCCTCGGGCCGCTGCTCGGCCGCGAGGTCCTGATCACCGGCGCCACGGGAGGCGTCGGACGGTACGCCGTGCAGCTCGCCCGGGCCGCCGGCGCCCACGTCGTCGCCGTCACGAGCGACCCGGCCCGCAACGGCGAGGTGCTGCGCGAGCTGGGCGCCCACGAGGTGGTCGGTACGCCCAAGGAGGCCGCCCGGCCCGTGGACGGCGTGATCGATCTGGTGGGTGGCCCGCTCCTCGTCGACGCGTACGAGAGCCTGGCCCCGGGCGGCACCCTGGTCGCCGTCGGCCACTCGGCCGGCCGGGGCGAGGACTTCCCCTTCGGGGCGCTGTTCGGCGACCAGGGCAGGCACGACCGGTCCCTCGTGACGTTCTTCCTGCTCACCTGCACGGGTCTCGACCGCGATCTGGGCTGGCTCGCACGACGCGTCACCGCCGGCGAACTGGACCCGGGCATCACCTGGCGGGGCGACTGGAGCGCGGCAGCGGACGCGATCGGTGTCCTGCAGTCCGGCGGTCTTCACGGCAAGGCGGTGCTGACCATCGGCTAGAGCCGGATCCGGGATCCGGGATCCGGGATTTTGGATCCGGGATCCGGGATGTTGGATCCGAGATCCGGGATGTTGGATCCGAGATCTCGGCTCTCGGATCCGAGAGCCGAGACCCCAGGGCCGGAAGCCGCGGATCCAAGATCCAACATCCCGGATCCACGGCGCCGCGAGCGAGGCCGCCCCCGTACCGGTCCGCCGCTCGCGGCGCCGCCGCCTACCCGTGCCACGACCGCCACAGCGCCGCATACGCCCCGTCCGCCGCGACCAGCTCCTCGTGGCTGCCCAGCTCGCTGATCCGGCCGTCCTCGACGACCGCGATCAGATCGGCGTCGTGCGCGGTGTGCAGGCGGTGCGCGATGGCGACGACCGTGCGGCCGTCCAGGACCCGGGCCAGGGAGCGCTCCAGGTGCCGGGCCGAGCGCGGGTCGAGCAGCGAGGTGGCCTCGTCCAGCACGAGGGTGTGCGGGTCGGCGAGGACCAGCCGGGCGAGCGCGACCTGCTGGGCCTGGGCCGGGGTGAGCGCCAGACCGCCGGAGCCGACCTCGGTGTCCAGGCCGCCTTCCAGCGCCTTGGCCCAGCCGTCCGCGGCCACCGCGGCGAGCGCCGCCCACAGCTCCTCGTCCCCGGCGCCCGCCCGCGCGAGCAGCAGGTTGTCGCGGAGCGAGCCGACGAAGACGTGGTGCTCCTGGTTGACCAGGGCCACGTGCTCGCGCACCCGCTCGGCCGGCATCCGCGCCAGTTCGGCAGCGCCGAGGGTGACCGAGCCGGTGCGCGGGGCGTAGATGCCGGCGAGCAGCCGGCCCAGCGTGGACTTCCCGGCTCCCGAGGGGCCGACCAGGGCGAGCCGGGTGCCCGGGGCGACGTCCAGCGACACCCGGTACAGCACGTCCACGCCCTCCCGGTAGCCGAAGCGCACCTCGTCGGCCCGGACCTCCCGTCCCTCGGGCCGCGTCTTCGGGTCGCCGGCCGCCGGCTCGATCTCCCGGACGCCCACTAGGCGGGCCAGCGACACCTGGGCGACCTGGAGCTCGTCGTACCAGCGCAGCACGATCCCGATCGGGTCGACCAGCATCTGCGCGAGCAGCGCGCCCGTGGTCAGCCGGCCGACGTCGAGCCAGCCGTGGAGGACGAGGACGCCGCCGACGAGCAGCACCGAGGTGATGACCAGGGTGTGGGTGAGGTCGACGACCGGGAAGAGCACCGAGCGGAGCCAGAGCGTGTACCGCTCCCATCGGGTCCACTCGGCGATCCGCCGGTCCGACAGCGCGATCCGGCGCGCGCCGAGGCGGTGCGCCTCGACCGTACGGCCCGCGTCCACGGTCTCGGCGAGCACGGCGGCGACCGCCGCGTAACCGGCCGCCTCCGAGCGGTACGCCGCCGGGGCCCGCCGGAAGTACCAGCGGCAGCCCACGACCAGCAGCGGCGCGGCGACGAGCAGCGCGAGGGCGAGCGGCGGCGCGGTGACCGCGATGCCGCCGACGAGCAGCGCCGCCCACACCACGCCGACGACGAGCTGCGGCACGGCCTCGCGCATGGCCTCCGCCAGCCGGTCGATGTCGGTGGTGATCCGCGACAGCAGGTCGCCCGTGCCGGCCCGCTCCAGGACGCCCGGCGGCAGCGCCACCGCACGCACCAGGAAGTCCTCGCGGAGATCGGCCAGCATCCGCTCGCCGAGCATCGCCCCGCGCAGCCGTACCAGCCGCGTGAACACCGTCTGGACCACCAGGGCGATCGCGAACAGGATGCCCGTGCGGGCCGGATGGAGCTCCCGGGCCCCGGCCGTGAGGTCCTCGACGACCGTGCCGAGGAGATAGGGCGCCACCATCGAGGCGATGACGGCGACCGCGTTGACCGTGACCAGGACGGCGAAGGCGCCCCGGTGACGGCGCAGCAGATCCCGTACGTACGCCCGGACCGTCGCCGCCGTGCCCACGGGCAGGGTGGTCGCGGACCGGGGTGCCGCCGGGTCGTACTCCGGGGGCGCCACGCCGATCATGCCGTTTCTCCTTCCAGCTCGCCGAGGCGGCTCAGCTCGGTGTCGAGGACCAGGTCCGGTTCGTCGCCGCCCTTGCCGGCGATCTCGTCGTCGGTCTCGCGGGTGACGACGGCCCGGTAGCGGGGCTCGGTCGCGAGGAGCGCGCGGTGCGTGCCCACGGCGACCGCCGTGCCGCCGTCGACCAGGACGACCCGGTCGGCGAGGTCGAGCAGGAGCGGCGAGGAGGCGAGCACCACCGTCGTCCGCCCGTCCCGCAGCCGCCTGATTCCGGCCGCGACCCGGGCCTCGGTGTGCGAGTCGACCGCCGAGGTCGGCTCGTCCAGGACGAGCACCTCCGGGTCGGTGACCAGGGAACGGGCCAGTGCCAGTCGCTGCCGCTGGCCGCCGGAGAGCGAGCGGCCGCGCTCGGTGATCCGGGTGCGCATCGGGTCGCCGCCGGTGTCCACGGACGCCTGCGCGAGCGCGTCGAGCACGTCACCGCACTGCGCCGCGGCCAGCGCCTCGGCCGCCGTGACCCGGCCGGACGACGGCACGTCGAGCAGCTCCCGGAGGGTGCCGGAGAGCAGCACCGGGTCCTTGTCCTGCACGAGGACGGCGTCGCGGGCGGTCTCGAGCGCGAGTCCGTCCAGGGCCACCCCGCCGAGCAGGACGGAGGAGTGGTCCTCGCCCGGCTCCGCCGGATGGCCGCCGAGCCGGTCGGCGAGCCGCCCGGCCGCGTCCGGGTCGCCGCACACCACCGCGGTGAACAGGCCGGCCGGCGCGCGTACTCCGGTCACCGGGTCGTACAGGTCCCCGCCCGTGGGCCTCTCGTCCCCGACGGCCTGCACGGTGGTCGTACGGCTCAGGGCGAGCACCCGCGCCGCGCGCTTCGCGGACGGCCGCGAGAAGGAGTACGCCATGGCGATCTCCACGAAGTTGCGCAGCGGATGGTGGGTGAGCGCCACCGCGCCGTACACGGTGACCAGTTCGCCGACCGTGATCCGCCCGTCGAGCGCGAGCCGCGCCCCGTACACGACCACGGCCGCCAGCAGCAGACCCGGCAGCAGCACCTGCACCGCCGCGATCAGCGCCCACATCCGGGCGCTGCGCACGGCGGCCCGGCGCACTTCCTGGGAGGCGGCCCGGTAGCGGCCGAGGAACAGTTCCTCGCCGCCGATGCCGCGCAGCACCCGCAGTCCGGCGACGGTGTCGGAGGCCAGTTCGGTGGCCCGGCCCGACTTCTCGCGCTGCTCGTCGGCCCGGCGGGTGGCGCGGGGGAGCAGCGGCAGCGCGGCGAGCGCGAGGACGGGCACGCCGAGGGCGACGACCAGGCCGAGGTCCGGCTGGTAGAGCAGCAGTCCGACGCAGACGAGGACGAGGGTGAGGGCGGCGGACGCGAAGCGGGAGGCCGCCTCGACGAACCAGCCGATCTTCTCGACATCATTCGTGGACACCGCCACGACCTCGCCCGCCGCGACCTGGCGGGTCAGCACGGAGCCGAGCTCGGCCGTCTTGCGCGAGAGCAGCTGCTGGACGCGGGCGGCGGCCGTGATCCAGTTGGTCACGCTCACCCGGTGCACCATGGCGTCGCCGGTCGCGATGGCCACGCCGAGCACGACGAGCAGCCCCGCGCCGAGCGCGAGCCGGCCGCCGTCGCGGTCCACGACCGCCTGCACGGCGAGGCCGACGCCCAGCGGGAGGCCGGCGATGCCCAGTTGCAGGAGCAGGCCCCACAGCAGGCACTTCAGCTGCCCGCCGAGCTGGTTCCGGCCGAGCCAGAGCAGGAAGCGCGGTCCCGAGCGGACGTCCGGCACTCCTGGGTCGGCGTACGGAAGGTCTTTGATCTGCATGGCGCCCCAAGGGTTGCGACGGCGGCCTTTCGGGCCTGTCCGGCGGATCGGGGTCGGATGGGCCCGAAAGGCCACCGAACCCTCCAAGGTTTGCGCCGCGAGCGACCCTCCGGCAATCGATTTTCTGGCAACTCCGAACACATCAGGCCAAGGCGGGCCCACGCCCTCTGGACCGGCTCACCCGGCCCGCGCTTCACTCACGACCCATGAGACAACGGAAGATCATGAGCATGATCGGCGGCCTCACCCTGGCCGCCGGACTGCTGCTCGCCACCCCCGCCACCGCCGGTGCGGACGAGGCCCCCGCCACCCCGCCGGCCGAGTTCACCACCGACTGGCACGACCCGGTCACCGCGGCCCCGCCGATCGACACCCCCGACACCCGCAGCTGCCAAGTGACCCTGGCCGAGACCCAGTTCCGCGACTTCACGCCCTACCAGGGGAGTTACACCCCGCCCAAGGAGTGCGGCACCCGCTGGAACAAGGTCGTGCTCCGCCTCGACGGCAAGGTGAAGGGCCGTCAGTACGACCGGCTCGGCTACCTCACCGTCGGCGGCGTCGAGATCCTCCGCACCTCCACGCCCGAGCCCTCGCCCGAAGGCATCGCCTGGTCCGTGGAGAAGGACGTCACCCGCTACCGGGACACCTTCAGCAGCCCGCAGTCCGTCGAGATGCTCATCGGCAACGTCGTCAACGACACCTACACCGGCGTCCTCGACATCCGCGTCACCCTCACCTTCTACACCGCTCACGGCAGGGCGAAGCCCGCCGCCACCCCCGACCGGGTGCTGCCGCTCACCGGCGGCAGCCTCACCACCCCGCGCAACACCGAGCGGATCCTCGCCGAGGTGTACGCCACCGGCTCCGGCGGCGGCTGCGAGGAGTTCTGGTACCTCACCGTCCCCGACGCCGCCCCGTACTCCTGCAAGGCGACCGAAGGCCCGTACCGCGAGGTGCAGATCAGCGTCGACGGGCAACTCGCGGGCATCGCCGCCCCGTTCCCGCACGTGTGGACCGGCGGCTGGTCCAACCCCTTCCTCTGGTACGTGACCCCCGCGCCGCGCGCCTTCGACGTGCAGCCCGTCGTCTACGACCTCACGCCCTTCGCCGCCGTCCTCAACGACGGCCGGGCCCACCGCGTCGAGGTCTCCGTCGCCGGCGTCCCGGCCGGACAGAGCGGGTGGAGCGTCCCCGCCAACGTGCTGCTCTGGCAGGACGAGGGCCGCGCCGTCGTCACCGGCGCCCTGGACCGCCACGAGGCCGGCACGCTGCGCAACTCGCCCGTCCACACGCCCGGTTCGGCCGACTCGTCCGACGTCCTGGAGACCACCGGCGGGCACACCCTCACCGTCGCCGGCCACCTGAACACCTCGCACGGCCGCGTCGACACCACCGTCACCCGCACCGTCGACCACCACTCCACCCACCGCTGGGGCGCGGACGAGAACCCGGACGCGCTCGCCGCCCGGTGGAGCGACGACGAGACCGTGACCGTCGGCCGGACCGCGACCCGCACCCACCGCACGTACACCATGGACGGCGAGATCAGCGTGGACGCCGCCAACCGGCTGCGGACCGTCCTCACCGTCGGCGACCGCGCGGACACCGCCGTCGTGCGCGGCGACAAGCGCCTGTCCTGGTCGCGGCTCGACGACACGTACACCGGCGACGCCGCCTTCAACCTCGGCGTCCCGCGCGAGCAGCGGCACGCCGTCGGCACCAGCGAGGAGCGCTACCGGCTGTACGGCTCCGAGGGCTGCTACGACCGGACGCTGAGGACCGCCCAGGGCACCCTGGTCGAGGACTCGCAGCGCTGCTGACCCGTCCCCGTGTGCGGATGCCCGGGCCCGTCACGACGGGCGGGCCCGGGCATCCTCCACGACGTCACGGACATCCGCCACGTCGTCGCGGACGTCCTCCACGGCGTCACGGGCATCCGTCACGACGTCACGGGCGGGTCGCGCGCTCCAGTTCCAGGAGCGCCGACCGGTATGTGCGGCCGGTGGCCCGGTCCATGCCGATCTCGCACATCCGGTTGGCCGAGAGATGCGCGTCGAAGTGCCGGGCGGTGACCTCCGCCGCCTCGCGCGCCGTGGCCGAGGCCGTCAGCTCCGGGTGCAGCATGCCCCGGTCGCCGGCGAAGGCGCAGCAGCCGGCGTCTCTCGGCACGACGACCTCCTCCGCGCACGCCCCGGCGAGCCGCGTCAGCTCCTCCACGTCACCCAGGTGCCGCATGGAGCAGGTGGGATGGACGACGGCCGAGCCGACCCGGCGGCGCACGTCGAGCCGGGGCAGCAGCTCGTCGGCCGCCCACACCAGCGAATCGACGACGGTCAGCTCCGCGTGCAACTCCCGGTTCTCGTCGGTGAGATACGGCACCACCTCGCGCGCGATGCCGAGCGTGCACGAGGAAGCGTCCACGACCAGCGGCAGCCGGCCCCCGGCCGTCCAGCCCCAGGCGGCCGCCACGATCCGGTTCGCCATCACCTCGGTGCCGCGCTCGTAGCCCTTGGAGTGCCAGATGGTCGCGCAGCACGTGCCGGCCACGTCGTCCGGGATCCAGACCGGCCGCCCGGCGCGGGCCGACAGCGCCACCACCGCCTCCGGCAGCGACGGCCCCCCGTGTCCCTCGTGGCCCCCGTGCGCCTCGGCCTCCGCGGTACTGCCGAAGATCCGGTTCACGCAGGCCGGGTAGTAGACCGCGACGGCGGCCGGACGATGGGTGCGGGGGAGCCGGCGGGGCGCCGCGCCGGGGATCTCGGGCAGCCACTCCGGTACGAGATCGGGCCGCACAGCCTTGCGCGCGAGACCGGTCGCCGACTCCAGGAGCCGGTCGCCGACGCGCCGCCCGGCCGCCACCGCCAGCCGGGCGGACGCTTCGACGGCCCGGAAGTGCTCGGCGGCGAGCGCGGCGATCCGCTCCTCGCGCGGCGAGTGCCGCTCGTGCCGGAAGCGCCTCATGAGGGCCCCGGTGTCGATGCCGACCGGGCAGTCCAGCCGGCACGTGGAGTCGCCGGCGCAGGTGTCGACGGCGTCGTAGCCGTACGACGCCAACAGGCTCGCCTCGACCGGTGATCCGTCGGCCTGCCGCATCATCTCCCGCCGCAGCACGATCCGCTGGCGCGGCGTCGTCGTCAGGTCGTGGCTGGGGCAGGTGGGTTCGCAGAAGCCGCACTCGATGCACGGGTCGGCGACCGGCTCCACGGTGGGGATGGTCTTCAGGCCGCGCAGATGCGCCTGCGGGTCGCGGTCGAGCACGATCCGCGGCGCGAGGACGCCGTCCGGGTCGATGACCTCCTTCGTCCGCCACATCAGCTCGGTCGCCTTGGGGCCCCACTCCAGCTCCAGGAAGGGCGCGAGGTTGCGGCCGGTGGCGTGCTCGGCCTTCAGCGAGCCGTCGAAGCGCTCCACGGTCAGCTTGCAGAACTCGTCCATGAAGGCCGCGTACCGCTCCACGTCCGCCGGGTCGGCGGCGTCGAAGGCGAGCAAGAAGTGCAGATTGCCGTGCGCCGCGTGACCGGCGACGGCGGCGTCGAAGCCGTGCCGGGCCTGCAGTTCGAGCAGCTCCGCGCAGGCTTCCGCGAGCCGGGCCGGCGGCACCGCGAAGTCCTCGGTGATCAGGGTCGTACCGGAGGGGCGGGAGCCGCCGACGGCCGTCACGAACGCCCTGCGGGCCTTCCAGTAACCGCCGATCGTGCGCGCGTCCCGCGTGAAGGCGTTGTCGACGGACGCGACCGGCGCCACCAGCTCGAGCTCCGCCAGGACCCGGGCGGCGGCCTCCTCGTACGCCGCGAGGGCGGTCTTGTCCGGCGCCCGGAACTCCACCAGCAGCGCGGCCGTCTCCCGGGGCAGCTCCGCCCAGTCGGCGGGCACCCCGGGCACGCTCACCGAGGCCCGCAGGGTGTTGCCGTCCATCAGCTCGACGGCGAGCGCCCCCGCGTCGTTGAAGCGGGGCACGGCGGCCGCGGCGGCGGGCAGCGACGGGAAGAAGAGCAGGGCCGTGGCGACCTCGCGGTCCAGCGGGAGGGTGTCGAAGACGAGCTCGGAGATGAAGCCGAAGGTGCCTTCCGAGCCCACCATGAGGCCGCGCAGGATCTCGACGGGGGTGGCACCGTCGAGGAAGGCGTCGAGCCGGTAGCCGTTGGTGTTCTTGATCGCGTATTTGGCGCGGATCCGGGCCGTGAGCTCCGGGTCCGCCTCGATCTCCGACTTGAGGCCCATGAGCCCCGCGCACAGCCGCGGCTCGGCCCGGGCCAGCTCCCCGTCCGCGGCCGGGTCGGCGGTGTCGACGATGGTGCCGCTCGGCAGCACGAAGGTCAGCGAGGCGAGGGTCCGGTAGGAGTTGCGGGTGGTGCCGGCGGTCATGCCGGAGGCGTTGTTGGCGACCACGCCGCCGAGCGTGCAGGCGATGGCGCTCGCCGGGTCGGGGCCGAGCACCCGGCCGTGCGGGGCGAGGGCCGCGTTCGCCCGGACCACCGTCGTGCCCGGCCGGATCCGGGCCCGGGCGCCGCCGTCCAGGACCTCCACGCCGGCCCAGTGGCGGCGCACGTCCACCAGGATGTCCTCGCCCTGCGCCTGCCCGTTGAGGCTCGTCCCGGCGGCCCGGAACACCACCTCTCGGCCCTTGCCGTTCGCGTACGAGAAGATCGCGGACACGTCGTCGACGTCCTCGGCGACCACCACGACCTGCGGCACGAAACGGTAGGGGCTGGCGTCGGAGGCGTACCGCACCAGGTCGGAGATCCTCCCCAGCACCTTCTCCGGACCGAGGAGCGCGACCAGCTCCTCCCGCAGGTGCTTCGGCGTGCCGCGGGCCTGCAGGTCGGGCACCCGGTCGGGCGCCGCCCGCCGCCTCGTACCGGCGCGCAGGGCCAGCGGACTCGGTTCCAGTACGGGCATGGCCAGGGCTCCCCTCCAGTGCGCGGCGTGCCCCGGTCCCGGCTGCCCCGGACTCAGCAGCCGCGCTCCGGCCCCTGGTCGACCAGGGCGGACAGCAGACCTCCGAGCACCTTGCGCTGTTCGACGGTCAGTGGGGCAAGGATGTCCTCTGCGGCCCCACGGCGCGCGCTGCGCAGCTCCCTCAGCGTGTCGCGGCCCGTGTCGGTGAGCTCGATGTGCACCACCCGGCGGTTCGTGGGATCGGGCACCCGGCGCACCCGGCCGGCCGCCTCCAGGCCGTCGACGAGACTGGTGACGGCGCGCGGGACCACTTCGAGCCGGGCGGCGAGATCGGCCATCCGGGGCGGTTCCTCGTAGTGCGCGACGGTGCGGAGCAGGCGGAACTGCGCGGGCGTGATGCCGACCGGCTCCAGATACCGCTTGTGGAGGCGGTGCAGCCGGCGGGTGAGGCGCAGCAGCTGCTCGGCGAGGAGACCGTCGGGGTCGGTGGCGCCGGGTGCGTCCGGTGCGGGGTTGCTCATGACGGAATTTTATCAGGACCTGGTTCATTGTGAGTATAGGTAACAATGAGCTATGCTCTGATGGCCTTTACTGGCACATCCCGAACCCTCGTAGGAGCCCATGCATCCGCACGACGAGTCCACCTGGACACCCCCCGCCCGTGATTCCCGCCGCCCCGAGGAGCCCGCCCAGCTGCGGCGCATCCTGCGGCTGTTCCGGCCCTACCGCAGCCGGCTCGCCCTCGTCGGCCTGCTCGTGGCCGCGTCGTCGCTGGTCTCGATCGCCTCGCCGTTCCTGCTGCGCGAGATCCTGGACACCGCGATCCCGCAGGGCCGCACCGGGCTGCTCAGCCTGCTCGCGCTCGGCATGATCGCCACCGCCGTGGTCTCAGGCGTCTTCGGCGTGCTCCAGACGCTGATCTCCACCACCGTCGGCCAGCGCGTCATGCACGACCTGCGGACCGGTGTCTACGCCCAGCTCCAGCGGATGCCGCTGGCCTTCTTCACGCGCACCCGCACGGGCGAGGTCCAGTCCCGGATCGCGAACGACATCGGCGGCATGCAGGCGACGGTCACCTCGACCGCCACCTCCCTGGTCTCCAACGTCACCGCCGTGATCGCGACCGTCGTCGCCATGCTCGCCCTCGACTGGCGGCTCACCCTCGTCTCGCTGCTCCTGCTGCCGGTCTTCGCCTGGATCAGCCGCCGGGTCGGCCGCGAGCGCAAGCGCATCACCACCCGGCGGCAGAAGCAGATGGCCGCCATGGCGGCGACCGTCACCGAGTCCCTCTCCGTCAGCGGCATCCTGCTCGGCCGGACCATGGGCCGCGCCGACTCCCTGACGAAGTCCTTCGCCGAAGAGTCCGAGCGCCTGGTCGACCTCGAAGTGCGCTCCTCCATGGCCGGCCGCTGGCGGATGTCCGTCATCGGCATCGTCATGGCCGCCATGCCCGCGCTGCTCTACTGGGCGGCCGGCCTCTCCCACGGCATCGGCGGCCCCGCGATCTCCCTGGGCACCCTCGTCGCCTTCGTCTCGCTCCAGCAGGGCCTCTTCCGGCCCACTGTGAGCCTGCTGTCGACCGGCGTGCAGATCCAGACCTCGCTCGCCCTCTTCCAGCGCATCTTCGAGTACCTCGACCTGCCCGTCGACATCACGGAGCCCGCCGAACCCGTCCGGCTCCCGAAGGTCTCCGGCGAGGTCGCCTTCGAGAAGGTCGGCTTCCGTTACGACCCCGAGGGCACGGGGCGCCCCACCCTCGACGGCGTCGACGTGACCGTCCCGGCCGGCGGCAGCCTCGCCGTCGTCGGTCCCACCGGTTCCGGCAAGTCCACCCTCAGCTATCTGGTGCCCCGGCTCTACGACGTCACCGAGGGCCGGGTCACCCTCGACGGGGTCGACGTGCGCGACCTCGACTTCGACACCCTGGCCCGGGCCGTCGGCGTGGTCTCCCAGGAGACCTACCTCTTCCACGCCTCCGTCGCCGACAACCTGCGCTTCGCCAAGCCCGACGCCACCGACGCCGAGATCGAGGCCGCCGCCCGCGCCGCCCAGATCCACGACCACATCGCGTCGCTCCCCGACGGCTACGACACCCTCGTCGGCGAGCGCGGCTACCGCTTCTCGGGCGGCGAGAAGCAGCGCCTGGCGATCGCCCGCACCATCCTGCGCGACCCGCCCGTGCTGATCCTCGACGAGGCGACGAGCGCCCTCGACACCCGTACCGAACACGCCGTCCAGCAGGCGATCGACGCCCTCTCCGCGGGCCGCACCACGATCACCATCGCCCACCGGCTCTCCACCGTCCGCGACGCCGACCAGATCGTCGTCCTGGAGGCGGGCCGCATCGCCGAGCGCGGCACGCACGAGGAACTGCTGGCCCTCGACGGGCGGTACGCGGCCCTGGTGCGCCGAGACGAACGCACGAACGTGGGAGCGGTTGTTCCCCAGAACGTGTGATCGTCCCGGATTTCGTTGCCCAACTCCCGTGTGGCGACTGATGATTACGGTGCGCAAGTGACGGGCTGCAGACCGCGACTGCGCAGTCCCACAGAAAGCTCTGCACGAGGAGAAGCACCACCATGAACGTCATCACCAACCTGCTCGCCGGCGTCGTCCACTTCCTGGGCTGGCTGATCTGACGCACGAGTCACAGCAGGAAGCAGCGCCGTCGGCCCCCCGTCCCAGGGGACCGACGGCGCTGCCGCGTCCACGCCCGGTACGCGCGCCGCGTGCGGCTCCCGGGAATCGGCGTGCGGCCGGGTTAGCGTGCAAACCATGACGTACCGGACCTGGCAGCCCGCACCCCGCCGCCGTCCCCGGCTCACCCGGCGCGGCAGGCTCGTCGTCCTCGTGGGCGCCGTCCTCGGTCTCGCCGCCGCGGTCGCCGTGCCCCTGCTGCTGCTCGGCGGACCGTCCGACCGACCCGCGCCCGAGAAACAGCGCACCCTGCTGATCCCCGAAGGCTGGCGGGGCGGGGAGGTGTACGCGGCCGTCGACCGCGCCCTCGGTCTGCCGGCCGGCACCGCCCGCAAGGCCGCCCACGCCCCGGCCACCGGTCTCGCCCTCCCGGCCGCCGCGGGCGGCGACCCCGAGGGCTATCTCTTCCCGGCCACCTACCCGGTGGGCAAGGCCACCACCGCCGAGGGGCTGCTGCGCTACATGGTCGAGACGGCGGGGAAGCGCTTCGGCACCGCCCGCGTCGCGGAAGGCGCCCGGCAGCACGGGATCAGCGTCCACGAGGCGGTGATCATCGCCAGCATCGTCCAGGCCGAGGCCGACACCGCCGAGGACATGGGCAAGGTCGCGCGCGTCGTCTACAACCGGCTCGCCCAGGGCATGCCGCTCCAGATGGACTCCACCATCAACTACGCCCTCGGCCGCGACACCGTCGACACCAGCCACCAGGACACCCGCATCGACAGCCCGTACAACACCTACGAGCGCCGGGGCCTGCCGCCGTCACCCATCGGAAACCCGGGCGACCAGGCCATGGCGGCCGCCGTCGCCCCCGCGAAGGGCGACTGGCTCTACTTCGTGACCGTCCGCCCCGGCGACACCCGCTTCACCGCCAGCTACGCCGAACACCAGGCGAACGTGGCCGAGTTCAACGAGCGGCGACGGGCTGCGGGGGCGTCGGGATCGGCGGCGACTGCGGAGCCGGCGGGGTGAGCGGGCCCTGCGGGGTGAGCGGATTCCGCACGTGCACCGTGGTCTGCGGGGGCGGCGGCGCCTGCACGGGTAGCGGGTTATGGCCGCTGAGCAGGGCGCGGATCTCGTGCACGGCGGCGCGGCCGGCCCGGTTGGCGCCGATGGTCGAGGCCGAGGGCCCGTAGCCGACGAGATGGATGCGGGGATCCCGTACCGCCCTGGTCCCCTCCACCCGGATACCGCCGCCCGGCTCGCGCAGCCGCAGCGGCGCCAGATGGTCGATCGCCGCCCGGAAGCCGGTCGCCCACAGGATCACGTCCGCGTCCACGGTCCGCCCGTCGTCCCAGGCCACGCCGGTCGGAGTGATCCGGTCGAACATCGGCTGCCGGTCCAGGATCCCGCGCTCGCGGGCGTCACGGATGGCGTCGTTGAGCGGCAGCCCGGTGACCGACACGACGCTCTGCGGCGCCAGCCCCTGCCGTACCCGCTCCTCCACCAGCGCCACCGCGGCCCGGCCCTGGACCTCGCCGAACGGGCCTTCGCGCCACACCGGCTCGCGCCGGGTGACCCAGGTCGTCGCGGCGGCGTGCTCCGCGATCTCCATCAGGTGCTGCGTCCCGGACGCCCCGCCGCCGACCACGACCACCCGCTGTCCGGCGAACGCCTCCGGCCCGGGGTACTGCGCGGTGTGCAGCTGCCGTCCGCGGAAGGTCTCCTGTCCGGGGTAGCGCGGCCAGAACGGCCGGTCCCAGGTGCCGGTCGCGTTGATCAGCGCCCGTGCGGCGTACACCCCTTCCGAGGTCTCCACGAACAGCCGCCCCTGCTCGCCCTCACGCACCGCGGTGACTTCGACCGGCCGGTGGACCCGCAGATCGAAGGTCTCCTCGTAGTCGGCGAAGTAGTCGCCGATCACCGCGGACGAGGGCCGCGCCGGGTCGGCACCGGTCAGCTCCTTGCCGGGAAGCGCGTGCATCCCGTGCACCTTGCCGTACGTGAGCGAGGGCCACCGGAACTGCCAGGCGCCGCCGGGCCGGGGCGCGTGGTCGAGCACCACGAAGTCGCGGTCGGGCTCGTACCCGGTCCGCCGCAGGTGGTAGGCGGCGGAGAGCCCGGCCTGACCGGCGCCTATGACGACGACGTCGATGTTCCGCGCTTCGTGTACCCCGAAATCGTTCACGGTTCCACTAACGGTGCGAGCGGGCGGGATCTTCCCGGGCGTCCGGGTCCGCGCGGAGGGACGTCGTGGCTGCCGGGTCTGTGCGGAGGGACCTCGTGGCTGCCGGGGTCGAGGGGAGGGATGTCATGGCCTCGGCTGTGCGGAGAGATGTGTGGCCACCGGGTCCGCGCGGAGGGATGTCGTCACCTACGGGGCAGGGCGGCCTGATGTCGTAGCCCCCTGTCCCGGGCCGAGGGACGTCGAGGGCAGCAACCTCCGGGCGGCGAGCTCGGGCCGCACGCCCTCCCCGAACCAGTACGCCTCCTCCAGATGCGGATAGCCGGAGAGTACGAAGTGCTCGACGCCCAGGTCGTGGTACTCCTCGATGCGGTCGGCCACGTCCCGGTGGCTGCCCACCAGCGCGGTGCCGGCCCCGCCCCGTACCAGACCCACCCCCGCCCACAGGTTCGGCGCGATCTCCAGGCGGTCCCGGTCCAGCGTGCCGCCGCCGTGCAGCGCCAGCATCCGCTGCTGCCCCACCGACTCGCTGCGGCCGAGCGCGGCCTGCGCCGCCGCCACGGCCTCCGGCTCCAGCGCGTCGAGCAGCCGGTCCGCCGTCGCCCACGCCTCGCGCGCCGAGTCCCGCGAGATGGTGTGCAGCCGGATGCCGAAGCGGACCGTACGGCCCCGCTCCTCCGCGAGCCGCCGGATCCAGTCGATCTTCTCCTTCACCTGCCACGGCGGCTCACCCCAGGTCAGGTACACGTCCGCGTGCTCGGCCGCCACCGGTCCGGCCGCCGCCGACGAGCCGCCGAAGAAGATCTCCGGCAGGGGATCCGGCGGCAGCGCCGTGAGCCCGCCCGCCACGCGTACGTACTCACCCTCGAAGTCGTACGGTTGCCCGCCCCACACCCCGCGCACCACCCGCAGGAACTCGTCGGTCCGCGCGTACCGCCGGTCGTGGTCCAGGAAGTCCCCGTACCGCCGCTGCTCCGCCGCGTCCCCGCCCGTCACCACGTTGAGCAGCAGCCGGCCGCCGGTGATCCGCTGGTACGTCGCCGCCATCTGCGCCGCGAGCACGGGCGAGACCACGCCGGGCCGGAAGGCCACCAGGAACTTCAGCCGCTCGGTGTGCTGCGCGAGCGCCACCGTCGTCAGCCACGCGTCCTCGCACCACGTCCCGGTCGGAGTGAGCACCGCCTCGAACCCCAACTGCTCGGCGGCCTTGGCGATCTGGGTCAGGTAACCGATGTCGGGCGCGCGCACGCCACGGGCGGCGGACGACCGGCCGATGCCGCCGTCGCCGTAGACATGCCGGTCGACGAGGGTACGGCCGTCGCCGCCGGTGGGCAGGAACCAGTGCAGATGGACGGTCATGGGGAACCGGCCTTTCCGGCGCGCGGCGTCAGCACGCCGTGGAAGAAAGGAAAGGGAAAGAGGAGGGGGAGAGAAGAACCCGGGGCGTCAGCGGCCGCGACGACACGCGGCGGAGGCCACCCGCAGCAGGTCGATGTGACCGCGCGTGGTGAGCAGGGCTGGACGCAGCATGCCGCGAACGTAGCCACGCGCTGCGGACCCGGTCAACGGTGTCTCGGAGCGTGGACGCGCAATCCCGCCCACGGACGGCAGGATGACCCCATGGCCTTCGACACCACGATCCTCAGCCTCACCACCGGCTCCACCGAGACCGTCACCGACCTCACCCGGTACTGCGAGGACTTCCTCGCCCGCGCAGCCCAGGGCCGCGACGGCCTCCTCAACCTCTTCGTCCCGCACGCCACCGCCGGCCTCGCCATCCTCGAAACGGGCTCCGGCAGCGACGACGACCTCCTCGCCGCCCTCCACCTCCTCCTCCCCGCCGACGACCGCTGGCAACACCGCCACGGCTCCGCGGGCCACGGCCGCGACCACGTCCTCCCGGCCCTGATCCCGCCCCACGCGACACTGCCGGTGATCGGCGGACAGCTGGAGCTGGGGACGTGGCAGTCGATCTGCCTGGTGGACACGAACAGGGACAACCCGCAGCGTCAGGTGCGGTTGAGCTTCCTGGGCTGATCGAGCCGGTCAGCATTCCCCTCACGCTCCGGCGAAACGGGAGAAAGACGCGCGGCACGACCGTGGAGGAGATCGACCGGCCGTACGACGGCTGCGGAAAGTGCCTGCTCGGAGTACGCCAGGCTGTCGCGGGTCAAGGCCGCCACGACCTCGCCCGAGCGGCAGCGGGAGGGCGTACTGGCCGCGGCGGCGGCTGTCGGTGGGAACATCATCGACTGGGCGGACGACTGGGAGGTGCGCGGCGGCGCCACAGACCCGATGACCCGTCCCAAGCTCGGTCCGTGGCTGCGCGACGAGCGGGGCAATTACGACGGGCTCGTCGCCGCGGCCGTCGACCGGCTCGGCCGTAACGTGGTCGACTGCCTCAACACCGGCTACAAGATGCGGGACGAGGGCAAGCTCCTTGTCACGTACGGGCACGAGGGCGTCTGGAACCTGGACGACCCAGGCGGCGGATGGCGACGACGGCCGCGTCGTCGTCGAGGTGTCCGTGGACGTGGGCCAGCAAGTCGTCCTGGAGATGGCGCAGCAGTTCGTCGGGGTCGTCCTTGGTCCACTGGGGCACCCGCTCGGTGAAGGGGTAGAAGCTTCCTTCGGTGTTGCGGGCCTCGATGACGCCGTCGGTGTAGAGGAGCAGCAGGTCGCCGGCCTCGAACGGGAACGTCTGGACGGCGTAGTCGGCGATGCCGAAGGCCCCGCCGAATCCGATTGGAAGATGGCTCGCCTCGGCCACGAGGGGGATGAGCCGGTCTCCGCGGAGGATGAGCGGCGGTGGGTGACCACAGCTGATGAGATGGACGACCGGATCGTGGTCGGGGATGTCGAGCAGCGCGGCGGTGGCGAAGTCTTCGATGGCGTCCTGCTCCGTCGGTGTCCGCCACTGGGTGCTGTCCCAACGGAACGCGGCGTCCAGGTGGATGGCGAGACGGGGAAGGGTGGCCTGCCGGTGGGCGGCTGCTCGGAAGGCACCGAGCAGCAGGGCGGTGTTGCTGATGGCACCCAGGCCGCTGCCGCGCACATCGCCGATGAGGAGCCGGGTGCTGTGGTGGGAGGTGCGTGCGGCCGCGTACAGGTCTCCGCCCAGGTCGGCTTCTTCCTCGGCAGGGATGTACAGGCCGGCGATCTGCAGCGGGCCGGCGCGGGTGGGCAGTGGCTGCAGCAGCACGCTCTGCGCCGCCTCGGCCACCGACCGCACTTGGTGCAGCTGCCGCTCGCGCCGACCGCGCACTACACAGAGGGTGACGCAGATGGCCGATACGACGATCAGTGCGGCGATCTGGGCCTGGATGTTGGCAGTGTCCCAGACCCCTCTGAGCACGCCGATCAGCATCTGGGCCGCTACGGCAAGGGCCCCCATCAGCGCCGTCACGCGGGCGCCGGCGAAGGCCACGGTGATCGCGGGCGCTGCCACGAGCAGGGGACCGAGGTGGATGTGCTGAGGGGACAGCACGTCCACGACGCACACTGTGACGATCAGCCCGAGCGGGATCATGAGGAGCGCCGGGGCGTGCCCCGGCCGCCAGGAACGCCGGACGTCCAACCATGCTCGAGAGGCCATGCCCCAAGCCTTCCACCCGCCTCCGCACAGGGGGTGGCGCCGCTCCGGGGCCTCCGGTCCGTTGCTGCGCGAGACTGGGCAAGAGCCTGACAAGGTCCCGACCAGCCTGACTCTGCGACTGCAGTCGCGTCCAGTGTCAGGCGAGCTGGTCGGATCGGCTTTTCCAGGTCAGCCCGCGTCTGGGGCGTCGATGATATTGCCGTCCTTGTCGAGCGTGTGGGTGTTCCAGTACACGTCCCACTTGTCGTCGACCTGCCGGGGCACTTTGCCCTCCGGGTATCGCACGAATCCCGCCGGAGGCTCCTGCTTGTCCGAGACGCAGACGGAGCCGGTACCGCCCACGGACAGGGCGGGGTACTCGCCGCTGCTGCAGATGTCCTCCCGGTACTCGACACCCGCGCATCCGGTGAGGGCCACGACTGCGGCCGCGCTCGCGAGAGCAGCAGCCATGAGACGGGTCTTTCCGGGACGCGGGGCAGTGGCGGGCTGGTGCATCTTGCGGGACGTGTGCACGGTGATCTCCTTCTCGCTTGGTCTGGCACCACTCTCGCCACGGAGCGCTGCGGTGGCATGGGTACGCATACTCAAAGGTCTCCGGGTGGATGCTCAACACGCCGAGCCCTGGGGGTACGTCACAGCTCTTGGCATGTCGAGCGGCTGCAGACCTTGCCGACGGGTTGTTGTCACCCCCGCCCCGAAGTGGGAGCCTGCTGCTGGCGGCCGATATTTTGCCGTGATTGCAGTCGGACATGTCGCGCTCGGCGGACCGGCTGTCTTGGTCGACGGGAAGACCGTCGCCGTGGCCCGCACCGCTATTTCTCGCCGGCGGGCGGGGTACTGGCCGCCGCTCGAGGCTGCCTTTGCCCTGCTGCTAGCAAACGTTCCTTCCGGGGGGAAGAGACTTGCCCTGCACGGGGGCACGCCGTTGATCTCGAGGCGGACGCAGGGCGCAGCGCGAAGCCCTGCCCCCGCTGCGGCTCTGTCGGAGGACGGAGGGTCTTGCCCTTAAACGAAATGAGCTGACAACCGAGTTGGCGGTTACTTTCCCCTGCATGGTTTGCATGGGTGGCATGTTTTGCCATCCGCCTTGGATGGGGCGATATTCAGCCACGTCGCGTTCATGCGGCGTTCGCCCCGGCCGCTCACTCTCACGGCCATGAACAAGGCAACCCTCTCCGCGACCGCCGTCGTCTCCGCTCTCGCCCTCGGTCTGCCCCTCGCGCCGGCAGCCGGCGCTGCCGAGTGGGGCCTGCCCGGGAACACCGTCCAGCACCGTTCCGGCCGAGCCATTCCGTTCACCGAGGCCACGGTCACCGCCGGCGCCGACGGCTCGTTCTCCCTCAGCTGGAAGACGGAGGGCGTCACGCGCGTCGAGATCCACGCGAACGGCAGGGTCGTCGCGAGAGGCGGTGCCACCGGCCGGGCCGTGGTCACCGGTCTGCCCGCCGCGGACCGTCAGTGGTTCTGGTTCGAGGCCGATCACGGCCAGGGCCTGCGGCTCGCCGACCGGCTCGTCAAGCTCTCCGGAACGGTCAACCTCCGTGACGCAGGGGGCTACCGCACCGAGAACGGCCAATGGGTCAGGATGGGCGAGGTCTACCGCTCCGACGCCCTGAACAACCTGACCGCCGAGGACCAGGCCAAGCTCCGGCGACTGAACATCAGGACCGTCTTCGACCTCCGCATGGAAAGCGAGCGCGCCAAGGACCCCGACAAGGTCCCGGCCGGTGCCGACTACGTCGTCGCCGACGTCTTTGCGGGCTCGGGGGCCTTCCAGAGCATGCCGAAGAGCCCCGCCGAGGCCGAGCAGATGATGATTGACGCCGAGAAGGTCATGGTCAGCGGCGACGGCGGCAAAGAGGCATACAGCCAGGTGTTCGACGGCATGCGCGAGGACGACGCGCGCTCCGTGCTCTTCCACTGCACCGCCGGCAAGGACCGCACGGGGTGGTCCAGCGCCGCCCTGCTGACCGCCCTCGGCGTGCCGCGGGACACCGTCATGGCCGACTACCTCGCCAGCAACACCTACCGCAAGGCCGCCAACGACGCCCTCCTCGGCCACCTCCCGCCCCAGCAGGCCGCCGTCTACAAGCCGCTGCTCGACGTCCGCCCCGAATACCTCAACTCCGGCTACGACGAAGTCGAGGCGAAGTACGGCACCTTCGACCGCTACCTGAACGACGGCCTCGGCATCGACCGCCGCGAACTCAAGCGCCTCAAGAAAGACCTCCTCATAGGCTAGGCGGTTTCTTTCGGATCATCTTGCTGACCAGATGAAGATGGCGACGATGTGCAGTCCGGCGAGGTAGGTGGTGGCGGTCTTGTCGTAGTGGGTGGCCAGGCCGCGCCACTGCTTGAGCCTGTTGATGCACCGCTCGACGGTGTTTCGCTGCTTGTAGGCCTCGCGGTCGAAGGGCAGCGGGCGGCCGCCGTGCCGACTACAACGACGGCGTGCACCAGGTCGCTGTCTACGTGTACGACGCCAACACTCAGCAGGTCAGCCGGAGTGCCTGGTACTGACCGTCACCCACCAGCGTGCGGTCCGCCCGTTCCCTGCCCCCGGCCGTTGTGGTCGGGGGCAGGGAACGTCAGCTGGGGCGACAGGGCAGTAGCTCGTATTGGGCGAGGCGGTACGGTCCGCATTCCTCACGTTCCGATAGCCGGGTGTACCAACAACTGCCATGGGGGAGCTTCCTTATGGGGGTTGGGTCAGCGGTCGCGGGAGAAGGCGATGCGCGGGTCGACCGGCCGGGCCGCCGCGACGGAGGTGGCGGGAACGGCCACCGGCCGCTTGCCCGGGAGGCCGGCGAGGGCCGGGCTGGTGGCGAGCGCGGCGGCGCTGAGCGGCGAGCGACGGATGCCGACGTTCTGAGCGCGGTCGCGTGACGGGGCCTGCCCGGTCGCGGGATGGCGGCGAGTCGCAACGTCCTGCGCGAGGTGAGGGTGTACGGCGACCTGGACACCGGAACGGTGCAGGGCCAGCGTGGCGTCGGCGACCTTCCCCAGGGCCTCGTCGCGGCCGGTGGTGGAGGGCAGAGTGTAGATGTCCAGGCGGGGGCCGTGTCGCCAGCCGTGGTCGAGCAGGGCGAGTCCGGTGATTCCGGAGGCCCGGTCGTCGATTGCTGCGATGACGCCGAGCCGTGGATGCTCGGCGAACGCGACATCGGGCTCGCCGCGCGGGGTTCGGCCCGGGACGGGGCGAGGCCCGGGTGCGAGGGAGAGGTTGAACACGGCGTCCGTGTCGATTCGGAAGCCGGCGTTGCGCAGCAGCTCGAAGGCCCGGGTAGCGCGGCCCTGCCCGTCACGCTGCTGGTCGGTCAGGGCGTACAGGGTCGGCTCGCCTGGGACGGGGCGGAAGTCGAGCCGCTCCGGGAGCGGCACCTACGAACATCCCGACGAGGGGCAGGAGGAGATCCTTGCCCGCAGCGGGTTTCCCGCATCGAGACCTTCCGCTTCGACCGCACCATCCCCCGCACCCTCGACGAGGCCGTTGGCCTCCAGTTCTCCTACAGCTATTCCACGCCGGCGCTGTTCGGGGACCGCCGCGGCGACTTCGAGCGGGACCTGCGCCAGGCACTCGCCGACCACCAGCCCGACGGCCAGTTCACCGAGACCGTCCGCACCGAAGCCCTTATTGCCACCCGCCCGGCTGGACCGCTGCGCGTTCAGCCGGCGTGGCGGAAGCGGCGGCGGTACTCGCTGGGGGTGAGTCCGAGGCGCTTGCGGAAG
The DNA here is from genome assembly GCF_044768205.1 of Streptomyces sp. NPDC101160. Lineage (NCBI taxonomy): Bacteria > Bacillati > Actinomycetota > Actinomycetes > Kitasatosporales > Streptomycetaceae > Streptomyces > Streptomyces sp. NPDC101160. Next base: position 1,096,898 of record NZ_JBIWPJ010000001.1, on the reverse strand, counting down.
ACCCGTATGAGGGTGTCGGTGCTGCCGAACCCGCACGCCGTGGCGATCCGGGGGAGTGTCTCCTCGGTGGCTTCCAGGCGGTTGCGGGCGAGCTCGATCCGCGCGGTCTCGACGTAGGCGGCCGGGGTCATGCCGGTCTCGTCCTTGAAGATGCGGGTGAGCTGGCGCTCGCCGATGTGGGCGTGGGCGGCGAGTTCCGTCATGGTGATCTTCTGGTGCAGGTTCGTGGTGACGTAGTGCCGGAGGTCGTCCATGCGGCGGCTGGTGTAGGCAGGTTCGATCGGCACGGAGAACTGTGACTGTCCGCTGGGGCGCTTGAGGTACATGACGAGCTGGCGGGCGACGCCCATGGCGGCGTGCTCGCCGAAGTCTTCGGCGACGAGGGCCAGGGCGAGGTCGAGGCAGGCGGTGATGCCGGCGCCGGTCCAGACGTTGCCCTGCCTGATGAAGATCGGGTCGGGGTCGACGTCGACGCCGGGGTAGCGGGTGGCGAGCTGTCGGGCGGTCGACCAGTGGGTGGTGACCCGCTTGCCTTCGAGGAGGCCGGCCTCGGCGAGGAGGTGCGCGCCGACGCAGACGGAGGCGACGCGGCGTGAGCGGTAGGCGAGCCTTCGGACCCAGGCGACTACGGCGGGGTCGATCACTGGGTGTATGCGGTGTTCGCGGTCGATGGTGACGGATCCGGGCACGATGAGGGTGTCGATGCGTCGTTCGGCAATGTCGGAGAATGCGACGTCCGGTATGAGGCGGACGCCTGCGCCGGTGGTGACGGGGTCGAGGGTTTCCGCGGCGAGTTGGACCCGGTATCCGGGGTCTTTCTTCAGGTCACGGCCCAGGAGTGCGAAGACTTCTGGTGGGCCGGTGACGTCGAGGAGGTCGACGCCGTCGAAGATCATGATCGCTACGAGTCTGGACCCCAGCATGTCCGGAATCCCCCATTCCGCTAGGTGTCGTGTCGGTTTCTGCAACTTATCCGACATGGGTTCGATTCAGCCAGCCCCTACGGTGGGGAACGTAACTCGCCGCACACGGTGCCGAGTTAAACCTTCGATCTTCGAACCACCCACAGGAGAAGCACACCCATGCCGTCCACCACGCTCCGTGAGCTCAACCAGTTCGACCAGACCCCCGCCACCCTCGCCAACTCCACCGTCATCCTCGTGGACTACCAGAACACCTACACCCGCGGCGTCATGGAACTCGACGGCTGGCAGCCCGCGCTCGACGCCGCCGCCACCCTCCTCGCCAAGGCCCGCGAGGCCGGCGCCACCGTCATCCACGTCATCAACGACGGCGGCGAAGGCACCCCCTACGACATCCGCGCCGAGATCGGCCAGATCCACCCCGCCGTCGCGCCCATCGAGGGCGAGGCCACCATCGTCAAGACCGTTCCCGACGCCTTCCGCGACACCAACCTCGGCGACCTCGTCGACGCAGCCGGGAACAAGGACGTCGTCATCGCCGGGTTCATGTCCCACATGTGCGTCCTGTTCACCGCCCAGGGCGCGTTCCTGCGCGGCAACCGGCCCACCGTCGTCGCCGACGCCACCGCCACCCGCACCCTGAAGTCCGCGGTCGCAGAGGTCTCCGCCGAGCAGCTGCACCACGGCGCGCTCGCCACCATCGACGACCTGTGGGGCGTCGTCGTCCCCACCACCGCCGACCTCGGCTGAGCCACCCCCTGAACGTCGCTGCCAGACCCAACCCCCAGAACTCGCGCTCTGGCCCGAGTGCCACCACACCCGGCACGCCCGGGCCCGGCAGCGACACCCCCACCCCCCACCCCGCACCACCCACCACCCACCACCCAGCACCCCGCACCACCGCTCTGGCACACCCCCGGCCAGACCACGGGACCGCCACGCCCACACGGCACCCGCGCCCCCTCACCGGCGCACCACGGCCCCGCGCCTCGCTTCCCCCCACAACGGCACCACCGCACAGCCGCCCCCCAAGCCGGCCCGTGCGCCAAGGCCGCTCACGACCGACCCACCCACGGAAGCACCAGGGGAAAACTCATGACCACCCGCCGTAACTTCATCGGCACCGCGACCGCGATCGGCGCCGGAACTCTCCTCGCCACCGCGACCGCCACCTCGGCCTCCGCCGAAACCGCGCCCACGACCGACGGCGCTGCCCCCGCCATGACGAAGGACGAGGCGCGCACCGCGATCCTGAACGTCAACGCCGGGATGCGAACCCGCTACAAGTCCCTCAAGGACGAACTCCAGAACAAGCTCTCCCCGGTCATCGTCGTGACCAACGGTCCCGAGGGCGGCACGTACTATCTGGTCGAGAACGGTGTCGTGGTCGAGCAGACCGCGCCGATCGACCAGATCTTCCAGCTGGCGAAGTCGATCGCCCACACCCCGCTCGGCACGTTCTCCGTCCTCGCCCGCTACCTCAACAAGCGCGTCCCCGACTGGCACCTCAAGGCCGGCGACATGGACGCCCACGACCTCGAATCCGTCGCCATGGTCGGCCCCGAGTCCACCGCCTGGGTCGACCCGCTGCGCCAGTGGCGCGACGTCCTGATCAGCGGCCGGAACGCCCTCAAGCCCGCCGGCCTGCCCGACAAGCTGGAGAAGTCCTCCCGCGCGATCCTCACCTCGCTGATCGACTTCTGCTCCAACGCCATCGACAACCGGTCGTTCACGATGAAGCAGTTCGAGGACGCCACCGGCGCCGTCTACGGCGACATACGCACGAACATGTCCTACGCCGCGAAGGTCCAGATCGACGCCGTCAACGCCCTCATGACCCGCTGGAAGAACCAGCTCGGCGCCCGCTGGAACGACGTCTACATAGCAGTGTTCTCCATGTGGACCACGTCGGTCGACAACCAGAACACCATCATCATCCGCCCCCACATGAACCCCGACCGCGCGGCGACGCACCTGATCGACATCATCAGCGACCAGCTGCCCGTCACCGACCCCGTGAACGTGGCGCTGGAGAACATCGCGCGCATCGTCCAGGACAACATCGCCGCGGAGATGGTGTTCTCCGCAGACCAGAAGGTCGCCTCCAGCCTGAAGGGCAAGCAGGACCTGCTGTCCGAGGAGATCCTCGGCCAACTCGGCGGCACCGCCGCCGCCCCCTCTGACACCGGCGGCACCGCGACCGCCGCCGCGTTCCTCACCGGCACCGCCGCCAAGACCGGCGGCTGCCCCCTCGGCCACGACACGGTCAGCGTCTGACCCAAGGACACCGTGTGCGGGCCGGGGACGGCCGGCCCGCACACGGCCCGTGAGACGGCGCCCTCCACACGGCCCACCCCACCCGGGGCAAGGCCCCCTGACGGAGGGCGCCGTCTCCTCGTTTCCGGCCCCTGCCACGACCCGGCACCCGGGCCACCACATGCTTCACACCGGGGGAACACCCGCTATGCCCACCACCACGACCAGACGCCACGCCACCCGCATATGGGTACTGCTCGGCCTCATCCTGCTCACCGTGAACCTTCGGGCCGCGATCACCTGCACCGGCCCGCTGCTCACCGACATCCAGCACACCCGCCACCTCACCGGCCTCCAGCTCAGCATCCTGACCACTCTGCCCGTGCTATGCCTCGGCGCGTTCGCCGCATGGGTGCCGGCTGTCGCACGGCGTACCGGCACCGAGCCCGCGATCACCGGCGCGCTGCTGCTGATCGCCGTCGGCATCACCCTGCGCGGCCTGCCCTACACCACCGCCCTCTTCGCCGGGACGATCATCGCCGGCGCGGGGATCGCCACCGGCAACGTTCTCGTCCCCGCCGTCGTCAAGGAACGCTTCGCCCACCAGATCGGGCGGGCGACCGGCCTGGCGATGACCCTTATGGCGTCAAGCGGCGCAGTAGCCGCGGGCATAGCCGTGCCCGTCGGACGCCTCGCCGGATGGCAAGCGGCCATGGCCGTCTGGGCGGCGCCCGCCGCCGCCGGTGCCGCACTGTGGGCCGTCCTGGCCACACGCCACCACGGCCCCGGCTCCGGCACCCAGCGCCCCGCAGCGGGCCGCCACGAAGGCAGCCTGCTGCGGTCCCCGCTGGCGTGGGCGGTCGCCACCTTCCTCGGGATCGTCTCCCTCATGTTCTACGCGCTCGCCGCATGGCTGCCCGAGATCATGCAGGCTGACGGCTACAGCAAGACCACCGCCGGCGCGATGGTCTCCGTGATGCTCACCCTCGGCATCCCCATGGGCTACGTCATGCCGGTGATCGCCGCCCGCCTCCCGCAACAGCAGCCCCTCGTCCTCGCACTGGCCGCCATCAAGATCACCAGCCTCGCCGGAATCCTCACCATGCCCTCGCTCGCGTGGATGTGGGTATGCATCCTCGGCCTCGCCACCGGCAGCGCCTTCCCCCTCGCCATGACCCTCCTCACCCTGCGCTCACCCAACCCGGCCGTCGCCGCACGCCTGTCGGGCATGGCGCAGACCTTCGGCTACCTCCTCGCCGGCACCGGCCCCGCCACCCTCGGACTCCTCCACACCCTCACCGACACCTGGCAGATCCCCCTCCTGCTGCTCCTCGCGCTCGTCGTCCCCGAAACCGCGGCCGGCCTGGTCGCGGCCCGACCGCTCCTCGTCGACGAGCCCACGCCCGCAGCAGCAGAACCGGCCCGGGAGAAGACCCGCGTCAGCTGAACCGACCGCGTACCGGCCGTCGCCGAAGGTCTTGTCGGTGGCGCCCGTACGGTCGGCACCACACCCGCACCACCACGCCGACCTGGAGGGGGAGACGATGGAGGACGGCGTACACGAGGAGCTGCCCACACGGTGGGGGGACTGGTACAGGAAGCTCCGCTCCGGCCCGGGGGTGGACCTCGAACGCGAGTGGATCCGCCGCGTTCCCTGCTCCACCTGCAAGGCCCCGGAGAAGCGGGCCTGCCGTACCCCGGACAACGGATATGGCACTCGGTGTGTGTCGTGGGGTGAAGGATGCCCTGCACCAGCCATCGCCTGACCAGCGAGAGGAGTGAATCCCTGTGATCACCGCTGACGACTTCCTCACGCTTCTGGTGGATCGTGTGCCTGAGGCGAGACCGTTCGTGGAGGAGAGGTACGAGCTTCGGCCGGACGAGGCGCCGCCGACGACGGACACGGGCTTGGACCTCTACGGCAATCTGCTCCATCTGCTGAACTGGCCAGTTCAGCAGCCTGCCCTGGAGCAGGAGGTTCTCGATAGAGACCTGCTGCGGCGGAGTTTCGACCTGGTAGAGGACATCTACGACATCCCCCAAGAGTCCTCGCAGAGTTCCGTGTACTTCACGGTGCCGGAAGGTCTGCTCGAATCCCCTCGATATCCGGCGGCCGCGATCCCGTTCCTGAAGGGGGGATTCGGGACCGAGTGTCGAGCAGGCTAGAGTATCACAAGGTGGAGGGGTACGAGCGCGGTCTTCCGCCCATCTGACGAGACGCCGACGCGGCGCCCGGAGAACCGGGCGCCGCGTCGGCGTTTGCGCTGCTGCCCAAGAGATCGACAGCCGCAGGCGGCCCTCGGTTGATCGGACCCTCGATTCGCGGGTGTCAGTTTCTGGAGACTGCTCGGCCTGGTGAGCAGGTCTGCGGGCATTGCTGCCACCCCGCTGGGCTTCACCCTTGCCTCTCCGCCCGCCGTCCGACGCCGCGGAGGCTGCGACGCCGGGTCCGGGGCAACGTAGGCTCGGGGTTGGCTTAACGGAGGTTGGCGGAGTCAAGGGGTAGCAACCGAGACAACCCCCTCAGCGACCTCATATCCCACTTGCTGCAATGTGGTCGCATCTGCTGGGTGGAAGGCCGACGGCTTCGTCCTCCAGTTCGCTCACCCGGCGCAGAAGGCAGGCCGCGACCTGGCGTCTATCAAGGCCGGCGCGCCCCTGTCGTACGTCACGGTCGACGATGCCTCGCGCCCCTGGCGCACGCGCGTGACCAGTGCCGCGGCACGGCTTCGTCGCAACCCTGCCATGTCTGGCGAGGAGGCGCTGTGCTGCGGTCTCGGTGAAGGGTACGTAGTCCGGACGAGAATGCCGTGTTTCCTCAGCCTGGCCTGAATCGTGCCCCCGTTCAGTAGACCGAGACCCGCTGTTTCGTAGGCCCGGGCATCCAAAGAAGGCATGGACACCGGCCTACGACTCCGGCGGCACCGAGCGGCCCGGCGCCTGGGGGGGGCGGAGATCAACGAGATGCCCCACCGCTCCTTCTGGCCGAAGAGCATGCGACTGGTCGTCCAAAAGGAAGGGCCCCCATCCCGGTGCCCAGTTACGCTTCACCGACCTGGATTGCCTGCGGCTGACCTGCCTCGCCACCAACACCAAGGGCGGCCAGCTCGCCGACCTGGAACTGCGTCACCGAAGGCGGGCCCGCTGTGGGGACCGATCCGCGCCGCCCGCGACACCGGCCTGCGCAACCTGGCCCTCGAATTAGTACTCCAGCTGTAGATCCTGACCTTGCCTGGTGCGAATCAACTGGGCGACCGATCCAGATCATGGAAGGATGCCTGTTTCAGGACAGGGGAATCGGGGTGGCATGGGACTGGACTACAGCTACGAGATTTTCATGCCCCTCGGAACGTTGGGAGGGCACTGACCCGACTGGCCGCGCTCGCCCCCCAAGGCCGCGATATGCCGCCGCTTCGGGTGACCCTGCCGGGCGGAGAGCAGTTGATCCTGCCGTTCACCTCGAACTTCAACAGTGAACCGGTCGACTGTTCAGCAGGCGGCACGCTCGAACTGGACACCTCGATTGTCATCGGCGTCGATGACGCGATGCGCGAGTTCTTCCTCCGCGATTCCGACAGGGTCGACGAGCGGGGACGAGTGTCGGTCGGGTACATCTACCTGACTGTCAGGTTCTCCCCCGCATGGCACCCAAATTTCGCGTCACTGCAGTTCACAGCCGCTACCTCGAGCATGAGCCGGATGTTCGTGCAGTCCGCGAACGTGAGGAAGGTGTTCACCGACCTCACCGCCACCACCGGTGGTGTGTGCTGCCTACTCGACACCGAGACCGACATCTTCGACATCTGCTGGCTCAACGGTGAGACGTTCAGTGGCGAGACTGTTCCTGGCGCCCGGTTCTCGCGCTTCCACGATCTCGTCGCCGCCTGGCGCGAGCCAGTGGAGTTGAACGGGACGACGCTCGCACGGATACGGCATACCTGCCCGATCAACGCTCAACTGACCAACCGAGGCGCTCAGTCACTGAGTGAGGCCGGTCCACAGATGGAGACGGACCACCATTGATCATCGTTGGTTGTGCGGACAAACGAAGATCAGCCGGTGGCGGTGGGCCACAGCGTTGGCCCTGCCCGCTGGCAGACGATATTTGAGGGCCTGATGGCCAGGGACGCGGGCCGGTTCGCCCGGGTGGAGCCGCGCCGCCGGGCACGAGCGTTCGTGCCGGGTCTGCTTGCCGACCTGCCGAGGAAAAACCGCTGGACGATCGCTGAGCACGCCGGGGACGAGAGTCTGGCCGGCATGCAGCACCTGCTCAGTCGCGCGTCCTGGGACGCGGACCAAGTACGCGACGACATAGGGGCCTTCGTCGTCGACCACGTCCGGGAGGAGGATGCCGTGCTCGTCGTGGACGAGACAGGCGACCTCAAGGCACCCACAACGTCGGAGTCCAGCGTCAGTTCACCGGAACTGCGGGCCGGACCGAGAACTCCCAGGTCGCTGACTACATCGTCTACTGCTCCACGGCCGGGCGCGCCGCCATCGACCGCCGTCTGTACATCCCCCGCTCATGGACCCATGACCCCGACCGCTGCCGCGCGGCCGGCATCCCCGACGACCTGGGGTTCGCCACGAAGCTCGCCCTGGCCACCGAGATGATCGCCCACGCCCTGGACGCCGACGTGCCGGCCGCTTGGGTCACTGGCGACGAGGTCTACGGCGGCGACCCTCACCTGAGCGCCGAGCTGGAAAGACGTCAGGTCGGATACGTCCTCGCCATCTCGCGCAGACAGCCGATCACCACGAGCGCAGGCGTCTTTCCGGCCGGCCTGCTGGTCCACGGCCTGCCGAAGAGGGTTTGGCAGCGGCTCTGGGCGGGAGACGGCGCCAAAGCCCCCGCTTCTACGACGGGGCTCAGGTCGACATCGACAGTGCGGCGGGCAGCTCAGGCCATCGGTGGCTGCTCGTCCCTCGCAACCGGCGCACCGGTGAATTCGCCTTCTACCGCTGCTACTCGGGCCACCCGGTTCCGCTGACCACCCTGGTCGAGGTGGCCGGGCGCCGGTGGACCGTGGAGGAGACCTTCCAGGCCGCCAAGGGCCTGGCCGGACTGGACGAGCACCAGGTCCGCCGCTGGACCTCCTGGCGCCGCTGGATCACTCTTGCCATGCTCGCGCACGCCTTCCTCGCGGTCACGGCAGCCGTCGAACGGGCTGGTGCTACGCCACCGCCGGAGCTCGCCCCGCTGACGTGCAGCGAGATCCGACAACTCTTCGCAGCATTCATCACGCCGCCCGCGGCTTCGCGCACCAGCTCCGCTGATCGGACTGGCGACGACGACACCAAGCCCGTGCCCGCGCCAGCCACTACCAGCGACAGGCCGTCCAACAACCGTGATCAAGATCTACAGCTGGAGTATTAGCCTATGCGCGCCGGATGCGGCGCAGTTGCTGAGGGATGAGGATGATCATGCTTCTGTGAGCCGGATTCTCGTCCTCGGGTCGTGGCCTGAGCGGTGCTGGATCGGCTCAGGCCACAGGCTGTCGTCAGAAGATGCCGGTGATGATGGTGCTCCAGGCTCCGAGGCCGACGAGGTGTGGGCTGCGGTGCGTGGTGGGGCCGCCGGGATAGAACAGCAGGCATCCGGTGGGGCACGTGGTGGTTCTGGCCGTGCCGTTGTCGTCCACGTAGGGGACGGTGAGGTTGGCGTCGGCGGGGGTGGTGGCCCAAATGTCGCCGTAGGCTTCGTTGGGCGTGGGCTGGAATTGTCGGTAATTGATGTCCGTGCCGGCGTCCGGGTCGCTGTAGGTGGCCGTGGTCACTGTGCCTTGGGCGTTGCCGGGGGAGGCCAGGCGGGGGCGGAGGTTCCAGTCGGCGATTCCGTACGTCGATCGGGTGCCCAAGGAGTAGGTGCAGTCGCTTGGGCAGGTGCCTGTGAGCTTGCCGGGGTAGAGGAAGAGCTCACCGGTTGACGGTTTGCGTCCGATGATGTCGCCGACACCGTCACCGTTCTGGTCACCAACAGCCAGGTTGGTGAAAGTCATCCATCCGCCGGCCCCGATTTCGGTCGGCTGGAGGTTGAGGGGCTCGGTCTGGTCCTGGGAACCGTCGGCGGCGGCGTTGCCGCTGTAGAGCCAGAGCTTGGCGTCGGTGCAGTTGCTGTTGAGGTCGTGTGCGCTGCATTCGATGGTGATGACGTCGTTGCCGTTCTTCCCGTCGATGTTGCCCGGGGTGATGATCTGCAGGAGACCGCTCCAGTCGCCACCCGCCGGGTGCACGATCTCGTCACCCCGGGTGTCGAAGACAGGCACTCCGAGCCCGTTGCCGCCGTAGAGGTAGAGCTTCTTGTTGCTCAGGCGGACGAAGAAGTCCTCGTAGCCGTCCGGTTTGGCGGTGGGGCTGGTGAAGCCGCGGAAGTCGCCGCCGTGAGCAATGAGGGCGCCGGACCAGCCTGCGATGCCGACGGTCCGGGAAGCGGCGACCTTGCCGGTTCCGTCGCCGGCGTAGAGCCGCAGCTTGCTCTCGCTGTCGGTCGCGACCATGTCGGTGAAACCGTCGCCGTTGAGGTCTCCGTGCAGATCTTCGCGGGCCAGTCCGGTGCCGGGGTTCTTGCCAGGGGCGTAGACGAACTCGGACGGGCTCGTGCTCAGAGTGACGGCGTCCTCTTTGTTGTCGACGGGGGAGTGGTTGTCCGCGGTGTCGTAGGCGATCACGTGCAGGGTGCTGACCGGTACGGCGGTGGGGATCACGTCGACGACAGCGCTGTGGTGGTCGGGTCCGACCGGAATCCAGGTGCCGTTGGCGCACCGGGTACTGGAGACGGACAACTGAAAGTCCATGGTCCAGCAGAAGCCGGCGAGGTCGTTGACGTCGTTGTAGAACTTGAGCCGGGCGATCTTGCGAGCCGGATACTTGCTGTCGAGGGGAGTGCCGTCGGGCTTCGTCACGGTGACGGCCTTGCCGGGGCCCACCTGGTCGACAGTGAAGGAGCACGGGGCGGTGTAGGGGCTGTAGGTGCCCTCTTGGTCCTTGGCGCGAACCTTCCACGTGTACGACCCGTTGGTCAGCGCCCTCCAGGGCACCGTAACGCTCGCGGTCCTGCCGCTGGACACCGTGTTGACGTTGGAGTTGCCCATCCAGTCCACCGGGGTGCCGCCGGCGGTGGTCACGGAGAACTCACCGGTGACGGTTCCGCCGTCCTGGTCCTTGAGCGCGGCGGTCAGGGCGAGTCCGCTGTTGCCGATCGCGTCACCGCAGGGCACCGGCTTGTTGCCGTCGGCGCCCGGGCTCCAGGAGCCCTCGTAGGCGTCGGCACTGGTGACGGTCGGCTTGTAGTTGTAGGTGACTTCGAGGGCGGGGTTGTTGGTGAACCGCTTGAAGCTCTCGTGGTCGTACTCGTAGCCGTCCGCTGCGCGCAGCCCGAAGGAGAGGGTTCCCCAACCGTTGTCGGCGGCCTTCTGGACGTAGGCGGTCAGGGCGGCGGAGTGGTAGTCGTGCCCCAGGTTTCCCGGGCAGAAGGTGGGGTTGCCGTGGGCGTAGGAGGCGGAGTCGAGCTTGGCCGCCCACAGGGAGCTGTTGTTGTCCCAGGTGACGTTGTCGGTGATGGTGCCGGTGGACCAGAGCTCGGTCGGCCCGGCCGCTGCGGCGTCGCAGCCCCAGGAGTGCGTCTCGACCACGGCGAACGTCGCACTCAGGATGTCGGCGCCCGACAGGCCGTCGGTGTTCATCGCGAAGAACGAACGGGTGGCGCCGTTCCCGTTGAACCCCACGCGCGGCTCGTCGCCAGGCGTTCCGGAGTGCCAGCCGGATCCGTTCGGGTAGGCCTCGCCGGGGGTAGCCGAGTAGACGACCGCCCACTTCTCCCGGTAGCCACCGGTGAACACCGGGTCCACGACCAGTGGGAACTGGTCTGCGGTGGAGAGCAGTTCGGGATCGGGGGTCAGGGTCAGCGTGTCGCCGGACACGTCGGCCCCCACCGGCGCAGTCTGCGGCTGGTCGTCGCTGTCGGCGGTGGCCAGACGCGCTGCCGCGGATGCCGGCTGCTCGTCGGTGCTCGACGGCTGCTCCCACATCTTGGGGCGTGGTGCGCTGAACACGACATCTCCGGTCGCGTCCTTGGCGGTCAGGTTGCCGGCGGCGTCGGCGGTGAGGGCGACACCGGTGGAGGCGATCTTGAGGTCGATACTCTTCAGTGCGGGGTTTGCCGCGGCCTGTGGCGTGTTGATGATCAGATGCTCGGCGAAGCCGTCGACCGCAGCGATGACCTTCAAGTCCACATCGGGCAGAACCGACTTGTACAGAGCGGTATTGCCGTCCAGGACCGGCTCCGGCAACGCGGTGGGCCAGGACAGAGACAGTTGCTTGCTGCCCTTGGTCATCGTCGCAAGCGGGCTGGCGCCACCGCCGGAGAAGGATATGCCGAAGACCGGGGATGCAGGCCCGACCATGCCGTCGGCACGGCGGACCATCATGACGTCGGCCTTCTTCCAAATGCCCTCATAGCGCGACCATGCAGGAGTCGAGTACTGGCGACGTGTGGTGGTGCCGTCGGGGTTGGCGAAGACCTCGGCAGTCTCCTCTCGCCGCTCGAGGATCTCTACGCGTTGGCCGGTCTCTGCCGCCAGTTCGAATGCCTTCGCCTCGGTATGGGGTGCGTTGGATGCCTGGGCCTCGTCGGCCGCAGCAGTGGCGGGGAGGACGAAAGCGGTAACAGTTGTGAGCGGCAGTCCAACGGAAAGCAAGAGCGCCACGGGGCGTCTTCTTCTGCGGTCCGTCGTGTACAGGGCAGTCATGGAGGCGCCTTTCTGAAGCGCACGCGCAGGACGGATGAGAATCCGCAGATTACCTAGACAAGGCCCGCATTTCCTGCAGCTATCGCAAGCACTGACACCTGCACATTCGGACTGACGGATTCCTGTCGGCCCCTCTGCAGGGCGAGCGCTGGGTAAGACCGCCCTTCGTTCACCTTCCTGTTGCTTGGGTGTTCCTTAATGTAAGTCAGCTGACAAGGGCACGGGGTCTCTCCTCGCGCTGAGGAAATCGGCCAACCTGGCGAATTCGATCAGGGGGCCTTGCGTGAGTCACGTCGAGTCGGGTTCTATTTGCGCGCTCGGCACATGACACGTTCCTAGGGGTGGGGTTTCATGTTGTTCCCGCGTGGCTTTGGCATGCCGATTTCGGGCAGACCGCCAGGGCAGCTGCGTCATGCAAGGACCACGTGGGTCGGTGTGCTTTGCGCCGCTCTGACCGTCTCGTTGCTTTCCGTTCCCGAGTCGTCAGCGAAACCCACTGATGGCTTCGCGCCGCGGGCCGTACAGAAGACCGCCTCTGTGCCGGGTACCGACCTGGTTGTCAGCCGCACCGAGAAAATCTCACCGTCTCAGCGCAACCCCTGGCAGCCGCCCAAGAAGGTTGCCTGGCCGAGCGCGGGTCAGGCGGATGTCACGCTGCCCCCTGCGTCGGATCCGAGGGCGAGGATGTCCACCCCCCGCCGCTTGGTCAAGGCAGGGACACTGCCGGTCCACTTGGGCCGGCCGGCGACCCCAGCTGCCAAGGTCAAGACAGCGCTCGGGCACGGCGACGCGAGCGGCCCGGACCGGGTGCGGGTGACACTCGCTGATCGGAAGACCACCCAGCGGGCCGGGATTCAGGGCCTGTTGATGTCGATCGAGCCGACCGCCACCGCTACTGGGGCGACTCCCGGATCCGTGGACGTTCAGATCGACTATGCCGGCATCGAGCCGGCCTTCGGCGCAGGCTGGTCCTCGCGGCTGCGACTGGTCCAGTTGCCCGCCTGCGCGTTGACCTATCCGAACAAGCCCGAGTGCCTCAAGGCTGTACCGCTGGCGACGCGCAACGACACCGAAGGGCGTACGCTCACCGCGACCGCGGCGTTCCCGGCCCGAGTTCCGGCGTCTCAACGCGCGGCTCAGCAGTCGTTCACCACCACGGCCGCGAACGACAGCATGATGGTGCTGGCCGCCGTGGCAGCCACGGACGGTGGAGAGGGCTCGTTCACGGCGACCTCGCTGTCCCCGTCAGGGGCATGGTCGGCCGGCGGGAACTCCGGTGGCTTCGGCTGGAGCGTTCCGCTCGCCACGCCGCCTGTCCCTGGCGGGCTGCTGCCCAAGGTGGAGCTGTCCTACAACTCCTCGGCGGTGGATGGCCGGACGTCGTCGACGAACAACCAGACGTCGTGGATCGGTGAGGGCTGGGACTACTCGCCGGGGTTCATCGAGCGCCGCTATGCCGGTTGCGAGAACGACAAGCAGGGCGGCAACAACACGGAGAAGGTCGGCGACCTGTGCTGGAAGTCGCAGAACGCGACCCTCTCCCTGAACGGCAGCTCCACCTCTCTGGTATGGGACGAGGGGAAGAAGGCGTGGAAGCTCGCCGCCGACGATGGTTCACGCGTCGAGCAGATCCTGGGCAGTGCCCCGAACGACGTGAACGGCGACGAGGACTACGAGTACTGGAAAATCACCTCGCTGGACGGGACGCAGTACTGGTTCGGCAAGAACCGCCTTCCCGGGTGGAGCAGCGGCAAGGAGGAGACGAACTCCGTCTTCACCGTCCCCGTCTACGGCAACCACAGCGGTGAGCCGGGCCATGGAGCGGACTTCGCCTCCTCGGCCGCGACGCAGGGCTGGCGCTGGAATCTCGACTATGTCGTTGATCCCCACAACAACGCCATGGCCCTGTACTACACCAAGGAGACCGGCTATTACGCCCAGAATCTCAAGCTCGACAGCCCGGTCCCCTATGTTCGTGGCGGCTACCTCAACCGCATCGACTACGGTCTGCGCGCCGGTGCCGTCCCCACGACCGCCAACCCCGCGGGCCGTGTGACGTTCGGTGCCGCGGAGCGGTGCCTCGCCAATTGCGGCACCTTCGACGCAGACCATGCCGGCAACTGGCCGGACGTACCGGTGGACCTGGACTGCACCGCGGGCAAGCAGTGCCTGCAGCCGTCCCCTTCCTTCTGGTCCCGCAAGCGCTTGACCGACATCAACACCTTCGCCCTGCAGGGCACCACGATGCAGCCGGTGGACACGTGGACCCTGGAGCAGTCCTTCCCCGCGACGGGCGATGTCTCCAGGCCCGCGCTATGGCTGGCGTCAATCCAGCACACCGGCAAGGCGGGCGCGCTCACGGACCTGACGCTCCCGAAGACCACCTTCGGCGGCACACCGATGCCGAACCGGGTGGACTCGGCCGAGGGACGGCCGCCCCTGAACAAGTACCGCATCACGCGGGTCACCAACGAGACCGGCGGTGACACCCTCGTCTCGTACAGCCCAGCCGAGTGCACCTCCACCACCCTGCCGTCCTCCCCAGACCAGAACACGAAGCGCTGCTACCCGTCGTGGTGGACGCCGGACGGCGCGGTCGACCCGGTCAAGGACTGGTTCCACAAGTACCTGGTGACCCAGGTGATCGAGGACGACACCACCGCCGGCACCGGGTCGGAGTCGAAGACCACGACCTTCGAATACGAGGACGGACCCAACTGGCGGCGCGACGCCTCCGAGTTCACCGTCGACAAGGACCGCAGCTGGAACGTCTTCCGCGGCTACGGCACGGTACGCACCCTGACCGGCGCCACCAACCGCACCAAGAGCGAGACCAGTTACTTCCTCGGCATGGCCGGCGACACCCTCGCCGACGGCAGCCCCAGACCCGTCGCCAAGATCAACGGCATCACCGACCGCGAGGACTTCGCCGGTCGGCCCGCCCAGATCCGTACCTACGACAAGGACGGATCCGGGGGCAAGGTCGTAGCCAAGACCACCTCCACCCCGTGGGAATCCGAGCCGACGGCCACCCAGAACATCACGGGGATCACCGACCCCGACAAGCCCAGCACCCCGGGACCGGTGCTGCCGGACGCCGTCGCCCGCCATGGAGGCACGGTCACCGAGGCCACCGCCACGCTCCGGGATGACGGCACAGCATGGCGCACGCTGACGACCACACGCGTCTACGAACCGGTCTACGGTCTGATGACCTCCGAGGGGGACGACGGCGACACCGCACACGGGGTCGACCCGAAGTGCACGCGGACGGACTACGTCACCCCCGACACCACCAACTGGCTGATCTCCTACGCTGCACAGGTCACCACCGTCGCGCAGGACCGGTGTGACCAGGCCTACCCTGCATCCGCCATCACCGGGTCCTCACGTGCCTACTACGACGGACAGGCACTTGGCGTCGCCCCCAAGCCCGGTCAGGCGAACCGGACGAAGACCGAGCAGGCCCCCAGGCTCAATGCCAGCGGCCAACTGGACTGGGACACCACGAACCAGACCGGTTACGACGACTACGGGCGCACTGTTTCCGCTGCTGGCGAGGACGGCCAGGCCGTCACCACGGCCTTCAGCCCCGCCACGGGCTCCCAGCCCACGACCGTCACCGTCACCGACTCCAAGGGGTTCGCCACCACCACGACTCTGGACGGGCTCCGTGGCGCCACTTTGAAGGTCACCGACCCCAACCAGCGAACGGCCACTGGCGAATACGATGCACTCGGCCGACTCGCCAAGGTCTGGAGCGCCGGCCGGGCGACCAGCCCGAATCCCAACGCCACCTTCGCGTACAACATTTCCGCCAGTGCGCCGTCCACGGTGACGACGAAGAAGCTCTACGAGGACGGTACCTGGGGCACCGGCATCGCGATCTACGACTCGTTCCTGCGCGAGCGGCAAACACAGTCGGACGCGATCGGAGTGACCGGCCGGACCGTCACGGACACCTTCTACGACACCCACGGCCGCGCATTCCAGACCAACGCCCCCTTCTACAACGACCAGGCCGTCTCCACCACGATGCTCGTGGTCACGCCCAACCAGGTCCCCACCTCGAACCTCACCGAATTCGACGGACGCGGGCGCCCCACCGCCGCGGTCACCCTGTCACTGAACGTGGAGAAGTGGCGCACCACCTACTCCTACGGCGACGTCTGGACCGCGACCCTCCCCCCGGCGGGCGGCACCGCGACCCTTGCCATCGACGACATCCGCGGCCGCACCACGGAGCTGCGCCACTACAAGGACCGCAACCCGCTCATCGGCGCTGCCGTCGAGCAGTACGAGAAGACCACGTACTCCTACGACCGGGCCAGAAATTTGACGAAGGTCACCGACCCGTCCGGCCGCAACTCCTGGACATACAGCTACGACCTCCGCGGTCGGCAGACCGCTGCCAACGACCCCGACAAGGGCGCCGGCAGCATCCTCTACGGCACGGACGGCCGTGTGCAGACAGCCACGGACGCCCGCGGAAAGACGCTCGCCACCACCTATGACGTACTGGGGCGCCGGACGAGCCTGCGCCTTGGTTCGGTCACCGGAACCAAGCTGGCCGAATGGGCCTACGACACCGCCCCTGGAGGCAAGGGCCTGCTCGCCTCGTCCACCCGCTACGACACCTCCGTCACACCGGCTGCCGCCTACAAGACGGCCGTCGTCGGTTACGACTCCGTAGGCAAGCCCACCGGCACAACGGTGACGATCCCGTCAGTGACGGGGGAGGAGAAGCTCGCCGGTACCTACACCGTCGCGACCACTTCCACACCGGTCAACGGGTTGCCCGCCACTACGGCGTACAGCACCGGCAATACCAACGCCACATCGGCCCTGCCCGCCGAGACCGTCACCAACCACTACGGCGCCCAGGACCAGCTCGGCATCGTCGACGGCACCCTGTCCCAGGTCTACCTGCGAGGAGCCAGCTACACCCCCTTCGGCGAGCTCGCACAGGCATCCCTCGGCAACCTCGGCGCCACGGTCACCCAGACCCTCGGGTACGACACCGTCACGCGGCGCCTCGCCACATCGATCGTCGACCGGGAGGCATCCGGCCCCCAGACCCTGTCGAACATCAAGTACACGTACGACATCGTCGGCAACGTCACGCGGATCCGAGACGACCAGAACGACGGCACCGTCGTCGACGACCAGTGCTTCGCCTACGACTGGGCCCGACGCCTCTCCGAGGCCTGGACCACCGCGGACGGCTGCACCACCAAGCCGGTCAACGGCAGTGGCACCCCGGCCCTCGGCGCCGTCGACCCGTACTGGACCAGCTGGACCTTCACCAACACCAGTGACCGCGCAACCGAGACCCAACACAAGGCCGGCCCCGTCACCATCGACACGATCCGCACTTACGCGTACCCCACCACCGCAGGCGCCGCCCAGCCGCACGCCGTACGCACCGTCACCGCAAGCGGAGCTGCGAACGGGGATGCCTACGAGTACGACGCCACCGGCAACCTCACCAAGAGAACCCCCGCCACCGGCGCCGTCCAGGACCTCACCTGGAACGAAGAAGGCCGGCTCACCACCTCCGTGGTTTCCGGTGCCACCACCAAATTCCTGTACGACGCCGAAGGCACCCGCATCCTCAAGCGCGAACCCACGGCAACCACCCTCTACCTGCCCGGCGGCCAGGAACTCGTCCTCACCAAATCCACCGGCACGCTGGCCGGTACCCGCTACTACGGCGTCCCTGGTGGGTCCGCCGTCCGCACCAGCAGCGACGGCCGCGTCCGCCTGCTGATCGCCGACCACCACGGCACCAACCAGCTGTCCGTCAGCGCCACCACCCTCGCGGTGAACCGGCGCAAGACCCTGCCCTACGGGGCCCCTCGAGGCACCGCACCCACGTTCTGGCCGGGCCAGAAGGGCTTCGTCGGCGGAGACATCGACGCCGTCACCGGCTTCACCCACATCGGCGCCCGCGACTACGACACGGTCACAGGCCGCTTCATCAGCGTCGATCCCGTGATGCACGCCGACGACCCGCAGCAGATGCAGGGCTACGCATACGCCAACAACTCGCCCGTCACCCTCAGCGATCCCACTGGACTCGAGATCGGCTCCACGCCCGGCACCTGCTCCTGGGACATCAAGTACTGCACTCCGGACCAGGCCTCCGGCAAGGACAAGAACAACGGAGCCAGGGACAACAGCGGGCACGGGACTGCCAGTGGTGGCGGCTCTACCCCCTCGCCGGACACGACGTCGACCGAGAACGAAAAGCCCACCATCGCCGGCGTACCAATCCCCAGCCCGGAAGAAATGCTCCATCGGGGAATCTTCGCATCCAAGTATTCGGATGCCATCCACCAGTGGGCGCTCGGTAACTGCCAGTCTGCCAGCAATGCTTCGCACTACCAGGCCTTCTGTGCGCAGGCCGCCGACATCGGCCTCCTCGACCCGAAGCAGCCATGGATCGGCGTCGCCATCGCGGTCATCGGCACCTGCTCACTCGCTGCCGAGGTCTGCGTCGGCGCCGCGCTTGGTGAGGTCGAGCTCGCCGCCGGAGGATCGCTCGGCGCAGGAGCTGCCGCAGGTCCACTCCTCGAAAGGCTAGGGGGAAAGCTGAGGGGGCTGTTCCCGCGAGGCGCAGGCTGCAACTGCTTCCTCGCCGGCACGGACGTCCTCATGGCCGACGGCTCCACCAAAGACATCGAAGACATCAGAATCGGAGACGAAGTCGCCGCCACAGACCCGGAGACCGGAGAGTCCGGAAGCCGCAAGGTCACCCGCCTGATACGCATCGACAGCGACAAGTACTTCAATGAACTGACGATCGCGACCGAGGACGGACCCGAGAAGCTCACTGCCACCCATGAGCACCCTTTCTGGTCGCCCTCCGAGCTCAAATGGGTCGAAGCCGGTCGCCTCCGGCCAGGCGCGACACTCCTCACTGACGACGGCACCACCGTCACTGTGACCCACAACCGCTCATTCACCCAGCATGCGCGCACGTACAACCTCACGGTTGATGGCCTCCACACGTACTATGTACTCGCTGGCAACACGCCGATCTTGGTACACAACAGCGGATGTGATCTTTTCCCCAATACAATGCCGGGAACTCTCGATAGGGAGCTGGCTCTGGCTGACAGGTTGGGCGTAACTCCGGCCGGCCCAGGATCCGCTGGCTTTGATTCTGCAATTAGCTCCGGGGCTGTCAAATGGGCAGTTCGGGAGGACGGGAGCCTCGTGATCATGCCGAAGTTCGTCAATGGCCAAGAGATTTCGCACTCGGTTCTGACCCGAGGGGCTCCGGTTCGGGCGGCTGGTGAGGCCGATATCGCAGGCTCCGTGGGGGACGGGTACTTTGGGCTGGACATCAACAACCACAGCGGCCATTTCCTGCCATCGAGTGAGAGCCTGGAAATCGGTAAGGAAGCATTTGCGTCTGCGGGGATTCACTTCTAATGAACAGCTTGGATGACCTGACGTCCCTCGACCTGGGATCTCTTGCCGAGGTCCTGGCCTCACGCACCCTAACGCGGGCTGAGCTGGGACCGGGCCAGTGGCTCGGTGTTGTCGAGCTGCTGACGATGCGCCTGGCGGACGGTTTCGGCGAACTGTCGACGGAGCTTTGGGGCACGTGCTCGGCGGCGCTCACATACGCTCTTGAAACTGCAGTGGCCTCGGGTGCAATCGATCATCGTGAGAGCGTAATTCGCCGCCTGAACCTCTCCCTCGCCTTGCTCCAGAAGGTCCGACCGAACGCTGGATTGGATATCCTCGATCCGCGCCAGCTAATCGAGATCCTGCTTGAGGAGCTTCCGATGTCGGCCGAAGAGGCTCGAACTCTATCGACCGATTGGCGGTCTCTCGATATTTCGCAGATCCGACGTTTGCGAGCTGCCAAGAATCTCCTATCGCCTGGACTGGCACTTTCCAGGCTGGCTTCCGGAGAGGAATTTGATCCGCGTTTGAGAGCGTGGGTGCAAGTTTTTCCGTCACTTCCGTGAGCCCGTAACTAAGGACTGTCCCGTAAATGATCTTCTGGCCGTCTCAAGGGTGGTGGGCCGCCGTGCGGCCCGCTTCCCTATCCGGCGAGGGCGAGGTTGTGCATCCGGGCGATGCCGAGCATGGCGTGGTGGACGCCGTCGCCCTTGAGGCGGCAGTCGCGGAGGATCTTCCAGGTCTTCATGCGGGCGAAGACGTGCTCGACCCGGGCCCGGACCTGCTTGTGGGACTTGTTGTGTTCCTCCTTCCAGCCCGGCAGTTCGGTCTGGCCGCGCTGCCGCCGATGGGGGATGACGAGTCCGGTGCCCGGGTATCCGCCGTCGGCGATCGTGACGGTGTTGCCGACGGCAGCCTTGGCACCGGACTCCTCCCACGCCTTGCAGTCGTTGCGGTTCCCGGCCAACGGCCGGCCGACCACGACGACCAGGCGGGTGTCGGCGTCGATGACGACCTGGTGGTTGGTGGAGTAGCGATAGTTCTTCGACCGCTCCGCGATGGTGTGATCGCGGGTGGGGACCAGAGTGCCGTCCACGATGAGCACGGTGTCCTTCGCGAACCGCTTGCCGGGCTGGAGCGCGAGCATCGGCCCGAGGTGATCGATGATGCGGTCCGCTGCCGACTTCGAGATCCCGAACAGCGGGGCGAGTTGGCGCATGGTCAGGTTCGTGCGCCAGTAGGCGGTGACCAGCAGGGTCCGGTCTTCCAGCGGAAGGCTCCACGGCCGGCCCTTGCGGGCTGTGTCCGCACCTGCGCGACGCAGCACCGTCACCAGCTTCCCGAAGGCGCGCGGACTCAGCCCGGAGAACGGGGCTATCCAAGACGAATCCGACGCCGTGATCACACCAGCCACATCGAGATCATCCCAGCTATCGATCGCCCGGCCAGAGCTTGCTGCACCATGAAAACTGGGCGACCGGGCCGCGGCGCATCGTCCAGGATGACCCCATGAGCCAAGATCTAGTGACGTTCCTCCACGCACGGCTGGACGAAGAGGCCGACCTGGCCCGACGCTGTGACGGTGACGGATGCGGGGAGTGGACCGCTCAAGGGCACACCGTCGACTTCTGCCAAGGAGAACTCGCCGGATTCCATCCCACGATCGCCCTACATGTAGCGCTGCACGACCCGGCTCGCGTCCTCCGAGAGGTCGTGGCCAAGCGACGCGTGCTCGACCGCCATGAGTTCAGCCCAGCCATCGGCGACCCGGAACTACCGTGGGACAACCGCGATGATTGCCAGTACGACGGCGAACCCTGGCCATGCGACGACCTGCTCGACCTTGCCCTACCGTATGTCGATCACCCTGACTATCCCAGACACCCCTGAGCAGAGATCGTTTACGGGACAGCCCTTAGACAGCACCAACAACAGCAAGGAGGCGAACTGCGGGTGGGGCAGCGCCGACAGCGTGAAGTGGAACAAGTTCCGGCTGATCATCAGCGCGAAGCTGTACCCGACCGTGGCAGCCGCGAAAGCCGAAATGGCCACCATCAAACCCGGCACCACCACCCTCGAGTTCACCACCACGACGAGCAGGGCGGACGACATCGGGGAAGAAGCGATGAAGACAGTCGCTGACGAACAACTCGCCAAGGCGACCGACTACATCAACGAGCCCACCAGAGACAACGACACCTGGCTCGAATTCCGACGGCACAACGTAGTCGTCAGGGTGTGGTACTCGGAGTCCAGCGTCCAAATGAACGACACAAAGAACAAGGACACGGTCACCGAACGCGCGCTGGGCTGGGGCAGATTCCTGGACACGTTCCTCAAGGACGAACCGGAGAACCACGAGAAGCCCATTTGGGGCTGAGTCGAACGGCTGCTGCGAATGGTGGGGGAACAGGTGGAAGCGGGCCCGGGGACGGCCGGTTGTGGTGCCGACCGCCGACCGCCGACGGACCGGGTGCGGGTGGCCGGGTACTACCGCACGGAGCCTCACCATGCGGCAGTTCCCGCCGCTGTTCGGCTGCTCGCCGACGACGGTGTGCCGGGTTATTCAGCGGCTGCGGCTGCTCCTGGCGAACGGGCCCTCCGCCCCTGACCTCGCCGTCTCGTTCGGCGACGAGGTCCGCGCGGTCACGGTCTGCCACGCGGATCCCGAGGGCCGTGAGTAGACCGACGCCTTGGAGCGGCAGCGCGTACGTATGCGAGCTGCGGCCTTCGGCCAGGTGGTGGCTCCGCGGCTGCACGGGAGAGCTGTTCCGATGCCGGCGTCGGGGTGTCGCGGCCCGCCGATCGGGCTTGTTGGGTCCTGATTGCCAGTTATGTGGAGGCGTCTCATTCGATCCCTGGTCGCCGTCGGGCTGGTCCTGGCCACGACTCTCGGGGCCGTCCCCGCAGACGAGACTGTCGCGCAGCAGACATGTAACGCTGCTGACGGTCATCGCCTGGCGGGTTCCTTGGACCGGGCGAAGAAGCTTTACGAGTCGGTGAAGGTGAGCGACGGTGAGCAGCAGTGCGCCGTGGAAGGCCTCCGGCTGGTGAGCGAGGCGGTTCAGGACGCGGCCGAGCTGGTCACGGCAGGTCAGCTGCTGATCCGTGCCGGCGATCTTCCTGGAGCCCGCTGCAAGTTCGACGCGGCCCTGGAGATCGATTCGGGGAGCGCCGCTGCAGCCGCCGGAATCGCGCGGGTTACGAACCTGGAGAGTCAGCCCTTGCCGACGGCGGTGTCGAACGGTGACCGCTTCTACAATGACTGGGCACTACCGCTGGGCCGCCTTGTCGTGCTGGGCGCGATCGGATTTCTCATCCTCTACGCGCTGGCGGGCCTGTGCTCACGGTGGTTGGTGAAGGTGGACGCGGTCGTCTGGCCTACGTGGATCCGGCGAACCGCGGGCATCTTGGGCACAGTCCTGTTGGGCGCGGCAGCGATCATGGCACCACTGTTCGCCATGTTCAGCCCCTTTACGCCGACCTGGGGCGAGTGCCGGCTTGGACAGCTGGTGATCGCGGTCGTCGGCTTTGGTGCCGCGGGGCTGGCGGTCTGGGCCGCAGGCAAGGCGGCATGGCCACGTTGGCGTGCACTGCTCGTTGCCCTTGGCGTGGCCACAGTGGCCGGGATCCTCACGGTGCAGCTGGCCGACGGGCTCAGCTTCGACGTCCGTCTCATGTTCGTGCACATCACCCTTACGGCGCTCGGTGTGCTTCTGACGGCCGCGGCGTGGGGTCAGAACCTGCGTCTACAGGTCGAGGTCCAGAAGGCAGACGGCGGAGTGAGCGCCGCTTCCTCCGACTACCTCCTGGCCCGCATGAAGGGCTTGGGAACAGAGACTCCGCAGTCTTTGCACAAGGCCACCTCCACACCGGGCGCCACCCCGCTGAGCCAGATCCCCGTGGACGAGCTCAGCGTTCTGCCAGCGGGGAAGATCGTCGGAACTCTCACTCGCTTGTTCTTCGCACTCCGGCCCGACCTCACCTGGCGCGCCCGGGTGACCCTCGTGGATGACAACCGTGTGGCGGCCTCTCTGTCCCGCAACGGCCAGCACGCCGCGGGAGCCGTGTTCAGCCGGCCGGACCTGCGTCTGCCGGAGGACTCGGACCAGGAGCGGGCCACGGCCCAGATGCTCACCGGCGCAGCTGCCTTCATCCTCGTCCAGCTCAGCGCCGTACACGAGGAGCTGCGGGACGGCCTGTACGGCGCCTCTCAGTGGCGAAGCGTGGCACTACAGGTGATTGCGCGCAGCAAGTCACTGCTTGCCGAGGACGACCGGGTCACTGCCCAGATGCGACTGCTTGCCACGGCCGTCAACGAAGACCCGGGAAACGAACTTGCCAGGTTCGAGTACCTCTGGGCAGATCATGAACACCAGGCGTATGACACGACCGACTACGAGGCGTTCGCTCGGGCCATCGACCGGCATTACAGGCAATCTCACGTCTCGAAGGTGGGCGACGGAGAAGAGGGCTGGATGCCACTGAAGTTGCGCATCCTCTACAGCAGCGCCACCCAGTGGCTGAACGCATACAGTGACGGCAAAGGCACGGCCGCGGAGCGCAAGGCCATGCTGAGCAGCGCCCGTAAGTCCGCCACCGAGCTCGATCGGCTGTGCGACGCTGACAAGGTCTCCTGGAAGGGGACCGAGCTACGGCGGCTGCAATCCCTGATGCATCCTCATGCCCGGGTCGTCGTCGCCTGTCTTGACGCTCTGCAGAACATCAAAACGGGTACCACCACGGGACAGCACCCTCACGACGGGCCCCCCGCTACACCACGACTTGCCTACGACCACGCCTGTCTGCACATGTTCCTCGCTCGGCGTCCCGCTCAAGGAGACACAGCTCGCCGACAACAGTGGGGGTACGCGATCGAGGACCTGCGGCGCGCCGTCGTCACCGAGGGCGACAAGAAGAGCGCTCAAGGCGACCCGTGCTTCGCGGAGCTGCGGTCGGATCCCCGCTTCCAGGAACTGGTTCGACTCCCCGTCCCACCGAGGGCCCATACGCCCTCACTTTGGGAGAGGATCGCCAACCGCGTTGTCTCGCCTGCCGCGCACACGGAGGCGTAGGTGGCCGGGCTGGACCAGTTCGGCCTCGTCGAGGGCAGGGGCCCTGGGCATGTTCTTAAGCACGTGGTCCGCATCAAGATCGCGGCGAACAGCCCGTTCGGTGGCCGGTAGCGGGCCGCATAACACGATTCGACTACTGGGAAGATATCGAGTTCGGATTCTGAGCATGAATATGTCGCTGCCTGAGTTTTTTCCTCAACTGAAGAGGCATCATGGAGTCTATGTGATGCGTCAGACGTACGAAGGGACGTGTGCATTTCTCGACGGATACGAGCAGGGGTCCGGTCAGTTCATTCTGAAAGATTTTCATAGCTGGCTCGTTCCGCGCGGAAAAGGGCGCCCGGAGCTTTACTGGCCGCATCTGGTCCTCTGCGAGATTTACGCAGATGGTGCGCTGCCGGACATTCGGTACTTCACTTCCGAAGAGGACGCCGAGGCCGTCTCGGTTCTCTTTGAGCTGCTCGAGGAGTTCTTCGTATGGTGTAAATCGAGGTGAATGCGTGGTGGGATGGCGAGCACATGGATGAGGTGTGACAAGCCAGTCGCTGGAAGGCCTCCCGGACGAGTCCTGGTAGCCGTCCCGGCGGTGCTATCCATTGATGCCGGGGTGGCGGCGTTCGGGTGGCCGGGAGAGGGCTCGGTGCAGGATCCGGACGCATGCTTCTCGAAGAGCGCACGCGTCGGCGGATGGAGTATGTCGTTGCGAGCCACCTCCACCGCGACTGGATCTGTTGGTGCGCAGGGTGCCTTCTCCGGTATTCGGTTCGGTTCCAATGCGGCAGTTCGTGGATCCCCACGTCGGCCCACTCCGCCCCAAGGGTCTCAGGTGGTGTCGTCGTGGGGGAGCCTGGCGGACCTTGAGCCGCGTCTGCCACTCGATGCAGGGTGAGTAAGGTGCGGAGACAAGATCGTGGGCCGGAGCCGCCCGG
Source organism: Streptomyces sp. NPDC101160 (assembly GCF_044768205.1). NCBI lineage: Bacteria > Bacillati > Actinomycetota > Actinomycetes > Kitasatosporales > Streptomycetaceae > Streptomyces > Streptomyces sp. NPDC101160. The sequence continues at coordinate 1,071,549 of NZ_JBIWPJ010000001.1, read as the reverse complement.
CGCTCACAGGCGGATCGTCATAGGCGGAGGCGACGGCAAGCGGCAATGGATACGATACCGGGGCCAGGTTCGGGGTTTTCGATCTCGCTACGACCTGGCGGAGCAGCCGCTCAGATGCCCTGGCGGTGGGCGAGGAGGCGCTAAACGCACCGTTCCGGAGCTATGGGCCCGGTCAGGTCAGTCTCATCCCAGCATGCAGCGTCCCCCAGGCGACGCCGGCGACGTAGGCTCGAGTTGTCCTAACGGAGGTTGGTGGACACGAACAAGGGCAACCCGCAGCGGCAGGTGCGGTTGAGCTTCCTGGGCTGATCGAGCCGATCCAGATCGTCCTGGGTGCGCGGCACCACCATGGACGAAGTCGAGCGGCCGTATGACGGCTGCGAAGAGGGTGCTCGGAGTACGCCGGCTGTCGCGAGTGAAGGCGGCGATGACGTCGCCGGCGTCAGCGCGAGGACGTCCCCACGGCCGCTGCGGCCATCGGCGGGCACATCATCGACTGGGCGGACGACTGGGAGGTGTCCGGCGCCACCGACCCGATGACCCGTCCCAAGCTCGGTCCGTGGCTGCGCGACGAGCCGGGCAAGTACGACGGGCTCGTCGCCGCGGCCGTCGACCGACTCGGTCGCAACGTGGTCGACTGCCTGAACACCAGCTACAAGATGCGCGACGAGGGCAAGCTCCTCGGCGTGGAGTTCTGGGTCCTCGCACGGGCTCGCAAGTCCTGCATGAGGTCGGTGTGCCGGTACACGACATCCCGCCGCAGAGCCCTCTCGGCGATCAACTCCGAGGCGGTCAGCTTGCCGGACTGCGAGTGGAGTGGCGTGCCGGCCAGAGCACGAGACACCAGGTGATCCTCCTCGCGTCCGTCCACGGATTTCCGCGCCCTTGGGCCCACGTCGGCCCGCCTCGTTCCGGCCAAGTGGAGGTACGCGCGCCTGCGGCCCGGCGCCTCCGCTTCAAGGGGCCCACGTGCGCAATCTTGAACATGTCCCTGACAGGCAGGGGTGGCCGCTATCCGGGGAAGGGTTCCGCGGGGCCCGACGGCTCGGTGGTTCCCGGTCAAGGTGTTCGACTCCTGTTCCCCGGCTACCAGCGGTACCGCAAGCTATCAGTCGTCGCCTGGGTCAACCGACCGGGCGCCCATGCAGCAGGCCCGCGGCCCACAGGGTCGTGAGTGTCGGTGACCGTCGAAACCTGGAGGGGCCGTGTACGGGGGTAACGGCAAAGCGCGGTTAACCGCGTGGTCGTGGTGGCGGTTCAGCGTGTCCGCGCTGGCTACGGTAATGGTGGTGGCGCTGGCGCAACTTGCGGCCGTGCCGACGGCGTCCGCGGCAGCGGTGGCGAGGAAGGTGCCCCGGAACCTGCCGATCCTGTCGATTCCGTCGGCAGGCAAGCCGGGCCCGCGGGCCGAGCCGAGGCAGCCGAAGGCCGACTTCGCGCCCTTGGCCACGGGCAAGCATCCCCGGTCCGACGCGCGCAGAAGAGCGCTGGTGGCGGACGCTGCACCGCAGACCAGTCTGGTCTCGCCTGTCGATGGCGCGGTGGTGGGCTCGGAGACACCCGTGCTGCAGGTGGCCGCGGCCGGTGACGGCGTGCTGTATTGCTTCAAGATCTCCACCGGGTTCGACGGCCGTTCGGGCAGTGTGGTGGACTCCGGGTGCCTCGATCAGCCGCAGTGGACGGTCCCCAAGCACGTGTTGCACGACGGCGGCCGCTACACCTGGACGGCCGCCACCGCGATGTCCGGCGGCACGGAGGCGACGGCGCCCTTGTGGGTCGGGCACTTCACGGTCAACCAGCGGGTGGGAGATCCGGGACCGGCGCCCACCGACCACCTGGGCCCTGTGACGGTCAACCTGTTCAACGGCAACGCGCACGTCGAGGCCGCCGGGCCGGCGTTCCAGACCGTCGGCGGATCGGCCGGCGTGAGCTTCGCCTACAACTCCCGGCAGGGCGCCCCGCACGGTGTGCGCGCCTCGTACTTCAACGACCCGCGGCACGCGGGTACCCCGGACGCGATCCCGGTGATGGTGCGCGGCGAGTCGCAGGTCAACCTGGACTGGGGCACCACGTGGACCGGCAACCCGGAGAACCTGCCGTGGCGGGACAACCCGATGCCGCCGGCGCTGGACAAGAACTGGTTCGTCGTGCGCTGGGAGGGCCTGTTCAAGGCCCCGGTCACCGGCGACTTCCGGTTCGGCGGCGCGCACACCGACGGTGCGCGGGTCTGGCTGGGCGACAAGCTGGTGTACGACAATCCCGACGCCGCCGACCCCGGCGACGACTTCCTGCTGCCCGGCCCGCACCAGAACAGCGAAGTCGCGCTGAAGGCGGGTCAGCTGGTGCCGCTCCGCGTCGAGCTGTACCACCACACCGACCAGCGTCCCCGTATGGTGCTCTGGGCCAAGAGCAGCGTCGGCGCCGATGACCAGCGCAGTCACAACCTCGAACCGCGGATAGTACCGACGGAGTGGCTCTTCTCCGCGGACTCGCAGTCGCTGCCGGCCGGGTGGACGCTGTCGGCGCAGTCCAGCGGCTACAGCCACGCCGAGATGCTGGACGGCTCGGTGGTGCTCACCGACTCCGCCGGCGGCAAGCACACCTGGGCCAAGGTCTCCGCGGGCGGCTTCACCCCGCCGGCGAACGAGGACGGTGTGCTCGCCTTCGACGGCCAGGGCCGGGTCACGGTCACCGAGGGCGAGACGGTGTCGGTGTTCAACCCCGACGGCACGCTGGCCGCGGTGGAATCGGTCCTCGACGGCAAGAAGCCCGCGGCCCTGCAGTACCTCTACAGCGGGACGCCGCCGCGGCTGACCCAGATCAAGGACCCGGTCTCCGGCCGGTCGCACCGGCTCTTCTACAACACCGACGGCAGCGACAGCTGCTACGGCGGGGTCACCCGCCCGCCGGGCTCGGATCCGGCTCCGGCGCAGATGCTGTGCCGGATCCGGTACTGGGACGGCACCGAGACCCGGCTGTGGTACCAGATGGGCACCCTGGCCCGGATCGAGAACCCCGGCGCGGTCATGCAGGACTTCGACTACGTGGGCCGCGCCTCGGCCAAGCAGCGCTACGACCAGGCGGGTGACAACGAGGAGGAGAAGCAGAAGGCCCTGGACAGCATCGGTCCGCTGGCCACCCTCCGCGGCAGCCTGGCCTACGACTGGGTGGCCCACCAGGCCCCGTCCGAGGAGAACGGCTGCACCAACACCGGTGACGTCGCCGCCGCCTGTACGGTGATCGGCTACGACGCCGTGATCGAGCAGCCCCAGGAACCGCCGGTCCAGCGCGCCGTGCAGGTCCTGGCCCCGGCTCCGGACGGCCGTTCGAGCGCGAAGCGGGCCGAGCACTTCTACCAGTACTACCTCGAGCGCAAGCAGGCCACCGTGGCGCTGGCCGGGGTGTACGACTCCACCCGTTCCCGCACCGTGACCTACGACGACGCCGGCCGCGCGTTGGTCAGCACGGACTTCACCGGGGCGAGCATCTCCGCGGAGTGGAACGCGAAGGACCAGGCCACCGCGTCGGTGGACAGCGCCGGCCGGCGCTCCACCACGGTCTACGACCACGCAGACCGGCCCGTCGACAAATACGGGCCCGCACCGACGTCCTGCTTCGACGGACAGATCCCGACACCCGCGTGCGCGGCGAAGGTGCCGCACACCCGCACCACGTACGACGAGGGACTGGCGGGGCTGTCGGCCGCCTTCTACGACAACCCCGAGCTGTCGGGGGTGCCGCGGGAGTTCGCCACCGGGGTCGGTACTGCGGACGGGGCGCTGTCACGGTCGTGGGGAGCGAGCCCGCCGGTGGCGAACACCGGTGGCTGGTCGGGCCGGTTCACCGGTGAGATGCAGTTCCCCGCCGCCGGGGACTACGGCCTCGGGTTCACCGCGGTCGACGGGGTCCGCCTGTGGGTCGACGACGTCCTGACCGTCGACAGCTGGGGCGACAAGTCCTCCACCGCGGTCACCGGCACGTACACCAACGCCACGGCCGGCAGCTGGCACCGTGTGCGCGTCGACTACTACAACCGCTCCGGCACGACCGGGGCACTGGCCTTCACCTGGACCCCGCCCGGCGCCGGCGCCCCGGTCCCGGTGCCCGGGACGAAGCTCGCGCCCCGTTACGGCTGGGCGACGGGCACAACTACGGACGACACCTCCGGCGGCGACACGGAACGGGCGCCGTCCAAGCACGGTGCGACAGGCTATTCCGACCCGGCCGCGGGCATCGACCCGGTGTACGGGATCCAGGTGTCCGCGACGGCCGACCCCGGCGGCCTCAACCTCACCGCCCGCTCCACCTACGAACGGCCGGGCACGGGATACCTGCGCAAGCTGGCCGAGGCGTTACCGGCCGGCGACGTCACCAACCCCGACCGGCGAGGCACCACCAGCTACTACGGCGACAACGAGACCCGCGCCAACCCGTGCGACCCGAACGCCCCGGCCGCCAACCAGGGCGGCATGACCAAGACGGTCACCGGCGCCAAGCCGGGCAGCGGGCCGGCGCTCACCAGCGAGACGGTCTACGACGAGGCCGGTCGCATCGTCGCCGCGCGTGTCAACGACGAACCGTGGAGCTGCACCAGCTACGACGCGCGAGGGCAGGTGACCAAGAGGGTCTTCCCGGCCTTCGGCGGCCAGCCTGCGCGCACGGTCACCTACGACTACGCGGTCGGCGGTGATCCCCTCGTCTCGAAGATCGGCGATGCGAGCGGTTCGATCACCACCGTGATCGACCTGCTCGGCCAGGAGGTGGCCTACACGGACGCCAACGGCGTCACCTCGGTCTCCACTTACGACCAGGTCGGCCGGCTGACCACCGACACGACCACGGTCAAGGGCGTGTCCAGCACCGTGTCCTACGCCTGGAACGCCGCCAACCAGCTGGTCACGGTCAAGGTCGACGGCACCGTCGTCGCCACCCCCACTTACACCACCGCTGCAGAACTGGCCACGGTCGCGTACGGCAACGGATCCCGCCTGGACGCGCTGACCCGCAACGACGCCGGCAAGCCCACGGCGCTGACGTGGAAGACCGTGGCGTCCACCGTGGTCGACACCGTCACCCGCTCCCGGGACAACCGCATCACCGACGAGGCGGTCACGGAGGACGGCAAGAACAGCGCGGCCTACTCCTACACTTACGACGCGATCGGCCGGCTCGTCGCCGCGACCGTCCCGCACCACCGGCTCACCTACCGGTTCGATCCGGCCGACGGATGCGGGCCCGCCGGGAACGCCGGGCTGAACACCAACCGCACCGCGTCCACCGACAGCCGCGACGGCGCCGCCGCGGTCACCACCCGCTACTGCTACGACGCCACCGACCGGCTGACCTCGACCAGCGGCGGCCTCGCGCTGGCGTTCGCCTACGACGCCCGCGGCAACACCTCGAAGGTCGGCGGCGACACCCTGGGGTACGACTCCACCAAGCGCCACGTCTCCACCACCACCGCGACTGGCACCGCCATCTCCTACACCCGAGACCCGGCCGACCGGCTGACCAGCCGGACCGTCACCGGTGCCGCCGACATGTCGCAGAACGGGACGACCCGCTACTCGTACACCTCCGGGCACGACGACGCGGACCTGGTCCTGGACAAGGACGGCGCCCTGCTGCAGCGGATCGTGTCCCTGCCCGGCGGCGTACTGCTGACCAAGAGCTACGACCGGGCCGCCACCACCAACTGGTCGTACCCCAACATCCACGGCGACGTGCTGTTCACCGCCGACGGCACCGGCGCCCGCACCGGTGCCCTGCACCTGTACGACCCGTTCGGCCAGAACATCGACCCCGCCACCGGCGCGTTCGCCGACATCCCGATCCCGGCCACCGCGGCCGGCGGCATGGACTTCGGGTGGCTGGGCCAGCACGAACGGCCGGTGGAGCACCTGGCCGGCCAGCAGGCCATCGAGATGGGCGCCCGCATCTACCTGCCGGTACTGGGCCGGTTCCTACAGATGGACCCGGTGGCGGGCGGATCGGCCAACGACTACGACTACGTCAACGCCGACCCCGTCAACGGACTGGATCTGGCGGGGACGTTCTCCTGGAAGTCGGTGGTGCACGTGGCCACCACCGCGGCCGAGGTGGTGGCCTACGTACCCGGCCCGGTCGGGACGGTGTCCTCAGGGCTGGCCGCGGCCGGCCAACTCGCCCAGGGCAACAAGGCCGCCGCGGCCGCGGACGCGCTCGGCATGATCCCCGGCGGCAAACTCGCCGGAGCGGTGGCCAAGAGCGCCGCCAAGGAGGCCTCGACCCTGGGCAAGGCCGCCACGGCCGTCGAGAAGTGCAACTCGTTCTCCCCGGACACCCTGGTGGAGATGGCCGACGGCAACATGAAGCCGATCAGCGAGATCCAACCGGGCGAACAGGTCAAGGCCACCGACCCGGCCACCGATGTCACGGTCGGCGAGCCCGTCGCGGGAGTCATCGTCGGCCACGGCACCAAGCACCTGATCGACATCGGCGTCGAGGGCTCCGGAGCGGCGACGATCACCGCCACCGCCGGCCACCCCTTCTGGGTCCACGGCCGCGGCTGGGTGGACGCCGGGGACCTCAGGACCGGCGACCTGGTCCGTGACCCGTCGAGCGTCGAGCCCCTACGGGTCACCACGATCCACGACCGCGGTGAGGTCGCCGACCAGACCGTCTACAACCTCAGCGTCAGCGGCATCCACACCTACCACGTCCGAGCCGGCGCCAACTCCCTCCTCGTCCACAACGCCGCGTGCCCCCTGCACCCGAACAACCCCGTGAAGGAGTGCCCCTTGTGCCAACTCAACGGCGGGGGGGAAAAGCGAACGGTCGACACCGTCGGGGAGCACAAAGCAGGGGCCGAGGCGACCAGGGCTCAGACCAGCGCACCAGTGCAGGGGATGAAGGCCCTCACCGACGCCGGTCACGACCTTGATCCGTTGGGCCTCAACGCGGCGGTGACCGCCAGCGCCGGGGCCATGTGGCTGGGAGGCAAGGCAACGAACGTGTGGAGGAAGTTCAGAAGGTAGCGGAACACCGTCCGAATCCTCGGCCGCCCGTCGTTCGACCGGTAGACGCATCACGAAAGGACCAGGCGCGTGACCAGATCCACCACCAGAACCAGAGCCAGAAAGAGAAGATCGCTGTGGCGGGCGGCGCTCGTCATCGCCGCGATGCTGGGCGCAGCCATGGGGGCCGGCACCGCTCCGGCCGACGCCGCACTGGTCCAGCTGACGTTCACCAACGTCAGCAACGGAAAGCTGCTGGACGTCCAGAACGGAGACTACGAGGACAACGCGGCCATCTCCGTCAACCCGGCGCCGGGGTCCGCCACCACGTGGCGCATCAACACGGGCACCACCTTCGGCTCGGGGTTCGCCATCGTCAACACCACCACCGGCAAGTGCATGGATCTGACCACGGCCCGTTACCAACTGCGGCAACAGCCCTGTGACGGACGCACGTCCGAACAGTGGTACTTCCAACCGATCGACGGATCGGCGAAGAAGGCCTTCAGGATCCGCCAGGTCGGCGACAACACCTGCCTGACCGTCCAGATACCTCCCGCCACCGACAACTGGGTGTACACCTACCGCTGCGACAACACGCCGTACCAGCAGTGGACGGTGCCCACCTCGGTCTACCAGACGGCGTGGAACACGGCCGTGGACTACGCGGCCGCCCGGTGCAACAAGGACACCGCGACCTGCTCGTGGTCCACGACCAGCCAGACACCGCCGTTCACGCTGCCGGAAACGTGCGTCTCCCCGATCTGGTTCAACGACACCTCGACCACGATCCCGTGGGAGTTCACGCTGAACACGACCACGGGGTGGACCAACACCATCGGCTTCAAACTGGGAGGAAGCCTCCAGGTGAGCGGCGACATCGGCGTCGCCAAGCTCGAGCTCACCGTCACGGCCGAGGTCAACGGCGCAACCACCCTGGACCTCAAGCAGGAAATGGGCAACAAGCTGACCGTGAGCGTGCCCCCGCGCCAGTACGGGTGGGTCACGTTGTCCGAACTGGCCACCAAGGCAACCGGCACCTGGACCTTCGACACCCAGGGCTTCCCCTGGACCGCCGACGACACCATCACGGTGCCCCTCAAGTACGACGTCAACGGCGGTGCGAGCATCTACAGCGCCCGCACCCGGACGACGTTCACCAACTGCGCCGGAGTCTGACCCCGAAGGGGGCAGCGGAAGGCGCAGCGGCAAGAAAGCGAGCCGACGGCTCCTGGGACTCGGCAATGCGATCCCAGGAGCTCTCGGCGTTCAAGGGCGCCGTCAGCTGCGGCGCCCGGTGACGTGGCCGCCGTCCACGCGCAGACCACGGCCCAGGGTCTTGGAGAAGTGCCGAGGTGGGCGGCTCGCGTGTTGGGCACCGGATGTGACGGCTTGTCGACTGCGGCGGGCCCAGCTCCGCCATGCCCTGAGAGAGGCCCCTGAAGTCCCTTCCGGACGAAAGAGTCAACGCCGTGATCACCGACCCGCCGTACAACCCCGGCGGCCATACGAGCTCGGAACGCATCGGACGGGCCGCGCGCCAATTACGTCACCAGCAACAGCACCCACGGCCTCGCCAACTTCCCCGGTGAGAACCGCGACCAGCGCTCCTACCGCTCCTGGCTGACGGGAATCCCGTCGGGATCATGCGGCAGCTCGTACAGGTCTGCCCCGAAGGCGGCGCCGTCCTCGACCTCTTCACCGGAAGCGGGTTGTCTTGCTATATGGACGGGAAGCTGTCTCGCTTCGCATGGTGACGCTCGGAATGGCGAGAACTTCCATGGCTGCGATGGAACTCGACTTTTGGGAGCCGGCGGGCGCACGTGGATCGCTGTGTGGTTGTCCGGCGAACCTGGCTGACCGCAAGGCGGCAGCCCAGGCAGGTCGCGGGCCAACGCCGGAAGTGCGAATCGGCTTCCGGCTGGCGGACTTTCCCCGGCCGGCTCATGGTCGACCACGTCGGCCGACACGCACTCGCCGAACGGGCGCTGTGCGTTCATGGGTTTCGCCGTCGACGGCTCCGCTCCTGACTTCCGCGCCGCGGGCGAGCAGATCCCCTTCGTCCGACTGGAGGTCACTGGCCGCTGACGTGCTCCTGGCGCGATCGCCTGCGACATGGCCTACTCGGCCCGGACGGACGCCCAGATGCGGTCCGACAGAATCCGGGCCGCCGTGTTGAGGTCGATGTCCTCCGGGGTGGCGAGCCAGCGGTGGGCGGCCACCGCGACCGGGCCGACGACCAGGACCTCCAACAGCGGGCCGGGGAGGGGTGCGATCTCGCCCGAGTCGACCCAGCGCCGCAGGTGGTCGGCGACCCGGGGGAAGTGGTCCGGTTCGACACCGCGGGCCCGGTCGGCGTCGACGGCCAGATAGCTGGAGTACGCCGAGCCGTGCAGGTAGCGGGCCACGGCCGGGTTCTCCTGGATGAAGCGCAGGTACGTCGTCACGAACGCCCGGATACCGGTACGGGCGGTCCGGGCCCGGTCGACGGAGGCGAGCGCCGCCGTGTACGTCTGCCCCAGACAGTGCCCGTACAGCGCCGCCGCCAGGCCGTCGAAGCTGCCGAAGTGGTGGTACAGGCTGCCCAGGCTGACCTCGCTCGCCTTCGTCACCGCGTTGACGGTGAACCCGGCCTGCCCCGACGTGGCGAACACCTCCAGTGCCGCGGTCAGGAGGCGTTCGACGGTGGCCTCGCCACGGGACTGCTTTGCCATGGAGGGAGTATAGGCGCATCAAGAACTGAAATATTTTTCTAGAAACAATCTCCACAATGATGGGTCGCCGGACCATACTGCGACCATGGATGATCTGTTGATGAAGCTTGTCTCCGCCGCCCTCACCGGTGGGCTGATCGCCCTGGCCGGATACGCCGGCGCCGCGCGCCGCCGCCGGCAGGCCGCCCGCGCAGAAGCTGCCCCGAACTCCTCCGAGGACCCGACTCAGGCGCTGCTGCGGCATGCTGAGGAAGCCGACCGCGACCGGGACGAACTGGCCGCCCAGGGCCGGCTTGCCGAAGCGCTCGACCACGCCCGGGAGTCCGTCGACCACTGGACCGCCCTCACCCAGGCCCGCGTCGGCCGGTTCCAGGCTGAGCGGCAGACCGCGCTGCGCCGTCTCGAGGAGCTGCGCAGCCGCGCCGGATCGGCCTGAGCGCGGAGGGGCCCCCGTGGCCACCGCCAACTGGACCGTCCGCAGCCGGGCCCCGGCCGGTCGTGGACCTGCGCCGCGGGGAGGCCGCCGGCATGGCCGCCGTGCACACGGTCGCGTTCCGGCATCGTCGAGCAGGGCCGAGCCGATGGGGCGCCCCGTCAGTCGTGTCGACTACGCGGCGGGTCGATACGCCGGGGGTGGACGGTAACCCGTGATCTCCGGGCCGCCTCGGTGGGCAGCAGGGTGAGGTCGTTGCGAAGCCGTCCGTCGGCGTGAGTGGTCACGCCGACGGACGGCTTCGTCATGTCCGGGCAGGGGGCGGGGGATTCGCGTCGAAACCCGGGGAGGACCGAGAAGTACGGAGCACCGGCCCGAGGCGGAAAGGTCTGAGGCTTCTGCCCTGTGCGGTGTGGTCGACGGCTGCTGAGTCGCAACGCTGCAGAGCGGTGCTATGTCAACACCGTTGACCGGGCTGGGCATGACTTGTCTACGATCTGCCATACCGCCAGGCCAGCCCCGCATCCTTTAGGGAGTGCCGTGATTGCCCCAGAGCCGCAGACCGTCGTCGGGCCGGGTTTCACCCCCGCCCTCGGCTTCGCCTTCGAGGTCCGTGCCTTCCTCGCGCCCTCCCTGCACATCGGGCACGGTGCCGGCGAAGTCACCGAGTACATTCCCATCACCGGCGGCAGTGTCGATGGCCCCCGCCTGCGCGGCACTGTCCTGGCCGGTGGCGGCGACTGGTGCGACAGACGCGGCGGCGTCTACCAGCTCGATGCCCGGTACCTCCTTCAAGCCGATGACGGTGCGGTCATCGACATCACCAACCGCGGTTACTACCACGAGGACGACCCGACGGCCCCCGCTCAGTACGACGGCGCCCTGCAGGTGTCCGAGGCAGGTGTGTACTACAGAACCTCCCCCGTCTTCCGCACCGCCGCCCCCGCCCATCTCTGGCTCGCCCGCACCGTCTTCATCGGCCTCGCCCGGAGATGACTCCGAAGTCGCCATCCGCTTCTACTCCGTGACCTGACCGCCGCACATTGATGCCTGCGGTGTTGTGGTGGGCGTTCGCGGCGAGAACGACGACCGCGATGACCAGGCCGAGAACGTCCACCGCCAGAGAAGCTCTGCGGCGGCTGGACCTGACGCCCGGCGCTCCGACAGCGGCGGGTCGGAATTCCAGCCTGCCCGGTTCTGGCTCTTGCGCAACATTCCGTGGCGGGGCTAACGCATGAGAGTTCAACGAACGGGGATTACAGCTGGGTGAAGAGCAGGGGGTACGGCAACGCTTGGTACCGCGGGCGGCTGCCCCACTGGTTACGGGGACTGCTCGTCCTCGCGGCCGGGTGGGGCGTCCTGTTCTGCGGTCAGCAGGTCGCTGAAGGCTACGGAGCGACCACGGAGTACCGCGACTCACCGGTCTGCCAGGGCGAGGGCCGGAGCGGGGACGGGGAAGAGGGGGAACGGTGCGTGCGGCGCGAGGCGGGCACGGTGCTCGACCGGCGGACGGGTGAGCGCTGCACGTCCAACGGCACGAGCGGCGGTACGACGGGAGGCGCCACCACCGGAGGCATCACTGCCGGAGGCGGGATGAACACCGCCGGCGGCGCCACCGGCGGTGTGACGGCCGGCGGGGTGACCACCGCCGGCGGCGGAGGCGGCGGTACGACCTGTACGACGTTTTACGACCTGAAGGTCCAACGGCCAGGCAGTACAACCTGGTTGGGCGTGGCGTCGGAGACGTACGACGACGCCAGGAAGGGTGATCACGCCGAAGTCCGGCTGTGGCAGGGGGACGTCGTGGAGCTGAGGGTTCGCGGCCACATCGACTCCTACGCGCCCTCCTCGCAGCAGGCGGTTCTCCCGTGGCTCGCGTTGGGTTGCCTGATCCTGGCGGCCGGTGCTTGGGCCTTGGTGAGCGGGCGCCTCTCCGGCCTCTTCGCCTTCCCCAACTTCGGCTTGCTGTTCGTGGCCGTCGGGGTGGGCTGGCTCGGCTTCATGGCACTGTTCGGCGGCCACCCCGTGGTCTGGGTGTTCGCCATCGTGTGGACAGGCTTCGCGGTCTTCTGGACCGTGGGTGCCTGGCGGGACGGGTAGCAGCCCGTTCGAGCTTCCGGCGACGGGACCGCTGCCGGTGATGGCTTTGGCCCTGGAAGCGGCCACCGGCCTGAATGAGCAGCGCGGGATCAGGAAGTCCTGCCGGAAGTACTCGAGCAGCAGGGCGATCCGTGTCGAACTGGAAGTAGAAAAGAAGGAGTTGCGCGTGGGATCGTGGGCCGAACCACACCCGGGCCTCGGCCTGGCGCCAAGGTCGCCCGGACAGCGCTCGTGACTATTCTGAGGGTTGTCTTAGCGGAGGTTGGCGGGCACGAACAAGGACAACCCCGCAGCGCCAGGTGCGGTTGAGCTTCCTGGGCTGGTTGAGCCGATCAGCATTCCCCTCACGCTCCGGCGAAACGGGAGAAAGGCGCGCGGCACCACCGTGGAGGAGATCGACCGGCCGTGCGGCGGCTGCGGAAATGCGTGCTCGGAGTGCGCCGTCTGCCGCGGGTGGAGGCCGCCGAGGCCTCGCCCGAGCGGGGCTTCGTGACACGTCAGTTCGATCCCGCTCCCGCCTCGGACGCCCGGGCCGTCGCGAAGATCCGGTCCAGGTGGTGATGGAGTACTGCGGTCGCCGCCTCCGGGCTCCGCTGGCCCACGAGGATGCTGGTGCCCATGGTCGCCGCCATCGCGAGCAGGCTGATCGCCTCCGTCCGCGCGTCCGTGTCCGGGTCGGCCAGGCCGGCCCTCTGCGCCTGTTCGAGGAGTCCGGCCAGGGCGTTCTCCGCGGCGTCGGGGTTGTCGATGAAGGGCTGCGCGGCCAGCGCCTCGTCGGTCACGGACAGGATCGCGTAGGAGCTGTACAGCAGGTGGAACGTCCGGCTCTCCTCGTCGGTCGGCAGCGAGGCCAGCAACAGCGCTTCCACCGTGGCGCGCGGGCCCGGGTCGGGGCCGGCGGCGGCCAGGCGGGCACTCACCCTCGCGGTGAAGCGGTCGGTCAGGTGCCGGAGGCCGTAGAAGAGCAGCCTCTCCTTGGTCTCGAAGTAGTACTGCACGAGCCGGAGCGACACGCCGGCCTCCGCCGCCACGTCCCGCATGCCGACGGCGTGCAGCCCCCGGCGCCCCGCCACCTGTATGAGCGCCTCGGCGATCTGGGCGCGCCGCTCCTCGTGATCCACGCGCTTCGGCATTCCGTCTCCGCCTGTCGATGGTTGGTTCGCGCTCCGCAACCCGGACCCCTTCATGATACCGATGTACCACATGAGTGATACGGTCGTACCACGAACACCGGATCCTCACAGGAGGTGCCGCCGTGCCCGAGAACACCGCCCGCGCCCGCCGCGATGTCGGCCGCTTCGTCAACGACACCCTGCGCGACCGCTACTTCGCAGCCGCCGACGTTCTGTACTCGATGGGGGCACCCGCCCGCTCCGAGACGGACGTGGAGACCAGCTTCGGCACGACCCACGTCTATCGCTACGGGCCCTCGGACCCCGCCGGCGAGTCCCGCACCCCGATCGTCCTGATACACGGCGCCGGGTACAGCTCGGCCATGTGGTACCCCAACACCCCCGGCCTCAGCCTCGACCGCCCCGTGTACGCCCTCGACACCCCCGGCGACGCGAACCGCAGCGTCCACCGCGAGCCCATGTGGCAGCCCGAGCGTGCCGCGCAGTGGATGGACGAGGCCCTCGCCGCGCTCGGCCTCGACCGGGTCCACCTCGTCGGCTCCTCCTACGGCGGCTGGCTGGTGCTCAACCAGGCCCACCGGCGGCCCGGACGGCTCGCCTCGGTCACCGCCCTCGACCCCGGCGGCCTGGAGAAGGTCGGTCTGCGCTTCTTCGCCTGGATCTTCGTGAGCCTGTTCGCCACCTTCGCCCCGAAGGCACTGCGTCCCCGGCTCGCCAAGTGGCTGGACCAGCCGGTCATCGACGTACCCGAGATGCGCACGTGGGTCCGGCTCGGCGCCCGCGCGTACCGGATCCGCCGCCCCGCACCGCTGCCGCTGACCGAGGATGCGCTGCGGTCCATCCGGACCCCGCTCTACGTCATCATGGGCAAGCACAGCTTGCTCGTACACCCCAAGCGGCAGCTGGAACGCGTACCGCGCCTCGTCACCGGCGCCCGCGCCGAGATCGTCACCGCGACGGGGCACGGCCCGCAGATCGACCACCCCGACGTGGTCAACGCCCGAATGCTGTCCTTCATGGAGGACGTCGACTCCCGCGACCCTGCTCCGGTCGAAGCGTAGGGCTACGGCAGGAGGAGAGGATGCCGTCGAACCGCTCGTCGGCGAGCGGGTCGGGGAGGTCGGCGCGGGAGATCAGGTGGTCGTAGCCGAGGCCGGCCGCGTAGTCGGCCTGCCCGGCGCGCCACCGCCACCGTCACCGCCACCGTCACCGTCACCGCCACCGTCACCGCCACCGCCTCCGCCACCGCCTGCGCCGGCGCCGACGATGCGTGCGGCGCCGGCGCCGGGGACGTCGTACGTCCGGCTCAGCCGATGGCGGGTTCGACGAGGCCGGCTGCGACCAGGCCCGCGAGGCCGGTTGCCAGTCCGGCGGGGTCGGAGCCCGCGTGCTGGGCGTACTGCTCCTGGATCGCGGCGAGTTCGCGGCCGTCGCAGAGGGCGTAGATCAGCCAGGCGTGCTGGTTGAGCCAGTGGAACTTCGCGGTGTCAGGGGCGAAGGCCAGCAGCTGGCCCTGCTCCGGCAGGGGGCAGACGGCGACCGGCTCGATCTTGCGGTAGCCGCGCGGATCCGGCTGCGGCACGTGCGGAGCGGAGCTCGCGACGGGCTCCCGGGCGGCCTTCGTCCGTACGGAAGGCGCCAGGGAGGCGGCGGCGTCCATCAGCCATTCGACGAAGCGCCGTCCGGCCGGTGTCAGTGCCTCGCCGTGTACCTCGAGTGCCTGCTGCCCGAGGTAGGCGGCCCGTTCGGCGCTCGTGGTGTACCCGCCCTCCACCGCGGCCCGGCTGCCCGGGGTGGGCACGCCGACGTCCTCGGTGACCGGCGGCTCACCGAAGCGCTCGCGGAGTCCGGCAGGGGCCTCGCCCGCCGCCGCGAAGAACAGCACCATGTGCGCGTACACGTGCAGCGCGGCCAGCACCCGGGTCAGCGACCACGGGGTCAGCCGCCAGGGAATCTGGATCTCGTGGCCCGGGTCGGCGACGAGCGAGCCGGTGCGCAGGACGTCGAACTGCTTGAGATGCAGTCCTTCGTGCAGCAGGATCTCCGCGGTCATCCACGGATCGCGCAGGTGCTCCGGTGCGATGAACAGAGCCGAGGGCAGCGGATCGCCGCCGGAGAGCGAGTACAGCTCACCGTCGTCGCTCTCGGCCCGGGCCAGACCCACCAGCGAGATGTGCGGGAAGACCCCCGACCCGGCGTACGGCAGCAGTTCGGCCAGGAGTTCGGCGCCCCGGGAGAGTCCCGCGAGCAGCTCCTCGTCAGGGCTGATCCGGCGAGCCTCGCGCATGTCGGAGAAGGTCCCGTCCTTGAGCTCCTCCAGCCGCCGGGCGAGCGGGAGTCCGGCCGAGCCCGGCTCGACCTCCGTCCACACCCAGCCGACGCCACGGCTCGCCCAGGGGCGTCGGCGCGGAGTCATGAGGCGTTCGCACGGCCCCAGCCCGTCCTCGGCGTCGAGGTCGACCTCCGCGAGGTGTGACGCGAACTCGCTCGGGTCGTCCCGGTGGTTCTCCAGGGCGAGCAGGTCGTCCTCGAAGGCGTTCCTCAGCACCGGGTCGTAGAGGAACGGGCGCAGCGCGGCGTCGTCGGCCTTGCCGAGCCGCTCGAACCGGTCGGCCGCGTCGGGGAACCGGCGGGCGAGCACCGTCAGGCCCAGCCGGTAGCGCGCGATGTTCCTGGCCTCGATCGCGTCGGCGGCGCCGAAGTGCGGGTCCGCTCCCAGGATTCTGTCTATCTGTGTGTACAACGGCGACAACGTGCACCTCGTGAGGCGTGGGGACGGTACGGGTGAGGACACGGCAGGCCGGCCGCCGGAAGTCCGACGACCGGCCTGCCGCGTTACGGGTTACTTCGCCGCACCGACCGGCGCGAGGTAGGGCGGGTACCAGGCGCGCTCGTACTGGGCGTCGGTGGTGATGCTCGGCGCCGACTCGGCGGCCACTCGCATCTGGGGCATTTCCACGGTCTGGGACGGCATGTCGTCTCCTTGCTCCACACCCGGCAGGGTGTTCACGGTCAATCGGTCCGCCGGATCAGCCGCCGCGGCCGTCCCGCCGCGTGGCCACCATCGCCACGGAGCGGGGGGCTTACGCCTCGGCGTCGTCTCCAGCACTGATGAACCTAGGTTCGCGGGACGTGCCGGTGTGTTCCTCACGTGCAGGATCGCTCCACGTTCCGTGCAAGGCGCTCCCGTGCTTACGTTTACGCCTCGCCCGCGACGCACGCGGGACCACCGTCCTTGTCCACGCGGGCAGTCGCCGGCCCGGCACCTCCAGGCTCCCCCTCCCCGCGACCTCCGGAGCCGCTCCGCAGGCTCGTGACACGCGGAAATATCCTGCTCCCGCGCCGCCTTGACCTGGCATGATCACATCGCGCCAGCGCGCGACCGACGTCGGCGCGGACGGGAGCGCCGGCCGTGCCAAGGGGGAGGACAGTGGAGTTCCGTCTTTTGGGGCCCGAAGAAGTCCTGCACGAAGGTCAGCCCGTTCCGATATCGGCGGCGAAGCATCGGGCGCTGCTGACCGTGTTCCTCCTGCGGTCCGACCGTGTCGTCATGACGGAGGACCTGATCGACGGCCTGTGGGGAACGAACCCGCCCAAGACCGCGAGAACGACGCTCCACAACTACATCCGACGGCTGAGGAAGGTCCTCCTGGCATGCGGATCGGATCCCCTGCTCACCGAGCCGGGCGGGTACGTCCTGCGCCTGGAGTCGCACTGGCTCGACGTCCATGCCTTCGACGATCTGGTGGCACAGGCCGAAGGCGCACAGGAGCGCGGCGACCTCGTCGCCGCCTCCCAGTTCCAGAGGCGGGCCCTGGGGCTCTGGCGCGGCAAGGCGCTGGAAGGAACGGCGTCCCGGTATCTCGCCGAAGTGGAGGCGCCTCGTCTCGAAGAGGCGAGGCGTTCGGCGTTCGAGAAACTGATGGACATCGACCTCCGCCTCGGTCACCACAACGCCCTGTTGGGTGAGATGCGGCGCGAGCTCGCGCGGGAACCGCTCAGGGAACGGCTGCGGTCGCAGTACATGCTGGCGCTGTACCGGGCCGGCCGGCGCGCCGACGCGCTGGACGTCTACCGTGAGGGACGTCGGGTCCTCGTCAAGGAGCTCGGTCTGGAGCCGGGCCCCGCGCTGCGCGAGATGGAGCGCGCGATCCTCGCCGACAGTCCGGCCCTCGCGGCACCGACCGCAGCCGCTTCCCGTGCCGCCGCCTCCCGGAGCGCGGAGCAGGTGCCTCCGCCCCGGCAACTCCCGCCCGACACCGCTCATTTCACGGGTCGCGACGCCCACCTGCGAGCCCTCGACGAATGGGCCGGGGCCTCGGGCACCCACGGACCGATGGTCATCACCGCCATCGACGGGCAAGGCGGCATGGGGAAGACCGCGCTCGCGGTGCACTGGGGGCACAGCGCCCGAGCGCGGTTCCCGGACGGGCAGCTCTACATCGATCTGCGGGGCTACGCGACGACCAGGCCGGTCACGCCCGTGGAGGCGCTCGCGAGCTTCCTCTACGCGCTCGGGGTCCCGGCGGAGCGGATCCCCGACGATCCCGACCGTGCCGCGGGTCTGTACCGGACCCTGCTGGCCGAGAAGCGCGTCCTCGTCGTCGTCGACAACGCCCGCAGTGCCGACCAGGTACGCCCTCTGCTTCCGGGCTCCCCGGGGTCCCACGTGGTGGTGACCAGCCGGGACGTACTGGCCGGCCTGGTGGTCCGCGACAGCGCCCGCCATCTCAGAGTGGACGCCCTGACTCCGGAAGAGGCCGCGGAGCTGCTGGAACGTCTCCTCGGCGCGTCCGTCGTGGCGGCCGAGCCGGAGGCGACGGCGGAGTTGGCCCGACTGTGCTGGTACGTGCCCCTGGCGCTGCGGGTGTCGGCCGTCAACGTACGGGAAGCCGGCGGGGACCGCCCGGTGGCCGGCCACGTCGATCGGCTGCGCGACGAGGACCGGAGACTCGCCGCGCTCAGCGTGCCGGACGACGAGGCCAGCAGCCTGCAGGCGGTCCTCTCCCTGTCCTACCTGTCGCTGTCACCCGACGCGCGCAGGCTCTTCCGCCGCCTCAGCCTCGTCCCCGGACCCACGATCACGGCGGCCGGCGCCTCCGCATTGCTCGGGCTGCCCGTCGCACGGACGTCGCAGCTGCTCAGGCGACTCGTCGCCGTCCATCTCGTCGGTCAGACCGACCCGGACGCGTACGGCCTCCACGACCTGCTGCGGCTGTTCGCCGAGAGCTGCGCGGCGGCGGACGAGGGCCCTGAGGAGCGTGCCGCGGCCCTTCGGCGCCTCTACGACCACTACCTCGCGGGCGTGCACGCCGGGGCCCGGCTGCTCTATCCGGAGAAGCTGCGCGCGTTCGCGCCCGGACAGGCGGCCGGGCGCGCGGACGAGGGGAGCGTCGTCGACACGGACGAGGAGAGCGTCGTCGACACGGCCGCGAGCTCCTGCCGAGGCGTGGAGGAAGGCACGGTCGGCACCCTGGTTCTGCCCGATCAGACCGCGGCACGCCAGTGGTTCAGGCGTGAGCACACGAACCTGGTCATCGCGGCCCAGAGAGGTGCGGCGCTCGGCCTGCCCGCCGCCTCCTGGGAGTTGTGCGACGCCCTGCGCGGCTACTTCTGGCTGGTCAGAACGGGCCCGGACTGGGTCTCCGTGGCGGAGGCGGGGCTGGAGGCGGCGCAGGGGGCACACCACACGATCGGCTCCGCCACCGCCCGCCTGAGCCTCGGCGACGCGCACCGCAGCCTCGGCCGGTACGAACGCGCGGCTCAGTACTACGAGGCGGTGCTGGCAGACGCGGAATCCGCTCACTGGGCGGAGGGCAAGGCCCAGGCACTCAACAACCTGGGCCTGGTCGGCATCCTCACGGGGAAGCTGCGCGACGCGCTCCAACGCTACGAGGCGGCCGTCGACGTCCTGCCGGCGGACCCGCGGTGGAACCTGCTCCGGCTGAGCATGGAAGGCAACATGGGCCTGCTCCGCCAAGAACTGGGGGACCTGCGTCAGGCCGAACGGCACAACGCCGCGGCACTCGAACTGAGCCGAAGCATCGGCTCCAGAGGAGCAGAAGGAGTCACCCGGGGCAACCTGGGCCAGGTCCTCGGGCTCCTGGGGCGCTCCGAGGAGGCACTCGAGTGCCTCACCGAAGCCCTCGCCGTCCACCGGGAGCTCGGCAACCGCGGCAGCGAGGCGGAAACCCTCCGGGGGCTGGCCGACTGGCACCGTGACAGAGGCGACCACTGCACCGCCCTGGACCTCGCCCTGGCCGCCGCGGCTCTGGCAGACGAGATCGAGGAGAGGCGTCTTGCGGCGGCCGCCCTCCAGACCGTGGCGTCCGTCCGCGCCGCTCTCGGGCAGCTCGCCGAAGCCGAGGAGATCTACCGACGGGCGCAGGGCCTCGCCGAACAGACCGGCGCCCGGCACACCGAGGCGGAGATCCTGATCGGCAGGGCCGGGGCCCTCCTCCTGCGGGGCGATCTCGCCGAGGCCGACGCGTACGTCCGGCACGCCCTGGAAAGAGCCCGCCGCGAGGGCTACCGCATTCTCGAGGGGAAGGCTCTGACCGTCATCGGCCGCCTCCGCCTCGCCGAGGGGCGACCGGTCGAGGCAGCCGGGCACGCCGAGCACGCCGTGTCGATCCTGGCGGAGATCGGCCACCGGCCCGGCACGATCGCCGCACAGGAGGTGTTGTCCCGCGCCCGCTCGCTGGCGCCGGACACCCAGGCCGAGGAGTCCGGCGCGCCGGAGCCGTCCGCATGATCTCCCGCGCCCGGCGCTCTCCTCCGGGCCCCGGCGAGGCGGTCTTGCGACGGCGCACGCCGGATTCGCCCCGTCAGGCGGCGGCCCGACCGGGCGGTGCGGGTTCCGAGGCTGCCGCGCGGTGTCCGGCGGTTGCGCGGTGTTCGGCTGTCGCGCGGTGTTCGGTGGGGCTGATTCCGTATGCCTCGCGGAAGGCCCGGCTGAAGGTGCTCGGATTGGTGAAGCCCCAGCGTGAGGCGATGACCTGGACGCTGAGGTGGCGCAGATCCGGACGGGCGAGGTCGGCGTGGCAGCGTTCGAGGCGGCCGCGCCGGATGACCGTCGCGACGCTGGCGGGTTGCCGGCTGAAGAGGCCGTACAGCGTACGCAGGGATATGTGGTGCCGGTGGGCGATCGTCTGCGGCGTGAGGTCCGGGTCCGCGAGATTCTGGGCGATGAAGCCGTGAACGCGTCTCAGCAGTGTCTGCGCCCGGGTCTCGTCCGTGCCCGTCTCCAGGACGCGCAGCTGCTCGGCCAGACAGGCGGTTGCCAGATCGAGAGCGACGGCGCCCATGCTGGTCTGCTCCTCGGGCCGGCAGCCGGCGCCGTGCTCGAGCAGTGTGGCGAGAAAGGCGGCGAGGACGGCAGCGCTGCCGCTGCCCGTGGAGATCGGCCGCGCCAGGAGCAGCTCGACGTGATCCCGTCGCAGGGCGAGTGAGGCGCGGGGTATGTGCAGGACGGCGGCCCGCACCTGGCCCTCCGCTTCCGCGGGACGGACGGCTGCCGGACATACGGGGTCACTGAGCACCAGAGTGCTCCGGGGCGGCGCCTTCGTGCCGGACGGGGCGCCCGGGCCGCTCGCTTCGGTCATCCATGCCAGCCTGTACTCGTCGGGGCCACCGCTCGGGACCGGAAACAGCGGGGTGTCCCGGCTTCCTGGCGGGACGTCACCCGCCGTCAGCCGCACCGGTCCCAGGCCCAGACTCCTGATGCGGGCCCCGCCGTCGGAGGTCTCGCCGGCATAGACCTCCTCGTGGGCAACTTCTTCGGCGAGGACCTCTTCCCGGACATCGAGCCGGTGTCCGGTGCCGCGTGCCCGGGACACGTCGGACAGGACTTCGTCGGACACCTTCTCGCGGAAGGACTCGAATCGGCCCGCCGCTGAAACGACAGGAGCCGACATGCTTGACCAGCCCACCCATTCCCCCATTTCCCCACTGCGAAAGCAGCCGTTCCTCTCCGGCGCGCTCCCGCCCGTCGGCGGGGAGCGACATCCGTCGACACCGCGTGTGTCGGAGGCGGGGACGGCAGACGGGCGGATCACGCGTCTGCCGCGCCTGCGACCAGTGGTGCTGCGTCAAGGATCACCGCCGGGCGCTATCGGCCGACTAGCGCGAGAACGAGCCACCACGAGGGATGATGCGATCGGGCACGGACCGCGCCAGTACCTGAACATGACCTGAGCCGGGCGGGCAGTCGGCGATCACCGCCAGGACAGCCTCGCCGTCGCCCGGACAGCCCGGGGTGAAGGTCAGGCAGAGGCTTCCGTACGTCTGGTCCCGCTGATGCCTCGGCCCATGTCTCGAGCCGCGGGCAGTGCCGCCCGTTGAACTATCTTGGGCGGCAGCGAGACAAGAAGGAGGCACCCCGTGCCATCTGGGCAGCAAGCGCGCGCACAGGCTGCGGCGATCACGCCGGGCAGGCGTTCGGCGGAGGCGGAGGCGGCTTCTCCCGCCGAGCGGCTGCGGGCGTTGTTCGGCGGGCGCCGGCTGTCTCCGGCGCAGCGGCGCATCGCCCAGTTCCTGACGGATCACCTCACCGAGGCCGCGTTCCTTTCGATCACGGAGCTCGCGGAGCGGGTGGGCGTCAGTCAGCCGTCGGTGACCCGGTTCGCCTCGTCGCTGGGGTTCAGCGGGTATCCCGCGCTCCGGGAGGCCCTGCAGCCCATCGCGCTGAGCGCGGTCGCCGGTGCGCCGGACGAGGGGGAGGGGGAGGGGCGGCTCCGTAACGAGCTGCAGTCGGCGGTCGATGCCGAGATCGAGAACCTGACGGCCCTGCGGCGCGTGTTCGCCGACCCCGACCGGATTCTCGACATCGGCCGCGAGCTGGCCCGATCCGTACCGCTGACCGTCCTCGGCCTGCGGATCTCGGTCTCCCTCGCGGAGTACTTCGCGTATGCCGCCCGGCGCATCCACCCGGACGTACGGGTGGTGACGCGGGGCGGCAGTGTCGCCTACGACGGGCTGCTGCAGGCGCGCGAGGCGGGCGGGACGTGGGTGCTGGCCTTCGCGATGCCCCGGCACGCCAAGGAGACTCTCTCGGTCGTCAGGGCCGCTCGCGCCGCCGGGCTGCGCGTCGCGCTGATCACCGACCTGGCGCTCGGGCCGCTCGTCGACGAGGCCGACGTGGTGTTCACCGCCGGCACCGGCGCCCGGCTCGTCTTCGACTCGTACGCGGCGCCGGGAGTGCTGTCCGCCGCCATCCTCCAGGCCATGGCGGACGCGGATCCGGAGCGTACGCAGACCCGGCTGGAGAAGTACGAGCAGGCGGCGGAGCAGCACGACTTCTTCCTGGACGGCTGACCGGCCGACCGGCTGACCCCTGCCTCGAACCTTTCCCT
Organism: Streptomyces sp. NPDC101160; assembly: GCF_044768205.1. NCBI lineage: Bacteria > Bacillati > Actinomycetota > Actinomycetes > Kitasatosporales > Streptomycetaceae > Streptomyces > Streptomyces sp. NPDC101160. The sequence continues at coordinate 1,048,821 of NZ_JBIWPJ010000001.1, read as the reverse complement.
CGGCCCTCTCCTTCGATCCTCTCCTCCGACCTTCTACGACGGGGGCCGGACGACCGAGCGGGGCGCTCTCCTCACTCTGCGTATGAAAATTTTCATTCTCTTGCTTTATCGACGGTAAGTATATTTACTGAGGAGGCCCCCAACGGGCCCGAACAGAACATCGCAGGGTCGCCCCCTCCTCCTCAGACGGCCCTCGTGTTTGAACGGCTGCGGCGGCTCCGATCTACCCCTGGGTCGGAGCCGCCTCGTTCACCGCCTGGCGTTCAGGGCCCGCGGTCAGGGCTTGACGTTCACCCCCGCCCACGCGGCGTCCACGGCCTTCGCCTCGGCGCTGCCCGCGCCGTAGAGGTCGGCAGCCGCCTTCAGGGTGCCCTCACGCGCGCCGTGGTAGTCGGTGGTGGAGGTGAAGTACGTGGTCAGCGCCCGGTACCAGATCTGTACGGCCTTGTCGCGGCCGATGCCGGCGACCGTGGAGCCGTCCACGGTCGGGCTGTCGTAGTGCACGCCGTTGATGTCCTTCGCGCCGCTGCCCTCGGACAGCAGGTAGAAGAAGTGGTTGGCGACGCCGGACGAGTAGTGCACGTTCAGGTTGCCGACGCCGGCGCTCCAGTAGTCGGCCGAACCGCGGCCGTCCTTGCTCGGCTGGTCCTGGTAGCGCAGCGGCTTGCCGTTGCCGAAGATGTCGATCTTCTCGCCGAGCAGGTAGTCGCCCGGGTCCTGGGCGTTGTTCGCGTTCCACTCCACCGCGGTGCCGAAGATGTCCGAGGTGGCCTCGTTCAGGCCGCCGGACTCGCCGGAGTACTGCAGGCCCGCGGTGGCGGAGGTGACGCCGTGGCTGAACTCGTGGCCGGCCACGTCGAGCTGGGTCAGCGGGTGCTGGTTGTTCGCGCCGTCGCCGTAGGTGATGGTGAAGGAACTGTCGTCCCAGAAGGCGTTCTGGTAGGCGTTGCCGTAGTGGACGCGGGAGACCGGGGCCCGGCCGTCGTTCTTGATGCCGTTGCGGTGCAGGACGTCCTTGTAGAAGTCCCAGGTCTTGGCCGCTCCGTAGGCGGCGTCGACGGCGGCGGTCTGGTTGTCGGCGGGAGTGCCGTTGCCCCAGGTGTTGTCCGCGTCGGTGAACAGGACGCCCTTGCCGCCCGTACGGTGCTGGAGGTCGACGGTGCTCGACCCGCCGCGCTCGTTGTCGACGAGGCTGTAACCCTTCGACGCGGTCGTGGTGTTGAGGCTGACGGTGCCGCTGTACTGGCTGGCGCCGGTGCCGACCGCGCTGACCGGGGAGCCGCCGCCCGGCTTGGCGGTCCGAGCGACGCCCTTGGTGGTGACGCCGTCGGCTATGTCGTCGATCAGCTGCGCCTCGTACAGCTTCTTGCCGGTGTTCGCGTCGGTGACGACGCGCAGCAGGCTCGGGGTGACGCCGTCGTCCTGGGTTCCGCTGACGACGGTCTCGTAGGCGAGGACGGGCTTGCCGTCGGCGGCCCAGATGACCTTGCGCGGGGCTTCGCCGGTGGCGGAACCCGTGGTCCTCACGGCCTTGGCGGCCTTGACCGCGGCGGACCTGGCGGCGGTCGGGGTCAGCTTCGGGGTGAGCGAGGCGACCTTGATGGTGGCCCGCACGGCCTTGGTGACGTCCTTGACCGCGCCGTCGGCGGCACGGTGGACGACGAGGTCGCCGCCGAGGACCGGAAGGCCGGCGTAGGTGCGCTCGTAGCGGGTGTGGACCGTGCCGTCGGCGTCCTTGATGACGTCCTTGACGACCAGCTTCTCCTTGGCGCCGAGGCCGAGCGACTGCGCGGTGGCCGCGACGGAGGCGCCGTCGTACGGCTCCGGATCGGAACCCGCCGACGCGGTGGCGGCGCCGGCACCGGCGGCGAGCAGGGCGCCGGTGAGGACGGCGGCGCCGGAGGTGAGGGCGAGGCGGCGCGCCCTGGAGCTGGTGGGGGAGAACGAGGACATGTGGTTTCTCCAGAAGGTGGCGGGGAGTTGGGCGGGATCGCCGCCCGACTCGCACAAGGAGGACTGCCTTGATGGGCAGGGACACTCCCAGTCCGCCGCGCACATGTCATGTGGCATGAAGGGGGGTTCGGGGGCTCGTGCCGGATTTGCCGCCGGCTTGTTCATGGAAAGGACAAGGCCGCGATACGCGCCGACACAGACGCCACAGGAACCCGCAACATGCTGTCCTGAGGGGGCCGTTGTCAGGCGACCGACGTCCCTCCCTCAGGACCCTCCCTCAGAACCCTCCCCCAGAACCCTCTCTCAGCCCCTAGAACACCGAGTGCGTGAACCAGTGGGCGAGCAGGTCCGGGTCGCCGAGCCGCTGGAAGGTGTCGCTCCGGTGGTCCAGGCGGCCGTAGGCGAGCAGGAGGAGGTCCGCCGCGGTTGCCTGGACCGTGGCGTCCGCGGTGTGGGGGGTGGTGGGGGCGGGCGTCAGGCCGAAGCCGTCGGGGCGGAGGGTGATCAGCCAGTCGCCGTCGCTGTCCGTGCAGCTGAAACGGATGGTCTGGTCCTGGCCGCGGAGTTCGGCGGTGAGGGGCGCGAAGCGGGATGCGAACGGGAGGTTGGTGAGGAACTCGTCGATGCCGTCGACCGCCAGGGCGCGGTCGATGTGCGGCGCGAGGCCGAGGGCGAGTTCGGCGTCCGCCCGGTGGACGAGGGTCTCGAAGAGCATGCGGCGGACCCAGAAGCGGGCGTGCTGGTCGAGCCCCCACGCCCACATGGGGGCGTCCAGGTCGGTGGCGGCGAAGACCTCGGCGGCCCGCGTGGCGCCCTCGGCGAGCCAGTCCGGGTAGGCGTCGGCGTGTTCCGGCAGCTGGAGATCCACGTCACGGCTGGTCGGCGGGTGCTGGATGCCCTGGCGGAGCAGCTCGGTGAACCAGCGGTGCACCGAGCCCGTGTGCTGCGTGAGGTCGGCCAGGGTCCAGCCCGGACAGGTGGGCACCGGGGCGGAGAGGTCGGCGGTCTTGACCGTGGCGACGAACCTGGCCGTCTCGGCGGCGACGGCGGCGACGTTCTCTGCGGAGTTCATGCGGATTCCTTCTGTGATGCTGCCCCGGGTGCCCCAGGGCAGCCTCTCGGCCTTGCTGAACGGAGTCGTTCAGCGTCCGTCGGCCGGCGCGGCCGCCGCTGCGCAAGAGAGCGGAAGCCATGACGTGCCCAGAAGGATGCTTAAGCAGGTAGATGATTCATGTTCTGAAGTAATGCAGGAAGGAAGGTAAGCCGCGATGGTTGAGGATGTCAACCGGTCCGCTTACTTGTCGTGCCCGTGCCGTACGTCAAGGCACAGCGCCCAGACGTCGGAGTAGCTGCCCTGGGAGGGCGAGCCCCCGCTGTGGGTGGCTGCCGTCCAGTACGACGGGTTGGCGTCGCCGTCGCCGACCGGGGTGCCGGCGGCGTCGCTCGGGAAGCTGCCGTTGAGGTGGGGGCCGCCCGAGGTCGCCTTGCTGAAGTCGGTCGTCGTCACGTTGCCACCGCTGATCGCGGCGCCGCCGCTGACCAGCTGCCCCTCCCTGCGGGAGCACCCGGTCGTCGCCGTCTGTCCCGTGGAGGCTGTGTTCGGGCCGCTGACCTCGGCGAAGTGCACCGTCGTGGCGACGTGCCCGAGGCCGATGTCGCCCGTGCCGCAGATCGCGTAGGCGTACGTCATGTTGTCGGCGCCGCGTCCGCCGCCGATCCCGCCGACCGCCGTCCAGGAATCGGGGTCGCGCTCGCCGTCACCCGCCGCGATCGAGCCGAAGTGGTGCTCGGCGTCGTCGAAGGTGGGGAAACTCGCGATCGGCTTGAGGCTGCCGACACTGGCGGGGGTGGTACGGGCGCCGCCGCCGATCAGGACGGTGCCGGCGGGACACGTCGCCGTCACGAGCCTGGACGACAGGCCGGTAGTGGGGCCGGACGCCTTGTTCATGACGACCTGGGTGTGCCTGATCAGGTTGCTGTGCAGGCAGATCGCGTACGGCGTGGTGGAGAAGGCGTCGCTGCTGCGGCTCCCACTGCCGCCGAACGCCATCCAGTGCGTGGCGTCGGTGCCGACGATCCCGGGCGTGTCGGTGTACTCGGCGGCGCCGTCGGCGCTGGGCGCCATGCCCATCACGTGGTTGCCGTTGGACATCTCGTCGCTGCCGATGGCCTGGTCGGCCCCGCCGCCGGAGACGAGGCCGTCCGGGCAGTCGGCGTGCGAGGAGACCCCGGTGAAGGGGGTCGCGGGGCCCATGGTGGCACCGGGCGTGACGACGGTGACATCGGCGGTCTTGGCGTACGCGGCTCCCGGCACTGCCACGGTCAGCAGGCCGGCCAGGAGGAGCGCCTTGGTGGTGGCGGAGCTCCGCCAGAGATTCATTGACATCGGATTCGCTTTCTCGGGTGCATGTTTCATGGCCGGCAGCCGGCAGCCGGCAGTCCGCAGGCCCGGCCGTCCGGCTGTTCGGCCGTCCGGCTGTCTCGAACGGCCGCCTCAGACGCCGTCGTTGGCGCACAGCGCCCAGGCGTCGGTGTACGTGCCGGGCGAGGACTGGCCGCCGGTGTGGGCCGAGGCCGTCCAGTACGCCGCGGTGGTGGTCCCGTCGCTGACGGCGGCGCCGCCGGAGGTGCTGGGGAAGCTGCCGTTGAGGTGGTCGCCGCCCGAGCCCGGACCCGTGAAGTTGGTGGTGGTCACGCTGCCCCCGCTGATCGCGGCGCCTCCGCTGACCAGATTCCCGTCGCCCTGGCCGCAGCCCACGGTCGCCGTCTGGCCCGTGCTCCCGGTGGTCGGGCCGCTCACCTCGGTGTAGCGGACCTTCACCGTGGCGCCGCCGACGTTGATGCCGCTTCCGCTGCAGATCGCGTACGCGTAGGTGTAGTTGGCGCTGTTGGCGCCGGAGTCCCAGCCGGCCGCCGTCCAGGAGTCGGGGTTCGTCTCTCCGTCCGCCGCGGCCTTCGCGCCGAAGGAGTGCGCGGAGTTGTTGAAGGTGGGGAAGCTCGCGACGACCTTCAGGCTGCCGGTGTTGCCCGGGGTGGTACGGGCGCCGCCGCCGATCAGCCGGGTGTTGGCCGGGCACGTCGCCGTGACGAGGCCCACGGTCGCCCCGGCGGTGGGGGCGTTGGCCTTGTTCATGACGACCTGGGTGTGGTTGATCAGGTTGCTGGTGAAGCACATCGCGTAGGGAGTGGTGGAGTAGGAGGCGTTGACCTGGCCTCCGCTTCCGCCGATGCCGAGCCAGTGCGTCACGTCGGTGCCGACAACACCGGTGGAGCCGGTGTACTCGCTGGTGCCGTCGGAGCTGGGCGCGGTGCCGTTGACGTGGTTGCCGTTCACGCTCGAGCCGGTGCCGATGGCCTGGTTGATCCCGCCGCCGGAGACGAGACCGCTGGAACAGTCCGCGTGGCTCGATATCTCGGAGTTGGCGGAGGCGGGGCCACTGGTGGCCCCGGGGGTCTTCACGGTGACGGCCACGGTGTTGGCGTACGCCGTGCCAGGCGTCGCCAGAGCCAGTGCCGCGCCCAGGACCACGAGCCGGCTCGGAGCAGGGCGCCGGAAGAGGTTTCTTGTCATCGGATTCCATCCTTCTGATGGTCGACACGGCGACCGACGACCGGGGAGCGGAGGTCAGGTTCGAGTGCGGTGCCGCGGAGGGTGAGGGTCTGTCGCCCCGGAATGCCGAGGCGGCTCTCGGGGGTTCGGGGTTGTTCCCCATGGACCGGTGATGCCGGTGACACCGGCGATATCGGCGAGATCTTCGATACCGGCGAGACCGGCGGGATCGTTGGCCGCCGGGCCGGTCTGCGCAGGGCGAGGTAGGGAGAGGCAGGAGCCCGCGCGAACCTGCGATGAGGGTCACTCATGCGTACGCAAATGCGGACTGTATCAGCATGGTTAGATCACATCTACTGGCTATCTCGGTATTTCACCTTGCGTATGTGAGTCGGGCGTGCGCGACGGGAGTCCCATCGGGCGGCCTCGACGTTCGTCATACGCGGGCCCCGCCGCGGCCAGTGCCGTGGACGCGCCCGGTGCGAGGGCATTGCGTCCATTCGGCTGGCGGATGCGATGCATGCCGCCGAAGGGAATTTTTCTTCCGGTAGCGTCGACAAAGGTGCAGGTCACACAAGTGACGGCTGCTCAGTTCCGGCTCTGCGAGGCGCATTTCCATGACCCTGTCCATTCGTAACCAGCTCCCCGGCACCGTCACCGCCGTCACCACGGGCGAGGCCATGGCCTCCGTCAAGGTGCGCCTGGCCGGCGGTCAGGACATCACCGCAGCCATCACCGCCGACGCGGTCAGGGACCTGGGTCTGGCCGAGGGCTCGGCGGTCAAGGCCCTTGTGAAGTCCACGGAGGTCGCCCTCGCGACCGGAGCCGTCGCGGGCATCTCCATCCGGAACCAGCTCGCGGGCTCCGTCACGGAGGTGTCGACCGGCGGCGCCATGGGTTCGGTGAAGGTCTCCGTCGAGGGCGGGGAGCTGACGGCCGCCATCACGAAGGACGCCGTCGAGGACCTCGGCCTGAAGGCCGGCTCCTCTGTGGTCGCCCTGATCAAGTCGACGGAGATCTCGCTCTCCGCCGCCTGATCTCCGCGCCTGCTCCACGACGTCTGATCTGCGCCGACGCCGCCGGGCTGACGCTCGCCGAGACTCTGCGCGCGCGTTGCCCGCTGCCCGCCTTCGACACGGCGGCCGGCGCCGTCAGTGCGGTCGATCGGCCGTATGTCCGGGCGGCCTTACGCGCAGCCTTCCGGCCCGACGCTCGGGTGGTGATCCGCTCGTTCAGAGGGCTACGACCGTCGCCTCCGTCGCCTTCACGCTGGTCCAGACGGAGACCCCGTCGGCCAGGCCGAGTTCCGCGGCGGCCTGCGGTGTGATCTCGGCGACGAGGTCGGGCGCCTGCTCGGAGGTGATCAGGACGCGAAGGCGGCTGCCGCTGCTGGTGATCTCGCGTACGGTGCCGGGCCAGACGTTACGGGGGCTGCCGGCGGGCTTCTCGCGGTGGACGGACACCGCCTCGGGCGCGACGATCGCGAGCGCCGGGGTGCCGGCGGCCGGAGGGTCGGCCGTGACGAGGACGCCGCCGGCGTCGAGGGCGAGGCCCTCGGTGGTGGCCGTGCCCGGCCAGGCGTTGCGGCCGAGCATCCGGGCCACCCAGGGCGAGCGCGGATGGCGGGCGACCTCGGCGGGAGCGTCATCCTGCAGGGCACGGCCTTCGTCGAGCACGAGCACGCGGTCGGCGAGCGAGACCGCCTCGACCGGATCGTGGGTGACGAGCAGGCAGACGCCCCCGAAGCGGGTCAGATGCGTGCGCAGGGTGTGCCGGACGTGGGCGCGGGTGGTCTGGTCGAGCGCGGCGAGCGGTTCGTCGAGGACGAGCAGCCGCGGGCGGGCGGCCAGCGCCCGGGCGAGGGCGACCCGTTGCGCCTGCCCGCCGGACAGCTGCCCGGGCCTGCGGTGCGCGAGGTGGCCGACCCCGAGGCGGTCGAGCCAGGCCTGGGCCTCCCGCCGGGCCTCGGCCCGCGAGGCGCCCTGCGCCCGCAGGCCGTACGCGGTGTTGGCGAGGGCCGTCAGGTGCGGGAAGAGGGCGCCGTCCTGCGGCACCCAGGCGACCCGCCGCCGGTGCGGAGGCAGGGCGGTGACGTCGGTGGTGCCGAGGCGGAGGGCGGCGTGGGCCCGGGGGGTGAGTCCGAGGAGGGCCCGGAGCAGGGTGGTCTTGCCGGCGCCGTTCGGTCCCACGACGGCGATGGTGGTGCCCGGTTCGGCGTCCAGGGTGAGCTGGGTGAAACCGGTGACCTCGGCGTGCAGCGCCCAGCGCTCGCCGGCCGGAGCCGGCGGGGCGGCCTGGACCTGCGGCTCCGCGGCGACCGGCTCGGCGGCGGTCGGCTCGGTGGCGGCCGGCTCCGCGGCGGCCGGCTCGGTGGTGACCGGCTCCGTGGCACGCGGCCCGACGGCGATCGGCTCCGCGGCGGCCGGCTTGGTGGCGGCCGGCTCGGCGGCACGCGGCTCGGCGGCGGTCGGCTCCGGGGCGGCCGGCTCGATGGCACGCGGCTCGGCGGCGGCTGGCTTGGTGGCGAGCGGCTCGGCGGCACGCGGCTCGGTGGTGACCGGTTCCGTGGCACGCGGCCCGGCGGCCATCGGCTCCGTGGCGACCGGCTTGGTGGTGACCGGTTCCGTGGCACGCGGCCCGGCGGCGGTCGGCTCCGTGGCGACCAGCTCCGTGGCGACCGCCTTCGCTGCGACCGGCTCCGGGCCGGACTCGGGCGGCGCGGGGCGCCGGACGTCGCGGGCAGGGGCGCCCATCCATCGTCCGCGCAGGGTCACCAGGACGGCCATGGCGATGGCGAGGAGCAGCAGGGAGACGGAGGTCGCCGCCTCCGGCTCGTCTTGGAGCAGCAGATAGACCTGGAGCGGCAGGGTCTGCGTGGTGCCCGGCAGGTTCCCGGCGAAGGTGATCGTGGCGCCGAACTCGCCGAGCGCCCGGGCCCAGGTCAGCGCCGCGCCCGCGACGACGCCCGGCGCCACCATCGGCAGGGTCACGGTGGAGAAGACTCGGACCGGCGAGGCGCCGAGGGAGGCCGCCGTCTCCTCGTAGCGCGGCCGCAGTCCGCCGAGCGCGCCCTCCAGGCTGATGACCAGGAAGGGCATCGCGACGAAGGTCGCTGCCAGCACGGCGCCGGAGGTGTGGAAGGGCAGCGTGATGCCGAAGGTGTTCTCCAGCCACGGCCCGAGGAGTCCGCGTCGGCCGAAGGCGAGGAGCAGCGCGACACCGCCGACCGTCGGCGGCAGCACCATCGGCAGCAGGACGAGCGAGCGGACGAACGCCTTGCCCGGGAAGGGCACCCGGGCGAGGAGCCAGGCCAGCGGGACGCCGAGCAGCAGCGAGAGGCCGAGCGCCCAGAAGGAGACGAGGAGCGACAGCTTCAGCGCCTGGACGGTGCCCGGTGAGCTCAGGTGGTCGGCGAGTTCGCTCCACCGCGTCCGTACGAGGATGCCGATCAGCGGCAGGGTCAGGAAGGCCACGGCCACCAGCGCGGGCAGCGTCAGGGTGAGGGGCGGCCGGGCGCCGGAGGTGCGTGCGCCTGATCGTTTCATCGATGATCCCGAAGACAGGAGGACGTGGAGACGTGGAGACGTGGAGACGCGGAAACTCGGGAAAAGGGAGACGAGGGGCTGTCCGTCCCCCCGGGCGGACAGCCCCTCGCGGTCCGGGTGATCCCGGTCGGTCGGTCCGGGTGATCCCGGTCGGTTACGGCTTCTGGAAGCCGGCGTCCTGGAGGATCTTCTGGCCCTCGGGCGAGGACAGCCATGCGACGAACGCGGCGGCGGCCTGGGCGTTCTTGGAGTCCTTCAGCGTGGCGGCCGGGTACTTGGCGATGGCGTTCTGGTCGTCGGGAATCTCCACCGCGTCGACCTTGTCCTTCGCGCTGTCGGCGTCCGTCTTGTAGACGAGGCCGGCGTCGGCCTCGCCCAGCTCGACCTTGCTGAGCACGGCGCGCACGTTCGGCTCCTGGGAGACCGGCTTCACCACGACCTTCTGCTTGTCGAGGATCTGCTTGCTGTACTTGCCGGCCGGCACCTCGGGCGCGGCCAGGACGACCTTGAGCTTGGTGTCCGCGAGGTCCTTCAGCGTGCCGACCTTGTGCGGGTTGCCCTCACCGGTGGCGATGACGAGGCGGTTCCTCGCGATGATCACCGGCGCGCTCGTGTCGGCCTTGACCTTGTCCATGCTCTTGGTGTCGGCGGTGACCAGGACGTCGGCGGGCGAGCCCTGCGACACCTGGGCGACGAGCTCCTGGGAGCCGGCGAAGGAGAAGGTGAGCTTCGTGCCGGGGTGGGACTTCTCGTAGGCGGCGCCGGCGGTCTTGAAGACGTCGGTGAGGGAGGCCGCGGCGAGCACGGTCAGGTTCACCTGGGACGTGCTGCTCGCGGAGGCGGAGGGCTTCGACCCGCCGTTGTCCTTCTTGGTGTCGTCGCTGGAGCAGGCCGAGAGCGGGACGAGCAGCGCCGCGGTGAGGGCGGCAGCGGCGGCACGGCGTCTCGAAACGGTGAGGCTGAGGGACATGGCGGTCTGAACTCCTTGGGGACGTACGGAAAGTGCGGGGAGCAAGGCCGGTCGCGCCGACGGCCGAAGTGTTTCGGGCTTGCGTGAGGGGTGGTCAGGTGCGGTCGATGTGCACGCTGGTCGACTTCACGCGGGCGGTGGCCTGCATGCCGACTTCCAGTCCCAGTTCCTCCACGGCCTCACGGGTGAGGAGGGAGACCAGCCGGTGCGGACCGGCCTGGATCGTGACCTGGGCCGCGATGTCGCCGAGCTTGATCCCGGTGACGATGCCCGGGAAGGCGTTGCGCGCCGAGGTGTACGACGCGTCGTCGTCGCCCTCGCCCTGCGCGATCTCCACGGAGAACGCGGCGAGCGACTTGCCGTCGATCACGCGCCTGCCGCTCTCGTCGCGGTGGGTCGCGACCCGGCCCGCGTCCGCCCAGCGACGGGCGGTGTCGGGGCTCACGCCCAGCAGACGCGCGGCCTGCCCGATGGTGTAGGACTGCATATGCGACACCGTAGGTCCCGATCCCGCACATCTGCAACAAAGTCGTGCGACTCTCCATCGCGAATGAGAGGGTGGTTGGAGGAAGGGATGAGGGAGGTCGCCGGCCGTCTCAGGACGCGGACAGCGGGGCCCCGGGAAGCCGGCAGGAGCCGATCCAGATACCGGTGACGGCGCTCACATAGCGCGCCCCGCAGCGGTCGGACGGGACGACGAGCTGGGTGCCGGCCGAGTCGAGCTCCTCGTCGTCCACGCGGGTCGCGAGGAGGACGGGCGCGTTGCCGAAGTCGGCGTCGATCTCCGCCCATGACAGGACGGCGTGGTGCCCGTCGCCGCCGTTCACGGCCAGCAGGAATCTGGACCGCTCCTTGCGCCGGGCGGGATCGAAGCCGGGACGGGTCCGGTCGACGACCTCGCGCAGCAGCGCCCCGACGAAGGTGTGGTGCTGCGGCCCGTCCTTGGCGCAGTCGTAGACGACCTCGGTCCGGTGTTGCTCCCAGCCGTGACGCAGATCGGCGACGGTGAGCGTGACGGGGCGGGCCACGTCTCCCCAGAGCGCGAAGGATCCGGTGGGTGCGGGCAGGGCGTGGGGTGCGGCGCTCGGTCGGCTCATCGTCGGTCCCCTCGTAGGCGGTCGGTGCGGCGGCTGCGCGCAGAGCTACCCGACTGCCGGGGCCGGGAACCGTGTCTGCCACTCGAATTCGGCGTCTGGCACTGCATTTGTGAGCTTGATACGAGAAGAGCGCTCACATCGTCCCGGTCCATGGGCCAACTCTCCGCGCCGCCCGGTCGAGGGCGAGCCAACGCATTTACGATGTGCCGGGAGCATTGATTGCACGTCGACCATCTCTTGCGCCTCGACCGCCTGGCCCTCTCCCTCGTCTGGGGCGACGACGCGCTGCCGTGTCCTGCGGTTTCGGCAGCGGTCCGGCGGGAAGGGACACCTACACCCGCCCTCTACCACGAGCACCAGGCCGACTGCGTGGTCATCGAGGCCAACAACGGCGCCGACTACCTCCCCGCCGTCCTCGCCGAGATCGACCCGACCGTCCCCTGCCGCGTCGTCCACGCCACCCGCGCCAAACGCGCCCGCGCGGCCCCGTTCGCCGTGCTCTACGAACAGTCCCGCATCACCCACGCCAGCCCGCCCCGCACGTTCGCCGCCCTGGAGGAGCAGATGACGACGTACGTCGGCGCCTCGGAGTCCGAGGAGAAGTCCCCGGACCTCCTGGACTCCTGCGTTCGGGCGCTCACGGATCTACTCCTCGACGCTTCGGCCGTACGGGCTCCATCAGACTCCACCGATAGGCGGCTGTCCGGACGCCGGTGATCAGTCCCGCTGGTGGGGTCAGACGGAGGTCCCAGCGAGCCTGCCGAAGCCGCGCAGCACACGAGTGTGGAGCTGCTGCGGTTGGAGGTCGCGTTCTGCCCGCAGCAAGAAGGCCGCGGGCGATGTACGCAGCTGCGCTTCCCGAGCTTTGCTGGCGCTGTGGCGCAGAGCCGCAAGTCCGAGGACCGCTCCGCTCGCTGTAGCGAGTGGCTGGCCTGCCGGGATGCTCCCGAGGACAAGCGTGGTGGCGGTGCCCAGTTCGAACTTCGTGCTCATGGCGCTGAACGCGGTGGTGATCCCCAGCCCCTTCATGGCTTTGCGGAGCTCTTCAAGCGGGGTTTCGAAGGTCCGCGTCACTGTGAGGGCTAGGTGCTCCCGAAGCGCCTCCGGGTCCTCGATCGAACCGAGGGACTCCCGGAAATTCGAGGCTGCGGTACTCACCGCGTCGGTGAACGCGTTGAACTCCGCGCGGTGGCGGTTGCGTAGCTGGACGATCTTCTCGACCGGTACGGCATCGAGGTCTTCCGGGACCACGAGACGGAGTGACATGAGGCCGATTGTCTGCTGCAGACCCTCTCCATGAGCGGGAGGGAGAACTTCTCCGATGTCCAGCAGCGTCTGCGCGATGAGCTGCGCGTCCCATCCGTGGGCGCCGTGGGAGGTCGTTTGATCGGTCAAGGGGGTGAAGCGTGTGCGTCTGGCCAGCTCGTCGGTCAGGACGCACTTGTAGACCCAGGCCAGCCTTGGCCGCATGGCGACCCAGCGAATGCCGTCTGTCCGGGCGATCCGCGTGCGTTCTGTGATGATCGCCAGGCGGTGCTCGACCAGGGCGTCCCGTAGCTCGGGGGAGATTTCGTCCCAGTGGAGTCCGGCGAGACCGAAGCGGGGGTTGAGCTCCGGCTGTGCCGCTGGCTCGGTCGTGACTTGGAATCCGTTGGCCTCGGCCACGTCCATGACGCCATGGATCGCCCGGAGGACCCCACCGTGCTCCCGTAGAAGGTCCAGGAAGAGCGGTGCGACGGCCGCTGCTGCCGCGCGGGGCGACCTGGCTTCAAGGAATCCGCCGAGCCCGTCGTTCAGAGCAGCGACTGTGTCCGAGTCGGCAACCGGGTATCCGTCCGGGACGACTCGTGCCAACTTCGGCCAGTACAGCGCCGTCAGCTTGAGCCATCGTTCGTCGCGGCAGTGGATGTATGGGTAGTACAGGCCGATCTGCTGCATGGTCTTTCTTTCCCCTCCTCGAATCCACCGTCCGGTCCCCAGCTCCGGCGGTAGGTGGTCAGGCCACCGTACAAGCCCGCCTTGGTCCAGGCCGTTTGCAGAGGTGCTCAGCTGCGGTCGGTTCTCGGCCACGGGCGACGCTGGAGCTGCTATTTGGCGTCTGCCAATGCCACTCCACCTGCTTTAGGTTGGCTGTTCACGTCTGCAAGGGGGATGCAACGGTGACTGGGCCGGCTCCGGACTTCAAGTTCATCGCGGAGGGAATGATCCGAGGCTCCATGGGACTTCTCGACACGATGCGAGGAGCCCGTGACACGGCCATCGCTCTCGGCCATGAACTCGCGCGGCAGCAGGGGATGGCCGGGGATGACGAGGCGGGGCAGGCGTTCGCCAAGGTGTACGTCTCGGCGGCCTCCACGACGCTCGACAAGATGGGCTTCAGCTCGTACGTCCTCGGTGAGACGAGCAAGGGGCTGATGCGCAACGCCCGTGAGTTCATGGCGCAGGAGAGCCGCCAGGTCTCTGCCTTCCTGGGGCGGCAGGTGGACCTCACCGCGGGGATGGGCGACCCCGGCGCCGACTGCACGGAGGACTACCTCGGGCTCGGTCGGGATCTCCCCGAGGTGGTGGGGGAGACCGCCTGGTACAGACGTACGTGAAGCACTGCTCCTGGTCGAGGACCGCGGAGGCGCTGCGCATCCACGTCAACACCGTCCGCTACCGCGTCGACCGCATCCAGGCCCTCACCGGCCGGGACCTGTCCCGCCTCGACCAGAAGGCGGACCTGCGCGCGGCACTGCTCTGCCGCTGACGGCCGTACGCCGGAGCGGCCTCGGACCGGCCCCGGAGCAGCGCCCGACCAGCCTCGGAGCGGCCTCGGACCGGCGCCGTCAGTGATCCCGTGACCTGCGAGTGGTCTCGTGAGTGGTCCCGCGCGGTCGTGCGCGTGCTCAGGGCACGTCGATGTGCACGCTCGTCGACTTCACCCGGGCGGTCACCGTGACGCCGACCTCGAGCCCCAGCTCCTCGACGGCCTCGCGCGTCACCAGCGACACCAGGCGGTGCGGCCCCGACTGGACCTCCACCTGGGCCGCCACGTCGTCGACCCGGACGGCCGTCACGATCCCCACGAACGAGTTGCGCACGGAGGTCGACACGTCGTCCTCCGGGACGGCGTGCAGCCCCGCACCGCGCTCCTGCGCGAAACGGGCCAGGGCCGTTCCCTCGATGACCCGCTTGCCGGAGCTGTCCCGCTCCATGCCGAGCCTGCCGCCGTCCGCCCACCGGCGAACGGTCTCCGAACTCACTCCGAGCAGCTGCGCGGCTTGCCCAATGCTGTACGACGGCACACCGGCACTCTAGGCCACCCGGTTGAACTATCTTGGGCGGCAGGCGGGACGGCGCCTGTCCGCGAGCGTATGAGGAGTGACGGAGATGTCCACGTCCGGGGCCGGCTCCCGACCGCCGACGATCGCCGAGGTCGCCACGGCCGCCGGGGTCTCGCGCACCACGGTGTCGCACGCCCTCAACGGGATCGGGAAGGTCGACCCGCGGACCCGGGAACGCGTCAAGAAGGTCGCCGCCGAGCTGGGATACCGGCCCAACCTGCGGGCCCAGCGGCTGCGGCGCGGTCAGGCCAAGGCCATCGCGCTCGCCTCGTCCATGCCGGTCGCGGTGGCCGCCGGGCCGTCGCGGCTCGGGTTCTACATGGAGATCGCCGCTGCCGCCGCCGAGAGCGCGCTGCTGCACGGTTACGCGCTGGTGCTCGTACCGCCCGTGCGGTCCGGTTCGGGCCTGCACTCCGTCGACATCGACGGCGCCATCGTCGTCGAGCCGGATGTGAACGACGCCGCCGTGGCCGATCTGAAGGAGCGCGGACTGCCGTACGTGGCGCTCGGCAGGCCCGTGTCGCCGGAGGAGACGGCGCCCTACGTCGATCTGCACGGCGGGCTCGTCGCCGAGCTGTTGCTCGCCCACCTGCACGAGCAGGGCGCCCGGCGGCCGGCGCTGATCATCGGAGCGGGGGAGCGGCACGCGGCGGTCGACGCCCGTGCGGCGTACGAACGGAGCTGCGCGGAGTACGGCTGGACCCCGGTCGTGGCGACCGCTCCGGAGGCGGGGGGCGAGGAGGCCGGCCGCGCGGCGTGCGCGGAGCTGCTCGCCCGGCATCCCGGCATCGACGCCGTGTGCGCGCTGGTGGACGCCTTCGCCGTCGGGGCGGTCAGGGCGATCAAGGACAGCGGGCGCGCCGTGCCCGACGACGTCATGGTCGTCACCCGCTACGACGGTCTGCGTGCCCGTCTGTGCGAGCCGCCGCTCACCGCCGTCGACCTCCATCTGGACCGGGCGGCGTCCGACGCGGTGGAACTGCTCCTCGGCCGGCTGCGCGGCGACGTGACCACCGGCGCGGTGGTCACGTCGCCCGAGCCCCGGGTGATCGCCCGGACCTCGTCGCTGCGGGTCACGGCCCGAGCATGAGGCCCGAGCCCCGGGTGATCGCCCGGGCCTCGTCGCTGCGGGTCACGGCCCGAGCATGAGGACGAGCCCGGAGACCGTCGCGAACCCGAGTACGAACAGCCGCATCCGGGACGCGTTCAGCCGGTGCCGCACCAGGCGGCTGGCCCAGGCGCCGACGGCGATCGCCGGCAGCAGGGCCAGCGCCCAGCCGAGGTCCGCCGGCTGCCCCTTGCCGGTGGCGAACAGCAGGGCCAGCGAGGCCAGTTCACCGACGAGGAAGCAGAGGGCGACGGTGGAGCGCAGCTCGGCCGGCGGGCGGTGCTGGTAGACCAGGGCGAGCGGCGGGCCGCCGACGCCGGTGGCCGTCTCGGTGAGCCCGGTGATCGCGCCCGCGCCGAGATAGGCGGCCCGGCCGGGGCTGAAGGCCGGCGCGGCGAGGCTCACGACCGCCGCCAGGACGGTGGCGATGCCCACGAAGAGGCCCAGGCTGCGGTCCGGGATCAGCCAGAGCAGCGCGAGCCCGCCGGGGGTGGCGGCGAGCCGCGCGGCGGTGATCCAGCCGGCGCCGCGCAGATCGAGCGCGGCGCGCTCGCGCCAGGCGACGTACATGTTCAGCGGGATCATCGCCGCCAGTACGAACACCGGGAGCAGTCCGGGGGCCAGGAGCCCGGCCACCGGAGCGACGATCAGCGCGAAGCCGAGGCCGCTGCTGCCCTGGACGAACGAGGCGACCGCCACGGTGAGCGCGAGGACGGCCAGAGTGGTGACGCTCACGCTGCGATGCTCCTCGTCCGTGCCGCCGTGGACGTGGGGTGCGCTCGGGTGATGGCAGCGCGGGCCACGGAGGCGCGGGCCAGTTCGGCCGCCCGCCGGACGAGCGCGGGGCCGTCCCAGGTGGTGGGCAGGCCCTGCCACAGGCGCAGCCGGCCGCCGACGAAGACGGCGGTGATCTGGTCCCGGTTGCCGCGGCGCACCAGCTCCCAGGGCACGTCCCAGGAGAGCGCCAGCTCCGGGGTGGTGACGTCGACCAGGAGGAAGTCGGCGGCCAGGCCCTCGGCGACGACGCCGGTCCGGGCGCCGAGGCCGACGGCGTCGGCGCCGCCGCGGGTGGCGTGCTCCAGCCAGGTCCAGCCGGCGCCGCACGAGGAGTCGCCGGTGGCGAGCCCGTACGTGATCCGCTGGGCGAACTCGGCCGCCTCGGCGAGGCGGAAACCGTCGCCGCGGGTGCCGTCGGTGCCGAGGCCGAAGCGGATGCCGCGCTCGGCCATGGTGAGCGCCGGGGCGACGGCGTTGCCCTTCCAGGCGCTGGCCACCGGGTTGTAGCTGACGGCGGTTCCGGTGTCGGCCAGCAGGGTCAGCTCGCGGGGGGTGAGGAGGGTGGCGTGGGCGGCGAGCAGCTGCGGGCCCAACGCGCCGGTGCGGTGGAGGTGTTCGAGGGGGCGCAGGCCGTGCCGCAGCAGGGAGCGTTCGACGCTCGCCAGATGCTCGTTGACGTGGATCTGGACCGTGGCTCCCGCCTCGGCGGCGAGCCGGGAGACGTGCCGCAGGGTCGCGTCGGTCGCGGCCTCGGGGATGGAGACGGCGAGGGAGGGGTGGACGAGCGGGTCGCCCTCGTACCGCGCGAGATGCTTCTCCGCGCGGGCGAGGACGGCGGGGTCGGCTTCGGCGCCGGGAGTGTCCGGGGCGTCCGCGGCGTCGTTGCAGACCAGCCCGAGGACGCAGCGGATGCCCGCGTCACGCGCCGCGGAGGCGACGACGTCCACGTCCACGTCGGCGCGGGTGCCCGCGTCGGCGACGGTGGTGAAGCCGCCGCGCAGCGCTTCGAGGGCGGCCAGCTTGGCGGCCGTGTAGGCCGATTCCTCGTCGAGCGCGCTCTCCAGCGGTACCCAGACCCGCCGGAAGATCTCCGACGGCTCGCCGAAGGCGAGTGCGGAGCCGAAGCTCTGCGTGAGGTGGTGATGGGCGTCGACGAAGCCGGGCATCAGGAGGTGGCCGGGCAGTCGTACGCCTGCCAAGTGCGGGTGGCTGAGCCGGAGTTCGGCCGAGGGGCCGACGGCGTGGAAGGTGCCGTCGGCGACGACGACGGCGAAGCCGTCGGCGGGCCCTTCCGGCAGCAGGACGGCGTCCGGTTCCAGGAGGAGCGGGCCGGGGCTGTCGAGGAGTCGGCGGATGCGCTGGTTCATCGGTGGCTTTCCGTACGGCTGGTGGCCAGGCGGGCGACGATGCCCGGCCTGAGGTGGTGGAAGAGGACGTTGAGGACGGCGGCGGTGACCGCGCCGACCGCGACGCCGCTTTCGAGGAGGATGCGGACGTTCGGCGGGAAGCCCGCGTACACGCCCGGCACGAGGATGGGCAGGAGTCCGAGCGCGAGGGCGACGGCGCAGACGAACGTGTTGGTGTGCTTGTCGAGGTCGGAGCGTCCGAGCAGCTGCACCCCGAGCACGGTGACGACCGCGAAGACGACCATGGCGGTGCCTCCGACGACCGCCGGCGGGACGAGGCTGATCGCGCGCGTCACGGGAGCGAGGAAGCCGATGGCGATGAGGACCGCGCCGGCCGCGGCGGTGACGTAACGGCTGCGGACGCCGGTCACCCGGACGATGCCGATGTTCTCGCCGCTCGTCACCATCAGCGGCAGTCCGAGGAATCCGCCGAAGAGGGAGGTGAGCGCGTCGCCGCGGACCGTCGCGGGGACGGCGGTGCGCCGGTCGATGTCCTTGCCGACCGCCTCGGCGTTGATGACGGTCTGGCCGGTGGCCTCCGCCATCGAGGCGAGGCTGTAGAGCATCAGCGGCAGCGCGGCCACGAGGCTGAACTGCGGCGAGCCGAACGGCATCAGCTGCGGCAGACCGACGAGCCCGCCGTCGGCCGCGCGGCCGAGGTCCACGTGTCCGAGGACCGCGGCCAGCGCCGTGCCGGCGAGGAGTCCGAGCATGACGGCGAGCTGCCGCAGGACGCCGGTGAACAGCAGGTAGAAGACGACGGTGAAGCCGATCGTCGCCATGCCGAGGGCGAGGTTCGAGGGGTCGGCGAAGCCGGGGGTGCCGGGGCGTCCGGTGACGAGGACCGCGCCGACCTTCACCAGGTTGACGCCGACGATGACGATCATGGTGCCGATGACGAGGGCGGGGAAGAAGGCGAGGAGCCGGGAGAAGAGCGGCAGTACGACGAAGGTGAAGGCGGCGGTGAGGATCACCGCGCCGGACGCGGTGCGCAGACCGTGCTGTTCGGCGATGGAGAGGAAGAGGATCAGCGGCGCGCCCCCGGGCAGCATCACGAACGGCAGCCGGGAGCCGAACTTCCACGGGCCGAGCGACTGGATCAGGGAGCCGACTCCGGAGAGCACGAAGGCCGCGGAGAGCAGTTTGACGGTGAGGTTGTTGCCGAGGCCGAGCGACGCGCTCATCAGGAAGACGGCCGAGATCGGTGTGGCGGCCATGACGAGGACGTGCTGGATCCCGAAGAGGAGGATCCGGCCCAGCGGGCGCGACTCGTCGACGGGATGAACGGCGTGGACGGCACGGACCTGGTCCACCGGGGCGGGGCCGGCGGGTTCCGGCGCGGGCGCCGGCGGCTGATCGGTTCCGGTGGGGGACTGGCGGGGACTGGACACGTTCGAGCTCCGATCGGCGTTCGACACGTACGGGGGCACGACAGAGGTTCAGCCGCGATCCGGCCCTGGACGGGGAGCCAAAGCGAGGTGGCCAAATCGATTTGGCCGTCAGTATGTGAGGCGGCCCGCCGGCCGTCAAGGGCGTGGGCGCGGAAAGCGGCTGGCCGGCCCGTGCCGGCGGTGCGAACTCACGCGGCGTCAGAAGTGGCAACGAAATCCGCACTGCGCGCGGCCGTCAGCCATCGATTCGTAAGTTACTAAGGGGTTTTGCTTCAGAAGTGCGATCCCATGGCTTGCGCGAGGGCATGCCTGTCCGCCAGGATCTGTCTCCGGCCCGGGCCGTTCGCCCCGGTCCCCTCACGCCTCCATGTCCGGATGCCTGGCAGCGCAGCGGCAACCCCGTGCCCCCGGCCCCCGAACCGCCCGATCCGCGCGGCCACCCGGACGTCTCCTCCCGAGGCCCCCACGCACCACTCTCATTCACCTACCCTCAAGGCAAGGCAGAGATGGCACCACTGTCCGCGCGTCGGCAACCCCTCACCACCGTCCACCCGGTGGACGAGGTCCTCCCCCTCCCCACCCTCGCGCTCTACGGATTCCAGCACGTCCTGGCGTTCTACGCCGGCGCGGTGCTCGTACCGGTGATCCTGGGCAGCAGCCTCGGCCTGTCACGGCAGGAACTCGTCTACCTCATCAACGCCGACCTGGTCACCGCCGGCATCGCCACCGTCATCCAGGCCTGGGGCTTCTGGCGGATCGGCGCCCGGCTGCCGCTCGTCCAGGGCGCGACCTTCACGGCCGTCTCACCGATGATCGCCATCGGCCAGGGCGCGGGCGGCGGCACCGCCGGACTCCTCGTGGTGTACGGCGCCGTGATCACCGGCGGCGTCGCCGCCTTCCTGGTCGCGCCCTTCGCCGGGCGCCTGACCGCGTACTTCCCGCCGGTCGTCACCGGCACCCTCCTCACGGTCATCGGCGTCGTCCTCATCCCGGTGGCGCTCCAGGACGTCGGCGGCGGCGCGGCGCTCCTGGGCGGACCCCTGTACGGGACCCCCGGCGACCTCGCGTACGCGGGCGGCACCCTCCTGTTCATCCTGATCGTGATGCGGTTCGGCGGCCCCTTCCTGCGCAGCATCGCGATCCTGCTCGGGCTGGTGGGCGGAACCGCCGTCGCGTGGCTGCTCGGCGACGCCCGGTTCGACACGGTCGACCAGGCCGGCTGGCTCGGCGTCAGCACGCCCTTCCACTACGGCCTGCCGCACTTCCAGGTCCTGCCCATGCTCGCGATGGTGATCGTCATGCTCATCACCATGGTGGAGACCACGGGAGACGTGTACGCCATGGGTGAGATCACCGGGCGCGCCGTCGACGGCGAGACGGTCAGCCGCGCGCTGCGGGCCGACGGCGTCGCCACCGTCCTCGGCGGAATCCTCAACTCCTTCCCGTACGTGGCGTTCGCTGAGAACATCGGCCTGGTCCGCATCTCCCGCGTCACCAGCCGCTTCGTCGTGGTCGCGGCCGGCTTCTTCATGATCGTCCTCGGCCTGGTGCCGAAGATCGGCGCCGTGGTGGCCTCCGTGCCCCACCCGGTGCTCGGCGCGGCCGCCGTCGCGATGTTCGGCATGGTCGCCACCGTAGGCATCCAGATCCTCGCCAAGGTCGACCTGCGGGAGGAGCGCAACGCCATCATCCTCGCCGTCAGCCTCGGCGCCGCGATGCTCCCGACCGCCGTCGCCCCCTTCTTCGAGCGCATGCCCACCGAGGTGCGCGCCGTCCTCGGCAGCGGCATCACCCTCGGCACGCTGACGGCCGTCCTGCTCAACCTGTTCTTCCACGTGCTGGAGAGCCGCCGCAAGCACGAGGCCATCGACTGGGACGGGCTGGCCGCGTACGAGGACGGAGCGGGCCCGCAGACCACCCCGGTCCGCTGACCACGCCGGTCGGCGGATCACCCCGGTCCGCTGACCATGCCGGTCGGCGGATCACCCCGGTCCGCCGACCGCCACGGCCCGCCGACCCGCTCCCGCTTCCCGCCGCTCCGGGAAGTGCCACCGAGGTGATCCGCACGTGTCCCACCCCTCCCCACCGTTCCGGTCCTCCCATCCTCCGTTCTCTCCCGCCCAGGCCCGGGCCGCCCGCCTCCGCATCGGCCTGACTCCCGAACAGGTCATCGCCGCCATAGGGCAGTTGGGCGTGCACCGACCGGTGCAGGCCCTGATGTGCTGGGAGGCGGGGACGGTGGCACCGTCGGAGGCCGAACTCTTCGCGCTCGCCGACGCACTGTGGTGCCCCGTACCGGTGCTCATGGACCTGCGGCCCAGGTCGCTGCGCGAGCACCGCCTGGCACGCCAGTTCAGCGCCGAACGGCTCGCCCTGCGCATCGGCATGGACCTGCGCGACTACGTCCGCGCCGAGAACGACCACCACTGGAACGGAACCGACCGCCAGACCCTCGTCCTGGCGGACGCCCTGGGCCTCGAACCGGACGAACTGCTGCGCGTCATCGGCCGCGCCGGCGAGCTCGACGCACTGCTCCGGCAGGCCGTCGAGGGCCGGTGGAAGCAGTTCACCGCCCCGCTCGCGCGCCTCGTCGGCGTACGGGAGCGGGCGGTGGTCGACGCGGTGCGCACCCTGCACCAGGAGTACGCCCGCTTCAACGAGCGCTACATGGGCCATCTCGTCGCCCGCAGCGACACCGCCCGGCTGAAGGAGATCGCCACCGAGCGGGCAGCGTGGCTGCACGGCCTCGCCGACCGCTTCCTCCACCTCGTCGGTCACGACGAACGGCGCTGAGGCCGGTCCGGGGAGGAGTCTCCACCGTGATGACGTCGTCATTTCGTCGGCCGAAGGGGGAACCGCCGAGGGGCTGGGCACACTCTGCGTGTCGTAGAGGCTTCGACAGAAGGATGACCCGCGCATGATCACGCTCACCAAGGAAGACGGCCCGGCGGACCTGGACGGAGTGACCCACCTGTCCATAGGGGTCTCCTGGGACCCCACCGGCGGCAGCGCCGGCGGAGTGCTGGGCAAGCTGCGCCGCAAGACCGGCACCGACCTCGACCTGATCGCCATCGCCATGCAGGGCGCGGACCCGGTGCGCCTCGCGGGGCTCGACTCGCTCGACCCGATGGGCAACGGCTCCCTGGTCCACAGCGGTGACAACCAGACCGGTCACGGGGACGGCGACGACGAGACGATCACCGTCGAGTTCGCCCGTATCCCGTCCCACATCACGTCGATCGTGTTCGTCGCCGCCGCGTACAAGAAGGGCAGCTCCTTCCAGAAGGCGCGCAACATCAGCTTCAAGGTCTACGACTCGACCGGCGGCAGCTCCCAGCAGGTCGCCGACATCTGGCCCAGCCTGCTGACGCAGGACAACGGCTGCGCGGTGGCCAAGGCGATGCGGGTCGGCGGCGCGTGGAAGCTCGAAGTGATCAACGTGACGGGGAAGGTCAAGCAGGGCGACGAGCACGCCCTGATGCGTTTCGCGATGAGCAAGTAGCCGGCGGGGCCGTGGTGTGAGGGCGGCGGGGCCGTGGCGTGAGGGCGGCGGGGTCGCGGCCCGTGAGGCCGTGGCCCCGCCGCCCGCGTACCCGCCTGCCGCTGCGCCGCGCACCCGCGGCATGTTCCGGCAACGGGCCGCGCCCGGCCGCCACTTCACGCTGGCGTCGGCTTCGCCCCGTGGACTAGCTTGTGGCCATGACTAGCGGGACGGCCTCGCGCCGCACACGGATCGGTGACCCGGTGCTCCGCTGAGCGCCGTACGGGCCGGTGCGGGCCCGCTGTCCGGCCGAGGGCCGTGCGTCGCCGCGCGGGCCCCTCCTCCTCGCGTTGATCACGAGCTCGGCACATCGACGACGACAGGAGATCCCCATGCCCACCGAGACCTTGCTGATTCCCACCGCGGACGGCCAGGCCGACGCCTTCGCCGCCTTCCCCGACGACGGCGAGCGGCACCCGGCGGTGCTGATGTACCCGGACGCCTTCGGCCTGCGGCCCGGACTGCGGGAGATGGCCCGCGAACTGGCCGGGCACGGCTACTACGTGCTCGTGCCCAACTTCTACTACCGGCAGGGTCCGGCACCGGTGGTCGAGCTTCCCGAGTTCATCGGGAAGGAGAGCCGGCCCGGGCTCTTCGCCCAGTTGATGCCCTTGATGGAAGAGCACCTCACCACCGAGCGTTCCCTGCGCGACGCCGACGCCTATCTCGCGTTCCTCGCCGGCCGGCCCGAGGTCGGCGCGGGACCGGTCGCCGTGACCGGCTACTGCATCGGCTCCCTCCTGGCGCTGCGCACCGCGGCGGCCCACCCGGACCGGGTGGCCGCCGTCGCCGGATTCCACCCCGGCTTCCTGGTCACCGACGCGCCCGACAGCCCGCACCGCCTGGTGCCCACGCTCGCCGCCGAGGTCCATCTCGGCATCGCCGAGGGCGACATGACACCGCAGATCGCCACCGAGCTGTACGAGGCCCTGGACGCCGCCGGGGCCGGACACACCTGCGAGATCTACCCCGGCACCGTCCACGGCTTCACGATGTCCGACACCGACGCCTTCAGCCCCTCCGGGGCGAAGCTCCACTGGGACCGCCTGCTCTCCCTCCTGGAGCGCACCCTGACCGCCGGCTGAGCTCACCCCGCCGCGGGCAAGTCGGACGGCCGCGGCGGAGTTCGCTCCCGCCCCCGGTCACGGCCCGGCCCCCACGTCCAGGCGCGGGGGCTCGGGCCACTCCTGCGACTGCCCGAGACCGACGACGCTGCCGAGACCTTCCCCGTATGTCCGGCCCGGCTCCGTGCCGGTGAGGAACCAGCACTCGAAGTGGTCGTCGAGGACGCCCCGGGCGTCGGTCAGGAAGACGGTGAACAGCGGATCGTCGGCGATGCCCAGGCCGTGCAGCGCCGCGACCCGCGGCGCGTCGCCCACGACCAGCCGGGCGCGCGCCCTGCGGCCGACGGCGATGTCGGCCTTGCCGTCGAGGTAGACGGAGGACTTCATCAACATCCCGCGGAACGCGCAGTAGTTGACCGCGCCCACCCGCAGTGGCAGCGCCGTCGCCGGCGGGCGGGCGATCTCGATGTACATCCCGAGCCGGCCGTCGACCTCGTACTGGCTGGAGACCGCCGTGTCACCGACCTTGAAGTCCAGACTCGCCCGGTGCTTCGGCATCCCCCAGATGCCCTTGCCGCCCTTGACGGAGACCTCGCTGCTCACCGGCAGGTCCACGACGTACTGCCCGGTGCGGAACGCGCCGCGCAGCAGCCCCGGGAGCAGCGGCGGGCCCGGGCGCGGCCCGTGCGTGCAGGCGATCGCGACGGAGAACTCGATGTAGCGCCCGATGTCCGTCCGCAGGTAGTCGACGACCGTGACGAGCAGCAGCCCCTTCCCGCCCGGCAGCGCCAGCGGGTGCAGTTCGTCGCCGGGCAGCAGCCGGGCGGCCGCCGCACGGTCGACCGTGAAGCCGGCCATCAGGGCGGGTGTGTCGACCGAGTCGACGGGCAGCACGAACGGGATGTCGTCCACCAGGGCGTGCCGGCCGGCGAGCCGGCGCTGCCGCCGCGGCACCGGGGAGGGCACGGCCGAGAGCACCGGCCGGGCCAGGCGCAGCATCCGGCTCATCCGGTCCATCCGGTCCATCCGGTCCGTCCGGCTCATCGGGCGAGCTCCTCGAGGATCAGGGGGTACGTGTCGGTCGCCGCGTCACGGCCCAGGAAGACGTCGAGGTGGCCATAGCCGGGCAGCAGGTGCAGACGGTCGTCGCGGCCGGGGCGGTGCCGGCTCAGGAAGTCGTAGGTGCGCTCCTGGCTCTCCGCCAGGAAGCAGTGGTTGTCCTCGCCGGCGAAGAGCGCGATCCGCGCGTCTGTCCGCGGCGCCCGGTCGGCGAAGGCCGGCGGCAGGGAGTCGATGCCCTCGGTCGTGACCAGCTGCCCGGCCCGGATGCACCGGTTCATCTGGGCGAAGAACGTCATCGGCACCTCGGCGAACTCGCCGCGGATCCAGTCGTGCGTGGCCTCGTCGAGGTTGGCGTGGGACCACAGGGCCGGCCAGCCGGCGCCGTAGGTGAAACTGACCATGCGGCACACCGAGTTCCGGCACTCCGGGTGGGTGGCGCGGACGAATGCCACGATCAGGCGGGACAGCGGGCCCGCCGGCCGGTCGCCCCAGGCCGGCGAGATCGCGGGCAGGAAGCGGCTCATCAGCGGCGCCAGGCGGGAGATCTTGAACACCGAGAGCCGGGGCACGACCGGGTGCAGCGACACCGCGTTGCTGACCACCGTCTCCACCTGGGGCAGCAGCCCGGCGGACAGCGCCATCATGAAGGACGTCGATCCCTGGCAGTGCACGACGGCCCTCAGCCGGTCCGCGCCCGTCGCCTCCAGGACGTGCGCCACCGCCGCCGGATGGTCGTACGCCGCCGCCTGGTCCAGCGTCCACGGCACCGGGTCCAGGTCGATCGACGCGCGCCAGTTCAGCAGCCACACGTCCCAGCCGTCGTCGATCAGGGCGTCGACGAAGGTGCGCCGCAGCGGCGGCCGGAACAGCTCGGCCCGCACCCCGGCGCCGTGCACGACGAGCACCGGACCGCGGGTCGGCGGGCGTCGCCGGTCCCGGACGTGGACCAGGGTCAGCGGCCGCCCGTCGAGCGCGGTCAGCGGCAGCACCTCGGTGACGTGGTCGCGAAGGGGCGGTGGCGCAGCCGTCGGGCCGTTGGTCGGCCGGTCGGCAGGCCGGGCCGTCGGGCCGTTGGCCGGTCCGTCGGTCGGCGGGTTCGGCTCAGGGGCGGAGGTCATGGCGGTCACGCTCCCCGGGAGATCACGACGGGGTCCTCGATCAGGTGTACGGCCGGCGGGACGGCGGGCACCGGCCGCTTGCCGCCGTTCGGGGCCTCGCGCAGCTCCCAGTCGCGGCACACGGTGTCGAGGACCAGCGGATAGAGGGTGAGTTCGCCGCCCGGCGCGATCCGCAGCCGCAGGAAGCCCTTGTGGTCCTCGATCGACTGGCCGGACATCTGCCAGTCCGCGACCTCGCCGCCCGTCGCGGACAGCACCCACAGCGCGAACACCCCCGAGCCGAGCACCGCGCCCAGGACGGCCGCTGCGGCCAGGCACACGAACAGCACCGCCCACCCGTCCCAGGACGCCGGGAACGGCAGGGAGACCGCCACGGCCAGCGCGACCAGCGCCACCAGGGCCTGGCCGAGGGCCGCGACCGCCGGGCCCGACGGCGCCGCCGCCCTGCGCCGGCGCAGCAGCCGGTTGAGGAACCCGAGCGCGAGGAGCCCGGCGGCCACCGCCAGGCACACCGCGCCGAAACCCCAGAAGTCGCCGAGACCGGCCCTGCGCACGGCGTCGACCGGCCGCAGCACCCCCTCCGCCAGCGCGAACAGAAAGCTCGTCAGGAGGAAGACCACCGCGTGCAGGCCCGCGGCCAGCTTCGCGAAGCCGAGGTTGCGCCACGGCAGCCAGCGCCCCGACCACGGCACCGCGATGCGCCGGGCGAGCCGCCGCGACTCGGCCGCGTCGGGGTAGGTCCCGCCCATGCGGGCGTACGCGACCGGCGGCACGTCCTTGTCGCGCAGCCGGGAGCCGCGCGGCGGCAGGGGCAGCTCCGCGGGCAGCCGGTGGGTGGCCGCCAGATAGGCGCCGCCGAGCCCGCAGGTCACCATCTGGCGCCGCCGCGGATCCGGCGGCGGCCCGGCGCCGGGCGGGTCGCCGGGCAGGCGTTCGGCGTAACGGGCGTAGTGGTGGCGGTCGCCGGTCAGCCACAGCCGGACCGAAGCGCCCGTCGGCACCGGCTTCCCGGTGTGCGGGTCGAGGCGGCTGCGGACGAGGTTGCGGTCGAACCAGTGCAGCGCGTTGAAGGCGTCGACGTCCCGGTCGGCGCTCTTCACCCAGGTCGGCTCGGCCGAGCAGATGATCACCCCGTCTCCCGCGCGCAGGTTCGCCGACAGGTGCTCCTCGAAGTAGCGCAGCTGCGGGTCGTCGAAGTACGAGCCCAGCTGGCTGTCCAGGCCGACCAGCCACCAGCGTTCGGGCAGCCGGACGCAGAAGTAGCTGCGGGCCTGCCGGGTCTGCCAGGCGCCGATCGGCCGCGACTGCGTGAACATCCGCAGGAACGCGGTCAGGCCGTCGTACCAGTCGTGGTTCCCCGGCAGCGCCACCATC
Source organism: Streptomyces sp. NPDC101160 (assembly GCF_044768205.1). Lineage (NCBI taxonomy): Bacteria > Bacillati > Actinomycetota > Actinomycetes > Kitasatosporales > Streptomycetaceae > Streptomyces > Streptomyces sp. NPDC101160. Next base: position 1,021,539 of record NZ_JBIWPJ010000001.1, on the reverse strand, counting down.
AGCGGCGGTTCGGCTCCCTCGGGCAGGGCGGGCAGGGCGGCCCGGTAGGGGCCCTTCATGCGGTCCTCGTATCCGGTGGCCGAGGCCGTCGGGTACACCTCGTCGCCGCCGAGGACCAGCAGCGAGCCGCGGGGGAGCCGGAGCGGCGCGGCCCCGGGCGCGGCGGTGGCGACGTCGAGTTCCTCCGCGGCGAGGGCGAAGGCCACCGAGGCCGTCGCGTCGAAGCCGTCGCCGAGGTCGGCCACGTAGTCGACCCAGATCTCCCGCGCGTCCGGCCGCCCGAGCGGGGCCTCCAGGAGGTCCGCGTCGAGCACCTTCTGGAACTCCCGCTTGTCCGCGTAACCGGCGAACACGTCCGCGAGGACGACCTTGACCGCGGTGCGGGCCAGCTCCCCGGGGGCCAGCCAGCGCACCTGGTCCTGTGGCGTGAAGCCGAGTTCGTCGGCGTGCCGGCGCAGCTCGCGCGTCTTCACGGGCGCTCCCGGGCCGGGGCGAGGCGGGAGCCGTACACGTCCCACAACTCGCCCAGGAACAGGCGCCCGAAGCTCGCCAGGGCCCGCGTCGGATGCGGCCCGGCGGCGCGGAACGAGGTCAGCTGCCGGGCGAAGTCGGCGGGCAGGATGACGATGACACCGGCCGCGAGGACCGGCGCCTGCGCGTCGCCGCCCTCCGGGACGTGGCCGGCGAGCATCCGGACGTACAGCGTCGAGGTGTCGCTCCACACGTCGAAGCCCGGGCCGTCGTGCACCTCCTTGTGCCCGACGAGCGTGAGCGGAGTGCCGCCGGGGTCGCGCAGGTGCAGCCGGTAGAGCATCCGGCGCCGGGACGGGTCGTCGTCCCGGGTGAACAGGTTGAACCAGCCGGCCTCGACGGGCAGCCGGCCGCCGAGCACGTCGCACTCGACGTGGCCGGCCGCGGCCGCCTGGTGGCGCGGGTCCGCCACGAACCGGTCGACGTCGTCCGCGGTGATCGTGAGCCGGAACATCAGGCGCTGGCCGCGCGTCCGGCCGAGCGCCCGTCCCTCCTCGGGGTCGGTGACGTCGAGCGCCACGTAACCCTTCATCTCCTCCGTGAAGGAGAGGCTGGTGGGCCGCTCGCCGTCGGACGCCGCAGCGGTGGCGGTGGCGGTGCCGGTGCCGGTGGCCGTCGTCGCGGGCCCGGGGCTCGACGCGGCGGCCGACGGCGCGCGGGGCTGCTCCAGGATCCGGGTGCAGGCGCGGTCGGCGCAGGCGGCGATGGTGAGCGACGGGTTGGCGCCCACCGGTCCCGGCAGGGCGGCGCCGTCGAGCACGTACAGGCCCGGATGGCCGAACACCTCGCCGTACGCGTCGCAGACGCCTTCGGCCGGGTGCCGGCCCATCGGCGCGCCGCCCAGCGGGTGCACGGTGATCACCCGGCGGCTCCACCACAGCGGGTTGTCGTGGAACTCGCCGCCGAGCGCCCCGGCCACGTCGGCCATGGTGCGCCGCACCCGCTCGAAGTAGGCGCGCGAGGTGAGGGTCGTCCAGTCGACGTCGAGGTAGCCGCGGCGCAGGCTCATCCGGCCGTCGGGGACGTCCCGTCCCATGCCGAGCAGCGGTAGCGAGGAGCCGGAGAAGACGGCGGGGCCGAGGAGCAGCGCGAGCGCGGCGCTGATGTTGCTCCGCGGACCGCCGCCGAGCCGGGAGCGCAGCCGCCGCAGGACGAACCGGGCGGTGCGGCGCAGGTCGCCGGGGACCTGCGCGGCCTCGGCGAGCCAGTCCACGAAGGCCGGGTAGCCGGCGTCCTCGACGTAGTAGCCGCGGCCGGTGGAGCCGTCGCCGTCGAGCGCGTCGCCGACGCGGATGGCGCTGGTGATGACGGGTCCCGTACTGCTCGCGAGGTTCCGCGGTCCGCTGCCCGCCGAGCCGCCGGTCGCGTTCAGGACCAGACCGAGCAGGTCGCCGTTGCCGGAGAAGCGGCCGCCGAGGGCCGAACCGATGCCGGGCAGCGCGGAACGGTTGCGCAGCAGCAGGTACGTCGAGCCGAACGCGCCGGCCGCGAGGACCAGGCGCCGGCAGCGGATCCGGTGCAGCGGCAGCCGGCCGGTGGGGGTGCGGTGCCCTTCGCGGGCCGGGTCGTGGACCACGTACCGGACCTCGTACCCGCCGCCGGGACGGGGCGCGAAGCCGCGCACCTCGCAGCGGGTGCGGATGTCGGCGCCGTGGTGGCGCGCGGCCGACAGGTAGGTGTGGTCCAGGGTGTTCTTGGCGCCGAAGTTGCAGCCGAGGTCGCACTCGCCGGTGAGCCGGCAGGTCTCGCGCGGCAGGCCGTGGAGGTTGCCGTACGCCGGCTCGGGCAGCGGAGTGCCGGGGACCGGGTCCTCGCCGTCCGCGGCGAAGGAGACGGCGAGCGGCGGCCGGGACACGCGCAGGCCGAGGCGGTCGGCGGCCTCCCGCATGGCCGTGGTCTTCGGGGTGTCCCGGTACGGGTACGGCGTGGCGCCGAGCATCCGCTCGACCTCGGCGTAGTGCGGGTCGAGGTCCGCCCGGCCGATCGGCCAGTTCTCGTAGCCCCCGCCGGGCAGCGGCGACTCGCGGACGAACCACTTCTCGTCCTTGCGCAGCAGGACGTTGGCGTAGATGAGCGAGCCGCCGCCCAAGCCGCTGGACACCACTCCTTCGAGCCCGCGGAAGGACCAGATGTCGAACAGGCCGTGCAGGCCCTCGCTGGGGTCCCAGAAGTTACGGGCCATGGCCGCGGGCGTCCGGGCGAAGCTGCCGGGCGGGTACGGCTTGCCGCGTTCGAGCACGACGACGGAGTGTCCGCCGGCGGCGAGCCGGTACGCGGCGACGGAACCGCCGAATCCGGAACCGACCACGACGACGTCGGCCTCGTCGTCGGCTGCGTGGGCGCGGCGGCGCCGTTCCTGCGTCATCGGTGATCCCCTTACGGGCTCCCTCAGGGCGACAGCGGGCGTTCTGCCCTGAATGGACGCTAATGTCCGTGGTGCAACGACACCAAGCGGACGGTGCGTTCGGGCGAAGCCGGCGCAGGGGGTGCCCGTCCGGGCCGCCGGCCCGGTCCGGATGATGGAGCGCGTGCTGTTCGAATCCCTTTCCGTCGCCGCGCTGGTCGTGGTGCTGGTGTGCGCCGTCATCCGTCCCTTCGGTCGGCCGGAGGCCGCCTTCGCGGTGCCCGCCGCCGCCGTCGTCGTGGCCGCCGGCGCGATCCCGGCGGATGCCGTGCGGGAGGAGGCGGCCCGGCTCGGGCCGGTGATCGGGTTCCTGGCCGCGGTGCTGGTGCTGGCCAAGCTCTGTGACGACGAGGGGCTCTTCCACGCCTGCGGGACCTGGATGGCCCGCTGGGCCCGCCGGCGGCCGCGACGGCTGCTCGGGGCGGTCTTCGCGCTGGCCTCCGTGATCACGGCCGCGCTGAGCCTCGACGCGACGGTGGTCCTGCTGACCCCGGTGGTCTTCGCCACCGCCGCCCGCATGGGCGCCCGGCCGAAGCCGCACGTCTACGCGAGCGCCCACCTGTCGAACACGGCGTCGCTGCTCCTGCCGGTGTCGAACCTGACGAACCTGCTCGCCTTCACCGCCGCCGGGCTGACCTTCACCCGCTTCGCGCTGCTGATGACGCTGCCGTGGCTGGCCGCCATCGCCGTCGAGTACGCGGTCTTCCGCCGTTTCTTCGCCGCCGACCTCGACGCGGCCACCGCGCCGACGGAGCCCGACGAGCCGTCGGAGCTGCCGCTGTTCGCGCTCGTCACCGTGGCCGCGACGCTGGGCGGCTTCGCCGTCGCCTCCGCGCTCGGCATCGACCCCGCCTGGGTCGCCGCGGCCGGCGCGACGGTCCTCGCGGTACGCGCGCTGGTCCGGCGGCACACCACCCCGGCCGCGATCGTGCGCTCCGCCGCCCTGCCGTTCCTCGCCTTCGTGCTCGCCCTCGGCGTCGTCGTACGGGCCGTGGTCGACCACGGTCTCGGCCACGCCCTCGGCCGGCTGGTGCCGGACGGCGCCTCGCTGCCCGCCCTGCTCGGAACGGCCGCGCTCGCCGCCCTGCTCGCGAACCTGATCAACAACCTGCCCGCCGTCCTCGCCCTCGTCCCGCTGGCCGCGCCGTCAGGACCGGGCGCGGTCCTGGCCGTGCTCCTCGGCGTCAACATCGGCCCCAACCTCACCTACGCCGGCTCCCTGGCCACCCTGCTGTGGCGGCGCATCGCCCACCGCCACGACCACGAGATCGCGCTGAAGGAGTTCACCGTCCTCGGCCTGCTCACGGTCCCCGCGGCCCTCCTCGCCTCCACCGTCGCCCTGTGGGCCTCGCTGCGGGTCATCGGTACCTAGGGGGTGCCTCGCCGATCATGCCGGGCTCGCCACCGCGCGTACGCGGGGGTGGCGGCGCACGTTTCCTCGTAACCGGCGGTGAGCCTGCGCAGGATCTCGTCGCCGTGGCGCGCGAGCGGGCCGTCGCGGTGCCAGGCCAGCACATGGCGGTACCAGAGCGGGTTTCCGGCCAGGGGGCGTACGGCGGTGCCCGGGACCTCGACGAAGGTGGCCTGGCAGAGGCTGACCGCCAGACCCGCGCGGACCAGCTCGACCAGCGGGCGTCCCTCCGCCTCGTAGGGCGAGTACGGGCGCCGCCCGGCCGCCGCGCACTCCGACGACCAGTACTCGCGGGTCCCGTCGCCGTCCGGCCGGGGCACCGCCCAGTCCTCGTCCAGGAGCGCGGCCAGCGGCACCTCGTCCAGGCGCGCCAGCGGATGAGCGGCCGGCAGCAGGGCGAAGACCGGTTCGGTGGCGAGGGGGTGGAGCACCACGCCGTCGCGGTGCGGCAGCCGCCGGCCGGGATGGTCACCGAGGACCGCCGCCTCCAGCCGGTCGGCGGCCAGCTCGTCGAGCAGCGTGACGGGGGAGTGCTGACAGCGCGCCGTCACCTCGGCCTCCGGCAGCAGCGCCTTGACGGCCAGGACGAGCCGGCCGAGCAGGGGCGCGCCGACCGAGCCGACGCGGACCCGGTCGCAGACCGACATCCGGCGGGCCATCCGGGCGGTGTCGGCGATCAGGCCGTCGACGCCGGGGAGGACGGAGCGGGCCCGGTCGAGCACCAGCTCGCCGAAAGGGGTGGCGACGACCCCGGCCCGGCCCCGGGCGAACAGCACTCCGCCCAGCATCGCCTCGATGCGGCGCAGCTGGGCGCTGAGTCCGGGCTGGGTCGTCCCGAGAGCGGCGGCGGCGCGGGTGAGGCTGCCCGCGTCGGCGATCGCGCACAGCACGCGCAGATGGCGTACCTCCAGGTCCATGGCGCGGATGTTATGGACCGGCGACGGCTTCCGGACACCCTCCCGCCCCCTCAAGCTATGTGAAATGTCACACGGCATACATCACCTGCGTCAACTCCACGAGAGGAAAGGTCGCGTGAGGACACGTCAACGCGCCGCGCTCTGGGCACCCCTGCTCGCCACTCTGCTGCTGGTCCTGGCCGGCCTCCACCCGGCCCGCGCCGCCACCGCCACGACCGACCCGGCCTCCGCCTGCGCCCTGCGCGGCACCACCGGCTGGACGGACGAGGGGCACGACACCGACTGGTCCGTCTTCCAGCGCCCCGCCGGCACCGTCCGGGTCGGCATGATCTTCGTCGACTTCCCCGACGCGCCGGCCACCGAAGCCCCCGCCGACGACGCCGCCCAGATCACTCCGGGCGCCGACTGGCTGTGGAACGCCTCCTACGGCAAGGTCTGGCTCGCCATCAGCCAGCACCGCCAGTGGACGCGGATGCCGCACGCCTCCACCGACTACGGCTTCGCGCGCGGACTGACCCACGAGGCCCACGAGGCGTACATCAGGGACGCGGTCGCCGCGGCGGATCCGTATGTCGACTTCTCCCGCTACGACATGGTGTACGTCGTCCCGACGCGGAACGCCTCGGCGATCTCCTTCACGCCCACCTACATCCACGACCCCGGCACCGCCGGCGTCCGTGCCGACGGCACGCTGCTGAAGTGGGCCGTGACCTTCGGGCAGGACATGTGGCACTGGGGACCCAAGCTGGTGGCCCACGAGACCGGACACACCTTCGGACTCCCCGACCTCTACGCCTTCACCGGAACCGACGTCCACCGCCACGTCGCCGGCTGGGACGTGATGGGACTCATCAGCGGGCCCGGGTCCCAGTACTTCGCCTGGCAGTCCTGGAAGCTCGGCTGGATCACGGACGGCCAGGTCGTGTGCCGGGCCTCGGCGGGCAGTGACACCGTGCACCTGACCGCGGTCGAGTACGGCAGCGGCACCAGCATGGCGGTCGTCCGCACCGGCCCCACCACCGCCTACGTCGTCGAGTCGAGACGGGCGGTGCGGGCCGACGGCGGCGTCTGCTCGACCGGCGCGCTGGTCTACAAGGTCGACACCTCCGTCGCGACCGGCCAGGGCCCCGTACAGGTCGTCGACGCGAAGCCGACCGCCACCCCGGCGGCCGGCTGCCGGCCGCTGGACGACGCCCCCTTCTGGACCGGCCAGTCCTACACCGACGCGACGGCCGGAGTGCGCATCGAGGTGCTCGGCGCCGACGGATACGGGGAGACCGTGCGCGTCACCAAGTGGTAGACGGACGAGCAGGGTCGTGGGGGGGGGGGGGGCCCCCCGCCCCGCCCCCCCCCCCCCCCCCCCCCCCCCCCCCCCCCCCCCCCCCCCCCCCCCC
>NZ_JBIWPJ010000001.1:880990-1014873 GCF_044768205.1 Streptomyces sp. NPDC101160 | reverse complement strand
TTGGTGGGGGGGCCGGGGGGCGTTGTGTTCTGGTGGTCGGGGGGGGGGGGGGGGCGGGCCCGGGCCCCCGGCCCCCCGCCCCCCCCCCCGACCCCGCGTCAGGCGGCCTCGGGGAAGTGACAGGCCACCTCACGTGCCTCCCCCGGAGCGCCGATCCGCAGCAGCGGCGCCTCGCTGCGGCAGATCGCCTGCGCCTTCGGGCAGCGCGGATGGAAGGTGCAGCCGGGCGGCGGAGCGGCCGGGCTCGGCGGGTCGCCCAGCAGGGTGATCCGCTCCCGGGTGCGCTCGGCGACCGGGTCGGGCAACGGGACCGCGGACAGCAGGGCCCGCGTGTACGGGTGCGCGGGCGCGCCGTACACGCGTTCCTTGTCCCCGATCTCCACGATCCGGCCGAGGTACATCACGGCGACCCGGTCGCAGACCCGTTTGACGACGGACAGGTCGTGGGCGATGAAGAGGTAGGCCAGGCCGAGTTCGCGCTGGAGGCGCTCCATCAGGTTGACGATCTGGGCCTGCACGGAGACGTCGAGGGCGGAGACCGGCTCGTCGGCGATGACGAGCCGCGGGCCGGTGGCCAGGGCCCGGGCGATGCCGATGCGCTGCGCCTGACCGCCGGAGAACTCGTGCGGGTAGCGGTCGAGGTGTTCCGGGATGAGGCCCACCAGCTCCATCAGCTCCGCGGCCCGCGCGCGGGCCGCGGCCGCCGGACTGCCGTGCACCATCAGGGGATCGGAGATGATCCGGGCCACGGTCTGGCGGGGGTTGAGGGAGGAGTGCGGGTCCTGGAACACCATCTGGAGGTCCTTGCGGAGCGGCTTCAGCTCGCGCTGCGACAGATGGGCGATGTCGCGGCCGTCGTAGACGACGGATCCCGCGGACGGCTCCAGGAGGCGGACGATCGTGCGCCCGGTGGTGGACTTGCCGCAGCCGGACTCGCCCACCAGGCCGAGCGTCTCGCCGGCCGCGATGTCGAAGCTGACGCCGTCGACGGCCCGGACCGGTGCGGCGCGCCGCCTGCCGGGGAAGGTCGTCGTCAACGCCCGTACAGAGAGGAGCGGTTCGGTCCTCGTGGCTGGTTCGTTGGCTGGTTCGTTCTTCATGGGGTGACGCCTTCGTACGCGGGGAAGTGGCAGGCGGCCGGATGTCCGTCCGGGCCGCCGAGCGCGGGGCGCTCGGTCTCGCAGCGGGCGCGCTCGTCCCGCGATGCCGTGGCCGCCCGTGGACAGCGCGGGGCGAACACACAGCCCGGGGCGGGGTCGAGCAGGGAGGGCGGACTGCCGGGGATCGCCCGCAGCGGGAGGTCGTCCCGGTCGTCGAGGCGCGGCAGCGAGTCGAGCAGCCCCCGGGTGTACGGGTGGGCCGGCGCGGCGAACAGGGCGTCCACCGGCGCCTGTTCGGCCGCCCGGCCGCCGTACATCACCAGGACGTCGTGGGCCACCCGGGCCACGACCCCCAGATCGTGGGTGATCATGACGACGGCGAGGCCGCGTTCCTCCTGGATCCGGGCGATCAGCTCCAGGATCTGGGCCTGGACGGTGACGTCCAGGGCGGTGGTGGGCTCGTCGGCGATGAGGAGTTCCGGCTCGCAGGCGAGCGCCATGGCGATCATCACGCGCTGGCGCATGCCGCCGGAGAACTGGTGCGGATACTCCCCGGCCCGGCGGCGCGGCTCGGGGATGCCGACCTCGGCGAGCGCCTCGACCGCCCGCTCACGGGCGGCCCTGCGGCCGCTGCCGAAGTGCACCCGGTGGTGTTCGGCGATCTGCTCCCCGACGGTGTAGTACGGGTGGAGGCTGGACAGCGGGTCCTGGAAGATCATCGCCATCCGCCGGCCGCGCAGCCGATTCAGCTCGCGCTCGGCCAGTCCGACGAGTTCCTGGCCGGCCAGCGTGATGGAGCCGGTGATGGCGGCGCCGGTGTGCAGCCCCATGACGGCGAGCGAGGTCACGGACTTCCCGGAGCCGGACTCGCCGACGATGCCGAGCGTGCGGCCGGGCGACACGTCGAAGGAGAGCGCGTCCACGGCCCGGACGGGGCCGCGCGGCGTCGGGAAGGTGACGGTCAGGTCCCGGACGGAGAGCAGCGGTGGGGCGAGCCGCGATGCGGTGTCGGTCATCAGTACCTCACTCGCGGGTCGACGACGGCGTACAGCAGGTCGACGGCCAGGTTGGCGACGACGATGAAGGTCGCGGCGAGCAGGGTGACGCCGAGGATGACGGGCTGGTCGCCGGTGGACAGGGCACCGTAGAAGAGCCGGCCGATGCCGGGCAGCCCGAAGATCGACTCGGTGATGACGGCACCGGCGAGCAGGCCGCCGAGGTCCATGCCGAAGATGGTGAGGATCGGCGTCATCCCGGCGCGCAGCCCGTGTTTGACGACGACCGTGCGGCGGGGCAGGCCCTTGGCCCGGGCGGTGCGGATGTACGGCTCCGCCATCGTCTCGATCATGGAGCTGCGGCTCTGGCGCGCGTACATCGCCGCGTACAGGATCGCGAGCGCGAGCCAGGGCAGCAGCAGGTTCGACGCCCAGCCGAGCGGGTCGGATCCGAAGGGCGTGTACTGCGGGTAGGGCAGCAGCCCGGCCGTCCGGATCACCCCGTAGATCAGCATGACCGAGGTGAAGTAGACGGGCAGCGAGGCGGCGGCGACCGCGCCGACCATGAGGACGCGGTCGGTCAGGGTGTCCTTGCGCAGCGCCGCCGCGACGCCCGCGGAGAGTCCGAGGAGCAGCCAGATCGCCGCGGCGCCGACGGCGAGCGAGGCGGAGACGGGGAAGCGGTCGACGAGCAGGTCCCAGACGGGCTGGCTGTTCTCGTACGAGTAGCCGAGGCAGGGGAAGTCGCAGCGCAGGGTGTACTGGCCGCTGCCCATGGTGCGGCCGGTGAAGATGCCGCTGACGAAGTCGGCGAACTGACGCCACAGCGGCTGGTCCAGGCCCATGTGGGCGCGGATCGCCTCCAGGCGTTCGGCGCTGCACGACTTGCCGCAGGCCGCGGCGGCGGGGTCGGAGGGCAGCACGTAGAAGATGGTGAAGGTGACGGCGGCGATGGCCAGCAGGACGCCGGCGATGCCGAGCAGCCGGCGGCCGAGGTAGAGGATCACGAGCGGCTTCCCCTCGGGTCGAGGATGTCGCGCAGCGCGTCGCCGAGCAGGGTGAACGCGAGCACCGTGAGGAAGAGGCAGAGGCTCGGCACGAGGAAGTACATGGGATCCGTGTCGTAGAAGGCGACGCTCTCGGCGATCATCTGGCCCCACGACGGGGTGGGCGGCCGGACGCCGACGCCCAGATAGCTGAGGGCCGCCTCGGTGGCGATCATCCCGGGGATGATCAGGGTGGTGTAGGCGATGACCGGTCCGGCGACGCCCGGGAGAATGTCCCGGGTGAGGATCCGCCAGGGGCCGGAGCCGCCGACGCGGGCGGCGTCGACGTACTCGCGGTGCCGGAGCGAGAGGGTCTGGCCGCGCACGACGCGGGCGATGCCGGGCCAGCCGAAGAGGCCGATGACCAGCGTCATGAGCACGATCCGGTTGACGTCCCGGGCCACCGACATCATGGCGATCATGAAGATGAGGGAGGGGAAGGACATGGTGAGGTCCATCAGCCGGGAGAGCACGGTGTCGGTGCGGCCGCCGAAGTAGCCGGCCGTGATCCCGGCCGCCGTCCCGGCGACGACGACGATGGCCGTCGCGGTGAACGCGATGAGGAGGGAGACCTGGGCGCCGTGCACGACCCGGGCGAACAGGTCGCGGCCGGTGACGGGTTCGACGCCGAGCCAGTGCTCGGCCGAGACGCCGCCGAGCGGGCCGAGCGGCAGTCCGCCCAGATACGGATCGACGGCGCTCTTGTCGAACTCCTCGGGCGACCAGCCGCCCAGCGCGCTGAGCAGCGGGGCGGCCACGGCCATGATCACGAAGAGTGCGACCACGACGAGGGAGACCTTCACGGAGGGGCGGCGGCGCAGTTCCGCGCGGGCGAGCTGCCAGGGGCCGAGGCCCGCGCGCGGGGCCGGGGAGGCGGTGGTGGGCTGGGGTTCGGTGACGGGCTTGGTGTCGGGCTTGGTGACGGGGCTGGTGTCGGGCATGGTGGCGGGCCCTCAGCTTCCGCTCTTGGCGGGGTCCTTGAGGCCGACCGTCGCGTAGTCGATCGCTCCGCCGAACGAGGTGTGGCCGAAGGCGCCGGCGATGTTGGTCCCGAGCAGCAGCGGCATGCGCTCGATGACGGTGGGCGCCGTCGGGGCCTTGGCGAGGATCTGCCCGTCCAGCGCCTGCCACGCCTTGTTCGCCTGCGCCGAGTCGGTCATGGCGGCGATCTCGTCCATGCGCTGCATGGTCGCCTTGTCGCGGAAGAGCGAGTGGTTGCCGGAGTTGCCCTTCTCCTTGATGTAGCGGCCGTCGAAGACGAAGGGCAGGAAGGTCGAGCCGGAGGGGTAGTCCGGACACCAGCCGGTGTAGACGAGGTCGGTGCGGTTCTTGGTGTCGCCGATCGTGTCGTAGAACGCGGAGGGATCGACGGTCTCGATGGTGACCTTGATGCCGACGCGACCGAGCGACTCCTGGATGGCCTCGCCGACCGCCTTGCGGCCGTTGGAGACGGTGATGCTCGTGGCGAAGCCGTCGGGCTTCCCCGCCTCCTTCAGCAGCCGCTTCGCCTTCTCCACGTCACCGGTGAGCGGGATCTTCAGCGTGTCGGGCTGCTTGCCCCCGTCGAAGAGGGAGCCGGGCATGAGGGCGGTGGCCACGTCGTTGAGGGCGGGGCCGCCGGAGGCGGTGAGGACGGCCTGCCGGTCGAGGGCGTACTGCACCGCCTGACGGACCTTCACGTTGTCGAAGGGCGCGCGGCCGGTGTGCATCTGCACCATCTCGGTGCAGCTGGTGGACTCGGCGAGCAACCGTGCCTTGACGTCCGCCCTGGTGAGCACCTTCGGGGTGGACTCGGGGCGCAGCTTGCCCCAGGACACGGCGGACGCGTCGGTGCCCGAGCTCGCGATGAGCCGGTCGTCGATCTGGCCGCCCTTGAGCCCCATCGTCATCACGATCCGGTCCGGGTACGCCTTGCGGACCTGGTCCGTCGCCGGGTCCCAGTGCGGGTTGCGGACCAGCACGAGCTGCTTGTCGCGGGCGTACGACTCGATCTTGTACGGCCCCGAGGAGAACGGGCGGTTGTCGTACTGCGGTCCCTTGTCCTGGGACCTGGGCACCGGGGCGAAGGTCGGCAGCACCGTGGCGTACGGGAACTCGGCGAAGGGCTTGCGCAGTTCGAAGACGATCGTGTGGTCGTCGGGCGTCCTGACGGAGTCGAGGTGCCTGCCGCCGGCCGGGCCCTGGTAGCCCTCGGCGCCGGCGAGGTAGCGCGCCGCGTAGTCGGGGCCGCCGGGCAGGTCGGGGGAGAAGGACCGCTCCACGTTGTACTTGACGTCCTGCGCGGTGATCGGCGTGCCGTCCTCGTACTTCAGGCCCTTCTTCAGCCGGAAGGTCCAGGTCTTCGCCCCGTTGGAGGAGGTGCCGAGGTCCTCGGCGAGGTCGGGGACCAGCTCGCCGCCCTTCGGGCCCGGTTCGGCCCGGTAGGTGACGAGGGTGCGGTAGAGCAGGCGGGTGCCGAAGTCCATGTCGCGCATCACCCAGTTGCGGGCCGGGTCGAGGTGGGTGAAGTCCTGGTCGGACAGGACGGCCAGGGTGCCGCCCTTGTGCGGGGTCCCGCCGACCGTGGCGCCGTTGTTGGCGGTGGCGGGGTTCGCGCGGCCCTTGCCGTCGGCGGCTCCGTGTCCGCCGGAGCATGCGGTGACGCCGAGGGTGAGGGCCGCCGCCAGGGCGGTGGCCAGCGTGGTGCACGTGCGCTTGTTCATGAGTGGGTCACTCCGGGTGCGGTGCGGTCGGACAGCCGAGAGCGGCTGGAATGTGACCGGTAACATAGTAATGTGAAATTGCACTGACAACCCGTCGGGATCGCCGTTATCCATCCGTGTCCGAGCCGCACGAGGGGCCCATGAACCGCGCATACGCGACCGTCGACCACACCTTCACCGTCCCCCTGGACCACCACGCCCCGGACGGCCCCACCCTCGAGGTCTTCGCCCGCGAGGTCGTGGACCCCTCTCGCGCGAACGAGGAACTGCCGTGGCTGCTCTACCTCCAGGGCGGCCCCGGTGGAAAGTCGCCCCGCCCGTCGGCCGGTTCGCCCGGCTGGCTCGACCAGGCCCTGAAGACCCACCGCGTGCTCCTCCTCGACCAGCGCGGCACCGGCCGTTCCAGCCCCGTCACCGCCCGCACCGCGGCCCGCTTCGCGACGCCCGGCCAACTGGCCGCGTACCTCGCGCACTTCCGCGCCGACGCGATCGTCGCCGACGCGGAACTGATCCGCCGACGCCTCTGCGGAGACACCCCGTGGGAGACGCTCGGCCAGAGCTACGGCGGCTTCCTCACCCTCACCTACCTCTCCCGGGCCCCCCAGGGCCTGCGCGCCTGCTACGTCGCCGGCGGCCTGCCCGGCCTCACCGCCACCGCCGACGACGTCTACGCCCGCACGTACCCCCGTGTCCGCGACCGCGTCCTCGACTTCTACGCCCGCTACCCCGAGGACGCCCCCCGCCTGCGCGGGCTCGCCGACCACCTCGCGGACACCGACACCCGCCTGCCGAACGGCGACCGGCTCACCCCGCACCGCCTGCGCACCCTCGGCCTCGCCCTCGGCATGGGAGACGGCTTCGAGCGCCTGCACTGGCTGCTCGACGAGGCCCTGGACCCGGACGGCGCGCCCACGGACACCTTCCTCCACCAGGTCATGACCCTGACCGGCTTCACCGACAACCCGCTGTTCGCCGTCCTGCAGGAGACGCTGTACGGGCAGGGCGCAGGCCCGACCGCCTGGGCGGCCGCCCGCGCCCTCGCCGACTTCCCCGAGTTCGCCGCGGACGCCGACCCCCTGCTGCTCACCGGGGAGATGATGTACCCCTGGATGCTCCGCGAGATCGCGGGCCTGCGCCCCTTCGCCGCCGCCGCCGACCTGCTGGCCGCCCGCACGGACTGGCCGCCGCTCTACGACCCGCGACGCCTCGCCGCCAACGAGGTCCCCCTCGCCGCGATCGTCTACCACGACGACATGTACGTCGACGCGGGCCTCTCCCTGCGCACGGCACGCGAGGTCGGCGCCACCCGCGTCTGGGTGACCAACGAGTGGGAGCACGACGGCATATCCGCATCCGGCGGCCGAGTCCTCGCCCGCCTGACGGAGCTGGCCGCGGGCCGCGCCTGACCCCGGTCCCGCGAACGTGCGGGGCACCTCGCCGAATGCTGCAATGGATTGGGTGTGGTCAGATCCCCCGGCTGTTTCTGGAGAGGTCATGAGCGACGATTTCGAGGACATGGGCCCGGTCGACTACCTGGTCATCGAGTTCCCCGGCAACCGCATGACGGGCGAGGCGTTCCCCCTGCTCCTCGACCTGGTCGACAGAGGCATCGTCCGCATCCTCGACCTGATGTTCGTCCGGAAGGACACCGACGGCAGCGTCGTCGCCCTGGAACTGAGGGACCTGGACGCCGACGGCGAGTTCGACGTGTCCGTCTTCGAGGGCTCCTCGTCCGGGCTGCTCGGGCAGGACGACCTCAACGAGGCGGGGATGGCCCTCGAGCCGGGCAACGCGGCCGGCATCCTCGTCTACGAGAACCTCTGGGCCGCACCGCTCGCGCGGGCCCTGCGGCGTTCGGGCGCGCAACTCGTGGCCGGCGGGCGCATCCCCGTACAGGCCCTCCTCGCCTCGCTCGAAGCCGCGGAGGCGGCCGAGGGCGGCGCGGCCGCCTGACGAGAGAGGCCGAGAAGAACGGGTCAGCGGGAATCACAGGGAATCACGGGGGAATCAGCGGGAATCAGGGGGAACGCTCAAGGAGGACAGGACATGCCAGGACTTCTTCGAGGGGTGGCGCGCACCGCGGTGGTGGCCGGAACGGCGACCGCCGTGTCCAACAGGGTCTCGCGCCGCCAGGCCGGCCGTTGGGCCGCCCAGGACCAGCAGGCGGCGGCAGCCGACCAGTACTACGCGCAGCAGGCGCCGCCGCCCCCGCCGCCGCCCGCACCCGCACCTTCGGCGGGCGACGAGATGAGCAACAAGATCGCCCAGCTCAAGGAGCTCGGCGAACTGAAGGAGCAAGGTGTGCTGACCGAGGAGGAGTTCGCGGCCCAGAAGAGCAGGATCCTCGCCTCCTGACCGCACTCCCCGGGGTCCGAACGGCCCAGCCCAGGATGCAGGGCGCTCTCGCGTCGACGGAAATGGACACGGAACCCGACAGACGGTGACGTGACCATGGAGGACCGATGAGAGTGCTGCGGAGCGTGTCGTCGGCGGTACTGATCGTCCTCGCCTGCATCCTGGTGCCCATCAGCGTCCTGACCGTGTGGGTGCACGACATCGTCCTCGACACCGACCGCTACGTCGCCACCATGAAGCCGCT
Source organism: Streptomyces sp. NPDC101160 (assembly GCF_044768205.1). NCBI lineage: Bacteria > Bacillati > Actinomycetota > Actinomycetes > Kitasatosporales > Streptomycetaceae > Streptomyces > Streptomyces sp. NPDC101160. The sequence goes on along the minus strand of NZ_JBIWPJ010000001.1, from coordinate 1,006,431 downwards.
CGCCGACGACCCGGCGATCGAGGACGCCATGCACAACCGGATCGTCCAGGCCGTGGACGTACGGGTCGACGGCAAAGAGGTCACCGCCGAGGTCGCGGCCTGGCTGCAGTCACAGGGCCTGCCGCCCCGCGCGGCCAAGGCCGTCAAGGGTCTCGCCCCGCAGCTGGACGCCGCCGTGAACGCGGCGGCGGACAAGGTGGCCACCCACTTCGTCCAGAGCGACCGGTTCGAGAAGGTGTGGGTCACCGCCAACCGGGCCGCCCACACGGCCGTGGTGCACGCCCTGACCGGCAAGGGCCGCGGAGCGGTCGGCGTCTCGGAGGGCACGGTCACCCTCGACGTCGGCACCGCCGTCGACCAGGTCAAACAGGAGCTGGTGGACGCGGGCCTGGAACCGGCGGAGAAGATCCCGGACGTCAACAAGCAGCTGGTGCTCTTCCAGTCCGACAAGCTGGAGAAGATCCAGGGCGCCGCGCACGCCCTCGACGTGATCGGCAACTGGCTGCCCGTCATCACCGTGGTGCTCGCCGCGGGCGGGGTGTTCCTGGCCCACCGGCGCCGCCGCGCCCTGGCGAAGACGGCCCTGGGCGCGGCCTTCGCGTGTCTCGTCGTGGCCATCGCGCTCGTCGTCGCCCGCCGCTACTACCTGGACCACCTGCCACCCCAGGTGCAGTCCGAGGCGGCCGCGGCAGCCGTCTTCGACCATCTCCTGCACTTCCTGCGGATCGCCCTGCGCACCGCGATCGTGCTGGGCATCGTCATCGCCCTCGGCGCCTACTTCGTCGGCCCCGGCCGACTGGCCCGCGCCACCCGCTCCACGGCCGACCGCGGCGCCGACGCGGCGGCCGGCTGGTGGGGCGGCCACGGGATCGACACCGGGCCCGTGGGCACCTGGACCGAGGCGCACCGCAAGTGGCTGACCCTCGGCGCGCTGCTCGTCGTCGCCCTGCTGTTCGCGCTGTGGAACCACCCCACGGTCCTCACCATCCTGCTCCTCGTGCTCATCCTGCTCGCCGTGCTCGCGGTGATCGCCCTGCTGGCCGCCGACGGCCGCAGGACAGCGCAGCAGCCGGGCCTGGAAGAGGCCTGACTCAGGACGTGAGCTGATAGATGCTCCGCGCGACCAGGAGCAGGCCCACCACCAAGGACACGCCCACGAGCGCCTGGTTCTGGTGCGTCTGGAACCAGGTGCGCAGCTGCCCGAGCCGTAGGCGGGCCGAATCGGGCGCGAAGACCGCGTAGAGCTCCATGGCCAGCAGACTGCTCGTGGCGAGGACGCAGTACGCCACCAGGGCCGCGTACGAGGAGGGACGGGACAGGTCGGCGCTCACCACCGTCGCCGCACCGGCCGCCACCAGGCCCCAGGGCTGGAGCAGCGGCCCCAGTCCCGCCGCGGTCCAGCCGGAGATCCGGTCGAGCCGTGCCGACATCCTGCCTGAGGACTTCCTGGACGGATCCGTCCGCGGGTCGGTCTGCGGGTCCGTCCGCGGCTCGGTCCCCGGGCCGGTCCGCGGCTCGGGCCCTGGGCCGGTCTGCGGCCCCGGCGGGTCCGTCCGCGGGTGCGTCCGTGCGCCGGCACGTTTGCGGGCCTTGTGCCGGTACCAGCCGTACCCGACCAGTCCCAGGCCGATGGCCAGCTTGACGGCGGAGGTGGCCGTGGAGGGAGGGGACTTCGGAGCGGGAGGCTTGCCTCCGGTGGTGACCAGCACGGCGACGAGGACGGCCACGAAGCAGGCGACCCAGGAGAGGATGAACGCCAGGCCCTTCCAGGTCCCGCGATCGGCCGAGAGCACGAGGACGAACGCGGTCACCGACAGCGGGAACACCGCGATTCCCAGCCCGATGAGGATCAGATCAGGCAGCATCGCGGCCCCCGCGAAGCCCCGCGGGTCCGGCCGCCGGGCCGCTCTCGCTCATGGCTTCATCTTCACCGTCCCGCCGGAACCCCACAAATCCTCGAAGGGCGGCCGGCCCGGTTCACCCGGACGGACCCGGTGGCGCCGCCACTACGGGCCGAGCGCGCGCACGGGCGGCACGCTGGCAGCATGCAGCGACTGAGCAGGGCTCGACGGCGCGAGCGGCGCCGGCGCTCCGGTGCCTCGCTGCGTAACCGCGTCGCCGGCCTGCGGTCCCGGGCCGAGGAGCGGTTCCCGCTGATCACGCACCTCGTGTCGCACCTGATCTCGGTGAACGTGCTGGACTCGGCGACCCGGCTGGCCGCGCAGACGTTCCTCACGGCGGTCCCGCTGCTGTTCCTGGTCGCCTCCATCGCTCCACCGGGGCTGCGCGACCAGTTCGTCACCTCGGTGCACGACATCTTCGGCCTGTCCGGCAGCGTGGAGAATGAGTTCGACAAGGCCGTCCAGGGCGCCGGTGGCCCCTCCGACGAGCTGCGGCAGACCTTCGGCGTCGTCAGCGGTCTGATGGTGCTCATCTCGGCCACCGCGTGCAGCCGCGCCATGCAACGGCTGTGCGAGCGCGCCTGGAGCCTGCGCGGCGCGAGCGCACGGGTGGCCGCCTGGCGCTGGGTCGCCTGGCTCGCGGCGTGGATGCTGATGATCGCAGTGCAGGGAAGCCTGCACGACGGCTTCGGCGTGGGCCTGTGGCTGGGCCTGCCGCTGCTGCTGCTCGTGGAGGTAGGCATGTGGTGGTGGACGCAGCACCTGCTGCTGACCGCGCGCGTCCCGTGGCTGCCGCTGCTGCCGGGAGCGCTGCTGACCGGGATCGCCCTCGGTGTCGTCACCTCGACCGCATCGCTCTACATGCCCCGGGCCCTCAACCGCAGCCTGCAGAAGTACGGCTCGCTGGGCGCGGTCTTCACCCTGCTGTCCTGGCTCATCGTGCTCTGCGCGGCCGTCGCCCTGTGTGTCACCGCCGGCGCCGTCATCGCCCGCGAACCCTGGGCGGCGCGCCGCCTGGGCACACCGGAGCTGCCCGACCGGCCGGTTCCCCCGTCCGACGACACGTCGTCGGACGGGGAGAGGCAGAACGGATCACCCGCGGACTGAGCAGGGCTTCACCGGGCGGATCCGGGATCCAGGATCCGAGCTCGTGGATCCGAAATCCTGGATTCGGCTGCGCTACGGCGCAGACCTGCGGCGTTCGCCCCGGCGGGAGGTGCGGTTACCGGGGGCTGCGGTGGTGCCGGTGGCACCGGTTCCACCCGCCGCCCGTCGGCCCGATCCGCGCCCCGCACCGCCGGTCTGACCGGCCTTGCCGGAGGCGTTACGGGGCGCAGCCCCGTCCCGTCGCTCGGTGCCGCGGCCGCCCGAGCCGGCGTTGCCGCCCGTGGCCTTGCCGGTACCGGTACGGCGGGCAGCGCCGCGCCCCTCGCCCACGGAAGGCCGGCCGGTTCCCGCTGCTCCGGTGGAGGTCCGGCGGCTCGGGCCCCGGTCGTTCGCGGCCGGGTTGGCGGCCTCGGCCGCCGACGACGCGCCGCCGCCCCTTCGGCGACGTCCGGACCGCCCGCCGGGCTCGCCGCCCGGCTTCCGCTCCCGGCGGGGCGCCGCCGCCGGAGCCGCGGGCTGGGCGACCTCGATGGTGACGGGGACGCCGGAGGGCTCGCGGGCGCCGGTGATCGTGGCCAGTTCCGCGTCGCCGGACGTGACGCGGGACGTCCTGGGGCGGATGCCGGCGTCGGACATCAGCCGGGTGACGTCCCGCTTCTGGTCGGGCAGGACCAGGGTGACCACGCTGCCGGTGCCGCCGGCGCGGGCCGTACGGCCGCCGCGGTGCAGGTAGTCCTTGTGGTCCGTGGGCGGATCGACGTTCACGACGAGGTCGAGGTCGTCGATGTGGATGCCGCGGGCCGCGACGTTCGTCGCCACCAGCGCGGTGACGTGGCCGCTCTTGAACTGGTCCAGGGTGCGGGTCCGCTGCGGCTGGCTGCGGCCGCCGTGCAGCGCGGCGGCACGGACGCCGACGGCGAGGAGCCGCTTGGCGAGCCGGTCGGCGGACCGCTTCGTGTCGAGGAAGAGGATGACCCGGCCGTCACGGGCCGCGATGCGCGTGGTGACGGCCTTCTTGTCGGTCTCGTCCAGGAGGTGGAGCACATGGTGCTCCATGGTGGTGACCGCGCCGGCGGACGGGTCCACGGAGTGCACGACCGGGTCGGTCAGGAACCGCTGCACCAGGCGGTCGATGTTGCCGTCCAGGGTGGCCGAGAAGAGCATGCGCTGGCCGTCGGGCCGCACCTGCTGGATCAGCTTGGTGACCTGCGGCAGGAAGCCCATGTCGGTCATCTGGTCGGCTTCGTCGAGGACCGTTATGCGGACGTCGTCCAGCACGCAGTCCCCGCGCTCCACCAGGTCGTTGAGCCTGCCGGGGCTCGCCACGAGCACCTCGGCGCCGCGCCGCAGGGCGGCGGCCTGCCGGGTGATGGACAGCCCGCCGACCACGGTGGTCATCCGGAGGTTCACGGCCGTGGCGTAGGGGGTCAGCGCGTCCGTCACCTGCTGGGCGAGCTCACGCGTGGGCACGAGCACGAGGGCGAGGGGCGCCTTGGGCTCGGCGCGCAGTCCGGCCGTACGGGCCAGGAGCGCGAGTCCGAACGCGAGGGTCTTGCCGGAGCCGGTGCGGCCGCGGCCCAGCAGGTCACGCCCGGCCAGCGAGTTGGGCAGCGTGGCGGCCTGGATGGGGAACGGCGTGGTGACGCCCTGGGCGGCGAGGGTCTTCAGCAGCCCCGCGGGCAGGTCCATGCCGGCGAAGTCCTCGACGGCGGGAAGCGCGGGCGTCGTGCTTTCCGGCAGCCGGAACTCCCTCGGCGACGACGGGGCCGGTGACGGCGGCGAGGAGCGCCGGTTGGACTTCGGGGACCTACGGGACATGCAGTCTGCCTTCCTGGAATCCTGGAAACAGCGCAAACCGGGGTCCGCACCATGACGGTGCGGACCCCGGCGAGCGGATACGCGTGTGGCGATCAGGCGGGGACGATGTTCTCCGCCTGCGGGCCCTTCTGGCCCTGCGTCACGTCGAAGGAAACCCGCTGGCCCTCGCGGAGCTCACGGTAGCCCTGGGTGGCGATGTTCGAGTAGTGGGCGAAGACGTCCGGACCGCCGCCGTCCTGCTCGATGAAGCCGAAACCCTTTTCGGCGTTGAACCACTTCACGGTTCCCTGTGCCATGATCTTCTCCTTCTGTAGGCAGAGGCCCCATCCGGAGATGCCGGAAAAACAAAATATGCGCCTGCAGGGGACAAGCATTCCTGTCAGGCGCGCATAGGTTCATGGGTACCACAACTGCAACGTCCGTAAGTGTAACACATGGAGCTGATCTCATGATCGAAGGACGTCTGCTCAGGGCGCACGAGCGGCCGGCGACGCCCTGGCGGAACGGCGGCGGCGTGACCCGCGAGGTCGCCGCCGGCCCGGCCGAGGCGGGCCTGGACGACTTCGTCTGGCGGGTGAGCCTGGCCGACGTCGCGACGGGCGGCCCCTTCTCCGCCTTCCCCGGGGTCGACCGCGTCATCACGGTCGTCGACGGGCCGGGAATGGAGCTGACGGTCGACGGAACCCCGCACACCGTCGCCGACCCGTACGAGCCCTTCGCCTTCTCCGGCGACGCCACCACCGACTGCCGGCTCCTCGGCGGCCCCATCGTCGACTTCAACGTGATGACGCGCCGCGACGCCGCGACGGCGGACGTCAGCGTGAAGCGCGAGGAGTTCACCGTCGCCCCGCGGAGCGGGAGCCAGACCCTCGTGATCACACTCGCGGGCACGGCCACGGCCGCCGAGTCGGGTCTCACTCTCGACCGGTTCGACGCGATCCTGCTCCCCGACGACGAAGCCGCCGTCTTCCACGTCGACGGGGTGACGGCCGTCGTCACCATCACCCCCGCGAAGGGCTGACGCGCCCGTACCCCTGGGAGCGGTTGAGAACGCGGCCGTGCCGGCCTCAGACGCGGCCGCCCACGTCCTCCACCAGATTCCCGATCAGCGCCAGCAGGGCCTCGGCGCGGTGCCGGTCCTCGCGCTGGTCCACCAGGGCCCGGTGGACCTCCAGGAGCCGGGTCACGGCGGGCGGTGCACCGTCCTGGACCTGCTCGAGGAGCGGGTCGGTCACCAGATCCAGGCAGGCGCCGAGCAGTCGGCGGGTGGCCGGGGCCGGCGGGGCGGGATCGGGTGCGGTGAACCAGGGGGCCAGATGCCGGGCCGGGTCGGTCAGGCTCCAGCCGACGACGGTGCCCCGCTGGACGAGGAGCGCCACGTCGGGGCCGATGCCGACGCGGGCCTCCAGCGGCTCGTCGAGGACGCGGAGGTCGCGCAGAGCGGTCAGTACGGTGTCCCCGGGCGCCCGGCACAGCACCGAGGTGACCTCCAGGCGGCAGTCGCGCTCCTCGTCCGCGCGCAGACCGCCCGGCCGGACCGCCGGCGCCACGGGAAGGCGGGCCGCCTCCACGGCGGTGGCGGACTCATGGGGCAGCCGGAACTCGGCGCCGACGAGATTCCGGCCCGCCCGCTCGAACCCGAGCGTGTCCGGAGCGTCCCAGAGCCACTCCTGACTGCCGAAGGTGTCCAGGAGGAAGCGCTCGCGCTCCTCCCTGGTCGTGTACGGCGCGAGGTGCAGGGCGTCGCCGGTGAGGCGCGGGGCGACGGCCAGCGGCTCGTCCGTCACCGTCGCGGTCCACCCGTCGCCGACGGTGACCTTCACTTCGTGCCGCCCGCCGGCCGCGGCGGGGCCGAGCCGTCCTCGAAGAGGAGCCGCGGAGCGCCCGTGCCGTCGGCCGGTACGGTCCAGGTGTCGTCGGTGTCGGCGCGGTTCTCGGCGGGCAGCGCGTAGCCGACGGTGCGGTCGTCGAGCCACACCGCCTGGTCGTCCACGCTGCGCCGCTCGGCGAGCGGCGTGGACTTCAACGTCCGCAGGTCTAGGACGTGTTCGCGCCACAGCGCGGTCTTGCCGAGCACGCGCTTCTTGTACGCGACGCGGGTGCCGTCCGGGGACAGCGACGGGCACTCCACGTTCTCGGCGAGCGCGGTGACCGTACGGGCGCCGAGCGAGCCGCGCACCAGATACGTCTGCTCGCGGGTGCTCAGCGTCGCGTAGAAGGTGTCGTCGTCGGCGGCGAAGGTGACGCCCCAGAAGTTCACGTCGGAGTTGCGGTACGGGCGCCCGTCCAGGACGACCCGGAACTCCTCCAGGTTCGGGACGAGCCGCCAGCCGCGGGTGTCGAGGATCGCGGTCCGGGTGGAGAAGAACGCCGAGCCGTACGACTCGCCCTTCACGAACACCGTCCAGGCGGCCAGGTGTCCACTGGGCGAGACCCGGGCGCGGCTCGGGATGCCGGCGAGCGGGTACGACCGCACGGTGCGCAGGCCCGCGTCGAGGATCTGCGCGCGGTAGGCCGGGCGTCCCAGGACGGTGGTGGACTGGAGGCAGACGCCGGTGCCGGCCGCCGAGTGGAAGCGCAGGCAGCTGACGTCCGAGGCGGTGCGGACCGCGCCGGCGGGCCCGGTCACCGGGACGGAGACCAGCCGGTCGCGCCGCGGCCCCGCGGCCGTGTTGCGGAACACCAGACGGCCCGGCGCGTCCAGCGTCACCTTCCCGTCCGCGAACGCCGGTCCGCCCGGGCGGGGCTTGTTCTCCTCCTCGGCCCGGTCGGCCGCGGAGAGCACGGACCAGGCGCCCAGGCCCGCGAGGAGCAGCACCCCGGCGGCGAGGACGAGCAGACGGCGCAGCGGAGTGAGGGTCATCGTGGATCTCCCGAAGGGCGCAGGGCCACGCCGGCGACCGCCGCGCAGCAGGCGAGGCCGGCCGCCGCCGTGGCGAGCGCGGGGCCGTCGCCCCACGTGGACCAGGCGGCGCCGAAGGCCAGGGAACAGCAGAACCGGGCCAGCGCCTGACCGGTGCCGACCAGGGCGATCCCGCTGGCCCGCAGCCGCTCCGGCACCACGGCGGCGACGGCCGCGGGAAGCACGCCGTCGGTCGCGGCGTAGAAGGCGCCGTGCAGGGCGAGCACCAGATACGGCAGCGCGGGCGTGGCCGGCGCCCACAGCAGCAGCCCGTACGCGAGGAGCAGTCCGGCGTGCCCGGCGAGGAACACCGCGCGGCGCCCGACGCGGTCCGCGAGCCGCCCGGCGGGCAGCGCGAGCAGCAGGAACACGGTCGCGGTGCCGAGCGGAAGCAGCGGGAACAACTGCTCGTCGAGCCCGGTACGGCGTTGCATCAGCAAGTACAGGAACGCGTCGCTGACCGTGGTGAGCCCGAGCAGCACCGCGCAGCCGAACAGCACCCGGAGGCGGCGGGTCCGCAGGAGACCGAAGGCTGCCCGCAGATCCACCTTCGGCTGCCCCGACGGCACCGGTTCCGCCGCGTTCCTGCCGCTCGGCACGAACAGCAGCAGCACCAGCACCCCGAGCGCCGCCACGCACCCGCTGACCGCGAACACCGCGTCGTAACCCCCGGCCGCCACGCCCAGGATGAGGAACGCGGCCATCGGGCCGAGCAGCGCGCCGGTGGTGTCCATCGCCCGGTGCAGGCCGAACGCCCGGCCCTGCCGCTCCGGCGGCGCGGACAGCGAGATGAGCGCGTCGCGCGGGGCGGTGCGCAGGCCCTTTCCCGTACGGTCGAGGGCGAGGGCCGCACCGAGCGCGCCCAGGTGGTGGACCAGGAGCAGCGGCTTCACCAGGGCCGACAGGCCGTACCCGATCCCCGCCACCAGCTTGTGGTTGCGCACCCGGTCGGCGAGATGGCCGCCGGTGAGCTGCACCAGGGCGGACACCCCGTTCTGCACGCCGTCGAGCATGCCGAAGCCCAGCGGGCTGAGCCCGAGCCCCATCACCAGGTACAGCGGCAGCACCGCGCCGACCATCTCGCTGGACACGTCCGTGACGAGACTGACCGTGCCGAGGGCGAGGACGGTGGGGGAGACGGCGCGGAGCACGCCGCGCGGGCCGCCGACCGCCGCGGCGGACGCCGTCTCCGGTGGGCTCTGTGGTTCCTGGGGCGCGGAACGGTCGGCCAGATACACGTGATGGGGACTCCAGCCTCGTCGAGCGGGTGAGCGCGGGGCCACTGTAACCGGCGGCCCCCGGCGGAAGGGCGCGATCGGTGCGGCTTCGCGACTGCTTGCCACCAATTCCGCGAAAGGCGTCATCGTCACCGTGTTGTGCGCCTATCTTCCCGTTGTACGCTGCGAGTTGAGCACGGCGTTCGCGCTGTGCGCAGGGGGTGTTCGTGGGGGTTTCACCGGCAGGAGGCCGAAGCGTCGACGCTTCGACGCCGACTGCCCTTCTCGTCATGCTCATCAGTCTCATCAACAGCTAGGGCGCGCCGACCTGTCCGCGGCCCGGCACCACCGGTGCCGTGCCGCGATGCCGTCCTGCGCGCACGCCGATCAGCCAGCCGATCCGGGCCAGCCGCTCTGGCCCGGGACCGACCCGAGGGGGGTGGGTGTGTCCGATCGTCCTGCCAACACACCCGACATGCCACGCAGTTCACGGATGACACAGCTCGCGGAAGCTGACCGGCCGCTTCACGACCTCGCCGTCCGGCTGCTCGCCGTGGCCGAGCGCGGCCTGCCGCGGATGCTGACGCCGGAGGGGACCGGCTTCGTCTTCACCCGCGCCGCCCGGCCCGGCACCACCACGCTGGAGCAGCGCGGCACCAGCGTCCGCTACCCCGCCATCACCGCGCTCGGCGTCCGTTTCCTGCCCGAGGACCGGCAGCGCGCCGTCCTCGGCGGCCGCACCGCCGAGGAGTTCACCGGACTGCTCGTCGAGCGGCTGCCCGGGGTGGCCAACCTCGGCGACGCCGCGCTCATCGCCTGGGCCGCCGCCGAGACCGGCCACCCCAAGCTGTCCGACGCGCTCGACCGGGTCGCCGCCCTGGACCTGCCCGGCAGCTCCCAGTACACGGTGGAGGCCGCCTGGGTGCTCTCCGCGCTCGCCGCCGCCCGCGCCACCGTCGACGTGGAGGACCGGCTGACCGCGGCCCGGAACCGGCTGCTGCGCGCCCGGATCGGCGACAGCCCGCTCTTCCCGCACGCCACCGGGCCCGGCCTCACCCCCTGGTACCGCGAGCACATCGGCTGCTTCGCCGACCAGACGTACCCGCTCCAGGCCCTCGCCCGCGCCCACGCGAGCGGCGACGACCCGGAGGCGCTCGCCGCCGCCGACGCCTGCGCCACCCGGATCTGCGCGCTCCAGGGCGACGGCGGCCAGTGGTGGTGGCACTACGACGCCCGGCGGGGCACGGTCGTCGAGGGCTACCCCGTCTACAGCGTCCACCAGCACGCCATGGCCCCCACGGCACTGCTCGACCTCGCCGAGGCCGGCGGCACCGACTTCGCCGAGCCCGTCCGCCGCGGCCTGCGCTGGATGACCGAGGTCCCCGAACTCGCCGCCGCCGGCCGCCACGCGCCGATGATCCTCGACGAGCTCGGCGTCACCTGGCGCAAGGTCTACCGCGGCGACCCGAAGAAGGCCGTGCGCGCCGCCCGCGGCGTGAGCACCCGCCTGGTGCCGGGCCTGCGGCTCGGCCCGCTGGACGCCGTGTTCCGGCCGGTCGCCGTGGACCGGGAGTGCCGCCCGTACGAGTTCGGCTGGATGCTGTACGCCTGGCTGGGCACCCTCGGTCGCGACGAGACGGAGGCGGCGGACAGATGACGTCACGTCAGAACCTCTTCGGCGTCACCCTCGACGCCCTCACCATGGACCAGACCGTCGAGCGCTGCCTCGCCGCCGTCCGGGCCGCCGAACGCCTGGAGATCGGCGTCGTCAACGCCGCCAAGCTGGTCAACATGCGCCGCGACCCGGCCCTCGCCCGCGCCGTCTCCGGCTGCGACCTGGTCCTCGCCGACGGCCAGGCCGTCGTGTGGGCCGCCCGGCTGCTCCGCCGCCCGCTGCCCGAACGCGTCGCCGGAATCGACCTGTTCATGCGGCTGCTCGCCGAGGCCGAGGCCGCCGGACACTCCGTCTACCTCCTCGGCGCCAAGCAGGACGTCCTGGAGAAGATGCTCCGGCGGATCGCCGTCCGCTTCCCCGGCCTGCGCGTCGCCGGCAGCCGCAACGGCTACTTCGCCGACAGCGAGCAGCCCGCCGTCGCCGACGCCATCGCCGCCAGCGGCGCCGACATGCTGTTCCTCGGGATGACCTCGCCCAAGAAGGAGATCTTCACCGCCGGTTACGGCGAGCGCAGCAAGGTGAAGCTCGTGCACGGCGTCGGCGGCTCCTTCGACATCCTCGCCGGCGTCACCCGTCGCGCCCCCGAGCGCTGGCAGCGGCTCGGCCTCGAATGGCTCTACCGCACCCTGCAGGAACCGCGCCGGCTCGGCCGCCGCTACCTCACCACCAACGTCTCCTTCGCCCTCATGACGGGACGGGAGCTGCTCCGCCCTACCGCCTCACCGTCGATCAGCACCGCAAGCAGGGGGGAATCGTGATGCGCGTCGTCGTCGTGGGACAGGGTTACGTCGGGCTTCCGCTGGCCATCCGGGCCGCCGAGGTCGGCCACGAGGTGGTCGGCTACGACGTGGACACCGAGCGGGTCAAGAGCCTCGCCGCGGGCGAGTCGTACGTCGAGGACGTCTCCGCCGAGCGGATCCGCGCCGCCCTGGACGCCGGAACCTACCGGGCCACCGACTCGGTACGGGACTGCGGCGGCTTCGACGTCGCCGTCGTCACCGTGCCCACCCCGCTGCACGAGGGCACCCCGGACCTGCGCTACATCGAGGAGTCGGCCCGCTCGCTGGCCCGCTATCTGCGGCCCGGCGCGACCGTGATCCTGGAGTCGACCACGTACCCGGGCACCACCCAGGAACTCTTCGGTCCGCTCCTCGAAGAGGGCTCCGGACTCGTCGCCGGAGCCGACTTCCGGCTCGGCTACAGCCCCGAGCGGATCGACCCCGGCAACCCGGTCTGGGGCTTCGAGCAGACCCCGAAGATCGTCTCCGGCGTGGACGCGGCCTCGCTCAAGGCCGTCCAGAGCTTCTACGACGGGCTCGTCGACACCACCGTGCCCGTCGGCTCGCCCAAGGAGGCCGAGCTGGCGAAGCTCCTGGAGAACACCTTCCGGCACGTCAACATCGCGCTGGTCAACGAGATAGCGATGTTCGCCCGCCACCTCGACATCGACGTGTGGCAGGCCATCGACGCCGCCTCCAGCAAGCCCTTCGGCTTCATGCGCTTCACGCCCGGACCCGGCGTCGGCGGCCACTGCCTGCCCATCGACCCGTCCTACCTGTCCTGGCGGGTGCAGCGCGAACTCGGCCAGTCCTTCCGCTTCGTCGAGCTCGCCAACGACATCAACAACCACATGCCCGACTACGTCACCCGGCGCCTGGTCAACGCCTTCAACACCCGCAAGCGCGCGGTCAACGGCTCGCGCATCCTCCTCCTCGGTCTCGCCTACAAGAAGAACACCGGCGACGCCCGCGAATCGCCCGCCCTGCCCATCTCCCAGCTCCTCCTGGACATGGGCGCCCAGGTACGGGCCGCGGATCCGCACGTCGTGGAGGGGCACAACGTCGACAGCCGCCTCGTCCGCGTCGAGCTCACCGAGGAGGAGGTCGCCGCCGCCGACGCGGTGGTCCTCGTCACCGACCACGACGCCTTCGACTACGCGCTCGTCGAGGCCCACGCCGACTACGTACTCGACTGCCGGCGCCGGCTGAGCGGTCCCAGGATCGAGGTGCTGTGAACCGTATGCGCATCATCTGCGTCGCGGGCGCACGGCCCAACTACATGAAGATCAAGCCGGTGATGGACGCCCTGGAGGACCGGGGAGCCGAGGTGTTCCTCGTCCACACCGGTCAGCACTACGACCCGGCGATGAACGACGTCTTCTTCCAGGACCTCGGACTGCGCCCGCCCGACCGCTTCCTCGGCGTGGGCTCCGGCAGCCACGCCGCCCAGACCGGGCGGGTGATGACCGCCTTCGAGCCGCTCGTCGACGAACTCGCCCCGGACGCCGTCGTGGTGGTCGGCGACGTCAACTCCACGCTGGCCTGCGCCCTGGTCACCGCCAAGGCCGGGCCGCTGCTCGCCCATGTCGAGGCCGGGCTGCGCAGCCGCGACTGGTCGATGCCCGAGGAGGTCAACCGGGTCGCCACCGACCGGCTCAGCGACTACCTGCTCGCGCCCTCCGACGACGCCGTCGACAACCTGCGCGCCGAGGGCTACCACGACGACCAGATCCATCTCGTCGGCAACGTCATGATCGACACCCTCCTCGCCAACCTGGAGCGGGCGAAGGAGTCGGACGTCCTCGGCAGACTCGGGTACGAGGCCGGCGGGTACGGCCTCGTCACCCTCCACCGCCCGGCCAACGTCGACGACCCGGAGATCCTCGCCGGCCTCCTCAAGGGCCTCGGCGAGGTCGCCGGGCACTGCCCGCTCGTGCTGCCCGTGCACCCCCGGGCCGCCGACAAGCTGAACGCGCTCGGCGTGCCCGGCGGCATCCGGCTCGTGCCGCCCGCCGGCTACCTGGACTTCATCGCCCTCCAGGCCGGCGCCCGGATCGTGCTCACCGACTCCGGCGGCGTCCAGGAGGAGACCACCGCCCTCGGCGTGCCCTGCGTGACGCTGCGGGACAACACCGAGCGCCCCGTCACGGTCGAGCAGGGCACGAACGTCCTGGCCGGCCGCGATCCCGCCCGTATCGTCGCCACCGCCGTCCGGCTCCTGGAGGAGCCGCCGCCGCCCCGCCGCCCCGAACTCTGGGACGGCCGGGCCGGCGAGCGGATCGCCCGGGTGCTCCTGGACGGCGGCACGGCGGCCGACCGCCCCCGTCCCACCGACCACCGCTGACGTCATCGGCCACGGCCGCCCCACCGGCCGTCGCCGCCCCGAAGTCACCGGCCGCACCGACACCGCAGAACACCGCAGACCGCCGAACGTGGTGATCGCGAAGGGCTCACGTCCGCTCGCGATCCCACCTATCCTCATCTGCGGCAAGGCAGTTGAGCAGCCGCTCCGCACGGGGGCGCGCAAGGGGGAGCCATGGACCTCGCAGAGATCTTCCGGGTCATGCGCCGGCGCTGGTACGTGCTGGTGCCCGGGCTGCTGCTCACGGCCGGCCTGACCGTGGGCGCCTGGCTGCTCGTGCCGGTCTCCTACGAGTCGCAGAGCACCGTCGCCATGCTCAACTCCCGCAAGGGCGCCGCCGCCGACGGCAATCCGTTCCTCAGCATGGAGCCCTCGCTCACCGGCATGGCCGACAGCCTCGCTCGCAACGTCAACTCCGACGCGTCGAAGGCGGAGCTGAAGGCCGAGGGGCTGAGCCTGAAGTACGAGGCCAAGATCGCCGACAACGCGCAGGGGCCGCTGCTCTGGCTCACCGTCACCGGCGATGACCGGGCCGCCGTCCTCAAGGGCAACAAGACGCTGATGGCGTTCACCGCCCAGCGCCTCAAGGAGCTCCAGGCGGACCAGAAGGTGTCCCCCGACTCCATGATCCGGATCACCACGATCGTCCCGCCGCAGACCCCCGAGCCGCAGCTCAAGAACAAGATCCAGTACCTGGTGATGGCCGCCGGCCTCGGCGTCGTCCTCAGCCTCGTGGCGACCTTCTTCGCGGAGGCCCGCCGCCGGGGCACGAAGCCGCGCAGGCACCGCCAGGAGCCGGAGAACCGCCAGGCCGCCGAAACGGAGCCCGGGACCGAGCCCCGGGCCCAGCCGCTCCCGGAGGCCCGGCCCGCCCCCGATCCCGTCGAGGAGTCGTTCGGCGCCCAGCCCGAGCAGCCCCGCGACCAGCCCACCGTCCAGCTGCCCGTGCTGCCCGTCGCCGAGCGGCGCCCGGCCAAGCGCCCCCCGTCCTGGGTGAAGTGACGAGGAGTCCTCCACGTGGAATCCGACGCCCCCGACCAGGCGTCCCTGGGGACCAAGGTCCGCTCCGCCACCCGCTGGAGCCTCATCAACACGATGGTGATGCGGCTCGGCAACTTCGCCACCGGCATCGTCCTGGTCCGCTACGTGCTCGACCCGGCCGCCTGGGGCGTGTACGGCGTCGCGCAGACCGTCCTGATGGTGCTGCTCTCCGCCAACGAACTCGGCGTCACGCTCGCCGTGGTCCGCTGGGAGGGCGACGTACGCCGCTTCGCGCCCACCGTGCTCAGCCTCGGCGCCCTCTCCAGCGGCCTGCTCTACCTGGCCCTGTTCGCCGCCGCGCCGGGCGTCGCCGGGCTCCTCGGCGCTCCCGAGGCCACCGCAGTGCTGCGCGTGATGTGCCTGTGCCTGATCCTCGACGGGCTCTCCCAGGTCCCGGCCGGGGTGCTTACCCGGGAGTTCCGGCAGGGCCGCCGGATGGTCGTCGACGCGCTCAACTTCGTCGTCAGTACCTCCGTGACCCTGGGTCTGGCCCTGCAGGGCTGGGGCGCCATGAGCTTCGCCTGCGGCGCCGTCGCCGGAAACGTGGTGGCCCTCGCCGGCTGCGCGATCGCCGCGCCCGGCATGCTCCGCTTCGGCTGGGACGCGGGCCAGGCCCGGGCGCTGCTCCGGTTCGGCCTGCCGCTCGCCGGAGCCAGCCTGCTGGCCCTCGCCGTGGTCAACGCGGACGCCATGATCGTCGGCGCGGTCCTCGGGCACGTCGCCCTCGGCTTCTACATGCTCGCCTTCAACATGGCCGGCTGGCCCGTCCGGGTCATCTCCGAGACCGCCCGCCGGGTGTCCTTCGCGGGCTTCTCCCGCCTGGCCGACGATCCCAGGGCGCTCTCCGACGGCTTCGCCCGCGCGCTCGGCGCCCTGATGACCGCCACCGTCCCGGCCTGCGTCCTGCTCGGCGCCCTCGCCGGGCCACTGGTCGAGCTGGTGTACGGGGCGCGGTGGCGGCCGGCCGCCGAGGCGCTGCCCTGGCTGATGGCCCTCGGCCTGGCCCGGATCGCCGCCGAGCTCACGTACGACTGCCTGGTCGCCGTCGGCCGGCGCCGCTCGCTGCTGCTCATCCAGGGCCTGTGGCTGGTCACCCTGGTCCCGGTGCTGATCCTCGCCGCCCGCGCCGGCGGCATCGCGACCGTCGCCGCCGGGCACGTCCTGGTCGCCGTGGCGGTCGTCGCGCCCGCCTTCCTGGTCGCCCTGCGGCGCGGCGGCATCGCGGCCCGCGCCCTCGCCACGGTGTGCGTACGGCCGGTGCTCGGCGGCCTGGTGATGGCCGCGCTCCTGGTGCTGCTGCGGGAGCGCCTCGGTGAGGGGCTCGTCGCGCTGTGCGCCACGAGCGTCGTCGGACTCGCGGGTTACGGGCTCTGCGCCCTGCCCGCCCGCACACTGGTGCGCGGCGCACTCGCCCGGCGCCGCCGGAGCCGGGGACCCGAGGCGTCGCCGGAGGGGGCCGGCGCGGTCCCCTCCGTACCGGCACAGAAGCAGCCGGCCGCCCCGGCGCACGAACGATGAGGTGAGTCCCCTGGACCCGCTGGACCGATCCGGCGCCCGAGCCGGCCGGCGCCCCGCCCGCCGCCGCAAGCTGCTCGGAGCGGCGCTGCTCGCCGCCGTACTGCTGTTCTCCCTCCTCACCTTCACGGGGCTGGGCCAGCAGGCGCTCTGCCTCGGCGGCGCGGCGCTCTGCGACTCGCGCGCCATCACCGCGCCGGGCGCCGGCGCCACGCCCGCCGGCCCCGGCGGCGGCAGCACGGACGGCAAGCCGCGCGCGCCGAAGGGCTGCGCGAGCCCGAGCGCCTGCGGCTACCCCGACGCCTCCACCACCGGCCCGCGGATCGCGGCCCTCACCCCGCAGTCCACCGGCAACGCGTCCATCCGCACCGACGGCACCGTCATCAAGGGCTGGGACATCACCGGCTCCCTCGACATCTACGCCAACGACGTCACCGTCGTCGACAGCCGGATCACCTCCACCAACTGGTGGGGCATCAACCTGCGGCCCGGCTTCACCGGGCTGCGCGTCCTGCACACCACCATCACCGCCGTCCCCGGCAAGGGGCCCGACAACGGCGGCTCCGACTACGCCGTCTCCAACATGAGCACCAGCTCGGTCGAGGTCGCCCACTGCGACGTCTCCGGCTTCGGCGACGCCCTGTCCATGGGCCAGGGCAACCTGCACGACAACTACGTCCACGACATCGCCGCGTACCACAACCTGGACGGCCAGTGGCAGCACACCAACGCCGTCATCAGCAACGGCGGCGGCCAGGGGAAGCTGATCATCCGGCACAACACGCTGCTCAACCCGGTCCCGGTGGAGAAGGGCGCCTCCGCCGCCGTCGGCCTCTTCGCCGACAGCGCGCCGGTCACCAACACCGTCGTCGACGACAACTGGCTCGCGGGCGGGGCGTACAGCCTCTACGCCGGCGGCAAGGACTCGACCGGCGTCGAGGTGACCGACAACGTCTTCTCGCCCCAGTACTACCCGGCGGGCGGCAGGTACGGGGCCGTCGCCTACTGGAACGCCGCGGGCAAGGGGAACGTGTGGCGGGGCAACCGGATGGCGGACGGGACGCCCGTCGTACCCGCCGAACCGTGAGACAAATCCCGAGATCACCTGATAAACCCACCTGCGGCGACTACGGTTGAGCCGACCTCACCTCACGCTTTTCCGAACACCAGGTGGTTGATGCGATGTCCGGCCTCCGTGCCCTCCGCAATCGTTTCGTCGACGCTCCCGACTCCCTCGGCGAACGATTCCGCGCGGCCCGCTGGGAGCGGTTCCGCTCCTGCTTCCCCGGCATCGAGGACATGCGGGTGGTGGACCTCGGCGGCACGGCCTCGAACTGGACGCGCTCGCCGCTCCGGCCCCGGCACGTGCACCTGGTGAACCTGGAGGAGCACCCGGCCGAGCTGCCCGAGTGGATCACCGCCGAGATCGCCGACGTCACCGACCCGGAGATCCCGGCCAAGCTCGGCGAGTTCGACCTGGTCGTCTCCAACTCCACCATCGAGCACGTGGGCGGCCCCAGCCAGCGCCGCCGCTTCGTCAGCGCCATCGAGCAACTCGCCCCGCTGCACTGGGTTCAGACCCCCTACCGCTACTTCCCGGTCGAGCCGCATTTCCTCGCCCCCGGCTTCCAGTTCCTGCCGCTCGCCGCCCAGGCCAAGCTCGTCCGGCACTGGCCGCTCACCCACAGCAAGCCCGGCACGCCCGAGGAGGGCATGGACGCGGTCATCAACATCGAGCTGCTGACCCGCGCCGAGATGCGCTACCTCTTCCCCCGGTCCGTGATCCTCAGCGAGCGGGTCGCCGGGCTCACCAAGTCCCTGACGGCCGTCCGCAACCGCGTCTGATGCGCCGGCTCCTCCGGGCCCCCTGGGAGCTCCTGAAGCTGCGCTTCGGCTGGCTCGTCCTCCATGAGCTGCGCAACAAGGTGCTGCTCGCGCCGACGGCCTGGCGGCTGCGCCGCTTCGAGGACGCCGAGACGGCGCGGCTCGCGAAGGTCCTCGGCCGCCCGCCCGCGGCGAAGGTCGCCACCGTCATCGCCACCCACCGGCGCCCGGAGGCGCTCCTCCGGGCCGTCCGCTCGGTCCTGGAGCAGTCCGTACGCGACCAGGTCGTCCTGGTCGTCGACGACGGCGCCGGACTGCCCGAACTCCCGGACGACCCGCGGCTCTTCGCGGTCTCATTGGCCCGCAACACCGCCGTCGCGGGCGTCGTGCGCAACGTCGGTATCCGGCTCACCTCCTCGGCGTACGTCGCCTTCCTCGACGACGACAACCTGTGGGAGCCTGACCACCTCAAGGAGGCCCTGGCCGCCCTGGAGGCGCCCGGCGGCCCCGACGCCGTCTACACCGCGCTGCGGCGGGTCCGGCCCGACGGCACCGACATGGACGTCCTGTCGGTCCCGTTCGACCGGCGCCGGGCAGCGCACCAGGCGTTCCTCGACACCAACGCCTTCGTCGCCCGGCGCACCCCGGCCCTGCACTTCAGCCGGCTGCGGCGGACCCCGGCGGTGCTGCCCCGGGAGGACTGGGAGCTGATCCGCCGCTACGCCCGCACCCACCGGGTGGCCCACCTCGCCCGGCCCACCGTGCGCTATCTGGTGAACCCCGGCAGCTTCTACACCTCGTGGGGCGACTGAGGCCGACGGAGCAACGCGCCCACAGCCGCCCGCGCCGGCGGGCGGCCCAGCGCCGCCCGGGACGCCTCCCGCAGCAGCACCGCGCCACGGAAGGCCGCCGTCGCGGCGAGACCGTGGCGGCGCCGGTAGAGCCGGACCCGGTTGGTCACGAGCAGCGACCACAGCCGCGGCGAGACCCGCGAGTCACCGCCCAGATGCGTGGCGCGGGCCCCCGGCTCCAGGCGCGTGCGATGCCCGAGGTCCCGGGCCCGCAGGCAGTACTCGGTCTCCTCCGAATAGAGGAAGAACGACTCGTCCCACGGCCCGCACTCCGCCACGCACTCCCGGGACAGCGCCATCAGCGCCCCGGTCGCCCAGTCCGCCGTCGTCCGCTCCTCGTACACGGCAGGCGTGGTGACCAGCTCGCTCCAGCGCGGGAAGCGGCCGGCCCGGGTGTTGCCGACGACCGCCTCACCGAGTGCCCGCGTCAGACTGGACTCCCGGCGCAGCGAGTGGACGAGCCCGCCGTCTTCCTCGTAAAGGAGCGGTACGGAGATCCCGACCCGGGTGCCGTCGGGCAGCGGGCTGCCGAGCGCCGCCACCAGCGTCGCGGCGCAGCCCTCGGCCATGCGGATGTCCGGGTTGCAGATCAGCACCGCGCGGTAGCCCTCCGGCCAGGCGCCGGCGGCGCGCAGGGCCGCGTTCACGCCGAAGGCGTAACCGCCGTTGCGACCGGTCTCCACGACCGTGGCCTCGGGCGCGTGCTTGCGCACCACGGCGACCGTGTCGTCCGCGGAGTCGTTGTCGGCGACGACGAGGCGCCAGTCCAGACCCGCCATGCCCGCCGGGAGCGAGTCGAGGAAGCCGGGCAGCACCTCCGCGCTGTTCCAGGTGACGACGACGACGGCGACCGGGCCGCCGGTGTGCTGATCGGGCATCAGATCTCCGCGAGACGAGGCGAGTCGGGGGTACGGGCCGACGGCACGGGCAGCGGCGGGCGCTCACCGGCCGCCTCCCGACGTACGAAGCCGAGACAGCTGCCGCCCGCGCCGAGCAGCAGGAAGAACACCCCCGCGAACATGGGGAAGCTGAGCGTGTCGAAGGTCGCGCCGATCACCAGGGCCACCATCGCCGAGGCGAAGAACGCCTGCCCGAGCTCGCGGTCCGACTCGGTCCGGGCGAGCCGCCGGATCGACCCGCCCTGGTGCACGCCGGTCAGCCCGAGCAGCAGCAGGCACGCCACACCCAGGGCGCCCAGCTCGGCGAGCGTGAGCAGGTACTGGTTGTCGGTGAAGAAGTACCGCTCCGGCGTGAAGGTGCCGAAGCCCCGCCCGAGGACCGGGTCCTGCAGGAAGTACTCGTAGATCTTCGGGTACTTGATGGTGCGGGCCTGCGTGCTGCTGTCGGCGTTGTTCAGACTGCCCGAGAAGAGGCCGGTGATCGTGCCGATCAGCCCCGGCACCAGCACCTTGAACACCGCCACCGAGCCGAACAGGATGCCGATCGTCGTCCAGCGCCGCTCCGGCTTCCAGCGCGGCACCATCACCAGGGCCACGATCGCGATGCCGATGATCGAGGTCCGCGACACCGTCAGCGGCAGCCCGCCGCCGAGCAGCACCACCGGCGCCCAGCGCTTGAGGTTCCCCAGGTGCCGGCGCGCCGGATCGAAGGCGTGCCAGACCGCGAACGGCAGCAGGATCGCCAGCATGCCGCTGAACTCCAGCGGATGCGCGGTCAGCGAGCGCGGCCGGGTGAAGGAGCCGCGGTCCATCACGTTGACGCTCGCCGTGCTGGAGCTGAGGCCCGGGATGTGCAGCGAGTCGGCGATGTTGGTGCCGGTGAAGAAGTCGTACAGGCCGAGCGCGGCCACGATCGAGCCCATCACGACCAGCCGGCGCAGCAGCACGTCCAGCCGGTCCCGGTCCTGGATGCCGGCCGTGGTCAGCACCACCAGGGACACCCACACCAGGAGCACGATCAGACCCCGGTCGGCCGCCAGGATCTCCTTCTGCGAGCTGATCCGGTCCTGGTTGGTGATGTAGGAGAGCAGCACGGTGACGGCGACCACGAACATCACCGTCCGCATGGTGCGGGTCCCGGGCGCCGGCGCGAGCCGCCCGCTGCACCAGGTCGCCAGGTACCAGAACAGGCCGAGCAGCGCGAACACGTTGGCCGGGGTGCCCGCGCCGCCGAGCGCGGGCAGCGCCAGGTTCGACGGCAGGAAGAGCGCGAGCGCCAGATAGCCGGTGAGGACCGCGGTCGCGTCGAGCGGCCGGGTCAGCAGCCTGCGGATCCGGCCCGCGCCCGGCCGCGGCGCCGGGGGAGCGGGCTCCGGCAGCCCCTTCGTACGCCGCCGGGCCGCCGCCCACGTCTCCACCACGAACGACAGCAGGAACGCGCCCGTGAGACCGAAGACCACCACGGCGGCCGTCTTCTGGTAGCGCGACTTCGGCTCCGACACCGGCCGCTGCGGCGGCACGATCCGCGCCGACTGCACGTAGTAGCCGTCCGGGACCTTCGCCTCCCGCTGCAGGAACTGCAGCTGCTCCGTCGCGTAGTCGGTGATCTGCCGGGTCTCGTCCAGGACCTTGACCTTGTCCTCGCCCTTGACGGTGACCGTGAGCAGCGGCCCCTCGGCCTGGGCGGCGAAGTCGACCGCGTATTCGTCGGTGATGCCCCTGGTGACTAAAACCTGCGCCGTCTCGGGCGACTGCAGCGCCCGGATCAGCACGTCGGCCGTGCTGATCAGCGAACCGCTCACATAGGCGAGCGGATTGCCGTAGCTGGGCGCCGGTTTGGCGACCTTCGCCGAGTTCAGCAGCGCCAGCTGGCTCTGCGACTCGTACGTCACGGGGACGGTCGAGTAGAGGTAGCCGCCCGCGACCAGACTGAGCAGGGTCAGCGGCACCATGACGTACCAACGCCCGCGCAGGACGCGGAAGATCTCGGCGATGCTCACGAACCCTCCCCCGGTTCCCCTCGGTGCTGCCAGTATCGGTCCTGATGGAACCGCTGCCAGAAAACACGGACAAAGACGTGCTCACTCCCGAGGGACTCGCCCGCGTGCTGCTGCGCCGCTGGTACGTCCTGCTGCTCGCCGCGCTCGTCACCGGGGCCGGCTGCTACCCGGCGCTGCGGCCCGCGCCGCGCTACCAGAGCTCCGCGGTGCTCGTCGTGAAGCCACCGCGCACCGACAGCCAGCCCAACCAGCTGACCAACCTCCAGCCCTCGCTGGCCATGGTGTCCTTCGCGGTGGTCCAGCAGCTGCAGTCGCCCGCCGGGCGGAGCGAGTTGCGGGAGGCCGGGGTGCACGGCACCTACCGGCTCACCCCCCGCAACAGCGGCACCAGCGCCACCCCGTACTACTCGATCCCCACCCTGCAGGTGGAGGCGGAGCAGTCCGCGCCCGAGGAGGCCGACCGGGTCGTCCAGGCGATCATCGGGGTCTACAGCCGGCATCTGACCGCCCTCCAGACGGAGCAGCACGTGCCGCACCCGACCCTGCTCACCGTCGACCTGGTGAACCGGCCCGGCACCGTCGCGCTGCCGCCCAACCGGACCCGGGCGGTCGCCGGGGTGGGCGCGCTCGGCACCCTCGCGGGCGTGATGACGGCGCTGTGGACCGAGCGGTACGCGACGGCGCGGCGGCGCCGGAGGCAGGACCGGGAGTGACATCGCGGGCGGCTGGTCAGCGCGCCGCACCGTGCTCCGTGAGCCGGCCGTCCCGCTCCTCGTACAGCGCGCCCGTCTCCGGGCACTCCCACAGCCCGGGCCGCTCCGGGTGCGCGGTGAGCCGCACGCCCGCCCTGCCGACCCAGCCGGCCTGCCGGGCCGGGACGCCCATCACCAGGGCGAAGTCGGGCACGTCGGAGGTCACCACGGAACCGGCCGCGACCAGCGCCCAGCGCCCGATGGTCACCGGTGCGACGCACACCGAGCGGGCCCCGACGGCGGCCCCGTCGCCGATCACGACGGCGACCGGCTCCCAGTCGCCGCCGCGCTTCAGCTTCCCGTCCGGGTCCACCGCCCGCGGGTTGTGGTCGTTGGTGAGGACCACGGACGGGCCGACGAACACGCCGTCGCCGAGGACCGCGGGCTCGTACACCAGGGCGTAGTTCTGCAGCTTGCAGTTGTCGCCGATGGTCACGCCGGGACCGACGTACGCGCCCCGCCCCACCACGCAGTTCTCGCCGAGGCGGGCGTCCTCGCGGATCTGGGCGAGCTCCCACACGCTGCTGCCGGCGCCGACGACGGCCTTCTCGTCGACCTGAGCGGTGGGCTGGACCCGGTAGTTCACTGACGTGCCTTTCTGTCGATGAGGGATGTACTAGATTCCGCGGCGCTTCCAGGACCGCCACCACAGCCGTTCGCGGCCCCGCTCCACCACCGCCGACAGGATCAGCGGCTGGAGGTACGGCATGGTCCGCGCGCCGATCCTGCGGCGCAGCCGCAGCGCGCGGTACTCCGGCAGCGACTCGGCGTCCGGGCGGCACTCGCGGGCGAAGGCCACCAGCTCGTCCACCGGCACCACGCCGGTGCGCCCCCGGTCGTACGCCCGGTAGGCACGCCTGAGGGCCTGGCGGGCGAGCCGGGTGTCGACGAGGGCGGCGAGCCGGTCGGCCTGCGGGAGCAGGTCGGCGCACTTGTCGAGGACGGCGGTGAAGGCGGCCCTGCGCTGGCGGATGTCGTCGAGCTGGCCGCCGAAGTCGGTGGTCGACATGTTGTCGCCGTGGACCCGGTAGTACGCCTGGTCGGCGCCCTGGACGTAGCCCACGTCGGCGTGGGCGGCGAGCCGCATCCACATCTCGATGTCGCCGGCGTGCGGCAGCTCCGGGTCGTAGCCGCCGACCTTCCGCTGCAGGCTGGTGCGCACCATCACCTCGGGCGAGGTGATGCATCCGGTGCCCTCGCGGAAGCGGCGCTCCAGCCACCAGTGGCCCGGGTAGACCACGGACCCGGTGCTGTGCGTACGGGCCGCCGGCAGCGGCCCGCCGTGCTGGAAGCGCAGCGGCCTGCCGTAGCAGAAGCCCGCGTCCGGGTGGGCGTCGAGCAGGGCCGCGGCCCGCACGAGCGCGCCCGGCACGAGCCGGTCGTCGGCGGAGAGCAGGACGACGTAGTCGCCGTCGGCCCATTCGAGCAGGCCCTCGTTGTAGGTGGCGATGTGGCCCTTGTTGGTCTCGTGGACCCGCACCTCGATCCTCGGGTCGGAGGCGGCCAGCTTCCTGGCCACCTCCGCCGAGTCGTCGGGGGACGCGTCATCGATGATCAGCACCCGCACGTCGAGGCCGGGCTGTTCGTCGAGCACGCTGCGTACGCAGTCGGCCAGGAAGTGGCCGTACTTGTAGCAGGGGATGACGACGCTTACTGAACTCATGTGGTGCGTTCCCCGTGTTTCCTGAAGGGAGTCAGCCGGTCGTGAAGACCGGGCCGACCCAGTAGTCGGTCGAGTTGTAGGAACTGGTCGGGAAGGCACTCGCGGTGCCGTACCGGTAGACGCCGTTGGCGCTTCCCGAGGTGTCGGCGGGCGCCGTCAGCGGGTAGTTGAGGTGGGCGCTGGCGAAGTACCCGCCGTCCGAGGCGTAGTTGCCGTTGGGCGCGTGGTACGACACCACGTAGCGGGTGCCGGCGGTGATGCTGACCGGGGTGGCGAAGGTGAGCTTCTGCCAGCCGGACGCCGTCTCGCCGGTGAAGGTGCCGGTGGCGAGCAGCGTGCCGCTGTCGGTCCACAGGCTGCCGGTGTGGGTGCCGGTGTTGCCCGCGCCCTTGTAGAAGGTGACTCCGGTGACCTTGCCGGCCAGGGCCGACTCGAACCGGGTGCCGACCTCCAGGGAGTTGGCGTCACTGGTCTCCGAGGCCCGGGTGGGCACCGCGTCGGCGCTCCACAGGGTGCACGGGCAGTTCGCCGGCGGCGGGGTGGTGCTGGTGGTGAAGGTCCAGGTCACCGGCGCCGCCATCGCGTTGCCCCACAGGTCGGCGGCCTGCACGGACGCCGTGTACGTGGTGCCGAGCGCGAGCTGCGAGGAGAGCGTGAACGCGGCGGTCTTTCCGTCGCTGCTCAGGGTGGCCCGGCCCGGGACGGCGGTGCCGTTCGGGTCCTTCACCGTGAACACCAGGCTGTCGCCGTCCAGGCTCTCGCTGAAGGTCGCCGACAGCGGCGCGGTGGGCGAGACGCCCGTGGCGCCCGCGGCGGGCGTGCGGGCGGTCACGGTCGGCGGCGCGGTGCTGGCCGAGCCGGTCTCCAGGATGGCGTCCACCCAGTAGTTGGCGCCGCTCGACGCCTGCGACGGGAAGCCGCTGGTAGACCCGTACTTGTAGACGCCGTTGCCGCCGTCCGTACCCGACTTGAGGGCGGTGAGCGGGGCCAGGCCGGCGTCCTTGGCGGCGAAGTAGTCCGCGTCGTAGGCGTAGCCGCCGTTCGGCGCGAAGTACGAGGCGATGTAAGTGGTGTTGGCCTTCACCGGCACCGGGCTGGCGAACTTCAGCTGCTGCCAGCCGGACGCGGTCTCGCCGCTGAAGGTGCCGGTGGCGAGCAGCTGGCCGGAGGACGACCACAGGCTGCCCTTGTGGGTACCGGTGTTGACGCTCGACTTGTAGAAGCGGACGCCGGTGATCGTGCCGGGCACCGAGCTGCGGACCTTCACGCCGAGCTCGACGGAGCTGCCGTCGCCGCCGTTCGGCCGGCCGGGCGTCGCCGAGGCCGGCCACACCGTGCACGGGCACTTCTGCGCGTCGACGGTGAGCGGCACGGAGGTCACCGCGCCGATGTTCACGCTGTCGTCGACGGCGCGGACCTTCAGCGTGACCGGGCCCTGGGCCATCGGGGTCCAGGTGTAGCTCCAGGAGGTGGTGCCGTCGGCGGCGTGCCAGGTGGTGCCGCCGTCCGTGGACACCTCCACCCGGGCGACCACGCCGCCGCCTGTGTCGGAGGCGGTGCCGGAGACGGTGACCTGCTGCAGCGCCGGGACGGAGCTGTTCGGCGCCGGGCTGGTGACGGTGACGGCGGGGCCCGTGGTGTCGGTCGACGCGGTGGCCGGGACCAGGTCCGTCTGCAGGGTCTTCGGCTGGAGGCCCATGTCGGCGAGGATGTTCACGGTCGCCTGCTGCATCCGCTTGTCCTCGGTGACCACGGCGCCGCCCGGGTCGGCCGTCGGCACGTTCGTGAGACCCCACGACCACTGCACGGTGCCGGTGCCGAAGACCAGCGCCTTCGAGGTCGGGTCGCGGAAGGCGACCAGGCTGTGCGTGGCGGTGCCGTTGCCGTAGTTGTTGCCCCAGTCCTGCAGGTACTTGCCGTCCTGGATGTCGACCGAGGTCGACGACATCCGGATCTGGCCGGCCGGCCGGGTGGCGTTCTCGATGTCGGCGTCCCACTCGTAGCCGAGGGTGCCCTTCGGGAAGGTGGCGACCTGGCTGCCGGTCAGTCCCGCGACCGAGGTGTTGCGCCACAGCCGCATCTTCCCGTAGGCGGCCGGCACGGTGATGGCGTCGCTGCGGTAGCCGTTCACCTGGAACATCGAGCCGGTGAGGATGTTCTCCGGCCGGTAGGGCGCGCCGGCCTTGGTGCTGTCCGGGTCCATGAAGGTGCCGGTCCACTGGTCGCTGGGGTCCGGGACGCCGTTCGGCGTCGGGAACTTCAGCTTGGTCTCCTTGTAGCAGACCAGGGTGCGATCGGCGGTGCGGCTGAGGTCCAGGCTCGGTTCGAGCCGGGTCTTCCAGAAGACCTCGTTGCCCGCGAAGTACGTCTGGTGCTGGCCGCCCTTGCGGGCGTTGAGCACGTTGGTGAACTGCTCGCCCGTCCAGTACTCGTCGTGCCCCTGCGACATGTACATCTTGTGCTTCGGCAGGATCGTGGCGCCCCGGGTGGCGACGTCGATGCCGGAGGCGTAGCTCAGGTCGTAGCCGTTGCGCTCCAGCCAGGCGATCATCTCGAACTCGGAGCCGTAGACGCCGTTGTCGCCGCTGATGTCCATCGGACGGTTGTAACTGACCTTGTACGCCCGCCCGTCGGGCGCGGGTCCGTCGCCGTCGTAGAGGTTGGCGCCGCCCCACTTGTTGTACGCCTGCCAGGTCTGGTCCGAGGTCTGCACGAGGATGTCGGACGTGCTGGAGTCGTTGCGCACGACGAAGGGGTACGGCATGACGCCGTTGCCGTCGTCCTGGTCGAAGTTGGCGATGTAGAGGCCCGAGACCGCGTCGCTCGGCACGCTCCAGGACGCCGTCGTCGGCCAGTTGCCGCAGTCGAGCAGGCCGGTGCCGGAGTCCTTCAGGCAGTCGAGTCGCTTGGTGAGGTAGTTGGCCGGGTGGATCTGGGCGGCCTGCGCGTCCGTGGAGACCTGCCGGGCACCGTCGCCGCCGTACCAGCCGAGCCGGAAGATCCGGACGTGGTACGCGGCGGGGGACTGGACCTTGAACTGGATCGTCTCGCCGGGCTGCACGCTCATCCTCGTCGCGAACCCGGCGATGTCACCGTAGTTGTTGCCGGAGAACCAGTCGGACATGGGCGTGCCCGGCTTGGAGTTCTCGCACACGATCGCGTTGCTGCCCGCGCCGCACGGATCGGTGAGGGCGCTCGCCTCGCCGGCCGGTGGCAGGAATATCGCGGTCAGCGCCGCGGCAAGGGCGAACACGGCGCCTCTGACGCGGCGATATCGGTTTTGCATGGCTGTACCTTTCACGGGCAGTACAGAGGTCCCGGCCCGGAGGCCGGGGTGGGGGCCCTCAGCCGAGGGCGTTCACCAACGCGGCCACGACCTGGCGCTGCTGGTCGTGGGTGATCTGCGGAAACAGCGGCAGCGACAGGATCTCGGCGGCCGCGCGCTCGGCGTGCGGGAAGTCCCCGCGTCCGTAGCCGAGTTCGCGGTAGGCGGGCGTCAGGTGGACCGGGTCCGGATAGTGCACCCCGGCCCCGATGCCGCTCGCGTTCAGCTTGCCGACCACCGCGTCGCGGTCCGCGCCCGGGACGCGCACCACGTACAGGTGCCACACCGGGGTGTTGCCGTCGGCCGTCGTGGGGCGGACCACGCGGCCGGTGGCGGCGAGCGGCGCGAGCAGCTCGTCGTAGCGGGCCGCCGCCTGCCGCCGGGCCTCGTTCCCGGCGGCGAGACGGCGCAGCTTGGCCCGCAGCACGACGGCCTGCAGGCCGTCGAGCCGGCTGTTGAACCCGGGCACGTCGTGCCGGTACTTGGCCACCCCGCCGTGGTTGGCGACCGCCCGCACCAGGGCGGCGGCCTCCGCGTCGTCGGTGAGCACCGCGCCCGCGTCGCCGTAGGCGCCCAGGTTCTTGCCCGGGTAGAAGCTGGTGGCGGCGATGCCGGCGCTTCCCGGCGTACGGCCGTGCCGGCTCGCGCCCTGGCTCTGGGCGGCGTCCTCCACGATCCGTACGTGCCCGGGCAGCGCGGCCGCCAGGGCGGCGACGTCGGCGCACTGCCCGTACAGGTGGACCGGCACCACGGCCCGGGTGTTCCCGCCGACCGCGGCCACGGCGGCCGAGGGATCGATCAGCAGGGTGTCGGGCTCGCAGTCGACCAGGACCGGGCGGGCACCGGTGCGGTGCACGGCCCCGGAGGTCGCGATGAAGGTGTTCGCGGGCAGCACCACCTCGTCGCCCGCGCCGACCCCGCTCGCCCGCAGCGCCAGCTCCAGGGCGTCGGTGCCGTTGGCGACCCCGACCACGTGGGCGACGCCGCCGAACTCCGCGTACTCGCGCTCGAAGGCGGCGACCTCCTCGCCGCCGATGAAGGCGGTGTTCGCGAGGACCCGGTCGAAGCCGGCGCGTATCTCCGCGTCGACCTCGGCGTGGGCTGCCTTCAGGTCGACCAGGGGAATGTGGTTCATCAGGCCTTCGCTCCTCGTACCGGGACACTGTGCAACAGCTCTTCGAGCGCGGTGGGCGCGGCGGCGCGCAGCCGGCGGGCCGGGGACCCGGCCCACACCTCGCCGGGCGGCACGTCGCCGAGGACCACCGAGCCCATGCCGACGAGCGACCAGGGGCCGATCGCCGTGCCCTCGCGGACCAGCGCGCCGGCGCCGAGATAGGCGCCGCGGCCGACCCGGACGGTGCCGCCGAGCCGTACGCCGGAGGCGAGGGTGGCGAAGTCGCCGACCTCGTCGTCGTGGGTGAGAACGGTCTGCGGCATCACCGCGACGTGCCGGCCGACCCGCACGGCCGCGGTGAGCACGGTGTGGGCCAGCAGCACTGTGCCGGGACCGATCACCGAGCTCGCCGAGACGGCGGCGGTCGGATGGACCACGGTGGCGTAGCGGTCCTCGGACAGGCCGAGACGGCGCACGATCCGCGCCCGGGAGGCGTAGTCGCGCGGACTGCCCACGCACACCACGAACGACGCGTCCTTCAGCTTGCGGATCCGCTCGGTGCCGCCGAGCACGGGCACCCCGTCGACCGTGCAGCCATGCAGCCGCGGGTCGTCGTCCAGGTGGCCCGCCAGCGGCAGGCCGGCGGCGCGGGCGGCCTGTGCGGTCTCCCGCGCGAAGCCGCCCGCACCGATGATCACGAGCCGTGCGGTCACCGACCCGCCGCCGCTTCCCGCAGGACGGCGACCACCCGGTCCTGCTGCTCCTCGGTCATCGTGTGGAACAGCGGCAGGATCAGCGAGTCCCGGCTGATCCGCTCGGTCACCGGCAGCGGAGCCGCCGGGTGACCCTCGTAGGCCGGTTCGAGATGGCTCGCCATGATGCCGCGGCGGGCCGAGACCCCGGCCTCGGCGAGCAGCGCGAGCAGCTCGTCGCGGCCCACCGGGAAGTCCCCGTCGAGCAGCACCCAGTACGACTGGAAGTTGCCCTCGCCGTGCGCCGGGTCGCGCACCGGCTGGAGACCGGGCACGTCCGCCAGCGACTCGGTGTAACGGGCCGCGAGTTCCCGGCGCCGCGCCACCAGTGCGTCGAGCCGGTCCAGCTGGGCGAGGCCGACCGCGGCCTGGATGTCGGTCATCCGGTAGTTGAACCCGGTCTCCAGATAGCTCTCCAGGACCGGCTTGCCGCTCGCGTGCCGGTCGGCCGCCGACACGTTCATGCCGTGCTCGCGCAGCCGGCGCAGCCGCGCCGCCCACTCGGCGTCGTCGGTGGTGATCATGCCGCCCTCGCCGGTGGTGAGCAGCTTGCGCGGATGGAACGACCAGGCGGCGAGCAGCGCGCCCCGCCCGACGGACCCGCCGTCGACGGTCGAGCCGATCGCACAAGCCGCGTCCTCCACCAGCGGCAGGCCCCAGCCGTCGCAGGCCGCCCGCAGCGCGGTCACGTCCGCCGGCACGCCGGCCTGGTGGACGACGAGCACCGCCCTGGTGCGCTCGGTGCGCACCGCGTCCACGGTGGCCGCCGTCAGGTTGCCGGTGGCGAGGTCGACGTCCGCGAAGACCGGCTCGGCGCCCACGTACCGTACGGCGTTGGCGGTGGCGATGAACGAGAGCGACGGGACGATCACCTCGTCGCCCGGACCCAGGCCCAGCGCGACGAGCGCCAGATGCAGGGCGGTGGTGCAGGAGCTGACGGCCACGCCGTGCGCGGCGCCGACCCGCGCCGCGAACGCCTCCTCGAAGGCGGCGACCCGCGGCCCCTGGGCCACCCAGCCGGACCGTACGGCGTCGGCGGCGGCCGTCGCCTCCTCCTCGCCCAGCCACGGCACCATCACCGGGATCCGCACCGGCTCCGCGGCGGCCTTCGCGGCCGCCTGCTCGGCGTCCGTCGCGGTCGCGCCCTTCTCGGCCCGCCACCAGTCGACCAGGTCCCGCAGACCCGTCCGCAGATCGATCTCCGCCTTGAAACCGAGCCGCTCCTCCGCCCGCGTGGTGTCCGCCAGCCGTCGGGTGACCCCGTTGACCGCGCGGGCCGGGCCGTGCACCGGCTCCAGGTCGGAGCCCATGACGTCGAGCAGCGCGTCGGCGAGCTCGCGCAGCGAGGTCTCGGTGGCGCTGGCCACGTTGAACACCTCGTCCGTCACGTCCGCGCGGGCCGCCAGGATGTTGGCCCTGGCGATGTCCCGGACGTCCACGAAGTCCATCGTCTGTGTGCCGTCGCCGAGGATCAGCGGCGGCTCGCCCGCCTCGATCCGCTCCATCCAGCGGATCAGCACCTCGGTGTAGAGCCCGTGGATGTCCATCCGCGGCCCGTACACGTTGAAGTAGCGCAGCGCCACGTAGTCCAGGCCGTACATGGCGTGGAAGCTGCGCAGCATCCCCTCGTTGAACGCCTTGGCCGCGCCGTAGAACGTGTCGTTGTTGTACGGGTGGTGGCGCTCGTCCGTCGGGAAGGACTCGGCCAGGCCGTAGACCGAGGCCGAGGACGAGGCGATCACCTTGCCCACCCCGGCCGCCGCCGCGGCCTCCAGGACGTTGAACGTGCCGTCGACCATCACCTCGTTGGCGAGCCGCGGCTCCTCCGCGCACTGGGTGATGCGGATCGCCGCCAGATGGAAGACCAGGTCCGCGCCCTCGGTCACCCTGCGCACGGTCGCCGCGTCGCGGATGTCGCCCTCGACGAGCCGGACCCGCCCGGACCTCGTCGCCCGGGCCAGATTGGCCCGACGGCCGCGCACCAGGTTGTCGAGCACGACGACCTCGTCCGCACCGCCCTCGACCAGCAGGTCCGTCACATGGGACCCGATGGTGCCGGCCCCGCCGGTGACCAGGATCCGCTTGCCCCGAAAGTCGCTCAACGCCGTTCTCCCGCCGCTTCGTTCACGTTCACGTTCTTGGCCGGCCGGTCCGCGCCGGTCCGGTCCGCGCCGGCTCGCTCGGCACCGGCTCGCTCGGCACCGGTCCGCAGGCCGACGACCGCGCCACGGAACTCCAGGCTCCGCGAGGCCGCCTCCAGGATGTCCAGGACCCGCAGGCCCGCCCGCCCGTCGGTCAGCGGCGCCCGCCCCTCGGTGATCGACGCCGCGAACTCGTCGACCATGCTGCGCAGCGCCTCCTTCTCGCCGATCGCCGGCGCGACCATGTCGCCGCTGCGGTACGAGATGAGGGCCTCCCGGCGCTCGTCCGCGCCCAGGTCCTGCGGCGTCGCCAGGTCCACCCCGCGGTCGAACACCGCGATCCGCTGCGCCGGGTTGAGGTCGTCCCAGACGAGGGTGCGCTTGGCGCCGCCGACCATGGTGGTGCGGACCTTGGTCGGGGACAGCCAGTTGACGTGCACGTGCGCGATGGCACCCGTGCTCAGCTGGAGCGTCAGGTACGTGATGCAGTCCTGGCCCGCGCCGATCGGGTCCGCGCCGTGCGCGGCGACCGCCACCGGCTCGACGTGCTCCGGCAGGATGAAGTCGAGGATGGACAGGTCGTGCGGGGCGAGGTCCCACAGCACGTCGATGTCCTTCTGCACCAGGCCCAGGTTGATCCGCACCGAGTCCACGTAGTGGATGTCGCCGAGCGCACCCTCGTGCACCAGCTCGCGGATCTTCGCCACGGCCGGGGTGTAGCAGTAGGTGTGGTCGCACATCAGGGTCAGGCCGCGCTCCGCCGCCTCGGCGACCAGCCGCGCGCCGTCGGCGTAGGTGGTGGCGAGCGGCTTCTCGACCAGCACGTGCTTGCCCGCGCGCAGCGCGGCCAGCGCCACGTCCAGGTGGGTGCCGGCCGGGGTGGCGACGGCCACCGCGTGCACCTCGGGGTCGGCGAGCACGGCCGCGTAGTCGTCGGTGGCCTGGACGGTGGAGTATCCGCCGAGGACCCGCTCGGCGCGCGTGACGTCGAGGTCGCACAGCCAGCGCAGCCGGAAGCGGTCGCTGGACTGGAAGTTGCGGACGAGGTTGGGACCCCAGTAGCCGGCGCCTATGACGGCGACTCCCAGCCGCTCGTCGGGTCGGTCGGCGTCGTTCAAGGTGTTCCCCCTCTTGTGGATGTGCTTTGCCATCTCAGTAGGCGCCCGTCCCGCGCAGCACGGCCGGGCCGGTGCGCAGCAGGATCACCGTGTCCAGGCCGAGCGACCAGTTGTCCACGTACGCCAGGTCGAGGCGCACGGCCTCCTCCCACGGCAGGTCGGAGCGGCCGCTGACCTGCCACAGACCGGTCAGGCCCGGCTTCACGAGGAGCCGGCGGCGCACCTCGTGGCTGTAGCCGGCGACCTCCTCGGGCAGCGGCGGACGCGGCCCGATCAGCGACATACGACCCGTCAGCACATTGATCAGCTGCGGCAGTTCGTCGAGCGAGTAGCGGCGCAGGGTGGCGCCGACCCGGGTGACCCGCGGGTCGTCGCGGACCTTGAACAGCAGCCCGTCGCTGTTGTGGTTGGCGTGCGCGAGCTCCGCCCGGCGGGCCTCCGCGTCCGGTCGCATCGTCCGGAACTTCAGCATGGTGAAGTGCTTGCCGTGCAGGCCCACCCGCACCTGCCGGAACAGCGCCGGGCCGCGGCTGCCGAGCCGCACGGTCAGCGCGACCACGCACATCAGCGGAGAGAGCAACAGCAGCAGCGCGGCCGCGATCAGCCGCTCCGCCAACTCCTTGGGCAGCCGCGAGAGCCGGGACAGCCGGGGCGCCCGGACGTGGATCAGCGGGACGCCGCCGATCGTCCGCACGTCGAGCCGGGAGGCCGCCACGTCGCCGAACGACGGCGCGAGCAGGAAGTCGCCGCCGGCGGCCGCCGTGCTCCAGGCGAGCCGGCGCAGCAGCCCCGCGTCGATCTCCGGCGCCGGCAGCACCACGACGGCGGTCCCGCCGCCGAAGGCCCGTATCGCGCCCGGCACTTCGTCGACACCGCCGAGCACCGGCACCCCGAACGCGTCCAGTTCGTCCGTGTTCCGCGGATCGGTCACGCACACCCCGGCCAGCTCCATGCCCTGGAGCACGGCCGCCGCGGGCGCGCCCGGACGGCTGTCGCGGAGCAGCGCGGTGAGCAGTTCGGCGACCCCGGCCGACGGGCCGACGAGCACCGCGGTCGTACGGCCCTGGCCGCGCGCCCAGCGCGTCCGCAGCCGGCGCCGCAGCGCGCACCGGGCGGCCAGGGACAGCGCGGCGGCGAGCGGTGCCGCCAGGATCATCTCGTGCAGCAGGTCCGGATCCCCTGCGAGCCCCCAGCCGAGCCCCGCCGCCAGCGCCGGAAGCACCAGCGCGGCGCGCAGCACCCGCAGATAGAGCTCGCTCCCGGAGCCGAACGACGCCGCCGCGTAGCCCCGGTGCGAGGCCGTCGCCAGGACCCAGGACGGCGGCAGTCCGAGCACGACCGGCCAGTGACCGCCCGCCCGCAGCACGAGCAGCGCCGCGGCCACGGCCCCGACGAGGTCGGCGGCCAGCAGCACGAGCTGATGTCTCCTCCGCCACCACAGGCGGTGGACGTCGGAACGGCCGGAGAGTTCCGAATGATCAGCGTGCTCCGCGTGTTCGCTGTGCTCCGCGTGATCTGAGTGGTCGATGTGTGTGGATTCGACACGATGCCGCTCATGCGTGACCGGCAGGACGGTCATCCATTCCCCCCAAGGGCGCTTCGCACGCACCCCGGCACGGGCCACCGACGCACCTGCCCCCGACGCGCCCACGAGCGCACGGCTCACGGACAGCGGACAGGGGAAGGTCGGCGACGGTCGGCGAGGGTACGCGGCTCTTCCGCCTGACTGAACAATGCGGACCGAGTCGCAAGTCTCCCCAGCCACGGCCGGGTCCGCACAGGACGCAGAATCCGCCCGGGACACGATGTGTTCGCGACCGAGCGGATCCGGCAGCGCTCAATCTAGACCAACTGGGGCAGGCCATCCAGGAGTTGTGTGAAACTCCTACCGATACTTGAAGGAACTGTAAGAGTCGGACGCGTTGGTCATACTGTGCACGTGCCCAGCATCGTGATCCCCGCCCACAACGAGGAACGCACCCTCGCCCGGCTCCTCGACGGCCTCCTGGACGGCGCGCGGGACGGCGAGTTCGACGTCCTGGTCGTGTGCAACGGCTGTACGGACGCCACCGCGGCCGTCGCCGCCGGATACGGCCCGCGCGTGCGTGTCGTCGAGACCCCCGTCCCCTCCAAGCACCAGGCCCTGCGGCTCGGCGACGCACACGCCCGCGGCTTCCCCCGGATCTACGTGGACGCCGACGTGGAGCTCGGCGCAGCCGACGTGCGGGCCCTGACGGCCGCTCTCGCCGGCCCGGGCCCGGTGCTGGCGGCCGCGCCGGAGCGGCAGCTGCCGATGAGCGGCTGCTCCTGGCCCGTGCGCGCCTACTACAAGGTGTGGCAGCGGCTTCCCGCGGTGCGGGAAGGGCTGTTCGGGCGCGGGGTGATCGCCATGTCCGGCGAGGGGCACGCCCGGATCGCCGCCCTGCCGCCCTTGATGGCCGACGACCTGGCCGCCTCCCTCGCCTTCGGTCCGGCCGAGCGCGCCGTGGTCCGCGCCGCCCGGGTCGTGGTCCGTCCGCCCCGGACCTGGCCCGACCTGATCCGCCGCCGGATCCGGGCCGCCACCTCCACCGCCCAACTGGAGGAACAGCAGCGCGAGGCGGCCGGAACGCCGGGCGGGGGCGACGCCCCCACGGCCCGTACCGGCCTCGGCGACCTGCGCGCCCTGCTGCGCGCCGACCCCACCCTGCTGCCCGCCCTGATCGTCTTCGTCACGGCGGCGCTCGTGGCGCGCCGGGGGGCGCGCAAGGCGATCCGTGCGCGGGACTTCGACACCTGGCTCAGGGACGAGAGCAGCCGCGAGGGCTGAGCGCCCGCTCCGTGCCTCCTTGCCCCGGGCGCGCGCCCGGGCGCGCGGCGCGCCGTCCAAGCGGATGCACCGGTTCCGGCCCCTTGATGATCAAGGCCGCTTAGGCTGCTCATGATCACGCCAAGGAGGGTCTTGATGACGTACCGGATTCGGGGGCGGCGC
Source organism: Streptomyces sp. NPDC101160 (assembly GCF_044768205.1). Taxonomy (NCBI): domain Bacteria; kingdom Bacillati; phylum Actinomycetota; class Actinomycetes; order Kitasatosporales; family Streptomycetaceae; genus Streptomyces; species Streptomyces sp. NPDC101160. The sequence continues at coordinate 970,704 of NZ_JBIWPJ010000001.1, read as the reverse complement.
ACCGCCACCCTGGCGGCGGCGCTCGCCGTCTGCGCCGCCTGGATGGCCACGGGCCCGACGGCCCGGGCCGAGGAACCGGCCCCGGCCACGGCCCCCGCCGCGGCCACCACCGCGGCGACCTCCACGGCCACGGCCCCCGCCACCGCCACCACCGCGGCGACCCCCACCCCCACGGCCACCAGCGCAGGGCCGCTCACCACCGCGACCCGCTTCTACGTGGACCCCGGCAGCCGGGCCGCACGGCAGGCCGCCGCCGACGAGCAGGCGGGCGACACCGCCGGCGCGGCCACCATGGCGCGGCTCGCGCAACTGCCGCAGGCCACCTGGTTCACCGGCGGCAGCGCCGCACAGGTCCGTGACGAAGCCGCCGCGCTCCTCGGCAGGGCCAGGGCCGCCGGCCAGGTGCCGGTGATCGTCGCGTACGACATCCCCGGCCGCGACTGCGGCAGCTACTCCGCCGGCGGGGCGCCGTCCTCCGCCGCGTACCGGGAGTGGATCGACGGGCTCGCCACGGGCATCGGCGCCGGCCCCGCCCTCGTCGTCCTGGAGCCGGACGGGCTCGCCCTGCTGCCCAAGGACTGCGCCGGATCCGTCGATCCGACCGGCGTGCTCACCGCCGCCCGCCTCGCCGACCTCGACTACGCCGTGACGGCCCTCAAGGCGGCGGGCCCCGGCACCGCCGTCTACCTCGACGGCGGCAACAACAAGTGGCGGGGCGTCGGCGACATGGCCCGGCGCCTCGTCGACGCCGGGGTCGGGCACGCCGACGGCTTCTCCCTGAACGTCTCCAACTTCCTGCCGACCGACCGTCTCGACCGCTACGGCACCTGGGTCGCGAAGTGCGTCTGGTTCGCCACCCGGGGCCCGGAGTGGGCCCGCGGCCACACCGACTGGTGCGCCGGTCAGTACTACTCCTCCGCCGCGCCCAACGACGGCCGGCCGGGCAACGCGGTCGACCCCGACGACCCGAGCACCTGGCACTGGACGGACGCCTGGTACGACCAGGCCGTCGGAAACCCGGCGACCACCGAGCTGCCCCACTTCGTCGTCGACACCAGCCGCAACGGCCTCGGCCCCTGGACCCCGGCCCCGGGCGCGTACTCCGGTGACGCCGAGACCTGGTGCAACCCACCCGGCCGCGGCATCGGGCCGCGCCCGACCGCCGACACCGGGGTGCCGCTCGCCGACGCCTATCTGTACGTGAAGGTCGTCGGCGAGTCCGACGGCAGCTGCACCCGTGGCACCGGCGGCACGACCGACCCCGAGTACGGCATCGTCGACCCGCCGGCCGGCGCCTGGTGGCCGGAGCTCGCCCACACCCTGGCCCGCAACGCCCGGCCGGCCCTGCTGCCCTGAACCGGCGGTTTCGAAAACCTGAGCGACCGAACCCTCGACGCGGGCCCCGTCCCTGGGCGATGATCACGGCCGCACCACACCACCCCCCTGACGACCCCCACATCCCACCCAACGGGAGGACGTTGATGGCACGCCGCACATCCCGCGGCCTGATCGCCGCGGCCACCGCCACCGTGGCGCTGATCGCCCCGGCCGGTCTCGCCTCCGCCACCGGCGCGGCCCCGGCCGCCGCCGGTCCGCAGGCCCGCGTCTTCATGGTCAACCCCGTGCAGTCCTCGGGCGACCAGACGCTCACCGACAACAAGGACGCCGCCGACGCCGTCCCCGCGTCCGCGTACACCACCGTCGCCCTGCGCAACCTGGACGGCAGCGGTGGGCTCTCCGGCCGCTGGGCCTACGTCCGCTCCGAGACGGGCGCGCCCGCGAAGGTCGCCGACGCCGCCTCGTACAACCGGCACGACGACCAGTTCGAGCAGGTCATGGCGTACTTCTGGGTCAACGAGGCCCAGGAGTACCTGCAGGGCCTCGGCTTCGGCAGCGAGCTGCCGGGCGCCAACAACCGGCCGATGCCGGTGCGGATCAGCCAGTGGGGCGCGGACAACTCCTTCTTCACCGACAAGAAGGACGAGATCCGCTTCGGCAAGGGCGGCGTCGACGACGCCGAGGACGCCGAGGTCGTCGTCCACGAGTACGGCCACTCCGTGCACGAGGCCCAGGTCCACGGCTTCGGCAGCTCGCCGGAGGCCGGCGCGATCGGCGAGGCGTTCGGCGACTACCTGGCCGTCGAGGTCGGCAGCAACGCCGCCGCCCGCTACGGCTGGCCCGTGAAGACGGACCTCGCCTGCGTCGCCGACTGGGACTCCGTCCCGTACAGCACCGCCCCGCACTGCCTGCGCCGGGTCGACGGCACCAAGGTCTACGCCGACCGGGTGGGCGAGGTGCACGCCGACGGCGAGATCTGGTCCCGCGCCCTGTGGGACGTCCGCGGCGCGCTCGGCGCCCGGACCGCCGACCGGATCATCGTGAACGCCCAGTTCGGCTTCAAGCCGGACACCTCCTTCGAGGACGCGGCCAAGCAGACGATCGCCACCGCGCAGAAGATGTACGGCCAGGGCGCCGCGGACGCGGTCCGCGCGGCCTTCCACGCCCGCCAGATCCCGGGGATCTAGTCCGAGGCGTCCAGGCGACAGGGCGGGATCCCGGACGTCGCAGGGGGTATCGGTACCGGACACCCCCTCGCGACGGAAGGGATCCCCCATGGAAACGGGCAGGAGCGTCGGGTTCGTCCAGTCCTACGACCGCGGGGCCGGCTACGGCTTCGTCCTCGCCGTCGGTTCCGAGGAACCGGTGTTCTTCCGCGCCGAGGACATCGAGGGCGGGCCCGCCCTCTCCGAAGGGCAGCAGGTCTCCTTCGTCCTGGTCCTGGGCGAGGGCCGGTTCGAGGCCCGGGAGATCCGTCCGTGAGCCCCTTCACGGTGTGAGCGCCGCGAGCGGCACGCGCCGGAAGACGATCGTCTCGTAGGGGCCGCGCTCGCCCGTCTCGTACAGCACCCCCACCGTCCGCGCGTCCACCCGGACCAGGTCCGAGTAGCCGGCCGGGCGGTGCGACAGGGTGAGCGCCGGGGCGAAGGCGCGGCCGCCGTCCGGGCCGGTCCAGAGGGCGGGATCGCGGCGGGCGGTCGGCACCGAGGGCGCGGAGAAGAGCAGCCGGCTGGAGTCCAGAGCCAGCAGGCCGCCCTCCACCACCGGTACGGCGTCGAGCGCGGGCTGTGGCGCGAACGGCCGGTCGAGGCTCGCGCCGCCGTCGCTCGACGTGCTGTCGGCCCGGTTGCCGGGGCTGCTGCCGAGCTGGTCGCGGGCCGTGAAGTAGAGGCGCCCGTCCGGGAGTTCGGCCGCCGCCGTCTCGTTGGTGTCGACCGTGCCCTCGTACGACTCGTCCGCCCAGCCGATCCGCCAGCTGTGTCCGCCGTCGTCGCTGAGCAGTGCGTGCGCCCCGTACCAGCGCGGCTCGCGGCCGCTGCCGGGCGAGCCCGGCGGGGGAGCGGCCGAGTGGTCGGCGGGCACGACGAGCCGGCCGGCGTGCGGGCCGCGGAGGGCGACCGCGTGGCCGGGCCCCGTCGCGTACCAGCGCCAGCCGGCCCGCTTCACGGTGGACGTGATGTCCCGGGGCGCCGAGAAGCCGCGCCCGTCGTCCGCGCTGCGCTGCACGTACACCCGGCGCCCCTGCGCCGCCGTCACCCGTCCCGCCAGGATCGTCGACTCCGTCACCGCGCCGGCGTTGCCCGTCGAGAGCAGGACCACGTCGCCGCTCGCCGGATCGACGACCGGTGCCGGATTGCCCCGGGTGTTCCCGTGCCCCGCGGCCACCACCCGCTGCGGTCCCCACGTACAGCCGCCGTCGGTCGAGCGCCGCAGCACGATGTCCACGGCGCCCGCGTCCCCGGCGCCCCGCAGCCGGCCTTCGGCGAAGGCGAGCAGGGTGCCGGCGCGGGTGCGGACGACGGCCGGGATGCGGTACGCGGCGTGGCCGCCGGTCCCGGAGACGTACGGGACGGAGGACACGCAGCCGCCCTGGGCCGCGTCCCCGCGCGTACCGCAGGCGCCGACGACCAGGGCGGCGGTCAGCACCGCCGCGTACCACCGGTGATGTGCTCGCTTGCCGGCCATGGGCACAGCGCACATCGGGCACCCGGCGCCCGGCCCAACACCGCGCCAACGGACGGCAGTCGGTGGCCGAATCCGCGGTGAACCGGCGAACCGGCGAACCGGCGAACCGGTGAACCGGCGAACCGGTGAACCGGCGAACCGGCGAACCGGTTAACCGGACGACGGATCAGCTGTCGAAGCCGAGGCCCACCCGGTCCAGGGCGCGCAGCCACAGATTGCGGTGCCCCTCGTGGGCGTCGGCGCGGGCGAGGGACCACTGGGTGATGCCGATACCGAGGGCGCGCACCGGCTCGGGCGGGAACGGCAGCGGCTTGCGGCGTACCAGCTCCAGGGACGTGCGCTCGGTGCGCTCGCCGGCCAGCAGGTCGAGCATGACCTCGGCGCCGAAGCGGGTGGCGCCCACGCCGAGGCCGGTGTAGCCGGCCGCGTACGCCACCCGGCCGCGGTGGCTGGTGTCGAAGAAGACGCAGAAGCGGGTGCTGGTGTCGATGGCGCCGCCCCACGCGTGGCTGAACCGGACGCCGGCGAGCTGCGGGAAGGTCTCGGCGAAGTGCCGGGCCAGGGTCGCGAAGGTCTCGTGGCGCTGGTCGCGTTCGGCGCGCACGCCGCCGCCGTAGCGGTACACGGCGTCGAAGCCGCCCCACAGGATCCGGTTGTCGGCGGACAGCCGGACGTAGTGGAAGCGGTTGGCGCAGTCGGCGAAGCCCTGCCGGTTCCGCCAGCCCACGGAGGCGAGTTGATCGTCCGTCAGGGGCTCGGTCATCAGCGCGTAGTCGTAGACCGGGACGGTGTACGGGCGGTGCCGGCGGAGCAGCGAGGGGTACGCGTTGGTGGCCAGCGCCACCCGCCGGGCGCGCACCCGGCCATACGGCGTGGACACCGCGATCCGCGCGCCGTCCTCGGTGAGCCCGGTGCCCGGCGTGTGCTCGTACACCCGGACGTCCAGCTCCTGGCAGGCCCGCTTGAGTCCCCAGGCGAGCCGGGCCGGGTTGACCATGGCGACGCCGTCCTTGTTCCACACGCCGCCGAGGAACGCGGGCGAGTCGATCTCGGCGCGCACGGCCGCCTCGTCGAGCAGCGCGACCTCGGCGCCGTACCGCGCGGCGGCCTCGGCCTCCTCCGTCAGGCCGGCGAGCTGGTACGGCTCGGTCGCCACGACCAGTGAGCCGGTGCGCTCCCAGTCGCAGTCGATGCCGTGCTTGGTGACGGTGTCCTCGATGGCCTGGAGGTTCTCCCGGCCGAGCCGTTCGAGCCGGGCGATCTCACCGGGCCAGCGGGCGATCCCGTTGCCGAGCCCGTGCGTGAGGCTCGACTCGCAGAAGCCGCCGTTGCGCCCGGACGCGGCGGCGCCGACCTCGCCCGCCTCGATCAGCACCACATCGGCGGACGGATCCCGCTCCTTCGCGATCAGCGCGGTCCACAGCCCGCTGTAGCCGCCGCCGACCACGAGCAGATCGCAGTCGACGGCGCCCACGAGAGCGGGCGCGGCGGGCGGCCGGTGGTCGGCGTCGTCCAGCCAGAAGGGGGTGGGCGAGGCGTCCCGGAGCGCGTGTACGGGGTCCATGCGGGGTGCTCCTTCGGATCGCGGAGGCGGGCCTGCGGGCCACGGGCCTGTCGAAGTGCCGCCATGAGACCCGGGGGGACGGATTACCGTCAATGGTGTTGACGTAAGAGGTCCCGTCCGTCCCCGTACCGGATCCCAGCGCCCCTACCCCTTCCCGAGCGCCGCCAGCCTCGCGCCCACCGCGTCCAGCATCAGCTCGAGGGCGAACGGGTGGCCGCTGTCCCGCATGTCCGCCGCCAGCAGCGGGAACGTCGCCGCCACGTTCGGGTGGGTGTCGGCGGGGAGCTTGCCGTACGCGTCGTGCCAGACCTGCTCGTCGGCCTCGCGGGCCGGCTCCGGGAGGGCCTGGGCGGCGGCGTCGAGGGCGGCGAAGGCGAGGGCCTGGTCGACGAAGGCATGGTAGATCCGGACCGCCTCCGCGTCCGGGAAGCCGGCGCGGCGGAGCACGCCGAGGATCGCCTCGACGGCGCGGGCCTCGTGCGTGCGACCGGTCGTGCGGTGCGCGGCGAGCGCGGCGACCTGCGGGTGGGCGAGGTAGGCGGCGTGGATGCGCGAGGCGATGGCGTGCAGGTCGGCGCGCCAGTCCCCGGTCGGCCGCCAGCCCGCCTGCGCAAGGCCGACCATCTCGTCGGCGAGGGCGAGCAGCAGGTCGTCGGTGTTGCGGAAGTAGCGGTAGAGCGCGCTGGGGTCGGCGCCGAGGGCAGCGCCCAGGCGCCGTACGGACAGCGCCTCCGCGCCGTGCTGGGCGACCAGCCGCAGCGCCGTCTCGACGATCACCCGCTCGGAGAGCACGGTGCCCTGCTTGGTGGGGCGGCGGCGCTGCCGCCGGTCCTCCGGAACAACTCGTTCGGCCATGACCGGACCCTACCCGGGGACACCTTACGACAACACCCTTGACGTGTTGACGGCGACGGCTGTTCCATGACGCACCTCGCCTCGGCCCCCGTGCCGGGCCCCCTCACCTTCCAGGAGTACGCACATGAGCACGGCCGACCTGGTCTTCACCGGTGGCCCCGTCTTCACCGGCGACCCCGCCCGCACCCGGGCCACCTCCCTCGCCGTCACCGGCGAGCGGATCACCGCCGTCGGCCACGACGAGGTGCGCGATCTCATCGGCCCGTCGACCGAAGTCGTCGACCTCACCGGCAAGTTGCTGATCCCCGGCTTCCAGGACTCGCACATCCACGCCGTGTACGGCGGCGTGGAGCTGGCCGAGTGCGACCTCAGCGGCACCACCGGCGTCGACGACTACCGCCGGATCATCGCCGGCTTCGCCGCCGCCCACCCCGACCACGAGTGGATCACCGGCGGCGGCTGGTCGATGGAGAGCTTCGAAGGCGGCCTGCCCACCCGGCAATTGCTCGACGAGCTCGTCCCCGACCGCCCCGTCTGCCTGGTCAACCGCGACCACCACGGCTCCTGGGTCAACTCCCGGGCCCTGGAGCTCGCCGGGATCACCGCCGACACCCCCGACCCGGCCGACGGCCGGATCGAGCGCGACGCCGACGGCAACCCTACCGGAGTCCTCCAGGAGGGCGCGGCCGCCCTGGTCTCCCGGCACGTCCCGGCCGGCACGAAGGCCGACCGCCTCGCCGGACTGCTGCGCGCCCAGGCCCTGCTGCACTCGCTCGGCGTCACCGGCTGGCAGGACGCCCTCCTCGGTGAGTTCAGCGGCAAGCCCGACCCCTCCGACGCCTACATGGCGGCCGCCGCCGACGGCACCCTCACCGCCCGGGTCACCGGCGCGCTGTGGTGGGACCGGGCGCGCGGCGCCGAGCAGATCCCCGAACTCGTGGCGCTGCGCAAGGAGTTGAGCCTCGGCCGGTTCCGGGCCGGCTCCGTGAAGATCATGCAGGACGGCATCGCCGAGAACTTCACCGCCGCCATGACCAGCCCCTACCTCGACGGCTGCGGCTGCGCCACCGCCAACACCGGCCTCAGCTTCGTCGACCCCGAGGCGCTGCGCGGCCACGTCACCGCCCTTGACGCCCTCGACTTCCAGGTGCACTTCCACGCGCTCGGCGACCGCGCCGTGCGCGAGGCCCTGGACGCGATCGAGGCGGCGATCGCCGCCAACGGACGCCGCGGCAACCGGCATCACCTGGCGCACCTCCAGGTCGTGCACCCCGACGACATCGCCCGCTTCGCCCGGCTCGGCGCGCTCGCCAACATCCAGCCGCTGTGGGCCGCGCACGAGCCGCAGATGGACGAGCTGACCATCCCCTTCCTCGGCCCCGAGCGCGCCGCCTGGCAGTACCCGTTCGGCGACCTCGTACGCGCCGGCGCCACCCTGGTCGCGGGCAGCGACTGGCCGGTCAGCAGCCCCGACCCGCTCGCCGGCATCCACGTCGCGGTCAACCGCGCCGAGCCCGGCGCCACCGACGGCCGGGTCTTCCTCGCCGAACAGCGCCTGGACCTCCCCACCGCCCTCGCCGCCTACACGGCCGGCTCCGCGCACGTGAACGGCCACGACGACGCGGGCAGCCTGCGCCCCGGCCACCTCGCGGACCTCGTCGTCCTCGACCGCGACATCCTCACCGCGCCGCGGGAGGAGATCGCCGAGGCCCGCGTGGAGCAGACCTTCGTCGGCGGCGCCCGGGTCCACGGGGTGTGAGTCCCGGTGTGCGCGTGTCAGGGCGTCATGACCGGGTCACGACGAGGCCCGCACCTGGAGCCGGGCGGTGAGCAGCACGCCGGGGGGCGTGCTGCCCACGCCCTCCAGGGCCGCCACGAGCAGCGTTATCCCCTCCTCGGCGACGTCCGCCGGGCGCAGGCTCAGCGTGCTCACCGGCGGATCGGCGTGCGCGGCCGACTCGTCCTCGCTGACGCACACCACCCGCAGCTCGCCGGGCACGGCCAGGCCGGCCCGCCGGGCCGCGTCCATGACCAGCGGCGGGCTGGCCTCCGCGACCACGAACAGGGCGTCGGGCCGGGGCTCGCCCGCCAGCGCCCGCTCGACGGCCCGGACCACCGGACCGTTGCCCGGCTCGGGGACGAGGGTCACCAGCTCCTCGGCCCCGTGCCGCGCGCACCACGCGCGGTAGGCGGCGAGCATCTGGCGGTGGAAGCGGGTCGTGCTGTCGGGCAGGACGAGCGCGGGCCGCCGGGCGCCGCGGTCGCGCAGATGGTCGAGTGACTCCCGTACGGCCGCGTCGGCGTCCAGGTCGACCCAGTGGGCGCCCGGCCGGTCCGCGACCGAGGCGTCGCTGAAGACCGGGATGCGCGCGGCGAGGAAGTCCTCCACGAGAGGGTCGTCCTCGACCGGATCGGCGACGATCACCGCCTCCAGGGGCAGGTCCGCCCACTCCCGCTGCAGCGTTCCCGCCGGCAGCATCACCAGGGCGTACCCGTGCCGGAGCGCCGCGGACGCCGTCGCGCTGGTGAGCCGCGCGAAGTACGGCGAGTCCAGATACGCCCAGGGCTCGCCGGCGAACTCGCCGACGACGTAGCCGATCAGCCGGGCCCGTCCGGCGCGCAGCTGGCGCGCGGTGGCGTTGGGCCGGTAGCCCATCCGGCGCGCGGTCTCGACGGCCTTCTCGCGTACGGCGGGGGAGAGCCGGCCGGTGCCGTTGAGCGCCGCCGAGACGGTGGTCTTCGAAAGGCCCGCCTCCCGCGCCACGTCGACAAGCCGCACCCGCGGAGCGGGCGGTCCCGGCTGCCCTTCACGTGTGGTCATGCGGAGATGCTGCCACCTCCGTGACCTCTGCAAAACCGTTCCCGCAAAGTCGCCGCAGAGTCTTGTGCGGGAACGTTCCCGCATCAATACTCGCTCCATTCCCCCCGCCTGGCTCCACCATCCCCAGTGCCCGTCCGACACCCGTAAAGGGGTGGGTCTCCTTGCGCATGCCCAGACTCGGTCTGCTCCTCGCCGCGCTCGCCGTCACCGCCACCGCCTGCTCCGGCGCCACCAAGCCCGCGGGCGCGGCCGGCGGCTACACCGTCACCCCGCTCTCGCCCGCGGCCAAGGGCCCGCTGCCCTCGCTCACCTGGTCGCTCTACGCGGAGCCGTACACCCTCGACTACGCCCAGGCGTACGACTACCCGCCCAACACCGTCCTCGCCAACGTCTGCGAGCAGCTCCTCCGGGTCACCCCCGACCTGAGGATCGAGCCCGGCCTCGCCGTGAAGTGGGCGAACCCCGACCCGTTGACCTGGGTGTACGACCTCCGGTCCGGCGTGAGGTTCCACGACGGCACGGTCATGACCGCCGACGACGTCGCCGCCTCCCTCAAGCGCCAGATGGACCCGGCCACCGGCTCGCCCTGGGGCTCCGCCTTCAAGAACGTCAAGACCGTCGAGAAGACCGGCCCCCTCCAGGTCACGCTCCGGCTGACCAAGCCGGACGTCCTGCTCAACGAGCTCATGGCCGCCTCGCCCGGCACCATCGAGAGCGCCGCCTTCCTCGCCAGGGCCGGCAAGGAGTACGGCGTCCCCGGCGGCAAGGTCAACTGCTCCGGCCCCTACGCCCTCGACAAGTGGCAGCAGGGCGAGTCCATCACCCTCAAGAAGTTCCCCGGCTACTGGGACAAGAAGCTCACGCCGAAGACCGACACCGTCCGCTTCACCTTCGTCGAGGACTCCGCCGCCCGCACCAACACCTTCCTCTCCGGCACCGCCGACGGCGGCTACATGGTCCCCTCGTCCTCCCTGGACCGGCTGCGCACCACCCCCAAGGGCAAGCTCTGGTTCGGCCCCAACACCGCCGCCGCCAACCTCGCCGTCCTGAACTTCCAGGGCACCCTCGGCGACCTCAAGGTCCGCCAGGCACTGTCCATGGCGCTCGACCGCAAGAACATCATCAAGGCCGCCGCCGGCGGCATCGGCATCCCGGCCAAGGCCCCCGCCGCGCGCGGCGCCTGGGCGCTCGTCCCGGAGAAGACCGACGAGATCTTCAAGGAACTGCCCGAGCCCGTGTACGACGTGGCCAAGGCCAAGCAGCTCGTCCAGGACGCCGGCGCCACCGGCAAGAAGGTCACCCTGGTGACCAGCAGCCTCGCCCCCGAGATCAGCGTCGTCGCCAACGCCGTCCAGGCGGCCGGCCGCCAGATCGGCCTCGACGTCCAGCTCAAGGCCGTCGCCCCCGACGCGTACAGCAGCATCTTCGTCGACAAGAACGCCCGCAACGGACTCGACCTGGTCATCACCAACGGCTACGACAACACGCCCGACCCGCTGGAGTTCTACCAGTACCTGCGCACCGGCGACTTCGGGAACTACGGCAACTGGTCCGACCCCGTCTACGACGACGCCTTCGACCGCGCCAACGCCGCCGCCGACCCCGGCGCCCGCACCGACCTCACCGCCGAACTGCAGACGATCACGATGCGCGAGCTGCCCGTCATCCCCGTCTACGAGGCCCCGTTCTCCGTCTTCCTCGGCAGCCGCGTCACCGGCGCCCCCACCGGCATCGCCCAGCTCTACTACCCCTGGGCCGCGACGATCGGCGCCGCGTCCTGATGAAGACCGCCCCGAAGCTCCGCAGCCCGATACTGCGCCACCCCGTGCTCCGTTACGGCCTCGGCCGGCTTGCCGGACTCCTCGGCGTCCTGCTCGTCACCTCCTTCGTCGTCTTCGCCTCGGTCCACCTCGCGCCCGGCGACCCCGTCACCTTCCTGCTGCACGGCCGCCCCGCGACCCCGCAGACGGTGGCCGCGCTGCGCGCCGAGTACCACCTCGACGACCCGCTGCTCGTGCAGTACGCGAAGTGGCTCGGCGGCGTCCTCCACGGCGACCTCGGCCGCTCCGCCCAGTACCACCAGGACGTCTCGACGCTGCTCGGCTCCCGGCTCGGCGGCACGTTCCTGCTCGTCGGCTACTCGGCCGTCCTCGTCGCGGCCGGCGGCGTCGCCGCAGGCGTGCTCGCCGCGCTGCGCCCCGGCCTCGTCGACCGGATCGTGCTCATCGGCACCGGAGTCGCCACCGCCACCCCGTCGTTCGTCAGCGCCATCGCGCTCGTCTCGCTCTTCTCCGTACAGCTCGGCTGGTTCCCCGGCCCCGGCGGCACCCCCGACGGGTTCGGCGACCGGCTCTACCACCTCACGCTGCCCGCGTTCGCCCTCGCCACCACCTTCGCCGGACTCCTCGCCCGCGTCACCCGCTCCGCGATGCTCGACGAACTCGGCCGCGAACACGTCGACGTGGCCCGCGCCCGCGGCGTCGCCGGGCGCACCGTGATCCGCCGGCACGTGCTGCGCAACAGCCTCGGCCCCGTCGTCACCGTCGGCGGCACGATGCTGGCCGGACTCCTCGTCACCACCTCGGTCGTGGAGACCGCCTTCGACGTGCCCGGCATGGGCTCGCTGCTCGTCCAGTCCGTCAGCGCCCAGGACTTCGCCGTCGTGCAGGCCGTCACCCTGCTCAGCGTCGCGGCCTTCGTCCTCGTCAACCTCGCCGTCGACCTGCTCGCCCCCCTCATCGACCCCCGGCTCACCCTCCACGGGGAAGGCACCTCATGACCCTCACCGCACACCCCGGGGCAGCCGGCCCGGGCGGGGCCGACACGGACGCCGCCCCGCTGAGCCGCCGCCCCGGCCTGCGCCGGCTGCGGGCCCTCGGCCAGGGCCCGATGTTCACGGCCGCCCTCCTCGTGCTCGTCGCGCTCGTCCTCGTCGCCGCCCTGGCCCCGCTGCTCGCGCCGTACGACCCCGAGGCCATGGACCTGACGTCCAGCCTCGTCGGCACCGGCGGCGACCACCTGCTCGGCACCGACCAGTCCGGCCGCGACATCCTGTCCCGGCTGCTGCACGGCGCCCGCACCGGACTCCTCGGCCCGCTGCTCGTCGTGGTCGTCTCCACCGTGCTCGGCACCGCGCTCGGCGTGCTCGCCGGCTGGCGCGGCGGCTGGGCGGACGCCCTGCTCTCCCGCTCCATGGACCTGGTCTTCGCCATCCCCGGGCTGCTCCTCGCGATCATGCTGGTCGCGGTGCTCGGCTCCGGCATGACCGCGCCCGTCATCGCCATGGCCGTGGCCTACACCCCGTACGTCGGACGCCTGGTCCGCGGCATCGCGCAGCAGGAGAAGGCCCGTCCGTACATCGAGTCGTACCGCGTGCAGGGCTGGTCCGGCTGGACCATCTGCCTGCGCCACCTGCTGCCCAACATCGCGCCCACCGTGTTCGCGCAGTCCGCGATGAACTTCGGCTACGCCCTGATGGACCTGGCCGCCCTCTCCTTCCTCGGCTTCGGCGTCCAGCCGCCCACCGCCGACTGGGGCGCCATGATCAACGACGGCCAGTCGGCGCTCCAGCAGGGTGCCCTGCTGCCCGCGCTCGCGCCCTCCTTCTGCATCGTCCTCGCCGTCGTCGCGTTCGGCATCGTCGGCGAGGGCATCGCCGACCGGATCGCGAAGCGGGAGCGGTGACCACCATGACCGGGACCACCACGACCGGGACCACCATGACCGACCACAGCCCCAGCGCCGCCCCCGTCCTGGAGATCGACCGGCTCACCCTCCGGCTCCCCGAAGGACAGGCCGCCCGCCCCCTCCTCGACGGCGTCACCCTCACCGTCGCCCCCGGCGAGACCGTCGGCCTCGTCGGCGAGTCCGGCTCCGGCAAGTCCGTCGCCTGCCGCACCGTCCTCGGCCTCCTCCCCGCCAGGGCCCGCACCACCGGCCAGGTCAGGGTCGCCGGACAGGACGTCCTCACCCTCGACCGCGGAGCCCTCGCCGACCTGCGCGCCCGCAAGGCCGCCATGGTCTTCCAGGACCCGCGCGCCTCCGTCAACCCACTGCGCCGCGTCGGCGACTTCGTCACCGAGGGCCTGCGCGCCGCCGGCACCCCCGCCGCCAAGGCCACCGCCCGCGCCGCCGAACTCCTCGAGGCCGTCGGCATCCGCGACCCGCGCGGCGCCCTGCGCCGCTACCCGCACGAGTTCTCCGGCGGCATGCTCCAGCGCGTCGTCATCGCCGCCGCCCTCGCCGGCGACCCGGCCCTGATCGTCGCCGACGAACCCACCACCGCGCTCGACGTCACCACCCAGGCCGAGATCATCGCGATCCTCACCCGCCTCCAGGCCGAACGCGGCACCGGACTCCTCTTCGTCACCCACGACCTGGAACTCGCCGCCGCCATCTGCGACCGGGTGTACGTGATGTACGCCGGCCGCATCGTCGAGACCCGCACCACCACCGAGCTGTTCGACCGCCCGCGCCACCCCTACACGGCCGGGCTGCTCTCCTGCACCCCGCGCATCGACCCCGGCGCGCCCGCGCCCCGCCCCATCGAGGGCCGCCCGGTCTCCGTCGCCGAAGCCCCGCCCGGCTGTGCCTTCGCCGCCCGCTGCGCCCACGCCGTGGCGCGCTGCACGGACGAGGTGCCCGCGCTGGTGGCGCACGGCGACGGACTCGCCGCCTGTCACCGCGCCGACGAAGGGATCCAGCTGTGACCGCCCGTTCCGGCCTCGTCGTGCGCGGACTGCGCAAGACGTACGGCGACCACACCGCCGTCGACGACGTGTCGTTCTCCCTCGCGCCCGGCTCCTCCCTCGGCATCGTGGGCGAGTCGGGCAGCGGCAAGACCACCAGCGTCCGGATGCTCGTCGGCCTCGAACGCGCCGACGCCGGCACGGTCACCCTCGACGGCCGGGACCGCTCCGCCCGCCCGCGCGGCCGGGCCGAACGGCTCGCCAGGGCCCGCGAGATCCAGATGGTCTTCCAGGACCCGTACCTCTCCCTCGACCCCCGGATCAGCGTCGGCGACTGCGTCGACGAGGTCCTGCGGCTGCACTTCCGCCTCGACCCGGCCGCCCGCCGGGCCCGCGTCGCCGAACTCCTCGACCAGGTGGGCCTCGGCCCGCGCGAGGCCGCCGCACTGCCCCGCCGCCTCTCCGGCGGCCAGCGCCAGCGCGTCGCCATCGCCCGCGCCCTGGCCGCCGAACCGCGCGTCCTCGTCCTCGACGAGGCGGTCGCCGCGCTCGACGTCTCCATCCAGGCCCAGATCCTCGAACTCCTCGCCCGCATCCGGCGCGAGGCAGGCGTCGGCTTCCTCTTCGTGACCCACGACCTCGGGGTCGTACGGCACATCACCGAGGAGATCGTGGTGCTGCGCCACGGCCGCATCGTCGAGTCGGGCCCGACCGCCCGAGTCCTCGACCACCCCGAACACCCCTACACCCGCCTCCTCCTGGACTCCGTCCCCCGCCGCGGCTGGGACCCGGCCCGCATCGCCGCGGCCCGCTCGACGATCGCGGGCTGATCCCTTGGCCGGGTCGGCCCGCTCGCTCCAGGTGGACACGGTCGTCCCATGGCGCGAGGCCGGCGTCCCGCGCAGGCGGCGCGGACACGGAGGTCAGCCGGAGGCGACCGGCAGCAGCGTCGGGCGTTTGGCCGTGCGGCCGTCGCCCGACGAGCGGCCGCGCAGGCGGCGGGTGAGCCAGGGGCCGAGGAAGGCGGCCGCCCAGGCGAGTTCGACGCCCGCGCGGCGCAGGCCGGTGGCCGGGGCGACGCCGGGCGGGGGGAGGGGGCGGGACCAGGAGTCGTCGGTGCCGGGCAGTTCGAGGGCGTGGGCGAACGCGGCGGCGATCCGGGCGTGACCGGGTGGGGCCGCGTGGAGGCGGTCGTGGCTCCAGAGACGGGGGTCGGTGACGGCCGGGTGGTCGGCGGTCTCGACGACGGTGACGCCGTGGGCCCGGGCGGCCTCGCGGATCCCCGCGTTGAGGGCGGTGATCCGGGGCGCGACCGGACGGGCCGCCGGGATCAGCCGGGTGAGGTCGGGGAAGGTGAGCGTCGCGACACGGGCACCCCGCCCGGTGAGCGCGGCGAACATCGCCGCCAGGTGACCGGCGACCTCGTCCGCGTCGAAGCGGGGCCGCAGCAGGTCGTTCACGCCGGCGACGACCGTCGCGAGATCGGGCTCCAGGGCGAGCGCGGGCCCGAGCTGCTCGGCGCGTACCTGACCGGCGAGACGGCCCCGTACCGCCAGATTGGCGTAGTGGAGCCCAGGGCTCGACCGGGCGACCGTCTCGGCGAGCCGGTCGGCCCAGCCGCGCAGGCCCCGGACGTCGTCCCCGTCGCCGACGCCCTCCGTCTGGCTGTCGCCGAGGGCCACGTACCGGTGGTAGGCGGCCCTCGGCGGCGCCACCTGCTCGCGCCGTTCAGTATTCATATTGTTGAGTATATGCCCGGGGGTCCCGGCCCGTCGGGGATCAGCCCACGTGTACGCGCGGCCGCCGCGTCCGGTCCGGTTCCGCCTCGCGCAGGATCTCGCGGGTCACCGGGGCGACCTCGCCGCGGCCGAGGAGGAAGAAGCGCAGGAAGTTGGCCATCGGGTCGCCCTCGGTCCATTCGAAGTAGATGTGCGGGCGGACCCCGGTGATGTCCCGCGCGTGCAGCAGCAGCGCGGCCAGCGCGTTGGAGACGGAGGAGCTCTCCACCGTGAGGACGCGGTAGCGGTCGTGCATGACCTCGCCCTTCGCCGTGAGAACGGCCTCGAACTCGGACGGGTCGGTGACCGTCACCTCGATGAAGACGAAGTCCTCCTGCCCGGCGAGGTCGTTGTCGCTGCGGATCTGCTCGATCTTGTCGCGGTACTCGGCGACGTCCCGGTTGTCCGGCTCGTTCGCGATGAAGCGCGGTGTGCGGTTCGAGATGTCGCGGATGAAGCGCTCGGCCATCTCGTCCAGCTCGACGTGGGTGACCCGGAGCTCGAAGGCGCGCCAGAGGCGCGAGAGGAAGGAGATCAGGATGATGCCGGCGATGAAGCAGGCACTGATCTTCACGCCGTCCGGGCGCTCGATGACGTTGACGACGGTCGTGTAGAGGAAGACGGCCGAGATGGCGCCGAAGACGAAGGTCAGGGCGCGCTGGCCGGCCCGGTGCGCCGCGATCGTCACGGCGATGGCGGCGGAGGAGATCAGCACGAGCACACCGGTCGCGTACGCGCCGCCCTGGGCGTCCACGTCGGCGTCGAAGAGCCATGTGACGAGGAAGGCGACCAGCGTGAAGACGATGACCATCGGGCGCACCGCGCGGGCCCAGTGCGGGGCCATGCCGTACTTCGGCAGGTAGCGGGGCATCAGGTTGAGCAGACCGGCCATCGCCGACGCGCCCGCGAACCACAGGATCGCGATCGTCGAGACGTCGTAGATCGTGCCGAAGGTGTTGCCCAGGTACTCGTGCGCCAGGTACGCCAGCGCGCGGCCGTTGGCCTTGCCGCCGGACTCGAACTCCTGGTGCGGGATGAGGACGGTGGTGATGAAGCTCGTGGCGATCAGGAACACGCTCATGATCAGCGCGGACGTGGTCAGCAGCTTCTTGGCGCCGCGGATGCGGCCCGCGGGCCGGGTCTCGGTGTCGTCGGCGTCGCCCTTGATGTGCGGCATCACGGCCACACCGGTCTCGAAGCCGGACAGACCGAGCGCCAGCTTGGGGAAGACGATCAGCGCGACGCCGATCATGGCGAAGGCGTTGCCGTGTTCGGCGGTCAGCGCGGCCGTCCAGTCGGTGACGAGGTGGCCGTTGTTGAGGACCTCCCACAGGCCGGTGATCACGACGACCAGGTTGAGGGCGAGGTAGACGCCGACGAGGGCGACGGCGACGCCGATCGCCTCCAGGAAGCCCTTGAGGAACACCGCCCCGAGCAGCGCCACGAGGAGCAGCGTGATGAGGACCTGCTTGTCGTGCAGGGCCGACTCGAGATGCGGGTTCTCCACCAGGTGGGTGGAGGCGTCCGCCGCCGACAGCGTGATGGTGATCAGGAAGTCGGTCGCCGCGAAGCCGAGCAGGGTGAGGACGAAGAGCTTGCCCTTCCACTTGGACAGCAGCCGCGACAGCATCGCGATCGAGCCCTCGCCGTGCGGGCTCTCCGCGGCGACCCGCCGGTACACGGGCAGCGCGCCCGCCAGCGTCACGATCACCAGCACGATCGTCGCGACGGGGGAGAGCACACCGGCCGCCAGGGCCGCGATGCCCGGCTGGTAGCCGAGTGTCGAGAAGTAGTCGACACCGGTCAGGCACATGACGCGCCACCAGGGCTGCCCCTTGTGCTCCAGCTTGGCCGGTTCTGTTGCCTGCGGCTCACCCGGCCGCCCCTTGGCCATGTCGGACAGGCCTTCCAGCATCCATGCGCGCAGGCGGCTGGTACGGGTATCGGGTGGCATGGCCATCGGAGAACTCCTGCTGTCCGTTGCACTACTGTGGTCGGGTTTCGGCCATCGCACGGACGGCGGTCGAGCCAGCGTAAGCAAAGGACCCATATGGGTCGTGCCGAAAGCCGTCAGGAAATCGTCAAGATCCCTCTGCCGGGCGTTGCGCTCGTCACACCGGGCCCGACCTGTGGTGTCGGTGTACGGATGTCACGCGGGCCCCTGCGCCGGCACCGTCATCGTGACCCGCCACAGCCGGCGCGGCAGGGCACCCTCCTCGAAGGGGTGCACCTCCTGGAGGATCCAGCCCTCGGCGAGCCGGTCGACGAGCTCGCGCGAGAAGAAGTGGACCGCGAAGCCGCCGTGCTCGTAGACGTCGTCGCCGTGCGCCACGCCCGTGCCGCAGTGGGCGTCGCCGGTGTGCCGGACGGTGTAGACGAAGGTGCCGCCCGGGCGCAGCGTTCGGCGGACCTCGGCGACCAGTTCCGTGATCCGCCGCGTCGACAGGTCCATGCAGAGCAGCATGTGCGCGAAGACGGCGTCCGCCGACCCGCCGCCGAAGGGCAGCGGCGCGCGCACGTCCACCACCTCCGTGGTGACCCGGCCGGCGAGCCCCTCCGCCGCCGCGCGCCGGCCGAGCTGCCCCAGACCCACCGGACTGAAGTCCGTCGCCACGACCCGGAAGCCGCGCCCGGCGAAGTACAGCGCGTCCCGGCCGTGGCCCGCGCCCAGCTCCAGAACCTCCTCCGCGCCGGCCGCCGCGAACACGCCGGCCGCGTACCGTGCGGGCGCCGACGGCTCCTCCCCGTACATCCCGGGGTGCTCCTCGTACGTGCGCTGCCAGTGCTCGTACTGGGCGTCGTCCTGTGCGCCGTGCCGTGCGTCCCGCGTCATGAGGCGGAGAGTAGCCTGGCGCCGGGCGGACCGACGTTCGGACATGAGGGGGAGCCGGGGGATGGGCGACGCCGACCATGCGCACGAGCCGGTGTTCAAGAAGAGCAAGTGGGGCACCAACCGCTACACGTACAACCCCGACAACCCGATCGGGCTCGCGCTCATCATCGGCACGGTGCTCTTCGCCGTCCTGGTGCTCGGCACCATGGAACACCGCGGCACGCCCTCGGAGCCCGGCCCCACGCCCTCGGCCCCGACCTCCACCTCCACCTTCACTCCCGCACCGTGACCGTGAGCCGCTCCGGCCCGTGGAACACCCAGTCCGGCGCGTAGCGCACCGCCACCCGCGGCCGGGCCCCGGGGCGGAGGGCCGGGAGCCGGTCGAGCAGCTCCGCGAGGCCGGTCTCGGCCTCCGCGCGGGCGAGCGCCGCGCCGGCGCAGTAGTGGATGCCGAGGCCGAACGCGCAGTGCCGCGCCGCGTCCCGGTGGATGTCCAGGCGGTCGGGGTCGGGGAAGCGCGCCGGGTCACGGCCGGCCGCGCCGAGGACCAGGACGAGCCGGTCGCCCGCGCGGACCGGGCGCCCGGCGAGGACGGTGTCGCGCAGTGCCCAGCGGGTCACCATCTGGACCGGCGGGTCGTGCCGCAGGAACTCGTCCACCGCCGCCGGCCACAGCCCCGGATCCGCCCTCAGCCCGGCCCGCAGCTCCGGCCGGGCGAGCAGCGCCAGGACCGCCTTGCCGATCAGCCCGGTCGTGGTCTCGTGGCCCGCCGTCAGGAGGTGGATGCAGGTCGCCGACTGCTCCTCGGGCGACAGCGAGGTCCCCTCGTCGGCGGCCCGGACGAGCACCGAGAGCAGGTCGCCCCGGTCCCGCCCCGGCCCGCGCCGGGCGTCCAGCTCCCGCCGGAAGAAGGCGCTGAGCTCCCCGGCCGCCCGCTCCGCCGCCGCCATCCCCGCCGCACTGCCGTCCCCCCGGGTGCCGCCCGCCCGCTGCAGCGCCAGCGCCTGCTCGCGGAACCACGCCTGCCGCTCCTCGGGCACGCCGAGCACGCCGGAGATCACGAGCAGCGGGAACGGCGCCGCGAACTCCGCGACGAGGTCGACGCTCTCCCGCGCCGCCAGCGGCGCGGCGAGCCGGCGGGCGAGCCGCCGGATCCGGGGCCGCAGCTCCGCCACCGGACCGGCGCCGAGCGGCGGCGTGACCAGGGCCCGCAGCCGGGTGTGCCGAGGTGGGTCCAGGAAGACCAGCCAGTTCTCGACGACCTGGCGGAGGACCGCGTACCCGGGCGGCAGCGGCGCCGCCGACCCGGCGCCCGGGGCCACCCGCCCGAACTCCCGGCGGGCGAGCACCCGCGCCACCTCCGCGTACCCGAAGACGTACCAGGTCGTCGGCCCCCGCGCGCCCCGCACCGGGTGCACCGGCCCGGCCTCCCGGTAGCGCCGGTAGACGGGGTACGGGTCGGCCAGGTCGAGCCGGGCCGGCTCGAAGGCGGGCAGCCCGCGCGCCCCGTCGTCCAGCCGCTCGACGCTCATCCGTCCGCTCCGGGCGGCAGACCGAGTCCCGGCGGCAGGTCGACTCCCCGCGGCGGGGTGGCTGCGGGCGGCGGGTCGGCTTCGCGCGGCGGGTCGGCGGCTCCCCGCGGCGGGGTGGCTGCGCGCGGCGGGTTGGTTTCGCGCGGCGGGTCGGCGGCTCCCCGCGGCTGGTTGGCTGCGCGCGGCGGGTCGGCTTCGCGCGGCAGGTCGGCTTCGCGGAGTGGGCCCGGTCCCCGCGGTGGGACGGCTTCGCGCGGCAGGTCGGCTCCCCGCACCGGGCCCGGTCCCCGCGGTGGGTCGGCTCCCGGCACCGTGCCTCGTTCCCGCACCGTGCCCGTCCCCCGCACCGTGCCCGTCCCCCTCACCGTGCCTGCTCCCCGCACCGTGCCCGGTCCCCGTAGTGAGTCCGTTCCCCGCCGCGAGCCCGCTCCCCGCACCAGGTCCGCGAGCGCCGCCGGGTCGACGGGGGGCCGGGCGCCGCGCCAGGCCACGTGCCCGTCCGGGCGGACCAGCACGTACGGCTGCTCGTAGCGCCGTACGGCCTCCGGGTCGGCGCACCGCACCACCCGCAGCGGGACCCGGCGCTCCGCGAAGGCCCGTACCACCGGCTCCGGGCCGCCGTCCGCACCGTCGCCGAGGTCGAGCAGGACGAACTCGCGGCCGAACAGGTCGAGTGTGGAGCGCCCGGGGGCCAGCCAGACGTGCGGCGCCCGCGTCCCGGGCGCGGTGGAGCGGTTCAGCGTTCCACCGTCGCCCGTTCCCGGCCGGACCGGCCGGACCGGCTCGACCGCGACGACCGGGGACGCGTACCGGTACGCGAAGTGCATCTCCGGCCGGTCGAACTCGCGCCGCACGTCCGAGACCGCCAGCTCCCGGCCGAGCGCGGCGCGGGCCCGCTCGCCCAGGGGCGTGTCGTCGAGCAGCGCGGGCGAGATCCGCCGCTCCTGGGTGCGGCGCAGGTTCCGGTTGGCCTCGTCGACCCCGGCCACGGCGATCGGGCGGCGCTCGGTCTCGTACGAGTCGAGCAGCCCGGGTCCGGCCCAGCCGGCCAGCGCGGCGGCCAGCTTCCAGCCGAGGTCGGCCGCGTCGCAGACGCCCGTGCTCATGCCGAAGCCGCCGGACGGCGACAGGGTGTGCGCCGCGTCCCCGGCCAGGAAGACCCGGCCGGAGCGGTAGCGGTCGGCCACCCGGTGGGTCAGGTGCCACTCGTCGTCGGCCTCGATCTCCAGCGGGGTGTCGAGCGGCACCGCGCGCCGTACGACGGTCAGCGCGGGTTCGCCGTTCGGCGGCGCGGTCAGCCGGTAGACGCCGCGGCCGTCGATCGCGCGCAGCGGATAGCGCAGCCCGGTCGGCGAGGTGAGGAAGTGGACGAGCGGGGCGCGCGGCCCGAGCAGCTTGGGCAGCTCGGGCGCCCGGAAGAGGATGTTCCGCAGCACCCGTGGCGGGTGCAGTTCGGGCGTCCCGATCCCGGACGCCTTGCGCACGAACGACCCGGCGCCGTCGCAGCCGACCAGATAGCCCGCCCGCACCTCGACGGGGACGCCGCCGCCGGAGACCACCGTGGCGGTGACCCCGCCCGGCCCGGTGGTGAAGCCGAGCAGCCGGCTGTGGGTCCGCACCGGCCCGTCCGGATGACAGCCGAGCCGGTCGAGGAGCAGTGGCGCCATCCAGTGCTGCGGGCAGATCGCCTCCGGTTCCGGCGTGTGCTCGGGCCGCGGGCGGGTCGCGACCGTGCCGAACGGCAGCCGGTGCAGCTCGTGGCCGCCGACCGCCGTCACCCAGGCGATGTCCAGGGCGTGGTCGTCCGGCCAGCCCGCGCCGCGCAGGACGTCGGCCATGCCCCAGCGGCGGAACATCTCCATCGCGCGGGGCCCCACCGTCGTGATCCGTGGCTCGGCCGGTGTGCCGTCGCCCGCCTCGACCAGCGTGAAGTCCACTCCGCGGTAGGCGAGATCGAGCGCGAGCGCCAGACCGACCGGCCCGCCGCCCACCACCAGGACGTCCGTCTCCAGGACGAGGGACCCCCGGCCCGCCCCGTGCGGCGCGCCCGCCCCGACCGGCGCGCCCGTCTCGTACGGCGCGCCCGTCCCATATGCCGCACCCGTCCCGTGCGGCGCGCCCGTCCCGTGTGCCGCAGCCGCCCCGACCGCCGCGCCCGTCCCGTACGCCGCGTCCCTCTCGTACGTGCTCATCGCTCAGCGCTCTCCCTCGGCCCGTCCGCCCCACCCGGCACGGAACTGCTCCGCGTAGAAGGTCATCAACTCCGGCACCCGGTCGGGCACCCCCGCGCACTCCCCGGCCATCCGCGCGAGATGCCCGAAGCGCAGCGCGAACGCCCGCCGGGCCACATCGGGCCGGGCCAGTGCCACCGGCGGCTCCTCCAGCTCGAAGGACGGGCCGGCCGTGCGGCCCCGCCAGCCCGAGTCGAGCGTCACCAGGAGCTCGGCGAGCGGCCGCATCATCCCCGTCATGACGTCGATCGCCGCGTTCATCAGCCGCGAACGGCGCAGGCTCGCGTCCGGGCTCTCCGCGAAGTGCTGCACCATCAGCTGGAGCATCAGGAAGTAGCAGCGGTTGAACAGCCGCATCACCTCCCGGGCGTGCGGGTCGCGGACCGCCGCCCGGCCCGGGTGTGCCGGATCGAGGGTCGGGTTGCGCAGCGCCGGATAGGCGGGGTGCCACGGCGCGCCCTGCCCGCCGGGGCCGTCCGCCCGTTCGGTCATGAGGAGTTCGCCGAGCCGTACGAAGGTGTCGTGGTGCGACTCGGGTACGGGACCGGGCGCGTCGAGCACCCCGCCCTCGCCCTGCTCGGTGACGAAGTCGACGGCGAACAGCGCGCTCGGCAGGTCGTCGACCTCCAGCTGGTAGTCCGGGTGGCGGGCGTCGACCGACCGGCCCAGGAAGAGATGGTGCTCGCCGCCGCCCCGCCCCCGGTCCACCAGGAACAGGTCCGGCACCCGGGTCAGCCCGTCGCGGATCGCCGCGTACAGCTCGCTCGGCGAACCGAACGGCGCGCCCTCGCAGCCGCGTTCGCCTCCGGGACCGCAGGAGCCGCTTGCGGAGCCACCGGCCAGCCGCTCGGGACGCTCGATCGCGACGAACCGCTGCACGCTGCCCAGATCGAGCGGTTCGAGCGCGAAGTCCAGCGGCAGCGGCAGCCGCCCCGGCGTGCCGAAGTCGATCGCGGGGACGTGGAACGGCTCGCCCATCGCCATCAGGATGTTGTTGACGACCAGGAAGTGGATCATCTCCTCGCGGGCCACCTCGAACAGGCTGTCCCGGATCCCCTTGCTCAGCGTCTCCCCGCCGTCGCCGCACGCCAGCCGCAGCTGCCGGGGCGTCCACACCCCGCGCTGCACGTACGCGAAACCGGCGCCGTGCGTGGGCAGAGAGTACCCGGCGTACAGGTACTGCAGCGAGGTCGCCAGCTCCACCGTGACCGCCTGCCACAGCGCCGCCCGCAGCTGCGCCCGCGTCGTGATCCGGGGCACCGGCGCGGCGGGCGACGGCGCGGTGACCGGAAGCACCGCGTCGGCGGCCGAGCGCGCCCTCAGGTACTTCAGGAGCAGCCGGGCCTTCGGCAGGGTGAGGTCGCGGGTCGGCGGCATGTAGTACGTACGGTCCCGGTTCGCCGGATCGCACATCTGCCAGATCAGCTTCGCGTACGTCTCGACCTTGCACCGGTCCGCGAGGCTGAACACCTCGTCGCGCATGAACGGGTACAGCTGCTCGTAGACCGCGAAGACCTCCCGGTGCAGCAGCTCGAAGGTCGCCTCCTCCTTCAGTACGGCGTCGAGGTGCCAGTCGTCGGGCAGCACCCGGACGTGCGCCCCGCCCGCCCCCGCCCACCAGCCGAGCGCGTCCCCGTCGTCGTACGCCACCGAGGCCGGCGATTCGCCGGGCGATTCGGCCGGGCAGGGCGGGAGTTCGCCGGCGTCGGCCGTGAGCAGCAGGCGCGCCGTCCCGGCGCGCGCTCCGCGCAGCGTGAACCAACCCCGCCCCCGCTCGTCGGTCACGAGCCGGCACACGTCCGCGAACTCCGCCGGCTGCGCCTCCGGACCGGCGTCCTTTCCGTCCGTGAGCCGGCCCGGGCGCAGCTCCACGATCACCAGGTCCTCGCTCCGCGCGCCGGGCAGGGCCCGTGGGTTGGCGAACTGGCGGACGACGACGGCCTCGTGGGCCGCCGGCCGGCCCCGTACGCTCGCCCGCACCGCGATCTCCACGGCGTGGTCCTCGCCGCGCTCCCGGTCCGGGTGCTCGACGAGCAGCGCGGCCTCGTCGGTGACGACGACCCGCTCGCGCTCCCGCAGCCACACGACATGCCCGCCGGTGCCGTCCGTGCCCACCAGGCACAGCCCCTCGTCGGCGGCCCGGGCGCCGCCGGCCCCGGTCACCGGCACCGCCACGACCAGCCGGTCGTCCGGCCCGGCAGCGGGCAGCACGGCGACCAGCTCGTCCGTGACGGCCGTACGCAGCTCGAGCTCCCCGTCGCCGCCGTTCCCCGGCCGGCCGAACGGCAGGTTGAACACGGCCTCGCCGTCCGTCACGCGCACGGAGCAGATCCACGCGTCCCGTCGTGCCCCGCCGTACGGGACGAGCAGCCGGCCCGCCGGATGCGTGCGCGGCTCCTCCGGCCGCCAGGGGGCGATCACCCCGCGCAGCCGCCACTGCTGCGGGGCGTCGCCGGGCCCCTCGTACCCGTGCCCCGGGCTCCCGGGCTCACCGGCGGCCTCCAGGGTGAACTGCACCAGGAGTCCGCCGTACGCCTCGGCGGCGGACCGCAGCGCCGTCGCCGCCGGGGAGCAGCCGCCGGGTCCCGGGCCCTCGGGCCAGTCGAGCGCGGGACCCGCCGGGACCGCGAACTGGTGCAGCACGGCGGGCGAGGGGTCGAAGGCATGCCAGCGCGGCGGCTGGAAGCCGGTCACGTCACCCAGGCACACATGCCCCGAGTCGTGCGAGCGGCCCCGGCGGCCGAGCGCGAACCGGCCGGTCATCAGCGTCGTGGTCCAGGCCGAGGCCGGGTCGACGTCGAAGACCCGGGCCCGGTTGGCCGTCGTGCCCAGATACGGGTTGTAGTGCCCCCACAGGTCCACGGCCCGCCCCACGAGTGGATCGCCGTCCGCGGCCGCGGGCTCCGGGCCCTCGACGGCCGTCACCCGCGCGTCCACCGAGAAGTGCCCGTTGCCGGAGAAGTGCCCGCCGAGCGCGCCCCGTTCGCGTAACAGGTCGTGGAAGGACGCGGCCGTCCCGTCCACGAATCCCTCCGGCAGCAGGACCGTGTTCGTGCCCAGGTCGAGCAGACCGGCCCCGGCCGCCCCGCGCGGGCCGGTGGGCAGCCTGGTCTGCGCGGTGCCGGCGAAGTACACGCGCGGGGTGTCGAAGACGCTCATGCCGCCGCCTCCAGCCGACTCCGGGCGACGCGGCCGGCGCCCACGGCGCCGGCGCCGAACCGCCGGTCTATGGCCCGCACCGCCTCCAGGGCCGATTCCACCGCGCCCTCGATCCAGGCCGGTTCGGAGGAGCAGTGCTCGCCCGCGAAGAACAGCCGCCCCTGCGGGCGGGCCGCCCGCCGGCGCTCCTCCTCGCAGGCCGCCGCGTCCTGCCCCCAGCGGATGGTGCAGCCGCCGCCGGTCCACTCGTGCTCGCCCCACGCCATGCTGGCCACGCCCCGGACCATGCCGCGCCGCAGCACCTGCGGGTGCATCCGGCCCAGCTCGTCGAGGACCACGCGGTGCCGCTGCCGGTCCGGCAGCCGGCCGAGCAGATCGGCGTCCTCGCCGATGGTGTAGCTGGCGAGCAGCGCCGCGCCGCGCCCTTCGGCGCCGGACGGGGCGTCCTCCGCGGGCGCGGGATAGTACGTCTGCCGGATCAGGCCGCCGCTGAAGGAGGCGCCGCCCCGGATGCCCTCCCGCTCCCAGAACGGCTCGCGGACGTGCACGGCCACCTTGGTCGCCGGGCAGTAGTCCACCTCCCGTACGACGGTCAGCTTGTCCTCGTCGAAGCCGCCGAGGCTCATCCGGCGCAGCAGCGAGAACGGCACCGTGCAGAGCACCACGTCGGCGCCGCGCAGCGCGGCCAGCGGGCCGCGTCCGACGCGCAGCCGCACCTCGTCGGGGGCGACGTCCAGGCCGGTGACCTCCTGGCCCAGCCAGATCGGGCCGCGGACCCGGCCGGCGAGCCGCTGCACCAGCTGGTCCATGCCGCAGGCCAGCCGGATCAGCCCCGGACTGGTCTCGGTGAGGATGTCGTCGAGGAAACTGTTCAGGCGGGTGCCGCAGCCGGCCCGGATTCCCGGGTGGGCGGCGAAGAGCCCGTGGACATCGATGCGGTCCTTGCCGTCGCCGAGCAGATGGGGTGTCAGGTCGACCTGCTCGACCAGGTCGAGGAGGTTGCGGGCGAGGTCGGCGCGGAGTCCGGTGCGCAGCGCGGGCGGGGCGACGGCGTCGACGACGGCCGCCAGCCAGGCGCCGAACACGACGGTCTCCTCGCGGTAGGCGTCGCGGTGGAGCGAGGCGCGGACGTCGGCGATCAGCCGGCGCGGCGCGTCCCGCAGCCGGACGTGGCCGGTGCTGGTGGCGAGCAGGGCGTTCTCCTCCGAGAGGAGGGTGGTGAACGGCCGTACCTGGTCGAGCAGTCCGAGATGCTCGACGTAGTGCATGGTGCGGTGGTGGTGGGTGGGCACCCGCATGGCGCCCAGTTCGACGAAGGGGGCGCCCTCGTGGGCGCCGAAGCGGTGGGTGCGGATGCGGCCGCCGAGCCGGCGGCTGCCTTCGAGGATCTCCACGCGGTGGCCGAGGCGTTCGAGTTCGTAGGCGGCGACCAGGCCGGCCATCCCCGCGCCGATGACGGTGACCGTGCCTCGGGTGCGCGTCCGGTGCTTGGACAAGGGACTCTGACTCCCGTCACTGTGCGGTGGCTGAGGGGGACGAGGGGGAGTGCGGGGTGTGCGGGGTCCGTGGCGCCTGCGGGGCGAGCGAGGCGAGGTACGCGTCGAGGCATTCGGGCCGGTCGACGGGCGCGACCAGGCCCACGTACCCGTCCGGCCGGACGAGCCGCAGCTCCCCGGACCGGCCGAGCAGCCGCGCCTCGCTCGCGTACGCCGGGGTGACCGGCAGCAGCCGGACCGGCACGGGCCCGTCCGTGCACCGCTGCTCCAGCGCCCGGCGTACGGCTCCGTCGGCGGCCCGCGCCGCGTCCACGACCAGCGTCCAGGTGTCGTACCGGAGCAGCTCGTGCAGGCGTACGGGGCCGGCGGCCGGGTCGCCGGCCGTGACCATGGCGTCGGGCATCCGGTCGCCGGCCCGCGGGCCGCGGCGTCCGTCGCTCGCGCGGCCGGCGGGGGAGCGGCGCCAGGACAGGGCGCTGTGCCGGTGGTTGCGGCCGAGGTCGCTCAACTGCCAGTCCAGGCGCTGCTGGAAGCGCTTCAGGGAGAGCGCGAGCGGCACGGCGGCGGTGAAGGCGTGGTAGCCGAGCGGCGGCAGCGGCAGCTCCATGAAGTTCAGGCGCATCTCGTGGATGTAGCGCAGCGCGAGGGCGCGCTGCTCGGTGTCGTACGTGTCGAGGAGCCGCTCGTCGGCCTCGCCGCGGTGCACGGCGGCCAGCTTCCAGGCCAGGTTGTGCGCCCCGAGCATGCCGACGTTCATGCCGTGGCCGCCGACCGGCGCCCAGGCGTGCGCCGCGTCGCCGGCGAGCAGCCCGCGGCCGCAGCGCAGCCGGGCGGCGACCCGGTCGCTGAACCGGGCCCGGTTGAGCCAGACCGGCTCGGTGGGGGCGAGCCGCAGGTGCGGCAGCCGGGCGGTCTCGGCGACCAGGTCGCGCAGCTCGCCGAGGGTCGGCGGCGCGGTCAGGGTGGGGTCGGGGTCGTCGCGGAAGCAGAAGAAGCGGAAGCCGCCGCCGGGCAGCGGGAAGACGAGCAGCGAGCGGCGCGGGGCGAGGAAGATGTGGCCGTGGCCGGGGTGGTAGCCGTAGGGCCAGTCGGCGTGGGCGTTGCCCTGGACGACCTGGAGGCCGGCGCGCCGACGGCCCTGGAAGGGGATGCCGAGCCGGTCGCGGACCACGCTCGCGGTGCCCTCGCAGCCGACGATCCAGGCGGCGGTGGCGGACTCGGCCGAGCCGTCGGGCCGGGTGAGGGTGTACTCGGCGCGGTCGTCGTGCACCTTCACGTCGGTGACCTCGGTGTCCCACTCGACCTCGGTGCCGAGCTTGGCGAGCTCGGCGCTGAGCAGCCGCTCGATGTCGTGCTGCTCGATGTTGAGCGGGCGGCTGTGTGCCGAGCGGTGCCAGCCGGTGGCCAGCCGGCCGAGCGCCCGGCCGCCGCCGTGGATCGTCACCTCGCCGAGCTCCACGCCGTGGCGTCTGAGTGTCCCGGCGACGCCGAGGGCGTCGAGCGCCTCGGCCGCGCGCGGCCACACGACGAGGGCGCGGGCCTCGCGCTTGGCGGCCGGGGCGCGGTCGACGACCCGCACGTCCAGGCCGAGCCCGCGCAGTCCGATGGCCAGGGTCAGCCCGACCGGCCCCGCCCCGACCACGCACACGTCCACACCCGGCATCGGCCCACTCCCCACCCGTGTCGCATCCGTACCGTCCGTCGGAACCAGCCGCTCCGGCATGTTCCTCAGGGTGCGTGCGGATGATCACCGCTCGCCAGGGCGTACGGCCCGGCGCGAGAAGCATTCGACCTGCCGATATGACTCCCTGTGCATCGGTTCTTCGGTTTGGGTGAAGAGATGCGCGGAAGGTCGCGAGTAGTCGGAAGCGGCGGCAAGTCGCCGGAAGTGGCCGGAAGTGCGCGGAGCATCCGGAGTGGACTCGTCCGGACGGCTTGAAGATCATTTTGTGCGGACGCACCTTGTGACATCCAAAGACCCGGCCCTACGTTGCCGATACCGCACTGATCTGCACTGACCATGGGGGAACCATGTCCGTACCACTGGCGCGCCCGGATTCTCCGGCCCGCTTCGGCTCAGCCGCCGCCGTCGGATGGATACTCACGATCGGCCTGAACATCGTGGCGCCGATCCTCACCTACGGCGCGCTCACCGACCGCGGCTGGAGCGACTTCTCGGCGCTGCTCGCCAGTGGCGTCTGGCCGGTTCTCGACACCGTCGTCCATCTGGCGTGGCGCCGCAAGCTGGACGAGTTCGCCCTCGTCACCATCTTCTTCCTCGTCCTGACGGCCGTCGTCTCGCTGGTCGGCACCCACTCCGCGCGTGCCCTGATCGTCAAGGACTCGGCCGTCACCGGCCTCTTCGGCGTCCTCTGCCTCGTCACGCTCCTGGCGCCCCGGCCGCTGATGTTCTACTTCGGCCGCCGCTTCGCCACCGACGGCACGGCCGAGAGTGCCGCCTGGTGGAACAGCCTGTGGCAGTACGAGGGCTTCCGGGCGGTCCAGCGCCGCATGACCGTCGTCTGGGGCGTCGCCTACCTCGTCGAGGCCACCCTGCGCATCGTCCTGTCCTACGCGCTCTCCGTCGACGCCATGGTCACCGTCAACCCGGTCCTGACCTACGGCACCCTCGGCCTGCTCATCCTCTGGACCATCCGGACGGGGCAGCGCTCCCGCGCCGAGGGTGAGGCGCGGCGGGTCGCCGCGGAGGCCGCGGCGGCCGCGGCCGCCGGCTGAGCCCCGAGCTCTGCCCGGTAGGCGCAACCGGGCAGCGCCCGTCCGTAATGTCTCGGATAGGGTGATTCGGTAGGAATCGCGGGATGACGCCCCTCGGGGCCCGGCCGATGCGTAGGTGGATGCATTGGACACTCACCAGTCGCCGAGCAGGGTTCCGCGGCCGCCCCTGGCGGCCGTCGGGTACGCGGGCGTGCTCAACGACCTGCTGCCCGTCGCCCTGTGGCGCGAGGACGCCGAAGGGCGGATCGTCGAGTGGTCCCTGGCCGCCCAGGACCTGCTCGGCTACCGCCCCGAGGACGTCCTGGGCCGCTCCGCGACCCCACTCCTCGTCCCCGTCGCCAACATCGAGCTCGCCGGCCGGCTGACCGAACGCGTCCAGGCCGGCGAGACCGTCGTCGGCACCCTGCCGGTCCGGCACCGCGACGGCCACCAGGTCGTCATGGAGATGTGGATCGTGCCCGCCGCCGACCCGGAGGGCCGGCCCGGCGCCATGCTGATCGCCTTCGAGACCTCCCAGGTCCTCAAGATGCGCGACTCCCTGGCCGCCCTGGAGTCCCTCTTCACCCAGTCGCCCATCGGCCTCGCCACCCTCGGCCCCGACCTGCGCTTCGTGCGCGTCAACGACGCCCTCGCCCGGATGAACGGCGTCCCGGCCGCCAACCACGTCGGCCACCGCCTCACCGAGGTCGTCCCCGGCGTCAACGCCGGCGCCCTCGAAGCCCTCATGCAGCGCGTCCTCGACACCGGCACCGCCGTCGTCGACGCCCGCCGGGCCGGCCGCACCCCCGCCGACCCCACCCACGACCACATCTGGTCCAACTCCTACGCACCGCTCCTCGACCACGGCGGCCGGCCGCTCGGCATCATCGCCTCCCTCATCGACATCACCGAGAGCCAGCAGGCCCACATCGAGGTCGAACGGGCCCGGCACCGCTTCGCCCTGCTCGCCGAGGCCGGCGAACGCATCGGTACCACCCTCGACCTGCGGCAGACCGCCGAGGAAGTCGTCGCCTTCCTGGTGCCGCAGCTCGCCGACTCCGCCGACGTCCACCTCCTCGAAGCCGTCCTCGACCCCGACGAGTCCACCGCCGCCACCCGCAACATCCTGCGCCGCCTCGCCGCCGGCTTCCCCGACCCGAACGCGCCCACCGCACTGCTCGCCGTCGGCCAGAAGTTCCAGATCCCCTACGACTCCGTGTACGAGGACGCCATCAACCACGCCCGGGCCATGGACCTGCGCGTCGGCGACATCCCCGCCCTCATCCGCGACCCGCGCCTCGAAGCCCTCCGCCGCTACCTCGCCACCCGCATCGGCTCCGCCCGGCTCATCCCGCTGGTCGCCCGCGGCAAGGTGCTCGGCACGGTCTCGGTCACCCGGCTCCGTACCCGCGAACCCTTCGACGACGAGGAACGGGTCCTCCTCGACGAGGTCGTGGCCCGCGCCGCCCTCAACATCGACAACGCCCGCCTCTACACCACCCAGCGGCAGGCCGCCCTCACCCTCCAGCGCAGCCTCACCAACAACGCCCTGCCCGACGTCACCGGCCTCGAACTCACCGGCCGCTACCTGCCCGCCAGCGACCACGACGTCGGCGGCGACTGGTTCGACGTGGTCGCCCTGCCCGGCGGCCGCACCGGCCTCGTCATCGGCGACGTCATGGGCCACGGCATCCACGCGGCGGCCGTCATGGGACAGCTGCGCACCGCCGTCCGCACCCTGGCCCGGCACGACATCCCGCCCGCGCACATGCTGCGCTCGCTCGACGCCGTCGTCGCCGACCTCGGCGAGGACGAGATGGCCACCTGCGTGTACGCCGTGCACGACCCGGCCGACAACGGCTGGACCATCGCCCGGGCCGGCCACCCGCCGCCCGCCGTGGTCACCCCGGACGGCACCGTCACCTTCCTCGACGGCCCGCCCGGCACCCCGCTGGGCACCGGCGCGCACGAGTTCGGCACCGAGGAGGTGGCGCTGCCCGCCGGCGGACTGCTCGTCCTCTACACCGACGGCCTCATCGAGTCCCGGGACCACGACATCGACCAGGGCATGGCCCGGGTGGCCCGGGCGCTGCGGGCCATGGACCGACCGCTGGACGAGCTCTGCGACGAGCTCCTGGCCGGACTCCCCGCGGGCCCGGCACAGGACGACGTCGCGATGCTGCTCGCCCGTACGACGGCCGGTGAGCCGGGATCCCGTACGACCGAGCGGTGATCCCGTACGACAAGCGGTGACCGGGCTGTGAGGGATCAGCGTGGGGGATCAGCGGGCAGGGAGCAGCGGGCTGGGATCAGCGGGCCGTGGTGCCGCGCTCCAGAATCGACTTCAGGGTCTGTTCGTCGCGCGGCATCTCCTTGCGGGCGGCCGGCTTCACGACGAGCGGCGCGAGCACCTTGCCGATGCCGTGGCCCTCGAAGTCCAGCGACAGGGTCACGCGCGAGCGCTGCCCGTTGTCGAGCGGCTCGATCGAGCCCTGGACGTCACCACGGACCGGTCCGTCGACGCCGTGGACGTGCCAGCTGCGCGGCGGGTCCATCTCCATGACCTGCATGGTGGTGTCGAAGTCCTTCTTGCCCATGTGGCGGGTGACGGTGACCTGCGAGCCGACCGTGCCGGGCGTGCCGCGCTTCGGCTGCACCCTGACCGCGCTCTCCTGCCACTCCGGCAGATGCGAGGGATCGGAGAGGTACGCGAAGACGTCCTCGGGGCGGCGCGAGATGTCGACGGAGGCGTTGATCCTGGACATGTCGCCTCCTTGCTTGCGAGGGGGATCTCATCCCATCGTCCCACGGTGGTACGGGGTGCGGCAGCCGCTACGACAGGTGCTGACGGGAGATGGACTCGACCAGCGGGAGCAGCCGGTGGGCGACCCGCTCGCGCAGCGCGATCTCGGTGCGGGTGCGGACCACCCCGGGCAGCTGGATCAGGCGCTGGATGACGTCCTCCAGATGGCCCGCGTCACGGGCCACCACCCGGGTCAGCAGATCACCGCCGCCCGTGATGGAGAAGGCCTCCACGATCTCCGGCACGGTCGCGAGCGCGTCCCCCACCTCGTCCAGATGCCCCTGGGTCACCTCGATGTGCACGAAGGCGAGCACCGGGTGGCCGAGGGCCGCGGGGGAGAGCACCGGGCCCGTGGCGGTGATCACCCCGTCCCGCTCCAGCCGGTCGATCCGGGCCTGCACGGTGCCCCGGGCCACCCCGAGGATCCGCGCGTACTCACGCACGCTGGTGCGCGGCTGCTCGATGAGGAGCCGCAGGATGCGGGTGTCGAGCTCGTCCACCGCCATGGTCCGTTGGCCTCCCTGTGGCCGTACCGCAATCGCTTCGACTGTACCAATGGCACACCGTTCAGGGAGCCGGTTGAGCCACTGGGCGGAAGGATGCTTTCCTCTTACAAGAGTTGAACAGATGGCGCCGCGCACGCGCCGGACCGGCGATGCTGCCGGGACCCGGCCCCGCGGCGCCATCGTCATGTCGTCATCTGGTCATGTGCGAAGAGGGTGTGTGTACGGCAACGGGGGCGGGGCGACCGTCATGAAGAAGGGCCTGAGGGGTCTGAGGGGTCTGAAGGGTCTGATGGCGAAGGAGCGGGTGGCGAAGGGCCTGGCGGCCGGCGGCAGGCTGCTGCGGCACATGTGCGTGGCGCCCGACCCGGGCCGGGTCCGGCTGCGGGTGGCCGGTCGCGCGGTGGTCGGCATCGCACTCGCCGTGACCGTCTCCGAACTCGTCGGGCTCTCGATCGTCGCCTCCATCACCGCGGGCCTCGCCGCGCTCCTCGCCCTCTTCACCGTCGGCGACCCCACCGTGCGCCGCCAGGCCGTCACCACCGCCCTGCTGCCGCTCGCCGGCTTCCCCGTGCTCGCCCTCGCGACCGCCCTGCACGACGCGCCGCTGCTGCGCGACAGCGCGTGGCTGCTCGTCGTCTTCGCCGGGGTGTACGCCCGGCGCTGGGGGCCGCGCGGACACGCGCTCGGCATCTTCGCGTTCATGCAGTTCTTCGTGACCCAGTTCCTGCACGCGCTGCCCGCGCAGCTGCCGGAGCTCTTCGGGGCCGTGCTGCTCGCGCTCGGCGCCGCCGGCGCCGTCCGCTTCGTCTTCTGGTGCATCGAGCGGCGCGTGCCGCCGCCCGCCGCGCCCGCGCCGCTGCCCGGCACCGGACTCGCCCGGGTCACCACCCGGCAGGCCTTCCAGGCGACCGCCGCCTGCGCCGTGGCCCTCGGGGTCGGCCAGCTGCTCTCCGAGCAGCGCTGGTACTGGGCTGTCGGCACCGCCTGGTGGATCTTCGTCAACACCGCCTCGCGCGGCGAGACCCTCGTCCGCGGCTTCCGCCGGGTCGTCGGCACCGTCACCGGCATCGCCGCCGGACTGCTCATCGCCCTGCCGCTGGGCGGCGCACCCGTGCCGACGGCCGCGCTCGTCGCCGTCTGCGTCTTCGGCATCTTCTACACCGCGCCGCTGTCCTACAGCTGGATGATGTTCTTCGTCACCGTCATGGCGGGACTGCTCTACGGGCTCCTCGGCGTCCTCCACCCCGGCCTGCTGCTGCTCCGCTTCGAGGAGACCGCGGTCGGCGCGCTCGGCGCCGCCATCGGCGTCGCCCTGCTGCCGGTGACCACGCACGCGGCCACCAACGCCTGGATCCAGCGGGCCGTGGCCTGCGTCCACGCCTGCACCACCGCCGCGGCCCGCCGCCTCGCCGGCGACCCGCACGCCGACCCGGCGCCGCACGCCGCCGAGCTCGACCTGCTCCTCGCCCGCGCCCGGCTCACCCTCGCCCCGCTGGTCCACCCGCTCAGCCCGCTGCGCGCCCGCAAGGCCCGCGCCCGCCGGGTCCTCGCCCTGCTGGACGACTGCGCCCGCGAGACCCGCGGCCTCGCCGCCGTCGCCGCCGACCCGGACGCCTCCCACGACGCCCGCCTGGCGGCCGCCGCCTGGCGCGTCGAGTCCGCCGTCCACGCCCTCGTCCCGGCCGCGGTACCGCCCCGGACCACGACCACCCTCTTCGGCCTCCAGCCCCACCACCCGGGCGCCGAGGCCGCCCTCGCCCACCTCCACAGCCTGGAACGCGCCCTGGTCGACCTCGCGACCCCGCTGCGCACGGCCCCGAGCGCGCCGCTGATACCGGCCGCGTGATCCCGGCCGCCTGACCCCGGTTGGTCTAGACCGGCTGCTAACGTCGGCCCGGTCACCGTCGGACACGGGAGCAGGGAGAGGCACAGTGGACGACACACAGGCAGGGCGGCGGCGGGCGTACATCGGATCGTTCACATCCGCGGGCGGACGGGGAGTGATCGCCGCCGAGGTGGATCCCGGCAGCGGCGCGCTCACCGTCACCGGGACGAGCGACGCCGTCGCCGACCCGTCCTTCCTCGCCCTCGACGGGCACGTCCTGTACGCGGTCTCCGAGACCGAGCAGGGCGCCGCGGCCGCCTTCGACGTCACCGGACCGGAGCCCCGGCCGCTCGGGGCGCCGGTGCCGGTCGACGCCGCCGGGCCCACGCACCTCGCCGTCGTCGGCCGCTGCCTCCTCACCGCCGACTACACCTCCGGCAGCGTGACCTCCCTGGCCCGCACCGCCGACGGCGGCCTCGGCCCGGTGCTCGGCCGGCTGCGGCACGAGGGCTCGGGGCCGGTCGCGGGACGGCAGGACGGGCCGCACGCGCATCAGGTGCTGCCGGACCCCAGCGGCCGCTGGGTGCTCGACGTGGACCTCGGCACGGACACGGTCACGGTCAGCGTCCTCGCCCCCGCCACGGGCGCCCTCCGCCCGCACCGCGCCACCGCCCTGCGCCCCGGCACCGGCCCGCGCCACCTCGCCTTCCACCCGGCCGGCGGCCATGCCTACGTCCTGAACGAGCTGGAGCCCACCCTCACCGTGTGCCGCTGGGACGCCGAGGCAGGCGTCCTCACGCCGCTCACCGAGACCCCTGTCGTCCCCGAGGGCGCCACCGGCCCCCAGTACCCCTCCGAGGTCGTCGCCGCCCCCGACGGGCGCTTCCTGTGGGCCGCCGTGCGCGGCGGCGACACCCTCGCCGTGCTCGCCCTCGACCCCACCGGCGAGAGCGCCCGGCTCGTCACCTCCGTGCCCTGCGGCGGCCACTGGCCGCGCGATCTGACCCTCGGCCCGTCCGGCCGCCACCTGTACGCGGCCAACGAGCGCTCCGGCGACGTCACCTGGTTCACCGTCGACCCCCAGACCGGCATCCCCGCACTCGCCGGCTCGATCCCGGCCCCCGCCGCCTCCTGCGTCGTCTTCGGGTAGGAGCCGCCGTCGCGGTGCCGTACACGCCGGCTGAATGCGCGAGGGCCCGCGCCGGAGGATTCCGGCGCGGGCCCTTTACGGTCGTGCGTCCGCGTCAGTGGGCCGACGCCCCCTGCTGCGGGTTGATGCCGAGCGTCGCCATGTACTGCGACAGCACCAGACGGCCGATCGCCGGGTACGCGCCCAGCGCCTCGGCGGACGCGCAGCCCGCCTCCTTGGCCGCCACGTCGAGCAGCCCCTCGGCCAGCTCGGGGCCGATCAGGTACGGGGCGAGCGCGAGCTGCTCCGCACCGGCCGCGCGCAGCTGCTCGGCGATCGAGGCGATCGAACCCTCCTGGTCGAGCGCCGCCGCCATCACCGGCACCGCGAGCCGCGCCGCGAGCAGCATGCCGGTGATACCGGCGGCCTGCACGGCCTCCTCGCCGCCGACGGTGGCGAGGATGATGCCGTCGGCCGCCGTGGCGACCGTGAACAGGCGGGCGCGGTCGGCGCGGGCCAGACCGGCCTCGGAGAGCCGCACGTGCAGCGCCTCGGCGAGCAGCGGGTGCGGGCCGAGCACATCGGTCAGCTCGGCGTTGTTGCCGGCGTCGAGCACGGCCTGCCGGACCTGCCGCATGAGCGCGCTGTCGGGGCCCGCGAGCAGCGGGACCACGACGGCCGCCGGGCCCTCGGGGGCGGCGACCTCGCGGCCGGCGGCCACGGCGATCTCGTACCGCTCGGTGCGCAGGGCCGCGGCCCGCGTCAGCACGGTGGAGAGGGTGGGGTACTCGTCGTCATCGCCGTCGAGGTAGCCGATCGCGGCCTCCAGGCCGGGCAGCTCCGAGCGGGCGATGCTCACGACCTCATCGGCCAGCGAGCGTATGGCGGCCGACGGTACACCGGGTACGGCGAGAACCAGCGCGGGAGCGCCCTCGGGCGCCGCCACGGGTTCAGGGCGACGGTGTCGCCCGGACTGGCGGGGTCGCGGCATTCGTACAGGCAGGCCGGGGTTGGGCCCAGTGGGGGAGCTCATGCCGCCGCATGCTACTGGTTTTGTCCGCCGCCCCGTTCGCTGAGGTGCGGCTCGGCGACTTCTGCCCCCGTATGTCCGAAGCTGGCCCGGAACCGCCGTTTACCTGGTGAGTTGCAGGAGTCGCGGATCCTCCGGCAGGCGGAGCGTGCCCTCCGCGAGCGCGCCCGCGACCGTCACCGCGCCCGCCAGCGGATCGCCCGCGGCAACCACCTCGCGCGTCCCCGGCAGCTGCGCCCGGAGCTCCGCGCGCAGCGGCCCGAGCAAGGGCTCGCCCAGCTTGAACAGCCCACCCGTCAGGGCCACTTCGCCCGCGGCGCCCGGGGGGCAGACGGCCGCCGCGGCCTCCGCGATGTGCGTGGCCGCCCGCGCCAGGACGCCGACCGCCACCGGGTCGCCGGCGACGGCGCACTCCGCCACCTCCGGCGCGAACGAGGCGAGCACGGCCGGCCGGTCCGGCCGCGGATACAGCGCGCCGGGCAGTCCGGCCGCCGGTCCGAAGCGCAGCTCGGCGCGCGCGAGCAGCGCGGCCGAACCGCCGCGCCGGCCGTCGTACGCCCGCATCGCCGCCTCGAGTCCGGCCCGGCCGATCCAGGCACCGCTGCCGCAGTCGCCGAGCAGATGGCCCCAGCCGTCCGCCCGCCGCCAGCCGGTCAGATCGGTGCCGAGTGCGATCAGACCCGTGCCACCCGCGACGACCGCGCCCGGACGCTGCCCGAGCGCCCCGGCGTACGCGGTCACGGCATCGGCCGCGAGTGCGAGCCGCCGTACGCCCCAGGCCCGTTCGAGCGCCTCGGGCAGCTCGGCCCGCAGGCGGTCGCCGAGCGTCGCCATCCCGGCCGCCCCGACGGCGACGGCCACCACCGGCCCGGCACCGGCTCCTTCGGCCGCCCGCTCACGCATCGCCTCGACGGCGGGCAGCAGTCGGCCGAGCAGCTGCCCGGCGTCGATCCCGTCCGGCCCGGTCCGCACCGGCTCCCGCGACGCCACCGTCTCCAGGACCACCCGGTCGGCGGCCCGTGCGAGCGCGATCCGCAGCCCCGAGCCCCCGGAGTCGACGCCGACGACGAGCGTCACGGCAGCTGCCAGTCCACGGGCTCGGCGCCCTGGCGGAGCAGCAGTTCGTTGGTGCGGCTGAACGGCCGGGAGCCGAAGAAGCCGCGGTCCGCCGACATCGGCGAGGGGTGCGAGGACTCGATCGCCGGCAGACTGCCGAGCAGCGGCCGCAGATTGCGGGCGTCCCGGCCCCACAGGATCGACACCAGAGGCTTCCCGCGCGCCGCGAGCGCCCGGATCGCCTGTTCCGTGACCGCCTCCCAGCCCTTGTCCCGGTGCGCTCCCGGCCGCCGCGGGGCCGTGGTGAGGGCCCTGTTGAGCAGCAGGACGCCCTGCCGGGTCCACGGGGTCAGATCGCCGTTCGAGGGCCGCGGAAGGCCCAGGTCGGCGTGCATCTCCCGGTAGATGTTCTCCAGGCTCGGCGGCAGCGGATGCACGTCCGGCGCCACCGAGAAGCTCAGGCCCACGGCGTGCCCGGGCGTGGGATAGGGGTCCTGGCCGACGATGAGGACCCGCACCTCGTCGAAGGGCTGCTGGAACGCCCTCAGGACGTTCGCCCCCGAGGGAAGATAGGTCCGCCCGGCGGCGATCTCCTGCCGGAGGAAGTCGCCCATCGAGGCGATGCGTTCGGCCACCGGCGCGAGCGCGTGCGCCCACCCGGCCTCGACGATTTCGTTCAACGGTCGTGCTGCCACGCCGTCACTCTACTGGCGCCGTCCGACAACGCCGCGCGCCGCCGAGACGTCCGCGGTGGCCCGAAACGACACGGTGGCCCCTCCCGTCACCAGGACGGGAGAGACCACCGTGGTCGTTCACGGAGCAGGAACCGCTAGGGCAGGAACTCGTAGAACGGCCCCTCGGGCGCGCGGTCGCGGACGCACAACGTCACGTCCCTCCCCCTGAGATACGCCAGCAGCCAGTCGCTGAACGTCATCTCGTAGAGGGTCCACGCCGGGCTGTCCATTTCCTGGACGACCACGCGCCAGGGCGACGAGGAGTCGTCGGGAACGCGGAGGAAGATCGCCTCGCCCGTCGTCGCCGTCGCCACCGGCAGCACTTCTCCGGGGCCCGCCCCCGCCCGGCTGGGCAGGAACTCGGCCATGTCCTCCTCGCGCCAGAACTCCAGGTCCATCCTGATGTCCTTCACCAGGCTGTGCAGAAGATGGCCGGCGGGGTGCTTCAGATA
This sequence comes from Streptomyces sp. NPDC101160, assembly GCF_044768205.1. Classification (NCBI taxonomy): domain Bacteria; kingdom Bacillati; phylum Actinomycetota; class Actinomycetes; order Kitasatosporales; family Streptomycetaceae; genus Streptomyces; species Streptomyces sp. NPDC101160. The sequence continues at coordinate 931,474 of NZ_JBIWPJ010000001.1, read as the reverse complement.
CAGCTGCCCGTTGACCGAGACCGAACCGTAGGCGTCCACGATCTCGCGGAAGTCCGCGGGGAACGCGACGCCGAGTTCCCGCTCCAGCTCGATCCAGGGCGCCGGGTCCGACCAGTTGAACCGGGGTTCGCCCAACAGGGCTTGAATCTCCGCCAGTGTTGCCACCACTAGACCCCTTCTAGCACTTCGAGCCGATGCCGGTCGGGGAGTTGATCGCGGTGCACGAGTAGCTGTCCACGATGTCCCCCTGCGGGCTGTACACGGTCATTCCGACCTGAACGGTCGTCGGAACGGCCGAATGCGGGTCGCCGTAGATGGGCACGACCGACATGAACAGCTGGTTGTTGCCGTTCAGGGCCTTCCATCCATAGGACTCGACCTTGCTGGCCATGCGGGCATTCGCCCTGCCGTGCAGAGCGACCAGGTTGCGGACGTCCTGGCCGGTGCCGCCGCCCCAGTAACCTATCAGGTGGCCCGCCTGCGGGTTTCCGCCTCCTGCCGCGATTTCTCCCATTCCGTCCGGCTGGACGGACGGTTCGCATTCGGGGCACACGGGATAACCGCCCGCTCCGGTGCGCGACTTGCGGTCGTTCTTGTTGAGGAAGGCATAGGCACCGGTGGCCCGGCAGCCCTTGTTCCCCGCGTGATCCGTGTACTCCTCGAGACCGCCGTAGATCCGTCCTCCGTCGATCAGCGGCGTCGTGTCGCAGTGCGGGTTGTTGGTGTCGGTCTGCCGCGGCATGGGCCTGGGCTGCGGGCCCGGCGACGGCGAGGGGGTGGGACCCGGTCGCGGTTCGTCGTCCGAGTCGCTGTCACCGCTGGTGTCCGGCGACGGCATCAGCATGCTGCCCACGGCCGCCCCGGCGTCCGCCAGGTTCTTCTGGCCCTGCGGCGTCGACGCGTACAGCGCCGTGCCCAGTGCCGCCGCGGCCGCCCAGTAGACGAGCGGGATCGCGAAGAGGAAGTGGCCGTCGTACTCGACGAAACTGGTCGGGTTGCCGCCGGTGAAGGCGTAGCGGTTGCTGGTGTATGGGTCCGCGCCGAGGTTCATGTCGGCGAGGGCGCCGTTGTACATGTCCCGGGTGGTGAAGCGGTTGAGCCCCGGGTTGTAGTCGCGGAAGCCCATGTCGTACGTGCCGGACTGGGCGTCCCAGCGCTTGGCGTTGAAGCGGTAGGGGTTGTACACCTCCTTGGCGGGGTCGGCCGCGTCGGGCTTGTCGATGCCGGTGAACTCGGCGGCGTCGTTGTTGCCGTAGGCGGTGTAGCCATAAGTGGCCTTGGTGTCACCGTTCTTGTCGGTCAGGGTCTCGACGTCGGTGTGGCTGTTGTAGCCGTAGTAGCCGTCCTCGGACGTGCCGTCGGTGTTGCGCTTGGTCTGCGACAGGCGCTCGCCCCACGGGCTGTACTGGAACGACTTGGTCAGCGCGCCGGCCACCTTCTCGTCGAGGACCTCGCTCGACAGGCCCAGGTACTCGAAGTCGGTGGTCTTGCCGTCCGCCGTCTTCGACGCGGTGCGGTCCAGCGGGTCGAAGGTGTACGTCGTCGACTTCAGCGCGCCGGTGGAGTCCGCCTTCTGGGACTCCACGACGTGGTCGAAGCCGTCGTACACGCTCCGCTCGACGACCTTGCCGCCGGAGATGACCGACTGCTGGCGGCCGAACGGGTCGTAGCTGTAGTCGGCCTCGACGCCCGAGGTCGTCGAGGTCAGCAGCCGGTTGCGGTCGTAGCGGAACGTGGTGCTCGTTCCCTTGACGCTCTGGCTGATGACGTTGGCGTTGTCGTCGTGCTCGTACGTCTCCGTGCCGGCGCCGTTGCCCGTCTTGACCGACTTGACGAGCCGGTCGGCCGGGTCGTAGGTGAAGTCGGTCGTCGAGTCGAGGTACGCCGAACGGTTGTCGGCGTTCATCTTCCTCGCGACGTCCTGCGACTTGTTGCCGTTGGAGTCGTAGGCGTAGGTGTGGGAGGCGACCAGCGTGGTGCCGTCCGCCTTCTTCTCCGTCGTCGACTTCAGCGAGCCGTCGAGGAAGTAGGTGTAGTCGACGGTGTTGCCGTTGGCCTTGGTCTCCTTCAGCTTCTGGGCACGGTCCGTGTACGTGTACGTCGTGACCTTGGGGGAGGCGTCGGTCGCGGACGTGCCGACGGACACCGTCCTGACCTTCTCCCGCAGGTCGTAGGTGTACTTGGAGTACTGGTCGGGGTGACTGACGGTCTCCGACTGCCCGTTGGCGTCGTACGTGTACGACGTCGCCTTCTTCTCCACGCCGGCCAGCGACTCGGTCACCTTCTGGACCTGGTCGAGGCCGGTGTACGTGACGGCGTAGGCGTCGATCTTCGCCCCGGAGGACGTGTCGCCGATCGAGGTCAGGTTGCCGTTGACGTCGTAGCCGTAGGTGAACGTCCGCTTCTCGGTGTCGGTCTCCGCGGAGTTGTCACGGACCAGCTTGACCGCGTCCGCGACCACGACGCCGGCGCTGTTCTGGCCCAGCTTCAGGGTGGTGCTCTCGCCCTGCTTGAGGGAGTAGCTGCCGAGGCTCACCCAGGTGCCGGTGGCGGCGTTCTGGTCCTTGGTGACCGCCGGTTCGGTGGTCGTGCCGTGCACGAGGGTGTACTTCGCGGTGGTGGCGGCCCCGGTCACCTTCGGGTAGCTGACGTACGCGGTGTACGTGCCGTCCTTGGGGATGTCGAGACCCCAGGTGAAGGCGTCCGTGCCCGTACCGGCCGCGTGGGTGCGGTGGTCGTAGCCCTGCTGCCCGGTGAGGTTCCCGGTGGCCCAGGTACCCGTGGTGGAGGTGTGCTGGGTGTCGGAGTTGTCCACCAGGACCACCGACCTGCCCACCGGAACGCCGTCGTCGGAACGCGACCTGACCTTGCCGTCCGGGTAGTACGACCAGGTCATCGTGCGGTTGGACGAGCCGCCCGCCGAGGTCAGCGTCCGGGCCGTCTGCTTGCCGAGCTGGTCGTAGTCGTAGCTGGTCGTGATGGACCACGGGTCCGTGGTGCTCTTCGTCCAGCCGTTGTCGTAGTAGCTGAAGGTGGTGTCGTTGCGGACCGTCTGGCCTTCCGACGGCGGCGTCGAGGTCTTCGCCACCCGGCCCGCCGCGTCGTACACGGTCTCGGTGTAGACGTCGGGGTCGTTGTGGACGCCGTCCGCCGGGTCGTACGGCTGGTACTGGCGCTTGGGCCGGTTCAGCGCGTCGTACTCGGTACGGGCGGTGAACGCCGTGGTCGTCCCCGCGTCGACCGCTCGCGGGGTGATCACCTTGGTGGTGTTGCCGACCTGGTCGTACTCGTACCGGGTCGTGCGGTAGGTGATCGGCGAGGTGCCGCTGTGCGGGACCTTGACCTCGCTCCGCTTGCCCCGCTCGTCGTAGCTGATGAGCGTGGTGTTGTTCTCGGCGTCCGTCGTGGAGACGACCAGGTTGTCCTTGTCGTAGGCCTTCCTGGTGGTCTTGCCGGCGGCGTCCGTGACCGCGGTGGCCCGGTGGTCCAGGTCGTAGGCGGTCAGGGTGGTGTAGTCGGCCGGGTCGGCCGTGGCGTTCTTCTTCGGGTCGACGACCTTGGTGGTGTTGCCGGCGTCGTCGTACTCGTAACTGACCTTGTCACCCTCGGCGTTGACGACGGAGGTGAGCTGGTAGATCTCGTTGTAGTAGTTGGTCGTGACGAAGTCCGTCGCGTCCGAGGTGGTCAGCGTGCCCTTCGGCTCGGTCGTCGTGAGGAGGTCGCCGACCTTGTCGTAGGTGTACGTCGTCCTCCGCTCGTCCGACGTCGGGGTGTACTTCGGCGCGGTCGCCGAGGTCATCTGGTCGGCCGCGTCGTACACCGCCGTGGACACCGCGCCGTTCGGCGCCGTCGACGTGGTGACGTTGTCGTTGGCGTCGTACACGGGGGCCGGAGCGGTGATCAGGTCACCGGTGGCCTGGTTCTTCGGCTGCGTCTTGACCAGCGGACGCCCGAAGGTGTCGTACGTCTGCGTGGTCTTCTTGCCCAGCGGGTCGGTGACCTCGGTGACCTTGCCGCGCTCGTCGTAGACGAACGTCGAGGTGTTGTTCAGCGCGTCGGTCATGGTCCGCGGGAAGCCGGCGGGACCGAAGTCGCTGTTGGTGTCGGCGTTGCCGTTGGCGTCGGTCGCCCTGGTCAGCTGGCCGTAGGCGTCGTACTCGTACGTCGTCGTGTAGTCGCCCGCCGTCGCGGTGGCGACGCCCTTGGGGTCGGTGACCGTCTTCAGGTTGCCGAAGGTGTCGTAACCGAACTGCCACTTCCGGCCCTCGGGCGAGGTCTTGGTGAAGAGGTCGGCCGCGTAGCCGTCGGCGCGGGTCTGGTACACGTACCGCGTGGAGTTCGCCGGGTAGGTGCCCGGGGCGCAGTCCGAAGCCGGCGGCACGCCCGCCTTGTTGTTCTCCGCGTCGCGCTTCCAGAGCGGGTAGCCCGTCCTCTGGTCGTAGCAGTACGCGGTCTTGGCGCCGTTGTTCTCCTCCATGTAGGTGACGTTGTTGTCCGCGTCCCACGACAGCTTCATCGTCTGCGACTTGGCGTTCGTCGTCTGGACGGCGCGGCCGAAGTCGTCGGTGACGTAGCTGGTGGAGTGCGACTCGGCGTCGGTGACCCTGGAGTCGGTGAACTTGGCGTTGGCGGCGTCGGCCGCGTAGGTGAAGCCCGTGGTGCCCTGGAGACGGTCGGTGATCGTCCTGGTCCACCAGTGGTACTTCGGGTCGTCGCCGTTCTGCGGGGCGTAGTACGCCATGGTGGTGGCGTTGCCGCGCGGGTCGGTGGCCTTGACGAGCTTGACGTTCTTGTTGCCCTGGGTGGCGTCGTACTCGAAGCCGAAGACCTTCGGCTGGGCGGAGCCGGCGCCGTCCGTGAGCTTGGTGAGCAGGCCCTTGTCGGAGTACTCGAAGGTGACCTTGCGGCCGGAGACGTCGGTCATCGACTTGATGTGGTCGATGATCTTCGGGTTGTTGGTGTCGGCCTTGGCGTAGTACTCGGCCGTCAGCGACTGCCGGCCGACCGGGTCGGTGATGTACGAGAGGAACTTCGTCGGCTTGTTGTTGGACTTGCGTTCCTCGTACGTGTACGTCTGCGTGTTGCCGTTCTTCTCGACCAGCGACGTCATGTAGCCGTCACAGCCGAACAGGAATCGCGAGCCGTCCGGGCGGGTCAGCGTCCAGGCGTCGGGGACCGGGTCCTTCAGCGGGGTGCAGTCCAGGCCGGGCTTGGACGTCAGCTTGTAGTGGACGCCCGCCGGGGCCTTCCACGAGCCGTCCGGCTGCTTGCGGAAGACGTGCGTGGTGCCGTCGCCGTCCGGGAGCCGGATCTCGGTCGGGCTCGGCTTGGGGTGGAACTCCAGCGGCGCGCCGAGCCGGATCGGACCGGCTGCCTGGAAGGACCAGCCGGGGCCGGAGACCGTGTCCGAGGTGTCCAGGCTGTTGTACGCGAACCGGGCGAAGGTGGAGACACCGCGGCCGGGGTTGGTGAACGCGTTGTACTGCCAGACGCTGTTGCCGGACGCCAGGTTGTTCATGACGGTCGAGCCGGCGCCGGTGTTCTTGCCCGTGTAGGCGTAGAACTTCTCCATGCCCAGCTGGTTGGAGGTCGGGTCCTCCACCGCCACGTTCTGCGCCAGACCGGGGATGCCCGCGGTGCCCGACGTCCAGGTGCCGGCCGTCTTGTCCAGGACGTCCCAGGTCAGCACGTAGTCCGTGCGCTTGTTGCCGTTGTCCGAGTTGACGGGCGTCCGCACCACCGCCTGCACGTTCACCGAGCCGCCGGGAGCGACGTCGGCGGGCAGGGCGGTCTGGACCTGGTTGCCGCCGTTGGTGACGTCGGTGCCGTCCGGCAGCGTCCACCGGTAGCTGAGGACGTGGTCGGCCGCCGGCCAGTTCGCCGCGGTGGTGTTGGTCAGGTTGAAGTCGACGGTGTAGTCGGTGTTCGGCGTCATCCGCGCCGGCGTCTGCGGCGCGTAGTACGTCGACTCGGTGGTCGAGTCGACGTACGTGACCACGAGCCGCGGGCGCAGCCGCTGCTCGCTGCCCTCCGACGACAGGAACAGGGTGCGCTCCTGCGACGCGGCCTCGTCGGCCATCTTGATGACCACGCCCTGCTGGGAGGCGGGGGTGGTCACCCACGACTGGGCCATCGAGACGATGCTCCAGTCGTGCCGGGCCGGGTCGTTGGTCATCGCACCGGTGTCACCGGCCGAGGCGCCGAAGTCGCCGCCCTGGGTGGTCCAGGAGGTGGCGGCGTCGGCCTTCTGCCAGGTGGCGGCGGACTCGTCGAAGTCGCGGGTCAGCGGCCGGATCTCGTACACCGCACCGGCGGCGTCCTGCACCGTCTGGGTGCTCCACAGGCGCACCTTGGCGTCGAGCACCCGGGCCGTGGCCGGGATGCCGAGGGCCGGGAACTTGAGCACGGCACGGGTGTCGCCGTAGGTGGCGGAGTTGTTGCCGACGCTCAGCCAGTTCTTCGGTCCGCCGTCGTCGATCGTGTCGTGGGTGAGGGCCGGGCGGGCCGAGGACAGGGTGGTGTCCTGCGTGGCGTCGAGCACCTTCGTCGTCCGGCCGGCCTTCGGCAGCCGGACGAGCTGGGTGGGTGCCGCGACGACCTGCCCGTCCTTCGTCCTGACCGCGATCATGTAGTAGTAGGCGCGGCCGTACGGGTCGGGGTCGTCCGCCTTCGTCGGCACCGCGGTGGTGTCGGTGAACGAGGTCACCGTCTTCGCGACGGGCGCGACGAGCGTGGCGGCGGACGGGGTGAAGGTCTGGCTGACCGAGCGGTGGACCTGGTACTCGACGATGTCGTCGCCGGTGCCGATCGGGTCCTTGTCCTGGTACGCCGACCAGCTCAGCTCCGCGCCCGTGTCGTGGATGACGGACGGGGCCGCGAGGTCCACGCCCTGCCGGCCGAAGGTCAGCACGAGCCGCGGGTAGTTGGCGGCCTCGCCGCCGTACCCGAACTCGCTGCCCTCGTACCGCGGACCGCCCTTCGGGCCGTTCGCGGACTCGTCACCGGCCTTGATGACGAAGCCGTTGTTGGCGTAGGTGCCGTCGATCCACTGCTGGACCGTCTTCGTGACCGGGAAGCTGTGCCAGGTGTTCAGCTCACCGGGCTGCTTGGTGACCACACCGCCCTTGGTGAACCGCACCGCGTCCGCGATCACCGACGTCGCGGTCGAGACCGGACCGTCGCCCAGGACGATCTTGCCGAGCGTGCCGGCCTTGAACGGGTGCGAGCCCAGCGTCTTCCAGACGCCGGTGGTGCCGGCCTGCTGGTTGACCGTGTACGTCTTCGTGCCGCCGTCGTAGGTGACGGTGTACGGGGCGTTCGTGGCACGGTCGGAGGCCGGGACGTAGTGCGTCTCGACCTGGTAGGTGCCGTCCTCGGGGAGGCTCGGCTGCCAGGTGTACGTGTCGCCCGCGACCGAGTCCTTGTTGTACAGGTAGTCCTGGTTCACCGCGTACTGCGTGTACGCCGTGTTCCCCGACGCCGGCCACGCGCCGACGGCGGCGGTGCGGCCGGTGTCGCCGTCGTCGACGACGACCGCCGTACCCGACAGCTCACCCGTGATCGCGTTGGCGTTGTTCCAGGTGGCCGTGGACTCGCTCCACGCGTCGGTCGCGCGGTGCGCCTCCAGCTGCACCTCGGTGTCGCCCGTGGTGTGGTACTGGTCGAAGTACAGCCTGAGGTCGGCCGAGTCCAGCTTCGTACCGGCCGGGATGCTGCCGACCGGGAACCTCAGCAGCGCGCGGGAGGCGCCGGTGGAGGTGTTGCCGACCGAGAGACGCCAGTTGTCGTCGTAGTTGGTCGTCGGGCCGTCCGACGAGATCATCACGTCCTGCGCCGTGCTGGGCGTCGGCGCGATGGAGATCGTCGGGTCGATCGTGACCGGATAGCGGCGCTCCGGCGCGGCCAGCCACTTCGCGTCCGGCGTGACGGTGAGCTGCCAGCCCTTGCCCGCGCGGCTGAGCCGCTGCGTGACGGCGCCGCTGTAGCCGGTGCCGTACGGCGAGCGGGCGTCCTTCCCGGCGTCCGTCATGAACGCGGCCGGAATCACCAGGACGGGAGCCGCGCCCTCGCCGTACAGACCGATCGAGCCGTCCTTCGCCGCCTTCGGCGTCAGCCCGCCCGTGTCCAGCGTGAACGTGAACGTCACGGGGCCGGCGGGCCGGCTGCCGAGGACGATGTTCTCCTTCACCCGGCCCGGGCCGACCCGGTACACGAGGTCGGCGCCGGCCACCGCGTCGCGGTAGGTCACCGTGTCGCCCTTGGCGACCGGGGTGAGCCGGCCGGCGCCCTTCAGGCCCAGGGTCACGGCGTGCCCGTCGGCGCCCTGGAAGCGCAGCAGCCGGTTCGCGTCCGCGCCGAACCACGTGCTCGCGGCGTTGGTGGTGTTGGCGAACGGGTAGTCCGCCGTCCGGCCCGCCGTGACCGTCGGGTCGATGTCCTTCCAGGACGAGCCCGCCCGGTAGCCGGTCGGAACCGCCGACACCTCCGCCTGCACCCGGCCGTCGGACAGCTGCCAGTAGCGGGCGGTCGCGGTGCGCCGCCCGGTCAGCTCGGCGACCCGCCGCGGCTTCGGCGCGGCCTTGCCCCGCGGCAGCTTCTCCCGGCTGGGCAGCATCGGCGTGCCGCCCGTCGAGGGCTGTTCCGGAACGCTTTCGCCCGGATCGTCGTCCGAGAACCAGCCCTTGAGGGAATCGACTATGCCCCCGCCGTCGTCCTCGGAAACCCCTGCGGTACTCGTCGCCATCGCATATGCGGCTTGCGGCAGCATCGTGGATGTCACCGCGGAAACCACGAGACAGGCTATGGCCCGCCCGAATCTCACTTTCACGCCAATCCTTCCATCGGCCGAGAATGCCCACCCGTGCACGGGGGCGGGCGGGGGGTTTCTAATCAAACGGCCGACGCGGAGTCAAACACTTTCAGAAAACGGTCATTTGATGGGGTGTCGGCAGATGGCGGGAGTGCGGGCGGGAGATATGCCTGATTGTTCCGCTCCCTGGATTTCGGGGATCTCCGTGGTGTATAACGCAGCGGAATTTCCGTATTTCCGTGCTCGCGCGTTCCCGTTGTTTCCGTCGATCGAAAGAGCAGAAGTCATGTCAGCCACGGAAGACCGGGTCGGTCCGGAAGGACCCGAAGACCCCGGAACCGCACCGGAGCCGCACCGTCGCGGCCGTCGATTCGCCGCCATGACCGCAGGGATTCTGCTGCTGGTGTCCGGCGCACTCCTCGCCTACGTCGTCGCCGGGCCCGGCGGTCCCGGCGACGGTGGGCGGCAGGGAGCCGGTGACCGGTCCGCGGCCGGGACGACCGAGGTGGCGTACGAGGTCCTCGGCGAAGGCACCGCCGACATCTCCTACCGGGAGGCCGGCGCCGAGGGCACCGTGAGGAACGCCGTGCTGCCGTGGCGGAAGACCGTGCGACTGCCTCAGGGCGCGACCCCGGCGGTCAGCGTCACGCTCGGCGCCAAGGGAGGCAGGGTGAGCTGCGGCCTCACCGTGGCGGGGCGTCACGTCCAGAGCTCCACCGCGGAAGGCGTCTTCGGACGCGGCACCTGCGCCGGCGCGAGCTCCGGCACCCCCGCGGGCGCCGACGCCAGCTGACCTGACGGCTTGTCAAGTCTCTTGTGACCAGCGTCACCTCGCCGCCCCGTGATGTTACCGGCGCCGGATCCGCTTGATCATCCGGCGGGGTCCACCGGATCCCGCCGCGACGCGTCGAGGGGCAGGGGTGATCAGGAATGGATCGCGAAGAACGGGCACCACGGGCGGCCGAGATGGAGCGGTACGCCTCCGAGTTCGTCGCACGCGTCACCGCGCGGGCGCGCCTGCCGCTGGACTACAGCGTGGCCAGCCTGGCCGTCGTCGACCGGCTCATCGACGGCCTCAGAAGAGGCGCGGCCCAACGCCACGACGTGGCCGGACCCTTGCTCGATCTCGGCGCCTACGTCGGCGAGGTGCTCGTGCGCCAGGCCGGTGCCTTATGGGTGGACCTGCCGGCGGACCACCCGGTCCGCACCGCCTTCGAGCACCCCGTCGCCGTACGGATGCCCGACGGCCGCCTCTGGAACCCCCTCGGCCGGACCGTGAACCGTTTCGAGCTCGGCCCCCAGGAGTCCCTCCGGACCTACTTCCTCACCCTGCACGGACGCCGCCCGCCACGGCCGCGCCAGCGGGGCTGCCCCTCGGACGGGCTGACGGCGGGCCGTTGCTGACGGTCTGACAGAATGGCGCCTTCCGGTTCACGGGCGCGACCGGAGCTTCCTGACGGGACCGGCTGTGAAGAGGGACGTGTGAGCGAGGGGGCCGGCAGCCGTGCGTCCGCGGCGCTGCGCGACGCACGGCTCGGTGCGGCCGTCGAACGCGCGCAGCGCGGCGACGAGGACGCCTTCGCCGAGGCCTACCGCACGGTGTACCCCGGCCTCCTCGGCTACGTACGCGGACTCGTCGGCGCGGACGCCGAGGACGTGGCCGCCGAGGCGTGGCTGGAGATCGCCCGCGACCTCGGCCGGTTCCGCGGCGACGGCCCCGGATTCCGCGGCTGGACCGCGACCATCGCCCGCCACCGGGCCCTCGACCACCTGCGCCGCGAGCGCTCCCGCCCCCGCCCCGCACCGGTCGAGGCGGACCTCCTCGACCTGCCCGCCGCCGCCGACACCGCCGGCGAGGCGCTGGAGGCCCTGTCGACCGAGCGGGCACTCGAGCTGGTCAAGGGACTGCCCAGGGACCAGGCCGAGGCCGTGCTGCTCCGCGTCGTCGTCGGCCTCGACGGGCCGACGGCCGCCCGAGTGTTGGACAAACGTCCCGGTGCGGTACGGTCCGCCGCACACAGGGGACTTAAGCGACTCGCGCGAGAAATCAGGGGAAAGGGGAGGTGAGGCAAATGCCGCACGGCGACGAACACGGCACCCTGGAGGACGCGCTGCGCACCGCGCTGACCGCGGGCGGCGCACGCCCCGAGATCGACCCCGCCGCCCTCGCCGCCTTCCGTGCCGCCCGTGACGCGGGCATGTCGGCCGGCGCGCCCCTCCGCCGCCGCGACGACTGGACCCCCGCCACGGACCGTCGCCCTGGCCGCCGCTCCCTGCGTACGCTCCTGGCCGGACTGCTCGCGAGCCTCGCCCTCGGCGGCGTCGCCCTCGCCTCCGGTGACCTGCCCGGCCGCCTCGGCGAGGGCCCCGCCCCGACCCCGGACGCCGAACCCGGCAGCTCCGCGCCGCAGCACACCCCGGAGCATCCCACTCCGCGTCCGCCCCGCCCGGCCCCACCCGAGCCGACCCTGCCCGACCCGGACGCCCACCGGGCGGAGCGCGACGGGAAGACGCACGGCCAGGGCAACGGCCAGGGCCACGGGCGCCCCGACGACCGGCCCGACCCCGGCGCCTCCCGAGGAGCGAAGAACGGCTGGCCGAAGAACGGCAAGGGCGACGCGGACGAAGACGGAACGGGTGACGCGAACGGGGACAGGGACGGGGACGCAGACGGTGAGCGGCCGCCGAGGTCACGCCCGCCGGCCCACCGGACCGACTGACCCGACGCTCCGGGCTAAAGCCCACCTGCTCCGGACCCTGCTCCGGGCCCATCGGGCCGGCCGAGGGCCCGCAGCCGGCCCGGCCCTGCGCCGGCACCCGGCCCCCGTGTGGCACCCGGCCCAGGCCCCGGCCCGGGCCCACGCCTGGCCCCGGCCCGGCCCGGGCCCACCCCTGGCCCCGGCTCGGGCTCCGGGCCCGCGCCTTGCCCCGGCCCCGCACCCCGCTCCCGTTCAGTCGCTGCTCATCCGATCACCGCCGCCCGTACGCACAGCACGTCCGGCAGGTGCTCGGCGAGCAGCTGCCAGCTGTCGCCGTCGTCGGCGCTCCCGTACACCTCGCCGTTCCGGTTGCCGAAGTACACGCCCGCCGGGTCCCCGTCGTCCGTGCACAGGGCGTCGCGCAGCACCGTGCCGTAGTGGTCGCCCTCGGGCAGGCCCTTGGTGAGCGGCTCCCAGCTGGCCCCGGCGTCCGTCGTCCGGTAGACGCGACAGCGCCGGCCGGCCGGGACGCGGTCGGAGTCGGCGGTGATGGGGAAGACATAGGCGGTGTCCGGCCGGTGTGGATGGGCGGCGACGGCGAAGCCGAAGTCGGAGGGCAGTCCGGCGCCGATGTCGGTCCACCGGCCGCCGCCGTCGTCGCTGCGGAACACGCCCCAGTGGTTCTGCAGGTACAGCCGGTCCAGGTCACCCGCGTCCTGCGCGATCTTGTGCACGCACTGGCCGAACTCCGGGTTCGGGTCCGGCAGGAACACGGCCGACACCCCGTCGTTGGACGGCGCCCAGCTCGCCCCGCCGTCCCGCGAGCGGAAGACGCCCGCCGTCGACACCGCCACCGTCACCGCGCTCGCGTCACGCGCGTCGGTCACCACCGTGTGCACCGCCTCCCCGCCGCCGCCCGGCACCCACTTGTCGCGGGTGGGGTGCTCCCAGAGGGGGCGCACGAGCGAGAAGGACTCGCCTCCGTCGGAGGATCTGAACAGCGCGGCCGGCTCCGTCCCCGCGTACACGACGTCCGGGGAGTGCGCGGGCGCCGGGTGCAGCTGCCAGACCCGCTCCAGCGAAGCTCCGGTGTCCTGCGGGAACTTGACTGCGGGTGTGGCCGGCTCGGTCCAGCTCGCACCGAGGTCGTCGGAGTGGAAGACGGAGGGGCCCCAGTGGGAACTGTCCCCGCCGACCAGGATTCTGGGTGTCGCGCGGCGGGTGTCGATGCCGATCGAGTAGATCGCCTGCGCGTTGAAGTGCGGTTCGTCGAACTCCCATCGGCCGTCTCGCCCGCGGCCGATGAACAGACCCTTGCGGGTCCCTACGGTCAGTAGCACGTCGGTCATGCCGACACCTCCAGGACGCCGTTGTCGCGGATACGGGCCAGTCTGCACCGCACCACTGACAACGGCCCCCGGAGGCCGCTCGCGCCCAGGTCAGGGGCGTGTTGCCCGGCTCGGGCCGGGCACGGGGCACGCGGCTCGGCCGGGCACGGGGCACGCGGGGCGAGCCGGCCATGGGGCCCGAGCCCGGGCACGGGGCACGCGGCTCGGCCGGGCACGGGGCACGCGGGGCGAGCCGGCCACGGGGCTCAGTAGGCCCGGGCGTACTGCTGCGGGGCGGCGACGTCCGCGCCCAGCTCGCGCGCCGCGCGACGCGGCCAGGACGGGTCGCGCAGCAGCTCGCGGCCGAGCAGCACGGCGTCCGCCTCGCCGTTCGCGAGGATCTTCTCGGCCTGCTCGCTCTCCGTGATCAGGCCGACGGCCGCGACGGCGAGGCCGGCCTCGGCCCGCACCCGGGCGGCGAACGGCACCTGGTAGCCGGGGGCGACCGGGATCCGGGCCGGGCCGCCGTTGCCGCCGGTGGAGACGTCGAGCAGGTCGACGCCGTGCTCGTGCAGGAGCGCGGCCAGCCGCACGGTCTCGTCGGCCGTCCAGCCCTGCTCCTCCAGCCAGTCGGTGGCCGAGATGCGGAAGAAGAGCGGCAGCTCCTCGGGCCATTCGGCGCGCACGGCGTCGACGACCTCCAGGGCGAGGCGGGTGCGGTTCTCGAAGGAGCCGCCGTAGGCGTCGGTGCGGCGGTTGCTGAACGGGGAGAGGAACTGGCCGATCAGATAGCCGTGGGCGCCGTGCACCTCCACGACCTTGAAGCCGGCGGCGAGGGCGCGGCGCGCGGCGGCCGCGAACTGCGCGGTGATCTCGTGGATCTGCTCGACAGAGAGCTCGGCCGGGACGACGTGCCGGTCGTCGAACGCGACGGGGCTCGGGCCGACCGGCTGCCAGGCCAGGCCGCCGTCGGGGTCGACCGGACCGCTGCCCTCCCAGGGGCGGTGGGTCGCCGCCTTGCGACCGGCGTGTCCGATCTGGACGCCGGGAACGGTGCCGTGCGCGGTGAGGAAGTCGGTGATCCGGCGCAGCCCCTCGATCTGGGCGTCGTCCCAGATGCCGAGGTCGTAAGGGCTGATCCGGCCCTCGGGGGAGACGGCCGTGGCCTCCAGCAGGATGAGTCCGGCGCCACCGGTGGCGCGGGCCGCGTAGTGCGCGAAGTGCCAGTCGCCCGCGGCGCCCGCGTTCGGGCCCGTCGGCTCCGCCGAGTACTGGCACATCGGGGCCATCCAGACGCGGTTCGGTGCGGTGACGGACCGGAGGGTGTAGGGCTCGAAGAGGGCGGCGCTCATGGCGGACTCCGTGGGACGTGCCGGCTGCGGATGCCTTCGTACGATACTCGTCGTAGTACGGTGCCTGTCAAACTACGAGGATTCTCGTACAATGGTCGAAGTCCCTTCCCGAGAGCCCCAGTACCCGTCCCCGAGATCCGTGGAGCCGCCGCCGTGACGACCGCGACCAACCCCCGGGTCCTTGAGCACCCCGCACGCGAGGAGATCCGGATCGAGGCCGTGCTGCACGCCCTCTCCGACCCGGTACGGCTGCGGATCGTGCGGGACATGGCGCGCGGCACGGCGGACGCGTTCGCCTGCTCGTACTTCCAGCTCCCGGTCACCAAGTCGACCAGCACGCACCACTTCCGCGTGCTCCGCGAGAGCGGCGTCGTCCGGCAGCTCTACCGCGGCACCGCCAAGCTCAACATGCTCCGCCGCGACGACCTCGACGCGCTCTTCCCCGGCCTCCTCGACACGGTCCTCGCGGCCGCCGAGTCCCAGGCCGGCCGCCAGGCCGAAACCCCGGGCGCCTAGCCGCGCAACAGCGCCGCGATCTCCGCGAAGCCGCGCCGCTCGGCGTGCTCCAGGGCCGTCGTGCCATGGGCGTCCGCCAGCTCGCGGTCCGCACCGGCCGCGAGCAGCAGCGCCACCACCTTCTGGTGCGCGGGCCCGCCGTCGCCGAGAATCACCGCCTCCAACAGGGCGGTCCAGCCCAGGTCGTTGACGTGGTCGACGTCGATGTCCGTCTCCTGGAGCACGGCCCGCACATAGGCCACGTGCCCGCGCTCGGCGGCCGGGATCACGCTGATCCCGCCGAACCGGTTCCGCAGCCCCAGGTCCGGTCCCGGCTCCGCCGTGAGCAGCACCCGCATCATCGCCACGCTCCCGGTCACCCCGGTCACCAGCCACGGGCTGTCGTGCCGCGCGTCCTGCGCGTTCACGTCCGCGCCCGCCGCGACCAGCAGCCGCGCCACCGCCACATGGTCGCCGAGCGCGGCCAGCAACAGCGGCGAGCGCAGCTCGTCGTCTCGGGCTTCGACCCGGGCGCCGTCGTCGAGCGCGGCACGCACCGCCTCGACGTCGCCCCGGCGGGCGGCAGCGAGAAGGCGCTGGTCGGCGGAGGCGTTCATGGGGGCTCCTCGGTACGGGGTACGGAGACGGGCAGGCGGAGGGGGACGGGCAGGCGCACGGGCCGGCGGCGTCCGGCGGGGGTCCGGACGCCGCCGGGGTCGGGGGACGGGCGTCAGTTCAGGGCGGCGACGCCGGCCTGGGCGAACTTCTCGGCGAGGTCGCCGGAGGGCGCACCGGCCACGCCGATGCCGGCGATCGGGGCACCCTTGGCGGCGACCGGGGCGCCGCCGGCGAGGAAGAGGGTGTCCGTCATCCATCCTGGTGCCGCCCCCGTCCCTGCCCGCTCGCCCCGGCGGCTGCGCTTCCGGCCCCGCCCGGCGGACCCGGGGGTCATCCGATCGGATGACCCCGGGCCCGCCGGGGCGGTATCCGGGATCCTGGGCCCTGGATCCGGTATCCGGGCTCCGGTATCCGGGATCCAATCGCCTGGATCCCGGCTACAACCGCTGGATATCGGATCCAAGCTCCCGGATCCAAGCTCCCGGATCCAAGCTCCCGGATCCCGGATCCAAGCTCCCGGATCCCGGCAAGCCCCTACCGCCGCGCCGCCCCCCGCAGCCCCGACCAGTCCGGGATCTTCACCGGGCCCCGGCCGAGCGTGCCGCCGAGCGCCGCCTCGGCGCGCTCGATGGCCAGCCAGCCGTGCCACTCGACCGGCTCGTGGCCGAGCTTGCGCAGGGCTTCGACCGGGTCGGGCACGACCGGCCGGCGGGCGAGGAAGTCGGCGTCGGCGAGCAGCGAGGCGGCCGTCTCCTTGGCGCACGGGCGGTTGGTCCCGATCACGCCGGTCGGGCCGCGTTTGATCCAGCCCGCCACGTACTCGCCCGGCGACGGCGCCCCGTCCCGCAGCACCCGGCCGGCCACGTGCGGGACCGTGCCCCGCACCGGGTCGAACGGCAGCCCGGGGAGCGGGACGCCCTGGTAGCCGACCGCGCGCAGCACGAGTCCGGCGGGGATCTCCTCGTACCGCCCCGTGCCCCGTATCCCGCCCGTCCCGTCCGGCTCCGTGCGTTCGAAGCGCACCGCCGTGACGCGGCCGGCCGCGCCGAGGATCTCCACCGGCCGCAGGAAGAACCGCAGCCGCACCGAGCGCGTGCCCGCGCCGCCGCCCGGGTCCGCGGCCCAACCCCGTACCACGTCCAGGTTGCGCCGGTTCACGGCCGGCAGGCCGGAGGGGTCGGCGCAGGCCGGGTCGAGGGCGAGCTCGGCCGGGTCGACGAGGACGCGGGTGTCGGGGAGGGTGCCGAGTTCGCGCAGCTCCTTGGTGGTGAACCGGGCCTGCGCGGGCCCGCGGCGCGCCACCATGTGCACCTCGCGCACCCCGCTCGCGGCGAGCGCCGTGAGCGCGCCCTGCGGGATGTCCGTCGGGCGCAGCTCCTCGGCCCGCCGGAGCAGCAGCCGGGTGACGTCCACGGCCACGTTCCCCGCCCCGATCACCACGGCGCCCGGCCGGTCGAGGCCGAAGCGCTGGTGCACGGCGTCCGGGTGGGCGCTGTACCAGGAGACGAACCCGGTGGCCGAGAAGCTGCCGTCGAGGTCCTCGCCCGGCACCCCGAGCCGCCGGTCGCGGGCGGCGCCGACGCAGTAGACAACCGCGTGGTACAGCTCCAGGAGCCGGGCCGGGGTGAGGCCGCGCGCCCCGACCTCGACGTCGCCGAGGAACGCGATCCGCTCGTCCTCCAGGACCGTACGGAGGTTGCCCTGCAGCGACTTGATCTTCTCGTGGTCGGGCGCGACCCCGTACCGCACCAGACCGTACGGGCAGGGCAGCCGGTCCAGGACGTCGACCCGGATGCCGGGCACGGCGCTCTGCCCGACCAGTGCCTGGGCGGTGTAGACGCCGCTGGGTCCGGCGCCGACGACGGCGACTCGCAACACGGACGCGCCCCTTCCGGTGGGGGAGGGCCTCCCGGTGACCTCCAGCATGGCACCGGGAGGCCCGCCGGGGGAGTGGGCGTCCCCGAGCCGCCGCTCCCCGGGGGCGGGGCGGCTACAGCGAGCGCATCCGGTTGATCTCCGCCGTCTGCTGCGCGATCACGTCGTTCGCCATCTCCTCCACGAGCACGTTGTTGCCCTGGCTCAGCACCTCCGCCGCCATCGTCACCGCGCCCTCGTGGTGGGTGGTCATCAGCTTCAGGAAGAGCGTGTCGAAGGCCTTGCCCCTGGCCGCGCGCAGCTCGGCGAGCTGGGCGTCGGTCGCCATGCCGGGCATGGTGTGGTGGTCGTGCCCGGACTGCGGGCGCGGGCCGCCGTTGCTCTTCAGCCAGCCCTCCATCGCGCCGATCTCCGGCCCCTGCGCGGCCGCGATCCGCTCGGCGATCTTCTTCGCCTTGGGCGACCCGGCCCGCTGCGGTACGAGCGCGGTCATCGTGAGCGCCTGCCGGTGGTGCTCGATCATCATCTGCACGTAACGGAAGTCGGCGCTGTTGGGCCGCTCGTCGGGCATCAGCCGGGCCGCCTCCTCCGGCGACACGCGCTTGGCGGGCTCGCCGGGCTTGCCCGGCGCGATCACCGCGGGGCCGCCCGAACCAGCGGGCGTCGATGCCGAGTTCGGCGACACGCCGCCCGACTCGCAGGCGCCGAGGGCGAGTACGGCGACGACGGAGAGCGTCACGGCGAGGGATCCACGGACACGGCGGCGGTTCAACAACGCGACCTCCACGGACAACAGGGCGGTGTTTCGAGGAAAGTTCATTACTTCTCTGTTGCCATCTGTTGAGATGTGCACGCCAAGGAAGATACTGCCGTGGTCCACCGAGCGTTCAGACATGAACGGATCTCACAGAGGACGGAGTGACCTTCGTTGCGTACCACGAGTACCCCGCGCGCGCGGATCAGACGCCTCGGCGTGGCAACCGCCGCGGCCGGCCTGCTGGTCAGCATGCTCGTCGCCGGACCCGCGGCCGCCACCCCCGACCCGGGCGACAGCCCCGCCCAGCAGTCCGTCACCTCCGAGCAGGCCGCCGGGGCCCGTGCCGCCATCGCGAGCGGCGAGATACCCGGCGTGGACGAGATCGTCCACAGCGCCAATATCGAACACCTCGTCAACATCCCCAAGGACGCCCTCAAGGGGACCAACTCCGACCTGGCCTTCCAGGGCAAGTACGCCTTCGCCGGCAACTACGACGGCTTCCGGATCTTCGACATCAGCGACCCGAAGTCCCCCCGGACGGTCGCCCAGGTGCTGTGTCCCGGCTCCCAGAACGACGTCTCCGTCTCCGGCAACCTGCTCTTCCTCTCCACCGACTCCTCCCGCAGCGACAACTCCTGCGCCAGCGTGCCCCAGCCCGCCTCGGTCAAGGAGTCCTGGGAGGGCATGAAGATCTTCGACATCAGCGACATCGCCAACCCGAAGTACGTCGCCTCCGTCGAGACCAACTGCGGCTCGCACACCCACACCCTCGTGCCCAAGCGCAAGGACGTGTACGTCTACGTCTCCTCGTACTCGCCCAACGCGGCCTTCCCGGACTGCCAGCCCCCGCACGACGGCATCTCCGTGATCAAGGTCCCGCGCGACGCGCCCGAGCAGGCCCGGGTCGTGAACTTCCCCGTCCTCTTCCCGGGCGACGGCCCGGACGGCGGCGGCAACCCCGGCGCGCCCACCAACCCGGGCGTCTCCAAGACCACCGGCTGCCACGACATCACCGTGCTGCCGAGCAAGGACCTCGCGGCCGGCGCCTGCATGGGCGACGGCATCCTCTTCGACATCAAGGACCCGGAGCACCCGCGGGTCATCGACCAGATCGAGGACAACGTCAACTTCTCGTTCTGGCACTCCGCGACCTTCAACCAGAAGGCCGACAAGGTCGTCTTCACCGACGAGCTCGGCGGCGGCGGCGCGGCCACCTGCAACACGACCGTCGGCCCGAACCGCGGCGCGGACGGCATCTACGACATCGTCGGCAAGGGTGACGGGCGCCGGCTCGTCTTCCGCAGCTACTTCAAGATCGCGCGCCACCAGGCCGACACCGAGAACTGCGTCGCCCACAACGGCGCGCTGATCCCGGTCAAGGGCAAGGACCTCATGGTCCAGGCGTGGTACCAGGGCGGCGTCTCCGTCTGGGACTTCACCGACTCCCGCAAGCCGCACGAGATCGCGTACTTCGAGCGCGGCCCGCTCTCCGCGGACCACCTCGCCACCGGCGGCTCCTGGTCCGCCTACTACTACAACGGCTACATCTACTCGAACGACATCGCCAAGGGCTTCGACGTCCTGAAGCTCAGCGACAAGCGGACGGACAAGGCGGCCCGGGTCCGGATGGACGAGCTCAACGTCCAGACGCAGCCGGACTACTTCAAGGACTTCGACCGCTCCGGCGGCCCGGACGACTCCGGCGACTCCGAGGACTGAGCCGGCTCGGGGATCAACGGCAGGCCGTCGGGCGGACCACCGCCCGGCGGCCTGCCGCGCTCCCAGTCGAGCCCGTACCGCTGGAACAGCTCCGCCCGCAGCCGGGCCATCGGCATCGGCGCGCCGGGCAGCAGCACCGCGAACACCGCGCCCATCAGCAGCGCCCGCAGCAGCGGGTACTCGGCGTCCACGTCCGCCGCGCCGTAGCGCTCGACGGTGTCGCGCAGGAGCGCGGCGAGCCGCTGCTGCTCGGGGCACTGCACGAAGCCCTCGGCCTGGAGGATGCCCGCCATGTGCGTCCGCATGAGCACCGGCTGCTCCACGGCGAGCCCGAGGATCGCGTCGATCGCCCGCGCGAGGCGCTCCCGGCCGTCCTCGGTGCGCGGCTCGCGCTCCAGTGCCTCCTCCAGCGTGCGGTGCATCAGCCGGTGCACCGCGGACTGCAGCAGCTGGCGCTTGCCGGGGAAGTAGTACGAGATCAGTCCGCGCGCCGATCCGGCGCGCGCCGCGATGTCGCCGAGGGTCGTCGCCTCGTATCCGCGCTCGGCCACCAGCTCCACCGTGGCCTGCAGGATCCGCTCGCGGGAGCGCCGGCGAAGTTCTTCGTTGACCGATGCGCTACGCGGGGACATGCTGGACTCCTGCGTTGACTGGCTTGCAGCCAATATACTCAGCGCGTCCTGTCGTCGTGCCCTTGTGGCCGAAGACGGGGCCTGCCGTCTGTTCTGGGCGACGCGGGGGATCGTCCAGGACAGGCGGCTTCATGTCGTTTCTCCCATTCTGCCTCCGGTGTCCGTTCTGCCCGGCGGGCCGGGACGGGGGCGAGGACCCGGGGCCGTACGCCGCTCCCCGTGCCGGTACGTGATGATCGCCACGGCCACGCAGACCCAGCCGAACAGCCAGCCGGCCACCACGTCCGACGGCCAGTGCACGCCCAGATAGACCCGGGTCCAGCCCACGCCGACGACCGACACCAGGGCGACGCCCGTGAGCGTGCCCCAGCCCCACCACGTCTCGCGCCAGTGCAGCGCGAGCACCCAGAGCAGCAGCCCGCAGACGACCACCGCCGTCATGGCGTGCCCGGACGGGAAGGCCGCGAAGCGCGCCGAGTCCACCGGATCGGGCCAGCTCGGCCGCGGCCGCCCGACGGCGGACTTCAGACCCTGCTGAAGGCCCCAGGCCACCAGGACCGTCCCCGCCACCCACAGCGCGAGCCGCCGCTCCCGCCGCCACCACAGCACCCCCACCGCCACCGCGGCCAGCGCGCGCATCGTCCACGGGGCCCAGACCCAGTCGGTCAGGATCCGGTTGAGGTGGGTGAACCCGGGATGCGCCACGGCGTGGTGGTGCAGAGCCTCGGCCACCTCCCGGTCCACCGAGAGCAGCGGTGACCAGCCCACGGCGACGAGGACGAGCAACAGCACGGCCAGGGCGCCCGACACGGCGGCGGAGATGCGCATGCGCTGATCCTGCCCGACGCCACCCGCGCGCCGGCGACCGGCATGCCCGGGGCCGGCTAGCCGAGTGCCCGGAGGGCCGGCACGAAGGCGAGGAGCACCGGGACCACCGGCACCAGGGCCGCCGCCGCGGTGAGCCGGAGGCGGCGGGCGGCGGTGAGCCGGGGCGTCGCCGTCAGCAGCCGGTTGACGCGCTGCGGAAGATCGGCGTCCGGTGCCGGGCCCGGGCCGAAGACGCCGCGGTCCTCGTTGAGTTCCACGAGCGCGAGGGCGACCGTCAGCCGGCCGAAGCGGCGCGAGGCCACGTCGTCCGCCGCCAGCTCCACCAGACGGTGCATTTCGCCGCGGAAGGCGGCGAAGACCGGCACCCCCGGGAAGCCCTCGGCGAGCGCCGCCGAACAGTGCAGCAGCCAGTCGTGCCGCGCCCGGGCGTGCCCCTGCTCGTGCGCGAGCACCGCGTCGAGCTGACGGCCCTTGAGCCGGCGCAGCGCGGCCGTCGTGATGACCAGGCGCGGCGCCCCGCCGGGCAGCCACCAGGCGTCCGCGCGCTCACCCTCCAGGACCACCAGACGCGCGCTGCCGGACGGCTCCTCGCCGGGCAACAGCGGAGCCCGCACCAGCAGTTCGCCGCGCCGGCGCCTGCGGCGGGCCCGCGCCCGGCCGATCTCCCGACCCAGCATCGCCCCGGTCCACACCCCGCCGGCGGCCAGCACCACGGCGAGCACCGCCGACCACGGCCGGTTGGTGCCCAGCTCGTACGCCTCGATCACGGCGCTCGGCGCGGGCCCGAAGACCTGGCCGCGCACCGCCTGCCAGGCAGCGGCCGCGCTGAAGGTCATCGCCAGCGCGAAGCTCAGCAGCACCGCGGCCACGACGCACTGCCACACCCACAGCGCCACCACCGGTTCCCGCTCCACCCAGTCGGCCCGCGACAGGAGCCGCGGGGCGACGGCGGCGGTCAGGACGCCGAGCGTGAGCAGCGCGAGGGAGACCAACATGGCGCCACCCTATGAGCGGGGTACCACGCGGAGATACGGGCTTGCGGATCAAGTGACGCACGCCACGGTTTGGCCGCGCGGCTCCCGCGGCCGGCGCGCCCGGCCGCCGGTCCGCTCAGAGGGCGAGCAGCATCGCGAGCATCGCGAGCCCCATCGACAGCCGGCACACCAGCGTCAACTCGGCCCTCGCGCCGGTCCCGCGCGCCACGCCCGCCGCTCCCCCCGCGCCCGCCGCTCCCGTCACCGGAACCAGGCGCGCGCCAGAACGCAGCACGTACACACCGAAGTACGCGAGCAGCACCCCCGTCAGCACGGGTATGCCACCGGTCGCGACGACCGCGCCGCCGTGACCCGCACCGTGCTCCCCGTGCCCGCCCGGCCCGCCGGGCCCGGCGGCCATCGCCACCGCCATGTAGACCATCGCCAACGAGCCCACCAGATGGTGCAGATGGTGCCCCCGGCGCAGCACCGCCGTGCGCAGGCCGAGCAGCGCCGCGCAGCCGAACACCACCGCGTACGCAACCCAGCCCCACTCCGGCGGGGTCAGCACGGCCGCGGGCAGCGCCATCAGCGCCATCCCGAAACCCATCACGGCCTCGGCCCCGGCCGCCCTGCGCTCCTCGACGGAGCCGACCGTCCGCATCCGCAACAGGCAGTACGCCCCGCTCGCGCCGCACAGCGCCACCAGCAGCCAGCCCGGCAGCGCCGGTCCGTGCACGCCGCACACCCCCCTCCTCGCGGTCCTCACCGGATGCATGCCCGCCCGCGCGGGACCCACGCGGGCGCACGGGCGCGCACAGGTGTACGAGGGGGAGTGCGGGGCGCGCGTTAGGCTCGGGGAGGATCGCGTCCGCCGATCGCCCGCGCCCGAGGGGAGACCCGTACCGCATGGACACCGCCGCCCACCGGCTCACCGGCACGCTCATCTACCGCGAGGCCGTCCTCGACGACGTCCCGGCGCTCGTCCCGCTCGTCGAGTCGGCCTACCGGGGCGACTCCAGCCGGGCCGGCTGGACCACCGAGGCGGACATCCTCCAGGGCCAGCGCACCGACCCGCAGGGCGTCACCGAGGTCATCACCACCCCGGGCAGCCGGCTCCTGGTCGTCGAGCGGGACGGCGCGCTGGTGGCCTGCTGTCAGCTGGAGCACCGCGGCGAGGCCGCCTACTTCGGCATGTTCGCGGTCCGCCCCGAGCTCCAGGGCGCCGGTCTGGGCCGGCAGATCATCGCCGAGGCCGAGCGCCGGGTCCGCGAGCTGTGGGACGTGCGCGAGATGCACATGACGGTGATCTCGGTGCGCGAGGAGCTGATCGCCTGGTACGAGCGCCGCGGCTACCGCCGTACGGGCCGGATGAGCCCCTTCCCGTACGGCGACGAGCGCTTCGGCGTGCCACAGCGCGACGACCTGCAGTTCGAGCTCCTGGTCAAGGACCTCGTCTGAGCCGCTCGTGACGGCTCAGGCCGTGAAGCGGCCCGTGCGCCGGATCTCCGGCCGGTCCGTGGTCGCCCCGTCGAGCCCGAGGGCGCGCGCCAGGCGCAGGTCGTCCTGGGTGTTCACCACCCAGCCGACCACCCGCAGCCCCGCCGCGTGCGCCCGCTCGACGGTGTCCCGGGTGATGTGGCGGATGTTGAGGACCAGCGCCGTGGCACCCACGGCGAGTGCGCGCGCCACCACCTCGTCCTGCCGCCGGCCGGCGACGAGCGCGGTGCGCGCCCCCGGCACCAGTTCGCGGATCTCCGCCAGGGCCTCGTCGTGGAAGGACAGCACCTCCACCCGCCCGGTCAGCTCCCGCTCGTTCAGCACCGCGGCGAGCGCCCGGGCCGCGCCGACGTCCTTGATCTCGGCCTGGAGCGGTGCGCCGACCGCGGCCAGGACCTCCTCGAAGACGGGCACCCGCTCCCCTTCCCCGGCGTCCAGCTCGCGCAGCTCGGCGAGCGTCTTCGTGGCGACGGGCCCGCTGCCGTCGGTGGTGCGGTCCACGTCGGCGTCGTGCATGACGACGAGGGCGCCGTCCTTGCTGAGGTGGAGGTCGAGTTCGATGACGTCCATGCCCGCCTGCTCGGCGAGGACGAAGGAGCGCAGGGTGTTCTCGGGCGCGACGCCCATGACTCCGCGGTGACCGATGGTGAGGAAACTCAAGATCTTCTCGCTTCCGTCGTCGTCCGCTCCCGGCGCCGCAGGGGCCGGTCACGGCTCGGGCGCAGCCTAACGACTGGGCGCGGCACAGGAAGGCGCCGCGCGGAACCCCGGATTTCTGGGCTTCAAACCCCGCCGCACAGGAAATTTGTCGGTCTCGGCAGGGGTCCACAGAAGAATTTTTCCCTCCCCTACTTGTGGGCGAGATCCCGCCATGCATACGCTGTGTTGACGCAAGGTTCTCCTGTGGAGGAAGAGGCATGACGGAAATTCTTGTGCAGGACGTGACCGGTGGGGGGATATCCGCCGACGCTCCGGTGATCGACCACCCTGCCTGGCCCGAGCTCAAGAATGCCGTGGAGGAGCTCCGCCCCTGGCAGAGCACGGACGGCTCCATCGACTTCGCGGCCGACGGCGCGCCGACCCGCGCGCAGGCCGAGCAGGCCGTCGGGCGCCTCGTCGCCGCGGTCGAGCAGCTCTCCCCGCTGGTTCCGCACGACGCCGCGTACCACCGCGCGCTCGTCGCCGACCTGCGCAAGTGGGCCGAGGGCGGCTTCGAGGTCCCGGACTTCCTGGACTCCCTCATGGAGTTCCACCCGGCCGCGAGCCGCGCCGACGGGCTGCAGCACCTCGTGCTCTTCCCGATGTACACGCAGAACGGCAACCCGGACCGCAACTTCGAGGCCGTCGTACTGCGCATGGTCTGGCCCGAGTGGCTCTCCGAGCTGGAGGCCACCCGCTACGACAACCCGGGCTTCTGCGGCATCACCTTCGAGGACTTCACCGCCGGGTACGACACCAACTCGGCCGTCCTCTTCCCGGAGACCGTCGCCGTCCGCGAGGTCCCCGAGCGCTTCACCTGGGGCGGCATCTTCTGCGACCGCGAGGCCGCCCGCTTCCGCAAGGTCACCGAGGCCGCCGTCGACACCCTCGGCCTGAAGCTGCCGGCGGACATCGCCGCCATGCTCAATGACCAGAAGCGCTGCGAGCAGGCGTTCGTGCTCTGGGACCTGGTCCACGACCGTGCCCACAGCCGCGGTGACCTGCCCTTCGACCCCTTCATGATCAAGCAGCGCCAGCCCTTCTGGATGTACGGCCTCGAGGAGCTCCGCTGCGACCTCACCGCCTTCAAGGAGGCCGTGAAGCTGGAGTCCGAGGGCAACGAGCACGGCCGTGACGTGCAGTACGCGGTCCTCTTCGACCGCATGTTCCGCTTCCCGCTCACCGGCGACCGGAACCGCAACTACGACGGTCTGGGCGGCCAGCTCCTCTTCGCGTACCTCCACAAGAACGACGTGGTGCGCTGGACGGACAACGTCCTCACCATCGACTGGGAGCGCGCCCCCGAGGTCACCAACCGCCTCTGCTCCGAGATCGAGACCCTCTACCGCGACGGCATCGACCGTCCCAAGCTCGTGCACTGGTTCAAGGCGTACGAGTTCGTCTCCACCTACCTCGCCCCGCACCCGGGCTCGAAGTGGGCGAAGGGCCCCGACGCCCTCGACACCTCGCTCCCGCCGCGCAAGCTCGTCGACGACGTGCTTCCGGACGAGTTTCCGCTCAGCATGTTCTTTGAGGCCCTCTCCAAGAAGATGAAGGGCGTGATCGCCGACACCAAGGGCATCACCGCCGCCGACATGCCCGAGCGGGCCGCCGCGTGACCGAGGCTGCGCAGCACACGGAGGAGACGCCCATGAACGCCAACGGAAACGGCGGCCCGCTGGACGGCGCCGTCATCGCGGTCGCGGGCGCGGCCGGCCCCGCGGGCCGTGCCACCCTCCTGCGTCTCGCCGAGGCGGGCGCCACCGTCGTCGCGTCCGACGCCGACCCGGCGCGTCTCGCGGAGGCGGTCGACGCCGCCCGCTACGCGCACGGCGGCGCCCGGGTCATCGGCGACACCGTCGACCTCCTCGACCTCGACGCCACCCGGGAGTGGGCGTCGAAGACCGAGAAGGAGTTCGGCCGGATCGACGGCCTGGTCCACCTGGTCGGCGGCTGGCGCGGCAGCCAGTCCTTCGCCGAGACCGACCTCAAGGACTGGGACTTCCTGGAGAAGCTGCTGATCCGCACGGTCCAGCACACCTCGCTCGCCTTCCACGACGGCCTGCTGCGCAGCGGCGGCCGTGGCCGCTACGCCCTGGTCAGCCAGGTCGGCGCGCACAAGCCGCAGGCCAACAACGCCGCGTACAACGCGGGCAAGGCGGCGGCCGAGGCGTGGACCCTCGCCATGGCGGACTCCTTCCGCAAGCTGGGGGGCGACGACGGCCCGCAGGCAGCGGCTGCCATCCTGGTGATCAAGGCACTGGTGCACGACGCCATGCGCGCCGAGCGCCCGAATGCGAAGTTCGCGGGCTTCACCGACGTCAAGGACCTGGCCGACGCCATCGCCGGACTCTGGGACGAGCCCGCACAGGAAGTGAATGGACAGCGCCTGTGGCTGACCCCCAAGCCGTGACCTCGGCCCTGGGCCCCAGGACCGACGCCCGTCGTCACCACGACCCGTCGGTCCGGGGCTTCGCCAGCGACAACTACGCCGGCGTCCACCCCGAGGTCCTCGCGGCCATAGCCCTCGCCAACGGCGGCCACCAGGTCGCCTACGGCGAGGACCAGTACACCGACCACCTGCAGCGGATCATGCACAGCCACTTCGGCCCCACGGCCGAGGCCTTCCCGGTCTTCAACGGGACCGGGGCGAACGTGACCGCGCTGCAGGCGCTCACCGACCGGTGGGGCGCGGTGATCTGCGCCGAGACCGCCCACATCAACGTGGACGAGGGCGGCGCCCCGGAGCGGATGGGCGGCCTCAAGCTGCTCACGGTGCCCACCCCGGACGGCAAGCTCACCCCCGAGCTGATCGACCGGCAGGCGTGGGGGTGGGAGGACGAGCACCGGGCGATGCCCCAGGTCGTCTCGATCACCCAGAACACCGAGCTCGGCACCGTCTACACGGTCGAGGAGATCCGGGCCATCGTGGAGCACGCCCACTCCAAGGGCATGAAGGTGCACCTCGACGGCGCCCGGATAGCCAACGCGGCCGCGTCCCTGAACGTGCCGATGCGGGCGTTCACCAACGCGGTCGGCGTCGACGTCATCTCGTACGGCGGCACCAAGAACGGCATGATGTTCGGCGAGGCCGTGATCGTCCTCAACCCGGACGCGGTCAGCCACATGAAGCACCTGCGCAAGCTGTCCATGCAGCTCGCCTCCAAGATGCGCTTCGTGTCGGTCCAGCTGGAGGCGCTGCTCGCCAAGGACCTGTGGCTGCGCAACGCCAGTCACGCCAACGCGATGGCCCAGCGCCTGGCGGCCGGCGTGCGGGGCGTGGACGGGGTGGAGATCCTCTACCCGGTGCAGGCGAACGCGGTCTTCGCGCGGCTTCCGCACGAGGTCAGCCGCCGGCTGCAGGAGCGTTTCCGCTTCTACTTCTGGGACGAGAAGGCCGGCGACGTGCGCTGGATGTGCTCCTACGACACCACGGAGGAAGACGTCGACGCCTTCCTCCAGGCGCTGAAGGAAGAGATGGCGCGCTAGCCGTCTCGGCACTCCGAGCATCTGCATGATTATGCGACCGGATGGAAAGTCATTGACTTCCGTCCGGTCGCATTCCTATGCTCCCGATCATGGAGCTGATCCAGCAAAACCCTGACATCTCCGCCTACTTGTCCACAAGTGAGGCGGTCGACCATGACCATCCGACGGTACGGGCCGTCGCCGACCGGCTGGCCGCCGACAACGCCGACGCATACTCATACGTCAAGGCTGCCTTCGAATTCGTCCGCGACACCATCCCGCACTCGCAGGACTCCGGCGACCTCCGCGTCACCTGGCGCGCCTCGGACGTGCTGGAGCAGGGCACCGGCATCTGCTACGCCAAGGCCATCGCGTACACGGCGCTCCTCAGGGCCCGCGGCATCCCGGCCGCCCTCTG
This sequence comes from Streptomyces sp. NPDC101160, assembly GCF_044768205.1. Classification (NCBI taxonomy): domain Bacteria; kingdom Bacillati; phylum Actinomycetota; class Actinomycetes; order Kitasatosporales; family Streptomycetaceae; genus Streptomyces; species Streptomyces sp. NPDC101160. Next base: position 903,303 of record NZ_JBIWPJ010000001.1, on the reverse strand, counting down.
CTACCAGCGGCTCGCGGACGAGGACGGCTCGAACCCGGCCATCCACGGGCTCGTCGCGGTGAGACTGCCGGGCGAGGAGCGGTGGGCCCGGCAGGATCCGCGCGGGAACGTGCCGCCGGGCGTGGACGCCCGGTTCTCCCTGGAGGAGGAGCGGCTGGCCTGGGTCGCGCGCCCGGAGTTCGGTGAGGTGGACTACCCGGAGCTCTACGCCGAACCCCATCCGGTCGTCCTCGCGACACTGCGAGCCGCCCCGGACCGGCCGTACCTCTGGCGGACGCTCCCCACGGAACTGTGACGCCTACTTCTCGCCCTTCTCGGCGGCCTTGAGCTCCTCCGGCGTGGGCGCCGTGCCCCCGAGGTGCGCCGGCACCCACCAGGTGTCGTCGGCGTCCCTGGGCCGCACCGGGTATGCCCGCTGCGCCGCCTCCAGGAGCTCCTGGACGCGCCCGCGAAGCCGCCGGGTGATCGCCCCCGCGTACTGGTCGGCCGGCGCCTCCATCGGCTCGCCGACCCGGATCGTGACCGGGATGTGGCTGCGCCGGAAGTTGCGCGGCCTGCCCTTGGTCCAGATCCGCTGGGTGCCCCACAGCGCCATCGGGATGAGCGGAACGCCCGCCTCCTGCGCGAGCCGCGCCGCACCCGACTTGAAGCTCTTCAGCGTGAACGACTGCGAGATCGTGGCCTCCGGGAAGACCCCGACGATCTCGCCCGAGCGCAGCGCGCTGAGCGCGTGCTGGTAGGCGTCCTCGCCCTGGGCGCGGTCGACCGGGATGTGCTTCATCGCGCGCATCAGCGGACCCGACACCTTGTGCCGGAACACCGACTCCTTCGCCATGAAGCGCACCAGACGCTTCTGCGGAAGTGCGGCCAGACCGGTGAAGATGAAGTCCAGGTAGCTGATGTGGTTGCTCACCAGGACCGCGCCGCCCTGGCGCGGGATGTGCTCCGAACCCTGGGTGTCGATCTTCAGGTCCAGCGCCTTGAACATGGTGAGAGCGGCGCCGATGACCGGCCGATAGACGAGTTCTGCCATCTGGGAGGGAACCCTTTCGTCTGTGCCTTGGGAGGGTTCTCCCGGCGAAGTTACGCGGCCGTAGGTTTTCGGCTTTGGGCAGATCGTGCCGCATGTGGGGGCTCGTGACCAGTCCAGACGCCCTCCTACGGGGAGATTCTCGTCACTCCCGGTGGCCGGCGGTCGCATCGGCGTGCGGGAATCGAACGCCCCCGTGGGACGCTGCACCTCGTGTGGACGGACGAGAAGGGGCGGGCGCGATGACGGAGGTCCTGGGCGCGGCGGAGCTGGGCGCCGAGCTGGGGGAGCGGGCCACCCTGGTCCAGTTCTCCACCGCCTTCTGCCAGCCCTGCCGGGCCACCCGCCGGACCCTCGCCGACGTGGCGGCCCTGGTCGACGGCGTCGGCCACGTCGAGATCGACGCCGAGGAGCGCCTCGATCTCGTCCGCGCGCTCGGCATCGTCCGCACGCCCACCGTGCTCGTCCTCGACCGGGCGGGCCGGATCGTCCGCCGGGCCGCCGGACAGCCCAGGAAGGCCGACGTCATCGCCGCCCTGGGCCGGGCCGTCTGACGCCGTGACACTTCTCCCACACGCCCATACGCACTTGACTGCACACGTCAACGATCGCCAGTCTGGCGTAATGGCTCCAGAACTCCTTCTCTACGGCCGGGCCCATGTGGACCTCGGCCGCACCGCGAGCGCGCGCTGTCCGGGTGTCTGACGAACCCGCGACCCCTCTCCCGCCGCTCCCGCAGAAGGACAACTCCATGACGGTCTCGCCCGAGCTCCGCACGCTCCCGACGGTGTCCGACCTCACCTCCGTACCCGGTACCCCGATACCCGGTGCTCCGGCCGCTCCGGCCGTGCCCACCATCGGCGCCCCCCGCACCGGCTCGCCCGATCTGCTGCGCTCCGTCTTCCGGCAGCACGCCGCCGGCGTCGCCGTGATCACCGCGCACGGGGACCGGCCGGTCGGCTTCACCGCGACCTCCCTCAACTCCGTCGCCGCCGAACCGCCGCTGATCTCCTTCGGCGTGGGCACCGGCTCGTCCAGCTGGCCGGTGGTGGCCGAGGCCGAGCACATCGGCGTGCACATCCTCGGCGAGCACCAGCAGGAGCTCGCCGCCACCTTCGCCCGCAGCGGCGCCGACCGCTTCGCCGCGCCCACCCGGTGGAGCCACGGCCCCGAGGGCGTCCCCGTCCTCGACGGCGTGCTCGCCTGGCTGGTGTGCCGCGTGGTCGCCCGCGTCCCGGCCGGGGACCACCGGATCGTCATCGCGCAGGCCGTCGCCGGCGACCCGGACGGCGCGGGCCGTCCGCTCCTGTACCACCAGGGGCGCTTCAACGCGCTGCGCGACTGAGAGTTCCCGCACGGGCCCGCTCGGCGGCGTTGGCAAGGTCACATGGCTGAGCGCTTGCTCAGTCGTAACGAACTGGGTGTACTGGCGAGTAATATTTCGCTCGGGGCACCGGCCGCAAGGCCGGGCCCCGACCGGAAACCCGCCCTTCAGGCGCCTATGCTGCGAGCAGCAACGCAGCCCAGTTATGACGATGCAGTAGGAGAGCCGGCGTGAGCTTGAGGATCGTTGTCTGTGTGAAGTACGTGCCGGACGCCACTGGCGACCGGAAGTTCGCCGACGACCTGACGGTCGACCGCGAGGACGTCGACGGCCTCCTTTCGGAGCTCGACGAGTACGCGGTCGAGCAGGCCCTGCAGATCGCCGAGGAGGCGGACGAGGCCGAGGTCACCGTGCTGACGGTCGGCCCGGAGGACGCCAAGGACGCGCTGCGCAAGGCGCTGTCCATGGGCGCCGACAAGGCCGTCCACGTCGAGGACGACGACCTGCACGGCACCGACGTCATGGGCACCTCGCTGGTGCTCGCCAAGGCCATCGAGAAGACCGGCTACGACCTGGTCATCGCCGGTATGGCCTCCACCGACGGCACCATGGGTGTCCTCCCGGCGATCCTGGCCGAGCGCCTGGGCGTCCCGCAGGTCACCCTGCTCTCCGAGGTCAAGGTCGAGGGCGGCGTCGTGCGCGGCCGCCGTGACGGCGACACCGCCTCCGAGCAGCTGGAGGCGTCCCTCCCGGCCGTCGTCTCCGTGACGGACCAGTCGGGCGAGGCCCGCTACCCGTCCTTCAAGGGCATCATGGCCGCCAAGAAGAAGCCGGTGGAGTCCCTGGACCTCTCCGACCTCGACATCGAGGCCGAGGAGGTCGGCCTGGAGGGTGCCTGGACCGCGGTCGACGAGGCGAACGAGCGTCCGGCGCGCACCAAGGGCACGATCGTGACGGACGAGGGCGAGGGCGGCAAGCAGCTCGCTGCCTTCCTCGCGGAGCAGAAGTTCATCTAAGAGGCCGTCTCGCGAGCCCGGAGTTCCTCCAGGGCTCGCGCGAGCCCACCAGACCCCTCCCCCTCTTCGTTCGCAGGAGTTTGAAGTCCCATGGCTGAGATTCTCGTCTACGTCGACCACGTCGACGGAGCCGTCCGCAAGCCCACCCTGGAGCTGCTGACCCTGGCCCGCCGCCTCGGCGAGCCGGTCGCCGTCGCGCTCGGCAACGGCGCCGCCGACACCGCCGCCGTGCTCGCCGAGCACGGTGCCACGCGCGTCCTGACGGCCGAGGCCGCCGAGTTCGCCGACTACCTCGTCGTCCCGAAGGTCGAGGCCCTCCAGGCCGCGTACGAGGCCGTCTCGCCGGCCGCCGTGCTCGTCCCGTCCTCCGCCGAGGGCAAGGAGATCGCCGCCCGCCTCGCCGTCCGCATCGGCTCCGGCATCATCACCGACGCCGTGGACCTGGAGGCCGGTGCCGAGGGCCCGGTCGCGACGCAGTCCGCGTTCGCCGCCTCGTTCACCACCAAGTCCCGTGTCTCCAAGGGCACTCCGGTCATCACGGTCAAGCCGAACTCGGCCCCCGTCGAGGCCGCCCCGGCCGCCGGCGCGGTCGAGACCCTCGCCGTCTCCTTCTCGGAGAAGGCGCACGGCACGAAGATCACCGCCCGCACCCCGCGCGAGTCGACCGGCCGCCCGGAGCTGACCGAGGCCGCGATCGTGGTCTCCGGCGGCCGTGGCGTCAACGGTGCCGAGAACTTCGGCGTCATCGAGGCGCTCGCCGACTCGCTCGGTGCCGCCGTCGGCGCCTCCCGCGCCGCCGTCGACGCCGGCTGGTACCCGCACTCCAACCAGGTCGGCCAGACCGGCAAGTCGGTCTCGCCGCAGCTGTACATCGCCTCCGGCATCTCCGGTGCGATCCAGCACCGCGCGGGTATGCAGACCTCGAAGACCATCGTCGCGATCAACAAGGACGCCGAGGCGCCGATCTTCGACCTCGTCGACTACGGCGTGGTGGGCGACCTCTTCGACGTCGTGCCGCAGCTGACCCAGGAGATCCAGGCTCGCAAGGGCTGATCTGCTGTTCCGTTCCGGTCCGGGGGCCGCGTGGTGATCTTCACCGCGCGGCCCCCGGCCGTTTCCGACCCCGGTCCGACACCCACCGGACACCCATTGACGCGGATCCGGACCGACGATTAACTTCGCTATACGGATTGTTGATTCCGTGCAGCGGAAAACAGGAGGATGTGGGATGGGTCAGCAGGAGAAGGTGTCGACGAGCCTCGCGGGCGCGGTCAGCGAGGGCATCAGCGCCTCCCTCGCCACCGTGGACGCCGAGCTGGACCGTCGCTACCCGGGAGACCCCGGCACCCGCCAGCCCGTCCACACGGTCTACGTCCCCGGCAACGCCTTCGACGCCGGAACCATCCGCTCCTGGGGCGACCAGGCCCTCGCCGCCCTCGACGAGCACGCCCCCGACGCCGGCACCTTCGCCCGCGTCCTCGGCCTCGCCGACGACCTCGCCGAGGACGTCTACGGCCGCGTCCGCGCCAAGCTGGAGCGCGAGCCCATCGAGGACCTCCGCGTCGACTTCGAGGACGGCTACGCCGGTACGGACGAGGACCACGACGCGGCCCGCGCCGCCCGCATCATCAGCGAGGCGTACGCGGACCTCTCCGCCGCCCCGTACATGGGCATCCGCATGAAGTGCATGGAGGCCGCCGTACGCGACCGCGGCATCCGCACCACCGACGTCTTCCTCACCGGCCTCATGGAGCACGGCGGCCTGCCCGAGGGCCTTGTCCTCACCCTCCCCAAGGTCACCTACCCCGAGCAGGTCACCGCCTTCGTCCGGCTCCTCGAAGCCTTCGAGAAGGCGCACGGCCTCGACGCCGGCCGGCTCGGCTTCGAGATCCAGATCGAGACCAGCCAGGCCATCCTCGCCTCCGACGGCACCGCCACCGTCGCCCGCATGATCGACGCCGCCGAGGGCCGCGCCACCGGCCTGCACTACGGCACGTTCGACTACAGCGCCTGTCTCGGCGTCTCCGCCGCCTACCAGGCCAGCGACCACCCGGCCGCCGACCACGCCAAGGCGATCATGCAGGTCGCGGCCGCCGGCACCGGCGTCCGCGTCTCCGACGGCTCCACCAACGTCCTGCCGGTCGGCCCCACCGCCCACGTCCACGAGGCGTGGAAGCTCCACTACGGCCTCACCCGCCGCGCCCTCGGCCGCGCCTACTACCAGGGCTGGGACATGCACCCGGGCCACATCCCCACCCGCTACGCCGCCGTCTTCGCCTTCTACCGCGAGGGCTTCGAGGCCGCCGCCAAGCGCCTCTCCGCGTACGCCAACCACGCCGGCGGCGACGTCATGGACGAGCCCGCCACCGCCAAGGCCCTCTCCTCCTACCTGCTGCGCGGCATCGACTGCGGCGCCCTGGACACGGCCGAGGTAGACGCCCTGACCGGCCTCACCCGCACCGACCTCGACCGCTTCGCCGCCCCGCGCCGCGGCGACCTGACGGCGACCGAGCGCTAGGACCGCCCGGCCGGACCCAGACGGTCAATTTTCCGCCAACTGCCCCGTACCCTGGACGAGTTCACAAGATCGTCGAGCTCGACAGGGAACGGGGCAGCGGTGTCTTCGGGGGAGAACGGGCGGCTCGCGGGCCGCTACAGAGTGGTGCGTCAGCTCGGCCGCGGCGGCATGGGAGTCGTCTGGCAGGCCGTCGACGAGGTCCTCGGCCGCGAGGTGGCCGTCAAGGAACTCCGCACCTACACGGACACGGCGGCCGCCGAACTCGCCGCCATGCGCCTGCGCATGCAGCGCGAGGCCCGCGCCGCAGCCCGGGTCCGCCACCCCGGGGTCGTCGCCGTCCACGACGTCACCGAACACGAGGGCCGGCCGGTCATCGTCATGGAACTTGTCGACGGGCGCTCGCTGGACGACATCCTCGCCGACCGCGGCCCGCTCGCCCCGGCCGAGGCCGCCCGCATCGGCGCCCGCGTCCTCGAAGCCCTCGCCGCCGCCCACGCGGCCGGCGTGACGCACCGGGACGTCAAGCCCGGCAACATCCTCCTCGAACGCTCGGGCCGCGTCGTCCTCACCGACTTCGGCATCGCCGCGCTCGAGGACCCCGCCGACGGCGCCTCCGCCCGCCTCACCGCGAGCGGCGACATCATCGGCTCCCTCGACTTCCTCTCCCCGGAACGCGCCCAGGGCGCCCCACCGGCCCCCGCCGCCGACGTCTGGGCCCTCGGCGCCACCCTCTACGCCGCCGTCGAGGGCACCACCCCCTTCCGCCGCACCTCCACCTGGTCGACCCTCGCGGCCATCGTCACGGACCCGCTGCCCCCCGCGACCCGCGCGGGTGTACTGGCCCCGGTCCTCGCCCGCCTCCTCGACAAGGACCCGACGGCCCGGCCGGACGCGGCGGAGGCGGCCAGGCTGGTGGCCGCGGTGACGGAGGCGGCGCCGGGCAGTGCGCCGGGCGGGGCCTTCGGGCCGCCGGTGGGTGTGCCGGACGGCGGGGCGCCGTACGGGCCGGGGGCGTCGCCGACGGAGGCCGGCGGCCCGGGGGGTGCGCCGGGCGCGGGCTTCGGGCCGCCGGTGGGGGCGTCGGCCGTGGAGTTCGGTACGCCAGGTGGGGCTGGTCCGTACGCGTCCGGTTCCGGGGGCGCGGCGGGCCCGGGCGGCCCGGGGGATCCGGGTGGTCCGGCGATGGGTGGCTATGGCGGGGAGTACGGGGCCGCGGCACCCTCGGCAGCCGGCGGCGGTCTTCCGGGCAGCCCCGGGCCGTTCGGGCCGGGGCGTGACACGGCGAGCCCGGGTGGCCTGGCGGCGTCCGCGTACGGCGGGGAGTACGGGGCGGCGGCAGCGCCCGCGGGGGCCGGTGCGCCTTCCGGTGCACCGGGGGCGTCGGGCGCCTCGCCCGGCTCGTACGGGGGGCCGTACCGGACTGGGCAGCCAGCGCCTCTCATGGCCTCCGGCGCCGCGGGACCGCAGGCGGTAGCCGCCCCGGCGGCGGAGGTTCAGCCCGGCGACGCCTCCGGCCTGGCGCCCGTGGGCGCCGACGGGGGGCGTGGGGCGGCGCCGGGCAGGCCTGCCGGGCGCGCGGCCGCACGGAGCGCCGCGCGCCCCAGGCGGCGCGGCCTCGTCGCGGCGGCCGTGGCGGCCGGAGTGGTGCTGGTCGGTGGAGGCGTCACGTACGGGCTGATGGACCGGACGGCCGGCGACCAGGTGGCCGACGGCGGGCAGCGGCACGGCGGTACGGCGAGCGACGAACCGGGGCGCGTGCTCGACGACCCGGCGGGCACCGCCGGGCCCACCGCCACCAGGACCCCCGGCCCGGCCGACAGCAGCCGCCCCGGCGACGCCGGTTCGGCCACGGCCGGCACACCTTCGGGGCGACCCTCCGACGAGGGCGGCACCCCCGGCGCCTCCGGTACGGAGCCGAGCACCCGGACCGGCGGCGACACGGCCCGTACCCCCGGCGCCAAGTCCACGACCGCCGCCCCGACCACCGCCGCGCCCCCGCCGCCCGCGACGAGCGGCGGCTGCACCGCCTCCGGGTCCTCGTCGACCTGCCAGGTGGTGTCGACGGCGACGAGCACCCGCTACGACGGCGGCGAGATGGGCACCGTGGCACCCGGGCCGCAGCTGTTCTACTGCCAGGTGGACCTGGACCACTCGGAGACGTACGGGGGCCGCAGCAGCCGCTGGTGGGCGAGGACCGATGACGACGACGGCAACACGAACGTGTACGTCAGCGTCCTGCACCTGAGCGGCGGCGGGGCCGGAGGTCCGGTCGAGGGGCTGCGCATCTGCTAGCCGCCCGTGCCGCCACAGCAGGTGAACGGCCGTCGCGGGCACGGCGATTCGGGCTTCCGCGCCCAGCAGGAGGAGCCCTGGGCAGGGGCCGGCATGCCAGGTCAGCGCTCGGCCGGCGGCGCGATCTCGCCCGACCCGCGGGCGATCAGCCGCGTCTCCAGGACCACCGTCTGCGGCGCCTCGGCCGCCCCGTCGAGGCGCCGGAACAGGCGTTCCGCCGCCGTGCGGCCGAGGGCCGCCGCGTCCTGCGCGATGACCGTGATGCCCAGGAGGTCGGCCAGCTCGATGTCGTCGAAGCCGACGAGGGCGACGGGGCGTTCGCGCCCGGCGAGGACCCGTACGACGGTGACGGTGACCCGGTTGTTGCCGGCGAAGACCGCGGTGACCGGCTCCGGGCCGGACAGCAGCGCCTCGACCGCGTCCGCCACGCGCTCCGGGTCCGTCGTACCGAGGGAGACCCACTCCTCGGCCACGTCGAGACCGGCTTCCTCCATGGCGGCGCGGTAGCCGCGCAGCCGCTCGGTCGCCGTGTGGATGCGGGGCCGGTCGCCGATGAAGCCGATACGGCGGTGACCGTGGGCGATCAGGTGCGCCACGCCCGCCCGGGCGCCGCCGAAGCTGTCGGACAGGACGACGTCGGCGTCGATGCGGCCCGCCGGGCGGTCCACGAAGACGGTGGCGACGCCCGCGCGGATCTCCGGCTCCAGGTAACGGTGGTCGGTGCCCGCCGGGATGACGATCAGTCCGTCGACGCGCCGCGCGCACAGCGCGAGCGCCAGCTCCTGCTCCCGGTCCGGGTCCTCCGCGCTCGAACCGTTGATGAGCAGCGCGCCGTGCGCCCTGGCGACCTCCTCGACGGCGCGGCTGAGCGGACCGTAGAAGGGATCGGCCAGGTCCTCCAGGACGAGGCCGACCGACGCGGTGCGCCCCTTGCGGAGCACCCGCGCGCTGTCGTTGCGGCGGAAGCCGAGCGCTTCGATGGCCTCCTGGACCCGGCGCTCGGTGTCGGGGGTGACGCCCGACTCACCGTTGACGACCCGGGAGACGGTCTTGAGCCCGACGCCCGCCCGGGCGGCGACGTCCTTCATCGTGGGCCGATTGCCGTAACGGTGCTCGGGGTGGCGGGCGATGTCGGCCACGGTGTGCGGTTCCTCCGTCATGCGTCGGTGCGGGGTCGGTGCGCGGTCGTGGTGCTGCCGGACCGGCCGGTCAGACTGGTGGCGGCCTGCTGGACCCGTGCGGACCGGGGCCGGCCCGGTGCCGGACGGTGCCGGACGGTGCCGCGACGGGCCGGACCGGCGCCGCAGAGCGGATGTCGATCTCGTCGCTGTCGAGCATAGGCCCTGGACAACGTTGTCAGAGCGGGGAAGACTGGTGCGGAAGACTGTAGGCCGCATCCACCGCCCCACGGAGACCCGGAGCCCCATGCGCACTGACCTCGTCGTCGCTCTCGACATCGGCGGCACCAAGATCGCCGGAGCGCTGGTCGACGCCGAGGGCGGTATCCACGTCCGCGCCCGCCGGGCGACGCCCGCACAGGAGGACGGCGAAACGGTGATGCGGGCGGTGGCGGACGTGCTCGGGGAGCTGGCCGCGGCCCCGGAGTGGGCCTCGGCCGGTGCCGTCGGCATCGGCAGCGCGGGCCCGGTCGACGCGTCGAACGGCACCGTCAGCCCGGTCAACGTGCCCGGCTGGCGCGACTTCCCGCTGGTCGAGCGGGTGCGGCGGGCCACCGGTGGACTGCCCGTCACGCTCGTCGGTGACGGCGTCGCCATGACCGCCGCCGAGCACTGGCTGGGCGCCGCGCGCGGCCACGACAACGCGCTGTGCCTCGTCGTGTCCACGGGCGTCGGCGGCGGCCTCGTCCTCGACGGGCGCGTCCACCCCGGTCCCACCGGCAATGCCGGTCACATCGGCCACATCAGCGTGGACCTGGACGGCGACCCGTGCGCCTGCGGCGGGCGCGGCTGCGTCGAACGCATCGCCAGCGGGCCGTACATCGCCCGCCGCGCCCTGGACCACGGCTGGCGCCCCGGTCCGGACGGCGACACCTCCGCGGCGGCGGTGGCCGCCGCCGCCCGCGCGGGCGACCTGGTGGCCGTCGCCTCCTTCGAACGCGCCGCCCAGGCCCTCGCCGCCGGAATCGCCGCCGCCGCCTCCCTCGTCGAGATCGACATCGCGGTCGTCGGCGGGGGAGTGGCGGGCGCCGGCGAGGTCCTCTTCGCCCCGTTGCGCCGCAACCTCCGCTCGTACGCCACGCTCTCCTTCCTGCGGGACCTGACCGTCGTCCCCGCGCTGACCGGCACCGACGCCGGGCTGCTCGGCGCGGCCGCCGCCGGCCGCGGGGCGGGGGAACCGGTACGGAGCTGACGGCGCCGACGGAGCTGACGGCGCCGACGGCGGCGCGGAGGATCGCGTACGAAGCTGCCGGAGCCGGCGGGGCCGGCAAGGCCGGCGGTGCCGATGCCGCCGGTGCCGATGCCGCCGATGCTGCCGATGGCACGGCCGCCGCCGACGCCGCAGACGGGGCCGATGGCGCGGCCGCCGCCGGCCGCGGGGCGCCCGAGGGGCGCGCGTCCGGCCGCGTACCGCCTCCGCCGACGCTCCCGCGTGCGCCGGTTCGCCCCGCCCGCCCCCGGGGGTTTCCGTGGCAGGGTGGTGCGGGCAAGCCACAGGGGGCAACCCCACAGGGGCAACCGCAGAGGGGGAATCGTGATCGTCTGGATCAACGGTGCGTTCGGCGCGGGGAAGACCAGCACCGCGCGCGAACTGGTCGATCTGATCCCGAACAGCACGCTGTACGACCCTGAGTCCACCGGCGGCGCCCTGCGCCTGCTGCTCCCGCAGAAACGTCTCGCGGAGGTGACCGACTTCCAGGACCTGCCGATCTGGCGCCGCCTGGTCGTGGACACCGCGGCCGCGCTGCTCGCCGAGGTCGGCGGAGTCCTGGTCGTCCCGATGACGCTGCTCCGGCAGGAGTACCGGGACGAGATCTTCGGCGGCCTCGCGGCCCGTCGTATCCAGGTGCGGCACGTCGTGCTCACTCCCGGCGAAACGATCCTGCGCGACCGCATCGACAGCCGCGCCGCCCACGACGCGTCGGCGCCCGCGGACGCCGACGCCGTGCCACGCCCCGGCTCGGGCGAGACCGCGGCCGATGCCGCCGCCCGGGCGCGCCGCTGGTGCCTCGACCACATCGAGCCGTACCGCACCGCCCTCGCCGGCTGGCTCGCCGCCGACGCCTACGCCGTCGACAACTCCGCCCGCACCGCCGCCGAGACCGCCCGCGTCGTCGCCGACGCCGTCACCGCCGGCCACGCCGCGCCCTGCGGCATCGTCCAGACGCCCGAGCCCACCGGCGAGACCCTGGCCGCCGGCGTCCTCCTCTTCGACGAGCACGACCGTTTCCTGCTCGTCGACCCCACCTACAAGCCCGGCTGGGAGTTCCCGGGCGGCGTCGTCGAACCGGGCGAGGCGCCCGCCCGCGCCGGCATGCGCGAGGTCGCCGAGGAGATCGGTCTCCACCTCGAAGCCGTACCCCGCCTCCTCCTCGTCGACTGGGAACGCCCCCAGCCGCCGGGCTACGGCGGCCTCCGCCTCCTCTTCGACGGCGGCCTCCTCCGCACCGCCGACGCGGCCCGTCTCCTTCTCCCCGGCGCCGAACTCCGCGGCTGGCGCTTCGTCACCGAGCAGGAGGCCGCCGACCTCCTCCCACCGGTCCGCTACCACCGCCTCCGCTGGGCCCTCAGGGCGCGCGAACGCGGCACGGTGCTCAACCTGGAGGCGGGCGTGCCGGTGGGCTGATCCGCGCCATCGGTCAAACGGACCATCCGTCAGCGGATCAGGTCAACGGATCAGACCGCCGGATCAGACCGGCGGACCCGGGCGCCGTCCGAAGCGGGCGGCGATCCGGTCCGCCACGCCGCAGAAGTCCCGCGGCAGTTCCGGGTCGCCCCCCCCGGCCCTTCCAGCCGGGCGAGTTCCACGTCGCCGTGCAGGACACGCAGCACCGACCCGTCCGTCTCCCACCGGACGGCGTCCCAGCCGTGTGCCCACACCAGCGTCGTGCCCTCCCAGAGCTGGAGGTGCCGGGTGGTGGTGTGCAGGTGCAGGGGCGCGGCCTGGTCGCCGCCGCGGCGGGCGCTCCAGGCGGGCGCCGGGGACGGCCACACCGGATAGACGTTGAGCACTGTCTCGTTCGGCTCGAGGGAGTCCTTGTGGGCCCGGTCCTCCCGGCCCAGCCTCGCCCCCCACCACCGTGCCGGCGACGACGCCGAAGACCGCGGACGGCGCCGCGACCCACCAGGCGAAGCCCGTACCGAACCCCTCCACCAGCATGACCACGCAGCCGAGAAGCCCGCCGACCACTCCGCCGCCGATCCCGGCCCGACGCAACCGCCGTGCCCGCACCAGGTCGCCCGAACCACCGGATGTGACCTCGCTCGTCATGAGCCCCCATGTTGACCGTCCGACGGGGGAGAACGTCGATCACACCCCGGCGGTTCCCGGGTCGCCCTGGGCCGCCGCCTTCGCCAACCGCTCCGCCGTGTCCTCCGTCACCGGCTCGCCGTGACCGCAGCACAGCACCGACGGGCGCAGTTCCGCGAGCCGGCGCATCGAGGACAGGGCCTCGGCGCGGTCCACGTGGAAGACGCCGAACATGACGTCCGGGATCGAGGCCACCGTGTCGCCGCTGAACAGCACGCCGTGGCGCGGCAGATGGACGGCGATCGAGCCGGGGGTGTGGCCCGGTGTGTGCACCACCACCGCGCCGTCGCCGAAGCCCAGCTCCTCGCCGTCGGTCACCTCGCGGTCCACCCGGGTCGGCGGCGCCTCGGGCACGGTCAGCCCGTGCTCGTAGAGGGGTCGTTCCCAGTCCAGCAAGTCCGGCTCGGGGACGGGGAGTTCGCCACGGATGACCGGGGCGTCCAGCGGGTGCGCGACGATTTCCGCGCCGAAGCGGTCCGCGAGCTCCTGCGCCGCGCCCACGTGGTCGCGGTGGCAGTGGGTGAGCACGATCCGGCGGATCCGGGCGGGGTCGAGGCCCGCGCCGCGCAGCGCCGTCTCCACCTCCTGCGCCGAACCGGCCCAGCCGGCGTCGATCAGGGTCAGTTCCGTGTCGTCCCGCCACAGGTACGCCTGTCCGACGGAGAAGCGCAGCATGTGCAGGCGGGGAGTGATCTCTACGAGGTCCATGCCGCGAACGTACGTCGCCGGACCCGCCCGCCGGACCGGTCTACGCTCTGGGCGAGTTCCGCCCAGAGCGTGAAGCCGCTCGCCGACCGCCATCCGGTCGGCGTCGCGATCAACCCTGCTTCGAGCGCGCGTAGTTCACCAGGAAGTGCGCCTCCGCGACCGACAGCCGCTCCAGCTCCTGCGGCGACACCGACTCGTTCACCGCGTGGATCTGGGCCTCCGGCTCGCTCAGGCCGATCAGCAGGATCTCCGACTCCGGGTAGAGCGCGGCCAGCGTGTTGCAGAGCGGGATCGAGCCGCCCATGCCGGCCGTCTGCATCTCCTCGCCCGGGTACGCGATCCGCATCGCCTCGGCCATCGAGGTGTACGCCGGGCTGGACGTGTCCGCCTGGAACGCCTGGCCCTGGCCCACCTGCTCGAAGCTCACCCGGGCGTTCCACGGCGTGTGCTTCTCGATGTGCGCGTACAGCAGCTCCGTCGCCTTCGCCGCGTCCTGGCCGGGCGGCACCCGCAGGCTGATCTGCGCGCGGGCCGTGGCCGGGATCGACGGCGTCGCGCCCGCCACCGGGTGCGCGTCGATGCCGATGACCGTCACGGCCGGGCGCGCCCAGATGCGGTCGGCGACCGTGCCGTTGCCCGGCAGGTCGACCCCGTCGAGCACCTTCGCGTCCTTGCGGAAGTCGGCCTCCGGGTACTGCAGGCCCTCCCACACCGCGTCCGCCGGCAGTCCGTCGATGACGGTCGAACCGTCCTCGGCCCGCAGCGAGTCCAGGATCCGGATCAGCGCGGCGAGCGCGTCCGGAGCGGCGCCGCCGAACTGGCCCGAGTGCAGGTTGCCCTGCAGCGTGTCCACGGTCACCCGGATCATCGTCATGCCGCGCAGCGTCGCCGTCACCGTCGGCAGGCCCACCCGGAAGTTGCCCGCGTCGCCGATCACGATCGCGTCCGCCGTGAGCAGCTCGGGGTGCGCCTCCGCGTACCGCTCCAGGCCGCCCGTGCCCTGCTCCTCCGAGCCCTCCACGATCATCTTGACCGTGACCGGCACCCCGCCGTTCGCCTTCAGGGCGCGCAGCGCGAGCAGGTGCATGATGAAGCCGCCCTTGCAGTCGGCCGCACCGCGCCCGTACCAGCGGCCGTCCTCCCGCTCGGTCAGCTGGAACGGCGGGGTCACCCACGCCGCCTCGACCAGCATCGGCTGCACGTCGTAGTGCGCGTAGAGAAGGACGGTCGGCGCACCGGCCGGGCCGGGCAGCACGCCGTACACCGACTGCGAACCGTCCGGGGTGTCGAGCAGCGCCACGTCCTGGAAGTCCTCCGCGCGCAGCGCGTCCGCCACCCAGTTCGCCGCGGCCTCGCACTCACTGCGCGGCGCGACGGCCTCGTCCGCCACCGAGTGGAAGGCCACCAGCTCCGTCAGCTCCGCCTTGGCGCGGGGCATCAGGGACGCGACGGTCTCGGCGATCGGATTCGAGGTCATGGGGCACGCTCCTGGTGGGTGCGACGTTGTCAGAACGACGCCGTGTCGGTTGTACGGCGAACGCATGGCCGATCCTACGGCGCAGGGCGACACGGCCGGGCCCCGCGCCGGAGCTACCGAGCCGTAGGATGCGATCACAGCAGGAACCACCGGTCGGATCAGGAGCAGAAGCACATCGTGAGCAGCGAGAACGCAGACGCCGGAGCGGCGGAGGACGGCGTGGCCGAAGCCGGGGCGGACGGCCCAGGCGGCCCGGCCGAGGGGCAGCAGGTGTGGGACGTGGTGGTGGTCGGCGCCGGGCCGGCCGGCGCCTCCGCGGCCTACGCGGCGGCGGTCGCCGGACGCCGGGTGCTGCTCCTGGAGAAGGCCGAGCTGCCCCGGTACAAGACGTGCGGCGGCGGCATCATCGGCCCGTCGCGCGACGCGCTGCCGACCGGTTTCGAACTGCCCCTGCAGGACCGCGTGCACGCCGTCACCTTCCAGCTCGACGGCCGCTTCGCCCGCACCCGCCGCTCCCGGCGCATGCTCTTCGGGCTCATCAACCGGCCCGAGTTCGACGCCCAGCTCGTCGAGCACGCCCAGAAGGCGGGCGCCGAGCTGCGCACCGGTGTCACCGTCAGCCGGGTCGAGCAGCACGGCCCGGCCGTGCCCGACCGCCGTACGGTCGCCGTCGTCCTCGCCGACGGCGAGACCGTCCTCGCCCGCGCCGTCGTCGGCGCCGACGGCAGCGCCAGCCGGATAGGCGCGCACGTCGGCGTCAAGCTCGGCCAGGTCGATCTCGGCCTGGAGGCCGAGATCCCGGTGCCCGCGTCGGTGGCCGAGGACTGGAAGGGCCGCGTCCTCATCGACTGGGGCCCGCTGCCGGGCAGTTACGGCTGGGTCTTCCCCAAGGGCGACACGCTCACCGTCGGCGTCATCTCGGCGCGCGGCGAGGGAGCCGCCACCAAGCGCTATCTGGAGGACTTCATCGCCCGGCTCGGCCTCGCGGGCTTCGATCCGGCGATCTCCTCCGGCCATCTGACCCGCTGCCGCACCGACGACTCGCCGCTCTCCCGCGGCCGCGTCCTGGTCTGCGGCGACGCGGCAGGTCTGCTCGAACCGTGGACCCGCGAGGGCATCTCGTTCGCGCTGCGCTCGGGCCGGCTCGCGGGCGAGTGGGCCGTCCGGATCGCCGAGGCGGGCGACGCCGTGGACACGCGCCGGCAGGCGCTCAACTACGCCTTCGCCATCAAGGCCGGGCTCGGCGTGGAGATGGCCGTCGGGCGGCGGATGCTCGCGGTGTTCGAGCGCCGACCGGGGCTGCTGCACGCGGCGATCACGGGGCTGCGGCCGGCCTGGCGGGCGTTCTCGGACATCACGCGCGGTTCGACGACGCTGGCCGGCCTGGTGCGCGGCAGCGGCTTCGCGCACCGCACGCTCGACATGCTCGACCGCCGCATCGACACCTCGGCGGGCGTCGGTCCCGCGGGGCGGGGCGTCACACCGCGCAAGGACGAGGCCGACGAGGCCGGGCACGTCGAGGCCGGGGACGTCGAGACTTCCTGAGCGGTAGGGGGGCGGGCCCGAGCGGCCCCGGCCCCCCGGGTGAGAGGGCGGTGCGGACCGGGTCCGTGCCGCCCTCTCACGCGTTCGCGGCGGCGGCGGTGGCGGTCGTGGTGATGCGGAAGACGGGGTGCCGGGGCGCGATGGCGCGCAGCTGCTCGTCGGTGGAGTCGGGCCCGACGCCCTGGAAGAACACCCCGACCTCGGCCTTCCAGCGCTTGAGGTACGCGCGGAGGATCACCGGCTTGTCGTCGTCCGCGACCTCCACGGCGGTGAACGGCTGCGCGTGCTTGCCGAGGTGCAGCTCGCCGCCGCCCGCGGCCCGCATGTTGTGGGTCCACTGGACGTGGCCGCGCGGGGCCACCAGGTACTGGGCGCCGTCCACCGTCAGCAGGTTGACGGGGGTGCGGCGCCATTCGCCGCTCTTGCGGCCGCGCACGGCGAGGACCCGGGAGCCCCAGACGCTGAACCCGCGGCGGGTCAGCCAGGCGACGGTGCGGTTGAAGACGTTGACCGTGAACCAGCCGGGCTTGATGACGTGGGCGGAGGGCTGGGCGGGCTGCGCGGGCTGAGCGGACATCGGGAGCCTCCTGGGCCTGGGCGTAAAAGGTGAGCGTTGCTCCGAAGTGTGAGCACTGCTCTCGCTTGAGAACAGTGTGCACGGATCGGCGCTCTCAAGCAAGAGCAGTGCTCTCGTTTCAGTGCGGTGCTCCGAAACATGGCAGACTGCTCTCCATGACCGCCGTTCAAGGAGCCCGCGCCCGCGCCCGGATCGAGATCACCGCCGCCATCAAGGACGAGGCCCGCCGCCAGCTCGCCGCCGAGGGCGCCGCCAAGCTCTCCCTGCGCGCCGTCGCCCGCGAGCTGGGCATGGTGTCCTCCGCGCTCTACCGCTACTTCCCCAGCCGCGACGACCTCCTCACCGCGCTGATCATCGACGCCTACGACGCCGTCGGCGCCGCCGCCGAACGGGCCCACGCCACCGCCGAGGCCGCCGACCCGCACGCCCACCTCGCCCGCTGGACCGCCGTCTGCCGCGCGATCCGGGCCTGGGCCGTCGAGAACCCCCACGAATACGCCCTCATCTACGGCTCCCCGGTGCCCGGCTACACCGCACCCCGGGACACCGTCGACCACGCCGCCCGCGGCGGACTCGTCCTCGTCTCCATCGCCCGCGCCGCCTACCACGACAAGGGCATCGCCCCGCCCCCGCTCCCGGCCGGCCTCCGCCCCGAGGCCGAGCGCCTCGCCGCCGACCTCGCCCCCGACCTCCCGCCGGCCCTTGCCATCGCCCTCGTCTGCGCCTGGGCCGAACTGTTCGGGCTGATCTCCTTCGAGCTGTTCGGCCAGTTCAACAACGTCATCGAGGACCGCGACACGTTCTTCACGACCGCCGCGGAACGCCTCGGCCGCGAGGTCGGGCTGCTGCCCAGGCCGTGAGGGCGCGCGATCGCCG
This sequence comes from Streptomyces sp. NPDC101160, assembly GCF_044768205.1. Classification (NCBI taxonomy): domain Bacteria; kingdom Bacillati; phylum Actinomycetota; class Actinomycetes; order Kitasatosporales; family Streptomycetaceae; genus Streptomyces; species Streptomyces sp. NPDC101160. The sequence goes on along the minus strand of NZ_JBIWPJ010000001.1, from coordinate 885,452 downwards.
TCACGGGCGCCGACCCTGCGGGCCGGCCACCTCTCCCGTACTCGCGCCCTCGGAGCCGTACGCCCACCACCACCCCCCGTACTCCCCGTGGAGTACGGGTGATCACCCCGCCCGGCTGACGCCACCGCGCCCCGCCCCGGTCTAGCGTGGCCGCATGGACGAACAGCCGACCCGCACCCCGGCCTCCGGCCGCCCCGGGCCGCCGGGCGAGTACGGGCCGTGGCGCCGGAGGCCCGGACGCCGGCGCGGGGGGCGCTGGGAGCGGCGCGGGTATGAGCGGCGCGGCGGATGGTGGGAGCGGCGCGGGTACGAGCGGCGCGGCGGGCTGCCGTGGCCGTCGACCGTCGCGGTGGCCGTCTTCGTGCTCGTCGGCTCCGGGTTCGCCGCCCACAACCAGCCCGACCGGGTCGCGCTCGACGCGCTCGGCCGGACGCTGCTCGTGCTCGACGCGGCCGCGCTGCTGCTGCGTCACCGCCGGCCCGTCCCGGTGGTGTTCGGCGTGTCGGCGGTGACGCTGGCGTACCTGGCCGCGGGATACCCGTACGGCCCGGTCTTCGCCGTCGTCGCGGTCGCCTGTTTCGCCGCCGTCGTGCACGGGCACCGGCACGCTGCCTGGTGGGCGCTCGGAGTCCTGTGGGCGGGGCACCTGCTCCTGGCCCACTGGCTGTACCGCTATCTGCCGCCCGACGGCGACGGCCCCGCCCCCTGGGGCCAGGAACTCCCCGCCGCCGCCTTCGTCGTGGCGATCCTCGCCGCCGCCGAACTCGTCCGCGTCCGCCGCGAGCAGTGGGCGAAGGAGCGCGCCGAGCGGGCCGCCGCCGAGCGGCGCCGGGCGGACGAGGAGCGGCTGCGGATCGCCCGCGAGCTGCATGACGTCCTCGCCCACTCCCTCTCCGTGATCAACGTGCAGGCCGGCGTCGGCCTCGCCCTCCTCGACTCGGACCCGGGCCAGGCCCGTACCGCCCTCACCACCATCAAGGCGGCCAGCAAGGAGGCGCTCGGCGAGGTGCGGCAGGTGCTCGAAACCCTCCGCGCCCCCGGTGACGCGCCCCGCGCCCCCGCGCCCGGCCTCGACCGGCTCCCCGAACTCGTCGAGCAGGCCGCGGCCGCCGGACTCACCGTGACGACCGGGACCGAGGGCAGGCGCCGCCGGCTCCCGCCCGGTACCGAACTCGCCGCCTTCCGGATCGTCCAGGAGGCGCTGACGAACGTGGTGCGCCACTCCGGTTCGCGCACCGCACGGGTCGTCGTCGGCTACGGACCGGACGCGCTCGACCTGCGGATCGACGACGAGGGCCCGGCCACCGGCGACGACGCCGGTGGCAGCGGCCACGGACTCGCCGGCATGCGGGAACGGGCCGCGGCCCTCGGTGGCACCATCGAGGCGGGCACCCGGCCCGACGGCGGCTTCCGGGTGCACGCAAGCCTGCCGGTCCGCCCCGAGGAGTCCCCGTGAGCTCCGTGAACCCCACGAGCCCCGTGATCAGCGTCCTGCTGGCCGACGACCAGTCGCTGGTACGGGCAGGCTTCCGCGCCCTCCTCGACGCCCAGCCGGACATCGAGGTGGCGGGCGAGGCCGCCGACGGCGAGGAGGCGGTGGCGCGGGTGCGCGAACTGCGCCCGGACGTCGTCCTGATGGACATCCGCATGCCGCGCCGGGACGGCCTCGCCGCCACCCGCCTGATCACCGCCGACCCGGAGCTGGGCACGGTGAAGGTGGTCATGCTGACCACCTTCGAACTCGACGAGTACGTCTTCGAGGCCATCCGCTCCGGTGCCTCGGGCTTCCTCGTCAAGGACACCGAACCCGACGAACTCCTGCGGGCCGTGCGGGCGGTGGTGGCCGGCGACGCGCTGCTCTCACCCGGCGTGACCCGCCGGCTCATCGAGGAGTTCGCGGCCCGCTCCCGGCCGCCGGCCGGCGGGGCGGCCGCGCCGCTCGCCCAACTCACCGACCGGGAGCGGGAGGTGATGGCCCTCGTCGGCCTCGGTCTGTCCAACGAGGAGATCGCCCGCCGTCTCGTCGTCAGTCCGCTCACCGCCAAGACGCACGTGAGCCGCACGATGGTCAAACTCGGCGCCCGCGACCGGGCCCAACTCGTCGTCCTCGCCTACGAGTCGGGCCTGGTCCGCCCGGGCTGGCTCGGCTGACGGGCCCGGTCCGTCCTGGCTGGCCTGGCTGACGGCCCGGTCCGGTCCCGGCCGGCTCGGCTGACGTGCCGGGACCTCCGCGACGTGCGTGGCTTCCGCCCTACGACCAGGTGATGGCCGACTCGTCCCGCCACAGCCGGGCGAGCGACGCGTCCCCGGCCACGGTCACCGCGTCCTGCGGCAGCCGGTTCCACAGCGTCAGATAGAGCCGGTCGGCGGGCCCGCTCAGCTCGCAGTCGGCCGGCCCGTCGGCGGTCGTCTCCGTCCGCGGCGCCTCCGGCGAGAGCCGTACGGTCCACACGTCGCCGGTGTCCGTCGCCCGTACGCGCAGGGTGCGCGGCTCCGCCGTACGCACCCGGCTGCGGTCGCGGGCGTGGAAGGCGCGCAGGAGTTCGTCGATGCCGTCGGCGGCGACCGCCGGGTCCACCGGCCCGAAGCCCGGCTCGCCCACGAGCGCCGACTCGGCGTCCGCCCGGTGCACCGTCGTCTCGTGCGCCTGGCGCCGCGCCCAGAACGCGAGCGGTGACGGCGCCGGCAGGAAGGTCCAGCACTCCAGGTCGGCGGGGGCCGCGCGCAGCGTGTCGACGAGCCGCTCATGCCCCTCGCGGACGTAGGAGAGGAGCGCGTCGCCGTCGAGGTCGGTCTCGGCGGCGGCCGGCCCGCCCTCGGTGAGGCGCTCGGCGACGAGGGCGGTGGCCCAGCGGTGGACCGTCGTGGTGTGCCGCAGCAGATCGCGGACCCGCCAGCCGGGGCAGGTCCGGACCTCCGCGTCGGGCCCGGCCGCGGCGGCGGCCGCCACGAGGGCCTTGCCCGCCGCGTCGAGCGCGTCGATGTGCCGGTCGATGCTCAGATTGTCCATGATGCGGATTATGGCCGTGAGGAGCCCCCGGCTCGAACTCCTTGGCCGTGCGCACCGGTCAGCCGACGGCCGGCACCCGGGCCCCGCGGGAGGCGTACCCCATGACGGCGGCTCCGGCGGCCAGCACCGCGACCGTCGTGAGCGCCGCCGGCAGCGAGAACCAGTCGGCGAGGAAGCCGATGGCCGGCGGCCCGAGCAGCATCCCGCCGTAGCCGAGGGTCGAGGCGGCGGCGACACCGCCGGGTCCGGCGAGGGCGCCCGCGCGGGCGACGGCGACGGGGAAGATGTTGGCGAGGCCGAGCCCGGTGACGGCGAAGCCGAGGAGCGCGGCCCAGACGGTCGGCGCGAGCGCCCCGAGCAGCATGCCCGCGGCGGCGGTGAGCCCGCCCGCGACCAGGGTGCGGGTCTGCCCGAGCCGTTCGAGCAGGGCCGTGCCGGAGAGCCGGCCGGCCGTCATGGCGAGGGCGAAGAGGGAGTACCCGGCGGCCGCCACCCCCGGGTGCGCCCGCAGGTCCTGCGCCAGGTGCAGGGCGCCCCAGTCGGCCAGCGCGCCCTCCCCGTACGCGGTGCACAGTGCGATCACCCCGAAGGCGAGGACCGTGCGACGGGAGCCGGAAGGCCGTCCTCCGTCCGTACGCGCGGGCAGCGACTCGGGCGGGGCGGGGGAGGGGTGCCGGAGCAGTACGGGCCCGGCCGCGGCGGTCAGCAGCAGCCCCGTGAACGTCAGGCCGAGCAGATGCGCGGTGGGCGTCAGGCTCCCGGCGACCAGCCCGCCGAGCCCGGCGCCCAGCATGCCGCCGAGGCTGAAGGCCGCGTGGAAGCTCGGCATCACGGGCCTGCGCAGCGCGGCGACGAGGTCGACGGCCGCGCTGTTCATGGCGACGTTGATGCCTCCGTACGCGGCGCCGAAGAGCAGCAGGACCAGGCCGAGCGCCAGCGGGGACCGGGTGAGCGGGGGCAGGGCGAGGGAGAGCGACATCAGTACGGCGGTGGCGACGGTCACCGGGTGGCTGCCGTAGCGGCGGCAGAGCCGGCCGGTGAGCGTCATGGTGACGACGGCCCCGGCGGACACGCCCAGGAGCGCGAGGCCGAGGTCGCCGGCGGACGCGCCGGTCTGCTGCTTGATGGCCGGGATGCGGACCACCCAGCCGGCGAAGAGGAAGCCGTCGAGGGCGAAGAAGAGGGTCAGGGCGGAGCGGAGGCGGGCCAGGGAGAGAGGTGCGGTGTCTCCGCGGGATCCCCCGGATACGGGCAGCCTGACTTTGTTTAGTAGCGGCACAAAGTCAGGATAGGGGTGGGCGGCGGCCCGATTCAAGCGGGGGCGCGGACGACGCCCGGAAGCGGGGGGGGGGGGGGGGGGGGGGGGGGGGCGGCCGCCCACGACCACCCGCCGCGCCCGGTGGGCCCGCCGCCCGCGGCCGCCACGCACGCAGGCACCCCGGCGGCCGCCGC
>NZ_JBIWPJ010000001.1:434121-880980 GCF_044768205.1 Streptomyces sp. NPDC101160 | reverse complement strand
GTGGGGGGGGGGGGGTGGCTCTTTTTGGGGGGGGCGCGCGGCGCCGGCGGCTGGCTGCCGGGGGGGCGGCCCCCCCCCCCCCCCCCACCCCGCCCCCCGCCTGGAGTTCGCTTGCCGGGCTGCCCCAGGGATCTCTGACTCAGCTCACCGGCCGGGCGTACTCGGTCCGCTCTCGCCGGTGGTCAGCTCCCTGGCGTTCGGCAGCTCCTTCACCGGCATCCGGGGGGCTCGCTTCTGGCTGTTGATCGACTCGAAGGCCCACTCGGCGGACATCAGCGCGCCCTCCTGCCAGCCGGGCAGTGCGGACACCTGGTCGCCGATGACGAAGAAGTTGTCCTGGCCCTGGGGGTAGAGCAGGGTCTCGTACAGCGGCTTGAGCTCCGGCTTGGACGGCGCCCAGTCCGCCCACGCTCCCAGCTGGTACTGCACCTTGTGCCAGGCGATCGACATCCCCAGCTGGTTGGGGATGACGGCGTTGCTGGCCATTTCGTCATGCAGCTTGATCCCGGCCGCACGGGCCACGCTGAGCCGCTCGTCGTGCGGGCGGTCGCCGAGCGTCGTGGCCTTCTCGTACGAGTTGTAGGCGCCGGTCATGGTGCCCTTGACCGAGAAGTAGTCGTTGGACGGGTACCAGATCTGCGAGATCTCGTGGTCGATCCGGCTGATGCCGCCGTAGATCTGGTACTTGTCCGACTCCCAGAAGCGCCGGTTGGCCTGCCAGCCGACCTTGCACGCGGGCGCGAACGGGGTCCTCTTGACGGCGTTCTTGAAGTCGGGGGAGAAATTGCCGCTCAGGGTCACCTGGTCGCGCAGCACCGAGACCGGGATGTTGCTCAGGCAGTAGTCGAACCGACGGGTCTGCGCGGCGCCGCCGTTGGTGGACCAGGTGACGATCACACCGTTGCCGTCCAGCTGGATGCTGGAGACGGGGGAGCTGTAGGAGATCGCGCCGGAGGGCAGAGCGGCGGCCGCGTAGCGCCAGATGGTGTCCATCCCGCCCACCGGCTGGAAGGACGTGGTGTGCCAGTGCCAGTCGGAGTCCTGGTAGAAACCCTGGTCCCAGAACTCGCTCGCCAGCAGGTCCTTGAGCAGCAGCGGATCGATCGCCTCCTCCATCTGGTGGACGCTGATCGGCTTGGCCAGGCCGGAGCGGGTGGAGCCGACATAGAGCTTGCTGTCCTTGTCGAGCTTGCCGAACGGGACGAGCAGCTTCACGAACTGGTCGCGCTGCGCGGGAGTCAGCCCGTCGTCAAGGAGCCCCTTCTGCAGGGCCTGGGTCAGGAGCTGGGCGACGTACCCGCGGGTGTCGTTGGCGATCCGGCGATTGGGCCTGGTCGCGCCCTGCCACCCCTTGTCGCTCTGGAAGAGGTTGGCCGTGGTGGTGTGGATGTACGGCTCGAGCGGGACCTTGAGCCTGCGGCACAGGTTGAGCACCCGCTGGTGGTGGTAGGGGATGCGGCCGGCGCCGAGGTTGAGGTAGAGGCCCTTGTCGAAGTTGCAGGTCTGCGTCCGCAGCGAGCCGTCGTCCCACACCTCGGTGACCTGGTCGTTCGGGCGCGCGGTGAGCGTGCGGCCGCCGACGCGACGGGTCGCCTCCAGGACCGTCACCTTGTAGCCGGCCTCCGCGAACTTGAGCGCTGCGGTGAGGCCGGCCGGCCCTGCGCCCAGGACCACCACCGATTGGCCGCTGGCGGCGCGCTCGGCCGGTCGCGTCAGCCCGTCGGTGACGGCCGTCGCCGGCGCGGCTCCGGTCATGACGTCCAGCAGCGTCGCCGAGGCGACGGTCGCCCCCGCCATGCTCAGGAATCTTCGGCGTGATGTGCCCTCGGCCGGCTGGTCCATGCGCTGTTCCTCCAGAAACGTCGGCGTGTACGGACAGTGACCGGACTAGCAGGTGCGCATGCTCATCGTGAGTGTGACCTGATGGTTAGTCAGTCTCCAGGCCGAAGGAAAGGAGGCAATCAGATGACCGGCGGGCGGCCGAGGCGGCCCATCCGCCAGACCGTCGCCCAGCGCATCGGGCGCCGTGTGCCGCCCGGCCGGCGCACGCCCTCGGCGAAGCCGCCGAACCAGGCGCGCAGGCCCGGCAGCGAGCGGGTGCGGGCCAGGGTGAGCAGGGTCCAGACGCCCAGGTAGACGGGGACGAGCGGGACCGGAAGGTTCCGCTTGGCGAGCCAGACGCGGTTGCGGGCGGTCATCCGGTAGTAGACGGCGTGCCGGGCCGGGCTGGTATTCGGGTGCTGGAGCAGCAGGCCCGGCTCGTACAGGACGGTCCATCCGGCGTCGAGGGCCCGCCAGGCGAGGTCGGTCTCCTCGTGCGTGAAGAAGAACTCCTCCGGCCAGCCGCCGACCTCGTCGAGCATCCGCATCGACAGGCCGTGGCCACCGCCCAGGAACGTGGTCACCTCGCCGCCGCGCATCGGGTCCTTCGCGCCGAGCCGGGGCACGTGCCGGCGCTGGGTCTCGCCGTTCTCGTCGGCGATGCGGAAGGAGACGATGCCGAGCGCGGGATCCGCCTCGTACAGGTCGGCGAGCCGGCGGAACACGTCCTCGTCGACGAGCAGCCCGTCGTCGTCCAGGTCCACGAGCACGTCCACGTCACCGAACGCCCGGAGCGTCTCGATGGCCACGTTCCGGCCACCCGACACCCCGCGGTTCTCCGGCAGCTCGACGCCGTGCACGCCGTCCGGGAGCTCGGCGAGCGACCCGGTGCCGTTGCCGACCACGACCACGCGGAGCGGCGGCTCGTCCTGCATGGCGACGGAGTCGAGCAGTGCCCGCAGCTCCTTCGGCCGCGTGCCCATCGTCAGCACCGCCACACCCACCCGCGGTCGTGCCACAGCCCACTCCGTTCGTTCCCGTGTCCCCGGGATTTCGTATCCGGGATCCCGTTTCCTGGATTTCGTGTCCGGGATCCCGTTTCCCGGATCCCGTTTCCCGGATCCCGGAGATGAGATCCCGTCTCCTGGATTTCGGATCCGAGATCCTGTATCCCGGATTTCGTACCCGGGATCCTGGATCCGGGATCTCATCTCCGGGATCTCCGTCGTCCAAGACCCCCGGGCCGCGATGCTAGCGGCCCGGTGACCGGAATCGTTCACCTGGAGGGAACACGCCGTACCGCCCCCGTCCGTCTCCGTCTCCGGCAGGGGCGGGACCCGGCCAATGACGGGTGGCGGAGGACCCGGGTGGGGCGATCATGGGAGACTCGCCAGCATGAACGGCAAGGCGACGACGACCCGGACACGGCTGGACAGAGGGCGCAGCGCGCTCGGACCCGCCCTCGAGCTGGTGCACACGGGCAGGGCACCGACGCGCGCCGTGCTCACCGCCGAACTCGGTGTCACCCGGGCCACCGCCGGAGCCGTCGCCGCCGAGCTGGAGGCGCTCGGCCTCATCCGCGTCGACTCCAACCCGGGCGCCGCAGCCGGTTCCCAGGGCCGCCCCTCGCACCGCCTCACGGTGGCCGAGAACGGCCCCGTGGCGCTCGCCGCCCAGGTCCACGCCGACGGCTTCCGGGCCGCGCTCGTCGGACTCGGCGGCACCATCGTGGCCACCGCGCCCGGCTGCGTCACCGTCTCCGAGGACCCGGCCCAGGTGCTCGGGGCCGTCGTCGAGGCCGGGGCCGCGCTGCTCAGGGCCAGTGGACGCCGCTGCGTCGGCGCGGGGCTGGCCGCGCCGTCCGCCGTGGCCGAACCGGAGGGCACCGCCCTCAACCCGCTCCACCTGGCCTGGCCGGCCGGTGCGCCGGTACGGGAGATCTTCGCCGAGCAGGTACGCGCCGCCGGCATCGAGGGCCCCGCCCTCACCGGCAACGACGTGAACCTCGCCGCCCTCGCCGAGCACCGCCACGGCGCCGGGCGCGGCGCCCGGGACCTGCTGTGCGTCGCCACCGGGCACCGCGGAGTCGGCGGCGCGCTGGTCCTCGACGGGCGTCTGCACACCGGCAGTTCGGGCCTCGCGCTCGAGGTCGGCCATCTCACCGTCAACCCGGAGGGCCGGCCCTGCCACTGCGGCTCCCGCGGCTGCCTCGACGTCGAGACCGACCCGCTCGCCTTCCTCACCGTCGCCGGCCGCGATCCCGGACCCGAGATCTCGCTCCTCCAGCAGGCCCGCGACCTGCTGCGCGACCACCTCGACGAGCCTGAAGTACGGGCCGCCACCGAGGAGTTGATCGACCGGCTCGGCCTCGGTCTGGCCGGGCTCGTCAACATCCTCAACCCCGACCGGATCATCCTCGGCGGCCTGCACCGCGAACTCCTGGCCGCCGACCCGAACCGGCTGCGCGCCGTCGTCGCCGACCGCAGCCTGTGGGGCCGCAGCGGCGGCGTACCGATCCTGCCCTGCACCCTCGACCACAACAGCCTGGTCGGCGCGGCCGAACTCGCCTGGCAGCCGGTCCTGGACGACCCCCTCAAAGCGCTGGGCGGTGCGACGCACGCCGACTAGGGTCCCTCCCCATGACCCACGTCGACAATCATCTGACGAACAGCGCCCGCACCGACGGGCCGCCACCGCTCGGCGCCGGACTCGCCTTCCACGGCCCGCTCTCCGAGGCCCGGGCCGCCCGGATCGTCGAGCGCCTGGCGGCCGCCGCGCCCGGCACGGTCCTGGACATCGGTTGCGGCTGGGGCGAGTTCCTGCTGCGCGTCCTGGCCGCCGCTCCCGGCGCCCTCGGCGTCGGTATCGACATCAACAGCGACGACCTCGCCCTCGGCCGGCGCCTCGCCACCGAGCGGGGCCTGGCGGACCGCGTCGAGTACGCGGAGGAGTCCGCGCGTGGCACCGGGCGGGGCCCCGCCGACACCGTCCTGTGCATCGGCTCCAGCCACGCCCTGCTCGACCCCGATCAGCCGCACGACCCGGGTGCCGCCCTGCGCGAACTGCGCAGGCTGGTACGGCCCGGCGGCCGCGTACTGCTCGGCGAGGGCTTCTGGGAGCGCACCCCGACCGATACCGAGCTCGCCCGGATGTGGCCCGGCGCCCGGGCCGGCGACCACCTCCCGCTCGACGCCCTCGTCGACCTCGCGATCGAGGAGGGCTTCCGCCCCGCCTGGGTCGAGACGGCGACCCGGGAGGAGTGGGAGGAGTTCGAGTCCGGCTACCGCCAGGCCGCCGAACTCTGGCTCGCCGCCCACCCCGACCACCCCCTCGCCCCCGAGACCCGCGCCCGGGTGGACCGTCAGCGCGCCGCCTGGCTCGGTTACCGCTCGATCCTCGGCATCGCCTATCTGACCCTGGTCCCGGTCGACTGAGCGCAGCCCCGCGCGTCCGTCGCGAAATTCGATTCTCCCGGAGCCGAGCCGGCCCTACCGTGACCTCGTGACGACTCAGGTGATCATCCTCAACGGCGGTTCCAGCTCCGGGAAGAGCGGGATCGTGCGCTGCCTCCAGTCCGTACTCCCCGATCCCTGGCTCGCGTTCGGCTGCGACTCCTTCATCGACGCGCTGCCCGCGCGGCTGCGCGACGGCAGCGGTGCCGAGGGCTGGATCGAGTTCGCGGACGACGGCAGCGTGATCGTGGGGGAGAGGTTCCGGGCCCTGGAGGCTGCCTGGACGACCGGCATCGCCGGCATGGTCCGGGCGGGCGCCCGGGTCGTCGTCGACGACGTCTTCCTCGGCGGAGCGGCCTCCCAGGAACGCTGGCGGAAGGCCCTCGACGGCATCGGCGTGCTCTGGGTCGGCGTCCGCTGTGACAGCGCCGTCGCCGCAGGCCGCGAGATCGCCCGCGGTGACCGCGTCCCGGGCATGGCCGCCGCCCAGGCCGAGCTGGTCCACCAGGGCGTCAGCTACGACCTGGAGATCGACACCACCCGCACCGAGTCCCTCGACTGCGCCCGGGCCATCGCCGCCCGCCTCGGCTGACCCGTCCGCCTCGGCTGCTCCGGCCGCCTCGGCTGACCCGTCCTCATCGGCTCACCACTGGCGTCCGGGCGCGATTCCGGTCCGGCCGGGGGCCGACAGATGCAGCACCTGGAAGCGGTCGGCGTTCGGCTCGGCCGCGCCCTCGTCCGCCCACAGGGTGAACGTGAGCAGCTCCCAGTGGCGCGGATCGACGGCCACGGCGCGCGCCACCACGCCGTCGGTCTTCGCCTCGATGAGGTGCCGCTCCAGAGACCTCTCGACCGCCTCGGCCGGGTCGAGCCGGGCGGGAACGGGCCTGCGCGTCCGCGTCGCGGTGCGCGGCGCGGACGCGGCGGCCGGGCCCTCGTCGTACGCGAGCACCGTCCAGTGCTGCACGACGGGCCGTCCGAAGTCGTTCACGATGCCCTGGAAACCGGGGCCCCACAGGAACGAGTTCATACCGGCGGCGCTCGCCCACAGATAGAACGGCGCGTACTGGTTGACCGGCGAGCCGTCGGCCCGTTCGCGCATCAGATACGCCTTGATGCCGAGGCCGGGGAAGTCGTCGAGCAGATGGCCCCGGGTCGCGACCCGGTCGCGGATGATCCCCATGTCGTAGTCCGCGGGAAGCGTGATGTCGTACTGCATGGCGTGCATGGGACGGGCTCCTGAGGTCGCGTGAGTCGGTCGGGACGGAGGTCGGGGACGGCGGCCGGGCCTGTCGTCGGGCCGGCGGCCGTGAGCCGGCCGGATCTGCGGCCGGGGTTCCGGCGGGTCAGCGGTCGGTACGGGCGGACAGCAGCGCGAGCAGGCCGCGTACGGCGGTGTCGAAGGCGGCGGGGGAGCCGGCGGCGCGGGCCAGGACGTAACCGCCCTGGAGGGTCGCGACGATCGTCGAGGCGACCTCCTCGGCGCGCGGCGGACCGCTGAACTCCCCGCTGTCCAGGCCCTCCTGGACGATTCCGGCGAGCCGGCCGCGGAGCCAGTCGAGTGTCTCGTCGACCGGCGCGCGCAGCTCGGCGCTGGCGATCACGTCGGGGTCCATCGTCAGCCGTCCCACCGGGCAGCCGCGCAGCACGTCCCGCTCGCGCATCAGATACGCCTCGATGCGTGCGTACGCCGGTCCCGGCCCGCCGAGCGCCGCCTCCGCCGCCGCCCGCAGCTCCTCGGCGGTGCGGCGGATCGCGGCCAGGGCGAGGTCGGGCTTGCCGGTGAAGTGGTGGTACATGCTGCCCTGGCCCGCACCGGCCGCCTGCTGGATGGCCTTGGGGCTGGTGCCGACATAGCCCCGCTCCCACAGCAGGTCACGGGTGGCCTCGATCAGTCGCTCGGACGCGCTCGCGCTCATGATCCCCACTGTACATACCAGTAGGTACAGCGTCGAGTGCCGGCCGAGGAGCAGTCGCCCCGGGCCCTTCTACTCCCGCTGTCGTACGTGCGAAGCCGCTGGCCGTACGACGACTCCGGGCCCCTTCGCGAGCGAGTCTCGAACCGTCACGAACCTTCGTGACGACAGGCAGCAGCATCCGAGGAGCTGACCGACATGAACACCCTCGCCTACGCGGGCCCGGGCCCGTGGATCCTCTTCTTCCCGCTCGTCTGGGCGGCCGTGATCGTCACCGTGGTCACGGTCGTGCGCCGCCGCCGCTTCGGCTGGGGCCGCCCCGGTGGCCCGGCCGGCTTCGGCGGTCCGGGCGCCTCCGCGGTCGACGAGCAGTCGCCGATCGCGCTGCTCGGCCACCGGTTCGCGGCCGGCGAGATCGACGAGGACGAGTACTGGCGCCGGCTGACCGTCCTTGAGGAGCAGTTCGGCCGCCGTCCCTCCGAGGACAAGAGGCGGCGGGCATGACCACTACCGCACTGCGGGCCGTCGCCCGCCCCGCCGCCGCGCGTGTCGTCGACGCCGTGAAGGTCTACGGCGGCGGCGACACCGAGGTCAGGGCCCTGGACGGGGTGAGCGTCGACTTCCCGGCCGGCCGCTTCACCGCCATCATGGGCCCCTCCGGCTCCGGCAAGTCCACCCTGATGCACTGCGCCGCCGGCCTCGACACCCTCACCTCCGGCTCCGCCCTCATCGGCGGCACCGACCTCTCCGCCCTCGACGACCGGCGCCTCACCCTGCTGCGGCGGGAGCGCATCGGCTTCGTCTTCCAGGCCTTCAACCTGCTCCCGACCCTGACCGTCGCCGAGAACATCACCCTGCCCCTCGACCTCGCGGGCGCCGCCCCCGACCCGGCACGGCTCGACTCCCTCATCGACGCGGTGGGCCTGCGCGACCGCCTCCACCACCGGCCGAGCCAGCTCTCCGGCGGCCAGCAGCAGCGGGTGGCCGTGGCCCGCGCCTTCGCCGGCAGCCCGGACGTCGTCTTCGCCGACGAACCGACCGGCAACCTCGACTCCCGCTCGGGAGAGGAGGTGCTGCGGCTGCTCGGCGACACGGTACGGAGCACCGGCCGGACCGTCGTGATGGTCACCCACGACCCGGTGGCCGCCGCGCACGCCGACGAGGTCGTGTTCCTCGCGGACGGGCGCCTGGTGGATCGGATCCAAAATCCGACATCCGATCTCGTTCTGGACCGGATGAAATCCCTCGACAGCAGGGGAGCGGTGACATGACTCGGCGCGAATCGGATCTTGGATCCCACATCCCGGCGACTGGATCCCACATCCCGGCGACGGGATCCAAGATTTCGGCTTCTGGATCCGACATCCCGAAGCCTGGATCCGACATCCCGGAGCCTGGATCCGGCATCCCGGCTTCTGGATCCGGCATCCCGGCTTCTGGATCCAGGATCCCCACCGCCCTGCGCCTCAGCCTGGCCTCCCTCCGTACCCACCGCCGGCGCTTCCTCGGCACCTTCGCCGCCGTCCTGATCGGCGTCGCCTTCCTCACCGGCACCCTCGTCATGGGCGACACCCTGCGCGCCAGCTTCGGCACCCTTTTCGCCGACGCCAACAGCGGCACCGACGCCGTCGTCCGCAGCACGAACGTGGTCACCGTCGCGGGCCAGGCACAGGGCACCCGCAGCCCGGTCGACGCCTCCCTCGCCGACCGGGTCGCCGGGATCCCCGGAGTCGCTGCCGTCGTGCCGCGCATCGAGGGCGCGGGCCAGCTCGTCGGAGCCGACGGCAAACCGATCGGCGGCCAGGGCCCGCCCACCCTCGCGGGCAACTGGATCCAGGATCCAAAGCTCAACCCGTATGCCCTGGCCGAGGGCCGCGCCCCGCAGAAGCCCGGCGAGGCCGTCGTCAACCGAGCCGCCGCCAAGGCCGGACACCTCACCATCGGTTCCACCACCGTCCTGCGCACCCCCGACCCGGTGCGCGTCACCGTCGTCGGCCTCGCCACGTTCGGCGGCGCGGACGGCATGGGGCAGGTCACCTACACCGGCCTGACCCGCGCCGACGCGGAGAAGTACCTCACCCCGAAGCCCGGAGCCGCCACCGACATCCTCGTCCGGGCCGGGCCCGGCACGTCCCAGCAGGCCCTGGTCGACGCACTGACCCCCGCACTTCCCGACGGTGTCGAGGCCATCACCGGACAGCAGGCCACCGACGAGAGCAACGAGATGATCTCCGGTCGCTTCCTCGACCTCTTCACCACCTTCCTGCTGGTGTTCAGCGGCGTCGCCCTCCTCGTCTCCGTCTTCTCCATCCACAACACCTTCGCCATCGTCGTCGCCCAGCGCACCCGCGAGAACGCCCTGCTGCGCGCCCTCGGTGCCGCACGCCGCCAGGTCGTGACCATGACCCTCACCGAGGCCGTCGCCGTCGCGCTCCTCGCCTCCGCGGCCGGACTCCTCGGCGGCATCGGCATCGCGGCCGGGCTCCAGGCGCTCTTCCCGGCCGTCGGATTCCCCTTCCCCGACGGGGACCTGGTGATCAGTGGGACGTCGCTCGCGCTGCCGTTCGCCGTCGGTCTCGCCGTCTGCACCGGCTCGGCGCTGCTCCCCGCGGCACGGGCCGGGCGCACCGCACCACTGGCCGCCCTGCGCGAGACCGCGGTCGACGACCCGGCCGCCTCCCGCATCCGTACCGCGGCCGGAGCGGGACTGCTCGTCCTCGCCGTGGCCCTGGTGCTTGCCGGCGTCCTGGCCACCCCGTCGCTGTGGCTCGCCGGAACCGGTGCGGTGCTCGCGCTCGTCGCGTTCGTCGTCCTGGGCCCGGTTGCCTCCTCGTACGCCATACGGGTCCTCGGCGGCCCGCTGCGCGGTACCACCCGGGCACTCGCCCGCCGCAACGCGCTGCGCAGCCCCCGGCGCACCGCCGCCACCGCCACCGCGCTCATGATCGGCGTGGCCGTCGTCTCGCTCTTCACCGTCTTCGGCGCCTCGCTCAAGGCGACCATGGACGACACCGTCTCGCGGTCCTTCGCGGGCGACGTGGCGGTCAGCGCCCCGTCGTTCGGCGCGGGCGGCAGCGGGCTGAGCCCGCACCTCGCGCCCGCCGTGGCCGCGCTGCCCGAGGTGGACACGGCGGTCGGCCTGGGCAAGGGCATCGCCGAGGTCGACGGCCGGGGCCGCGCCCTGACCGTCACCGACCCGGCCGCGCTCGCCCGCACCTTCGACCTGGGGACGGTTCGGGGCTCGCTCGGCGCGCTCGGCACCGACGGGATCGCGGTCGCCGCCGACGAGGCCACCAAGACCGGGCTCGCCCCCGGCCGCACGGCCGAACTCGCCTTCACCGACGGCACCCGGCACACCTTCACCGTCAAGGCCGTCTACGAACGGGCCGACCTCGCCGGCGACTACCTCCTCACCCGCCAGGCCTGGGCCCCGCACCACACCCAGGACGCCGACCGGCTGGTCGCCGTCACGTTCAAGAACGGCGTCTCCGCCGACGCGGGCGAGCAGGCCGTCGAACGCGTCGCGGCCCGCTACGGCAACCCCGAGGTCCAGACCCGCGACGAGTACGCCGAGTCCTCAGCGGCCGGCATCGACATGATGCTCACGCTCGTCTACGCGCTGCTCGCCCTCGCCGTCCTCATCGCGCTGCTCGGCATCGCCAACACCCTCACGCTCGCCGTCCACGAGCGCACCCGCGAACTCGGCCTGCTGCGCGCCGTCGGCCAGACCCGTCGTCAGCTGCGGGCCATGGTCCGCTGGGAGTCCGTCCTCGTCGCCGCTTTCGGCACGGCCGGCGGGCTCGTGCTCGGCGCCTTCCTCGGCTGGGTCCTGGTGCGCGCCTCCGACGGCTCGTCGGACAGCGCGTTCGTCTTCGCGCTGCCGCCCGTCCGACTGGCGGTCGTCGCCCTGGTCGGTCTGGCCGCCGGCGCCGTCGCCGGCTGGCGCCCGGCGCGGCGGGCGGCCCGCCTGGACGTGCTGCGGGCCATAGCGACGGAGTGACGGCCGTGGATCCGGGATCCGGGAGGCTGGATCCGATGTCTGGGAGGCTGGATCCGGGATCCGGGAGGCTGGATCCGATGTCTGGGAGGCTGGATCCCGGATCCGAGAGGCTGGATCCAATGGCCCGGGTGTGGATCCGATGTCCCGGGTCCTGGATCCAAAATCCTGGAGGCTGGATCCGATGACCCGGGCCCCGGATCCAACGTTCTGGAGGTTGGATCCGGCGCGCTGGATCCTGGATCGGATATCCCGGATATTGGATCCCGGATCGGGGACCCGAGATCCTGGATCCAATATCCGGGGCCGCCCCCCGCGCGCCGCTCCCTCAGCGCGCCAGGACCGACCGCCCCGCCGCCGGTGCGTGCAGCGGTTCCTCCATCTCGCTGAACGGGACCGTCTCCAGGTCGCGGCCGGTGAACGGGCCGGCCGTCGTGGCGCCGTAGACGGTGTGGGCGAGTGGGGCGAGGGCGACAGGGGAGGGCGGGGCCTGGAGGGTGAACCAGACGATCTTGCCCGAGTCGTGCGGGCGGACGCCCCAGCTCTCGCTGAGCGCCTCGATGATGGAGAGGCCGCGCCCGGAGGTGGCGAACTCGTTCCCGCCGTCGCCCGGTTCGGAGACGTCCGGGAACCGGGGATCGTTGTCGCGGACGGAGATGGTGAGGCGGTCGAGCAGCAGTGCGACCTCGACCGTGCACATCTTGTCCGGCTGGGCATGACGGTGAACGTTGCTCAGGAGCTCGGTGACGCCCAGCGACGCATGGTCTATCAAGGCGTCGAGCTGCCAGTGGCGCAGATGTGCCGAAACGATTCTGCGGACCTGACCGATCCGCGACGGCTGGGCCTGTAGCTCCACCGTCCAATACCTGCTGGGCTCGCTGATCACGGCTGCGACTCCCCGAAGTGAGGTCCGCAAGAAGACGGAGATTCGGATCTGTCATGCGGTGTAGCAGGACGGTGGCTGGTTCGCAGCGTCACCGCCGATAAACCCTCGGTGAGGTGGTTCCAGCGTGAACCAGTGGTGAAAGTGCCGCAACTCGCGGCGACCCGCCGCAGGTCAGCCCCCGGTCGGCTCCCCGTCAGCCCGCGGTCTTCGCCTTCTTCAGGGCATCGAGGAGACGCCCCGAGCCCGAGATCCGGTAGCGCGTGCCGTTCACCGTCGCCACCGCCTCGTCCGGCTTCGCGAACCACGGGCGGCCCGCCCGTACCGTACGCAGTGGGGCGCTGTCGATCTCGCTGCCGTAGCTGGTCAGGAGGGACAGCCGGCCGTCCTCGATACGGACCTCGCCGGCGCGCGTCAACGACCGGGGCCAGCGGTCGATGCGTACCCCCGTGGCCGTGAACTCGGGCTCCGGCTCGGGCTCGGTAACGGCTTCGGACATGGGCTCCGCCCCCTTCGCGCAGACTGCCTCCTCCCAGTGTGCCGGGCCGCCGTCACCGGCACCAGAACCGCCCGCGCCACGCCTCCCCACAGGCCGTCTGCAAGGCACTCCTATGGGATCTCAAAGGGAACGTTTGCCCAGGTGAGAGCGGTATTGTCGGTCAGTGGGCAAGCCCTTCCGGCAATCCCTCCGGGCACCCCGCGGCCACCCCGACGCGCACCACGAGAAGAGGCAGGCACGCATGACCAGCACCACCAGCCCCATGGCCACCATCGACGTCGACCGCAGCGACCCCGGCTACCGGTCCTGGCTCAAGGAGGCCGTCCGCAAGGTGCACGCGGACGCGAACCGTTCGGCCGACACGCACCTGCTGCGCTTCCCGCTGCCCGAGAGCTGGGGCATCGACCTCTACCTCAAGGACGAGTCGACCCACCCGACCGGCAGCCTCAAGCACCGCCTCGCCCGCTCCCTCTTCCTCTACGGCCTGTGCAACGGCTGGATCCGCCCCGGCGCGCCCGTCATCGAGGCGTCCAGCGGTTCGACCGCGGTCTCCGAGGCGTACTTCGCCAAGCTGATCGGCGTCCCGTTCATCGCCGTCATGCCCCGCACCACCAGCCCCGAGAAGTGCCGCCTGATCGAGTTCCACGGCGGACAGTGCCACTTCGTGGACGACTCGCGCACGATGTACGAGGAGGCCGCGGCGCTCGCCGAGCGCACCGGCGGCCACTACATGGACCAGTTCACCTACGCCGAGCGGGCCACCGACTGGCGTGGCAACAACAACATCGCCGAGTCGATGTACCAGCAGCTGAAGCTGGAGCGCTACCCGGAGCCCGCGTGGATCGTGGCCACGGCCGGCACCGGCGGCACCTCGGCGACGATCGCCCGTTACGTGCACTACATGCAGTACGACACCCGGATCTGCGTCGCCGACCCCGAGAACTCCTGTTTCTTCGACGGCTGGACGCACCACGACCCGGACGCCACCTCCGACTGCGGCTCCCGCATCGAGGGCATCGGCCGGCCCCGGATGGAGCCGAGCTTCGTGCCCGGCGCCGTCGACCGCATGATGAAGGTGCCCGACGCGGCGAGCATCGCCGCCGTCCGCGCCCTGGAGACCGCGATCGGCCGCAAGGCGGGCGGCTCCACCGGCACCGGCCTGTGGAGCGCGCTGAAGATCGTCGCCGAGATGGTCGCCGAGCGGCGCACCGGCAGCGTCGTCACGCTGATCTGCGACCCGGGCGAGCGCTACCTCGACAAGTACTACTCGGACGACTGGCTGGCCGCCCAGGGCCTCGACATCGCGCCCTACTCAGCCGCTATCGACCGCTTCCTGGCGACGGGTGCCTGGCCGGAGTGAGCCGCCGGTCGAGCCGGCGCACCGCGTCGCGGAACGACAGGCCGATCCCCGGCCGGGCCAGCCGCAGGCCGGCGGTGAACGGGCGGTTGCCGTCGGCGGCCATGGTCCAGCGGACCCGGGTGCCACCGGCGGCGGGGGAGAGGGCCCACTCCTCCAGCATCGCCGTGACGCCCGGCGCGTTGGTCGTGTCGACCCGGTACGCGTAGCGCGCGTCCGGGTCGGCCGCCATGATCGTCTCCTCGAAGGAGACCCCGCCGCGCAGCCGGATCGCCCGGCCCGCGCCGTCGTCGGTGGCCGACGCCGTCCGGACCGCCGAGAACCAGGCGGGCCAGCTGCCCACCTCCACCGCGAGCGAGCGGTAGACGGCGGCGGGCGGGGCGGCGGCGACCGCCGAGAAGACCAGGCGGACGGGCGCGGACGCGATGAAGTCGAGCTCCACCGGCCTCAGTCGGCGTGCCATGGACGGTACCTCCCATGGGGCGGGTCTGCGCGGAGCGCACACCCTAGCTGACACCCGTTCAGTTGCCCAGCGGGCCCTCTCCGACGGGCGCCCCGGCGACGTCACGCCCGGCTGCCCACCGGGCCCCCGCACCCGGCCTCCCGCACCCGGCCTCCCGCACCCGGCCTCCCGCCCCCGGGGCCTCCCGCCCCCGGGGCCTCCCGCCCCGGGGACGTCCCGCCGCCCCGCTCAGCCCAGCAGCCCGTCGAGCGCCCGGCCGAAGACCACTCGCCCCGCCGCCGCGAGTACGGGGTCGAGGGCCGCCGGCACGCCCCGGAGCCGTAGCTCCTCCGTCCACACCACCCGGCTGCCCGCCCCGGACGCACCGCCCGCGCCGGTCGCCCCGCCCGCACCAGCCGCACCGCCCGCGCCGGTCGCCCCGCCCGCCGCGGTCACCTCGAAGGCGGCCCAACCCCGTACCGTCCGCCCGTACTTCTCCAGTCGGCACACCCCGGCCCGTCCGGCGGCCGGTGGCTCGAAACGTACGACCTCCATCGGGTCGTCGAAGCCCAGACGGCCCACCCCGGTGCGGGCCGTGAACCGGGTGCCCACGCCGTTCGGGCCCGCCGTCAGCACCGTCGTACGGGTGAGCGGGACCTGTCGGCCATGCGCCGGCCAGTTGGTGAGCCGCTGCCACACCTCGTCCGGCGGCAGGGACACGGCCCGCTCGATCCGGAACCGGCTCACTCCGGTTCCGCCTCGCTTCCGGCCGGCCCCTCGCCGGGCCCCTCACCCGCCACCACCAGGCCCGGCAGGTGCTCCGCCATCTCCTCGCGCACCTCCGGCGACAGTCCCGGGTCCGTCACCAGCGTGTCCACCTCGTCGAGCCGGGCGAACGAACTCAGGCCCAGTGTCCCCCACTTGGTGTGGTCCGCGACCACCACCACCCGCCGTGCCGAGCGCACCAGACGCCGGTTGGTCTCGGCCTCCGCCAGGTTCGGCGTCGACAGACCGGCCTCCACCGAGATGCCGTGCACCCCGAGGAACAGCGCGTCGAAGTGGAGCGAGCGGATCGCCTGGTCGGCCACCGGCCCGACCAGGGCGTCCGACGGGGTCCGTACGCCGCCGGTGAGCACCACCGTCGCCGCCCCCGGCCGGGCCTCGCCGCCCGAGCCGGTGTGCTGCGCCTCGTAGAAGACGTCCGCGACCCGCACCGAGTTCGTCACCACCGTCAGGTCCGGGACGTCGAGCAGCTGCATGGCCAGCGCGTACGTGGTCGTGCCCCCCGACAGCGCGATCGCCGTCCCCGGCCGCACCATGGCCGCCGCCGCCCGCGCGATCTCGTCCTTGGCGCCCAGTTCGAGCACCGACTTCGCCTCGAAGCCCGGCTCGTGGGTGCTCGCCTCCACCACCGGCACCGCGCCGCCGTGCACCTTCGCCAGCATGCCCTGCCGGGCCAGCGCGTCCAGGTCCCGGCGGACGGTCATGTCGGAGACGTTGAGACGACGGGTCAGCTCGTTGACCCGTACACCTCCGCGCCGGCGCACCTCGTCCAGAATCAGGGCGCGCCGCTGCTCCGCGAGGAGGTTCTGATTGTCACTCACCGCCGGGGCCGGTCCTTTCGAAGGAAAACGGGAAATCTGGGAAAACTCGAGTGGAGGGCCGTCGGATTGGGTGAGAGCCGTGCCGTCGGGCCCGGCCGTCCGCGATCCTGGTTGCCTGCCGTCGAATCCTCGCACCCGGATCCTCCCATCCAGAGAGGGAGTCACCGAAGTGTCCCCTGCCACACCCGAACCGACGACCGGGCCGGACCCGAGGACAAGGCCGGACCCGAAGACCGGGCCGGAGCCGATGACCGGGCCGGAGCCGGTCCGCGCATCCGGCCCCAAGAACGGGCCGGATCCGGAGAACGGGAGTGCGGCGCTCGAACTGCTCGTCCACGGCGTGGGCGGAGCCACCCCGGCCGACATGCTGGACGAGCCGCACACGGTGCGGGTCACCGGTGACAAGACGGCCGCGGTGTACCGCCGCAGGGACGACGTCGACGCCGAGGAACACCCCGAGCGGTACGCCGACGGGCCCGTCCCGGAGGCGTACTGCTGGTCCAACCTGACCTCCGGCAACGGCACCCGCGCGCTGTGGCTGCTGCTCCTGCCCTTCATGGTCGCCAACCTCGCCCACTGGATGCGCCCGCCCACCGAGGGCCGCGCCGGACTCGTCCGGCTCTACGGCGTCCTGGTCCGGCTCGTCGCCCTCACCCTCACCGTGCTGCTCACCGCGGCCGCCTGCGAGGTCGCGCTCGACCTGACGGCCTGGCAGTGCGCGGGCTCCGGCGCCTGCGCGGCACAGCGCTCCTGGCTCGGCTTCCTCTCCGCCGAGCACGGCGGCTGGTGGTCCGCGCCCGGCCGCCGCCTCGCCCTCGCCGCCGTGGTGCCCACCGCGCTCGTCGGTCTGCTCTGGTACCTGTCCAACCGCACCTGGAGCGCGTACGAGGCCCAGCGCCCGCCCACGGGTTACGACGCCGAGCCCGGCGTCCCGTCGTCCGGGGCCTTCGCCCGGCCCGGCGACACCGAGGCAGCCGACGCCACGAGCCCCGGCCCGGCCACCCCCGTCGAACTGCGGCCCGCGCTCGGCCGCCCCGGCTTCTGGTACGGGCGCCGGCTCGTCGCCCGGCTGCGCGCCGCGCACACCACCGCCGGCTTCCTCACCGTGGCCGCCGCGCTCGCCGGCGCCGCCGGCGTCCACGACCACCGCGCCGACCCAGGATCCGTACGCACCCTCCTCGGCTGGGCCCTCGAGAGCGGCATCGCGGTCCTCGCCGCCGTCGTCGTATGGGTGGTCTGCCGCCGGGGCCGCAGCGAGAACACCCTCGACCTCAAGCTCGAACGCGCCGTCGTCTCCTGGCTGCCCGCCGGCGCCCTGCTGCTCCTCGCGCTCACCGCCGTGCACACCGCCTGGGCCCGCCCCGGCTGGCGCTCCGCCGGCACCCTGCCCGGCAACGCCGTCTTCGGCACCCTCACCCTCGCCCAGGGCGCCCTCGTCGTCGCCCTCGGCGTGGTCGCGCTGCTGCTCCACCGCCCGCGCCGCGATCCGCGCACCGCCCTGTCCGGCCTCGGCGGCCCCGCCGTCGCCATGCTGGCCTGCGCGCTCGGCGGCGTCATGTCCGGTGGTGTCGCGCAGCGGGTCGCCGACTGGCTCGACGGGTCCGGCACCCCCGGCACCGGCGACGGCCTCATCACCGGACCGCCCGTGCTGCTCAGCTGGCAGGCGTCCGTCATCCCGGTCCTGCTCCTGCTGCTGGTCGTGCCGACCGCGCTGCTCGTCGTCCGTACGGTGCTCACCGCCCGCCGGCTCCGCCCCGCCGTCGACGCCGCCTACCGAGAGGCGGACCCCGACCGGCTGCGCACCGACCAGATCGCGG
This sequence comes from Streptomyces sp. NPDC101160, assembly GCF_044768205.1. NCBI lineage: Bacteria > Bacillati > Actinomycetota > Actinomycetes > Kitasatosporales > Streptomycetaceae > Streptomyces > Streptomyces sp. NPDC101160. The sequence goes on along the minus strand of NZ_JBIWPJ010000001.1, from coordinate 863,192 downwards.
CGGTACGGGCCGGGGCCGGGCTCACCGACTCGGCGCCCGTCCTCGTCGGCGTCGTCTCCGGCGCCACCCTGCTCCTCGGCGCCGCCTCCGTCGCCGGGGCCTGGGCCAGCGGCAACGTGCCCGGGCGCGCCTTCGACGGCGCCCATCCGGCGATCGCGTCCGCCGCCACCGCCGCCCAGTCCCTCGGCTCCTGGATGATCGGCTTCGGCTTCCTGCTCTTCGTCACCTGGGGCCGCCGCGCCTACAAGGACGCCTCCGCCCGCCGCACCATCGGCATCCTGTGGGACGTCGGCACCTTCTGGCCGCGCGCCGCCCACCCCTTCGCCCCGCCCTGCTACGCCGAACGCGCCGTGCCCGACCTCACCTGGCGGATGAGCTCCTGGACCCGGCAGACCGGCGGCCGGCTCGTCATCTCCGGCCACTCGCAGGGCAGCGTCCTCGCCGCGGCCGCCGTCTGGCAGCTGCCGCCGACCACCCGCGCCCGGGTCGCGCTCCTCACCTACGGCTCCCCGCTGGAACGGCTCTACGGGCGCTGGTTCCCCGCCTACTTCGGCCCCGAGTCGCTGCGCGGCCTGCACCGCACCGTGCACTGCTGGAGCAACCTCTACCGGGCCACCGACCCCATCGGCGGACCCGTCCGCGTCCCGGCCGACGACGACCGGCCGCCCGTCGACCGGCCGGAGCTGCTCGACCCCGTCGCGTACGGCCGCACCCGCGAACACCCGCTGCCCGAACCGATCCTGGGCCACTCCGACTACCAGGCCGACCCGGCCTTCGCCGTCGCACGCTCCCAGCTGCTCGACCGGCTGCCGCCCGCCCTGCCCCGGCAGCGGGACAACACGCAGGCCAATCAGGGGAGTTCGGGGAGGTCCTCCGGATAGAGCAGGGTCAGGTCGTCCGTGCTCGGCGTCATGAGCGCGGCGACCCGGCCCGCGTGCCGCTCCACCATCGACTCGAACGTCTGGCGTGCCGTACGGCCGTTGCCGAAGGTCGGGCCCTTCGGCAGCTCCGCGAAGTACTTGAGGAGGGCCTCGTCGGCGCCGGCCGCCAGCCGGTACTCGTGGTCCTCCGCCTGCTGCTCCACGATCCGCAGCAGCTCCTCCGGCACGTAGTCGCTGAAGGTGATGGTCCGTGAGAAGCGGGACGCCACACCCGGGTTGACGGTCAGGAAGCGCTTCATCTCCGCCGTGTACCCGGCGACGATCACCACGACCGCGTCCCGGTGGTCCTCCATCAGCTTCACCAGGGTGTCGATGGCCTCGCGGCCGAAGTCCCGCCCCGAGTCCTCGGGCGACAGCGCGTACGCCTCGTCGACGAACAGCACGCCGCCGCGGGCCCGGTCGAAGGCCTCCTGGGTGCGGATCGCCGTCGAGCCGATGTGCTCGCCGACCAGGTCCACCCGGGACACCTCGACCAGGTGACCGCGCTCCAGGACCCCGAGCGAGGCCAGGATCTCGCCGTAGAGCCGGGCCACCGTCGTCTTGCCGGTGCCGGGGTTGCCGGTGAAGACGAGGTGGCGGCGGGCGGACACCACCTTCAGGCCGGCCTCCTGGCGGCGGCGGCCCACCTCGATCATGTTGGTGAGGGTGCGGACCTCGTGCTTGACGCTCTCCAGGCCCACCAGGGCGTCGAGTTCGCCGAGCACCTCCTGGGAGGAGCGGGCTGCCGGGACCGCCGGTGCGGGTGCGGACGCGGGTGCGGGCGGGGCGGCGGCCGGACGGGGCGCGGGGACCGTGCCGAGGAGTCCGCCCGTGGGCGGGGCGGACTGGGCGGCGGTCAGGACGGAGCCCGGGGCCGGGGGCGTGCGCAGCTGGCTCTCGTCGCTGGTGCAGTCCTCGACGACCTGGCCGTCCTCGGGGAACTCGTAACCGCCGCGCGCGCACCGCTCCGTACGGCACCTGCGCAGCGTGGTCCGGCAGCCGTCCATGACATGGAAGCCGTAGCCGCCGCTGCCCGTCACCCGGCAGCCGAGGAACGAGCCGCGGCCCTCCGCCGACACGTAGAACCCGGCCTCGGCGGGCGAGGTGACCGTGCACCGCTCGATCGTCGGGTCGGCGCCCTTGGTGACGATCACGCCGGTCTGCACGGCGTCGATGGTGCAGCCGGCGAGTGTGCCGCCGCTGCCGTGGTCCCGGAACCAGGCTCCCGTCGACGCCTCCCGGATCCGGCAGTCGTCGAGCTGCGCGGTCGCCCCGTCACTCACCGACACGGCCGTGTTCCGCACCTGCGACAGGTCGCTGTCGACGACGTCGGCGCGCGAGCCGCGGTCCAGGACGAACAGCGCGTCGGGCACGTCGTGCACCCGGCAGGAGTCGAGGACGGCGGTCGCCCCGTCGCTCACCCAGACGGCCGGGTAGTCGCCGGTGCTGTCGTGGATCTCGCACTGGTTGGCGTCCACCCGGGTCCCCGGGTCCCACACCGACAGGCCGTTGCGGCCGAACCGCCGCACCGTCGAACGGGTGAGCGTGAGCACCGAACGGGAGCGCAGGTCCACGGCGTTCTCGGGGATGTCGTGGATGTCGCAGTCGGAGAGCGTGAGCACCGCGTCCGTGTCGAGGGTGATGCCGTCGGCGGAGGTGCGGTGCACGGCGGAGTCACTGAGGTGCGCGGTGGCCCGGGCCGCGATCTGCAGGCCGGCGCCCTTGATCTCGTACACCTCGCAGCCGATGCCCTCCAGGCCGCTGTTCTCGCCGTTCACGGTGATCCCGGCGCCGGAGGCGTGGTGCACCCGGCAGCGCTCGAGACGGGGGTGGGCGCCGCCGCGCACGGAGATCCCGGACTGCCCGGCGGAGACGACCTCGCACTCCTCGAACACCCCGCCCGCGCCGTCGAGTACGGCGATCCCGACTCCGGCCGGATTGTCCACCGTGCACCGCCGCACCGTCGGCCGCGCCGCGCCCCGCACCTCGAGCCCGGCCGCCGAACGCGTCAGAATGCGCAGGTCGAGCAGCTCGGGCGTGCCGTCCTCGACGAGCAGCGCCGGCGCCGCCGCGTCCTGCCCCTCGATGTGCAGGTCCTGGAGCGTGGCCGAGGCCCGGACCGTCAGCGGCACCCCGTCGGCGGGCGCGATCCGCACCGAGCCCGTCATCCCGTCGCCGCCCCGCAGGGTCACGGCCCGCTGGACCACGAGGTTCTCCCGGTAGGTGCCGGGTGCCACGGTGAGGACGTCGCCGTCGCCCGCGGCCTCCAGGGCGGCGGCGAGGGAGGCGTACTCGCCCGTGCGGCGCCGCCACCGCGACGTGCCGGTGTGGGTCACCTGGACCGTGCCCTGTGCCATGGGTGTGCTCTGCCCCCACCTCGTGCGTCGGATCCGATGCCCCACCGTAGCGCGCGCGGCGCCGCCGGGTTGACGGGTCCGGCGTCTGCCCCCTCAGGGGGTCAGCTGCCCGTGCCCGTACGACCCCAGTCCGGACCGACTTGGGCCCAGGCGCGGTCGAGACGCGCGTACCGTCGCCGCACCAGCCGTTGTACGACGAGGCGGCGGCCGCTCTCGACCAGGAGCCCGGCGAGGAGCGCCACGGTGAACCCGGCGACCAGGGCGTGGGCCCGTGCGGTGTCCGGGGGCATCGGCGGGGTCACGGGCCGGCCGGACCGGTCGGTCCACAGCGGGAAGGTGGCACCCGGATGCGCCTGCTGACGGGTGGCGGTCACCGTGCCGGTGTGGATCGTGCCGTCCGGCGCGGCCCAGTCGGCCACCACGGACGGCCGGAGCCGCTCTTCCGCGGCGAGATCGGCGGGCTGCCGGCCGGGTCCCCGGTCGGCAGCCCGGATCACCCGGGCGACGGTGGGGACGCGTTCCTGCAGCTGGACGCGGACGGAGCGCTGCAGCGCGGCGTCGGCGGAGACCCCGGCGGCCCAGCCTGCCGCGGGCACGGCCAGGCAGAGCAGCACGGCGGCCACCAGCGCCACCCATGCCTCGACCAGGTCGGTGGTCCGGCGCAGGGGATTGTGCCGCCAGCGCCAGAGCCCGGTGGCTGCACGCACGCTCCGCACCCCCTCGTCTCGTCGACGGCCCGCGAGGGCCCTTCGGCGGTTACCGCTCTTCCAACGAGTGTGACCCCGGGGTGGGTTCCGCGCCTCTCGGGAGGAATCCTGCGGGCGGTCGCTGAGAGGCCGGTTGGAGGTCGGTGAGAGGTCGGTTGGAGGTCGGTGGATGGCTCAGTCGAGGATCTTGACCGGGTCGCCGACGCGGATGGTCCCGCGGTGCTCGGGCACCAGGTTCTGGCCGAAGACCAGCTGGTTGCCCTGCTTGCGGTGCCGGCCCAGGGTGCGCAGCGGCTCCTTGCCCCGCTCGCCGCTCCGCTGGTCGGTGGTGGTGACCACGCAGCGGCCGCAGGGCTTGGCGACCCGGAAGACGACGTCGCCGATGGACAGGCGGCGCCAGCCGTCCTCGGCCCAGGGCGCGGTGCCGTCGATGACGACGTTCGGCCGGAAGCGGTTCATCGGCAGCGGGCCCTCGTCGGCGTGGTCGCCCTGCGCGATCAGGGAGTTGAGGGCGTCGAGCGAGGAGGTCGTGGTGACGAGCAGCGGATAGCCGTCGGCGAAGCTGACGGTCTCCCCGGGCAGCGCGAACTCCGGGTCGACGGGCCGCCGGTGGGCCGGGTCGTCCATGTGGACGAACCGCACCTCGTTCCCCAGGTAGTCGCTGAACCAGGCGTCCGCCGCCGCACCCGCCGGGACCGACTGCACGACGGTGCCGAAGACGTCCACACCGATCGTGCCGTCGGGCCCCGACAGCTCGGGCACCTCGACCGTCAGCGGCTCACGGCCGGGCGCGGACAGCGCGACTCCGCCGCCCGGCAGCAGTTCCGCGGACGCCAACGCCAGCCGCGCGTGCTGACGTTGGGTCACGACCTTGCCCGCGGTGTCCACGACGGCCCAGCGGCGGTCACCGGCCAGTCCCCATGGCTCGACCTCCGCCTCCGCGGGGGCGAACCCGCGCAGTGCCTTGACCGGGTGGACGTGGACGGAGCTCAGGACAGGAATCGGCATGACGCCATCCTGCCAGTCGCTCCACCGGCCCAGAAGGCCGGTCCCGTCAGTAGCCGCGGCCCTGGTAGGGGCGGTTGTACGGGTCGTCGTACGGCGCGGGCGCGGGCGCCGGAGCAGGGCGCGCCGCCGCCGGGCGCATCGCCTCGTACCCGGTGGCCATCGGGCGCGGCTGCTGCTGCGCCTGCGGGGCCGGGTAACCGCGCGGGGCGGCGGGCTGCTGCGGGATGTACGGCGCGGGGGCGGCCTGGAGCGGCACGGGCGCCATCAGCTGCGTCGCCGGGGCCATCTGCGCGGCCGGCGCCATCTGCGGGGCCGGGGCCGGGAACGGTGCCATGGCCGGGGCCATCTGCGGGGCGGCGGGCTGCGGGTAGCCGTAACCGCCGTTGCCGCCGTACGCCGGGGCGGGCGGCTGCGGGGAGGGCGCCGCCGGGAGGGCGGGCAGGGCCGCGGGCAGCGCCGGCAGGTAGCTGCTGCTTCCGGAGAAGCCGCTGCCGGTGTCGTACGCGGAGGGCACTCGGATCGGGGCGATCTGAGGCGTGCCCCGTTCTGCGACGAGGGAGTCGTAGATCGGGGTGTCGGGGAACGACGGCGCGGTGTGGTAACCGCCTCCGTAGGTGGAGCGCGGGGAGGTCATGGCCATAAGTTAAGCCCACGATGTGCTGTCTGGGGAGTCCGGTAAGAGGGTTGTTTGAAGCGTTCGTTGAGACCACCGAAGTGCAATGTGAGCGAACCAGACAAAATCGGTCGCGCCGCAGGTCAGCGATCTTGAAAAAGCCGAGTTCGGGAGGGGTTACCCGCGGGTTGCGAGCTTGCCCGTGATGCCCGTTCTCAGTGCCCTGTAAAGGAATCTTGACGTTTCGGCAGACGCGGTGAGCGTGAAATTGGCCCGATGTTCAGGAACCGGGATGAGTACCGGGCGCGGATTCCGGCCTGGCGTATGTGCGTCCCTTCCACGCCGCGCCCCGCCCCCGATAGTGCTGCACCGCCGAGTCCGCCGTCATCAGCAGATAGAGCAGCGCGGTGAACGGCAGCAGCGGCGCGAGCCAGGCCGGCTGACGGTAGTAGCGCAGCATCGGCAGATACGTGAAGGCCATCACCGCCCACGCGGCCCCGCCGGCCCACGCCGCCGGAGCGTCGTCCGCGAGCAGCCCGGCCGCCAGTGTCACGGGCGGCACCAGATAGACGAGCGCGAGGCCCGCGACCGTTCCGAGCAGCAGCAGCGGGTTGTGCCGCAGTTGCGCGTACGCGCTCCGCGCCACCATCCGCCACAGGTCGGCGAGGCGCGGGTACGGGCGGATGCTGTCCACCCGCTCGGCGAGCCCCAGCCAGATGCGTCCGCCCACCCGCCGTACCGCCCGGGCCAGCGAGACGTCGTCGATCACGGCCTGCCGGATCACCTCCGGCACCCGGGCCCGCTCCGCCGTCTCCGCCCGGAGCAGGACGCAGCCGCCCGCCGCCGCCGTGGCCAGCGGACGCCGCCGGTTGATCCAGCGGAAGGGATAGAGCTGACAGAAGAAGTAGACGAAGGCCGGGACGATGAGCCGCTCCCAGCCGCTCGCCACCCGCAGCCGCGCCATCTGCGACACCAGGTCGAGCCGGTGTCCGGTCGCGGCGGTGACGAGGAGCCGCAGACTGTCCGGCTCGTGTGCGATGTCCGCGTCCGTCAGAAGGAGGAACTCCGGCACGCGCGCGCGTGCCAGCGCCATTCCGTGGCGCAGCGCCCACAGCTTGCCCGTCCAGCCGGGCTCCGGCTCGCCCGGCCGGACCACGGTCAGCGGCAGCCCGCCCCGGCAGCGCGCCAGCTCCTCGGCGAGCCGCCCGGTGCCGTCGCTGCTTCCGTCGTCGACGAGGATCACCTCCGCCGGGCCCGGATAGTCCTGGGCGAGCAGCGACGGCAGGCTCAGCGGCAGCACCTCGGCCTCGTCGCGGGCGGGGACCACCACCACGACCCGCGGCCACTCCTCGGGCGCGCTCGGGGGGTGCGGCAGGCGCTGGTCCGTGCGCCAGAAGAATCCCTGGCCCAGGAGCAGCCACCCCCAGACGGCCAGGGAACCGGTCGCGATCCAGGCAAGCGGGCTCATTCGCCGCAGTCTGCCCCAGATTGCCAGGGAATCAAGGGCGGTCGGCTAGGGTGACCGGGTGAAGATCGCACTGATGGACTCCGGAATCGGCCTGCTCCCGGCAGCGGCGGCTGTCCGCCGCATGCGGCCCGACGCCGATCTGGTGATCTCCTCCGACCCGGACGGCATGCCCTGGGGCCCGCGTACCCCCGAGGGAATCACCGAGCGGGCCCTCGCCGTCGCCCGGGCCGCCGCCGCGCACGGGCCCGACGCGCTCATCGTCGGCTGCAACACCGCCACCGTGCACGCCCTGTCGGCCCTCCGCGCCGAGCTGGAGCCCCGTATCCCGGTGATCGGCACCGTGCCCGCGATCAAGCCCGCCGCGATGGGCGGCGGCAAGGTCGCCATCTGGGCCACCCCGGCCACCACCGGCAGTCCCTACCAGCGCGGGCTGATCGACGACTTCGCGAACGGCGCCGAGGTCACCGAGGTGCCCTGCCCGGGCCTTGCCGACGCCGTCGAGCACGACGACGAGGCCGCCGTACGCCGGGCCGTCGCCGCCGCGGCCGAGCTCACGCCCCCGGACGTCCGGGCCGTGGTCCTCGGCTGCACCCACTACGAGCTGGTCGCCGAACTCATCCGGTCGGCCCTGCACCGTGCGGACGGGCAGCCGCCCGTCGTTCTGCACGGCTCGGCCGGGGCAGTCGCCGCGCAGGCGCTGCGGCGGATCGGCGCCGAGGCCGACCCGGCCGCGGCCCCGACCGGCGGACTGACCGTGCTCCTGAGCGGCCGGACCGGCGAACTCCCGAAGGCCGCGCTGAGCTACGCGGAGGGCCGCTCCCTGGCGGCGGCGGCCACCGCGCGCTGAGCCTCCCGGGCGCACGGGGCGTACCCGTACGACTCCGCCGGGGCGCCGTGACGACGGAACGTGCGTAGGCTGTCACCATGAGGGACCACTCTGTGAACCAGGGTCCCGAGGGACCCGCACCCCCGGTCTGGACCGGACGCGCGACCAACCGGATGCAGTGGCTGCCGGCCGTCGCCGGGGTCGCCTGCATGGCGCTCGGCATCGCAATCGCCGTCAGGTCGTCGTGGACGTCCGGCATCGCGCCGCTGCTCATGGCCGTCATCGGCTGCGTCGCCGCCGGCCTGCTCGTGCTCTTCGGCACGCTCGCCTTCGTGCACGTCGCCGTCCGTGTCGACCAGCGCGGCATGGAGATCCGCTGCGGCCACATCGGCGTACCGCGCCGCCGCATCCCGCTCTCCCACGTCGTCGACGCCGACTTCGCGCCCTCCGTCACCCCGCGCCAGTGGGGCGGCTGGGGCTACCGCTGGCGCCCCGAGAAGGGCACCGCGGTCGTCGTCCGGCGCGGCGAGGGCCTGATCCTGCGCCTCGGCGACGGCCGCACCTTCACCGTCACCGTCGACGACGCCGAATCCGCGGTCCACGCCATCCGCTCCCTCCTCCACCCGACGCCGCCCCCGGCACCGACGGGCCGGGCGAGCGCCTGAGGCCGCCGAGGCGCGAGGCCCCGCGCTGCTGAGGGGGGCCGCGGGCGGGCCGGTCCGTGGGGCGCGAGCTCGCGTGGCGGCCCCGTCGTCCCTGCGCGGTCGGCAGCCGCGTGCCGGATGCCCGCCTCGCCCCGGGCCCCCGAAGGGCAGGCGAGCCAGCCGTGGCGACCGCCGCACAGTCCTATGGGGGGCGCCCGGTCGCGGGCCGTGCTCCTGTCGGATGCGCCGCGCGCCGTAGACTCCGGCACGTGAGCACCACCATCGCACCTGCCGACGTGCCCGAGTCCCCCGTTCCCGCCACTGCTCGCGCGCGGGGCCGTGGTCCGCGCCGGCTGCTGCGCCCGGGCGCGGCCGTGCTGTCCGGACTGCTGCTGTTCCTGAGCTTCCCGCCCCGGCCCCTGTGGTGGCTGGCCCTGCCGGCCTTCGGGCTGCTCGGCTGGACGCTGCGCGGCCGCCGGCTGCGGGCCGGATTCGGTCTCGGCTATCTGGCCGGCCTCGGGTTCCTGCTGCCGCTGCTCGTGTGGACCGGCGAGGAGGTCGGGCCGCTGCCGTGGCTGGCGCTCGCCGCCGTGTCGGCACTGTTCATCGGCGTCGTGGGCCTCGGCATCGCCGCCGTCTCCCGGCTGCCCGCCTGGCCGGTGTTCGCCGCCGCCGTCTGGATCGCCGGCGAGGCGGCACGCGCGCGCGTGCCGTTCGGCGGCTTCCCCTGGGGCAAGATCGCCTTCGGCCAGGCGGACGGCGTCTTCCTGCCGCTCGCGGCCGTCGGCGGCACCCCGGTGCTCGGTTTCGCCGTCGCCCTGTGCGGCTTCGGCCTGTACGAGGTGCTCCGCCAGGTCCTGGCCCGGCGCGCCGCCGCCGGGACCGACGCCGCGCAGGCCGGGACCCGGCCCCGTACGCCGCGCGGCCCGCTGCTCGCCGCCGCCCTCGCCGTCCTCGTACCGGTCACCGGCGCGCTCGCCGCGCTGCCGCTGGTCTCGGACGCGGCCGAGGACGGCACCGCCACCGTCGCCGCCGTGCAGGGCAACGTGCCCCGCCTCGGTCTCGACTTCAACTCCCAGCGCCGCGCGGTCCTCGACAACCACGCCAACCGCACCAAGGAGCTCGCCGCCGACGTGAAGGCGGGCCGCGAGCCGCAGCCCGACTTCGTGCTGTGGCCGGAGAACTCCTCCGACATCGACCCGTACGCCAACCCCGACGCGTTCGACGTCATCAGCCAGGCCGTGGCCGACATCAACGCGCCCACCGTGATCGGCGCCGTGATCGCCCCGCCGACCGGCAAGCTGCGCAACACCCTCATCCAGTGGGACCCGAAGAAGGGCCCGGTCGCCGAGTACGACAAGCGCCACGTGCAGCCCTTCGGCGAGTACATCCCGATGCGGTCCTTCGTCCGCCTCTTCAGCAGCGACGTCGACCGGGTCCGCCGTGACTTCGGCCCGGGGCACAAGGTCGGCGTCTTCGACCTCGCCGGTACGAACGTGGGCCTCGCCACCTGTTACGAGGCGGCCTTCGACTGGGCCGTCCGGGACACCGTCACGCACGGCGCCCAGCTGATCACCGTGCCCAGCAACAACGCCACCTTCGGCCGCAGCGAGATGACCTACCAGCAGCTCGCCATGTCCCGGGTGCGCGCCGTCGAGCACAGCCGCAGCGTGGTCGTGCCGGTCACCAGCGGCGTCAGCGCGGTCATCCGGCCCGACGGGACGATCGTCGCGCAGACCAAGCTGTTCACCCCGGACGTGCTGGTCGAGAAGGTGCCCCTGCGGTCCTCGCTGACCCCGGCGACCCGGATGGGCATCCTGCCCGAGATGCTGCTCCTCCTGGTCGCGGCGGGCGGCCTCGGCTGGTCGGCGGCGCGCTCGGTGCGCGCCCGCAGGGCTCGCACGCCCTGATCGGGAGCCGGACCGGGCCTGACCGGACCGGGGCACGACCGAGGTGTGCATCCCGCCGGACCGGGGCCGACGGGGTCTCGCGGAGATGATCTAGGGTCGAGTCATGGGCACCCCTGACTTCATCCGCGACCTCCGCGCCTCCGCCGGCCACCAGCTGCTCTTCCTGCCGGGCGTGTCCGCCGTCGTCTTCGACGACCGCGGACGCGTACTGCTCGGGCGCCGCGCCGACACCGGGATGTGGGCCATCGTCGGCGGCATCGTCGAGCCGGGGGAGCAGCCCGCCGCCTGCGCCGTCCGCGAGGTGTACGAGGAGACCGGCGTGCGCTGCGAGGTGGAGCGGATCGTGCTCGTCCAGACCCTGCGCAAGCCCGTCGTCTACCCCAACGGCGACCAGTGCCAGTTCATGGACGTCTCCTTCCGCTGCCGGGCGGTCGGGGGCGAGGCCCGGGTCAACGACGAGGAGTCGACCGAGGTCGGCTGGTTCGAACTGGACGCGCTCCCCGAGATGAAGCGTTTCTCCCACTTCCGGATCGAGAAGGCCCTCAAGGACGAACCCACATGGTTCGACACCACGGCCCTGGGCTGAACTGTGTGCCCGGCACACATCGGTCGGGGGTGTGCGGCTCCCTAAGGTGCGGAGCATGAGCGCCCCCATCACCACAGGACCCGCCCCGGACCCGGCCGCCGGACCCGCCCCGGACTCGGCCGCCGCGGCCCGGCCCGCCGCCCTCACCGCGCCCGAGACCGGCGCCCCCGACCTCTCCGGGCGCACCGCGCTTGTCACCGGCGCGGCCGGCGGCATCGGCCGCGCCTGCGCGCTGCGGCTGGCCGCCGCCGGGGCCGTCGTCAGAGCCGTCGACCGGGCCGCCGACGGGCTCGACGCGCTGACCGAGGCAGCCCACGCACTGCCCGGCCGGGTCGAGCCGCGGCCGCTCGACCTCACCGACCTCGACGCCGCCGAGGCACTCGCCGCCGGCACCGACATCCTCGTGAACAACGCCGGGCTCCAGCTCGTCCGCCCCATCGAGGACTTCCCGCCGGACGTCTTCCACACCATCCTCACCGTGATGCTGGAGGCCCCCTTCCGGCTCATCCGCGGCGCGCTGCCCGGGATGTACGCGCAGGGCTGGGGCCGGATCGTGAACATCTCCTCCGTCCACGGACTGCGCGCCTCCGCGTACAAGTCCGCGTACGTGGCCGCCAAGCACGGACTGGAGGGCCTGTCGAAGACCGCGGCACTCGAAGGCGCCCCGCACGGCGTCACCTCCAACTGCGTCAACCCCGGTTATGTGCGCACGCCCCTCGTCGAACGGCAGATCGCCGACCAGGCCGCCGCCCACGGCATCCCCGCCGACCGGGTCCTGACGGACGTACTGCTCAAGGACTCGGCGCTCAAGCGGCTGATCGAGCCCGACGAGGTCGCCGAGGCCGTGCTCTACCTCTGCGGCCCGCACACCTCCTTCGTAACGGGTACCTCGCTCACCCTCGACGGCGGCTGGACGGCCCACTGACGCCCACGAGGCCCCGCGAGCCCCCGCGAAGCCGCCGAACCGAGAACCCACGAGCCCCACGGGCGCACCTCCCCGTTGTCCACAGGCGGTTGTCCACAGGGCTGGTGCGACCCCCCGTACGACAGGTATCCCTGTGACCATGACCCACGAACAGGCCGTCTACCTGGAGCTCCTCGCCCGCGGCGCCGCGACCGAGGCGTACGACCGCCCCGTGCTGCTCGCCCGTGCGGGCGGCGCGGGGCCCGCGGAGCTGGCCGAGCTGGAGCAGGCCAAGCAGCTCGCGCTGCGGGTCCGGGCCGAGCTCGAGGGCCGGCGGCGGCGCGAGGCCGAGCTGTCCGCGCTCTTCGAGACCGCGCACGACCTCGCGGGGCTGCGCGACCTCGACGACGTGCTGCGCGCCATCGTGCAGCGCGCCCGCTCCCTGCTCGGCACCGAGGTGGCCTACCTGAGCCTCAACGACCCGGCCCGCGGCGACACCTACATGCGGGTCACCGAGGGCTCGGTCTCGGCCCGGTTCCAGCAGGTCAGGCTCGGCATGGGGGAGGGGCTCGGCGGACTCGTCGCCCAGACCTCCCGGCCGTACGTCACCGAGGACTACTTCCAGGACGAGCGCTTCCAGCACACCGAGGCCATCGACAGCGCCGTCGGCGACGAGGGCCTCGTCGCCATCCTCGGCGTGCCGCTCACCCTCGGCAGCCAGGTCATCGGCGTCCTCTTCGCCGCCGACCGGCGCGCCCGCGTCTTCGAGCGGGAACAGGTCGCGCTGCTCGGCTCCTTCGCCGCGCACGCCGCCGTCGCCATCGACACCGCCAACCTGCTCGCCGAGACCCGCTCCGCCCTCGCCGAGCTGGAGCGGGCCAACGGCATCATCCGCGAGCACAGCGGGGTGATCGAGCGTGCCTCCGAGGTCCACGACCGGCTCACCGAACTGGTGCTGCGCGGCGGCGGCGTGGACGACGTGACCGCCGCCGTCTCGGAAGTCCTCGGCAGCGCCGTCGAATTCGTGGAGGAGCGGCCCGGGCCCGCCAGGATCTCCGCCGGTCACGCCACCCGCCACGGCGACGACTGGGTGGCCGCCGTCTCCGCCGGCGGCGAGACCTTCGGCGCCCTCGTGCTGCGCGAGCGTCCCGACCTCGACCCCGTCGACCTGCGCACCCTGGAGCGGGCCGCCCTCGTCACCTCCCTGCTGCTGCTCGCCCGCCGCTCCGCCGGAGAGGCCGAACAGCGGGTCCGTGGCGAGCTGCTCGACGACCTGCTCGACGCACCCGACCGCGACCCGCGCCTGCTGCGCGAGCGCGCCGCCCGGCTGCGCACCGACACCGCCGCCCCGCACGTGGTGCTCGCCGCCCGTATCGACCGGGCCGGCGCCGGGACGGAGGCGGACGCCGGAAGCCGGGAGAGCGCCGACCGGCAGCGGCTGCGCTCGGCCGCCTCGCATCTGGCCGCCACCCGCCACGGCCTGGCCTCGGCCCGCGACGGCGGCACGGTCCTGCTGCTGCCGCTCGGCCCCGGGGAGCGCGCCGCCGACCTGGCCAGGCAGACCGCGAAACACCTGGGCGGCGCCCTCCGAGAGCCCGTCACCGTCGGGGCCTCCGCCCCCGTCACCGCGCCCCTCGCCCACCCCGAGCGAGTCGCACCGGCCTACGCGGAGGCCCGCCGCTGCCTGGACGCGCTGCGGCTGCTGCACCGTCAGGGCGAGGGCGCGGCCGCGGAGGACCTGGGGTTCCTGGGCCTGCTGCTCGCCGACGCCCGGGACATCGAGGGCTTCGTCGACCGCACCATCGGTCAGGTCGTCGCCTACGACCGGCGCCGGGGCACGGAGCTGGTGCGCACCATGGACGCGTATTTCGCGAGCGGGATGAGCCCGGCCCGCACCAAGGACGACCTGCACGTCCACGTGAACACCGTGGCCCAGCGCATCGACCGGATCGGCCGGCTGCTCGGCCCGGACTGGCAGTCCCCGGCCCGCGCCCTGGAGATACAGCTGGCCCTCCGCCTGCACGCCCTCTCGGACGCCGTCATACGCTGAACCGGCCGCCCGGCCGGCGCCGCAGCCCCGGCTCCCGGAGCCCGTACCGCCCCGCACCGCCCACGGAAGGCCGCCCCCACCATGACCCCACCGACCCCACCACCCGCACCCGATCCGCTGCCGCTGGCCGGCATCACCGTCGTCAGTCTCGAACAGGCCGTGGCCGCGCCCTTCGCCACCCGCCAGCTCGCCGACCTCGGCGCCCGCGTCATCAAGGTGGAGCGGCCCGGCGGCGGAGACTTCGCCCGCCGCTACGACACCACCGTGCACGGCGAGTCCAGCTACTTCGTGTGGCTCAACCGGTCGAAGGAGTCGATCACCCTCGACCTGAAGACGGACGGCGGCCGCGCGGTCCTGGAGGAACTGCTCGGCCGCGCGGACGTGTTCGTGCAGAACCTCGCCCCCGGCGCGGCAGCGCGCCTCGGCCTCGGGCCGGAGGCCCTGGCCGAGCGGTTCCCCTCGCTGATCGCGGCCGGTCTCTCCGGTTACGGCACCAGCGGGCCGTGGTCCGAGCGCAAGGCGTACGACCTGCTCGTGCAGTGCCAGACCGGCCTGGTGTCGCTGACCGGCAACGAGCACGGCACGGCCCGCGCCGGAGTGTCGGTCGCGGACATCGCCGGCGGGATGTACCTCTACAGCGGCATCCTCACCGCCCTGTTCACCCGCGCCACCACCGGAGTCGCCCGCGCCGTCGAGGTGTCCCTCTTCGAGGCGCTGGCCGAGTGGATGCACCAGCCCGCCTACTACACGCGGTACGGCGGCACCCAGCCGCCGCGCATCGGCACCCGGCACGCCACGATCGCGCCGTACGGCGCGTTCACCGCCGCCGACGGCAAGGAGGTGCTGTTCTCCATCCAGAACGAGCGCGAGTGGGTCGCCCTGTGCGAGCGGTTCCTGGACCGGCCCGAGCTGGCCGACGACCCGCGGTTCGCCACCGGCTCCGACCGGGTCGCCCACCGCGACGAGCTCGACGCGCTGGTCGCCGAGCGTTTCACGCGGATCGACAGCGTCGCGGCCGGCAAGCTCCTCGACGAGGCGGGCATCGCGAACGCGGGCGTGAACGACATGGCGGAGTTCCTGGCGCACCCCGTGCTCGAGGCCCGCGAGCGCTGGCACGACGTCCGGATACCCGGCGGCGCCCGGGTGCCCGCCCTGCTGCCGCCGGCCGATCTGTCCGGCACCGCCCCGCGCATGGACGCCGTGCCCGCCGTCGGCGAGCAGACCGAGAGCATCCTGGCCGAGCTGGGCCGCACGCCCGCCGAGATCGACGCCCTGCGGGCCGCCGGAGCCGTCTGACCCGGTCCGCCGGGGGCCGGTTGCGGGTCCGGGTACGAGCCCGCGGCGGGGCCCGGGGCGTGTCCGGGTACGGGCCCTGGGCCCTGGGCCGGGTCCGGGAACGGCCCGTGTCCGAGCCGGTCCGGGAACGGTTCCGTGTCGGGTCGGTTCAGCTACGGCTCGGTGTCCGGGTCGGTCCGGGGCAGGACACGGTCCGGCGTCACGGCCGTCAGGCCGTGCGGTAGAGGCCGGTGAGCAGTTCGATCACCGCCTGCGTGGCCGGGTGCGGGTCGTCCCGCCACCAGGCCAGGCGCACCGCGACCGGCTCGGCGTCGCGCACCGGGCGGTAGACGACACCGGGCCGGCGGTACTGGCTGGCCGTCGCCTCCGCGCTCATGCCGATGCGGCGGCCCGTGGAGATCGCGGTGAGCCAGTCGTCCACGTCGTAGGTGTCCTCCGTCGCCGGCCGGGCGTCGGGCGGCCACAGTTCCGGGGTGGTGGTGCCGGTGCGCCGGTCGATGAGCAGCGTGTGGCCGCTGAGATCGGCGAGCCGCACCGAGCGGCGCCGGGCCAGCGGATCGTCGGCGGCCATCACGCACAGCCGCCGCTCCAGGCCCACGATCGCCGAGTCGAAGCGTCGGTCCTCGACGGGTCTGCGCAGTACGGCCAGGTCGCAGGAGCCCTCGGCGAGTCCGGCGCTCGGCGTGTTCACCCGGATCAGCTGCAGCTCCGTGCCGGGGTGCGCGGCGGCCCACTGCCGCTGGAACGCGGGAGTGTGCCGGCCGAGCGCCGACCAGGCATAGCCGATCCGCAGGGCCGGCTCGCCGGACCTGGCCTCCCGGACCAGCTCGTCGGCCTCGGCCAGGACCCGGCGGGCGTGCGCCACCACCCGTACGCCCGTCGCCGTCGGCGTCACCGAACGGGAGGTGCGGCGCAACAACCGCACGCCCAGGGCCCGTTCGAGCGCGGCCAGGGTCCGGGAGACGGCTGCCTGGGACACGCCGAGCGCCAGGGCCGCGTCCGTGAAGGTGCCCTCGTCGACGATCGCGACGAGACAGCGCAGCTGGCGCAGTTCCACATCCATACGTCAAGCGTATAGATCGACGCCACACATGCATTTTGTGCAAGGGCAACCCGAGAGGACGATCCTGGACATGCCCACAGCCCCCACCGCCGCCGCCGGGCCCGCCGTCGACGCCGAGCCCC
The DNA here is from genome assembly GCF_044768205.1 of Streptomyces sp. NPDC101160. Lineage (NCBI taxonomy): Bacteria > Bacillati > Actinomycetota > Actinomycetes > Kitasatosporales > Streptomycetaceae > Streptomyces > Streptomyces sp. NPDC101160. Next base: position 846,718 of record NZ_JBIWPJ010000001.1, on the reverse strand, counting down.
CGCACCGCACCTCCCCCGCCGGTGTGGCCGCCATGCTCGGCAGCGGCCTGTCCACCCAGATCGGGGCCGCGACCGGTTCCCTCGCCTTCCCCGTGCTCGGCCCCGTCGGGGTCGTGGCGGTCCGCCAGTACGTCGCCGCGGTCGTCCTGTTCACCATCGGCCGCCCCAGGCTGCGGGAGTTCACCCGGCACCAGTGGCAGCCCGTGCTCGGCCTCGCCGTCGTGTTCGGGACCATGAACCTCTCCCTGTACACGGCCATCGACCGGGTCGGTCTCGGTCTCGCCGTGACCCTGGAGTTCCTCGGCCCGCTCACCATCGCCCTGGCCGCCACCCGCCGCCGGGTCGACGCCTGCTGCGCGGTGCTCGCCACGGCCGGAGTCGTCGTCCTCATGCGCCCGCAGCCCACCACCGACTACCTCGGTATGGGCGCGGGCCTCCTCGGCGCCTGCTGCTGGGCCGCGTACATCCTGCTCAACCGCACCGTCGGCCGCCGCGTCCCCGGCGCCCAGGGCAGCGCCGCCGCGGCCGGGATCTCCGCCGTGATGTTCCTGCCCGTCGGCCTCGTCGTCGCCCTGCGCCACCCGCCGACCGCCGCCTCGCTGGGCTACGCCGTCGCCGCAGGCGTGCTCGCCTCGGCCGTCCCGTACCTCGTGGACCTGTTCACGCTGCGGCATGTGCCCCCGGCGGCGTTCGGCCTCTTCATGAGCGTCAATCCGGTGCTCGCCGCGCTGGTCGGCTGGATCGGCCTCGGCCAGCACCTCGGCTGGGCCGACGCGGCGGCCGTAGGAGCGGTCGTCACCGCCAACGTCGTGAGCATCGCCACCTCAGCCCGCTGAGGCGACCCCTCCGCCGGGGCCGCCGCCGGCCCTTCGCCGGGCCTTCCGGAGGACCGCCCGCCGGGCCCTCCGTCGCCGGGCCCTCCTGCCCCGGCCCCTCCGGCCGGCTGCCCTCCGCCGCCGCAGCCGCGGCCCGGTCTCCGGCGCGGGCCGCGCGCAGCGTCGTGTAGACCGACCACACCACCGACACGATGGGCACCGCCACCACCGCACCCACGACGCCGGCCGCGATCGTCCCCGCGACGACCGAGATCGCGACCACCAGCGGATGCAGCCGCACCGCCCAGCTCATCACCAGCGGATGCAGCAGATGCCCCTCGATCTGGCCGATCACCACGATCAGGGCGATCACGATCCCCGCCACCAGTGGGCCCTTCGACGCCAGCGCCACGACGGCCGCGATGGCAAGCGCGATCGGCGAACCGAACAACGGGACGAACGCCGCCGCGAACTCGAGCAGCGCCAGCGGCACGGCGAGCGGCACCCCGAGCACCCACAGCGCGAGCCCGACCAGGATCGCGTTCGTGGCCGCCACAAGCACGATCCCGTGGGTGTACCCGGTGAACGTCCGCCACGCCGCCCGCGCCCCCAGATCCGTACGGTCCTGCACGGAGTCCGGCAACTGATCCCGGAACCACACCCAGTGCCGGTCACCCGAATGCATGAAGAACACCGAGGAGAACAGCGCGAGCACCAGCGTGGCCAGCACCTCGACCAGCCGGCTCGCCCCGCTCAACGCCCGGCTCACCAGCGCCGAACGGTGCGACGACAGGAACTCGCCGATCCGCGACTGCACATCGGACAGCGTCTTCGGATTCAGCCGGAACGGCGGCTGCTGCAACCAGTGCTCGATCCGGTCCACACCCGTCCGGAACTCCCGCACCAGCGTCGTGCTCTCACCCGCCACCGCCGCGCCCACGAGAGCCAGAACCCCGAGCACGAGCGCGATGCTGCCGAGCAGCGTCAGCGCCACCGCGAGCCCGCGCGGCACCCCCTTCGCGACGACATCGGCGACCGGCCGGAGCAGGGCGGTGACCACCAGTCCCAGGAAGACCGCCACCCCGATCTCGTGGAACCGCCCGAGCACCGCGAACAGCGCGTAGACGAACACACCGACGACGAGCAGGCGCCACGCGTACGCGGCGGCCGTACGGAGGAACGGGGCGACCGCGGGAGGAATGCCTGGCTGCATGGCCATCGACGTACCACCGAGACCCGCCCGCCCCACGCCAACGCCCCGACATTCGCCCGACCGGGTCGCGCCGCACCGGCGTCCGGCTGGGGCGCGTCCGTCGGATCAGCGGCCGGGCGCCAGGTCCGAAGGGTCCGTGTTCGCGCCGCACAGGACCACGCAGACCTTTTCGCCCGGGGCGGGGCGGTAGGCCGGGGCGGGCGAGGCGAGGGCCGCGTAGGCGGTGGCGGCGGCGTGTTCGACGGCGAGGCGGTGGGAGTCCCAGAGGGCGCGGCGGGCGCGGACGATCTCGGCGTCCGGGACCAGGACCGAGTGGACGCCGTCCTGGCGGGCCGCGTGGACGGCCGCCGCGGAGGCGCGGCGGGCGCCGAGGGAGTCGGCGGCGACCGAGTCGACGGTGACGTCCACGGGTCCGCCGGCGGCGAGCGCGGCGTGGAGCGCCCGGCAGTTCTCCGGCTCGACCGCGACCGTACGGACGCCGTGCCGCCGGGCGGCCGCCGCGACGCCCGCGAACAGACCGCCGCCGCCCACCGACACGACGACCGTGTCGAGACCGGGGACCGCCCGGCGGATCTCCTCCAGCAGGGTGCCGGCCCCGGCGGCGACGAGCGGATGGTCGTACGCGTGCGAGGCGAGCGCCCCGCTCCCGGCCGCGAACGCCTCGCAGGCGGCCAGCGCCTCCGCGTACTCCGCGCCGACGAGCCGTACGTCCGCCCCGTAACCGCGCAGCCGGTCGACCTTCACCTGGGGCGCGGTCTGTGGCAGGAAGACGGTCGCCCGCACACCCTGTTCCCGCGCCGCCCAGGCGCACGCGAGTCCCGCGTTGCCGCCGGAGGCGATGGTCACCCCGGCCTCCGGCAGGGTGCCGGACTCGGCGTGGGCGCGCAGGAAGTTCCGCGCGCCGCGTGCCTTGAAGGAGCCGGTGTGCTGGAGGAACTCCAGGGCCAGGAACACCTCGGGCCCGCTGCTTCGTTCCGCCGCGGGCACGACGGCGACGGGGCGGACGAGACCGGCGATGCGCTCGGCGGCGCGCTTCACCTCGTCGTACCTCACACGGGGCTCGGCCGGGGTCTCGATCGAGGGCTCGGCCGGGAGCTCGTTCGAGGGGTCGGTCCAGGGGTCGGTCTGCACGGTGTTCCTCCCGGGAGGGACGAGGCCTGGGGGACGGACGGTCTGGGCGCCGATCATGACATCGCGCCGGCTTCAGGAACCACCCCGGTGGGGCCCGGACGATGGTTGCGGTCGCACACACGGTTCGTTCGATCACACCACCTGACGAGGGAAGTTGCACTATCTTCCTCTCCTGTGGACCAGTTGACCGCCGAAGACCCCACCCGCATAGGCCCCTACCGCCTCATCGCCCGCCTGGGCGCAGGCGGCATGGGCCTGGTCTATCTGGGGCGTTCCGAGGCCGGACGCACCGTGGCCGTGAAGGTCGTCCAGGCCGAGTACGCGGGGAACCCGGAATTCCGCAGACGTTTCGCCCGCGAAGTGGCCGCCGCCCGGCTCGTGGGCGGCGCCTGGACCGCGGCGGTGCTCGACGCCGATCCCGAGGCCGCCGTGCCCTGGGTCGCGACCCAGTACATCCCGGGCCCCGACCTGCACACCGTCGTGGCCGAGGACTTCGGGCCGCTGCCCGAACCCTCCGTACGCGCCCTGGCCAACCGGCTCGCCCTCGCCCTCGGCGCCGTCCACGCGGCCGGTCTGATCCACCGCGACCTCAAGCCGTCGAACGTCCTCGTCACCGTCGACGGCCCCCGCGTCATCGACTTCGGCATCGCCCGCGCGATGGACAGCCTCGCCGGGGACAGCCTGCACACCCGCACCGGCATGCTGATCGGCTCGCCCGGCTTCATGTCGCCGGAACAGGTCCGCGGCCTCGAACTCACCCCGGCCAGCGACGTGTTCTGCCTCGGCGCGGTCCTCGTCTACGCGGCGACCGGGCGCCATCTCTTCGGCGCCACCGACACCGGGCTCAACGCCCACCTGTTCCGCGTCGCGGAGGAGGAGGCGGACCTCACCGGCGTGCCGGACTCGCTGGTCGACCTCGTACGGGCCTGCCTGGCGAAGGACCCGGCCGCCCGGCCCACGCCCCGCGAGGTGGCCGAGCGCACGGCCGGGGACCTGCCGGCGGAATGGCTGCCGGGCTCCGTCCTCGCGCAACTCGGCCGCCACGCCGCCCAGTTGCTCGACTTCGCCCCGGCGGCGCCGCCCGGTGTCCCGGCACAGCCCGACCCCCGCGTCGCGCTCGCGCAGCAGCCGGCGCCCGTACCGCCGCTGCCCGCGTACGCGCCGACCGCGCCCGGATACGGAGGCGCGGCCCCCTACGCCCCGACGGCCCCCGGGTACGGCGCGCCCGGGTTCGGCGCGGCCGCCTGGCAGCCCCAGGACGCCGAACCCGCGTACCCCCGCAGATGGCTCGCGCTCGCGGTGGCCTGCCTGGTGACCTTCCTCGTGCCCTTCGAAGCGGCACAGCTCACCATGGCGATGCCCACGATCCAGGCGGACCTCGGCCTCGGCACCGACGGCTTGACGCTGCTGTTCCGGGTCTACGTCCTCGCCCTCGCCGCCCTGTTGCTGCTCGGCGGGCATCTCGCCGACCTCATCGGGCGGAAGACGACCCTGGTCGTCGGCCTCGGCGGCTTCATGGTGGCCTCCGGGCTCGGCGGCTCGGCCGTGAGCGAGGGCATGCTGATCGCGGCGCGCGGCCTCCAGGGCGTCTCCGCCGCGCTGCTGACCCCGGCCGCGCTGTCCCTGGTCGCCGCCGCCTTCCCCGACTCGCGGGGGCGCCGTGCGGCCTTCGGTGTGTACGCGGCCGTCGTCGGCGCCGGGACGCTCGTCGGGTCGTCCGTCGGCGGGACACTGCTGGAGCTGGCTTCCTGGCGCATGGCCGAGTACATCGGCGTTCCGCTCGCGGTCGTCGCCCTCGTCCTGGTGCTCAACCTCGCGGCGGAGCGCCCCGCGCCCGGCGGTGGCGCCCGCCTCGACCTGCCCGGCCTGCTGCTCGGCTCCCTGGGCCTCGTCGCCCTCGTCTACGCGCTCGACCGGATCGGTACGGAGGGCTGGACCGACATCCTCGCCGTGGTCCTCGGCGTGGTCGGCCTCGCGCTCCTCGTGCTCTTCCTGTGGTGGCAGACGAGGTCGGCGAACCCGCTGATGACACCGCGAATGGTGACGGATCCCCGCCGCGCCGGGTCGCTCCTCGCCCTGATGCTGCTCGGCGTCGGGACGGTGATCATGTACTCGGCACTGCTCTTCCGGCTCCAGGCCGCCTACGGCTACTCCCCGATGATGGCCGGGCTCTTCGTGCTGCCCGCCGTCGTGGCCCAGGTCGTCGCGGCCACGGCGGTCGCCCCCCGGCTCGGGCAGCCCGCCGCCTCCGGCATCCTGATCGCGACGGGCGCGGCGACGACGGCCCTCGGGATCGCGTTCCTGGTGTTCTTCCAGACGCCCGACCAGTACGCCGGCCAGCTCCTGCCCGCCCTGCTCCTGGTCGGTTCCGGCACCGGCCTCGCCTTCATGCCGCTCTACTCCGTTCTCACCGAGGGCATCGCCCGGCCGCAGACCGGTGGCGCGGCCGCCGCCGCCATCTCAGCCGCGCAGCTCGGCGAGGCGATCGGCGTCGCCGTGCTCAACGCCGCCGTCACGGCCCGGCTCGCCGAGGCGCGGGGCGACGGCGGTTACCCCGACATGGTGCTCGCCGCCAACAACACGAGCCTGTGGTGGGCGACGGGCGCGACGCTCCTCGCCGCGCTGGTGGGCGGCCTGACGGTGCGCGCCCGTACGGGATCGGGGGAGGGCGCCACGGGACCGGGCCGGCACTGACGCGCCGCCCGCCGCCCCCGTCACACCCGCAGCGTCGTCCAGGGCCGCGACCCGTGCTCCGCCGGCGTCCCGTCCAGGATCCGCGCCTCCCGGGCGGCCGGGTCCAGGACGATCGTCGCGAGGCTCGCCCAGCGGCTCCCCAGCGGGGCCGACGGGTCGGGGACGCAGGTGACGGGCGGCTCGCCGGGGCCGGTGACCAGCTGCCGCAGCAGCTCGTCCCCGGTCACCGCGTCTGCCTCGTCCTTCGTGAGCCGCTCGCGCAGGAAGGCGAAGCGCTCGCCGGAGTCCGGCTGGTAGAGCCAGGTCTTCTCGCCGGCGGCCGGGACCTCGGTGAGGAAGTGGTTGGTGCGCAGGTGGACGCCCTCGGCGATGCGCGGCGCCTCGAAGACGCCCACCGGGCTGAGGTCGAGGAGCACGGCGCCCGCCGCGTCGAACAGCATGAAGGAACCCGAGGACGTGATCGGGGCGGAGGCGAGCAGTTCCCGGGCGTGCTCGACGCCGTCCGCCTCCTCCAGGACCAGCGCGGCGAGGACGTGGACGGGGATGCCGCCGACGCGGTCGTCGCGGTGGCCCAGGATGTTGAAGTGGAGGGCGAGACCGGCGCTGTTGACGCCGATCTTGGCGAGGATGCCGTGCTCCGTGAGGCCCACGTAGCGGTGCCGCCCGCCCGTGGACTCCAGGGTGTGCCAGTACGGGCCGAGTTCGACGTGCCAGTCCCAGGTCTGCACGCCGACGGGGGACCCGCCGGCCTGGCGGACGACGGTGGAGCACTCGCCGGGCGGCACGGCGGCCGACCGGGCCAGGATCTCGGTACGGGCGTTGAGCGCGGCGATCCGCCACGGCTCGACCCCGGCCCCCTCCGCGATGCCCTCGATCTGCTCGCGCAGCGCGGGGCGGAAGGCGCCGATCGCGTCGAGCGCCCGGTGGGCGTCGTCCCGGACCGTGCCGGGCCTGATCCGGCCCAGGGCGAACAGCCGGTCGTACGTCTCGAGCGCGCCGTTCAGCGCCGCGGCGGCCAGCAGCCGGCCGCGCTCCCGGCCGCGCCGGCGCGGATCGGGGTCGGCGACGGCCACGTGCGTCCGCCGCTCGGGCCGGGGAAAGGGGAAGGGCTGGGGCGAGGTCACGAATGTGCTCCAGGGGTATGTACGGGGGAAGCCGCCGTCAGTCGCGGGCGGTCGTGGCGGTCGCGGCAGTTGTGGCGGTCGTGGCGGTCGTGGTGGAGGCCGTCAGGGTGCCGAGGGCCCGGGAGAGCGTCCAGTACAGGACGGCCGAGCCGAGGACGCCGACCGGGATGGCGAGGTTGAGGCCGTCCATGCGGGCCGAGAGCGGGCCCGCCCAGAAGGTGGAGCCGGCGCAGAGGGTCGCCGCGCCGGCCCCGAGGAGGGTGGCCAGGACGCCGGCCCAGTTGACGCCGCCGCGGTACCAGTACGGGCCGGTGCGGCGCTGGTCGTGCAGCGCCTCGCCGTCGTAGCGGTTGCGGCGCAGCAGGATGTCGGTCGCGTACACGGCCATGCAGGGCCCGGTGATGATCACGACGAGTTCCATCATCGCGTTGACGGCCGTCAGGAAGTCGAAGACCAGGATCGCGAAGAGGGTCATGGCGGTGCCGATGGCGCCGACGACGAGCACGGCGGCCACGCGGGGCAGCCGGACGCCGATCGACTGCATGGACAGGCCCGCGCTGTAGGCGGTCATGCCGTTGTTGGCGATGGTGTTGAGGACGACGCCGATGACGAAGACGGGTGCGAACCAGCCCGGCATGAGGCTCTCCAGGGCGCCCTGCGGGTCGCTCATGTCGAGGCTGGTGGCGGCGAGCGTGCCGACGGTGGTGAAGGCGACGCTCGGCAGGAAGGCACCGGCCGCCGTCCACAGTGTGATCGCGGTGCCGCTGGTCTCGCGCGGCAGATAGCGGGCGAGGTCGGGGCTGTTCGCGTACGAGAGCGGCGCCGAGGCCACGAGGGTGAAGCCCGACGTCAGCGCGACGAGGTGGCCGAGGCCGGTGAGCGGCTCCTGCGGGGCGTACGACCAGTCGGCGTGCGTGACCACGAGCGCGGAGACGACGACGAAGACCAGCGTCAGCAGGACGGTGAGGGCCGAGTACAGGCGCACGATCGTGGCGTGCCCGTAGATCGCGACGAGGACGGTCGCACCGGCGATCAGACAGATGACGAACGCGTCGAGGGCCGCGGACCCGGGCAGGCCGAGCCGTCCGGTGAGGCCGATGCCGGCGACGGAGGCGGCGGACCAGTTGAGCGCCAGGTAGAGCGCGGAGATCAGCCAGCCGGTGAGGGCGACGACGACCTTGTTGCCGACGACCCCGTAGATCGCCCGGGAGACCACCGAGCCGGTGGTGCCGGAGGCCGGGCCGCTGACCGCGATGAAGCCGGTGAGCAGCCAGAACAGATTGCCCGCGACGATCACGGCGAGCGCCTCGCCGAGGGACAGGCCGATGAGGACGAGGGTCGCGCCGACCACGAAGCTGAGGTAGCTGACGTTCGGGGCGGCCCAGATCCCGAAGAGCTCACGGGCGGTGCCGTGCCGTTCGGCGTCGGGCACGCAGTCGATGCCCCGGGTCTCGACCTGACCGGCGCGGTCGACTCCGTCGGGGTGGCCGGACGTGTCCGGGGACCCGGACACGTCCGGGGAGGGGGAGCTGGGTGCCATGGAGGGGGTCCTTCGCTGAGACGGAGAACGGGGCGTCCGTGCCACCGCCGGGGCCGGGGGGTGTGTCGCCTGGTGCGTCGAGCGGTGCCGGGTTCGCCGGGCGTTATTGGTTGAGAAACCAATAGCTTGTTGGTGCGCCATCCAATAGTCTGTGCGGTGTGACGTCAACCCCTCGCGGCACCCGAATCCGCAAAGCCCCCGCCGAGCGGCGGGCCGAGATCCTGGACACGGCGGCCCGGCTCGCCCTGGAGCACGGCCTGGAACGGGTCACCATGCAGCAGGTGGCCGGCGAGCTCGGCGTCCGGCCCGGTCTGATCAGCCACTACTTCCCGGCCGTCGACGGCCTGCTGTGCGAGGCGTTCGCCCGCGCCGTCAGCCGCGAGCGCGCCGCCCTGCTCCCGGACGCCGAGCGCGAGCTCCCCCCGCTCCGGCGCCTGGCCCGCTTCCTGGACCGCATCGGCGACGACGGCTTCGCCAATCTCGGCCGCCTCTGGCTCAACGCCCGCCACCTGGCCCGCTACCGCCCCACCCTGCGCGCGGTCGTCGCCGAACAGGAGGCGGAGATGCGCGGCGTCCTGACCGCGCTCATCGAGGACGGCGTCCGCACCGGCGACTTCGTCACCGAGGACCCGCTCGCGGCGTGCGTGGTCATCCTGGTGACGATCGACGGCCTCGACTCGTACGCGAACGCGGACGAGGCCGCACCCCACCCCGTCCTCGACACCCTCGTGCCACGGATCGCCGAGCGGGAGCTGGGACTGGCGTACGGGAGCCTGCGCGACGAGCGCTGAACCCCGGGGCTCCTCGGGGGCGCGGTCAGAGGCCCGGCACCGGGGCGGTCGAGATGCCGGGCGCGTGCGCGGGGGCGGCGGCGGCCGCGTTCACCCCGTCACTCCGCTGCCGGAGCCCGGCCGCCGATCCTGCGCAACGCCTCGCGGAGCGCGGCGAGTTCACCCTCGTCGAGGTTCTCCACGAAGCGGACGAGCGTGGCCGGCCGGTCCTCGCTGGCGTCCAGGCCGTCCTCCATCAGGGCCGCCGCGTACGCCTCGCGGGTGGCCGCGGCCCGGTACACCCAGACCCGGCCGTCGCGGGCCCGGGTGAGGTAGTCCTTGTGGAAGAGGATCGTGGTCACGGTCGTCACGGTGGTGTACGCGACGTCCCGGTGCCGGTTGATGTCGTCGACGATCTCGCGCACCGTGGCCGGGCGGTTCCACCGCCAGAAGCGGTCCATGATCTCCGCTTCGAGATCCCCCAGCCGCCGCATGGGCCCGACTCCCTCTCCGCTCCACCGACTTGTCGTGGGGGTCATAGTAGACGCGCGGTTCACGGGGGCAGCCGGGGCGGCCGGGGGTGGGCGCAGTTGGCGGCGGCGGCCCTGGCCGGGCCGAGCCGGGTCGGGTCGGGTCGGGCGAGAGCCGGGGCGGCTGCGGCCCGGGCCGGGTCAGGCCGTGGACTCCCAGGCGGTCAGCAGGCCGTCCAGCCAGGCCGGCGGGAGTTCGGCCGCGTCCCACTCCTCGCGCAGCGGCTCCTCGTTCGTGACCAGACGTTCCAGGACCGCGATGCTGGTGGGGGAGTGGAGCAGGGTGTAGCGGCCGTGGATCGCGATCGGGCTGCCCGGGCCGAACTCCGCGTACATCTGCTCCACATGGGCGCGGTGGGTCGAGGCGAACTCGGTGAGCCGGCCCGCGTAGCCGGCCCGGCGCCGGGCGGTCATCGTGCCGAGGACGGCGGTCAGGACCTGCTCGGAGACCTCGGGGTCGAGGTCGGACTCGGCGGTGAAGGAGAGGTGGAGCGGGAGCACCGCGACCTTCGCCCGCTCGACCTCCATCCGCGACACGGGTGACCGGGGGCCGGGGGTGGCCGCGGACGGCTCGTGCCCGACGGTCGCGCGCAGGGTCCGCTCGGCGAGCGCGGCGAGTTCCGCGGTGGCCGCGGCGGCGCCGTCGGCCCAGCCGGTGGCGTAGGGCTCGCCCTTGCCCTCGGGCGCGCGCCCGGCGAGGGCGTCGAGTTCGTCGTGGGCGAGCGCGAGTGCGCCGGCCTCGACCAGACCGATGAGTTGCTCCGCGTCGCCGGACCAGACTCCTGCCCGGGCCAGCAGTTGGACCAGCGTCCGCTTCGCGTTGAGGACGTCGACGGCGTCCAGACGCTGCTCGGCTTCCTCGGTGGCGTTCATGGGGTCCTCCTCGTCGCATGGGCCGCGCCGTCGTGAGCCTACGTGGCGGCGGGAGGTCAATGTGACGGGGCACACGGTCGGACGGTCCCTGGACAGGTTCGACGTCCCTCTCTAGTCTCGTGCGCACCTATTCAATTTATTGAGTATGTAGTTCATACTCGCACCTGGGACGGAGCAGGAGCATGCACCCCTTTCGCACGGCGGTAGAGAACCGCGATGCCGCCGCCATCGAGGCACAGCTCGCCGAGAACGTCGTCTTCACCAGCCCCGTCGCCTTCCGGCCGTACGCCGGAAAGGCCGTCACCGCGGCGATCCTGCGCGGTGTGATGCGGGTCTTCGAGGACTTCACGTACGTACGCGAGATCGCGGACGCCGGCGGACGCGATCACGCCCTCGTCTTCACCGCCACCGTCGGCGGACGCACCGTCCAGGGCTGCGACCTCCTCCACTTCGACGAGGAGGGGAAGATCGACGACTTCACGGTGATGGTCCGCCCGTTGTCGGCGGCGCAGGCGCTCGCGGAGGCGATGGGGGCGCAGTTCGAGCAGATCGCGAAGGAGGCGGCGGAGGCGTAGGCGGGGGGCGGGGCGCGTGAGGTGGGGGGCGCGGGGCGGGGCATGGGCGATCCCCGGCGCGAACGGTGGTCGGCTCCGTAGGGTGGAGTCATGATCATCGACCTCCATGCCTACCTCACCCGCATCGGGCTCCCCGGAGGGCACCCCCCGACCGTCGACACGCTGCGTGCCGTCCACCGCGCGCACATGCTGGGCATTCCCTTCGAGAACCTCGACCCCGTCCTCGGCAGCGCGCCCTCGCTCGCCCTGTCGGACCTGGAGGCCAAGCTCGTCCACGGCGGGCGCGGTGGCTACTGCTACGAGCAGAACACCCTGCTCGCCGCCGCGCTCACCGCGCTCGGCTTCCGGGTCACGCTGCTCACCGCGCGCGTCCTCGTCGGCGCGAAGCCGGGCGAGATCCGGCCCCGCACGCACATGCTGATGCTCACTCAGGTTCCCGACGAGCCCGTACCGTTCGTGACGGACGTCGGCTTCGGCAGCATCGGCGCCCTCCTCGAACCGATCCCGCTGATCGCCGGCGCGGAACTGCGCGACCTGCCGCGCCACCACCGCCTCGCCCAGGAGCCGCACGACGGTCCGCTGGATCTGTGGAAGCTCCAGACGTACGTGCCGCAGGACGACACCTGGGAGGACCAGTACTCCTTCACGGTCGAACCCTTCGAGGCCTGCGACTACGAGGTCATCAACTGGCACATCGCCACCAACCCGCGCTCCCCCTTCGCCCGCGCCGTCTACGCCCAGCGCGCCCTCGCCGACGGCACCCACCTCTCCCTCACCGGCCGCCGCCTCACCGAGACGGCCCCCGACGGCGCCCAGGAGACGCGCGAGCTCGCCGACACCGACGAGGTGCTGCGGGTCCTCCGCGACGCCTTCGGCATCAGCCTGCCGGACGACACGAGCCTGCCGGAGTGACGCCGGCGGCGCCGCCGTCAGCGCGTGGGCCGGTACGGCTCCCGGGGCACGGCGACGACCTGCGCCTCGTCCTCGTAGACGATCCGCCCGGGGTCCGACGACTCGACGCGCACGCACGCCACCCCGTGCGCGGCCGGCAGGTCCGGACAGCCCGGCACCCGGTCGAGCAGGTGGGTGCCGGGCCGTCGCCGGGTGGATCGTGCGGCGCCTGATACCCGGGTGAAGAGCAGGCGAAACCCCTGGTAGATTATTTCTTGTCGCCGCGGGGTCAAGAACCCCGCGAGTGGCGCACACCTGGTCCGGGTGGCGGAATGGCAGACGCGCTAGCTTGAGGTGCTAGTGCCCTTTATCGGGCGTGGGGGTTCAAGTCCCCCCTCGGACACGACAGCTTTGTCGACGAAGTGGTGGTCGGGTATCGAACCCGTCCACCACTTCGCGTTTCGGGCCCCGGTCCGGTCAACCAGCCCGGCGGCTCCCGCGTCCTTCCCACCGCAACCCGACCGAGCACCACAGCACCCAGCGAGGAACAGGACCAGCCATGAGCGAGCAGGCTCGCGCCCTCTTCGACGCCCTCGACCTGGAGCGGGACGGCACGCTGACCCGGGTCGAGGTCATCCGTGCCCTCCGTGAGAAGGGCCCCACCCTCGTCGCCCGGGGCATGATCCCCGCGTGGGGAGTGGGCGACGCCGACGACTCCTCGGCGCTCTTCGACGAGGCCGACGCGAACGGGGACAAGGTGCTGACGTACGAGGAGTTCGCCGCGGTCGTCGACCGCCGCTTCGGCTGGTGACCGGCCGGGCGCCGGCCCGGCCTCACTCCCGGATGTGCCGGAGCGTGAACTCGGGCAGCGCGTACGGGCCGGCCTGCGGCGCGGCCGGGTCGGCCGGGAGGCCCGCGTCCGGGACGGCGGCCGCGTGGTGTTCGGCGTCGTCCAGGGGGACGTAGTCGAGGACCGCCGGGTCGGGCAGCTCCCAGAAGCGGCGCGTGTTCGCGGACACGGCGTACGCCGTGGCGAACCGGGTGCTCGGCGGGGCGGTCAGCGCGGCGCGTACGAAACCGACGGCGTCGCGCGGGCTCAGCCAGGTCGCCAGATGGCGTGCCTCGTCCGGCGCGGGCTCGAAGCTGCCGATGCGCAGACAGATCACCGACAGCCCGAACTTGTCGGCGTACAACTGCCCGAGCGCTTCCAGGGCCGCCTTGCTCACCCCGTAGAGCCCGTCCGGCCGCACCGGGTCCCGCGGCCCGGTCGTGTGCCCGGTCGGGTAGAAGCCGGTGACCCGGTTGCTGCTCGCGAGCACCACCCGGCCGATGCCGTGCCGGCGGGCGGCCTCCAGGACGTGGTGGGTGCCGAGGACGTTCGCCTCGAGGAGGTCCGGCAGCGGTGCCTCGTCCGGCACACCGCCGAGGTGCACGACGGCGTCGACCCCGGCGAGCGCCGCCGTCACCGCCGCGCCGTCCCGCAGATCGACCGTCCGTGCCTCCTCGTTCGGGGCCTCCGCCCGTAGCGCCACCCGATCGAGCAGCACCAGGCGTTCCGCCTCCGCCCGCAGCGCCTCCCGCACCACGGTCCCGATCCGCCCCGCCGCCCCCGTGACCGCGATCGTCCCGAGTCCCACGACGTCACCCCCCGTTCGTCGACAACCCGTGCATCCTCGTCGCTGACCGTCCGGTGATCAAGAGGTACCGGTCGAGGACCTGCGGCAGATAGTCCGCGCCCGGACCGAGCCGCTCGGCCGCGGCCGTCGACCGTACGAACGCGAGCGCGTCCAGCTCCACTTCGCCACCACCCGGCGCATGCTCCTGCGCGCGCGCAAGGGCCGCGTGGCGGCGGCGGACGAGTGCGCCCGGGAGCGGTGGCGCGAGGAAATGGAATCCGAGGCTCCCGAAGCGCCGCCCACGGGTCAGGCCCCACAGCTCCAGCCGTGAGTCCGGCACCTCCACCCCGGTCTCCTCCACCAGCTCCCGCGCCGCATGGCGCCGCAGCGCCGTGATGTCCAAGGCCTCCCCGGCCGCCGGTGGTTCGACTGCCCCGCCCGGCAACGTCCACCGCCCCGGCGCCGCTGTCGCCGTGGATCCGCGCCCGACCACGAGCCCGTCCTCCGACGGCAGCAGCACGGTCACGAACACCGAGCCGGGCACCCGCTCGGCCGCCCGCAGCGCCCGCAGCCCCCGCATCCGGTACGACACCGCCGCCCACCGCACCACCACCGGCTCCGCCCCGCGCCGTTCCACGCCGAGACTCGCCACCACCCGCCCGTCGAACGCGGCGGGGTTGCGCGCCGTCGTCTCCGCCCAGAGCCGGTCCACCTCGCTCCGCTCCCGGGGCGTGAGCACGGGCGGGGCGTGCTCGACGAAGGTGAGGCCGTCCGTGTCGAGGAACTCGACGGCAGGGCCGGTCGTCACAGCGCGCTCGGCGAGGGGAGTTCGGTGACGGGCTGCGGGGCGGCCCTGGGGATGCCGAGGCGTTCGCGGGCGTCGTGGACGGCCGCGAGCAGCCGGGCGCCCGCCGCGGGGGCGTGGTCGAACAGGGACAGGGCCTGCTCGGGGGTGGCGAGGATCAGCGCGGTGTCCTTGGTGGCGAGGAGCTGCGCGGTGTCCTTGTCGACGGGCTCGGAGCCGGTGAAGCGCACCGCGCGCAGCGCCCGCTCGTACGGGCCTTCCGGCGGGCCTTCCGACTCCACGGCGGTCTCCGGCAAGGCGGCCGCGCCCGTGGCCGGGTCGAGCCGGACGAGGACGCGGCCGTCCGGCGCGAAGGCCCAGACAGGGGACCGGCCCACCGTCCCGGCTTCCGGGACCGGTCCCGCGGTGCGCGGAGTCGACAGTACGGCGAGGCGGTCGAGCACGGTGGGGGAGAGGGGGCGGCCGTCCTCCAGGACGGCCGGGCCGCCCGCGTTGATCCGGGCCCGGAGCGCGGACAGCGCGCGGCGCGCGTCCCCGGATGCCATCAGCTCGGGGAGCCGGGCCGGCTCCACGAACTCGATGCTCTCGATCTCGCTCTCCGGCAGCCGTACGGCGCCGATCCGGGCCTCGTCCCAGGTGCCGCCGTCGTACACGTACAGGATCTCGCCCGGGAACCGCAGCGCCTCCGGAGCGCCCAACGCCTCCCGCGACACCCAGTCCACGGCCAGGGCCCGGTCGACGACCGCTGTGACGCCGAGCTCCTCCCACAACTCACGGGCCGCGGCACGCGAGGGCGCCTCGCCCGGATCCACGGCACCGCCGGGCAGCAGACAGGTCGGCCGGTAGTCGACGTGCTGCACCAGGACCCGCCCGCGCACGTCGGTGACGAGCACCGAAGTCCCGGTCCACAGTGCCGCGGCGGCGCGCGCGGCGCCGTACTCCTCGTCAGATGTCGCGCTGGTGGTGGTCACGGAACTCTCCGATCGCCGACGACGGGCCGCGTTCGTCGCCATCGTGACCCACGAGCACCCCGCACGGCCCCGCTTCGGCGGCCTTCGCCACCCGATCGAGCGGCGCCGGGCCGGACCGCCGCCCGCTCCGCTGTGCCCGTCCTCCGCGCGCGGTGTCCGGGGTCCGCCCCGGTCCTCCACGCGTGGTGTCCGCTATGGAGTGACATCACTCCGCTATGTGGCGACTTGTGGGGGCCGCATGTTCCTGCACCGGTGCAGCTACCTGGGGGGTAGGGCGCTCTTGATCGGCCACTTCGGGCCTGCATAAAGTCACGTCGAGCCAAACGGAAGCGCGAACTACGGGGGTTTGTGTGGCTGTCGTCGGACCGGAAGAAGTCGGGAGTATTTCCTCCCTCCGCCGCAGGCTGGCCGGGGACGAGCCCTACGGTTCCGCCGGGCGCATTCGCAATCGAGCGCACGCCACCTATCAGTTCCTGGCACAGATCGGCGCGGAGCGGATTCCCGGGCGGGTGGGCGAGTTCCTCGGACCGCTGTCCGTGGAGGGCGCCGCGGCCGGCCGGGTGCTGCACGACACCGTGCTGCGCCGCCGCATCGACCAGGCACGACTGACGATGGCGCGGAGCCGGACCGTCGACTGGGACGAACTCGGGCGCCGTATCGAGCCGTTCGTCGACACCTTCGCGTACGGCGCCGCGGGAGCCTTCCCGCGCCCCGGATTCGCTCCGCTCGCGGACACCGGACTCGAAATCCTGGTGGACCCGGATTTCCGTGACCCGTGGCTGAACGAGTTCCATGAGATATTCCTCGCCGGGCTCACTCCGGACGGCACCCCCGAGCACTATGACATCGTGGGAATGACTCCGGCCGAGGCGGAAACCGCCGCCGCCGGCTGGGGAATTCTCCAGGAATACGTGCCGGAACTCGTGGAAAGCATTCGACCGCATTTCTCGCTGCTCGCCGCGGTCGACGGGGAAAGGCCGTTCTTCAGCGCGTCGACCAAGGACGTGCCCTCGGCCGTGTTCGTCTCGCGCGGCTGTCTCACGGACCCGCTGCGGGCGGCCGAGGCGCTGCTGCACGAAGGCGTGCACAGCAAGCTCTACGACATGTACGTCGGCTTCTCGATCCTCGGCGCCGGCTACGACAAGGACACCATCGCCCACGTCGAGCCGGCCTGGCACGAGGGCCGGGAGAGCTGGCCGTTCGACCGGGCACTGGCGGCCTACCACGTCTACGTACACCTCGCGGTGTTCTACTCCACGCTCGCCGCACTGCCCGACGGCAGCGCTCTGTGGCGCGACTACACCCGCGGGCAGGTCGAGGAGTCGGCCCGGTCCTGCGGGGAGCGGGCGCGGCTGCTCGGGGCCGATCTGCTGCCGCTGGGCGAGGCCCACGCCGGCGGATCCGGCGTCGCCTTCCTGCGGTGGCTGGACTCCGTACTGACCGACCACCTCAAGGCGCGGAGCGCGGCATGAACCAGGTCTACCAGCACAACCGAGTGATCACCCGGCCCGTCCCCGGCGAGCACAGCCTGCTCGTCTACACCGAGGACCAGCCCAACGTCTTCCTCCTCAACACCAAGACCTGGCTGATTTTCGCCCTGTGTGACGGAGCGACGCACCAGGAGGTCGCTGACCAGTTCGTCAGCGCCGTCGCCGCCACACAGACCAAAGACCAGGCCCTCGGCGATCTCGAAGAGGGTCTGAACCAGCTCGAGCAGAAGGGGCTCGTGCGCAGGATCAGCACCACCACCAGCACCACCGGCACCACCTGAGGCCGGGTCACGCACCCGGTACACCACAGGAAAGGAGGTGATCGTCATGAGCCGTACCCTCATCGAGGAGCTCAAGGCCGCCCTCGCCGGCGCCACGGACGCCGACCTGCTGGTCGACGCCATCGAGCCCGACGGTACCCCGCAGGTCGCGCAGTACGCCGCGATGCCTGCGCCGCAGACCCCCGAGGTCTGATGACACACGCGCACCTCGTGTGCGCGGCTTTCCTCGCACATCCCCTTCTGCTCGGGCACCAGGGGGTCTTGTGACCCCCTCGGCCCGCACGCGTCCACCGCTCACCCAGCGACCCCGATGAATGAAAGCGTGCACCGGTCATGCAGTTGAAGACGAAACGCGCCCTGCTGGTCAACCCGCCGCTGTGGAACGCGTACGCCCCCCACCTCGCCGTCCCCCTGCTCACCGCCTGCATGCGCGAACGCGGGCACCGGGTCAGCGCCTACGACCTCGGCATCGAGTCCGTGAACTGGCTCCTCGGCGCCGACGGTCTGCGCGCCATGGCCCCGCGCATCCAGCGCGACTGGGCGGGCGACGAGGAGCAGCGCCGTACCCAGGAACGCGCCCGGCTGGTCCTGGAACCGACGATCGAGCTCATCGAGGAGGCCAAGCGGGTCCTCCGGGACGAGCACGCCCTGCACGACGAGGCCCGGCACGCCCAGGCCCGGCTCGTGGTCCGCAACGCCATGTGGTGCGTCTCCGCCGCCTTCCCGGGCCACGAGTTCGACCTCGTCGCCAACGACCTGTACTACTCGGCGCGTTCGTCGCAGCAGGTCCTCGACGCCGTCGTGGACCGCGAACGCAACGTGTACCGCTGGGCGTTCGAGCACTGCATGCCGGCGGACCTGCTCGACGACCCCGACCTGGACCTCGTCGGCGTCAGCGTCTCCGCCGACACCCAGCTGATCGCCGCCCTCACCTTCGTCAAGATCCTGCGCGAACGCCGCCCCGACATCCGCGTGGTGCTCGGCGGCAACTACACCACCCGCATGATCGACCGCTGGACGGAACGCCACCCGTTCTTCGACATGGTCGACTACTTCGTGCACAGCGAGGGCGAGGACGCCCTGCCGATGCTCTTCGAGGCCGACGGCCCCGAGGCGCTCGCCAAGGTCCCCGGCCTGGTCTGGATGGACGGCGACCGGCTGCGCAAGAACCCGCCGCGCAAGGTGAAGATCGAGCAGCTGCCGGCGCCCGACTACGACGACTACCCGCTCGACAAGTACTTCGCCCCCGGCCCCATCCTGCCGGTCTTCGCCTCCCGCAGCTGCGCCTGGGAGTGCGCCTTCTGCGCGATCCCGTTCGCGTCCGGCAAGTACCGCGGCCGCAGCGCCGGCACCACCGTCGACCAGATCGAGTGGCTCGCCAAGCGGCACAACACCCGCTACTTCATGTTCGTCGACGAGATCCTCACCCTGCGCTCCCTGGGCACTGTCGCCGACGAACTGATCAAGCGCGGGACCGACATCAACTGGTACGGCGAGACCCGCTTCGCCCGCGGCCTCGACGAGGACCTCGCCGAGCGGCTCTACGCGTCCGGCTGCCGCCGGATGAACTTCGGCCTGGAGTCGCACGTCCAGCGGGTCCTCGACCTGATGAAGAAGGACACCGAGGTCGGCGCGATCGACACGACAGTCGAGGCGATGCTCAAGGCGGGCGTGCCCGTGCACCTCTTCGTCATCCACGGCTTCCCCGGGGAGACCGAGGAGGAGGCCCGGCACACCGTGGAGTTCGCGGAGAACACGATCCGCCGCGCCACAGACGAGTTCGGCGTCAAGCACTGCACCTGGGGCGGCTCCCCGTTCGTCCTCGACGCCTTCTCGCCGGTCGCCACCGACCCGGAGAAGTTCGGCGTCCGGGTCATCCTGCCGCCGGAGTCCGACGACCTCGCCCTGACCTACGACTACGAGGTCGAGCGCGGCATGGACGCCCGGGAGAGCGTGCTCTTCGGCCGCGACGTGCAGCGCCCGCTGGAGGTCTCCGCCCAGCAGTGGTTCCGCCCCGGCCGGGCCGCCGCCCTCACCGGCGTCGAGGAGTACACCTTCGTACGGGCCAGCAACGGCGCCGAGGCCGCCCAGCTGCTGCCCAACGGCGGCCGCGACGAGAACCCGCTCGCCCCCGGCGAACCGCTGGTCCTCGCCCCGCACACCGAGATCCGCCGGCTGCCGTGGACCGGCGAGGCGGGCGAGCTGGTCCGCTGGGGCCTGTACGCGGCCATCGGCGACCGGTTCGTCGAACTCCACGCCCCCGACACGGTCGACCTGGACCTGCTGCGCACCGCCACCCCGGCGGAGGCGCTCGCCGGACTCTTCGAGCGCGAAGGCGTCGTCGGCGTCACCGTCACCGGCGCCGAACTCGTCGCCCTCCTCGTCCGCTTCGGCTTCCTGGCCGGCGAGGCCGCCCACTCCGTCCACCCGGCGTCCTGGCCGGAGGCCCTGGCCTCGGCGGGCACGACGGTCTCCGAAAGCCCCGTCTTCGTCCGCGAACCCGGCGTGCACGAGGTCGAGGAGGAGACCACCATCGTGCTCAGCTCCACCGTGACCGGCCACGCCCTGCGCCTCGGCCGTCTCGGCCGGCTGCTCTGGCTGGCCTGCGAGGACGGCCTCGGCCTGGCCGGCGGCCACGACCCGCACGGCGTCTGGGAGCTGGGCCTGACCGCCGAGACCGAGCGGATCCTCGCCAAGCTGGAGATGTACGGTTTCGTTCACCGGCGCGCCCACGCTGCCGACCTGGAGCCCGCACGTTGACATCAGCGCACGACACGCACGACACGCAGGACGCGGACGCCGCCCCGGCGCCGGACCGGCCGCTCAGCGCCGAGTTCCGCAAGCTCTGGGGCGCGTTCGCCGTCTCCGGCATCGGCGACGGCATCCGCATCACCGCACTGCCCCTGTTGGCAGCCGCCCTCACCGGCGACCCGCGACAGGTGGCGCTCGTCGCCACCTTCGAACGCCTGCCCTGGCTGCTCTTCGCCCTCGTCGGCGGGGCGGTCGCCGACCGCGTGGACCGGCGCCGGCTGATGATCGGCGTCGACGCGCTGCGCTTCGCGCTCGTCGGCGGCTTCCTGGCCCTCGCGTTCAGCGACGCCCTGACGGCCGGGACGCTGTACGCCGTCGCCTTCCTGCTCGGCGTCACCGACACGTTCTACGACACGGCGTCCCAGGCGATGATCCCGTCGACCGTCGCCAAGGACTCGCTGGAACGGGCGAACAGCAGGCTCTTCGCCACCAGCGTCGTCAACCTGAGCTTCGCCGGACCGGTGCTCGGCGCGTGGCTGTTCTCCTGGGACCGCCACTCGCCCTTCCTGGTCGACGCCCTCAGCTTCCTGCTCAGCGCGGTCCTGCTGCTGCGCATCAAGCCCGGCCCGGGCGGCTTCCGCGCCGAGCCGCGTCCCGACACCGAGCCGACCGGCTGGCTCGGCCAGATCCGCGCCGGTCTCGCCTTCCTCCTCCACCACCCGGTGCTGCGCATCCTCACCCTGATGGTGGCGCTGCTCAGCCTGGCCGGCTCGATGGCCATCTCCGTCCTCGTCCTCTACGCGACCAGGACCCTCGGCCTCTCCGACACCGGCTACGGCTGGCTGATCGCCGGCTCGGCGGTCGGCAGCCTGGTCGGCAGCGGCGTCGCGAGCCGGCTCAGCGCCCGCTTCGGCTGGGGCGCCGCACTGACCGTGTCGGTCTTCGGCGCCGGCGCCTCCTTCCTCCTCGCCGGAACGGTGCGCGACCCGTTCGCCGTCGCCGCCCTCCTCGCCCTCAACGGCGCGACCGTCGTCATGTGGAACGTCCTCACCGCTGCGAAGCGCCAGGAACTCGTCCCCGACGAACTCCGCGGCAAGGCGGCCGGCGCCTACCGCCTCGCCGCCTGGGGCATCATGCCCGTCGGCTCAGCCGCCGGCGGCCTCCTCGCCGCGCACACCGACCTCTCGGTCCCCATGGTGACCGGCGGCGCGATCCTGCTCCTGGCCGGTGTGCTCTCGCTCAGGCTGGGTGCGGCGGACCGCGCGGCGCGGGCCGTCTGAGTCCTCGACCGGGTCACAGCTCCACGAGGTTCCGTCCCCCTCTGCGGAGCGGCAGGTCACCGAAGGCGGCGTCGTTGGGGCTGAGCTCCGTCGTCCGGGCGCTCTTGTACTCGTTGATCAGGATGGAGCGGTGCCGCGTCGTGAGGTTGGTGCTGGCGCGGTGTGCGGTCAGACAGTGCAGGAAGAGGACGGAGCCCGGGCGGGCCGGCACCGCGACGGCCTCGTCGTCGTCGGGCGCCGGCCGATCGTGGCGATGGCTGCCCGGCCAGACCAGGGTGGCACCGGACTCGGCGTCCATGTCGTCGAGGTAGATGAGCGCGGTGACCAGTTCCGGCAGGGTGTGCCGGTCGGTGTCGAGGTCGCGGTGCCAGCCTTCCTCGGCCCGCAGCCCGGAGGGGCGCAGCCGGGCGAATCCCATGTGGAAGTTGATGTCGGGCCCCAGGAGCTCGCCGACGACGTCCAGGACGCGCCGGTCGTGGACGAGGGCGTACCAGTCGTCCCCGGCGAGTGGGGTGTTGACGATCTTCCAGACGGCGTACGGGTTGTACGGGTCGAGTCGCGGCAGGGGACTCTCCGAAGCGGCGTGGACGTACAGCCGGGGATGCCGCCGGGAGGACGGCGGGTCGATGAGGGCGGATAGCATCCGCTTCATCCGCGCGACCTCGTCCGCCGAGAAGAGGTCGAGGACCAGGTATCCGTCGCGCTCGAACGCGTCGAGATGGTTCACTGCGGGGCTCCTCAGGTGCCGGTGCTGCAGTAGCGGGTGAGACCGCGTCGCCACAGCAGGACCGCGGGGATCATGAGCAGGGGGCCGGCGAGGGGGAACGCCCACACGAGAGGCGAGTCCGTCTTGCCGAGGATGTAGAGGCACGGGTAGTAGCCGACGAAGGCGAAGGGGAGGACCGTGGAGAACACGGCGACGACCCACTTCGGGTAGAAGCTCATCGGCAGTTGGGCGAAACTGTCGAACCGCCAGATCAGCGTGGAAAGCATGGCGTCCTGCCGCAGCCAGAACGACAGCGAGGTGACGGCCAGGTGCACGGCGGCGAAGACGAGCGCCGCGCCGAGGAGGGCGACGGGGATGAACAGCAGGACCTGTGCGGTGAGTTCGGTGCCGCTGACCTGGAGTGCCGCTCCCATCATGCCGAGGCCGATCACGATCTCGATCCAGACGTCCGTGTCGACCTTGGAGAAGAGGATGAGGACCAGCGGGCTGGCGGGGCGGACGAGGTAGTGGTCGAGTTCGCCGCTGCGGACCATGTCGGGGATGTCCAGGGTGCCGAAGAAGACGGTGTTCCACAGGGCGCGGGCCACGGTCGTGAAGCCGGTGAGCACGGCCCACTGGGCGAGCGTCCAGCCGTGGATCGCCCCGGTGGTCGAGAGCGCCAGCATGAACACGGCGGCGCCGGAGACCGCCTGGACGAGGGCCCCCAGGTTGGCGAGCACCACCTCACCCGGGTGCACCAGATGACTGCGGAAGTTCATCCGGGTCGCGAAGAAGGCGACGTCCAGGGACTTCTTCAACTCGGCGAGCCGCTCAGCCACCGGCGATCACCAGCTTTCGCAGGGCGCGCCAGGTGCACAGCGCGCTGGCGGCGGTCAGCAGCACGGCCCAGACGAGCCCGATGGCGATGACGCGTGCGTCGACGAACGGGTCCTTCACCAGGGTGCCGAGGGGGGTGTAGAAGCCGTGCACGAACGGGGTCCACACGACGAGATCGCGCAGCGGGGCCGGATAGAGGGAGATCGGCATCATCGACCCTCCCAGCAGGAGCAGCAGCGCTTCGCGCACCTCGTTGAGACCCTCGACACGGCGGATGAAGAAGGCCGAGAGTCCGATCATGTAGCTGAGGTTGAAGAGGACGACGAAGGCGATGGCGCTCGTCAGCGCGAGCCGGAGGGCGTAGCCGGCATCGAGGTCGAAGGGGAGCAGGAGCGCGCCGCCGACCAGCGCCGCGGGCAGGCCCACCAGCGCGGTGATGCCCACGGACCGGCCGAGGGCGGCGGAGAACCACTGGCTGAAGAAGCCCATCGGCATGAGCAGTTCCGTGACGATCCGGCCGTCCCTGATCTTCGCCTCGAGCTGACGGGCAAGGCCGAGGTTGGGCAGGCACAGCACCCAGATGGTGCCCGCCGCGGCGTAGACCATGGTCTGACGCAGGCTCAGCCAGCCGGCCGCGACGGCGTCGCCGGCACCCGAGTACACGGCCGTCCACAGTGCGGCCTGGAGGCCGATCAGCAGCAGCGCGCCCACCCCTTGGGAGAAGGCCCTGGTCCGATAGTGGAAGGAGAGCCTGATCTGCATGCGGGCCACGGCCAGATGGGGGCGGAGGGAGTGGCGCGTCCGCTCCATCAGCCGGCCCTCCCGTACAGGTTCTTGATGAGCTGTTCCAGGGTCGGCGCCTCGAGCTGGACGTCATCGACGAGCGGATCGGAGAAGAGCGCGGAGAGGATCTCCGGGGGCAGCTCGCCCTGGGCGTACTCGAAGGCGGTGACGGTCCTCGCGGGAGCTCCCACCGGGACGAGACCGGGCGTGGAAGGCAGCGTGTGGCCTTCGGCATGGTGGACGACCAGGCGGCGGGTGCGACCGCCGAGCCCGCGCAGTTCGGCGATCTTGCCGTCGTGGACGAGCCGACCCGCGTCGATCATGACGATGCGGTCGCAGACGGCCTCCACGTCCCGCAGGTCGTGGCTGGCCATCAGGATGGTGGGCGCGCTCGTTTCGCGCAGGTCCCTGAGGAGGCCGCAGATCGCCTCGCGCGCGAAGATGTCGAGCCCGATCGTGGGTTCGTCCAGGAGCAGCAGTTTCGGCGAGTGGAGCAGGGTCCCGACGAGCTCCGCGCGGGTTCTGTTCCCGAGGGACAGCTCGCGTACGGGGGTGTCCAGGTGCTTGCCGATGTCGAGCCGGGCCACCAACTCCTCGCTGCGACGCCGGAACAGGGCCGGTTCGATCCCGTAGACGCGCCGAATGAGCTCGTACGAGTCCTTGACGGGCAGGTCCCACCAGAGGCTGGCGCGCTGGGCTGCCAGATATCCGAGGTCGGCGGAGAGCGCGCGGCGCTCACCGTGCGGGTCCCGGCCGTCGACGGTGACCCGGCCCGCCGTCGGGGTCAGGATGCCCGCGACCAGCTTCATCGTCGTGGACTTGCCCGCGCCGTTGAGTCCGATGTAGCCGACGGACTCGCCCGGTTCGATCCGCAGGTCGATGCCGCGCAGCGCCTCGACCTCACTGCGTTCGCGGCGGACGAGCCGGGTCAGCTTCGAACCCGTCTCCGGGCGGCGCCGTACCTGATAGGAGCGCCGTACGGCGTCCAGTTGAACTCTCATGATCGCTGTCCCGGGGTGGGGTTGATGCCCAGACGGTCGATGGCCGCCA
The DNA here is from genome assembly GCF_044768205.1 of Streptomyces sp. NPDC101160. Taxonomy (NCBI): domain Bacteria; kingdom Bacillati; phylum Actinomycetota; class Actinomycetes; order Kitasatosporales; family Streptomycetaceae; genus Streptomyces; species Streptomyces sp. NPDC101160. The sequence continues at coordinate 821,992 of NZ_JBIWPJ010000001.1, read as the reverse complement.
CTTCCGCGGGGTCGAGCGGGTGGCCGGTGTCCAGGTTCTCGGTCAGGTGGGTGCGGGAGACGGACTTGACGACGACCGGAACGTCGTGGGCCCGGTGCCAGCGCAGCAGGACCTGCCGCACCGTGCACCCGTGGCTGTCGGCGATCGCCCGCAGCACCGGGTGGGACAGGTCGTTCTCGCTGTAGGGGCTGTGGGCCTGGATCGCGATGCCGCGCTCCGCATGGTGCGGGGCGACGTCCGCGTCGTAGTAGTGGGGGCCGAAGGCGATCTGGTTCACCGCGGGGACCACGCCGGACGCCTTGATCAGCTCGTCCACCTGCTCCGGGAGGAAGTTGCTCACGCCGATGGCGCCGACCAGCCCCTCCTCCCGTGCCTCGATGAATCGCTCCCAGATCCGCAGCGATCCCGCCGCGTCCAGCGGGGCATGGATCAGCCACAGGTCGATCCGGTCCACGCCGAGGAGGTCGAGGCTGCTGCGGAGCACCTCTCGTTCGCGGCCCGCGTCCTCCTCCGGGAACTTGGTGACGATCACGAGCTCGCGGGGGTCGACCCCGCTGCCGCGGATGCCCGCGCCGACGGCCGCCTCGTTGCGGTAGGCGGCGGCCGTGTCGATCAGCCGGTAGCCGAGCTCGATGGCGTCGCGGACGCCGCGCTCGGCGGCCTCGCCCCACATCTGCCAGGTGCCGAGCCCCACGGCGGGCAGCTCGAACGGCAGGTCGTGCCCGCTCAACGGCCACCGCCTTCCCTGTCCTGCGCGAAGGCCGCGCCGACGGCGGCGAGCACGTCGTGCGCGTCGGTGTCGCCGGCCAGCTCGAAGTACCGCAGGGCGAAGTCCAGGTTGGAACGGTTGATGAAGTTGCTGGTGACGGCGATCGAGCCGGTGACGTTGTGCACCTCGTGGGCCCAACCGCTCGGCGTGACGACGAGGTCGCCGGGCTGCTGCACGAACTCGCGGGGAGCGCGGTCATAGGTGTCCCTCGCGCATCCGGGCGGGAGCAGCCGCCATTCCTCGGCCTGCTCCGGCGGGTGGAAGGTCCACCGTTTCGTGCCGGCACAGAGCAGGTTCCAGGCGGCGCTCGCCATCACGTCGACGTGCAGGGGCGAGCTGGTGCCCGCGGAGCCGATCATCAGCCAGCTCCAGTCCGGGCGCGCGTCGGCCTCCAGGGCCAGCAGCCAGTTGAGGCGCCGTACCTCCTTCGGTACGAGGCCCGGCAGCGCCGGGTCGAACCGCGACAGCGACTGGTGGCGCAGGTACAGGCCCCGCGGGCGGGCGTCCCGCATGTCGTCGAGGACCTCCCCGAGGGACACCGTCACCGGTCGGCGGTCCCGGTCCTCGGCCTCGACCCGGCGGTCGGCGTGGGCCCGCAGGTTCTCCTCGCTCAGCGCGGCGAAGACCGGCCAGTGGCGGCCGGCTCCCCGCAACAGGGCCGGTTCGGCGCCGCACAGGAGCTCCGGGAGGTCGGTGTCGACGGCCTCGGCGGATGCCTCAGGCGTAGAAGGGATCGACACGCGCGACCTCCATCCGCTGGCGGCTCCAGTCGTCCCGGTGTCCGTCCAGGGCCTCGCTCCCGTACTCCTGCTCGATGTCGACACGGGCGCGCAGCGCCTGCTGGAGGTTCTCCCGTTCCGACATGCACCTCGCCCGCTTGGCCGTTACCTTCTCGCGTACCGCGTCCGCGGAGTCCGACCGTCGGAAGGGGGCCTCCGGCACCGTCACGGTGCACAGCGGCGCCGCCCAGCAGGTGGTGCAGGATCCGGCCTGGACGGAGTCGCGGAACATGGCGAGCTGCTCGACCCCGGCCACCGGATCGACCCCCCGGTCGGTGTGGCCGACCACGAAGTCCGGGGACTGGTACTCGTAGGAGGAGTAGAGCGTACCGTCGGAGCCGAGGACCAAGTACTCGTTCCCGGGGATGAGTTGCATACCGAGCAGATGCCCGAGGCGGGCACCGCCGTCGCGTTCCGGCTGGTTCAGCACCCGGTGGAACGCGCGGTGCAGGAAGCCGTGGCTGAAGGCGAAGTGGTACCGCCCCGACTGCTCGCGCTCCCGGTACGACTGGTGGTGGGAGCGGACGAAGAGGTCCCACACCCGGCGCTGTTCGGCGAACATCCGCTCGAAGTCCGCGTAGGACTGCTCACCGCCCGGCAGGATCAGGTCGAAGTCCCATGCCAGGGCGCGGTGGGCGGTGGGCCACTCGGAGAAGTACCGGTAGAGGGCGGCCGCGTCGAGCGGCGCCGACAGGACGCAGATGAGCGCGACCCGCGAGGAGAAGTACTCGGGCCAGTTCTCGGCGAGCCAGTCGGTGCGCTCGCGCACCCGGTCGTGCGTGCCCTTGCCCCGCCGGTCGACGCGGTAGCGGTCGTGGTTGGGGCCGTCGATCGAGATGTTGAGATAGATGTCGTGCTCGACGAGGAAGTCGACGATCTTCGGGGTCAGCAGCATGCCGTTGGAATTCACCTGGAGAACGAGGTTCTCCAGACGGGCTCCCACCTCGCGCTTGCGCTCCTCCAGAGCCAGCACGGCCTTCTTCAGCTCGTCGAACGCGAGGAGCGGTTCCCCGCCGAAGAAGTACACGGCCCGGGGGGCGGAGTCCAGCTTCTCCTCGCCGGTCACGAACAGGTCGATGGCGGCCCGCACCATGTCCGCCTGCGGTGACGCGGTCTGGTGGGGGCGGGTGTCGGCGTACGCGCCGCCGTAGTAGCAGTACGTGCAGCGGATGTTGCACTGCTCGGTGGGGTTGAGCATCAGGACGCGGACGCGCGGGGTGTCCACCCGCGCGTCGGCGGGGAGTTCCGGGAACCGCCAGCCGGGCTCCTCGAACGGCATGACCAGGGACGCCAGACGACTGATCGTCGCGGCAGGCACCGCCGACCAGTCCGCCGCCTGGAGCACCTCCGCCTCGTCCTGGCCGATGGCGTGGACGCGGCCGGTGACCGGGGTGTAGAGGTGGTGGGTCTGCTCGCCGCGGTCGCCCCGCCACGCCTTGTAGATCCAGGTGCGGCCCTCGTGGACGCGGAGGGTGACATCGCGTTCCCCCGCGTTGACGCCGGTGACGGTCGCGCCGAGGGCCCGCACGTCGGGCCGGTCGTGCTCCGCTATCAGCTGCCGCTGCCAGCCGTGCAGGGAGCGGATGCCCGTACCGTCGGACACCTCCCCGCCAGGTGCGGTCGTGTCCGCCGTCGTGCCCGTGCTCATTCGGTCGTCTCCCGTTCCCGAGGGTGTTCGAGCAGTGCCCGCAGGCATGTCATGACCAGAGCCGAGACCGTCGCGCTGGTGGCCCGGTTCTCCCCGTCGTCCTGGAGTGCCTCGACGATGTCCACCGCCACCACCCGCCGAGTCCGGCAGACGTGCTCGACCGCGGCGAGGAGTTCCCGCAGCCGGTAGCCGCCGGCCTCCGGATGCCCGGTGGCCGGGAAGTCCGCCGGCTCGATGACGTCCAGGTCGATCGACAGGTACGTCGGCCGGTCGTACCGGTCCGTCGCGCTCGCCTCCGGCTCGTACGGGTAGGCGCAGCGCAGGGCCTCCGGCAGCGGACCGCAGTCGGCGGGCAGGTACGTCCGCACGCCGTACAGCTCCGCGTCCGAGATCGTGCCGGTCTGGAACAGGTGGCCGAGGAAGTCCGCATGGGTGATGTCGGTGGCGTCCGGCATCGGCCGGGCGCTGAAGTCGCAGTGCGCGTCGAAGCAGAGGAACCGCAGAGGGCCGTGCACGGCCGCCGCACCGGTGGCTGCCGGCGCGGAGAGGCTGTGGTCACCGCCGATGAAGACGGGGATCGTGCCCGCGCCGGCGAGCTGCTCCGAGAGGCGGGTGAGGGTCTTGTAGTAGGTGCCGCGGCCGATCCGCGGATCGATCGGCACCGAGCCCAGATCGCCCACGTCGAAGACTCTTCGGCCGGACAGCACCGGACCGCGGGTCACCGGGTCGATCACCCCGCCCAGCGCACCGTCCTCGGCGACGGACCAGCCGTGGGTGGGGCTGAGCTTGCGGAAGATCTCCGGGCCGTGGCGCTGGCCAGGTACTCCCGGCACGCCGGCGTCGAAGGGCAGTCCCAGGACGACGGCGTCGGCGGTCAGTTCCCCGGCGAGCACGACGCCCAGGTCGGCGGAGGGCAGGCCGAGCGCGCCCAGGCCCGGACGGATCGGGGCGGTCACCGGTCACGCTCGCTGTCCCGGCGGGCGGCGTCGGCGCCGGAGACGGTGACCAGCCGGCATCGCAGCAGAGCCGCGACCAGTGCGGACACGGACGCCACGGGCGCCCCGGCCTGCGCGGCCAGTTGGGCGACGGTGAGCCGGCGGGCCCGGACGAGCGCCTCGATCGCCGGGTGGTGCCCCACGGGCAGGGCGAAGTCCTGGTCGGCGGCGGTGACGACGACATGCTCCCCTTCCACGCGGACCGCGGGAGCCAGGACGGGCACCAGCTCCACCACGTCCTCCCCGGCCGGGTGGGCCCCGCTCACGTCCCAGGGCAGGCTCGCGAGGTCGCGCCCGCCGGAGGCACGGCGCTCCGCGCCGAAGAAGTCCTCCAGGGGCATGTTCTTCGCCTCGGCCAGGAACGCCTCGATGATCCTTTCCTGCTGGGCCCGTTGTGCCTCGGGCGATGCCGCGCGGTCGAGGCTCTCGCGGATCTCCGGCCGGGACAGCGCCTGACGGGCGGCCCAACGCAGCCAGTCGTAGCCGGTGCGGCGGGTGAACGCGAAGGTGAGGTGCAGGCTGGTCTCACCGCCCCCGCGGACGGTGTGCCACCAGCCCCGTGGCACGTGGATCACGTCCCCGGGCGTCAGGGTCTTCTCGAACAGGACGGTGTCGGGGCAGTTCACCGGATCGCTGTCGCCGTATTCGGGCAGCGGGAACTCCTCGGACGGCCCGTGGACCTTCCAGTGCTTGCTGCCGAGGAGCTGGACGACGAACGTGTCGACCTCGTCGAAGTGGCTGTCGAAGGCCTGCGCGTCGTCGAAGGTGACGAACAGGTTGCACGCCGCGGTCTCACCGGTGATGCGCATGATGTCGTCGGTCGCGGCCCGGACACCGGGATGGATGCGGTCCAGGGAGTCGATGATCAGCGTGGTGCCGGCCCGCATGAGCGCGAACACCCGCGGCAGATCGAAGACCCGGTGTCCGTCCAGGGAGACCGTGTACTGGTGCTCGGGCAGCCGCTTTCCCTCGGCGCACAGAAAGAAGTCGGCCGGCACGGCGGAGCCCCGCGAAAGGATCTCGTTCAGTCCAGCCCAGGAGAAGCAGTCCTCCAGGAGCGCGGGGTCCAGGTGTCGAAACACCACTTCATTACTGACCTGATGCGTCGAGAAATCCGGGCCGAGTTCCCCCGACAGGGCGCGGCCGAACCGCGAGGAAAGTGTCGTCATATTCCCTGAATCACCCTCATGCCGCTATGAAATGCCGGTGGAGCGATTCCGTGCGCACCGAACCGCGAGGCCCGGTGCGCACGGAATCCAGTAACTCGGAGCTAACCTACTGCGCCGTCCCGGCTACTTCGCCGAATCGGCGAACAGCTTCGCGAAGTCCGGAACGCTCGGACGCGCGTGGGTCTTGGCGAAGGTCGCGCGGGCCCGGTCGGCCACCGGGGAAACCCGGACCTCGACCTCGGGGAATTCGGTGTCCGCGGCGCGGTCATTGGAAGAACTTGCCATGGTTTACCTCCGTAGGTAGATGCCGTTGGCACTTCCCTTCGAGGCTATGGCACGAAAAGGCCGTGATCAAGGGACCGGAATCCGAGGGGTGGAACATGGACTTCCATTTGCCGGATTCCGCGAGAATGCGCACCATGAATGGGCCGACTTTGGCTGGTTACCTCTCAGGTTTGGCTGATCGACGGCTAGGCGCCGTGAGGGCTTTCGGTCATCGCGGGGTCGCTTGCGTTCGCTTTCTTCACAACTGAAAGGCCGTCCACCGGGGTGCGGAGGAACGGAATCCGACGGGGCGGGCGCCCCCGGCGCGGCTAGCGGAGGGCGTCGCGCAGCACCTCCTCCGCCTCTTCGAGGCGGTCGCGCAGCACGGCGGCGGCCCGGACGCGGTTGCGGGCGTACGACTCGAGGGACGGGGTGACCGGGCCCAGTCCCTCGACGACCGTGTTGAGCGGGTAGACGGTGCAGCCCAGGTACGCGGCCGTCAGCCGGACCACGCTCACCAACTCCGCGACCGGCACGGCCGGATGGAGGTCGTGGTAGACGGCGACGAGCCGGCCGAGGCCGGCGGGCCAGTCGGACTGGGCGAGCACGGTGCGCGGGTCGAGGGCGAGCCGGCCCAGCTCCCAGATCGGGCCGCGCAGGCTAGGCGGGGCGAAGTCGACGACGGCGGCGACGCGTTCGCCGCGCAGCAGCACATTCGGGCCCGACAGATCGCCGTGCACCAGCTGCGCGAGCATCCGCTCCGGCACCCGCTCCAGGAGCCGCTCCGTCGCCGGGAGCCCGGCCAGCCGCTCGCGGGCCGTCTCCAGCGCCCATCGCTCGAACTCGGTACGGGGCGGCTCCGCCTCGTACCGCCGTACGAGCTCCGAGAGGCGGGCCCGGCCGCGCACCGGGTCGACGGCCCGGTCCCGGCCGGACGGACGCGGCGGGCCGAAGGGATGGCGGGCGAGTCCGCGGTGCAGCCGCCCGATCGCCTCGCCGACGGCCTCCCAGGCCCGTCCGGTGAGCCGCGCGTCGGCGGTCACCGCGCCGGCGACGTACTCCGTCACCGAGACCGTCGCCCCGCCCCAGGAGGCGACGAGGCGGTCGCCGGCGAGCGTGGCACGCGCGCGGGCCACCGGTACCCGGCACAGCCGGGCGTACTCGCTCAGCCGGGCGGCGCTCTCCGCCCGTTCGGGATCCGCGTCGGTGGGACAGGTCTTGACGAACCAGCGCCGGGAGTCGGGCGTGGTCGCGAGGTAGTTACGGGTCGCGGTGCCGGACGGACCCTCCTCGACCGACTCGGGCACCAGGCCGAACTCGGCGGCGAGCAGCAGTGCCACCCGCTCGATGGCGGACGAGGAGGGGGAAGGGGACGGGGGAGGGGAAGGTGCGGAGGAAGAGGGCACGGACGTCATCACAGCACCTGCCCCTCACCCAGGACCAGACCGTCCCCGGACCGCGGCAGCGCCGCCGGGTGCGGCCCGCTTCCCTCCGGCGTCAGTCCACGGAGTCCCTCTCCGGCGTCCCGTCGCCCACGGTGCCCGGAGGTGAGACGCGGTCGGCGGCCTGGTCGTCGGTGTGGTCAGCCCCCTGCGGGTCGATCGTGGCCGCCCAGCGTTCCGCCCAGCGGGCGAGGGGGTTCAGGGCCCGGCGCGCCTCCTGTCCCAGCGGGGTGAGCTCGTAGCGGCTGTCCGGTAGTTGGTGAATCACCTGGGCATCCAGCAATTCGGTCAGGCGCTGCCGCATCACGCTGGAGGACATGTCGTCGCACCGCTTCTGCAAGGGGCGGAATCCCAGCGGACCCGCGCGAAGCTCCCACAGGATGCGCAGACTCCATCGCCGCCCGAACAGATCGAGTGCGGCCATGAGGGGGCGGCCGGTGGTCGAGCCGCGAACAGGGGTGCCAGGCCTGGGTGTTGCCATGTCGGGATGTCCAGCTCTCCGATGTTGATGCTTCGAATACCGACACGCTAGCATCGGCGACCGCTTCGGAAATCGAAACGAAGGAGGCTGTTGTGGACCGGCCCGGTGCCATGTCCGAGGTAGTGGTCGTCGACGCGTGTCAGCGAGACGGCGCGGGTGGCAGCCCGACCGCCGTTCTGGATGACGCCCCCTTCACCGACGAGGAGCGACGCCGCATTCCCGCGGAGTGGGGAGCATCGCACGCCGTCTTCCTCCGTGCGACCGGAACCGAGCGTCGTCGGCCCGCGCACACACTGCGGTTCTTCACCGCCCAGGGCGAGCTGCCCGCCTGCGGACACGGCACCGTCGCCGCCCTCGCAGTGCTCGCCGAACGGGAAGGCGGCGACCACGACTACCGCGCCGTCCTGCGTACGGCCCACCGCAGCTTCGACGGTCGGGCAAGCCGGAACGGTGCCGTCCTGACGGCGTCGTTCGACCCGGGCCCGGTCAGCCTGCGTAGCGCCGGTGGACCCGAACTGAGGGCAGTCGCAAGCGGCCTCGGACTGACGCAGGACGCGGTCGCCGGCGACGCCTGCGTGGCGTCGAACGGGCGGCCGAGACTTCTGCTGCCCCTCCGATCCCGCGCCGCGCTGGCCGAACTCACGCCGGATCCGGCCCTGTTACGCGCGGCCTGTGACCGCTACGGCCTGCTGGGCTGCTACGCCTACTCGCCCCCGGACCGGCACGGCCGAGCGGCAGCCCGGATGTTCGCCCCGTCGATCGGCGTCCCCGAGGACATCGCCAACGCCAACAGCACGGCCTGCCTGGCAGCGTATGCCGCCGGGTTCGGCACACACCGCCTCGCCGTCGACATGGGTGACCACCTCGGCAGCCCGTCCACCATCACAGCGACCGTCCACCGCGACCGCACGGGACACCGGATCCGAGTCGGCGGCCAGGCAGCGATCGTACGCAGGGTCACGCGATGAGGCATGGATCCGCGCACGCTCCGAGCGAACTTCCGAGCATCGATTCCGAACACAGGAGGTAACCGTGGCCAAGGGCTACTGGGTCAGCGTCTACCGCACCATCGCCGACCCCGAGAGGCTTGCCGCCTACAACAAGCTGGCCGGTCCAGCCGTCAGGGCCGCGGGCGGGCGGACGCTCGCCCGCGGCGGCCGGGTCGTCGCGCACGACGCCGGAATCGCCGAGCGCACCGTCCTGGTCGAGTTCGACAGCTTCGAACAGGCGGTGGCCGCACGCGCGAGTGAGGCCTACCAGGAGGCACTGGCCGCACTTGCCGACGGCGTCGAGCGCGACTTCCGCATCGTCGAAGGCCTCGACTGACGACCGACGCCGCGTCAGGGAGGCGGCATCGGCGGTGAGGGACGAAATGCCGAGGGTGCGTTCTCAGGCCGCGTAGTCGCGCAGCGTGATGTTCTCCGCCGTCCTGCGGGCAATCTTCGCGGCCATGTTCTTGCCCGGCAGGTACGGCATGATCTTGTAGTACCGGTTGAGGAACGAGGCCGTCAGACGGCTGTCCGGGACCATCAGCCGGGCGACGCCGTCGCCCATCTTCCGGCAGCCCTCCGCGTACGCCCGCATCTCCGCCTCGTAGCGGGCGAAGGCCACGGTGTGGTCGCCGTCCGCCGCGGCCAGTTCCCCGGCGAGGACGTACGCGCCGACGAGGGCCAGGCCCGAGCCCATGCCCGACAGGGAGGACGGACAGCAGGCGGCGTCGCCGACGAGGGCGACGCGGCCGCGGGTCCAGGAGTCCATGCGGACCTGTGCCACGGAATCGAAGTAGAAGTCGGGTGCGTGCCGCATGTCGTCGAGGAGCCGGTCGCTCTGCCAGCCGGTTCCGGCGAACTGCTCGGTGAGGACGGCCTGTTGCCGCGGCACGTCCTTGCGGTCCAGGCCGAGGGCCGGGGAGCCGAAGTAGAAGACGGCCTTCGCCTCGGCGTTGTGGCGGGAGCTGTACATCGCGACCAGCCTGCCCGCCGTGCGATAGGCGTGGCCGGTGTGGTCGAGGCCCAGGTGGTTGGCGGTGGTGAAGATCGCGCAATACACGCCGAGGTGCTTCACGAACCGCTCCTCCGGCCCGAACGCCAGCCTGCGGGTGTGGGAGTGCAGTCCGTCGGCGCCGATGACCAGGCCGAAGCGGCGCGGCGCGCCGCGCTCGAAGGTGACGGTCACACCGTCCGGGTCCTCGGTGAGCGAGGCGACGGAATCACCGAAGACGTACTCGGCGTCGTCCTTCGTCGCGTCGTACAGGACCCGGGCGAGGTCGCCCCGCAGGATCTCCAGGTCACCGGCGAACAGGTCGGCCGGCAGCGTGGCCTGCGGCTTGCCGGCCGCGTTGACGTACGACATGGAGCCGGTGCCCGTACGAACCGCTTCGAGGGCGTCGAGGACGCCCATCCTGCGGAGCACCGACAGATGCGCCTCGCCGCGGAAGTCGACGGCGTAGCCGCCGTCGCGCAGTGCCGGCGCACGCTCGACGACGACGGGGCGGAAGCCGTGGCGGCGCAGCCAGTAGGCGAGGACGGGACCGGCGACGGAGGCGCCGGAGATCAGGACGTCGCGGTTCTTCGGGGCGGTGGTGGTGGGGATGGCGGTGTTGTGGTTCGTCATGGCAGGGAGCCTGCCGAGGGGCGCTCACCGCGGGCTCACCGCGCGCTCACCGGCCCGGTGAGGCCCGGTGAGCCGTGGTCGTTCCCGGGGGCTTTGCCGTCTGCCCGGCTCCTCCGGTGAGCCGTCGCGGTCGGTCCCCTGTGCCGTGGTGGTCGGTCTCCGAGGACTCGCCGCGCGCCCACCACCCTGGTCAGCCCCCGTGAACGCCGGTGACCACTCACGGCCCGTCCGCGCGGACGCCGAGCAGCCGCAGGACGTCCGAGGCCGCCGGACCCAGCCCTGCCGCGACCCGCCTCGCCTCCGCGTACCGGGCCTCTGCCGTGGCACGGTCGCCGCGCGCCTCGGCGACCCGGCCGAGGCCGGCGAGCGTGCGCACCAGATTGCCCAGCGCCTTGATCCAGTGCCGGTCGATCCGCTCCAGCGCCTCCGTGTACAACCGCTCCGCCTCCGCCACGTCACCCTCCGCGAGCGCCAGATCGGCCTGGCCGCGCAGGGCGGCGGCCAGGCGGTCGGCGCTGCCGGCGGCGCCGGCCAGTTCGGCGGCGCGTGCGTAGGCGGCGCGGGCCGCCGTACGGTCGTCGGCCGCGAGCTGGTCGCCCCGGTTGACCAGCAGGTCGGCGGAGTCCTCCAGGGCGCCGAGCTGTTCGGTGAGCGCGAGTGCCTCGTCGGTGAGGGCGATCGCCCGCGCCCGGTCGCCGCGCCCGCCCGCCAGGTCGGCGAGCGCGTCGAGCGCGAGCGAGGTGCCCCAGCGGTCACCGAGCGCGCGGAAACCCTCCGCGGCCTCGCCGAGGGAACGCTCGGCCGCCTCGGTGTCCCCGTCGCCCAGGAACCCGTACGCCGCCACGTAGCGGGCGACCGCGCGCCCCCACGGATCGGGGCCGTCGTGCTGGGCGGTGACGAGCGCGAACGCGGCGCGCAGGTCCGCGGGCGCGGCCTGTTCGCCCGCGTTCCGCATCATCCACAACAGGAGGGCGGCGGGGTGACGGCCGACGCGTTCGCCCGACCAGGCCGCGGTCAACGCCCTTGCCGCGGCTGCCCGGTGGCGCTCCCAGGCCGGCCGGGCGGCGGAGCCGGAGGCCGCGAGCAGCACGCACACCGCGTACTCCTCGCCGAGCTCACCGGTGAGCCCGTCGGCGCCGTCGGCCCCGAGGTCCGCGTCGATCACCTCCAACAGCCCGGCGGCGAGCGGCGCGACCGCGCCCGCCCGGCCCCCGATCCACAGCGCCGTCGCGGCGGCCGCGAGCAGCCGGAGCGCCGTCGCCACCTCCCGCGCGGCGAGCGACCGCCGTATCGCGGCGAGGAGGTTGTCGTGCTCGGCCGACAGGACCGGCAGCCAGGCGAGTTGCCCGCCGCGCAGCAGATGCGGGGCCGCGGTCCGCAGCAGGTCGAGGACGAAGCCGGCATGGGCCCGGCCCGCGGACTCCGTCTCGCCTTCCGCCGCCAACTGCTCGGCGGCGTACGCCCGGATCGTCTCCAGCATCCGGTAACGCCCGTGGCCGGGCCCCTGCCGGGACCTCTGGAGGAAGGACTTGTCGTCGAGCGACTCCAGCGTCTCGGCGTCCGTCCCGCACACCCGCACCGCCGCCTCGGCGGTCGCGCCGCCCGCGAAGACCGCGAAACGACGGGCCGCCCGCCGCTCCTCCGCGGTCAGCAGTTCCCAGCCCCAGGCGACGACGGAACGCAGCGTGCGATGCCGTTCCTCGACCGTACGGCTGCCCCGCGCGGTGATCGCGAGGCGGCCGTCGAGCCGGGCGTCGAGCCGGTCCGCGAGCTCGTCGGCCTCCAGGGTGCGCAGCCGGGCCGCCGTCAGCTCGACGGCGAGCGGGAGGCCGTCGACCGCCGCGCAGATCCGCCGTACGAGACCCGGGTCGGGGGCGGGACCGCGGCGCGCGGCGGCGGCCCGGTCGGTGAAGAGCCGCACCGCCGCCTCCTCGTCCAACGGGCCGACCGGCCACAGGTGTTCACCGACCACCCCGAGCGGCTCGCGGCTGGTGGCGAGCACGCGCAGCCGCGGACAGGCGGCGAGGAGCCGGGCGGCGAGCGCGGCGGTCGCGTCGACGACGTGCTCGCAGTTGTCCAGGACGAGCACCAGGACCCGGTCGGCGAGGGCGGTCACGAGCCGGTCGAACGGGGTGCGCGCGCCCTCCGGCCGGAGCCCGAGCCCGGACCCGCGGAGCCCGAGCGCCGCCAGCAGGGCCTGCGGCAGATCGGCGCCGTCGCGCACCGGGGCGAGCGCGACGAAGCAGATCTCGTCGGCGAGGCCGCCCGCGACCTCCGCCGCGAGACGGGTCTTGCCGACGCCGCCGGGACCGGTGAGCGTGACCAGCCGGGCCACCCGCAACAGGCCCGCGATCTCGGTCACTTCGCGGTCCCGCCCCACGAACGAGGTCAGCGGGGCCGGTGGCGCGACCGGCGACGGGCTCGGAGTGTGCTCCAGCAACTCCTGGTGCAGTGCCACGAGTTCGGCAGACGGATCGGCGCCGAGCTCCTCGGCCAGACGTCGCCTGGTCTCCTCGTACACGAGCAGCGCCTCGGCCTGCCCTCCCTCGGCCGAGAGGGCTCGGATCAGGAGCTCCGCAAGGCGTTCCCGCAACGGGTGTCGCCCGACCAGCTCACGCAACCCGGGTACGGATTCCCGGTGTTCGCCGAGCCGGAGCGCCGCCTCGTACCGGTCCTCCAGCGCCGCGAGCCGCAGCTCCTCCAGACGTACGGCGGCAGCCCGTACGCTCTCGCTCCCGGCGACCTCGTCGAGCGCGGGCCCCCGCCACAGCCCGAGCCCCTCGCGCAGCAGCGCGCCCGCCCGCACCGCGTCGCCGTCGGCCAGGGCGGCCCGGCCCTCCGCAGCGAGCCGTTCGAACCGGCAGGCGTCCACGCCGTCCTCGTCCGGCAGCACGATCCGGTACCCGGCGCCGGCCCGCTCGATCGCGGCGGCCGCGCCCAGGGCCGTACGGAGCCGGGAGACCTGCGACTGCAGCGCGTGAGCCGACAGCGCGCCGCCCGGGTCGATCTCCTCGGCGAGCCGGTCGGCGGACACCACCGCACCGGGCCGGACCAGCAGCAGCGCGAGCAGCGCCCGGCGGGCCGGGCCGCCGAGCGGCGCCTCGGTCCCGTCGTCGTGCCACGCCCGCGTCTGGCCCAGGATTCCGAAGCGCATGGGGTGATTATCCCTCCGGGGCGATCAAGCCCGGGGACGTCCGCCCGCCCCGCCTCTGCATGCGCGTACGCGTCCTCATGCGCCCGCGACGCCCGGCGTGGCCCTTTTCGAACTCGCGCTCCCGGGCGGCGCGGCGGCCCTGTCCGCCTCCGCCGTCTCCCGCCGGCGCCTCCGCCTCCGGCGTGATGGTGAAGCTAGTACCACCATGAAGTCGGATACCGGCGTGGAGGTTTCCGGACGCCCGGCCGACGATGCTCGATCACGTACCGGGGAGCGCGCCGAAACCGCTCGCTCCCCCCGTCGAACGCGTGAGGGAGCGGGCCGCCATGGGTCGAGTCGTACGGATAGCGGAGCGGCGCATCGGCCAGGTCCTGATCGGGTCCGGGCTCGCGCTGATCCCCTGGGTGGTCTATCTGCACGTCGGCATGCCCGCCACCGCGCAGGAGGCGCGCTGGGCCTGGACCTGGACCGGCCTCGACGCCCTGGAGGCGCTGGCCCTGGCCGGCACGGGGTGGCTGTTGCTGCGCCGGGACGCCCGGGCCTCGCTCACGGCGACGGCCGGGGCCGCGCTGCTCGTCGTCGACGCCTGGTTCGACATCATGACCGCGGGCGTCGGCGAGGACCTGGTGTGGGCGATCGTCCTGGCCGTGGTGGCGGAGCTGCCGCTGGCGGCGGTGTGCGCGCGGCTCGCCTGGCGCGGGTTTCCCCCGGTGAGGGCCGCCGGCGCGGGCGGCGGCCCGGCGCAGCGGGCGCACGTGCAGCGCTGCGTCTCCGTCCGGATATCGTGACGGGCATGGCCCTGACATCCGGAATTCGGGCCCGGCTGGCCCGGGTCGGCGGGCGCACCACGTTCCTCACGGTGGGCGCGCTCCTCCATCTCACCGCGTTCTGGATCGCGTTGTGCGTGTTCCCGGCCGGCCCGCTGACCTCCCTGCAGCGGCACCGGTTCCGCACCATGCTCGGGGTGGCCATCCCGCCCGCGACGAGCCCCGAGGACGCACCGCGAGGCGGGCTCCGCGCCCGCCTCGCCTCGCCGGTGACACAGCGCCAGCTCAGCTACCACCTGGTCGCCGGCCCGCTGGTGGCGATCGGCACCGCCACGCTCCTCGCGCTGTGGGCGGTCGGCTTCGCCGCCCTCCTCGCCCCCGCCTGGATCTTCGCCCTGCCCCCCGAGTCGAAGATCGGCCGGGTCGCCGCCATGGGCGTGGACGGCTACGTCTCCGGCGTCGGCCTCCTGACGCTGCTCGCCGTGATGTGGCTGACCGGAGTCCTGGTGCGGCTCGACACCCTCGCGGCCACCGAGCTGCTCGGCCCGGGCCGAGCCGAGGAGCTGCGGCGCCGGGTCGAGGACCTCTCCGAGAGCCGGGCCGGCGTCCTCGACGCGGCCGACCTCGAACGGCGGCGCATCGAACGGGACCTGCACGACGGGGCACAGCAGCGCCTGGTGTCGCTCGCGGTCAACCTCGGCATCGCCAAGGCCACCGTCACCGATCTGCCCACGGCCCTCCAGGTCATCACCGAGGCCCACCGCGAGGCCAAGGAGTCCATCACCGAACTCCAGGACCTGGTCCGCGGCCTGCACCCGGCCGTCCTGGAGGACCGCGGCCTGGACGCCGCCCTCACCGGGCTCGCCGCCCGCGTCCCCGTACCGGTGCGGCTGTCCGTGGCGGTCGAGCCGCGCCCCTCGCCGGCCGTGGAGGCCGTCGCGTACTACGTCGTGTCCGAGTCGCTGACCAACGTGGTCAAGCACGCCCGCGCCTCCCAGGTGGAGGTGCGGGTCGAGAGAAGAGGAGACCTGATGTCCTTGACGATCACCGACGACGGGGCCGGCGGCGCCGACCCGTCCGGTGGGACGGGGCTCGCAGGCCTCGCCAAGCGGGTCACCTCCGTGGACGGCACCTTCGCGATCGACAGTCCGGTCGGCGGTCCCACCCGGGTGGAGGTGGAGCTGCCGTGCGCGCGGTGATCGCCGAGGACTCCGTGCTGCTGCGCGTCGGCCTCGTCAAGGTCCTGGAGATGGCGGGCTACGAGGTCGTCGCCGAGGCCGGCGACGAGCCCGGGCTGCTCGCCGCCGTCGAGGAGCACCGGCCCGACCTCGCCGTCACCGACGTGCGCATGCCGCCCGGGCACAGCTCGGAAGGGGTACGGGCCGCCCTGACGATCCGGGAACGGTGGCCCGGTACGGCGGTGCTGCTGCTCTCCCAGTACGTCGAGGAGCAGTACGCCGCCGACCTGCTCGCCAAGGACACGGCCGGTCTCGGCTATCTGCTCAAGCAACGCGTCGCCGACGTCGAGGAGTTCATCGAGGCCCTGCACCGCGTGACCGCGGGCGGCACGGCCCTCGACCCGCAGGTCGTCTCCCAGCTGCTGCTGCGCCGCCGCAGGGACCCGCTGGAGCGGCTGACGGGACGCGAGCGCGAGGTCCTGGAACTGATGGCGTCCGGCCGCTCCAACCTGGGCATCGCCCAGCAGATGGTGGTGAGCGAGAGCACCGTCGCCAAGCACATCAACAACATCCTGGCCAAGCTCGACCTGCCCAACGTCGACGCGGACCACCGCCGGGTGCTCGCGGTGCTGCGCTTTCTCGGCGTCTGACCCCGAGCTGCGCTTCCTCGGCGTCCGACCCCGGTCCGTCCCCTGGCCGGGGCTGTGGATACCCGAGTGCGATTGTCGGTCGCCCGTGATAGTCACTACTCCACCGGGAGGGGTGCTCACTGACCCCGCCCGATCGAACGAGCAAGGGGTGGGGACATGGCGTTGCTCCGCGACTGGGGGCGCACGCTGATCAGACGGACCGGCCGGCCCGTCGCGCAGGTGCAGAAGGACTCGGACGATCCCGACGTGTGGCGCGTCCGGGTGGCCGCCGAGGCCGCCGACTGGGAGACGGTGCGGGCGGTGCTCGACGCACGGCCCGACGGCGCGGACCGGACGGACATGCTGTGGGCCGTCGGCGAGACCGCCGGGGTGGAGCGGTGGATCGCCGAGGTCCTCGAAGCGGAGCCGGACGCCCCGCTGCCGCGGCTCGTCGCCGGGTTCCGGTACGTCAACTGGGGCTGGGAGGCCCGCACCGGCGCGCGGGCCCAGCACGTCTCGCGCGAGCAGTTCCAGGTGTTCCACGAGCGGCTGCGCCAGGCCGAGGCGTGGCTGTACGAGGTCGCCGAGCGCGAGCCCGGCTGGATCTCGCCCTGGTACGCCCTCCAGGTCAGCGGCCGCGGCCTGCAGGTCGGCCAGGACGTCGCGCGCCGCCGCTTCGAGGCCACCGTGCGCCGCGCCCCGCACCACCTGCGCGCCCACCAGCAGCAGCTCCAGCAGATCTGCGAGAAGTGGGGCGGGTCGCACGAGCAGATGCACGCCTTCGCCCACGAGTCCGCCTTCGGCGCGCCGGGCGGGACACCGCTCGGCCAGCTCGTCGCGATCGGCCACATCGAGCAGTGGCTCGACCTCGACGAGGGCGCGGACACCGCGTACATAGGCCGGCCCGAGGTCCTTGCGTCCCTGCACCGGGCCGCCGACCACTCGTACCGGCACCCGGACTTCGTCCGCCGCGGCCCGTGGCTCCAGGTCCTCAACACCTTCGCCATGGCCTTCGCGCTCGCGGGCGACGGCGCCGCCGCCCGCGAGTGCTTCGAGGCCACCGGGGGCAAGGTCACCGAGTTCCCCTGGTACTACCTCAACGGCTCCGACCCGGCCGCGGCCTACGAGAAGCTGCGCGCGTCGGCCGGCCGCTGAGCCGAGAGCCGAGAGCTGAGGGCTCAGGGCTCAGGGCGAGAGTGAGAGCCGGCTTCGATGCGCGGAGCCAACCCGCCGCCCGGCACGCCCCGCCCCGTACCGTCGCGGGCCCACCCACCACCACCCGTTCCGTCCCGCCCGCCGCGCGCACCGCGTCGGCGGGCCCACCGAAAGACTTCGACAGGTGTCCCACTCAGAGACGACAGAGACCGCCCACACCGCTCACACCTTCCAGGTCGACCTGCGCGGCCTCGTCGACCTGCTCTCCCACCACCTCTACTCCAGCCCGCGCGTCTACCTCCGCGAGCTGCTGCAGAACGCCGTCGACGCCATCACCGCCCGCCAGGCGCTCGCCCCCGGCGCGCCCGGCACCATCACCGTGCGCACCGGTGACACCCTCACGGTCACGGACACCGGCGTCGGTCTCACCGAGGCCGACGTGCACCGCTTCCTCGCGACCATCGGCCGCAGCTCCAAGCGGACCGCCGACGGCGCCTTCGACGGCGCCGGACTCGACGCGGCCCGCGGCGAGTTCATCGGCCAGTTCGGCATCGGCCTGCTCGCCTGCTTCGTCGTCGCCGACGAGATCACCGTGCTCAGCCGCTCCGCCGCCGACCCGGCGGCGCCCGCCGTCGAATGGCGCGGCCACTCCGACGGCCGCTACACCCTGCGCACCCTGCCGGCCTCCGCCGTGCCCGAGCCCGGCACCACCGTGCGGCTCACCCCACGCGCCGACAACGCCGAGTGGACCACTCCCGACCAGGTCGTCGCGCTCGCCCGGCACTACGGCGGACTGCTCCGCCACGAGGTCACCGTCGTCGGCCCGCGCGGCGAGACCCACCGGATCAACGAGACGCCCCCGTGGGAGCGGACCCAGCGCTCGCCGCTGGCCCGCAAGGAGGCGCTCACCGACTACTGCCGCACCCACTTCGACTTCACCCCGCTCGACACCATCGAGCTCGACCTCCCGGCCGCCGGGCTGCGCGGCGTCGCCTACGTGCTGCCCACCGCCGTCAGCCCCGCCCAGCGGGCCGGCCACCGGGTCCACCTCAAGGGCATGCTGCTCACCGACCAGGCGCCCGAACTCCTCCCGGACTGGGCGTTCTTCGTCCGCTGCGTCGTCGACACCACCAGCCTGCGGCCCACCGCATCCCGCGAGTCGCTGTACGAGGACGGCGCCCTGTCCGCCGTACGCGACGCGCTCGGCGACCGGATCCGCGACTGGCTCACCGGTCTCGCCGCCAGCGACCCGGCCCTGCTGCACCGCTTCATCGACACCCACCACCTCGCCGTCAAGGCGCTCGCCCGCTACGACGACGAGCTGCTGCGGATCGTGCTGCCGTGGCTGCCGTTCGAGACCACCGACGGCAACGTCACCCTGGAGGAGTTCGCCCGCGCCCACCCGACGCTGCTTGTCACCCGCAGCGTCGAGGAGTTCCGGCAGGTCGCCCCGATCGCCTCGGCCGCCGGACTCGGCGTCGTCAACGGCGGCTACACCTACGACCGCGACCTCGTGCACCGGCTGCCCGAGATCCGCCCCGGCACGGCCGTCACCGACCTCGACCCGGCCACCGTCACCGCCCACCTCGACGCCGTCGACCCGACCGCCGAACTGCGCGCCGCGGCCTTCCTCGCCGTCGCCCGCGAGACCGTCGGCGTCCACGACTGCGACGTCGTGCTGCGCGACTTCCAGCCCGTCACCGCGCCCGCGCTGCTCCTCGACAACCGCGACGCGCGCCACGAGCGCACCCGGTCGAGCCTCGCCGCAGACAGCGACGGCCTGTGGGCCGACATCCTCGGCTCGCTGCGCCACGAGACCCCGCGCGCCCAGCTCGTCCTCAACCACCTGAACCCGCTGGTCCGGCAGGCGATCACGATCACCGAGCGCGGCCTGGCCGTCACCACCGCCGAGGCGCTCTACGGGCAGGCCCTGCTGCTCAGCCGCCGCCCGCTGAGGGCGAGCGAGAGCGCCCTGCTGAACCGGGCCTTCATCGGCCTGCTCACCCACGCCATGCACAACCCCGGCCAGGCCGAGCCCGGACCCGAGTCCCAGAAGGAACTGTAGATGCTGGACACCCCCGAGGCCGTCCTCGAGGCGCTCCGCGAGAACCACGACCGCCCGCACGGCCTGAACCGCACCGTCACCGCGGAGGAGCTCGTCGAGGCCGCCGAGCCGCTCGACGAGCCCGGCATGCTCGTCACCGCCCTCATGGAGTTGATGACGGCGTACGAGTTCACCGGCGAACACCGCAAGTCGCCCGTCGTCTTCGCCCGGCTGCTCAAGCTCTGGGACAGCGCGCCCGAGTCCTTCAACCAGTACGAGGCCCACCAGGTCTTCTGGCGCTTCAAGTGGGTGACGACCTCACTGCTCCAGGTGCCCGAGGTACCCCTGGCCACGCTCCACGGCTGGATCGACCGGATGCGCGAGCGGTACGCGGACGCCGGGCACGGCATGCAGCCGGTGGCCGCGATGCGCTTCCACGTCGCCGCCCACACCGGCACCGGACTCGCCGACGCGTACGACCTGTGGGCCACCCGGCCGCGCACCGACCTCAGCGACTGCGAGGCGTGCGAGACGCGGCACCTCGCCTGGCACCAGCTGACCTCCGGCGACGACACGGCCGCCCTCGAAAGCTGGCGGCCGGTTCTCGACGGCGCCCAGAGCTGCAGCGAGGAACCGCAGCTGAGCCAGGCGCGCGCCCTGCTGCCGCTGCTGCGCACCGGCCGCGCCGACGAGGCCCGCTCGCACCACCTCACCGGCTACCGGCGGGTGCGCGGCAACACCGGCATGCAGGAGGAGGTCGGCCTGCACCTGGAGTTCTGCGCTCTCTCCCGCAACGAGGGGCGCGGCCTGGAGATCCTCGCCGAGAACCGCCCGCTGTTCGAGGCGACCGGCGCCCCGCTGGACCGCCTGGAGTTCCTCACCGGCGTCGAGGTGCTGCTCGCCCGGCTCGCCGAGGACGGCCACGCCGACACCGTCGTCGCCGGGCCGCCCGGCCGCAACTGGACGGCCGGCGAACTGCTCGCCCACGTCCGCGCCGAGGCGGACGGCCTCGCCGCCGCCTTCGACGCGCGCAACGGGACGCCGGCCGTCGGCGACGCGCGCCGCGCCCGGCTCGCCCGGCGCCCGCTGCTCGACGAGCCGCTGCCGCTCGGCCTGCGCACCTCCGTCCCCGCCGTGACCAGCGCCCCCGCGGCGGCCCCGGCCGCCGTCACCGAGCCGCCCGTGGACTTCGTCGAGCTCGTCCGAGAGGCCCGTCGGCTGGCCGCCGAGGGCCGCCCCGCGGACGAGCGGCTGTGGACCCTGATCGACGAGCGCCTCGCCGACGGCTCCGTGGCCCACGACGACCGCCTCGGCCCCGAGGGGCTGCTCCTGGCCGAGCTCGCCGAGCACCGCGCGACCCAGCACGGCACGGCGGAGAACAGGGCCGATTTCGTCGCCGAACTGGAGAAGGCGGCCGAGCTGTTCAGGGGCCTCGGCATGCCCTGGCACGCACTCTCCGCACGGGCCCGCGCCCTCGCGTGGGGGACGGGGCCCCAGGACGAGCAGGACGAGCAGGACGAGCAGGGCGACGCGGCGGAAGCCGGGGCCGGTGCCGACGAGGCCGCGGACTTGGCCGGTGTTCGCGACGGGGCCGGGGCCGGTCACGGCGGGACTTCGGCCCTGGCTGGTGACGGCGGGGCTTCGGCGCTGGTCGGCGTCAGCGACGGCGCCGGTGACGTCGCGGCTTCGGCGTTGGGCGGCGGCGCCGCCGAGGAACTGCGGCAGGAGGCCGAGCGCCTCAGGACCGAGGTCCCGTTCACGGGCGAGGCGCCGGTGGCCGGGGAGACCGCCGGTGGGACCGCGTCCGCAGAAGACGTGGGCCGGGAGCGCGCGTTGCGCTACCTGATGGTGCTGAACTCGCTCGCCTACCTCGCGTACCGGGAGGTCCTGCGGCAGGGCCGCGAGCCGGAGCCGGCGGCCCAGGCGCGGTTCGAGGAGTCCGTCGGCGTCCTGCGGGCCGAGGCCGAGCGGCTCTCCGCGCCGCATCAGGTGGCCAACGCCCGGCAGTACGTGGCGGACCTGGCCGGACGGCGCGGCGACTTCGCGCTCGCCGAGTCGGAGCTGCGCGCCGCCCTGAAGGACGTCGACGCCGCCGGGCGGCCCTGGCGCGGCTCGCGGCCGCGCTGTCTGCTCGCCCAGCTCCTCCTCGGCCGGGGCGAGCCGGGCGAGGCGGCGGAGCTGCTGCACCGGGCGATCGCCGACGCCGTCCGCCACGACGACACGGACTTCCCGTTCGCGCCGACGTACGTCCTGCTCGGCCACGCCACCTCGCACCTCGGCGACAGCGCCGGCGCGGTGCGCCACCTCTCGGAGGCCGCCGCCCGCTTCGACCAGTCGGGCGGGCCCGACGAGGCCGTCGAGACCCGGCTCCAGCTCGCCGACGTGCTCGCGCGCTCCGGCCGGCAGGCCGACGCCGTCGCCGTCCTGGAGTCCGTCCTCTCCGACGAGGCGGTCTCCGCCCGGGACGAGCGCCTCATCGCCCAGGCCCGCCTCACGCTGGCGCGCGGGCTGCGGGAGCTGGAGGAGTTCCTGCCGGCGGCCGAGGAGTTCCTGCGCCTCGCCGACACGGTCGCCGGCTGGGAGGAGGACCGTGAGGTCCACACCCTGGTCGCCGCCGAGGCCGCCGTCGCCCTCGCGGTGGCCGAGCGCCACGAGGCGGCCGCCGCGGCGTACGAGCGCGCCCTCGCGTCCCACGCCGAGGCCCCCGACCCGTCGCCGGTCCTCAACATGACGCGCGAGTTCGCCCGCCTCACCCTGCTGTTCCAGGGCACCGACGCCCTCGACACGGCCCTGGAGCACCTCACCCGCGCCGACGCGCTCCTGGCCGCCGCCGAGGACCCCGACGCGCTGCCGCACTGGTACGAGAAGGGCCTGAACCACTACCGCCGTGCCCGCGTCCTCGCCGACGCCCAGCGCCTCCCCGAGGCCCTCGCCGAGGCGGAGGCGGCCATAGCCGCCCACGAACAGGGCGGCGAACGGGGCGAGGCCCCGCGCGCCGAGTCCGTCCGCATCGCCGCCCTCATCGAGGCCAACGGCCTCGACCGCCCGGCCGACGCCGTCGTCCGCCTCACGGCGGCGACAGCCCGCTGCCGCGCGGCCCAACTGGACGAGGCGGCGGACATCCTGGACGCACTGCGGCAGGAGTACCTGGCGCGCCAGCGGCGCCGACGAGACAGCGAGGACGGGGAATGACGGAGACGGACTCGCCGGTAGCCGGTGAGCGAAGAGCGGAGCAGGGCCCGGCACAGGACACTGCACGGGTCGTGGGCCAGATCTCGGAGCAGATCGCGGAGCGGATCTCGGAGCAGGACTGCCCGGAGTGCGGGGCGCGGGTGCCGGTCGACCGGCGGTTCGTGGTGTGGTGCGCCGGCTGCGGCTGGAACGTGGATCCCGCGCGCGACACGGCGGCCGAGGAGGACGAGGGTCCGGTCGAGCGGGTGCGGAGGGAGTTGGCCCGGCGTCACGGCGAGCAGCTCTTCGCCGTACTCGCGCAGGAGCAGGACGGGCGGGACGGACGGGAGGAACAGGGCGGGTCGGCCCCCGGCGGTGCGGCGGGCGCGCTCGCCGCGCTCCTCGCGGTGGCCGTGCACGGGCTCACCGCGGCCCTGGTGGGGTGCGGCCTGTGGCTGCTCGTCGCCCGTTGGGGCGAGGGCTTCCAGCCCGTGATCGGGGCGCTGCTGCTCGGCCTGGCCGTCGTCCTGCGGCCCCGGCTCGGCAGCTTGGCCAGGCTGCGGAAGTCCGACGACGTGCTGCTGCTCGAACGGGCCGACGCACCGCAGCTCTTCGCCCTGCTCGACGAGGTCGCCGCGGCGGTCGGGACCCGGGGCGTCGACGCCGTCGTCGTCAGCGCGGAGCCGAACGCCGGTGTCACGGCGTACGGCCTGCGCCGGCGCCGGGTGCTGACGCTGGGTCTGAGCCTGTGGACCGTGCTCGACCGGCAGGAGCGGATCGCGCTGCTGGGCCACGAGTTCGGCCACTACGCCCACGGTGACACCCGGCGGCTGCTCCTGGTCGGCAGCGCGTTGCGGACGCTCTCGACCTGGCGGTACATGCTCGCGCCGGAACCCACCACGGCCCTGGTCGAGCACCTCGCCAACCTGCTGACCCTCGTCCCCCGCTTGACCGTGCACGGGCTGCTCCTCCTGCTCGACCAGACGACCCTGCGCGCCTCCCAGCGGGCCGAGTACCTCGCCGACGCCACCGCGGCCCGGGCCGCGGGCGCGGACGCGGCCGTCGGTCTGATGGACCGGGTGCTCGTCAGCGGCGCCACCGTGACCGTGCTCCAGCGGGAGGCGGTCGCCGCCCGCACCCGTATCGGAGGCGCGGCGCGGCGCGAGGACCCGGCCGCCGGGCTGTGGGACCGGCTCGCGGCGGAGGTCGCGAGCGTCCCCGACCACGAGTACGCACGCCTGCGCCGCGTCGCCGAACTGCGGGCCCACAGCGTCGATTCCACCCATCCGCCCACGCATCTGCGCCGCCGCCTCCTCGCCGCCGGGCCCCCGCACACCGCCCGCGTCGTCCTCGACCAGGCCCGGGCCGCGGCCGTTGACGCCGAACTGGCCGAGGCGGCCCGGACCGTGGCGCGCGCGGTGGTGGGCGCGGGGTAGGCGCGGGGTAGGCACCTCGGCGCGGCTGCCGGCGGGCGGTTCGTCGTCGGCGAGAGCGGCGTCGCGCAGCCGGCCCGTGACCGCTGTGGCCCGAGGCGCGCGTATCCGGTGAGCGGGAAATCCTCGCGTGTTACCTGCCGGTACGGAATGATGGCGGCCGACCAACCGAACCATCCACACGGCCGGGGGCGATGCAGCGGTGACCACCATCCACGAAGAGAACACGGTGCACGCCTACCGGGACGACGCCCTCGGCGAGCACGACGCCGTCGGCCTCGCCGCCGCGATCCGGCGCGGTGAGGTCGGCGCCGAGGAGGCCGCGAAGGCCGCGGCCGAGCGGGTCCGGGACGTCGAGGCGCGGCTGCACGCCGTCCAGACGTACGTCGACGCGCCGCGGCCCGCCACCGGTGGGACCGGGCTGCTCGCCGGGGTACCGACCTTCGTCAAGGACAACACCGACCACCTGGGCCTGCCCACCGGTCACGGCAGCGCCGCCTTCACCTCGCGGCCCGCGACCCGGCACGCCCCGTTCGTCCGGCAGTTCCTCAGCACCGGCGTGACCGTCCTCGGCAAGACCCGGCTGCCCGAGTTCGGCTTCAGCCCCAGTACCGAGTACGAGCACGGTGAACCCGTCCGCAACCCCTGGCACACCGGCCACTCCGCGGGCGGCTCCTCCGGCGGCAGCGCGGCCCTGGTGGCCGCCGGCGCCGTCCCGCTCGCGCACGCCAACGACGGCGGCGGCTCCATCCGCATCCCCGCCGCCGCGTGCGGACTCGTCGGACTCAAGCCCACCCGCGGCCGGGTCGTCGCCAACGCCGAGAGCCGCCGGCTCCCGCTCGACATCGTCTCCGACGGCGTCGTCAGCCGCTCCGTCCGGGACACCGCGACCTTCCTCGCCGCCGCCGAACGCTACCGGCGCAACCTCGAACTGCCGCCCGTCGGACTCGTCGAAGGCCCCGCCGAGCGGCGGCTGCGCATCGGCCTCCTCCTCGACTCGCCCAACGGCGTCCACTCCGACACCACCACCCGCGCCGCCGTCACCGAGACCGCCACCACCCTCGAACGCCTCGGCCACACCGTCGAGCCCGTCGAGATCGCGCTCGACCCCCGCTTCACCGAGGACTTCCTCGTCTACTGGGGCCTGCTGTCCTTCCTGATCGGCGTCACCGGCCGCGGCTACGGCCCCGACTTCGACCGCCACCGCATGGACGGCCTCAGCCGCGGCCTGCGCGCCGCCTACCTGGAGAACTGGCGCCGCACCCCGGGCGTGCTGCGCCGCCTCAAGCGCACCCAGGAGGCGTACGCGGCCGCCTTCCGCGGCCTCGACCTGATCCTGTCCCCGGTGCTCGCCCACACCACGCCGCCGATCGGCCACCTCGCCCCGACCGTGCCGTACCCGACGCTGATCGAACGGATCCTCGCGTACGTCGCCTTCACCCCCGTCAACAACGTCGTCGGCACGCCCTCGCTCTCCCTCCCGGCGGCGCGCGCGACGGACGACGGACTGCCCGTCGGCGTCCTCTTCTCCGGCCGTCCCGGCAGCGAACGGATGCTGCTCGAGCTCGCGTTCGAGCTGGAGGCGGACCGGCCCTTCCGGCGCATCCAGGACAGGTGAGCCCGGGAAAGTCTTGTCCGGGCGGCTCACCCTGTGCTCAAATCCGTCTCGAACACCTACGGACCGGGATGCTCGTCAGTCCCGGGGCGGCCCCGGGGCGCGAGGGCCGGACGGCGGGGGGTGCCGCGGGGACGCGGCGCCGGACGCCGGGCGTACGGGATCGACGTATCCACGTACCCGCAGGAGCCGCATCATGAGCAAGCACGTCCTGGCCCAGAACCAGTACGGCAAGGCCGAGAACCGTATCGTCAAGATCACCCGGCAGGGCAACGACGGCAACTGGCACGAGATCCGCGACCTCAACGTCTCCGTCGCGCTGCGCGGCGAGTTCCGCGAGGTCCACCACACCGGTGACAACGGCAACTGCCTGCCGACCGACACCACCAAGAACACCATCTACGCCTTCGCCAAGGAGCACGGCGTCGACTCGCCCGAGGCCTTCGCGATCCTGCTCGCCAAGCACTTCGTGCAGTCGCAGCCGGTGATCCACGAGGCGCAGATCCGCGTCGAGGAGTTCGCCTGGGACCGCATCCCGGTCCCCACCCGCGCCGAGCAGCACTCCTTCGTGCGCCGGGGCCAGGAGGTCCGTACCGCGCAGGTCACCTACAACGGCCACACCGGCCGGCTCCAGGTGATCTCCGGCCTGAAGGACCTCACCGTCATGAACTCGACGAACTCCGAGTTCCACGGCTACATCAAGGACAAGTACACGACCCTGCAGGAGGCGTACGACCGCATCCTCGCCACCAAGGTCACGTCCCGCTGGGCGCACTCCGCGCGGGCCACCGCCGAGGACTTCGACTGGGACCGCTCGTACAAGCAGGTCAAGCGGCACATGCTGGAGGCGTTCGCGGAGACGTACAGCTACTCGCTGCAGCAGACCCTCAACGCCGTGGCCGAGCGCGTCCTCGACCACTGCGCCAACGTCAACGAGGTCCGGCTCAACCTGCCGAACAAGCACCACTTCCTCGTCGACCTGGAGCCCTTCGGGCTGAAGAACGACAACGAGGTGTACTACGCGGCCGACCGGATGTACGGCCTGATCGAGGGCACCATCCACCGCGACGGCGTCCAGCCGGTCATCGCCACCAGCGACTGGATCACCGCCTGAGGCATCTCAGCTATCCGCCTACCGCGGTATCTGCCTGCCGCGGTAGGCGCGTCACCGGTTCCGGGGCCGGTACGGGGCCGGGGACCGGGCCCGGCTGGGGGTGCGGCTCCGGGCGTGGCGCGGGTGGGGGCTGCGGGTCGGGGCCGGGGCGCGGTGGCGCCGGCGGTACCGGATCGGGACCGCCGGGCCCCGGCACGGGCCCTGGCAGCGGCCCCGGCTGCGGTGCCGGGCCGGGTCCGGGCGCCGGAGTGGGGCTCGGCGGCACGGGGTCGTTCGGGGGGTGGCCCATGATCGCTCCGTGACCTCAGGTGTTGGCCGCATTGGAGGAGATGTCCGCGAGCGCGGAACGCGGATCCCGCTCCATGGCGAGGTCGCCCAGCGTCACCATGCCGATCAGCTGTCCGTCGTCGGTGACCGGAAGCCGGCGCAGCGCGTGCTCGCGCATCAGCGACGTGGCGTGCTCCAGGGTGTCGTCCGGCGGGACCGTGACCATGTCGGAGCTGCAGATCGCGTGCACGGTCGTGTCGCCCGGGTCCATGCCCTCGGCCAGCGCCCGTACGACGATGTCGCGGTCGGTGACGATGCCGCACAGCTTGCCGTCGTCGACGACCAGGACGTCACCGATGTCCGCGTCCCGCATCATCCGCGCCGCCTCGGCGAGCGAGGTGTGCGGCCCCACCGTCACCGGCCGCGTGCTCATGATGTCGTTGATGTGCATGTCCTCCATGCCCTGCAGCTTCTGCCTGTCCTGCTTCATCACGGCCTACTTCCCCAGCGCGCGCTTGAGCTCCGCCTTGTTCATCGAGGAGCGTCCGTGGACGTCCTTCTTCTGCGCCTCCGCGTACAGCTGGTCGTACGTCGGCCCCTGCGAGCCGCTGTGCGAGCGCTGCCCGCCGCGCCGTGACGACGACATGTCGTCCAGCGAGGTCCGGCTCGCGGTCTTGGACTCGCCGGCCCGCGCGCGTTCCTTGTTCACCGTGCGTGCCGCGATCTCCTCGGCGCGCTTCTCGCTCTCGCCCCGGTCGAGGGCGCTGTCCTTGATGTGCTCGTACTGCCGCTCACGCTTCGGGCTCGAACCCCTGGGCATGACGTTCCTCCTCTCGCACGGCCCACCGGGCCTACGATCGGCCGCTTCCCCCTCCGTGCGCCTTCATGCATGCCGCACCGAGCCAGGAGGCCCTAGTCGTCGAAGGCGCCGTGGCGGCCCGCGCCCGAGGCGAAGCGGCCGGCGCCCTTCAGGGTCTCGCCCGCGGTGAGGGGGACCATGCCGTGCCGGAGCTCGGCGGCGAGGGCCTCGGCCTCGGGGAGGCCGTGCTGACCGAGGACGGAGAGGCGGTCGTGGCGGAGGCAGAGCTGAGGGAAGGCGGCGATCTCGTGGGCGAGCCGTTCGGCGGCGGCGCGGGACTGGCCCGGCGGGACGAGGCGGTTGGCGAGCCCGATCGCGTACGCCTCCGAGGCCGGGACCGGGCGGCCGGTGAGGACGAGGTCCATGGCGCGGCTCTCGCCGATGAGGCGGGGCAGGCGGACGGTGCCGCCGTCGATCAGCGGGACGCCCCAGCGGCGGCAGAACACGCCGAGGACCGCGTCCTCCTCGACCACGCGCAGGTCGCACCAGAGCGCCAGCTCCAGACCGCCCGCCACGGCGTGCCCGGCCACGGCCGCGATGACCGGCTTGGTCAGCCGCATCCGGGTCGGGCCCATGGGGCCGTCGCCGTCGGGCGCCACCCGGTTGCCGCGTTC
This sequence comes from Streptomyces sp. NPDC101160, assembly GCF_044768205.1. Classification (NCBI taxonomy): domain Bacteria; kingdom Bacillati; phylum Actinomycetota; class Actinomycetes; order Kitasatosporales; family Streptomycetaceae; genus Streptomyces; species Streptomyces sp. NPDC101160. The sequence continues at coordinate 793,832 of NZ_JBIWPJ010000001.1, read as the reverse complement.
GGTGCCGATGGCCTTGAGGTCGGCGCCCGCGCAGAAGGTGCCGCCCTCGCCCCACAGCACCGCGACCGAGGCCTCCTCGTCCGCCTCGAAGGCCCGGAAGGCGTCGGCCAGTCGGCCGGCCGTCGGCCCGTCCACGGCGTTGCGGGCGGCGGGCCGCGAGAGGATCACGGTCGTCACCGGCCCGTCGCGCTCGACACGGACGGCGGGGGCGGCGGAGGCATCGGCGGTCATGGGCGGCATTCCTAGCAGAATCCGGCCGTCTCCGTCCGGACAACCGCCGACACCGTCCCGCCGGGACCGGCCCGGTGGGGTCGATGCCCGTGTCCGGCGGGGGAGCCAGGAGTGATCCGTCAGGTGCGTACAGCGGGGACCGGTCCCGCCTGAGTGTGCAGCAGCAGATCGCCGACGCCGTGCCGCTGGGCGTGCGCGACGGCGGTGGCGATGGTGGCGTGGCCGCAGAAGGGCACCTCGGTCTGAGGGCTGAAGTAGCGGACGTCGTGCGCCCCGTCGGGGCGCGGCACGGCGAACGCCGTCTCCGAGTAGCCGACCTCCGCCGCGGTGGCGGCCATGGTCGCCTCGTCGATGCCCGCGGCGTCCAGCACCACACCCGCCGGGTTCCCGCCGAGCGGATCGGTGCTGAAGGCCACGTGACGCAGCATGTCCATGAACCGAACGTAGCCGCCTCGTCAGGAGCGCGTCAAAGATCTTGCCGGACAAGGGAGTTGCTTGCCCGTACGAGACAAAGCGCTGGTCGTCGCAGGTGCTCAGGCCCAGGTGAAAGACAGCCCTGGTGCTCGACGGATCGAGCCACGGGGCCGCGTCGCCGCTCACCGGCCGGTGGCGCGGACCCGGGTCACAGGAAGGCGTGGCCCTCCCCGCGGTACGTCGGCACGACGTCCACGATCCGGTCGCCCTCGACCAGGTGCAACTCGTCCACCCGCTCGCACAGTTCGCCCGCCTTGGCGTGCCGGAACCAGACCCGGTCGCCGAGTCGCAGGTCGTCCGCGGCGGGGCCGGCCAGCGGGGTCTGGACCTCGCCGGCGCCCTCGGTGCCGAGCAGGCGCAGTCCGGCAGGGTGGACCGGGACGGGCAGCCGGGACGGGCCGGGCGCGCCGGAGGCGGTCCAGCCGCCGCCGAGCACGGTGACGTGGCCGGGCGCCGGGCGGCGGACGACGGAGAGGGCGAAGTAGGCGGCGGGCAGCGGGCGGAAGCCGCGGTAGTGGTCGAAGAGGACGGGCGCGTAGATGCCGGAGCCGGCGCCGAGCTCGGTGACGGCGGCCTCGGCGGAGGTCGACTCCAGACTGCCCGTGCCGCCGCCGTTGACGAACTCCAGTGGCGCCACGGCCCGCACCGCGCGGATCGCGGCCGCGCGCCGGGCCCGCAGCTCGTTGGCCGAGATGCGCTGCATCAGCCGCACCGCCGCCCTGGCCGGGGCCGCGCCGGGCTGGTTGTCACCCATGCCGGCGATCTGCCCCTCGTACGACATGACGCCGACCAGCTTCAGGCGTGGCCGCGCCAGCACGGCGCGGGCCAGCTCGGCGGCCTGCTCGGGCGCGTGCAGCGGCGAGCGGCGCATGCCGAGGTGGAGCCGGCCGCCGAGGAGGCGGAGGGAGGCGTCGAGGTCCAGGCAGACGCGCACCCGCGGGCCGGACGGGCCGACGGCCTCGGTGACGAGGTCGAGATGGGCGACGGAGTCCACCATCAGGACGATCCGGGCGGCGGCCCGCTCGTCCGAGGCGAGGCGGCGCAGGGCCGGCACGTCGGCCGTCGGATAGCCGACCAGGATGTCACCGGCCGGCTCGCCCTCGACGCCGTCGGCGCCCTTCTCCTCCGCCGCCAGCCACAGCGCCTCCGGCAGCGTGAACGCCAGAATCCCCGAGAAGCCCGGCATCCGCAGCACATCCTCGATCAGCGCGCGGCAGCGCAGCGACTTGCTCGCCAGCCGGATCGGCTTGCCGCCGGCCCGCCGGACCATGTGGGCGGCGTTGGCCCGCAGGGCCGCCAGGTCGACCACCGCGAACGGCGGCTGGAGACCGGCCGTCGCCCGCTCGAGCTCGGCGAAGCCGGCGGGCGCGAGGGGGCGGGTGGCGGGGCGGTGCTCGGCGGTCCGGGTGTCGTCGTCCGGCGGGGCGCTTCCCATGGCGTAGGGCCTTTCCGTGGACCGGTTGCTGGCGGCCACGGTCTCTAGGTCAAGCGTACAAGTCAAGGCTTTCGGACCCTTGACTTGAACAGTTGTCCAAGTTCAGTCTTCCCGCAGGGCGCCGCCGGGACGGCGCCGGCCCGCGGACGACCGAGAGGACCCCTGGCATGAACAGCGTGTGGCGCAACTGGGCGGGCAACGAGGAGGCCAGGCCGAGCCGAGTGCTCCACCCCACGAGCACCGAGGACGTCGCCACCGCCGTCAAGGACGCCGTACGGGACGGGCTGCGGGTCAAAGCCATCGGCTCCGGGCACTCCTTCACCGGCGCCGCCGTCGCGCCGGACGTCCAGCTGCGACTGGACTGCTTCGACGGGGTGACCTCGCTCGACGCGGAGACGGGCCTGGTCACCGTCGAGGCGGGTATGCCGCTGTGGAAGCTCAACCCGCTGCTCGCCGCGCACGGCCTGGCCCTGGAGAACATGGGAGACATCGACCGGCAGACCGTCACGGGCGCCGTCTCCACCGGCACCCACGGCACCGGCGCCCGGCTCGGCGGCATCGCGACCCAGATCCGCGCCCTGGAGCTGGTCCTCGCCGACGGCTCGGTGGTCAGCTGCTCGCCCACCGAGCGGCCGGAGCTCTTCGCGGCGGCCCGGGTCGGCCTCGGCGCCCTCGGCGTCATCACCCGGGTCACCCTCCAGACCGTGCCGCTGTTCGCGATCCACGCCCACGACACCGCCATGCCCGTCGCCGAGACCCTGGAGCGGGCGCAGGAACTCGCCGACGCCAACGACCACTTCGAGTTCTTCTGGTTCCCGCACAGCACCACCGCGCTCACCCGGCGCTTCCGGCGGCTGCCCGGCGACACCCCGCTCCGGCCGATCGGGGAGTTCGCCCGCCGCTTCGACGAGACCCTGACCAACGTGGGCTTCGAGGCGCTCAACCGCGTCGGCACCCGCTTCCCCGGCCTCGTCCGGCCGAGCGCCCGGCTCGCGGCCCGCCTGATGTCCTCACGGGAGTGGACCGACCACTCGTACAAGGTGTTCCCGAGTCCGCGGGAAGTGCGCTTCCACGAGGGCGAGTTCGCCATCCCGCGCGAGCACGCCGTCGACGCGCTGCGTGCGATCAAGCGCTGGATCGACGAGCACGACGAGCGCGTGTCGTTCCCGCTGGAGGTCCGCTTCAGCGCCGGCGACGACATCTGGCTGTCCACCGCGAACGGCCGCGACAGCTGCTACATCGCCTTCCACCAGTACCACCGCATGCCCTACCAGCGGTACTTCACCGCCTGCCAGGACATTCTCGCCGGCTTCGGCGGGCGCCCGCACTGGGGCAAGATGCACGACCTCGACGCCGGCCTGCTGCGTCCCCGCTACGACCGGTTCGACGACTTCGTCGCGCTGCGCGACCGGCTCGACCCGACCGGTGTGTTCGGCAACCCGTATCTCGACCGGGTCCTCGGCGCGGCCCCCGGGGCGGCGTCGCGGAGGTCCGGCGGTCATCAGGGCTCGCGGTAGCCGCGGGCCCGGAGGTCAGCGGGGCTCGCGGTATCCGAGGACGCCGGTCAGGACGACGCGGAGGATCGCGCGGAGTTCCACGTGCAGCGGCGGCTTGCCCTCGTCCTGCGGCGACCAGCGGTAGAGCGCGCCGAGGTAGCAGTCCCGCAGGATGTGGCCGACCTGCTCGGAGTCGATGTCCGGAGCGACCCGGCCCTGGCGCTTGCCCAGCTCGATGATGGTGGTGAAGATCGAGGCCGTGTACGGGTCCTCGTCGAGCGGGCGGCCCGCCTTCACCCAGGCCGTCAGCATGACCGGGGTGATGTCCCGCTCCTCCTCGTTGAGCTGCGCCAGGGTGGCCATACATCGTTCCAGGTGGACGGTGACGTCGTCGGTCGCGTGGAGCGACTCCTCCATGATCGCGTTCAGCCGGTCACCTCGTCTCTCGGCCCACGCGGTGACGAGGTCTTCCTTGCGCTGGAAGTAGTTGAAGAACGTGCCGCGCGCCACGTCCGCGCGTTCCGCGATCTGGTCGATCGTCGTCCCGTCGTACCCCTGCTCGGCGAAGAGCGCGAGAGCGGATCCGTAGATCGCCTGCTTCACGCGCTGCTTGCTGCGCTCGCGGCGCCCGAGGGGGCGCTCCGCTTCCGTGGGAGGGGTGTGGATGGGCACGGCGCGGGCCTCGCTCTCGCTTCACTTGCTGTCCGTATCTCGACCCCATCTTTATACTAGAGTACATCTATGGTTCGGCATCTCGGTTCGATGCCTTGGGGTAATGCTTACCGTGTGCTTACCGAGCCTGTGCCGGCCGAGCCTGTACTCAGAGCGGTGACCAGGTCGCCGATGCTCTCCTTGCCGAGCAGCCGCTGCACCGCGACCTCCTTCCCGTGGCTGTCCCGCAGCCTGCCCCTCAATTGCATGGCCATCAAGGAGTCGAGCCCCAGTTCGCGCAGGCTCAGCCGGAGGTCGATCCGGTTCGCCGGGGTGCCGAGCACATAGGCGGCGTGGTCCAGGACCGATGTGGCCGGCACGGTGACGGCCGGCGCCGTGCCGGCCGGCGCGCGGACGGTGTCGGAGGCGGGCTCGTGGGCGACCTCGGGTGCGGGCCCGTCGCTGACCTCGGGGGCCGGTGCGTGGGCGGGCCCGGCAACGGCCGACTCCGTGCCCGCGAGTCTGCGCATGCCCACGCCGGTGAACTCGGCGGCGACCCGCCCGTCCTCGGCGACGAGCAGGATGTCCGCCCGGCCGCCGGACGGGGCGTCACCCGTGCCCGGTGCCGTGGTGAACCGCACCACCGACCAGTAGGCGTCCCCCTCCAGAGGGCCCGTCAGCCGCACCCGCTCCACGGACTCGGTGAGATAGACGCAGGTCGCCGCGTCCGGCGCGCCCGAGTGCGGCCAGGCTGCGACGACCGGAAGCAGCCCCGCCTCCAGGGCCGCCGGTCCGCCTGCGGCGGGCACGGCGAGCCGTGCCACGGCCTCGCCGTCGCGGCGCCAGACCCGGTCCGCGGTGCGCAGCCGCTCGTCGAGGAGATAGCCGCGGGCCTCGGCACGCCGGTAGAACTCGACGCCCGGCACGTACTCCGTGCAGCGGGTCAGCGCCAGATCCAGCGCGCGCTGCCCGTCGGTCGCGGCGCCCTGACCCGCCGGGGCGGTCCGGAGCAGGCCGGTCGCCCAGGGCCGCGCGCCGGGCTCGGCCGCCGGCCCTACGGCGAAGCGGTGCAGGCCGGGCGTCTCCTCGGCCGTCAGCCGGACCCGGGCCACGGTGTCCAGGGCCTCGGGCCACTGCGGGAGTTCGGGGCCGAACCGTATCTCCTCCAGTGTGAACTCGCCGTCGGGCAGCACGTCCTGGGCGAGCGCGGTGACCGCGCCGAAGTACGCCGGCGGCGGTACGGGACGCAGCCCGCGGACCGCGAGACCCTCGCCGAGGTCGGCGAGGCCGAGCCGGCGCAGGGCGATGTCCCGGCCGTACGAGCCGGGCGACGCGGCCGGACCGTCGGACGCGGGGGACGCGGGGGACGCGGGGGATGCGTCGGACGCGACGGACACGGGTGGCGCGCTCGGCGCGGCCGGCTCGGGGGCGTACCGCTCCTCGTCCCAGACGTAGAGCGGCAGCGGCACCCGGCGTGCCACGGCACCTGTGTCCGGGACGCCGTGACCGGTGACGCCGTGACCCGTGACGCCGTTGTCCGTGACGCCGTTGTCGGCGAAGTCTCTGTCGGCGCCGGTGGCGGCGGCGCCGTGGAAGCGGTGCCAGGCGACGGGGACGCCGAGGGCGAAGGCCCGTCCCAGCGCCCGTACCGCCGCCGACGTGCCGTCCTGCTCCTTGAGCAGCGTCGGCACTCCCGTGCCGGCCAGGCCGCCGGCCGCCTCGATGTCCCGCACGGCGTGGACGAGCACCGGGTGCGGGCTGACCTCGATGAAGACGCGGTTCCCGGCCTTCGCCGCGGTCTCCACCGCCTCCCGGAAGCGGACCGGCCGGCGCAGGTTCTCCTGCCAGTACGCGGCGTCGAGGTCACCACCCTCGACCGGCACGCAGCGGGTCGTGGAGAACATCGGGGTGTGCGGGGCCAGGGGGCGCAGCTCGCGCAGGGCGGCGCGCAGGTCGTCGGCTATCTCGTCCATGAGCGGCGAGTGCGAGGCGACGTTGACGCGCACGATCCGGCAGAACGTGCCCTGTTCGTCGAGGCGTCGCGCGATCCGCTCCAGGGTGTCGGTGTCGCCCGCGAGGACCGTGGCCGACGGCCCGTTCTCGGCCGCGACGCACACGCCGTCGCCGTACGCGGCCGCGAGCTCGCCCGCCTCGGCCGCGGGCAGTTCCACGGAGAGCATCGCCCCGCGCCCGGCGAGCCGCTGCATCAGGGCGCTGCGGCGGCAGATCACGGCGGCGGAGTCGCGCAGGGACAGCGCACCCGACACGTACGCGGCGGCGGCCTCGCCCATGCTGTGCCCGAGGCAGAGCGCGGGTTCCACGCCCATGGCCCGCCAGTGCGCCGCCAGGGAGACCTGCACGGCCCACAGCGCGGGCTGCACCCGGTCGACGGTGTCGGGGAAGACGTCGTCGTCCCGGGTCAGCAACTCCCGTACGGACCAGCCGGACTCCTGCTGTACGGCGGCGTCGCAGGCTTCCATCGCCGACCTGAACGCGGCCGAGGAGCGCAGCAGGTCGCGGGCCATGCCGGCCCACTGCGAACCCTGGCCCGGGAAGACGAAGACCGGCTCGCGGTCCGCGCCGAAGGCCGCCTCGGCGGTGCCGCCGTGGGGCGACTCGCCGCCGTCGGCCAGGGTGCGCAGGACCGCGGCGAGTTCTTCGTGGGTCGTGCCGACGGCCCACAGACGGTAGGGGTGCGGGTCCCGGTGGAGGGCGGCGGTGCGGCAGATGTCCCGCAGCGGCGTGGTGCGGCCCGCTCCGCCCGGCTCCAGATGGGCGGCGTAGCGGGCGGCGAGCCCGCGCAGGGAGCGCTCCGAGCGGGCGGACAGGACGAGAAGGTGCGGCGCGGACGCGCCGGCCGTCGGGTCGTCGGTGCCAGGGACGGCCGGTATGGCCGGGGTGGCAGAGGTGGCCGGGCTCGTCGCGGAGGCGGTGTCGGGGACGTACTCGCCGATCACCACATGGGCGTTGGTGCCGGAGATGCCGAAGGAGCTGACGCCGACCACGGCCGGGCGGCCGCCCGTCTCCAGCGGGGTGTTCTCGGTGACGACCCGGACCGGCAGGTCCCCGTCCCGCAGCAGCTCGTTGGGGTTGTCGGTGTGCAGCGAGGCCGGCACCCGGCGGTGGCGGACCGCCAGAACGGCCTTGACGAGGCCCGCGAGACCGGCGGCCGCCTCCGTGTGGCCGATGTTGCTCTTCACCGAGCCGACCAGAAGGGGACGGTCGACGGGACCCGCGGAGCCGTAGAACTCGGCCAGCGCGCGCAGTTCGACGGCGTCGCCGACGACCGTGCCGGTGCCGTGCGCCTCCACGTAGTCCAGGCGGGAGGGCTCGATGCCGGCGGCGCGGCAGGCCTCCCGCAACATCGCGACCTGCCCGGTGACGGCCGGCTGGAGCAGCAGACCGCTGCCCTGGCCGTCGTTGGTCACGGCGCTGCCGTGGAGCACCGCGAGCACCGGGTCGCCGTCCCGCAGCGCGTCGGGCAGCCGCTTGAGGATCACGGCGGCGACGCCCTCGCTGCGCACGAAGCCGTCGGCGTCCGCGCTGCCGAACTTGCAGCGGCCGTCCGGGGCGAGCATGTGGCCCTGGGAGTAGGCGATGGAATCGGTGGGGGAGAGCAGCACGTTGACGCCGGCGGCGACGGCGAGGTCGCTCTCGCCGGTGAGCAGGCTCTGCCGCGCCGAGTGCACCGCGACCAGGGAGGAGGAGCAGGCCGTGTCGAGGACGACGCTCGGTCCGCGCAGATCGAGGGCGTAGCTCAGCCGGCCGGCCGTGACCGCCCGGAGCCGGCCGCCCGCCATCGCGCGGACGTCGGCGACGGCCGCGTCGCCCGTCGCCTCGGCGTACTCGGCCGTGGCCTGGCCGACGAAGACGCCGCCGCGGCTGCCCGCGAGCGACGAGGGCCGGATCCCCGCCTGTTCCAGGGCCTCCCACACCACGTGGAGCAGCAGCCGCTGCTGCGGATCCATCGTGCGGGCCTCGCGGGGCGAGAGACGGAAGAACGGCGCGTCGAAGGCGTACACGTCGTCGATGAAGCCGCCGTGCCGGGACACGGTGCGGCCCGGAGTGCCGGGCTCACCGCCGTAGTGCGGCGACACGTCGAACCGGTCCTCCGGGATCGCGGTGATCGCATCGCGGTTTTCCTCAAGCAGTGCCCAGTACGCGTCCACCCCCCGAGCGCCAGGGAACCTGCACCCCATGCCGACGACGGCGACGGAGGGCACCCCGCTGGTCTCGTTCTGGCTCACCACCACGGACCCCTTTCGGTAAGTCGGGTTCACACACGAGTTCAAACATGCATGCCGAGCCAAACTTATTCTTCGGTTTTGCACAAGGCCGATCGGTTCTGATTTGTCGGTTTCGGGGGGACGGTATTCGGCCGTTATGCCCGAGAGGCTGGCTGAACTTTTGTTGCAGCGTAGGGACCCCGTAAAAGTGGACTTGCGTACAGTGATGGCCTTCGGTCTATGGTTGCATCGCAGCTCATGAACGCCGGGGCGTGACCCGCACCGGCGCACCCCGGCGGGGCGGCGCCCCCACACCTCGGGGTGTCCCGCCCTTGATGAGGAGATGCCGTCATGCCCAGACCAGTGGTGGTGGTGAGCGACCCGCTGCCGGACGACACGCTGGACCTCCTGCGCGCCGCGTGCGACGTCCGCAGGGCCGACGGGCGAGACCGCGAGGAACTCCTCGCCGCCGTCCGCGACGCGGCCGTGCTGATCGTGCGCAGCGGTACGCGGGTGGACCGCGAGGTCCTCGACCGCGCGCCGCGGCTCATAGGTGTCGTCCGCGCCGGAGTCGGACTCGACAACGTCGACACCGAGGCCGCGCGCGACGCCGGAGTGGCCGTCGCCAACACGCCCGGCGCCAACGCCGTCAGCGTCGCCGAACTGACCGTCGGCCTCGCGATCGCCCTCGCCCGCCGCATCCCCGACGCCGCGCAGCACGTCCGCCAGGGCGAGTGGGACCGCGCCGCCTTCCAGGGCACGGAGCTCGCCGGCCGCACCGCGGGCGTCCTCGGCCTCGGCCGCATCGGACGCCAGGTCGCGCGCCGCCTCGGCGCCTTCGACATGACGGTGCTCGCCCACGACCCGTACGTCTCCGACGACGAATGCCGGAGCGCGGGCGCCGAGCCGGTCGGCCTGAGTCAACTCCTCGCTCGCGCCGACCTCCTGACGGTGCATCTGCCGCGCACCCCCGCGACCGAGGGCCTGCTCGGCGAGCGTGAACTCGCCCTGGTCAGGCCCGGCCTCCACCTCGTCAACACCTCCCGCGGCGGCATCCTCGACGAGGACGCCCTCACCCGCGCCCTCAAGGACGGCCGCGTGGCCGCCGCCGCGCTCGACGTCTTCGCCGTCGAACCGCCCCGCGAATCGCCGCTCGTCGGCCTGCCGAACGTCCTGCCGACCCCGCACCTGGGCGCGGGCACGGCGCAGGCGCAGCGGCGGGCGGGTGAGGAGGCGGTGCGGATCGCCCTGGAGATGGTGCGGGCGGAAACGCCGGTGAGCGAGGGGGAGTTACCCCCTCCCGCCCGCACGGCCCCGGCCCCTCCCGCCTCTGCCTCTGCCGCCCCTGCCCCTGCCATCCCCGCGGCCACTGTCCCCGCTCCCACCGCCACCCCTCTCGACCCCGCCCGCTGCGCCGACGCCGTACACGCCCTCATGCCGCGGCTCCGCGAAGAGCTCGCCGAGCTCGTGGCGCTGCGTTCCGTCGCCGGGGACGGGCCCGAGCCGCCCGCCGACTGCGAGCGGGCCGCGCGCTGGGTCGCCGACGCGTTCGGGGCCGAGGGCTTCGACGTGCAGCTGCTGCGGACGGACGACGGCGCGGCGACCGTACTCGGGCGGCTGCCCGGGCCGCCCGGGGCACGGGAAGTGGTGCTGTACGGGCACTATGACGTCGTGTCCGAGGGCGACCACGACCGCTGGACCACGCCGCCGTTCACGCTGACCGAGCGGGACGGGCGCTGGTACGGGCGGGGCGCCGCGGACTGCAAGGGCAACGTCCTGATGCATCTGGCCGCGGTGCGCACGCTGCGCCGGGCGCTGCCCGAGGGCGACCCGCTCCCGGTGTCGCTCACCGTCCTCGTGGAGGGCGCGGAGGAGCGGGGCCGGGGGAGCCTGGAACGGCTGCTCGCCGAGCGGCCGGAGCTGCTCGCGCCCGATGCCGTGCTCGTCGCGGACTCGGGGAACTTCGAGGCGGGCGTGCCGACGCTGACGACCTCGCTACGCGGGATGGCGGTCGCGGAGGTGACCGTGTCGACGCTGCGCGGGGACCTGCACTCGGGGCAGTTCGGCGGCCCGGTGCCGGACGCGATGACGGCGCTGCTGCGCGTGCTCGCGTCGCTGCACGACGAGCACGGCGACTGCGCCGTCCCCGGCCTGGAGCCACCCGCCGCACCGCCGAGCCCCGCCGGCCACCGGCAGGACCGGCTCCGCACCGACGCCGAGGTCGCCGGCTACGCCGAGGACCGGCTCCGAGCTGACGCGAGTGCTCCCGGCTCCCCGGAGGTCCGGCTCCGCGCTGACGCCGGAGCAGCTGGCTACCCGGAGGCCCGGCTGAGTACCGACGCCGAAGCCGCCGTCTACCCCGAGGACCGCCTCCGTGCCGACGCCGGAGTCCTCGACGGCGTGCGCCTGATGGGCACCGGCAGTGCGGCGCAGCGGCTGTGGGCGCGGCCCGCGGCGACGGTGCTTGCCGTCGACGGGCCAGGACCCGAGGAGGCCGTACCCGCGCTGCGGGCCACCGCGACCGCGCTGGTCAGCCTGCGGCTGCCGCCCGGCACCGACCCGGCGCGCGCCCACGAGGCGCTCGCCGACCACCTGCGGCGGGCCGTGCCCTTCGGTGCCCGGCTCGACATCAGGCGGATCACCACCGGGGCCTCCTTCCGCGGCCGCACCGACGGCCCCGCGCACCGCGCCATGAGCGCGGCGATGGCGGTGGCGTACGGGCACGAGCCGCTGGTCATCGGGGCGGGCGGGTCCATCGCGCTGTGCAGCACGCTGCAGGCGCTCCACCCGGACGCGGAGATCCTGCTGTTCGGCGTGGAGGACCCCGAGGCCCGCATCCACGCGCCCGACGAGAGCGTGAACCCCGGCGAGATCGCCGCCACAGCCCTCGCGGAAGCGCTGTTCCTTGACCGCTTCGCGCACAACTGACGAGGCGCCGGCCCGCCGGCGCCGCCCTTCGGTGGAACGGGGAACCCGTGATCTTCCAGCACGCGCATGAAATCATCACCGACGACATATTCGTCAGGCTCGACGAACTCGTCCCCGGCAGCGAGTCCTTCCTCAAGATCGAAGGATGGAACCCGGCGGGTTCCATCAAACTGAAGTCCGCCGTGGGCATGATCGAGGACGCCGAACGGCGCGGCCTGCTCTGGGCCGGCGGCCGGATCATCGAGTCCTCGTCCGGCAGCCTCGGCATCGCCCTGGCCATCGTCGCCGCCGGCAAGGGCTACCGCTTCACCTGCGTCACCGACCCCAACATCTCCCCGCAGAGCCTCGCGCTGATCCGGGCCCTCGGCGCCGACGTCATCCAGGTCGACCGGCGCGACGCCAACGGCGGCTTCCTCGGCACCCGGATCGCCCGCATCCAGCGGGAACTGGCCGCGGACCCGAAGCTGATCTGGCTCAACCAGTACGCCAACCCGTCCAACCCGGACGCGCACGCCCGCTCCACGGCGACCTCGATCCTGCGCCACATCGGCCGGGTCGACCAGCTCTTCGTCGGCGCCGGTACCACCGGCACCCTGATGGGCTGCATCCGGCACTTCCGGGCCTTCTCGCCCACCACCAAGATCGTCGCCGTCGACACGGCCGGATCCGTCACCTTCGGACACCCGCCGGGCCCCCGCCACATCCCCGGCCTCGGCACCAGCCGCCGTCCCGAGCTGTGCCGCCCGGAGGCCGTCGACGAGGTCGTGCTCGTCCCCGAGGCGGACGCCATCCGGATGTGCCGCCGCCTCGCGGCCGAACGGGGCCTGCCCGTCGGCGGCTCCACCGGATCCGTGGTCGCCGCGGTGGAGCGCTCCGCCGCGCTGATCCCGCCCGGCTCCCGTGTCGTGGCCCTCTCGCCCGACACCGCCGACCGCTACATCCACACCGTCTACGACGACGAGTGGGTGGCCCGGACCTACGGCCCCGAGACGCTCTCCCGCATCCACGGCGGCGACACCTGCCCCGTACCCGCCTGACGCCCTTCCCTCGACTGCCGGAGGATCACATGACGTCCCCCACCCGCCCCTTCGACTTCCAGGTCGTCGGCGGCACCGCCATCCGCTCCCTCATCGCCGACTCCCGCGCCGACATCGTCCGGACCGTCCGCGCCGCCTACCTCACCCACCACGACAGCGACTCCGTCAACCCGAACAGCTACTTCCTGCGCTTCCCCGACAAGCCGGACGCCCGGATCATCGCCCTGCCCGCCTACCTCGGCGGCGAGCACGACGTCGCCGGCCTCAAGTGGATCGCCAGCTTCCCGCAGAACATCCGGCACAACGTGCCCCGCGCCTCCGCCGCGCTGCTCCTCAACGACTACGAGACCGGCTACCCCTTCGCCTGCCTCGAAGCCTCCCAGATCAGCGCCGCGCGCACCGCCGCTTCCGCGGTGCTCGGCGCCGAGGAGCTGCACGGCGGCCGCGACGCCCGACAGATCACCGTCGTCGGCGCCGGTGTCATCGCCCGCAACATCGTCGAGTTCTTCGACGCGCAGGGCTGGACCGCCGACCGGTACGTCATCCACGACCGCGTCGCCGGCTACGCCGACGCGCTCCAGCGGCACGTGACGCGCCTCGGTCACCGGGCCGAGCGCGAGGACGACTTCGAGCGGGCCGTCGACGGCGCCGACGTCGTCGTCTTCGCCACCACGGCCGGCGAGCCCTGGGTCACCCGGCCCGGCACCTTCACCGCCGGACAGACCGTCCTGCACGTCTCGCTGCGCGACCTCGCCCCGGAGATCGTCGCCGAGTCCCAGAACATCCTCGACGACATCGACCACTGCATGACCGCCAACACCTCCCCGCACCTCGCGGAACAGGCATACGGCCACCGGGACTTCCTCGACGGCACCCTCGCCCAGGTGCTGCGCGGCGAGGTCAAGCCCGCGACCGGCCTGCCCCGCGTCTTCTCCCCGTTCGGCCTCGGCGTCCTCGACCTGGCGGTCGGCCTGAGCGTCTACCGCGCCGCCGTCGAGCGCGGACTGGCCGTCGCCGTACCGGACTTCTTCGGCGAGACCGAGCGCTGGGGCTAGCCACACGCCGCCGAGACGCGCCCCCGCGCCCACCACCCCCGACCAGGAGAACCCGTCGTGACCACCCTTCCCGCCGCTCCCTCCGCACCCGACACCGCCGCCTCCGGCTCCGCCGCCCGGGCCTGGGGCGCCGCCCGCTCCGCCGACATCGCCGCCCTCGCCGCGCGCCACGCCGAGCGCTTCCCCTGGTACGGCCGGCTGCTCGACGCCCGGGGCGTCCGCGGCTCCGGACGCCTGGCCGACCTGCCGATCCTCGGCCCCGAGCTGCTCACCGAGCACTACTACACCGCCGACCACGCCCATCTCCCCGACGCCTCCGCCTACTTCACCTCCGGCACCGCCACGGGGCTGCGCAAGCGGATCCTCTACAGCCCCGCCGACGACGACGCCTACGCCGCCCAGCGCAAGGCGCTCTTCCAGGAGTTCGCCGGCGACCTCCCGGCCGGCTCGCCCGCCGTCGCCGACCTCGGCACCGGGCACGCCGCCGCCTCCGCCCGCCGCATCTTCGAGGAGATGGGCTTCCGCGCCCACGACATCGACTTCCAGCTGCCCATCGAGCAGCACGTCGAGAAGCTCAACGCATGGCAGCCCGAGCTGCTCTTCACCATGCCGATGATCCTCGACCGGCTCATGCGCTCGCCCGAACTCGCCATCGCGCCCCGCCGGATCATCGTCGTCGGCGACCTCGCCCCCGAGAACTGGCGCCGGCAGGTCGCCCGCCACTTCGGCATCGGCTTCGGCGAGGTGCTCGACATCTTCGGCAGCATCGAGATCGGCGCCATCGCCCACCACGACGCGCGCACCGGCCTCTACCACTTCCACGACCACATCCTCCCCGAGGTCGTGCCGCCCCAGGAGCTGTACAAGGACGCCGACGCGGGCAGCCCTGCCGCGGGCGGCGGCAGCGGCGCCCTGCTCCTCACCTCCTTCACCCGCGCCTACTTCCCCGCCCTGCGCTACGTCACCGGCGACGTGATCACCGGACTCCAGGAGATCACTCTCGACGGCCGCACCGTCCACGCCTTCCAGCGCATCGACGGCCGGCTCGGCGGCGACTTCAAGCACGGCGAGCGGATCAGCAACCACGACGTCTGCGCCGCCATGGCCGAGGTGTTCCCGCGCCGGCCCTTCGAGGTCGCCAACGACGACGGGCTGCGCATCCGGGTCGTCACGGACCGCGTCACCGACCGCGAACTCAGCGCCGTACGGCGTCTGTTGCGGGAGGCGGCGCCGGACGTCGCCCAGATGATCGACTCCGGCCTGGTCGGCGAGATCGAGGTCGTCGCCGTGCCCGCCGACGGCATCCGGACCGACCACGCGAAGCGCCGCTTCGACGTGAAGGAGGGCTGAGCCGTGTGCGGCATCGCCGGAACCGTCTCCTTCGGCACGAGCGAACCCCTCAGCGGCTTCCCGGCCGCCGCCTGCGCCGCCATGGCACACCGCGGCCCCGACGAGGAGGGCTACCACCACGACGAGCGTGCCGCGCTCGGCATGTGCCGGCTCAAGGTGATCGGCCTCGCCGACGGCTCCCAGCCCGCGTACAGCGAGGACCGCGGCATCGTCGTCGTCCTCAACGGCGAGATCTACAACCACCGGGCGCTGCGCCGCTTCCTCGCCGACCGGGGCCGCCCGGTGCGCGGCGGCAGCGACGCGCACATCCTGCCCGCGCTGTACGAGGTGCTCGGCGAGGACTTCGTCGACCGGCTGCACGGCATGTACTCGATCGCCCTGCACGACACCCGTACCGGCCGGCTGCTGCTCGTCACCGACCGGGTCGGCAAGAAGCCGCTGTTCTACAGCCGGCTCGCGGACGGCACCGTGGTGTTCGCGTCCGAGCTCAACGCGCTGATGCGCCACCCGGGCATCGACCGTGCGGTCGACCCGCTCGCCGTCGACCAGTACCTCTCCTACCGGGTCGTGCCCGCCCCGCACACCATCTACCGGGACGTGCGCAAGGTCGAGCCCGGCACCGTCCTCGACTTCGAGGCCGGCCGGCCCGAGAAGCACCGCCGCTACTGGCGCTTCGAGTTCACCGCCGACCCGGCCGAGGCCGCCGACCCGCGCCGCGCTGCCGACACCGTCGACGCGCTGATCCAGCGGGCCGTTGCCGACCGCCTGGAGTCGGAGGTGCCGCTGGGCGCCATGCTCAGCGGCGGCCTCGACTCCAGCCTCGTCGTCGCCGTGGCCGCCCGCCAGCTGGGCCGCCGGCTGCACACCTTCTCCGTCGGCTTCGAGCACGACGCCTTCGACGAGTCCGTGTACGCCCGGCTGGTCGCCGACCACTGCGGCACCGAGCACCACACGTACCGCATCGGCGTCGCGGACGCCCGCAGGTCCGTCGACCGGATCCTCACGCACATGGGCGAGCCGTACGCCTTCCCGTCCGCGATCGCCGCCGACTGCATGTACCGGCTGGCCCGCGAGCACGTCACCGTCGTCCTCACCGGCGACGGCTCCGACGAGATCTTCGCCGGCTACCGGCGCTACCGCACCTTCGAGCAACTTCCCCACATCGACCCGGCGTCGGCCGCGAGGGTCGACACCGAGGCGCTGGCCGCGGGCGACGGCTCCCTCGCCGACCGCTACCAGGCCGTCCTCGTCGACGGCGTGCGCGGCGGACTCAAGCACCGCCTGTACGACCCCGCCTTCATCGCGCGGCTTCCCGAGTACCCCGTCAACCACCTGCGCGACCGCTTCGCCCGCACCGCCGCGCACCGGCCCGACCTCGACCGCGTCATGGAGGTCGACTGCGGCTTCTGGCTGCCCGACGCGCAGCTCGTCAAGATCGACCGGATGGCGATGGCCCACTCCGTCGAGCCGCGCAGCCCGCTCCTCGACCACCGGCTCATCGACTACGTCACCCGCGTACCGGCGGCCGCCAAACTCGTCGACGGCAACGAGAAGCTCCTGCTCAAGCAGGTCGCCGCCCGCTACGTACCGGACTCGGTGATCCACCGGCCCAAGCAGGAGCTGGCCGTCCCGCTGGAGAGCTGGCTCGGCACCACGCTGCGCCCCGACATCCAGACCACGCTGCTGTCCGAAGCCTCCCTGGAACGCGGCTACTTCGCCCCGGACGCGCTGCGCGCCTTCGTCACCGCCTTCCGCCCCGAGCACACCTACGCCCTGTGGACGCTCTACATGCTCGAGCGCTGGCACCAGCAGCACGCCGACACCCAGGCGGCCCCGGCCCCCGCGGCCTCCCTGCGCACCGCCGGCCGCTGACCGCCCGCCATCGGCCGAACTGCCCGCCGACCCCCTACCGAAAGGACCCGCCATGACCAGCGCCCCCGACCTCGCCGCCCCGGCCCGCGGCACGGCCATGCCCGCCGAGGCCGCCCGGCTCGCCGCGAGCTACGACCCCGAGCGCCTCCTCGCCGAACTCGACGCCGCCCGCACCCGTACCTGGGAGAAGCAGCGCGTCTACTCCGAGTCCGGCGTCGGCGCCGCCACCGACGTCGACTGGCGCTGCCTCGCGCTGCGCAGCCCCGGCGGCGACGGCACCCGCACCGACCCCGGCGGCCCCGGCCCGCGGGACTTCGCGCCCACCGAGTGGCTCGACGGCATGCCGTACGTCCGCGAGGTGCTCGACTCCATCCCGGCGCCGCTGCACGCCGTACGCTTCATGGCGCTCGGCACCGACACCGTCGGCATCGACCACACCGACCCCAAGTACGGCCCGCGCTGGGGCGTCGCCCGGCTGCACGTCCCCGTCACCACCAACCCGAAGGCGCTGCTCGTCCTCGACGGCGTCACGCACCGCTGGCAGCCCGGCGAGTTCTGGTTCGGCGACTTCAGCCGCGTCCACCACGTCGAGAACACCGGCCCCGAGCCGCGCGTCCACCTCGTGATCGACGCGCTCGTCACGCCCGGCCTGGCCCGGGTCTTCCCCGCCGGGTGGCAGGAGTACTTCGAGTGCGGCGAGGTCCTCTACAACCGCCCCAGCTGCGGCCAGCGCGCCGAGGAACGCGCCCGCCTGGAGTGCTCGTTCGAGATCCCGGCGAGCTTCCCGCTGTGGGAGGAGGACGGCACCCTCGACGACGACCAGCCCTGGACCGAGGTCACCGTCCGCGACGACGGCACCCAGCTCGTCCTCCACCAGGGCGACCGGGCCACCGGCCAGCCGTACGCCCTCGTCCACATCGACGCCAACGAGTACCGGCTCGCCGGCTGGAGCGAGGAGCGCACCCTCCAGCTCTTCCTCGACGGCATGCAGCCGCACGCCGTGCTGCGGATCCGCGAGGGCCGCACCGTCACCGAGCGTTCCGTGCCGGCGGTGCCCGGCGCGCGGAACGGGAACGGACGGTGACCCGGTGAGCGAGAACGCCCAGCCGCCCTGCCGGCCCCCCGCCCTGCTCCTCATCACCGACCTCGTGGTGATCTGCCGCCACCTCCAGCTGCTCACCGACGCCGAGAGCCGCGGCCTCGCCGTCCTCGCCGTCGTCGGCCCGGAGACCCCGGCCGACCGGCTCGCCGCGCACCGCGCCGACCCGGCCCACCCACTGTCCCGGGCCACCGAGGTCGTCCAGGTCCCCGACTGCACCCTCGACACCCTCGTCGGCGCCGTCCACGGACTGCTGCGCGCCTACGACGTGAAGGCGCTGCTCAACTGCGGCGAGGTGTTCGCCGAACCCGCCGGCACGCTCGCCGAGGCGCTCGGACTGCCCGGCCCCGGCGCCCACGCGGCCCGCGTCTCCCGCAACAAGGTGCTCCAGCGGCTCGCCGCGCCGGACCTCGCCCCCCGCTGGACCCTGGTGGGCGCCGAGGCCCGGGCCGCCGCCCGCGGCCACGACGGCGACGGCGAGGACGACGACAGCGCGGCCGTGCTCGGGCGTCTGCTCGGCGACGTACCGCTGCCCGCCGTGCTCAAGCCCGCCGGCCGGATGTCCAGCTCCGGCGTACGGGCCGTCGGCACCCTCGCCGAACTCCGCGCCGAACTCGCCCACTACCCCGAGGACGAGACGCTGCTCCTGGAGGAGCGGGCCCGCGGCGCCGAGTACTCCGTCGAGGCCCTCGTCTACGCGGGGGAGACCGTCTGGGCGGGCGTCACCGCCAAGGACACCAACGAGTGCGCCACCCGCTGGTTCACCGAGACCGGCCACACCTCGCCCGCCCCGGCGCTCGGCGCCGCCGACGAGGCCAGGCTCCTGGAGGCCAACGCCCGGCTCCTCGCGGCCATCGGCTTCGGCACCGGGATGAGCCACGCCGAGTTCCGGCTCGGCCCCGACGGCGTCGTCCTGATGGAGATCGCCGTCCGCCCGCCCGGCGACGCCATCACCAAGCTCTGGCACCTCGCCTCCGGCCGCCCCCTGGAGCCCGCGCTCCTCGACCTGGCCCTCGGCGAGCGGCCGCTGGTCGCGCCCGCCCGCCGCCGCGCCCGGCAGCTCTACCTCGACCATCCGCACGGCGTACTCGCCGACGTTACCTGCGACGAGACCGCCGCCTCCTGGATCACCCGGGACGGCGCCTGGCCCGAGTTCGTCCCCACCACGCCCGACGCCCCGCCCCGGCTCTGCGCCGTGGTCGTCACCCGGGAGCCCGGCGACCCGCTCGGCGAACTCACCGACTCCGGCGGCCGCGCCGTGTCGATCGTCGTGGACGCCCCCGAGGGCGAGGACATCCACGCCGTCGCCGAACGCTTCGCCAAGACCGTCCGCGTCCGCACCCAGCCGAACAGGAGCACCCCATGACGCCCACCACGGACGCCGTCACCGGCCCCGGCCGCACCGAGCGGCGGCAGCGCGCCAACGCGGAGGCCGTCCGCCGGATCGTCGCCTCCGAGCCGGTCCTGGTGGACGTCCGCCCCGCGGGCGAGGTCCTGCCCGGCATGACGCCGCGCACCATCCTCACCTCCGGTGCCCCGCTGGACTGGGCCTCCTACGAGGGCGGGCAGCGCACCGCCATCATCGGCGCCGTCCTCTTCGAGGGGCTCGCCGCCACCCCCGAGGAGGCCGACGCCCGCCTCGCCTCCGGCGACATCCGCGTCGAGCCCTGCCACGACCACGGCGCGGTGGGCTCGGTCAGCGGTGTCTGCTCGGCCTCCATGCCGGTCCTGGTCGTCGAGGACCGGGCCAACGGCACCACCGGGCACTGCCGGATGAACGAGGGCATCGCCCGGGAGTCGCTCACCTTCGGCGTCAGCAACGACGCCGTCCTCAAACAGATGGCGTACGTACGGGACGTCATCGCGCCCACGCTCGCCGAGGCCGTCCGCTCGGTCGGCGGGATCCCGCTCCAGCCCATCATCCGGCGCGCCCTCAACATGGGCGACGACCTGCACAGCCGTAACATCGCGGCCTCGCTGATCTTCCGGGCCAGGATCCAGGAGGCGCTGCTCGCCGCGCGGGACCTCGTCGACGACCGGCGGGCGCTCGACCTGTCGGTCTTCCTCACCGAGTCCGAGTACTTCTTCCTGCACCTGTCGATGGCCGCCGGCAAGGCCGCCGCGGACGCCGCCTCCGGCATCGCCGGCAGCAGCGTCGTCACCGCGATGACCGTCAGCGGCAAGGAGTTCGCGCTGCGGCTCTCCGGCACCGGCGACCGGTGGTTCCGGCACCCGCTGCCGCCCATCACGAGCCTGCCCATCAAGCTCTTCGACGGCTTCACGCCGGACGACCTGGCCTTCATGGGGGGCGAGTCCACCATCACCGAGACCATCGGCCTCGGCGGGATGGCCGCGGCGGCCGCCATGCCCATGCAGGACTACTCGGCCGGCTCGCCCGAGGGCATGGTCGAGCAGACCCACCGGATGTACCGGATCACGCTCGCCGAACACCCGGTCTACCGCATCCCGTTCCTCCGCTTCCGCGGCACGCCCACCGGTATCGACGCCCGCCTGGTCGCCGACACCGGCATCCCGCCCGTGATCCACATGGGTGCCTCGCACCGCGACGGCGGACACATCGGCGCCGGGCTCTTCCTGCCCCCGCTCGCCCCCTTCCAGGCCGCCCTCGACGCCCTGGACACGCTCGACACCGGCCCCGCCGACACCCCCGACCCGTACGCGCCCCACGCCACCCCCGAGGACCACGCATGACCCACTCGACCGACCACCGGTCCACGGCCGCCACCGAGCCCGCCGGAGCCGCGGCCGCCCCCGCCGAACGCACCCCGGCGCGCTACTGGCTGGCCACCGTCTCCCTCTCCCTGGCCGTCTTCGCGTTCACCACGACCGAGATGGTCCCGATCGGCCTGCTCACCGCCATCGGCCCCGACCTCGACGTCTCCACCGGCACCACCGGCCTCGCCGTCACGCTCTTCGGCGGCATCGCGGGCCTCGCCGCCCCGTTCATGACCAGCTTCACCCGCACCGTCGACCGCCGGCTGCTCATGCTGGTGCTCGCCCTCGTGCTCATCGCGGGCAACGAACTCACCGCGCTCGCCCCGAACTTCGCGGTCCTGATGACGGCCCGTGTGGTGCTCGGCTTCGCCCACGGCCTGATGTGGTCCATCGCCGCCAGCATCGCGCTGCGTCTGGTCGCGCCCAAGGACGCCGTCCGCGCCACCTCCGTGGTCTTCGGCGGCATCTCCGTCGCGTCCGTGATCGGCGTGCCGCTCGGCACGTTCATCGGCGAACACACCGACTGGCGCACTGTGTTCCACGCCATCGCCGGGCTCGGCGTCGTCTTCCTGGTCGCCGCCGCCGTCCTGCTGCCCAAGCTGCCGTCCACCAACGCCGCCCGCGTCGCCGACCTGCCCCGGCTGCTGAAGAACGGCAACATCCTCACCGCCGTCGTCATCACCGTCCTCGTCGTCGCCGGGCACTTCGCCGCCTACACCTACCTCGCCCCCTATCTGGAGCAGCGGGCCGGCATCGACCCGAAGATGATCAGCACCATGCTGCTCGTGTACGGAGTCGCCGGCGTCGCCGGCAACTTCGTGGGCGGCGCCGCGGCCGCCCGCAACCTGCGCGGCACCCTGCTCGTCGCCATCGCCGTGCTCACCGCGACCCTGGTCGCCCTGCTCGCTGTCGGCCGCTTCCAGCCGGGCGTCTATCTGCTCCTGGTGCTGTGGGGCCTGTCCTTCACCGCCATCCCGGTCTGCGTCCAGACCGTGGTCTTCACCTACGCCGGCGACTCGCCCGAGGCGGCCACCTCGCTCTTCGTCCTCGGCTTCAACGTCTCGGTCGGCCTCGGCTCGCTCGTCGGCGGCCTCATCGTCGACAACGCCGGTCTGACGGCGGTCTTCGTCACCGGCGCCGTCCTGGCCGTGCTCGCCCTGCTCAACGTGGTGCGGCTGAAGAAGGAGGCGACGGCATGAGCCCGGCCGCCGCGCCGGAGGCCGTACGGGATCCCGAGCTCGCGCTGCTCCCGTCCGCCCGGCCCGTCACCTTCGTCGACGCCGACGGCCGGGCCGTGCCGCCCGGGCCCCGGCCCTACCCCGTACCCGACGACACCGAACTGCTCGCCGCCCACCGCGCCCTCGTCACCGGCCGGCGCCTCGACCAGCAGGCCACCAACCTGGCCAAGCAGGGCGAACTCGCCGTCTACCCGTCGTCGGCCGGCCAGGAGGCCTGCCAGATCGGGGCCGCGCTCGCGCTCGGCCCGCGCGACTGGCTGTTCCCCACCTACCGCGACTGCGTGGCGGTCATGACCCGGGGCGTCGACCCCGTCGAGACCCTCACCCTCATGCGCGGCGACTGGCACTGCGGCTACGACCCCGTCGCCCACCGCGTCGCCCCCCAGTGCACCCCGCTCGCCACCCAGGCGCCGCACGCCGTCGGCCTCGCCCACGCCGCCCGGCTGCGCGGCGAGGACACCGTCGCCCTGGTGCTCATCGGCGACGGGGCCACCAGCGAGGGCGACTTCCACGAGGCGCTGAACTTCGCCGCCGTCTTCAAGGCGCCCGTCGTCTTCCTCGTCCAGAACAACGGCTACGCCATCTCGGTGCCGCTCGACCGCCAGACGGCCGCACCCTCCCTCGCCCACAAGGGCATCGGCTACGGCATGCCCGGCGAACGCGTCGACGGCAACGACGTCGCCGCCGTCCTCGGCGTCCTGCGCCACGCCGTCGAGCGCGCCCGCGCCGGCGCCGGCCCCATGCTCGTCGAGGCGCACACCTACCGCATCGAGCCCCACTCCAACGCCGACGACGCCGGCCGCTACCGCGAGGCCGACGAGGTCGCCCGGTGGCGGCGCCGCGACCCGATCACCCGCCTGGAGACCTACCTCACCGCCCGCGGACTGCTCGACGAGGCCGGCATCCGGGCCGCCGCCGACGCGGCCGAGGAACGCGCGGCGGCGCTGCGCACCGGCCTCGTCCGCTCCGGCCCGCCGTCCCCCGAGGCGCTGCTCAGCCAGGTGACGGCCGACGACTCCGCCCAACTCGCCCGCGACCTCGCCCTGGTGCGGCGCGAACTCCTTGACGAGGACGACACACCATGACCCTTGTGACCGAGACCGGCGCCCGCCCCGCGATACCGACCGGGCCGCCCGCGCCCGCCGCCCCCACCGCCGTACCGGCCCTGCGCCCCACCTCCATGGCCGAGGCCCTCAACCGCGCCCTCGTCCACGCCATGGCCGCGGACGACTCGGTCGTCGTCTTCGGCGAGGACGTGGGCCGGCTCGGCGGCGTCTTCCGCATCACCGACGGCCTGCAGTCCGCCTTCGGCGCCGAACGCTGCTTCGACACCCCGCTCGCCGAGTCCGCGATCGTCGGCATGGCCGTCGGCATGGCGATGAACGGCTTCCGGCCCGTGGTGGAGATGCAGTTCGACGCCTTCGCGCTGCCCGCCTTCGAGCAGGTCGTCGGCCATGTCGCCAAGATGCGCAACCGCACCCGCGGCCGGCTGCCGCTCCCCATGGTCATCCGGGTGCCGTACGGGGGCGGCATCGGCGGCGTCGAGCACCACAGCGACTCCTCCGAGAGCTACTACGCGCACACCGCCGGGCTCACCGTCGTCGCCCCCGCCACCGTCGCCGACGCCTACAGCCTGCTCCGCGACGCCGTCGACCACCCCGACCCGGTGGTCTTCCTGGAGCCCAAGCGGCTGTACTGGTCGCGCCAGGACGCCGCCCTGCCGGCCCGTACCGAACCCCTCGGCACGGCCGTCGTCCGCAGGCCGGGCACCGACGCCACCCTGATCGCGTACGGGCCCGCCGTGCCGGTCGCGCTCGAAGCCGCCGAGACCGCCGCCGACGAGGGCCGCGAGCTCGAGGTCGTGGACCTGCGCAGCGTGGCGCCGCTCGACGAGGAAACCGTCGTGGAGAGCGTCCGGCGCACCGGCCGGGCCGTCGTGGTGGCCGAGGCGTCCGGCTTCGCGTCGATCGCCGCCGAGCTCGCCGCCCGCGTCACCGAACGCTGCTTCCACCATCTGCACGCCCCGGTGCGTCGGGTGACGGGACTTCACATCCCGTATCCGCCACCCAAGTTGGAGCGCCATCATCTCCCCGACGTCGACCGGATCCTCGACGCCGTCGACTCGCTGCAGTGGGAGGACGGGGCGTGAGCGCGCGCGAGTTCCGGCTGCCCGACCTGGGGGAGGGGCTGGTCGACGCGGAGATCGTCCGCTGGCTGGTCGCCGTCGGCGACATCGTCGCCGTCGACCAGCCGCTCGTCGAGGTGGAGACCGCCAAGTCGGTCGTCGAGGTGCCCTCCCCGTACGCCGGTGTCGTCACCGCCCTGCACGCCCCCGAGGGCGGCACGGTCGCCGTCGACGCGCCGCTCCTCACCGTGGGCGACACCGCCGGCCCGCCGCCCGCGCAGGGCTCCGGCAACGTCCTGGTCGGGTACGGGACCGCGCCCGACGCCGGTACGAAGGGCCGACGGCGCCGGCGCGCGACGGCCGCGCACGCCCCGCGGCAGGCCGCCGGGAGCCGCGCCCCGGCCCGTACCGCCGTCGCCCACCCGACCGCCCCGGCCGTGCCCGCGGTGCTCTCGCCGGTCGTGCGCCGGCTCGCCGCCGACCGCGGCCTGGACCTGCGTCACCTCCGGGGCACCGGGCCGGGCGGGCTCATCACCCGCAGGGACGTCGAGTCCGCCACCCCGCCCGCCGAGACCGACACCGCGGCCACCGCTGCCGCCTCCGACACCGCCACGCCCGTGCCCGGCGGCCCCGCCGTGGCCTCCCGCATCCCGCTCACCGGAATCCGCCGGACCATCGCCGAGCGGCTCACCCGCTCCGCCGCCGTCCCCACCGCCACGGTGTGGGTCGACGCGGACGTCACCGAGCTCGTACGGCTCCGCGACACCCTGCGCGCCCGCTCCGCCGACGCCCCCGGGCTGCTCGCCCTGCTCGCCCGGATCACCGTCTCGGGCCTGCGGCGCTTCCCCGGCCTCAACGCCTCCGTCCACGGCGAGGAGATCGTGCGCTACGCCGACGTCGACCTCGGCATCGCCGCCCAGACACCCCGCGGACTGCTCGTCCCCGTGGTCCGCGGGGCCGGCGCGCTGACCGCCTCGGAGACGCAGCGCGAGATCACCCGGCTGGTGGCCGCCGCCCGGTCCGGCGAGCTGCCGCCGGCCGAACTCACCGGCTCCACCTTCACGTTGAACAACTACGGCGGGTTCGGCGTCGACGGCAGCTCACCCCTGCTCAACCCGCCCGAGGCCGGGATCCTCGGCGTCGGCCGGATCCTGGCCCGCCCCTGGGTCGTCGGCGGCGAGCTGACCGTACGGCAGATCTGCCAGTTCGCCCTCGTCTTCGACCACCGGGTCTGCGACGGCGAGACCGCCGGCGGCTTCCTGCGCCATGTCGCCGACCTCGCGGAGCACCCCGCCCTCGCCCTCGCCGACCACTGACAGCCGCACCTCACCCGGCACGCACACCACCCTGCACGCACCATCACCCGCCACCCCCCACCCCGTGCCGCCGCGTGCGGAGAACGGAGCCCCCGTGACCCACTCCCCGGCCTCGTCCGCCGACCGGGCGGGCCTCGTCCCCGAGCTCGCGGCCGACGAGCTCGCCGCCCTCCAACTGCGCAGGCTGCGCCGCACCCTGCGCCACGCCTACGACCACGTGCCCTTCTACCGCAAGTCCTTCGACGCGGCCGGCGTCACCCCCGACGACTGCCGCACCCTCGCCGACCTCGCCCGCTTCCCCTTCACCACCAAGGCCGACCTGCGCGCCCACTACCCGCTCGGCCTCTGCGCGGTCCCCGACGAGCGGATCAGCCGTATCCACGCCTCCAGCGGCACCACCGGACAGCCCACGATCGTCCCCTACACCGACGGCGACGTGGACCGCTGGTCCGACCTGGTGGCCCGGTGCCTGCGCGCGGCCGGCGTCCGCCCTGGCGACCGGGTCCACATCGCCTACGGCTACGGCCTGTTCACCGGCGGCCTCGGCGCCCACTACGGCGCCGAACGCCTCGGCTGCACGGTCGTCCCGGCGTCCGTCGCGATGACCGGCCGCCAGGTCGGCCTCATCCGCGACCTGCGCCCCACGGTGATCATGGCCACCCCCTCCTATCTGCTCACGCTGCTCGACGAGTGCGAGCGGCAGGGCATCGACCCGCGCTCCACCTCGCTGCGCGTCGGCCTCCTCGGCGCCGAGCCGTGGACCGAGTCCATGCGCGCCGAGATCGAGGAGCGGGCCGGCATCGACGCGCTCGACATCTACGGCCTGTCGGAGGCGCTCGGCCCCGGCGTCGCCGGCGAGAGCGTGCGCACCAAGGACGGCGTGCACGTCTGGGAGGACCACTTCCTGCCCGAGGTCGTCGACCCGGCGAGCCTCGCCGCGCAGCAGGACGGCAGCCCGGGCGAACTCGTCCTGACCTCCCTCACCAAGGAGGCCATGCCCCTCGTCCGCTACCGCACCCGGGACCTCACCCGGTTGCTGCCCGGCACCGCCTTCGGCACCTTCCGGCGTCTGGAACGGTTCCGCGGGCGCAGCGACGACATGCTCGTCGTGCGCGGAGTCAACCTCTTCCCGTCGCAGGTGGAGGAGGCGGTGCTGCGCACCGACGGCCTGGCCCCGCACTTCCGCGTCGAACTCACCCGCGAGGGACGCCTCGACCGCGTCACCGTACGGGCCGAGGCCCACTCCGCCGCCACGGGCGAGCAGGAACGCGAGGAGGCGGGCCGGGCCCTGGTGCGCGCGCTGCGCGAGATCACCGGGCTCGGCATGGCCGTCGAGGTGTGCGAGCCCGGCAGCCTGGAGCGCTCGACGGGCAAGCTCGACCGGGTCCGGGACCGGCGCGGCACCGACCCCGCGGGCACGGACCCCGCGGGAGCGAACGCCGCCGGCTCCGCCTGGCGGATACGGTGACCGCCGCCGCCCCGGCCCGCCCCCGCCGCCCGGGCCGGCTTCCGCGCAGCCGGGCGACGCTGCTCGACTGCGCCGTGCAGGCGTTCGTCGAGCGCGGCTACGAGGGCACCAGCATGGAGCACCTCGCCGCCCGCCTCAGCATCTCCAAGTCGTCCATCTACCACCACGTCCTGGGCAAGGCGGAGCTGTACGTCCAGGCCCTCGACGAGGCCGCCGCGCACTTCGCGCCCGTGCTCGACGCGGTGGCCGCGCCCTGCGCCGCCCACCGGGGCACGGACCGGCTCGCCCACTTCGTACGGACGGCGCTCGAACTGCCGGCCGACGGGCGGGCGCGTCTCGAACTGCTCCTGAGCATCCGCGACGGCCGGGAGGAGGCCCCGGGCGCGCTCGCCCGCCGCCGGCACCTCGAAGCGCGGGTCGCGGACCTCGTCGCACTCGCCGCCCGCGAGAGCGCCGCCGACGAGGGCGTACCCGGGCACGTGTCCGGACGCTTCTCCGAGCCCGTGCCCGTCGGCGTCCGCACCCGGCTGCTCCTCGACCTGCTCTGCTCCCTCCTCGTGCAGCGCCGCCTGGGCCGGCTGCCGGACGGCGCCGCCGGGGACCCGGCCGCCCTCGCGCGGCTCGCCACCGGCTGCGTCCGCTGAACCCCCGTACCCCGCTAGGAGAAGAAGACCGACCATGACCCACGACGTGTACGAGATCGAGGACTTCGTCCTGGAGAGCGGCGCCACGCTGCGCCCCGCGCGGCTCGCCTACCGCACCTACGGCACGCTGAACGCGGACCGGTCCAACGCCGTGCTGTTCCCCACCTGGTTCGCCGGCACCCACGAGGCCAACGAGTGGCTCATCGGCCCCGGCCGGGCCCTGGACACCGACACGTACTTCGTCATCGTGCCCAACCTCTTCGGCAACGGCCTGTCCTCCTCGCCCTCCAACACGCCGCCGCCCTACGACCGGGCCCGCTTCCCTGCCGTCAGCGTCCGCGACAACGTGGCCGCCCAGCACCGGCTCGTCACCGAGGGCCTCGGCATCGAACGGCTCGCGCTGGTCACCGGCTGCTCCATGGGCGCCCTGCAGACCTACCAGTGGGCCGTCAGCCACCCCGCGATGGTCGAGCGGGCGGCGCCCTACTGCGGCGCGGCCCGCACCTCCCCGCACAACCAGGTGTTCCTGGAGGGCGTACGGGCCGCGCTCACCACAGACCAGGACTGGCGGGGCGGCTGGTACGAGCGCCCGCCGCGCGCCGGACTGCGCGCCTTCGCCCGGGTCTACGCCGGCTGGGGCTTCTCCCAGGCGTTCTACCGGACCCACGCCTACCGCGAGCTCGGCGCCGCGTCCCTGGAGGACTTCCTCGCCCACTTCTGGGAGATGAACTTCCACCACGCCGACGCCAACGACCTGCTCGCCATGCTCGACACCTGGCAGCGCGCCGACGTCGGCACCACCCCCGGCTTCGACGGCGACACCGCGCGCGCCCTCGGCACCATCCGGGCCCGGCTCCTCGCGCTGCCCTCGGAAACCGACCTCTACTTCCCGCCGGCCGACGAGGAATGGTCCGTCTCCTTCGTCCCGAACGGCGAGGTGCGGGAGATCCCGGGCATCTGGGGCCACCTGGCGGGCGGGGGCGGCGAGCCGAAGGCGGCCGCCTTCATCGCGGACGCGCTGCGCGAACTGCTCGCCGCACCGGCGAGGACCGAAGGAGCCTCGGCGTGACCGGCGTCCTGGACTTCCGCTCCGACACCGTCACCCGGCCCGACGCCCGGATGCGCGCCGCCATGGCGGCCGCCGAGGTCGCCGACGACGTCCTGGACGGCGACCCCACGCTGCGCGCCCTGGAGGAGAAGGCCGCCGAGCTGCTCGGCGTGGAGGCGACGCTGTGGGTGCCCAGCGGCTCCATGGGCAACCTCATCGCGCTCTTCCTGCACCTGCGGCCCGGCGACCGCTTCCTCGCCCCCGAGCGCGCGCACGTCCTGGAGAGCGAGGTCGGCACCGCCAGCTGGCTGGCCGGCGGCATGGCGCACGCCCTGCGCTGGCGGCCGGACCTGCCCGGCGCCGTGGCCGCCGACGACGTCCGGGCGGTCGCGGGCGAGGCCGGCCCGTACTTCGCGCTGCGGACCACGCTGCTCTGCCTGGAGAACACCCACAACGCGGCGGGCGGCACCGTCGTACCGCCCGAGGCGCACACGGAGCTGACGGACACCGCGCACGGACTCGGGCTCGCCGTGCACCTCGACGGGGCCCGGATCTGGCACGCCGCTGTCGCCCTCGGCGTCAAGCCGGCCGAGCTGACCCGTGGCGCCGACACCGTCCAGGCGTGCCTCAGCAAGGGGCTCGGCGCGCCCGTCGGCTCGGTCGTCGGCGGCAGCGCCGCGTTCGTCGCGGAGGCCCGGCGGGTGCGCAAGATGCTCGGCGGCGGCGTCCGCCAGGGCGGTGTGCTCGGCGCCGCCGGGCTCGTCGCCCTCGACGGGATCGACCGGCTCGCCGACGACCACGAGCACGCCCGGCTCCTCGCCGAGGGCCTCGCCGCGCTCGGCTGGGACGTCACGGAGCCGCGGACGAACATCGTCCTGGCCCGCGTCCCCGACGTCACCGCCACCGTCGACGCGCTCACCCGCGCCGGCGTCCTGACCGTGCCCGTCGGCGGCCGCGTCCGCCTGACGACCCACCGCGACCTCGGCCGCGACGACGTCCGGCGCGCCCTGGAGCGCATCGCACGGCTGCCCCTCTCGTGAGCGTCCGGACGGAGGACCCATGCCCACCCCACCCGCACCCGCCGACACGACCGGCATCCGCCCGCCCCGCGCGGCGGCCGGCCCCGTTCCCCGGCCCCCGCGCGCCCGGCCGCGCCCGCTGCCCCTCCTCGCGGCCCTCGGCACCGGCGCGGCGCTGACCCTGGAGTCCGTCGTCAACGGGCGCCTCGGCACCGGCATCAGACCCGTGCCCGCCGCCGCCTTCTCCGACGTGCTCAGCCTGCTCGTCATGGTGTGCGTCGCGCCGCTGCTGCCCGGCCTGCGGCCCGCGTTCCGCCGGATCCGCCCCGCCCTGCGCGACCGGAGGCTGCGGCCCTGGCACCTCATGGGCGGCGTGGCCGGCGGCTGCATGGTGCTGACCCAGGCCGCCGTCGCCGCCGAGCTCGGGCCCGCGCTGTACGCCCTGGCCCTGGTGTCCGGCCAGACGCTCGCCGGACTGCTCGTCGACCACTACGGGCTCGGCCCCGGCGGCCCGCTGAGCGTCTCCGTACGCCGCGGGCTCGGCGCCGCCCTCACGGTGGTGGCCGTCGTCGCCCCGGTCGTCCTGGAACCGGGCGACCGCGGCACGGTCTGGCTGGCGGCCGTGCCGTTCCTCGCCGGGGTGGGCCTGTCGCTGCAGATGGCCGCCAACGGGCGCACCGACGAGGTCGCGGGCAACGCCTACCCCTCGGTGATCCTCAGCTTCCTCACCGGTGCGGTGATCCTGCTGCTCGCCCTCGCGGCCGACCTGGCCGCCCACGGCGCGCCCGCCGACTGGCCCGGCAACCCGCTCGACTACACCGGCGGCACGCTCGGCGTGATCGTCGTCCTCGGCTCGGTCCTGGTCGTCCGCCGCATCGGGGTCCTGGCCGCCGGCCTCGGCATGATCGCCGGGCAGGTGGCGAGCTCGGTGCTGCTGGGCGCCGTCCTGCACACGGGCGCGGCGCAGGGCTGGGTCACGGCCGCGTCGGCGGCTCTGCTGCTCGCCGCGGTGACCCTCGCCTCGACCGGCGAGCGCGGGAGCACCCCTGTTTCCTCCGCCCCGTCCCCTTCCCCCTTCCCTTCTTCCTCCTTCTCCTCCGCTGCCACCGATCCCTCCGAGAAAGGGAGTCTCTGATGCAGGTCGCCTATCTGGGCCCGGCCGGATCGTTCACGGAACTCGCCGCGCGGACCCTCGTCGGACCGGGCGAGGAGCTCACGCCCGCCGCCTCCGTGCCCACGGCCCTCGCGGCGGTCCGCTCCGGCGCCGCGGGCGCGGCGGTGGTGCCGCTGGAGAACTCCGTGGAGGGCGTCGTTCCCACCACCGTCGACGGACTCGTCCGCGGCGGACCGCTGCTGATCACGGGCGAGGCGCTGCTCCGCGTGACCTTCGCGCTGGCCGCCCCGCCGGGCGCGACGCCGGCCACGGTCCGCCGGGTCCTCACCCATCCGCACGCCCACAGCCAGTGCCGCGACTGGCTCGCCCGCGAACTCCCCGGGGCGGAGTTCGTGCCCGTGGGCTCCACCTCCGAGGCCGCTTCGGCCGTGGCCCGGGACGCCGATCCGGCGACGGCCGCCGTCTGCGCCCCCGCCACGGCCGAGCGGTACGGGCTCGACGTCCTCGCCACCGACATCGGCGCGCGCCGTGATGCCGTGACCCGCTTCGTACGGGTCGCCGGCGCCGACGCCGTCACACCGGGGCCCACCGGCCACGACCGCACCTCCGTCGTGCTCCCGCTCCTCGACCACGTGGGCGCCCTGCACCGCGTCCTCGGGGCCTTCGCCCGTAACGGCGCCAACCTCACGGCCATCAACTCGCGCCCCACCGGGGACGCGCTCGGCCGCTACTGCTTCTTCCTGGAGTGCGACGGCCACATCGCCGACCCGGCGGTCTTCGGCGCGTTCACCGAACTGCGCCGCCACGCCCCCCAGGCCCTGCTCCTCGGCAGCTACCCGCAGGCCCCGAACCCGGTCTCCGTCGCGGGTCCCGCGCCCGCCCCGCTCCTGGCCCGCACGTGACCCGAGGGGACCCCGGACGCACGGCGGGGCCGTCCGGATGCCGGAGGCTGGGTAAAGCGCGGTAAAAGTCCGGCCGCAGTAGCTGCGGTTCCCGTACGCAGCGTTTACGCAGCCTTATCGCGCCCTTAACGTCACACGGCCCCCGCTCGGGCCCACCGGAACGACGGATTCCGCAGTGGGTGGGGCATTGACCTGCGGTTCTGCCCAGGCTTCCATTCAGCCCGGGAGCCACCGACCCATCTCATCACCGGACGCCTCGGAGGCGATACCGCTCCCGCTCAGTAACACCGCTCGCACCGCACCGATCGGAACCGCCTGATGACCGACACCCTCAGCGCACCGCACGCACTCGCTCCCGAGATCGAGCCCGTGCCGCAGAAACTCAAGCGTTCCATCGGTGTCGTGGGCGGTACATTGCTCACGCTGTCGTGCGTGACACCGGCCTCGACGCTCTTCGTGGTCGTACCGGACCTGTTCTCCGGCGTCGGCACCTACGCGGCCCTGACCATCGCGATCGGCTCGCTGCTCTGTATCGGCGTGGCGTTCTGCTACTCCGAGCTGGGCACGCTGATCCCGAGCGCCGGCGGCGAGTACGCCATCGTCTCCACGCTCGCGGGCCGCCTGGCCGGCTGGCTGGTGTTCGTACTGTCGCTGCTCGTGGTGCTGATCGTGCCACCGGTGATCGCGATGGGAACCGCCGACTACCTGGCCCCGCTCGTGCACATCCCGGCTCCGATCGCCGGCGCCGGCGTCATGCTGCTCGCGACCCTGGCCGGCCTGCTCGACCTGCGCGCCAACGCCTGGATCACCGGCATCTTCCTCGTCCTCGAGGTCGTCGCGGCGGGCGTCGTCGCGGTCCTCGGCTTCGCCCACTCGCAGCGCGGCGTCGGCGCCCTCGTTCATGGCCAGGTCGCCACCGAGGGCGGCGGCCACTCGCTGGTCACCGGCGCCCTGGTCGTCTCCGGACTCGCCATCGCGCTCTTCGTCACCCAGGGCTTCTCCACGGCCGTCTACCTCTCCGAGGAGCTGGAGAACCCGCGCAAGAACGTGGCCCGCACCGTGCTCGCCACCCTGGCCATCTCCACCGCCGTCATCCTGGTCCCCGTCATCGCCATCACGCTCGGCGCCGGCGACCTGCAGACGCTGACCGGCGGCGACATCAGCGGCATGATCGCGGCCTGGTCGAACTCCGCCGTCGGCACCTTCATCAGCCTCTGCGTCGCGCTGGCCATCATCAACGCCGGCATCGTGATGGTCATCCAGAACTCCCGCGTGCTCTTCGCCTCCGCCCGTGACAAGGCGTGGCCCGAGCCCGTCAACAACGCCCTGTCCCGCCTCGGCCGCTTCGGCTCCCCGTGGGTCGCCACCCTGGTCGTCGGCGTGCCGGGCGCGGCGCTCTGCTTCGTCAACCTGGACACCCTGTACGGCGTGACCGGCGTCTCCGTCACCGGCATGTACCTGCTCGTCGCGGTGGCCGCGCTGTTCAGCCGCAAGGGCGCGCACCGCGAGGTCGCGGCGTGGCGCATGCCGCTGTGGCCGGTGGTCCCGGTGCTGCTCATCGGCGTGATGGCGTACATCCTCTACATGCAGGACCCCGAGTACCTGAAGTGGACCGGCGGCATCACGGCCGTCGCCACCCTCTACTGGGCCTTCTACCTGCGGCCGCGCCAGGACACCCGCTGGCTGGTCAGCATCCCCGAGGACGAGCAGGTCTGATCCCCCCACCTGCTCGACCCCCGAGGGCCGGGGCGGTTCCCACCGCCCCGGCCCTCGGCGTACCAGGGAACCCGGGAGAGTGACTCCGGGCGTACGGGCCGCATCGGGAAAGCCGGCACCGGGAACCTTCGCCACGAGACGGAGGAGACCCATGGCCGATCCCCTGACCGATGCCCAGCAGGACGTCCAGAAGTACCGCGACCTGCTGCGGGACAACCCGCAGAGCCCCGAGCGGAACACCTGGCGCGACGCGCTCGCGGCGGCCCTCTGCGACCGGCTCGCACCCGCGCTCAGACCGACCCGTCCGGACGACGCCGCGGCCGCTGCCCGCGAGGGCGTCGGCATCACACAGCAGCTCCTCGCGGAGAACGCCTTCCCGCAGTCGCGTCAGGGCTTCGCCAAGCGGATCGCGGAGGCCGCCGGTTTCCTGCCGGCCACCGAGGCGGTGACCGCCACCGAGTCCGCCGTCGCCGTCTACCGGGAGCTCTCCGACGCACGCCCCGACGACCCGGAGCAGCTCGGCTGGCTCGCCTGGGTGCTGGCGGGCCGGCTCGCCCCGCGCCAGGCGGCCGCCCAGCAGGCCGGTGGCGCGGCGCAGTCCGCGCGGGAGGCCGTGCAGCTCACCCAGCGGATCCTGGCGGGGCCCGAGCTGCCGCCGAACGCCGCCGGACACGCCCAGCTCATCGCCGACGTCGCGCAGTACCTGCCGCCCGCCGAGGCCGTCACCGCCACCTCGGCGGCCGTCGCCGTCTACCGGCGCCTGTCGGCGGCGGACCCGGCGAACCTGCGGCTGCGCGACCAGGTCGCGGAGGCGCTCGCCGGTCGCCTCGCCCCGCGCCAGGCGGCGGCCGGGCAGCGGGACGGCGCCGCCGCGTCCGCCCGCGAGGCCATCCAGATCACCAAGGACGTCATCCAGGACCCGGCCGCCCAGGCGAACCTCCTCGGCTACGCCCGGCGCATCCTGATGGTGGCCGACTACCTCCCCGACGACGAGATGCTCGCGGAGACCGAGTTCGCCGTCGGCCTCTACCGCAGGGTCGCCCACCAGGACCCGCACAACGAGGGCGTCACCCGCGACCTGGTCTGGGCGATGGGCGTCTGGGCCGACCGGCTCGACCGGACCGGACGCCACAAGGCCGCGAAGGCCGTACGGGACGACGCCGCCAAGGTCGCCCGCTACGGCGAGCACAGCCTCTTCGCCGGCGACGTCCGCTTTCCGCCGCTCACTCCGGTCTCCGTCGTCTCGCGCCACATCGAGCAGCTCGACGTGTTCGCGGTCGGCGAGGACGGCCGGGTGTGGAGCCAGTGGTGGAACCACATGTGGCACGAGTACCTCACCCTCGGCGACAAGACCTTCCCGGACGGCACCTCCGTCTCGGCGGTGACCCGCTCCACCGACTACCTGGACGTCTTCGCCGTGGACGGCGACGGGCTGCTCCGCACCGCCTGGTGGAACGCGAACGACGGCTGGGACACCCGCTGGCTCCAGGTCGCGGGCAGCAAGCCCTTCCCCCCGCTCACCCCGGTGACCTCGCTCAGCCGCAACTCCGACCTCATGGACCTCTGGCTGGTGGACGGCGACGGCCTGCTCAACGGCGTGTGGTGGAACGGCCAGTGGAAGGACTGGTACACCCTGCCCGGCCCGAAGTTCCCGCCCCGCGCTCCGATCACCTCCCTCAGCCGCAACGACGACACCATGGAGGTCTGGGGCGTCGACGAGCACGGCGCCGTCTGGGGCATCGGCTGGAACGGCGCCTGGGACCCGAGCAACTGGACCCGGATCGGCACCAGGACCTTCCCGGCCGGCACCCGGCTCGCCGCCGCCTCGCGCGACAGCGACAAGACGGAGATCTGGGCCGTCGACGAGCACGGCGAGGTGTGGGGATGCTGGTGGGACCAGGGCTGGCACGACTGGTACCCGATCCCCGGCATGACCTTCCCGCTGGGCACCCCGCTCGCCGCGACCAGCAAACGGGACGGCTCCCATCTGGAGGTGTACGGGGTCGGGGCGGACGGCCGGGTGTACTCGGCCTGGTTCGACGGCGACAACTGGAACCATCCCGGCGACGACGGGCAGCCGAAGTACTGGTTCCCCAGAGGCGGAGAGAAGGACAGGCTTCCCCCGCTCACTCCGCTCGCGGTGCAGATGCGCATCTTCCCCCGGCCCTTCGACCTGTTCATGATCGATCTCTTCGGCGTCGGTGCCGACGCGGGCATCCACGGCCTCAGGTACCTCCAGGACTGGCAGCCGATGTACCGCCTCCCCGTCCCGGTCATCAAATTCCAGCGGCCCATCGAGAGCGGCGGACTCGCGGCGCTCGGCGGCTGGGCCGGGGTGAACATCTGTGTCGACGGCAGCGTGCAGTGGTACGGCCACGCCCACGACAGCGGCGCGGACGGCTACGACTTCGGCGTCGCCTTCTACGTGCGCAGCGACAAGAAGATGATCGCCCTGTCGCACAACGGCAGCGTGTCGCCGTCGGCCCGGGAGCACAACTGGGAGGAGATCCACCCGCCGAGCGAGGCGCTGAAGGGGATCCTGACGGACTTCCTCGGCGCCGATCCGTACATGAACATGCAGTACACCAGCCACATCGGGCAGACCTTGGAGGGCGTGGTCTCCATGGGGCTCAAGTGGTTCGTGGGGTCCGCGGCCGGTGACGTCCTGGGCGGGCTCGTGATCTTCGCCGGGGTCGAGCTCGGCTCCCTCATCGCCACCGGAGGCTTCGGCGCCGGGGCGGTGGTCCTGGAGAACACCCTGTGGCTGGCCGGTCCGGGGAACTCGCTGCTCGCCGTGGTCGCCCACGCCGTCGCCGAACTCGCCTACGACGAGAAGGAGATCCCCGAGGACGCGTACCGCCTGATCAACGAGAAGGTCTTCGGCGGCACGCTCCCCGCACACGGCGACATCCACCTCACCAACATCTCCGGAATGACCGAGAACGGCGAGACCCGGCCCTTCACCTTCCCGGCCCCCATCGGCGGCGGGATCCGGATCAACATGGGAAAGGCCGGCTTCGACGACCCCGTCAACAGCGACAAGGGCAAGGGCGGCGGCACGGGGCTCGCCATCATCCCGTACGAGACCCTCGTCCACGAACTCACCCACGCCTGGCAGATCAAGTGGACCGGCTTCGCCCCCTCCTGGTTCGCCGACGCCGTGTCCGCTTCGATCGAGGGCCAGGACGCGTACCAGTACGGCCCGCCCGGCCCCAGATACGCGAGCGGCTTCACCATCGAGGGCCAGGCCCAGATCGTCTCCGACTGGTTCAACAAGTACGCCCGCAACGCGACCGACCCGAAGGCGGGCTTCGAGCAGCTGGCCGGCAACGAGGCGGTGACCGACCCGTACTTCCGTTACATCCAGGACAACATCCGTACGGGAGACTACTGACATACCGGACCCACCGCGGCACCCGGAGCACCACCACGACTGCTACGAACGGCTCGACGCGGTCGTTCAGTGATCCCGCCGCAGTTCCAGCGTGCAGCACTTCACGCTGCCGCCCGCCTTCAGGAGCTCCGACAGGTCCACCCCGATCGGCTCGAAGCCGCGCGCCGCGAGGCTCGCGGCGAGCCGGCCGGCCGCCGACGGCAGCAGGACGTGACGGCCGTCCGAGAGGGCGTTGAGGCCGAAGACGACGGCGTCCTCGGGGCCGGCGAGGACCGCGTCCGGGAAGAGCGACTCCAGGACGGCGCGGGTGCCCGCGTCGAACGCGCCCGGGTAGTACATGATCTCGGTCTCGGAGAGCACGCACAGGGCCGTGTCCAGGTGGTAGTACGCCGGGTTCACCAGGGTCAGGCTGACCACCGGCAGGCCGAAGAACTCCTCGGCCTCCTCGTGGGACCTGGGTTCGGTGCGGAACCCGGTGCCGGCCAGGATCATCCGGCCCGCGAGCAGGTAGTCGCCCTCGCCCTCGTTGACGAACCGGGGTGCGTGGGTCGCCCCGTACCCCCGCTCCGTGAACCAGGCCAGGTACGCGGGGCCCTCCGCCGCCCGCTCCGGGTGGCGGAAGCGGGCGCCGAGGACGCGGCCGTCGATGACGGTGGCCCCGTTGGCGGCGAAGACCATGTCCGGCAGCCGGGGCGCCGGCGGTATCTCCTCGACGGTGTGCCCGAGTTCGCGGTACAGATCGCGCAACCGGGCCCACTGGGCCAGCGCGCGGGACCGGTCTGCCCCGGCCTCCGGCCGCATCCACGGGTTGATGGAGTACGTGACGTCGAAGTGGGTGGGCGGGCACATCAGGAACCGGCGCGCGGTCGCCACCCGCGGCGGCCGCCGGCTCGCCGGAAGCCGTGACGCGAGCGTCCTGTTGTCCCTGTGCGTGCCCGTGTTCGTGCTCGTGTTCGTGCTCGTGTTCATGACGCGCCTCCTCGGCGCAGGCCCGCGACCCGCGCGGGCATAGACCAGATGTAGGAGAATCCCTCGCCGGCCCGGTGGTCGAAGCCGTTCTCCGCCTCGTAGGAGGCGTAGTCCGGGTGGTACAGCGAGTGCGGGGAGGAGCGGCCGACCGTGACGGCCGAGCCCTTGTGGAGCTTCACGGTCACCGTGCCGGTGACCCGCTCCTGGACGTCCGTGAAGAACGCGTCCAGCGAGGTGCGCAGCCCGGTGAACCACTTGGCGTCGTACACGAGCCCGGCGTACCGGCGCCCGAGGTCCGCCTTGTACTGGAACAGGTCGCGCTCCAGGACCAGGTTCTCCAGCTCGCGGTGCGCCTCGTAGAGGACGGTCGCCGCGGGGCTCTCGTACACCCCGCGCACCTTCAGCCCGACCAGCCGGTTCTCCATGATGTCGATGCGCCCCACGCCGTGCCGTCCGGCCCGCTCGTTCAGCCGCGTCACCAGCTCCACCGGCCCCAGGGCCTCCCCGTCGAGCCGGACCGGCACGCCCCGCTCGAAGGCGACACGGACGAGCTCGGGCCGGTCCGGGCCGGACTCGGGCGCCGTCGTCGCCGTGTACACCTCCTCGGGCGGTGCCTGGTCGATGTCGTCCAGCGGACCGCATTCGACGCTGCTGCCCCACAGGTTGGTGTCGCGGCTGTACGGGCTCGTCCTGAACGCGGGCGTGCGCACCCCGTTCGCCCGGGCGAAGGCGAGCTGCGCGGCCCGCGTGTGCAGGTCCCATTCCAGGACCGGGGAGATGATCCGCACCTCCGGGGCGAGGGCGGTGATGCCCGCGTAGAAGCGGACCTGGTCGTTGCCCTTGCCGGTGGCGCCGTGGGCGACGGCCTGGGCGTCCTCCGCCCGCGCGATCTCCACGAGGCGCTTGGCGATCAGCGGCCGGCTCAGCGAGGCCGCCATGACGTACTTCCCCTCGTAGAGCGCGTCGGCGCGCAGCGCCCGGAACGCGTACGCGGTGAGGAACTCGTGCCGCAGGTCCTCCACGTACACCTCGGCGGCGCCGTTGTGCTCGGCGCGGGCCCGGACCTCGTCGAGGTCCTCGCTCTGGCCCAGGTCCGCGCAGAAGGCGACGATCTCGGCGTCGTAGGTCCGCCGGAGCCAGGAGAGCGCCAGCGAGGTGTCGAGACCGCCCGAATAGGCGAGGACGATCCGCATCTTCTTCCTCATGACCGCTCCTCGGTGGTCGTGGTGGCTTCCTTCGCGGTGGTTTCCTTCGTCGCGTGGAGCCTGCGGAGCATGGCCCGGGTGTAGAGCCGTTCGCCCCACTGCTCGTCGGACAGCGGCAGTTCGTGTTCGTTCGCGATCATTCCGATCACCTCGTAGAAGAGGACCAGACAGTGCGCCGCGGTCCGGGCGCTGAGGGAGGCCGCGCTCTCGCCGGGGACAATCGGGAAGCGGTTGACCTTCACGATCGGTCCGGCGTCGAGCCTCGGCACGATGTGGTGGCTGGTGGCGCCGAACTCCGTGCCGCCCTGGCGGAGGACGAAGTCGTAGCCGCCGACACCGCGGAACTGGGGGGTCGCCGGGTGGAAGTTGAGGGCGCTGACGGCGGCCCGGCCCAGCGTCTCGGGCTTCAGGACGAGATCCGCCTTGAAGGTGAAGATGTGGTCGCCGTGCCACTCCTCGTGGACGCGGGGCGGCGGGTCTCCGTAGTCCCAGAGCAGGACGGTGACGTGGTCGAAGACGTCCCTGAGGTGTTCGGCGGCGAGCCGGCTCCAGGGGGAGGTGTCCCCGATGAAGAGGACGCTCCTCTTCCGTGCGCTAGTCCTCATGAGCGTCGACCGTGTCCTGGACGTCGTCCACGTGGTCGTTGTGGCGTGCATCGTCGATCTTCCTTCCTGCGAAGATGAACCGGACGGCGATCAGGACCGCCGCCACGGCGAGTACGGTGAGGGCGCTGACCCGCTCGGAGAGGATCCAGGCGCCGAGGAGCACGGCCACGGCGGGCGTGACCAGCGTGTAGCTGGTGGCCAGCGACGTACGGACCGCCTTGAGCAGGTACATGTACGCGCTGTAGGCGACCAGCGAGCCGAAGAGCACCAGGTAGCCCCAGGCCCACAGGGCCGAGGCGTCCGGGACGCGGTCGACGCGCTCCCCGGCGAGCAGTCCGACGGCGGTGACCAGGCTGCCGCCCGCGAGCATCTCGCCCGCGTACGCCGTCGGGCCCTGCGGCAGGTCGAGGTGCTGGCTGAGCACCGAGCCGAGCGACCAGCTGATCGCGGCGGCGATGA
The DNA here is from genome assembly GCF_044768205.1 of Streptomyces sp. NPDC101160. Classification (NCBI taxonomy): domain Bacteria; kingdom Bacillati; phylum Actinomycetota; class Actinomycetes; order Kitasatosporales; family Streptomycetaceae; genus Streptomyces; species Streptomyces sp. NPDC101160. The sequence goes on along the minus strand of NZ_JBIWPJ010000001.1, from coordinate 754,020 downwards.
TGACGACGGAGCCCTTCGTCCCGCCGCCGAGGCCGCCGTCGAGAGCGAGCAGCACGACGCCGACGAGGCCGAGCCCGATGCCGTACACCTCCAGGCGGTTCGGCCAGCGGCGGGTCGCGAGCCCGGCCATCAGGGCCGTCCACACGGGCACGGTCGCGATCCCGACGGAGGCGAGGCCGCTGGAGATGGACCGCTCGGCGATGGCGATGCCGCCGACGCAGCCGCCCTGCATGAGGCCGCCGACGAGCGCGCAGTTGAGCCACTGGCGGCGGGTCGGCAGCCGGTGGCCGCGGGCCAGCAGGAACACGGCGAGGATGATGCCGGCCACCAGGAAGCGGGTGCCCGTCATCAGCAGCGGCGGGACGGTGTCGAGGGTGTAGTCGATGGCGAGATAGGTGGAGCCCCAGACGACGTAGACCGAGACGAGGCACAGGACCACGGTCGGGGTGAGGGCGGAGCTGGACGTTTCCTGGGTCTGGGTTGTCACGTCGGCACTTCCCTGTCAGTCGCTCGCGCGGAGGCCGGGCGAGCAGGTGTAGCCGAGGATGAGGATGTCCCGGGTCGCGGGCCGGCCGGGGTCGACCGGAGCGGTGGGCGTGACGGAGTGCAGGACCTCACGGTCGGCCCAGAGCATCGTGTCGAGCGGGTCCGCGAGGGCGAACTCGGCCAGCACGGCGCCGGATTCGCTGTGCACCCGGGAGTCGCCGCCGCGGGTGTTGCTGCGGTCGAGGAGATGGATGGCGCCGAAGTCGATCTCGTCGCGGTGGACGCCCTCCGGCGTCGGCTCACCCGCCTCGCGGGCGGTCGCAAGGGTACGGAACTGGTGGCAGGCCACCTCCCACGGCTGGTCCAGGCTCTCCTCCGCCACCGGGAACTGGGCGAAGTCGAAGCGGATCAGCTCGTTGAGCAGCGCGTTGCGCACCGAGGCGGCGGTGAGCGGGGCCACCTCGCGATGGATGCCGCCGGCGTACCGGTTGGCCGTGGCCGACTGGAAGTACGGCCGGTGCGCGAGGAGTTGGATGCTGCGGGTGCGCGGCAGATACCGGAAGCGGGCGTAGCGGCGCTGCCGGAAACTCGCGCCGTCCTTCAGATACCGGTCGGGTTCGAGCCGGTTCCACTCGTCGGCCAGGGCCCGCTCGGCGGCGCGCGCGGTCGGGTCGACGGTGAGGTCGGCGCCGTGGATGAGCGCGTAGCCGCGGTCGCGCAGGGCGCGGTGGTGGGGGTTCGACCAGGTGATCCTGGGCATGTCGGTTCTCCTGATGGTCGGGGCCTGATGGTTGGGGCTTGATGGTTGGGGCTTGGGGGTTGGGGTCTGAAGGTGGGGCGGGGTCGAGCTCTGTCATCGACTCTCGGGCGCCCGCCGCCCCAGCGGCATGAGCGAGGAGTCCCGTCCCGGTCCTGGTCCCCGTCCCGGTCCGGGTCCCGGTCCCGGGGAGTTCGTGGCCCGGGCCGGGCCGAAGGCGGCGAGCGCGGCCCGCAGCACGTCGGTACCGACCGGGGTGCGCGGGCGGCCGTGCTCCAGGTGCGGGGCGCCGAGGCCGTCGAGCAGGATCAGCGCCTGGCCCGGCTCCGACCCGCCGCCGGTCCGCTGGCGCGGCGGGCGGCCTGCGCCGCGTACCAGCTCGGCGAGCACCTGCTCGGCCGTGACACCGACGGGCAGCGCGGTCGGTCCGCCCGCCCGCTCCACGAGCTCGGTGTGGGCCCGTTCCGCGGCCGCGTCCAGGAGGCCGGTGAGCCGGGCGACCCGCGCGGAGACCAGCATGCCCAGGGTGACCGCGTCGCCGTGGGCGAGCGCGCCGGGGCCGGAGCGGGCGAGCAGGGCGCGGGCGACGGCCCGCCCGTAGTGCAGCACCGCCGCCTGGCCGGTCTCCAGCGGGTCGAAGCACAGCAGCGCGGCCCGTACCTCCACGCAGAGGGAGAGGAAGGAGGCGAGCGTCGCCGGGTCGTAGCGGCCGTCGCGCCGCAACCGGGCGGCCACCTGGTCGTACGAGCCGGGCACCACCGCCAGGACGTCACGCAGCAGCGCGCACACCCCGGCCCGCGGCGCGGCCGCGTCCAGCGTCTCCAGGAAGTCCAGCTCCGCCCGTACGAGGACGGGCGCGGGCGCCGGTCCCGGCGCCGCGCGGCCGGCCACCGACAGCGCCGCGTCGGACATGGCGCGCAGCGTGGTCGGCAGGCGCAGCAGCGGCGGCGGGGTGCCGTCGCGGTGGACGAGACGGTCGGCGGCCTCGATGATCCGGGTGCCGCCGAGGGCCACGACCGTCGCCCCGTCCGGCACGACCGCCGTACCGTCGAGCACGACCGTCGCGCCGTCGGGTACGGCCATCGCGCGGTCCGGCACGACCGTCGCCCCGTCCGGCACGGTCACCCGGGCCGCGGCGGGCCGCCGCACTTCGGTCGGGGCCGCCTTCTCCAGCGCGCGCAGCACGCGCGCGAGGTGCGGCGCCGGCAGCGCCGGGTCGGCGAGGACGACGAGCCGGCGGGCGCCGGTCCGCCGTGCGGCCAGGGCCAGTTCGGCCCCGGCCGCCGGGCCGTCGCCGGACCGGATCCGTACGGGCACGTGCACGGGCCCGGCCTGGACCGAGCGGTCCAGCGCGAGCGCGGGGGAGGTGGTGGGGCACATGATCCGACTCCGGGGGAGTGGGGGTTGCCCTGCAACCGTCCCCGGCCGGCGAGCCCAAGGGCATGAGCCGCGAGCCCCGTTCGCGCCCCCGCTCGTGCCCCGGCCCGCCCTCTCCGGGACACGGGACACTACCGTCGGTCATGATTCGTTACTGATAGTGTCCGCTCGTGCGCGAAGATGACCGTTCTGTTCCCCGCGTCCTGATCGTCGATGACCATCCGCTGTTCCGCGAGGGGTTGAAGGCCGCCCTGGAGAGCACCGGCAGCGCGCTCGTCGTCGCCGAGGCCACGACGGCCGGCGAAGTGCCGGAGGCCGTCGCGCAACACCAGCCCGACGTGGTCGTCATGGACCTCTCGCTGCCCGACGTCTCGGGCATCGAGGCGACCCGGCGGCTCACCGAGGAACACCCCGGACTGCCCGTCCTCATGCTCACCATGTCCGACGACGACGCCAGCCTGCTCGCCGCCCTCCAGGCCGGCGCCCGCGGCTACGTCGTCAAGGGCGCGGGCTCGGACGAGGTCCTCAGCGCGCTGCGCACCGTCGCCGCCGGCGGCGCCGTCATCGGCTCCGACATCGCTGCCCGGCTCTCCCCGCTGCTCTCCGGCAGCCGGATGCGCGACGCCGAGCAGCTCTTCCCCGCGCTGACCTCCCGCGAGGTCGAGGTCCTCGACCTGATCGCCCGCGGCTACGACAACCGGCGCATCGCCCGCGAACTCGTGCTGTCCGAGAAGACCGTGCGCAACCACATCACCCATGTCTTCGACAAGCTCCAGGTGACCTCCCGCGCCGAGGCGGTCGCCCGCGCCCGCGACGCCGGACTCGGCGAGGACGCCACCGTGAACCGGGACCCCGCGTGAACCGGGACCGGGCCGGGACCTGCGGCCCATGTGCCCGGGACCGCACGCGTACGAGACTGGAAGACCATCGCCGAACGGCGGGGAGGAGGCCGAGATGCGCGCAGGCCGCCTACGGGCGGGGGACACCTCCTGGGCGAGCCGGACCCGACTCCCGCGGACCAGGCCCGACATGGTCCCCGCCTATGTCGTGTGCGTCGTCACCATGCTCGCCGGGATCGTCTGGGCGGGGCTCACCCTCACCCACCCCGGTGACCCCGCGCTCCAGCACGTCCGGCTCCATCTCGCCGCCTCGCACGTCCTGCTCGGTCTCGGCCTCGCCCTCACCGGCATGGTGTTCGCCGCCCGCCGCTCCGCCCGCAACCTGGGCCGGCTGCTGCTCGCCGCCGGCTGCACCCTGACGCTCGATCAGGCCGTCTCGCTGGTCGCCGTGCTCGCGGGCGCCGGCCGCGGCACCTTCACCGTCGTCCTGGTCTTCGCCCTGCTGACGTACGCCGTGCTCGGCGTCGTCATCTACCCGCTGCCGCTGTGGCTGCCGACCGGCCGGCTGCCCCGGCTCTGGGGCCGCGCCTACGTGGTGGTCATCGCCGCCTTCAGCTTCCTGCAGCAGTACTACCACTTCGCGTACCCCGGCACCGTGTACTACGGCCGGCCCACCACCCTCACCGGCGGCGCCTGGTCCGGGCTGCAGAACCTGCTCACGCCGTGGATGGACGCCGCCACCGCCTGGGTGCCGCCCGCCATCGTCGCCCTCGCCGTGGTGCTGATGGCGATCCGCTGGCCGTACACCCCGAAACGAGAGCGCACGTACGCCATCCTCGTCGTCCCGTACGGACTGTGGATCACGATCCTGTACGTGCAGCGGTTCGCCGACGCCCCCGAGGGCTTCACCGTCATCGGCTTCTACGTCGCCGCGGCCGCCTGGCCCGCCACCCTCGGCTACATCCACGTCCGCGAGCGCACCTGGGCCCTCGACCGCGCCGGGCGGCGGATCCTCACCACCCTCGTCCTCACCTTCGTGCTGTTCCTGGCGTACGCGAGCGGCGCCTTCGTCCTCTCGTACCTCGTCCCCGGCTCCACCACCCCCAAGACCGCGCTCATCGCCACCGCCGCCCTCTTCGTGGGCATCCTGCTGCGCCCCACCGCGCACGCGGCCGCCCGGCTCGTCGACCGCTACTACTACGGCGGCCGCGCCCAGCCGTACCAGGCCGTGCGTCAGCTCGCCGACCAGCTCGGGCACGCCCTCGACCCCGGCGACATGCCGCGCCTGCTGTGCGACACCGTCGTGCACACCCTGCGGCTGCCCGGTGCCCGGCTCGTCATCAGCACCAAGCACGGGCCGCGCGAACTGGCCCGCCGCGGCGACCCCGGCACCGGCCAGGAGACCTTCCCGCTCGTCTACCAGGGCAACGACATCGGCCACCTCCTCGTCCCGCCCCGGCACGGCGAACTCGCGCTCGACGACCAGGACCGCGAGGCCGTCCGTCTGCTCGCCGACCACAGCGCCCCCGCCATCGCCTCGCTGCGGCTCTACGAGGAACTCCAGACCAGCCGGGAACAGATCGTCCTGGCCCGCGAGGAGGAGCGCCGGCGGCTCCGGCACGACCTGCACGACGGCCTCGGACCCGCGCTCTCCGGACTGCGCCTCCAGGTCGACGCCGTACGGGCGGCCATACCGACCGAACCCGGGGCCCTGCGCTCGCTCACCGCCGTCTCCGAGGGCATCGGCCGCGCCATCGACGAACTGCGCCGCATCACCGTCGGCCTGGCCCCGGCGGCCCTCGACCACGCCGACCTGCCGCGCGCGCTGCAACGCCTCGCCGAGCAGCTGGGCCGCACGGTGCGGATCACGGTGGCCCTGCGCCCCGAACCGTTCCCCAGGCTCCCGGCGGCGGTGGAGGTCGCCGTCTACCGCATCGCCGCCGAGGCCCTGAACAACACGGTCCGGCACGCCCACGCCGACCGGGCCGAGGCCACCGTGGTGCTCGTCGACTCGGCGGTCACCGTCGAGGTCCTCGACAACGGCGACGGCATCCCCCGGGAGCACGACGGAGGCGTCGGCCTGCGCTCCATGGCGGACCGCGCCGAGGAGCTCGGCGGCACGTTCGAGCTGGTCGACACGGGTGCCGGCACGCTCGTGCGGGCCGTCATGCCGTGCGGGCAGGCTGGGACAGGTGTGGGACCTGAGGATCAGGCGCCTGGGACAGCCACCGGCCGAGACTGAAGAGGTCAGATCGGCCTACCGGCCGTCACGACGAACTCGAGGATCGACATGCCCCAGGCCAAGTCAACGTTCCGCACGACACTGAAGGTGCTGGCCCTGCCGGCCCTGGTCGCCGCAGCCGTCGCGGCCTTCCGCAGGTTCCCGGGCGGCGGCACCCCGCAGGCCACCTCGGCCCGGCGGTTCCCGGCCGGCGGCACCCCGCTCGCCGGCGGCTCGAAGCGCCGCTTCCCCGCCGGCGGCACCGGCTGAACCGTCCGCTTTCCCCGCTCCTCGCTCCGGCCCGACCATCCCGGGCCGGAGCGTCCTCTTCTCTCCCCCCCACATGCGATCGAGGCGCATGGTCTGAACTCAGAGCACGGCCTGAGCTCCTGTGGCCTGAGCTCCTACCCCCGGCCGATCGTGTCGAGCAGCAGCCGCGCGGCCACCGTCGCCCCGTCCGTGCGGATCGCGCCGGCGACGGCGGCCGCCCGGGCGCGGGTCTCGGGGGCCAGGGCGGTCTCGAGCGCGGCCGACAGCGACGCGAAGGTCGGGTTCGGTCCGTCGTGGGCCGCGCCGATGCCCAGTGCGGCCACCCGGCCCGCCCAGTACGGCTGGTCCGCGATCTGCGGCACCACCACCTGGGGCGCGCCGGCCAGGGCGGCCGTGGTGGTGGTGCCGGCGCCGCCGTGGTGCACGACGGCGGCCACCCGGCGGAAGAGGACGTGGTGGTCGGCCTCGCCGACCGCGAAGCAGTCGTCCTCGTCGTCGACGAGGGCCAGGTCGGCCCAGCCGCCGGAGAGCAGGACCCGGCGGCCCTGCGCCCGGACCGCCTCGACCGCCGCCTTGGCCACGTCCTGGGCGTCGCGCACCGGGATGCTGCCGAAGCCCACGTACACCGGCGGCGTGCCGGCGTCCAGGAACGCCGACAGACCGGCCGGCAGCGGGCGTTCGGCCGACAGCCGCAGCCACGCGCCGGTCTGCACGACGTCGAGGTCCGCCGGTCGCAGCCACGGGCTCAGGGTCGCGTCCGCCGCGAGCCACGGGCGGTCGGTCAGCACGAAGTCGCGGAAGTGGTCCACGGGCGGCAGCCCGACCGTCTCCCGGTGGGCGTTGAGCCCGGTGCCGAACAGCACGTTCATGTTCTCGACGTCCAGGTCCCACAGCGCCCGGTTGTCGGTCACGTCCGGCGGGAACGGCCGGCCCGGGCGGGGGAACGGCGGGTGGTGCGGCGACGGCAGATAGGCCGGGAAGTAGGCGGTGAACACATACGGGATGCCCAGCTTCTCCGCCGCCGACCGGGCGGCCGCCGCGGCCGGGAGGAGACCCGTCGCCACCACCGCGTCGCAGTCCCCGGCCGCCGCGAGCACCGCCTCGTACGTCGTGGCGACCAGCGCGGCCGCGCGCTGGGCCAGACCCTCCGCCGGCATCGGCGCCTTCCCGGTCAGCGCGCCCTTCACCATCGCGCGCAGCGGGTCGCCGATCGGCGCCGACGGAATGCCCGCCTCGTCGAGCAGTCCGGCGAAGTCCGGCGGCGCGCACACCCGCGCCGCCACGCCGGACTCCCGCAGCCGCAGCGCGAGCGCGACCATCGGCTCGACGTCCCCGCGGGATCCGTAGGCCATCAACAACACACGCATCGTGCTACTCCCCGTTGTTTCCCGAACGTTGCCCCGGTGGGAGATTCTGCAGCACCCGGACACGGCGGAGCCCCGCGGGCCGTCACCGGTCCGCGGGGCCCACGTGCCCCTCCGGGACGGCGGGTCAGGCGCCGTCCGCGGCGCTCAGCTGCGCCCAGGTGTCCGCGACGGTCTCCGCCACCGGGCGGCAGCGCAGTCCCGTGGACCGGGCGCGGGCCGTGTCGCCGCAGTGCAGCGCGTCGTGCAGCTCGCTGCCCGGCGGGCACCAGATGGGCAGGTCGGACCAGCCGGAGACCTCGGCCTCGGCCAGGGCGTCCGGCCCGACCCAGACCAGCTTGGTCTCCGCGCCGGTCGCGGTGACGCACGCGTCGAGGAGCTCGCCGACCGTGGTGTGGCCGGGCGCGCTGACCATGTCGTACGGGCCGCTGAGCCCCGACTCCAGGGCGTCCAGGATCCACACCGCCATGTCCCGCACGTCCACGTACTGCAGCGGTGTGTCCCGGGGCGCGGGGGCGAGCAGCGGGCCGCCGAGCGCGATCCGCTTCAGCCACCAGGGCAGCCGGCCGGAGTTCTCCCGGGGGCCGAGCAGCAGACCCGCGCGGACCAGCAGGGAGCGCTTGTCGCCGAACTCGCGCAGGACGGCCAGTTCGGCGCCCCGCTTGTCGGCCGCGTACTCCGTGTCGTCCGCGTCCGGATCGGCGTCCACCACCGGGCCGTCCTCGTCCAGGCCGGCCGGGATGGGCCAGGTGTAGACGGAGCGGCTCGACACGAAGACGTACCGCTCGGCGCGCCCCGCGAGCAGCCGTGCGGAGTCCCGGACGATCCGGGGCGCCGCCGACCAGGTGTCCACGACGGCGTCCCAGGTGCCCTCCGCGAGCGCGGCAAGCCCGCCGGGCTCCGTACGGTCCCCGTTCCGGACCGTCACACCGGGCGGCGCCGGGTGCTCACCCCGGTGGAAGACCGTCACGTCCCAGCCCCGGTCCCGCGCCGCCTCCGCGACCGCGCGGCCCGCGAAGTCGGTGCCGCCGAGCAGCAGTAGCCTCACAGTGTCCGTCCCTCCTCGTGCTCTTCGCCGTGCTCAGGCGACCGCTGCGGCCGCCGACGTGCGCTCCCGGTAGACGGCGAACCGGTCGGCGATCTCCTGCGCCCGGTCCTCCGCCTCCGACAGCTTCATCTCCTGGCAGTCGTACCCGAGTTCCTCGGTCATGATCGCCATCGCGGAGGGTTCGAAGACCACGGTGCCGTCGTCACGGATCTCGCTGATGCCGTCCTGCACCTGACCGGAGAGGCTGATCGCGTCGGCCCGCTCCCTCGTCATCCCGTCGGGCAGCACGATCTCGTACGAGCCGTCCGCGCCGATCGCCACCGGGTGACCGCCCACCACGCCGCCCGCACCGGGCGCGTGGACCAGGGCCGCCCGGCCGTCCGCCAGCGGTTCGAGCACGCTGAGCGCCGACGCGGCCGTCATCACCTGGCCGGGCATGCCGCCGGTGCGCCGGTAGCGTTCGGGCAGCCGGTTGAGGAGCGCCGGCACGTCGAGTTCGGCGGTGATGTCCCGGCCGTCCACCCGGATGCCCAGGCCCATCTCCGCCGGGCCGCTGTTGCCGGTGCGGGACAGGCGGTGCGAGACGTAGTGGTGGGCGACGAGCCGCACCTCCACGTCGCCGACCGGGCGGCCGAGCTCGTCGGCGACGGCCGCGGTGATCCCGGGCACGTTGTTGGCGACGTTGCCGATGCCGAGGTCCGGGGAGAGCCCGACCGCGGAGAGCGCCGGGTGCACGGCGTCCGGGTAGGCGGCGTTCACGACGACCGGGTCCACCCCGGACAGCCGGACCGCCTCCATCGCCTTCATCGCCGGCACCAGGTGCATCGGCAGCCACGGGCCGTAGTTGGCGGCGTACAGGCGCTGGAACGCCGACTGCTCCAGGGTCGAGATGACCCACCACGACTGGTAGCTCGCCGCGAGGAAGAGGACGTCCGGCCGGAACTCGGCGATCGTCTCGGCCGTGCGCGCCACGTCGCGCAGATCGGTCAGCGCATGGCTCACCCGGGGCTGGTAGCCGCGCTGGATCGCGCAGAACCGGGCCAGGTTGGTGGCGCGGAGCACCGCCTCCCCGTCCCGGCCGACCAGCCGCAGCTCGCGTGCCGGGTCGCTCTGCGCCAGCGCGTGGAAGGCCTGGCGGCCGATGTCGCCGGCGCCCAGGACCATCACCTTGCGCGCGGAGTTCGCAGGGGTGTTCATCGGATCCCTCCAGAGGTCAGGGCGGCGGAAGCGGCGAAGATGTGCGCCGCGGTGGGTACGGCGCGCCGGGCGACCGTGGCCGCCACCAGGCCGGGCAGGTCCCGCATCGAGCGGAACACCTCCGCGCCCGCCCGGTGCGCCCCGAGCGCCGGGTCCGCGGTGTACTGCAGGACCCGCATCCCGGCGTCGAGCCCGGCGTCCACACCGACCGGGCTGTCCTCGATCACCAGGCAGTCCTCGACGGCGCCGCCGCAGCGCTCGGCCGCCCAGAGGAACAGCTTCGGGTCCGGCTTCCAGGCGTCCACGTCGTACGCGGAGAACAGCCGCCCGCCGAAGTGGTGCAGGATGCCCGCCTTGGCGAGCCGGCGCTCGATGAGGTCGAGCGGGCTGTTGGACGCCACGCACATGCCGGCCACGCCCGGCAGCGCGCTCAGCCGTGCCAGGGCGTACGCCACGCCGTCGATGGGTTCGAGGCGGTCGCCGATGAGCTCCTCGCACTTCGCCCGCGCGATCGGCATGGCGTCCGCGGGCGGCGGCGTGCCCGTCAGCTCCGCCATCAGGTCGAGGCACTCCTGCATCTTCTTGCCGGAGAACAGCTCGTCCCTCCGCTCCTTGTCGAGCGTCAGCCCCATCAGCTCGCCGACGTACGCCAGCCCGCCGTTCTCGGCGTCCTGGGTGTCCACGAGGACCCCGTCCAGGTCGAAGACCAGCAGCAGGCCGCCCCGGGAGGCGTTCACCGGCTCGTGCGGCTCACTCATATGCGTACTCGATCCACTCGACGCTCTCGATCGCGGCCACGGTCGCGGCCAGTTCCTCGTGGGTGGCGGCGGAGCCGATGACCGCCGCCGTGTTGCCGCGCGCTCCGATCCGCCAGTCCACCGAGGCACCGGGCTCGATGAGCACGGCCACCCGGTCGACGTTCGGCAGCCGGCGCAGCGCGGTGACGTTGCGGATGCCCCGCACGCTGCGCGCGCCGGCGGGCGGCACGATCAGGTAGTGGAAGGCGATCGGCCCGTCCTTCTTGATGTCCGGCGTCTCGTACGGCAGACCGAGCGCGGCCGCCACCGCCACGTACGCCGGGTCGGAGGTGCCGGAGCGGACCGCGAGGTCGTCCACCCAGGCGCCGAGCCGGCCGTTGACCTCGATGACCCGCGGGCCGTCGGCGGTCAGCTTGATCTCGACGTCGGCCACGCCGTGGATGTTCAGGGCGCGCACGGCCCGGCAGGCGAGGTCGCGCACCGCCTGCTCGTCCGCCTCGGACACGACGGAGAAGCCGCCGTAGCCGCCGCGCTCGCGGAACGGCTCGGCCAGCGCGAACTTGCTGGTGACGAAGACCGGGCGGACGTCGTCGCCGTCGGCCACGCAGTCCACCGCGATGTAGTCGCCCCACGGGGCCGGGGTGGGCCGGCCGACCAGCAGCTCCTCGATCATCACCGCCGTCTCGACGGGACCGCCGCCGGCGGCGTCGAAGCACGCTGCGATGGCCGCCCGGCACTCCTCCTCCGTTGTCACGGCCTGCGTGTTGCGGCTGGAGGCGCCGACCACCGGCTTGATGATGGCGGGCAGTCCCACGTACGCCAGGGCCTCGTCGGTCTGCTCGGGCGACGTGACGGTGCGGAAACGCACCGCGTCCACGCCTGCCTCCGCGAAGCGCTCGCGCTGGAGGTCCTTGTGGGTGATCGCGGCCACGTCGGCGGGGGAGTGGTAGCGCAGCCCGAGCGCGGCGGCCAGCCGGACCGTGCCGGCGATCTGGAACTCGCTGAAGGTGATGATGCCCGTGGGACCGAGGGCCTTGAGGGCCGCGACGGTCTCCTCCTCGGTCCGGCCGGCCGTGTCGACGACGGTGCCGACGGTCTCCAGGGTCGGGATCATCTCCCGGGCGTGCTCGGTGTCGGCGGTGACGAACACCAGGGCGCAGCCCGCCTGCCGCGCGGCCTCGGCCAGCCGGGTCGGGGCCAGGCTGCCGGTGTCGTAGACCACCAGCAGAACCGGTCGGTCACTCATGTCTGTCGTCCACATCTGTGTAGGGGGAAGGAAGGCAGGGGAGGGCGGGCGGGCTCAGGCGGCCGGCCAGTCGCCGCCGCGGCGCACGGCCATCACGGCCTGCGCGAGGGACTCCACGGTCGTGCGGGTGAAGAGCACCCGCACCGGGATCTCCAGGCCGAACTCCTCCTGGAGCTTCAGGGCGACCCGGGTGGCGACCAGAGAGTCGCCGCCGAGCTCGAAGAAGTCGTCGTGCGCGCCGACCTCGTCCGCCCACAGCGCCTCGGCCCAGGCCCGGGCCACCGCGCGCTCGGCCGCGTTGCGCGGCGCCACGAACTCCGCCTCCAGGGCCGACCGGTCGCCGTCCGGGGCGGGCAGCGCCGTGCGGTCGGTCTTGCCGCTGCCGGTCAGCGGCAGCGCGTCGAGGAAGACGAACACGGCGGGCACCATGTAGCCGGGCAGGGTGCGCCCGCACCACTCGCGCAGCGCCGTCACACCGGGCGCCCGCCCGGCGGCCGGCACACAGTACGCGACGAGCGCCCGCTCGCCCGGCACGGCGTCGTCCCGCACCGTCACCACGGCCGCGGTGACGTCCTCGTGCGCCAGCAACGCCGCCTCGATCTCGCCGAGTTCGATGCGGAAGCCGCGGACCTTCACCTGGTGGTCGAGCCGGCCGAGGAAGTCGAGGCTGCCGTCGGGCAGCCAGCGCACCAGGTCACCGGTGCGGTAGACGCCGTCGGCGAAGCGCTCCGCCGTCAGGTCCGGGCGGCCGAGGTAGCCGCGGGCCACGCCGGCGCCGCCGACGAGGAGTTCGCCCGGCACACCGGCCGGGACGGGCCGGCCGTGCTCGTCGACGACCGAGAGCTCGGTGTTCGGGGACGGCCGGCCGATCGGGACCGGTCCCGCCGCCTCGGTGATCTCGGCGAGCGTGGCGTACACGGTGGTCTCCGTCGGACCGTACCCGTTGACCACCCGGCGGCCCGCGCGCAGCATCCGTGCCGCCAGCTCGGCGGGCAGCGCCTCACCGGCGGTGAACACCGTCAGCTCGCGCCGGGTGTCGCCGAGGGCGTCGAGCAGCGGCCGCCAGGCGGACGGGGTGGCCTGGGCCAGCGTCACCGCGTGCCCGTCGATCAGCTCGGCGAGTGCACGGGGGGTGTGCACCTGCTCGCGGGTGGCGCCGATGATCCGGCCGCCGGTGATCAGCGGCAGGAACACCTCGACGCCCGCGATGTCGAAGGTGGCGGAGGTGGTGAAGAGCACCCGCTCGCTCTGCGGCGCCGGGAAGGTGTCCCGCATGCCGTACAGCAGGTTGACCAGCGAACCGACCGTGACGGCCACGCCCTTGGGGGTGCCGGTGGAGCCCGAGGTGTAGAGGACGTACGCGAGATCGTCCGGGCCCGCGCCGGTGAGCGGGGCCCCGCCGGGCTCCTGCCCGTCGATCGCCGCCCGGTCCGTGTCCACCGCGACCAGGACCCGGCCCTCGCCGGCCAGGCGGCCGCGCAGCGACTCCTGGGTGACGACCACCGGCGCCGCCGTGTCCGCGAGCACGAACGCCAGGCGCTCCACCGGGTGTTCGGGGTCGAGCGGCACGTACGCCCCGCCCGCCTTCAGCACGGCGAGCAGTGCCACGACCAGCTCCGTACCGCGCTCAAGGCAGACGGCGACCGGCACGTCCCGGTCCACGCCGAGGCCCCGCAGATGCCGGGCGAGGCGCCCGGCCCTGGCGTCGAGCTCCCGGTACGTGACCTCCTCCGCGCCGAAGACGACGGCGACCGCGTCCGGGGTCCGGGCCGCCTGCACGGAGAACAGGCCCGCGACGGTGCCGCCCTTCGGATAGGCCGCGCGGTTGCGGCCCCAGGCGCGCAGGGTCTCGAGCTCCTCCGCCGGGACGATGTCCAGCTCGGCGAGGGCGGCGCGCGGCCGGTCGCCGACGGCGGCGAGCAGGGTCAGCAGACTGCCCGCGAACCGCTCGGCCGTCGCGTGGTCGAGGACCGCGGTCCGGTAGTGGAGGTGGAGCGAGAGACCCGACTCGGCGCCGTCGGTGTCCTCGGCCCAGGAGAGCGCCAGGTCGGGCGGGAAGAGGCCGGCCGGGGCCACGTAACCGCCGTGGGCCTCGCCGAACACCGCCTGCACCAGCGGGTGGTGGCCGCTCGTGTGCTCCGGGCCGGCGCCGAGCGCCGCCGCGAGCTCCGTGAACGGCGTCCCGGCGTGCGCCCGGGCCTCCCGGACGGCGGCGGCGACGCGCGCGGCCGACTCGGCGAAGGTCTCGCCCCCGGGGCCGGGACGGACCACGACCAGGTTTCCGTCGACCGGCAGCCCGACCGCCACGTCCCGCTTCCGGGCCCACCGGCCGAGCACCGTGCCGTACGCGGCCAGCAGCGCGTCCGGCAGCCCGACGCCGAGCTCGGCCGCGGCCTTGCGCAGCGCGTCCACGGTCTTGGCCGGGACGGCGACCGGGTGCCCGGCCATCGGCGGGCCCGTTTCGGGCGCCGCGGGTCGCGGCCGGTCGAGCGGCAGGTCCAGCGGCTCCAGGCCGTCGAGCGCGGCCCGCCAGAAAGCCGTGTCGGCGGCTCCGCCCGTCTCGTCCAGCACCTGCGTCATGACCCCTCCCGGGTCCCGAGGATCCGCGCCAGTGCGATGCGGTCCGTCTTTCCGTTGTCGTTCAGCGGCAGCCCGTCGAGCAGCCGGATCCGCGCCGGCACCATGTGCAGCGGCATCTGGTCACGCAGCCAGGCGTCGAACGCCGCCGGCTCCACCTCGCGCCCGGCGTAGGCGGCGGCCAGCTCGGTCTCGCCGTCCTCGGCGGTCACCGCGACCACGGCCACGTCCACCACGTACGGGTGGCGCCGCAGCACCGCCTCCACCTCGCCGATCTCCACCCGGTGGCCGCGCAGCTTCACCTGCTGGTCGAGCCGGCCGCAGTGGATCAGCACGCCGTCCTCGCGGCGGATCCGGTCACCGGTGCGGTACCAGTGGCGGTCGGTGAGCGGCCCGGAGCCGTCGTAGACGACGGCGGGGCCCTCGCCCTCCTCGTACGAGAGGAAGCGGCCCGCGTTCTCCCGCGGGTCCAGGTAGCCGTCGAAGCGCTGCGGTCCGCGCACGCACAACTCGCCCTGATCGGCGGGGAGTCCGTCCTCGTCGAGGAGCACGCCCTCCATGTGCGGGTAGATCACACCGATCGGCACCGTGCCGCCCGCGTACTCCGGCCAGTCCGAACTCGGGCCGGTGAGCAGGTGGTTGGTGCAGCACAGGGCCAGCTCGGTGGGCCCGTACACGTTGTGGATCTCGGTGTGCGGTGCCACCTCGCGCCACAGCTCGACATGCTGCCGGGTGACCGGCTCGGCGCCGAAGATGCTGTGCCGCAGGGTGACCGCGCGGCCCAGCGGCATGTTGCCGAGCCGCTGCGCCTCGCGGATCACCGACGGCACCGAGAACCAGTGGGTGAGCTCGCGCTCCACGATGAACTCGACCGGCCGGTACAGCTCCGCGGCCGTCGGCACGACCAGCGTGCCGCCGCCGCCCCAGGTGGCGAACAGGTCGAAGGCGTGCGCGTCGAAGGTCAGCCCGAAGACCCCGGAGAGCCGGGAGCCCGGCTGGATCCCGAAGCGCGGGATGTTGTGGTTGAGGAACGGCGAGAAGTGCCGCTGCAGGATCGGCACGCCCTTCGGCTGGCCGGTCGAGCCCGAGGTGAACAGGATGTACGCCTCGGCGTCCAGATCGTCCGGCACCGGCGGCAGGCCGTCACCGAGCGGCGCCGTCGCGGCCCGCTCGGCGTCGTCGAGCTCCAGGACCGTCGGCCGGTACCGCTCGGGCAGCGCCTGGAAGAGCCCCGCCGAACGGGAGTCGACCAGCGCGGCCTCGACGCCGGCCCGCTGGGCCACGTCCAGGTTGCGCTGCTGCGGGTGGTCCGGGTTGAGCGGCAGCACGCCCGCGCCGAGCCGCTGGATCGCCAGATAACCGGCGTACGCGGCGACGGACCGCGAGGCGACGAGCGCCACCCGGCGCGGCACGCCGCCGTGCTTGCGTACGATCCGCTCGGCCAGCGTCAGGGCCAGCGCGCGCAGTTCGGCGTACGTGAGGACCTCGGCGCCGATCTCCAGGGCCGGCCGGTCGGGCAGCCGCAGCGCCGAGTTCTCGAACCGCTGGTAGAAGGTGAGCTGCTGCGCTGGGTCGCCCGGGTCGAGGGTGGTGGGTTCGGTGGTGGTCATCGGTTCCTCGATATCCATGTGCGCTCCAGGTTCTCGACCAGGTCGGGGCTGTGGAGGCGCCGGCACTGCTCGATGGCGTAGGCCGCCATGTAGCGGCGCAGTTCGTCCTCGGACTCCTCGTGGGCGTGCATCACCCGGCGGTTGTTGATCACGGCCGGGGCGGCGAGCGTCGCGGCCGCCGCCGCGATCGCCTCGTCCATCCGCTCGCCGGGCACGACGTCGTCGCACAGCAGCAGGCCCTCGGGGGAGGCCGCCTCGATCCGCCGGTCCGCGATGATCATCTGGCGGGCGAGCCGGTTGCCGCCGACCCGCGGCAGTCGCAGGTTGGCGACGCCCGGGATGATGCCCTCGCGCAGCGCGGGCAGCGTCAGATACGCCTCCTCGGTGGCGACCACCCGGTCGAAGACCAGCAGGATCTGCGCGCCGCCGCCGATCGCGAACGTGTCCACGGCGGCCACCCACGGCTTCTCCACCGGCTCCGGCCACCAGTCGCGGCCGTCGTCCGGCACGCTCAGACCGCGCAGGATCTTGTGGATGTAGCCGAGCTCCCGCGTCAGGAAGAAGTCGATCAGCGAGATCCGGCCCTCGTACAGGCGCGTGAGGTTGATGCCGGCGCTGAACACCCGGCGGCCGGCGTAGCGCGGGTGCGTCATCGGCGCGCCGCGCAGCACGCCGACCCGCACCGAGTCGTCGAGCAGCACCAGGTCCACGGCCGCCTCCAGGGCCGCGACCAGCAGGTCGTCCTCGGCGTTGAGGAAGGCCGTGTTGGTCACGGTCACCTCGCCGACGTCACCGCGCCGCTCCACCGTGACCACGCCGAAGTCGGCGCGGCCCGTGGCCCGGAAGCCGCTGAGGGCCGCCAGCGCCCGCTCGGTCGGCCGGCGCATCGCGTCGAGCAGGTGCCGCCCCGACAGCTCCGACGCCAGCAGACCGTGGAACAGGATCCCGTGATCGATCTCCAGGCCCAGCTTCTCGCGCTGCGAACGCCGCCGCTCCGCCTCCAGCTCCGCCTTCGTCGGAACCAGCCCGGGCACCAGCTGCGCCGCCGCCGTCGCCAGGTCGTCGAGCCGGTGGTACGCCCGCCGCCCGTCGGTCAGCTCCTCGTACAGCCGGTCCGCGTGCCGCTCCATGAACCGCCGGCGCGCGAGACGCGCCGCCGTGCGCAGCGGCCCGTGCACCGGCTCGCCGGCCGACCGCTCCGCCAGGTCGGCCAGGAAGCGGGTCAGCGTCGTGGAGTCGGCTTCGAAGTCCCCGGTGAGCCCGGGTGCCGGCGTCGCCGTCATCATGATCCCCCTTGAATACGTGTCGTGCGTGTCGTACGGGCCCGGGCGCGCCCGGCGCGGGCCTTCAGCGCCTGCTGCCGGGCCTGGCCGCGGTCCGAACCGGCCCCGGTCCCGGCCCTGTTGTCGTCGCCCTCGCCGAAGTAGGCGGCCATCGCCCGGATCGTGGAGTGCCGGAACAGGTCGATCACGTCGACCTCGCGGCCGAGCGCCGTCCGCAGCCGGTCCCGCAGCCGGACCAGGAGCAGCGAGTTCCCGCCCACGTCGAAGAACCCGCTCTCCGCGCCGACGGCCCGCCCGAGCACCTGCTCCCAGGCGTCCGCCACCAGCCGCTCCACCTCGCTCACCGGCCGCTCCGCCGCCTCGGCCGCGGCCCGCGCCGCCCGCCGCTCGGCCGCCTCGGCGACCGCCTTGAGCAGCGCGGTCCGGTCGGCGCGGCCGCCGGGCAGCAGCGGCAGCCGGTCCAGCACCTCGAGGCGGTGCGGGAGGAGGTAGCCGGGCAGGATCCCGCCGAGGTGCGCGCGCAGGGCGTCGGCGGTGAGCCCGGCGCCGGGCCGTGCGGTGACGGCGGCGACGAGGACCGGTCCGCCGCCGGCGGCCGCGTCGCCCGCGACCACCTCGGCCCGGGCCACGCCCGGGTGCGTGAGCAGCGCCGCCTGGACGTCCACCGCCGCCACCCGGACGCCGGAGACGACGGCCCGGTCGACGGCCCGCCCCGCGAACTCGAGGCGCCCGTCGGGCGTCCACCGCGCCAGGTCGCCCGTGGCGAACAGCCGCCCGCCCGGCTCGCTGCCGTACGGGTCGGGCCGGAACCGCTCGGCGGTCAGCCCCGGCTGCCCGAGATAACCGCGCGCGACGGCGGCGCCGCCGACGTGCAACTCGCCGACGACACCGGGCGGGACGAGGTGACCGGTGCGGTCGAGGACGTACACGGTGGCGTCGGCGGGGACGCCGAGCGCGAGCGGGGCGATCGCGTCGGGCGCCGCAGGGGTTGTCGGCGCCGCCGTCCGGTCTGCCTCGGGCGCCGCAGGGCCTGCCGGTGCCGGCGGCCTTTCCGCGTCGGTCACCACGGGCCCGGCCAGCGCGGGCCCGCCCGTCTCGGCCGCCGCGTACAGCTGGTGCGCGCCGGCAGCCCGGATCCGCCCGGGGACCAGCGGCTCGCCCGCCGCGAGGACGTACGGGGTGGCGACCCCGGCCCCGGTGGGCGAGGCCAGCACCGACGGCGCCGCGTAGACCGTGCCGGCCGCGTCCCCGACGGGCACGACCACCCGGCCGCCCCGCACCAGCGGCGCGAACAGCTCGAACACCGCGCCGGCCGCGTCCGGCGCGCCCACGGGTACGACGGCGTCGAGCGCCTCGGCGGGCAGTTCGCGCGCCGCCCACCGCAGCCGGGAGGCCAGCTGCCGGTGTTCGAGGACCACGGGCAGCGGCTCCCCGGTGGCGCCGGAGGTGCGCAGCACGACGGCGGCGTTCCGGGGCCGGGCGGCCGTGACGACCGCGGTGGCCGGCGCGCTGTGCGCGGGGCCGGGGTTGTCGACGTCCACCTCGACCACCCGCACCTGCGTGTGGTCGAAGAACGGCATCGCCACGGGGTCCGCCAGGACCACCTCCAGTTCCGCGTCGGCCACCGCGAGGCGCATCAGGAAGGCGGGGAGGTCCGAGGCCAGGGGGACGCAGGCGCCGCCCGCCTTCCAGACGGCGAGTTCGGCGGCGACGAGGGTGAAGGAGGGTGGGGCGCAGACGCCGACGCGGGTCTCCGGGCCGACGCCCAGGTCGCGCAGGCGCGTGGCCAGGTCGTCGGACACGGAGTCCAGTTCGCGGTAGGTCCAGGTGCGCGGCCCGGCGGCCACGGCGACCGCGTCCGGGGTGCGCGCCGCCTGGGCGGCGAAGAGGGTGTGGACGCACTCCTCCGGCAGGGAGGCCCCGGCCGCCGGGTTCCACTCCGACAGGAGGAGGTGACGCTGGGCCTCGTCGGGGCGGAGCAGGGACGAGACCCGCTGGGCCGGGTCCGTGCCGACGCGTTCGAGGACGGTCCGCAGCCGGGCGAGGAGCAGCTCGGCGGTGGCGGCGTCGAAGAGGTCGGCGCGGTAGTCGGCCAGCGCGTGCAGGCCGCCGTCGGGCGTCTCCAGGGTGTCGATCGCCAGGTCGGCCTTGGTCGTGGGGAGCCGCAGCTCGCCCGCGCGGAAGACCGCGCCGCCCGCCCGGTGCGCGGGTGCGGCCGGCTGGTGGGTGTACATGACCTGGTAGAGCGGGTGGTGGCTGGGGTCGCGGGGGACGTCCAGGGCGTCGATGACCTCGTCGACGGGAAGGTCGGGGTGGTCGAGGGCGTCGAGCAGGTCGCCGCGGACCCGGCCGAGGAGGCCGGTGAACTCCGGGTCGTCGGAGAGGTCCGCCCGCAGGACGACCGGGCGGGTCAGGTAGCCGACGACGCCGGCGGACTCGACGGTGTCGCGGCCCGACACGGCCATGCCGGTGAGGACGTCGGTGGTGCCGTACGCGGAGAGCACGACGTCCACGGCGGCCTTGAGCACCATGTACAGCGTGCACCGCTTCTTGCGCGCCAGTGCGCGCAGCGGTTCCACCACGTCGGCCGGTATGTGCGCGGTGCGCCGGTCCCCGCCGTGCCCGGCGGCCGGGCCGCGCGGGGCCCGTACCGGCAGCTCCGTGACCTGGGGCGCCCCGGCGAGGCGGGCGGTCCAGTAGCGGAGGTTCTCGGCGCGGTCCTGCTCGTCGCGCTCGGTGCGGGCGGCGAGGAAGTCCCCGTACGCCACGGCGGGCTCCGGCAGCGGCACCGGCCGGCCCTCGGCGAACGCCCCGTACAGCTCGGTCAGTTCGGTGACGAACAGGGTGAGCGAGGCGCCGTCGAAGACGATGTGGTGGACGCCCACGAGCAGCCGGTGCGCGGCGGCGCCGGAGCCGGTGAGCCGGAGCAGCCGCAACCGGAGCAGCGGACCGCCGTCGACGTCGAAGGGCTCCGCCGCGAACTCCTCGGCGAGCCGGGCGGCTTCGGCCTCGTCGACGGGCTCGGCGGCCGGCAGGGCCGGGGCCCCGGACGCGGCGTCGAGGACCGACTGTACGGGCTCGCCGTCCGCGCCCCGCACGATCCGGACGCGCAACGCGGGGTGGCGGCGCACCAGTTCGGCGAGGGCGCGGCCCAGCGCGTCCTCGTCCAGCGGGCCTTCGACGTCGACGGCGAAGGGCACGCTGAAGAAGGGGTCGTCCGGGCGCAGCTGCGCCAGGGTCCAGAGCCGGCTCTGGGCGCGGGTGAGGGGGAGGCGCAGCTCCTCCGTGGGGGCGGTCACGAGACGACCTCCGATCCGGCGGCCGTGCGGGCCCGGCCGAGCGGGGAGACGGCGAGGAGCAGGGCGACGGGCAGCAGCACGGCGCCGGTGAGGACGATCGACCGGGAGATGCCGGCCAGGTCGGCGACGACGCCGCCGAGCACCACGCCGATGATCATGAAGTTGACCATGAGCGCGTTGAGCAGGCCGACGCCCCGGCCGCGCAGCTCCTCGGGCAGGTCGCTGAGCAGGGTGTTGGCCACGGGCACCTGGAAGAGGCCCGAGCCGAGCCCGGCGACCAGACACCAGACCAGCACGACCGACACGCCCAGCGCGTCGCGCAGCCGCCCCGTGGGGGCGAGCAGCAGCAGCGACACGGCGAACAGCGCGATCGACCAGATCAGCAGCTTCCGGTCGCCGGCCCGGCGCACCAGCGGCGGCCCGACGAGCGCTCCGACGACCGAGCCGGCGCCGAACGCCGCCTGCGCGAGGCCGTAGTCGAACGCGCCGAGCCGGAAGCCGGAGAGCAGCTGGGTGTTGAGGTTGGTGGTGAACAGGCCCAGCGCCAGCATCACCGGCACGAGCACGACGGCGAGGAAGCGCAGTGACGGCACGGCCATCACCCCGCCGAGCCCGACGCGCAGCGACTGCCAGTACGACTCGCGCCTGACGCCCGCCGCGGCCGGCACCGGCACCTCCTTCAGCACGGCCATGCTGCCGAGCAGCAGCGCCGAGACCACGAAGGTCGCCGCGTCGATGACGAAGACCGCCGGAACGCTGCCGAGGGCGAGCAGCACACCGCCCATGGCGGGGCCGACCAGGTTCAGGGTGTGGTTGGTCGACTGGAAGAGCGCCACGGCCGTGGGGATGCTGTGGCCGCGCACGATCAGCGGGACCGCGCTGATCCGCGCGGTCTCGAAGAACGCCTTGCCGATGCCGCTCAGCAGGATCAGCGCCAGCAGCGGCAGCGGCGAGTCCCGTACGACGATCATCAGCAGCGCCAGGACGGCCCGGACCAGGTCCGAGCCGACCATCAGGACCCGGGCCGGCACCCGGTCGGCCAGAGGGCCGACGAAGGCGCCGAGCACACCGGACGGCAGCAGCTGGGCGATGACGACGAGGGAGACGTACAGGACCGGGTTCGACGTCCCGGTGGCCACCACGTAGATCAGGGTGATCTTGGTGATGGCGTCACCGAGGAAGGACGCCACGACCGCCAGCCAGTAGCGGATGTACGTGCGGTCCCTGAGCAGCTCAAGCATCCGTGCCACCGTCCGTTTCCGACTCGCCGCGCAGCACCTCGTTGAGGACGTCCGCGAGCCCCTCGACGTACGGGTGGCGCATCATCGTGTAGTGGTTGCCGGCCACCGTGCGGACGTCGATGTCCCGGCCCGTCAGCTCCCGCCAGGAGTCGGACGGGTCGTGCTCCTCCTCCGCCGCGCGGATCAGCGTGACCCGGCCCTTGACGGCGTCGGGGCGGAAGTTCCACAGGAGGCGCAGGTTGGCCACCCACAGGTCGAGCACGTCCGCGATCTGCTCGCGGCCGGCGTCCGGCGGCAGGTAGTCCGAGGCCCGGGCCAGCCCGAGCAGATAGTCGAGGTGCTCGTCGGGGGTCATCCCGCGCAGCTCCTCGACCGGCTTCAGCCGGTCGCCGTAGTCCCACTGGAGGTTGGCGGCGACGGCCTCCACGATGTCGGCCCGGTCCGGCTCGTCGCCCTCCGGGACGACCGCCGGGGCGTGCGCGTCCATCATGATCACGGACACCTCCGCACCGGTCTTCTCCAGCTCGGCGGCGACCGCGTAGGCGTTGGAGCCGCCGTAGCACCAGCCCGCCACGGTGTACGGACCCTCGGGCTGCGTCTCGCGGATCAGCTCCGCGTAGGCCGCGGCCCGCTCGCCGAAGCTCTCGAACGGCAGCCGCCCGTCCACCGGAGGCGGCGAGGCGAGCGCGTACACCGGCCGGCCGCCCTCGACGAGGCCCGTGAACGGCATGTAGCAGACGACCTCGCTGCCCGCGGGGTGCGCGAAGAAGACGGGGGCCGCCGAGCTGCCCGACCCGGCGCCGAGCTCGATGAGATGGACGCTGTCCTCGTCCGCGTACCCCTCGCGCAGCATCCGCGCGAAGCGCTCCACGGTCGCGCCGCGGAAGATCGCCGCCATCGGCAGCCGCCGGTCGTAGCGGCGCTCGATCTCCGCCATCAGCCGCAGCACGAGCAGCGAGTGCCCGCCGAGTTCGAAGAACCCGTCGTGCAGTCCGACCGGCGAGACGCCGAGGACCTCCTCCCAGATGTGCGCGACCTCCAGCTCCAGGGCGTCGCGCGGCGGGACGTAGCTGCCGGCCGTGCGCTCGATCACCGGCGCGGGCAGCGCCCGGCGGTCGATCTTGCCGCTGGTGTTCAGCGGGAAGGAGTCCAGGCGGACGATCACCGACGGGACCATGTAGTCCGGCAGGAAGCCGCGCAGCAGCTCGCGCAGCTCCTCCTGGGACGGCGCCGCCGCGCCCTCGGCCTCGCCGTCGGCCTCCACATAGCCGACGAGCCGCTTGTCGCCGGGCCGGTCCTCACGGACCAGGGCCACCGCGCGCCGCACGCCCGGGTGCTGTTCGAGGCGGGCCTCGATCTCGCCCAGCTCGATGCGGAAGCCGCGCAGCTTCACCTGGCCGTCGTCGCGGCCCAGGAAGACCAGCGTGCCGTCCTCGCGCAGCCGGGCCTTGTCGCCGGTGGCGTACAGCCGTGCGCCCGGGCGGCCGGAGAACGGGTCGGGCACGAACCGCTCCGCCGTGAGCGCCGGCCGGCCGCGGTAGCCGCGGGCCACGCCGGTGCCGCCCAGGTACAGGTCGCCCGGCATGCCCACCGGCACCGGGGCGAGCCGCTCGTCGAGCACGTACACCTGGGTGTTGGCGAGCGGGCGGCCGATGGAGATCTGCTCGGTGCCGCTGTCGAGGCGGTGCGCGGTGGACCAGATGGTGGTCTCGGTCGGTCCGTACACGTTCCAGGTGCGGCCCGGCTCGCGGACCAGCTTCTCGGCGAGCGACGGCGGCAGCGCCTCGCCGCCCACCAGGGCGCGCAGCGAGCCGTCGTTCTCCCAGCCGGCCTCGACCAGCAGGTGCCAGGTCGCCGGGGTCGCCTGGAGGACGGTCGCGCCGGTCTCGGCGAGCACCTCGGCGAGCCTGCGCCCGTCGACGGCCTCCTCCTTGCGCACGATGTGCGTACGGGCTCCGCTGATCAGCGGCGCGTACAGCTCGAGGCCGGCGATGTCGAAGGTCACCGGGGTGACGGCGGCGAGCGTGTCACCGGGCCGCAGCCCGACCTCGCCGGCCATCGACAGGAGCAGGTTGACCAGGTTGCGGTGGGTGACCTCGACGCCCTTGGGGCGGCCCGTGGAGCCGGAGGTGTAGATGACGTACGCGAGCCGGTCCTCGGCCGTCGCGTGCGTCAGCGGCTCCGGCGAGGCGGCGGCGACGGCCGCCGCGTCGGTGTCGAGGCAGACCCGCTCGCCCGGGCAGTCCGCGAGGACGTCCAGGTGAGCGGAGCGGGTCAGCACCAGAGCGGCGCCGGCGTCGCCGGTCATGTCGGCGAGGCGGGCGGCCGGGTAGCCGGCGTCCAGCGGCAGATAGGCGCCGCCGGCCATCAGCACGCCGAGCAGTCCGGTGAGCAGGTCCACCGACCGGTCGAGGCACACCCCGACCACGGTCTCCTCGCCGACGCCGCGGCCGCGCAGGTAGGAGGCGAGCCGCCCGGCCCGCTCCACCAGTTCCGCGTACGTGAGCGACTCGTCGCCCGAGGAGACGGCCACCGCGTCCGGGGTGGCCGCGGCCTGACGCCGTACCAGGTCGTCGAGAGCCGTGCCGGGCTCCCGCTCGGCCTCGGTCCGGTTCCACTCCACGAGCATCCGGTGGGCGTCCTCGGGGCCGACGAGGGAGAGGTCCGCCACGGCCGTGCCCGGGTCGGCGACGATCTGCTCGACGAGCCGCGTGTACTGGCGGGCGAAGCGCGCCATCGTGCTGTCGTCGAACAGGTCGGTGTTGTACTCGAAGAGGCAGTGGAAGTGGTCCTCGGCGATGCCCGGGTCGTCGAACACGCCCAGCATCACGTCGTCCTTCGCCGTCTCGTTGTCGAGGGTCAGCTCCTCGACCCGCAGGCCCGCCATCGGCGCCTGCTCCTCGTAGTGGAAGTCCACGAGGATGAACGACGACTGGTACAGCGGCGTCCGGCTCGGGTCCCGGTCCAGGGCCAGCTCGTCGAGGAGCGTGCCGAACGGGATGTCGTTGTGGTCGAAGGCGCCCATCATCGTGGTGCGGGTCGCCGCGAGCAGCTCCCGCACGGTCATCCCGGGCCGCAGCGTGGAGCGCAGCGGCAGGACCGTGAGGAAGTAGCCCACCATCGGCTCGATCTCGGGCCGGCCGCGGGTCGACGAGGTGGTGCCGACGAGGATGTCGTCCTGCCCGGACAGCCGGTGCAGCAGCACCTCCCAGGCGGCGAGGAGGAGGACGAAGACCGACACGCCCTCCCGCTTCGCCAGCTCCTTCACCGCGCTGGTCAGCTCCGGGGTGAACGGGAACTGGTGGCGGGCGCCGTTCGACGTCATCACCGGCGGACGGGGCCGGTCCGTGGGCAGTTCGAGCACCGCGTCGGCGCCGGCGAGCTGCTTCTTCCAGTACGGCACGTGCCGGCGCGCGACCTCCTCGCGCAGCCACTCCGGCTGCCACAGCGCGTAGTCCGGGTAGTGGACCTCGATCTCCGGCAGCTTCGGCTCGCGGCCGGTGGCGTACGCGGAGTAGAACTCGGCGATCTCGGCGTTGAAGATGCCCATCGAGCCGCGGTCCCAGACCAGGTGGTCCACCGCGCCGACGAGCACGTGCTCCTCCTCGGCCAGTTTGATCAGCGTCACCCGCAGCAGCGGGCCGGCGACGATGTCGAAGGGCGCGCGCAGCTCGGCCGTGGCGAGCCGCTCCATCTCCGACTCGCGCTTCTCCGCCGCCACGGACCGCAGGTCCACGTGCCGGATCGGCACGTCCATGGTCGGGTGCACCACCTGCACCGGCTTGTCGCCGTCCTGCGCGAAGGTGGTGCGCATGGCCTCGTGCCGCTCCACGAAGGAGTCCACCGCCCGCTGCAGCGCGGCCACGTCGAGCTCGCCGAGCAGCCGGGACGTGAAGTGCACGGTGTAGACGGGGTCCTCGGGGTCGAACTGGTGGATGAGCCAGATGCGCTCCTGGTCCACCGTGAGCGGCACCGGGTCCGTGGTGGTGCGCCGCGTGACGGGGCCGAGGGCCGGCACGGCCGCGGCCTGCGAGGCCCGCTCGCGCATCTTGCGGTCCAGCAGGGCGCGCTGGGCCGGGGTGAGTCCGGCGAGCCGGTCTGCGAAGTCGGTCACGACTGCTGCCCTTCCGCGGACCGGTAGCGGTCCTTCAGTTCGGTGAGGTGTTCCAGGCCCTTGAGGACCACGTCCGGCTCCAGGCCGAAGTCGACGAGGCAGGCCACCTCATTCACCCCGATGTCCACCAGGTCCTCGATCAGCGACTCGCACTTGTCGGGCGTGCCGAGCAGCGCCAGGGAGTCGAAGTAGCGCTCGAAGGTGGCGTTCAGCATGGCCTCCTGCCCCTCCTCGCCCAGCTTGGAGAACTCGCTGCCGAAGCTGTCCTGCTGCGCCAGGAACGTCTTCAGATAGCCCGTCAGCGGGCCGCGGACCAGCTCCCGCGCCTCGTCCTCGTCCTGCCACAGGAAGGTGTGCACCATGGCGGTGACGATGCCGGTGTCCGGGTCGAACCCGGCCTTGGCGCGGGCCTCGCGGTACGCGGCCGTCTTCTCCTTCAGGTCCGCGGGACGCTGCGCCACGAGGCCCGTCAGCAGGTTCGCGCCGATCTCGCCGGCCCTGACGAACGTCTCCGGGCTGCCCTGCGCGGACACCCACACCGGCAGCTCCGGCTGGATCGGCCGGGGCAGCGAACGCACGCTCTGCAGCGAACCGTCGGCGCGCGCCACCTCGACGCTCTCGCCCGCCCACAGCCGGCGGATCGTGGCGATCGCCTCGAACATCTCCTCCTTGCGGTGCGGATAGCGGGCCTGCCCGTCGCCGGGCGCCAGGACGAAGTCGTCCGGGTGCCAGCCGGAGGCCGCCGAGATCGCGGCGCGTCCGCCCGACAGGTTGTCCACGACCGCCCACTCCTCGGCCGACCGCACCGGGTGGTGCAGCGGCAGCACCGTGCTGCCCGCGCGGAGCTGGATCCGCTCGGTCACCATGGCGAGGGCCGCCGCGAGTACCGACGGGTTCGGGTACAGGCCGCCGAAGTCGACGAAGTGCCGCTCCGGTACGGAGATGCCGCTGAAGCCGTTGCGGTCGGCGAACCGCGCGCTGTCGAGCAGCAGCTGGTACTTGCCCGGGCCGGCCGCCGTGCCGTCACCGGAGAAGAAGAACAGGCTGAAGTCCATCCGGCTGTCCGCGCGCCGCTCCCGGCGCGGCGCGGCGGCCTTCGCCGTCCGCTCCCTCTCCCCGCCGCCCAGCTCCTCGGGCGCCTTCTGCCTGCGCTCCCGCAGCTGCTTCTCCAGTACGGCGCGCTGGCTCGGCGAAAGCGAGGCAAGGCGCTCCTGGAGCCGCCGCGCGGTCTCCGACTCGTTCGTCTGATCCGCCATGGTCACGCGTCACCCTTCAGCTTCGCCTCGGCCTCGTCCGCCGACAGGCCCTCGATCTCGCGCAGCAGCGCCTCGAACTCGTCCAGGCCGATCGCCTCCGCCTGGTGCGACCGGATCGCCGCCGCGAGACCGTCCACGGTCGGCGCCTCGAAGACGGCGCTCATCGGGAAGTCGCCGTGCAGCGCGCGCAGCCGGCTCACGATCTGGATGGCGAACAGCGAGTTGCCGCCCAGCTCGTAGAAGTCGTCGTCCGGGCCGATCGGCGAGGCGCCGAGCATGTCCCGCCACACCCGGGCCACCGACTGGGCCAGTTCGTCGTCCGGCCACACCGTCGCCGGGTCCCAGCCGTCGTCCGCGGCCTGCCGGCCACCGCCCAGCGAGTCGGTGAACGAGGACGCCGTCAGACCGGCCTGGTCGGCCAGGACGTCCTGGAAGTCCGCCCGTGACACCACGACCTGCGGCAGTCCGCCGGCCAGCGCCGCCCGGGCCAGCCCCAGGCCCTCGGCCACCGGCACGCCCTGCTCGTGACGCAGCCGCTCGTACACGGCCCGCACCTCCGGCAGGCCCGCCATCTGCTGCTCGAACCAGTCGTCCCACGCCCACTGGGCCACGTCGAACGCCACGACCGTGCGCCCGGCGCCCGCCGCGGCCTGCGCGCAGGCGTCGGTGAACGCGGCGGCGGCGGTGTTCTCCGACTGGCCGAAGCCACCGATGACACCCGTCGTCGACGAGCCCGCGAGCAGGAAGACCTCCGGCTCGTCCGCGAGCAGTTCGTCGAGCAGCAGCGTGGAGCGCACCCGCGCGGCGAGGACCGCGTCGAAGTCCTCCCGGCCCTTCAGCGCGACGAGGCCGGAGCCCCGCGCCTCCGGGAAGTGCAGCACACCGCGCAGCCCGCCCGCGCCGAACAGCTCCCGCGCGCCGGCGAGGACTTCGCGGGCCTGCACCGGGTCCGCGAGGTCCGCGGCGCGGTACGTGACGCCGTCGCCCGCGAGCAGCGCCGCGAGACGCTCACCGGACGGCTCCTCGGCCTCACCGACGAGGAGCAGCCGCGCCCCGGACTCCGCCAGGTGCTCGGCGAAGCTCAGACCGGCCTCGCCGGGCAGCCCCGTCACCACGAACCCGGCGCCCTCGGGCCAGGCCCGCTCCGCCGGTACGGGGGCCAGCTCGACCGGCGCGAACGCGCGCAGCAGCCGTCGCCCGCCCCGGTACGCCACGAGCGACTCGCCGCCCGGGCCCGCCAGTTCGGCGACGAGCCGGCCGGCGACGGCGGCCGGTCCTCCGGCGAGGCTCACGTCCACGGCCCGGCAGGTCAGCCAGGTGTACTCCTGCGGCAGCACCGTCACCGCGCCGTACACGGTGGCCCGCTCCGGCCGCAGCACGGCCGTGCCGTAGGCGTCCTGGAGGTCGTCGGTGACGACGTCGAACCGCACCGGCCGGTCCTCGCCGGACCCGCCGAGGGCCTGCGCGAGAGCCACCAGGGTGTGGAAGCCGCTGTCCAGGGCCTCCGCGTAACGCCCGGCCGCGTCCGTGGGGTCGGCGTCGTCCGTGACCGACCAGGCGTGCAGCACCCGGTCGGGCGCGACGCCCTCGCCGCGCAGCTCCCGTACGACCTGCGGCAGATCGCCCGCGGCCGCCGGGGCGGCGGTGAACTCGTGCTCGGCGGTACGGGCGTAGCCGGCGCCCTTGCGCACGGTGACGACCGTGTGGCCGGCGCCGCGCAGCCCGGCCGCGACCTCGTCGGCGAGTCCGCGCCCGTCGGCGAGCACCAGCCAGGTCAGCGGAGTCTCGTCGTCTCCCCGGGGGAGCGGCGCGGGGTGCCACACCGGGGCGTACGTCCAGCGCGCCGCGTCCTTGCGGACGCCGACCGCGCCGCTCGCCTCCGGCTTCGGCAGCAGATGGCTCGGCCCCTGGAACGGGTAGGCGGGCAGCGGCACCCGGCGCCGGGTGCGGCCCTCGTGCAGCGCCGTCCAGTCGACGGCCACGCCGTGCCGCCACAGCTCGCCGAGGCCCTCGCGCAGCGCGCGGTCCTCGGCCGGGGCGGCGGCCTCGCCGCGCGGGCGGCGCAGCAGCGTCACCACCGGCTGCGGCTCCTCGTGGCTGCGGACCAGTCCGCTGAGCTGGCTGCCGGGACCGGCCTCGACGAGGACGGCCGGGCCGCGGCGGGCCAGCGTGGAGATGCCGTCGGCGAAGCGCACCGGCTGCCGGGTGTGCGCCACCCAGTACTCCGGGTCGGTGGCCTGCTCGTCGGTGATCCAGCCGCCGGTCACATTGGACAGGAACGGGATCGACGGCTTGTGCAGGGTCACCGAGCGCAGCACCTCGGCGAGCCCGGGCAGCGCCGGCTCGACCAGGCGGGTGTGGAAGGCGTGGGAGGTCTCCAGCTCCTTCACGGACACGCCCCGGTCCTCCAGGACGCGGCGGGCCGCGGCGACCTCCTCGGGGGTGCCGGCGACCACGCACGATCCGGGCGCGTTGACGGCGGCGACCACGGCGCCGGTGCCCTCGACGGCCTCGGCGACGGCCTGCTCGTCGAGCAGCACGGACAGCATCCGGCCGGGCGCGAGCTCCTGCATCAGCTCGGCGCGCCGCGCCACCACCTTCAGCGCGTCCGCCAGGCTGAACACGCCGGCCAGGCAGGCCGCGACCAGCTCGCCCAGGCTGTGCCCGGTCATCGCGTCCGGGCGCACGCCCCACGACATCAGGAGCCGCGCGACCGCGTAGTCCACGCAGAAGACGGCCGGCTGGGTCCAGCGGGTCTGCCGCAGCCGCTCGCCCGCACCCTCGTCATCGGTCGCGAACACGAGCTCGCGCAGGTCCGCGCCGGTCAGCGGCGCCAGGATGTCGGCGCAGGCGTCGAACGCCTCGCGGAACACCGGCTCGGTGCGGTAGAGCTCCGCGCCCATGCCCGCGTACTGGGCGCCCTGCCCGGGGAACAGGAAGACCGTGGCGGGCGCCTCGGCGTCCTCGGCGACCGGCTCGGTCGCGGGCACGGTCCGGCGCAGCGCGGCGGCGGCCTCGGCGCGGTCGGCGGCGACGACGGCGCGGCGGTGGGGGAGCGCGGCGCGGCCCAGCTGGAGGGTGTACGCGACGTCCGCGAGACCCGCACCGGGCTCGGCCTCCAGGGCGTCGGCGAGCCGCTCGGCGGCGGCCCGGAGGTCCTCCGGGGTGCGCGCCGACAGCGGCAGCACCTGACGGCTGGCGTCGGTGTCCCCGGCCTCGACGGCGGGCGCGGCCTCCAGGACGACGTGCGCGTTGGTGCCGCCGATGCCGAAGGCGCTCACACCCGCGCGCGGCGGCTCCTCGGTCGCGGGCCACGGCAGGCCCTCGGCGTCCACCCGGAACGGACCCTTGTCGAGGGCGAGTCGCGGGTTCGGCGCGGTGAAGTGGGCGGTCGGCGGGATGTGCCGGTGCTCCAGGGCGAGGGCCGCCTTGATCAGACCGGTCACACCGGCCGCGGCGTCCAGGTGGCCGATGTTCGACTTCACCGAGCCCAGGTGCACGGATCCGGCGGGCAGTCCGTCGCCGAACACCTCGGTGAGCGCCTGCACCTCGATCGGGTCGCCGAGCGGCGTGGCCGTGCCGTGCGCCT
This sequence comes from Streptomyces sp. NPDC101160, assembly GCF_044768205.1. Classification (NCBI taxonomy): domain Bacteria; kingdom Bacillati; phylum Actinomycetota; class Actinomycetes; order Kitasatosporales; family Streptomycetaceae; genus Streptomyces; species Streptomyces sp. NPDC101160. Next base: position 723,488 of record NZ_JBIWPJ010000001.1, on the reverse strand, counting down.
CGATGTACTGGATCGTGCCCGGCTCGACCCCGGCCACCGCCAGGGCCTCGGAGACGACCTCGGCCTGCCCGCGCGCCGACGGCGCGGTGAAGCCGATCTTGGCGGCGCCGTCGTTGTTGACCGCCGAGCCGCGGATCACCGCGTGCACGTGGTCGCCGTCCGCGAGCGCGTCCTCGAGCCGCTTCAGCACGACCACGGCCACGCCGTCACCGGAGACGGTGCCGGTCGCCCCGGCGTCGAACGGGCGGCAGTGCCCGTCCTCGGCGAGGATCGCGCCCTCCTCGTAGCGGTAGCCGCGCGGCTCGAACTCCCGCACCGCGACACCGCCCGCGAGCGCCATGTCGCACTCCTGGGACAGCAGCGACTGCACCGCCAGGTGCACGCCGACCAGCGACGACGAGCAGGCGCTCTGCACGGTGAAGCTCGGCCCGGTCAGGCCCAGCTTGTACGAGACGCGCAGGCTCAGCATGCCCGGGTCGTTGCCGACGGCGACCTGGATCTCGTCCGAGACCCGGCCGTCGGCGCCGCCCTGCGGGATCCGCTCGCGCAGATAGCCGCTGCCCGAGACGCCCGCGAACACACCGGTACGGGCGTCGCAGGAGCCCGCCGGATAGCCGGCCCGCTCCAGGGCCTGCCACGCGGTCTCCAGGAGCAGCCGGTGCTGCGGGTCCATCAGCTCCGCCTCGGAGCGGGTGATCCCGAAGAAGGCCGCGTCGAACCGGTCGTAACCCTCCAGCGGGAAGCCGGACTTGACGAGCGCCGGGTCCGCGAGCAGCGTCTCGGGCACGCCGGCCGCGGTCAGCTCCTCGTCGGTGTAGTGCGTGGCGCCCTCGGCGCCGGCCACGACCAGCCGCCACAGCGCCTCGACGTCGGGGGCCCCCGGGAAGCGCCCGCTCATCCCGATGATGGCGACGGACTGCTCCGGCAGCTCCGTTCCGTGCGTCTGCGCGGTCATGCGTTCCCCTCGTTGGTGTCGTCGTTGCGGGCGGCGAGCAACTCCTCGAGCTCACCCGCGAGTTCGCGTACGGTCGGCAGGTCGAAGAACATCCGCAGCGTCACGGGAACCCCGAGCCGCTCCTTGGCCACGGCCACGGCCTGGGTGGCGAGCATCGAGTGCCCGCCCAGTTCGAAGAAGTCGTCGTCGAGACCCACCCGGTCGACGGAGAGCAGCCCGGCCCAGATGTCCGCCAGGGTCTTCTCCACGGGCGTGACCGGCGCCGCGAAGTCCGCGTCGAGGTCCGGCCGTACGGCCTCCGGCGCCGGCAGCGCCCGCCGGTCCACCTTGCCGTTGATGGTCAGCGGCAGCCGGTCCAGGGTCACGAACACGTTCGGCACCATGTACTCGGGCAGCGTCCGCGCCAGGTGCTCGCGCAGCTCCGAAGGACCGGCCGGGTCAGCGGAGCCCGCCGGGACCCAGTAGGCCACCAGACGCGGGTCGCCGGCCGCGTCCTCGTCCACGACCACCACGGTGTCGCGGACCTCCGGGTGAGCGGTGAGCGCGTTCTCGATCTCGCCCAGCTCGATCCGGTAGCCGCGGATCTTCACCTGGTGGTCGAGCCGCCCCAGGTACTCGTGGTCGCCGCCCGCCGGCAGCTCCCGCGCGCTGTCGCCCGAGCGGTAGCGGCGGGCGCCCGGCACGGCCGCGTCCGGGTCCGGCAGGAACCGCTCGGCGGTCAGCGCCGGACGGCCCAGATAGCCGCGGGCCACGCCCGCGCCGCCCACGTACAGCTCACCGGCCGTGCCGGGAGCGGCCGGCCGTCCGTCGGCCCCGACCACCCGCATCGACCAGCCCTCGATCGCCCCGCCGATCACGCTGGCCGAACCGGCCAGGTCGGCCGCGGTCATCCGGCGGTACGTGGAGTGCACCGTCGTCTCGGTGATGCCGTACATGTTCACCAGCTCCGGACGGTCCGCGCCGTGCCGCGCGAACCACGGCCGCAGCATCTCCGGCGGCAGCGCCTCACCGGCGAACACCACGACCCGCAGCGCCAGTCCGGCGGGCGTGCCGCCGCGCTCGGCCAGCTCCTCCTCGTACCGGACGAGCTGCCGGAAGGCGGCCGGTGTCTGGTTGAGGACCGTGACGCCCTCGCGGTGCAGCAGCCCGTGGAAGTCCTGCGGCGAACGGCGGACGTCGTCGGGGACGACCACCAGACGCCCGCCGTGCAGCAGCGCGCCCCACATCTCCCACACCGACACGTCGAACGCGGCCGACGAGAACATCGACCACACGTCGTCCGGGCCGAAGCCGAAGCGCTCCCGGACGCCGGTGAGCAGCGCCGTCACCTGACGGTGCTCGACCATGACGCCCTTCGGGGTGCCGGTCGAACCGCTGGTGTAGATCACGTACGCGAGGTTCGCGGCGACCGCGCCGCCGCCGTCCGCCGGGGCCTCCTCCGGGCAGCCGGACAGATCGGTGCCGCCGGGGCCGGTGAGCACCGTGTGCGCGGTGCCGCGGATGCCGTCGGCCCGGTCGGTGACGAGGACCGTCGCGCCCGCGTCGGCGAGCATGAACTCCTGCCGCTCGGCCGGGCTCGCCGGGTCCACCGGCACATACGCCCCGCCCGCCTTCACCACCGCGAGCAGCGCCGTGATCAGCGTCGTGGTCCGCTCCAGGCGCACCGCCACCGGCACCTCCGGGCCGACGCCCAGGGACCGCAGGTGGTGGGCGAGCCGGTTGGCGTCCCGCTCGAGCTCCCGGTAGGTCAGCCGGCCGTCCGGGCCCGACACGGCGACGGCGTCGCCGCGCAGCCGCGCCTGCCGCTCGAACCAGGTGTGCAGGGTCCCCGGAGCGGAGTCCCGTCCGTCAACGGTCAAGGTCGTGCTTCCTCTCGGTGCGTGGCGCCTCGGTGCGCGGCGGTGAAGGACAGGACGGCCGGCAGCCGGCCGACCGGGGTGTCCGGGGAGGCGACGGCCTCCGTCAGGGCCCGCTCGTACGCGGCGAGCAGCGCGGCCGGCGTGTCCGGCCCGTACAGGTCGGTGTCGTACTCGAGGGTCAGCTCCACGGCGTCGCCGCCGCGCTCCTCCACGTACAGACTGAGGTCGTACTTCGCGGTGTCCTGAGGTCCCGTCAGGTCCAGGGCGCACCCGTCGAGTCCGGCGAAGACCGGCGCGCGCCGCTCGCCCAGATAGCTGAACATCACCCGGAACACCGGCATGAAGTCCCGGCCGCGCCGGGCGACCAGCGCCTCGACCAGCTTGTCGAAGGGCAGCTCCTGGTGCGCGGCGGCGTCCAGGACCGCCGTGCGCACCCGGCCGACCAGGGCCCGGAAGCCGGGCTCCCCGGCGAGCCCGGTCCGCACCGGCACCATGTTGATCAGACAGCCGACCAGCTCCTGGAGCTCCGGCCGGGTGCGCCCGGCGGCCGGAATGCCCACCGTCACGTCCTCGGTCCCGGACCAGCCCGCGAGCAGCGCGTACAGCGCCGCCATGTACGTCATGTTGGCCGTCGCCCGCTCGGCTCGCCCGAACGCCCGTACCGCTCCCACCAGTTCGGCGGGCAGCAGCCGGGTGGCGACCGCTCCCCGGAAGCTCTTCGAGCGGGGCCGCGGCCGGTCCGTCGGCAGCTCCAGGGCCCGCGGATCCTCACCGAGGACCGTACGCCAGTGGCCGACCAGGGCGTCGAGCGTGCCGCCGGTGAGCCGCGCCCGCTGCCACTCGGCGAGGTCCGCGTACTGCAGCGCGGCCTCCGGCAGCCCCTCCGGGGAGCCGTAGAGCAGCCCCAGTTCACGGTAGAAGACCTCCACCGAACCGCCGTCGACGGCGACATGATGGAAGGTCACCACCAGCCGGTGGTCGTCCGTCGCGACCCGCACGAGCCGGGCAGCCAGCGGGGGAGCGGCGGCCAGGTCGAAGACCCGCCGGGCCTCCTCGTCGGCGATCCGCCGCGCCTCCGCCTCCGGATCACCGGCCGCGGACACATCCGTGTACGGCAGCGGTACGGGCCCGGGCGCGGCGATCACCTGGTGCGGTACGCCGGCCGGCGCCGCGTACGTCGTGCGCAGCACCTCGTGGCGGGCCACCACCGCGTCGAGCGCCCGGCCGAGCGCCGCCCGGTCGAGCGCGCCGCGCAGCCGCAGCACCGTCGGCACGTTGTAGAGCGTGGTCTCCGGGTCGATCTGCTGCATGAACCACAGCCGCTGCTGCGCGAACGACAGCGCGGGCCGCGCGTCCGCGTCGCGCGGCACCGCCCGGAGCGCGTCCGCCACCGGGAACGGCGCCGCGGCCGGGCCGGGGATCGAGGCCGACGTACCGGTGCCGGAGGCGGTGGGCCCGGCCGGCGGCGCCTTCATGGCGGCGTCCACCACCTCGGCCATCTCCGCGAGCGTGCCCGCCCCGAGCAGCTCCGCGGGCGACACCGTCAGGCCCAGCTCCTCGTCGATCAGCGCGGCGAGCCGCTCCGCCGCCTCCGGGCCGCCACCGAGCGCGGCGAACTCCACGCCGGGCGCCGGCTCGTCCACACCGAGCAGCTCCGACCAGAGCCGGGTCAGCTCCTCCGTCACGAATCCGCTCGCCGTCATGCGAACGCCACCCCCTTGCGCGCCGAGCGCACCGTGCGGTGCAGCAGGTCCAGGAACGGCTTAGGCCGCGCCCGGAAGTAGAAGTGGTCGCCCTCGAAGAGATGCACGTCGGCGGGGCCCGCGGCCGAATGGCGGCCCCACAGACCGGCGTCCGCCGCCGGCACGTTCGGGTCGCCGTCGGCGGCGAACACGGTGATCGGACAGGGCACGGTCACGTCAGGCGCCACCCGGTACCGCTCCAGGGCCCCGAAGTCGGCGCGCAGCGCGGGCAGGCAGAGCCGGATCAGCTCCTCGTGCTCCGCGACGTCCAGATCCGTGCCGCCCAGACCCATGATCCGGGCGAGCACCTCGGTGTCCGTCTCCTCCCCGGCCCCGTCGAGGCGCTCGGCGCGGGCCTCGTGGTGCGAGGGCGCGGCACAGGCCGAGGCGACGAGCGCGGCCGGCCGGGAGGCCGTCCGGGCCAGGCGGCGGGCCGTCTCGAAGGCGACGATCGCGCCCATGCTGTGCCCGAAGAACACCGGACGGTCGAGCTCGCGCGCGGTCAGCGCCCGCGCCACCGCGTCCGCCAGCGCCTCCACCGACCGCGCCGGCTCGTCGAAGAGCCGGTTCTCGCGCCCCGGGTACTGGATGACGAGCAGCTCGACGTCGGGATCGAGCGCCGCCGAGAGTGCGTGGTAGTAGCTGGCGGCGCCGCCCGCGTGCGGGAAACAGACCAGGGTGTGCTCCGCCGCCGGCTTGGGATGGAAGCCGCGGATCCAGCGGTCCGTGGCCCTGTCGGTGTCGTGTGTCAACGTGAATCCCTGTCGGAGCGCGTGCGTGAGTGGCGTGCGAGGACGGTGGGGGCGAGGGTGGTTCGGGTACGGGAAGGGGCGCGCGGCCGCCTCGTACCGCGGCTTCCGGGGCCGGAGCCGGGCGGCCTGGCCCGCGGCGTACGGCCGGGGGCCGGTCGGGCCCGGCCCGTCAGCCCGCCTGGAGCACCGGCTCGGCCGGCCGCAGCTCCTGTCCCAGCGCCCGCCGGGCCGTCGCGAACTCGACCACCTGCCGGGCCATGGCGGTCAGTTGGGCCTGGACGTGCGGATCGGTGCAGCCGCCGTCGGGGGTGATGTCGGTGACCGTGGTGTTCACGGCCACGCCCAGCGGGGTGTTCCAGCCGCGCAGCGCGTGCACGGTGTCGCGCAGCGCCGACAGCGTGGTCATCGCGCCCTGCCAGCCCTCGCCGACCGCGAGGGAGCCGACCGCCCGCCCGCTCAGATAGGGCCGCTCGTCGTCGCGCAGCCCCTCCAGGTGGTCCAGGGCGTTCTTCAGGAGGCCCGACACCGCGCCGTGGTAGACCGGGCTGGCGAGCACGATCCCGTCGGCCGCCGCCACCTCGGCGAGCAGCCGCTCCGCCGCGGCCGGTCGCACGTCCGCGCGCGGGTCGAGGAGCGGGAGGACCAGCTCCTCGCCCGGCACGAGCCGGGTCTCCGCGCCCAGCCGCTCCGCCTCGTCGAGCACCAGGCGCAGCGCCCGTTCCGCCCGCGAACCGGGCCGGCGGGAACCGCCGATGCCCACCACTCTCACTGTCTGCCGCATGAGGAGCCCCCGAAGCCGTGTGCGGTCGAAATCCCTGCCTGTGCGGTCCCTCGTCGTCCGCGTCGTGTGCGTCGCCCCGGTGACCGGAACTCAGCGTTGACCACGGAAACTTGCAGGTCAAATGTTCGCCGACGGCGATTCCGATGGGAGATATCGAGGAATTCGATGCGCCTGGACAAGGGGGTGCGAAGGGGCCCGCCGGGGTGCGCCGGCGGCATCGGCGCCGCCGATGAGCGACATCGAAAGGACGGTGCCGCCGCTCCTTGATCGCTCCCTGCGCCCGGACCGATCATCGGACGATGCCCCTCCGTCCCGGACGAACCGGATCCAGCAGATCGGCGACGCGATGACGGCGGTCGACGACCCCACCGCCCCGCGGATCGCCGTCGTGGGCGCGACCGGCGCGGTCGGCGGCACCCTCCTGGAACTCGTGGAGGACCACCGGCTGCGCTACCGCGCCCTCCATCTGATCGCCTCCGCGCGCTCGGCGGGCCGTGAGATCCGCGTCGACGGGCGCGACCACCCGGTGCACGACGTCGCCGGCTTCGACTTCTCCCGGGCCGACGTGGCGTTCTTCTTCGCCGGCGCCGACGTCAGCCGCCGCTGGGCGCCGCTCGCGGCCGCCGCGGGCGCTCTTGTCGTCGACGGCAGCCGCGCCTTCCGGCTCGCCGAGGACGTGCCCCTCGTCGTCCCGGGGGTCAACGACGCGCTGCTGAGGCGTCGTCCGGCCCGCGGGCTCGTCGCCGGCCCCGGAGCGGCCACCGTGGCCCTGGTCCGGGTCCTCGCGCCGATCGTCCGCCGCTGGGCCGTCCGCAGGGTCGTGGTGAGCACCTACCAACCGGCTTCCGAGGCCGGGCACTCGGGCATCGAGGAGCTCCAGGAGGGCACCCGGGCCCGCCTCCAGGACCCGCAGACCGCGCTGCCCGCCGAGACGTTCTCGCCGCCGCTGGCCTTCGACGTGCTGACGGGCGACGGCGGTGCCGACGGCGACGGCGACGGCGAGGGTGACGGCGACGGCGACGGCGAGGGTGCCGGTGAATTCACCGCACAGGAGCGCGGGCTGCGCGACGAGACGAGACGCGTCCTCGGCCTGCCGGAGCTCGACCTGACCGCCACCTGCGTCCGGGTGCCCGTGGTGAACGGGCAGTGCGCGGCCGTGTGGGTCGACTGCGCCGCCGCCGTGGACCGTACGGAACTGATCGCGCTGCTGCGCTCCGCGCCCGGCGTCACCGTCCACGACGGCGCCGCGGGCGCCACGCCGACCCCCGCCACGCTCGGCGATCCCGACCGGGTGCACGTGGGCCGGATCCGGGTCTCGCCGGCCGACCCGACGGGCTTCTGGCTGTGGCTGGTCGCCGACAACCTCCGGGGCGGAGCGGCGCTGAACGCGGTCCAGGTCCTGGGCGGGCTCACGGCACACGGCACGCTCTGAGCCCGCCCAGGACCTGGCCTGGTTCCTCCCGCTCCGGGTCAGCCGACGAGCTGGAGCTCGGCGCGTTCCTCCCGTACCGGGAAGCCGCCCGGCTCGACCGGCGCGTCCGGTACGTGCGGCAGGTCCGGCGCGTCCTGCGCGGCGAAGCGCACGGTCTGGTCGATGAACGCGCGCATCTCGCGGGTGACCTGCTGGCCGCGCCGCCAGGCGATCTGGGTGTGCACCTCGAACGGCGGCCGCCAGTCGAGCACCACCAGGGCGCCCGCCGCGACCGCGTCGGCCACCGCGACCTCCGGCAGCACGCTCACCCCGAGCCCCGCGGCGACCCCGCGCTTCACGGACTCGACGGTGCCGAACTCCAGCAGCGCCGGCCCGGGACCGGCAGCCGCGTCGGTGAGTTCCGCCTCCAGGAGCTCCCGGTAGCAGTCGCCCGCCTCGGGCACCAGGAGCGGCACGGCGGCCAGGTCCCCGGAGCCGAGGCCGCGCAGCCCGGCGAGCCGGTGGCCCGGCGCTGCGACCGCGACGAGCGGTTCGGACCACAGGCGCTCGGTGCGCAGGCCCGCGTGCTCGGTGCGCGCGTCCATGAAGAAGCCCATGTCCAGGGCGCCGTGCCGCAGCGCCTCGCAGGTGCGGTCGGCGGAGCCGGTCCGCAGCGAGATCCGCAGCCGCGGATAGCGGTGGTGGAGGAACTCCAGGACCGGCGGCATGCGGTACGAGGTGAGGCTCTCGCTCGTCCCTACGGTGAGCAGCCCCGTGGGCTCGGCCCAGCCGGTCGTCTTGTCCCGCGCCTCGTCGACGAGGGACAGGATGCGTTCCGCGTACGGCAGCAGCCGCTCGCCCGCCGGGGTGAGCCGGATCCTGCCCCGCAGGCGTTCGAAGAGTTCCACGCCGAGGGCCACTTCCAGGCTCTTCACCTGGGCGGTCACGCTCGACTGTGCGTAGTTCAGGTCGGCCGCCGCCTTGGTGAAGCTGAGCAGCGTGGCGACACGGTGAAACGTGGTGAGCTGTCTGAGATCCAACGGGCCTCCCCCTCGGGCTCTGCCGGATTCCTGCGTCACTGCCAGCCCATGTCCTCCTGGACATCCGTGACGGTGTCCGGGGTGACGGCGGGCCGCTGTGCGGTTCCGGTGGCGGACGACCCGGTGAGCGGGGTCGTGGCCGAGGCGGTCAGGGCGGGTCCGAGGACGGTCGCGGCGGCCAGGGCGGTGACGGCTGCGGCCTTGACGACACGGGCGCGGAGCATGAAGAACATCCTTCCGGTTCTGGTTCGTACGGTTGGCGGGATGCAGAGGTGCCTTGGGTGGGGTGTCCACCGCGCATTAGCATCACCGGACGGGGCGCCGAGGGGGAAGGAAGATCAGCTGGACCCTTTGGGCCTTGGCCGAAAACGGCCACAGAGCAAGGAGCACGGACCGCTCGTCTCCGGGCCTTCGGGCCGGTGACGGTGCGGTGAACCACGAGGAACGGGGGCCTCATGCTGGAAGCGCTGGGACTGGACACAGCCACCGAAGCCGTCTACCGGGCCATGCTCGCGGAGCCCCGGGACGGGGCCGCGGACATCGCCCGGCGGCTCGGGACCACGGAGGAGGCCGTGCGGCGCGCCTGGGAGCGGCTGGCCGGCCTCTCCCTGGTCCGGTACGCCGACACGGACGGCGACCGCGACGGCCACCGCGACCGCGACGGCGACGGCGACCGGGACGGCGACCGCCCGACCGGCCGGCCCGAGCCGGTGAGCCCGGCGCTGGGCCTCGACCATCTGGTCGCCCGGGCCCAGACGGAGCTGGAGGAGCACCGCAGACGGGTCGCCGCCGCCCGGATCACGGCCTCCCGGCTGGCCTCCGAGTACGCCGAGCTGAGCGCCCGTACCACCCCGGTGACCGTGGAGCACCTGCCCGACGTGGCGCAGATACGGGCCAGGCTGGCGGCGCTCACCGACAGCGTGCGCGGCGAGGTGATGGTCTTCGCGCCCGGCGGCGCGCAGACCGAGGCCAACCGGCAGGCCGCCCGGCCGCTCAACGAACGCCTCCTCGGCCGCGGTGTGGTCATGCGGACCGTCTATCTGGACAGCGTCCGCAACGACCCGGCGACCGTCGCCCACGCCCGCGACCTCACCGGACTCGGCGGCCAGGTGCGCACGGTGGCCACGCTGCCGATCCGGATGACCCTGGTCGACCGCGAGGCCGCCGTGATCCCGGTGGACAGCGAGGACTCCAGCGCGGGAGCGGTCGTCCTGACCGGCCAGGGCCCGCTGACCGCCCTGTGCAGCCTCTTCGAGACGGTCTGGGAGACCGCCCGGCCGCTCGGCGACACCGCCCGCCGAGCCGACGACGGCGACGAACTGGACCGCCAGGAAGCGGCCGCGCTACGGCTCCTCGCCGAAGGCCACACGGACGAGGGCATCGCCAAGCGCATGGGCCTCTCCCACCGGACCGCCCGGCGCATCGCGACCGTCCTCATGGAGCGCCTCGGCGCCCGCAGCCGCTTCGAGGCGGGCGTACGGGCGGTCCAGCGCGGCTGGCTGCCGAGCGACTTGTGACGGCGCCACGGGTGGCCGACGGCCTCGGTCGTGACCGATGGCTCGTCACCTGGCTGTCGGCCTCGGCCGTGACCGATGGCTCGTCACCTGGCCGTCGCCCGATGGCCGGTTGACCGTGCGGGTGGCCAGCGACCGGTGGCCGGTGGCCGCGACTGGCGAGGCCTGCGACCCCGGCTTGCGGTCCCGGCCCCGGCCGGTCACCTCGGCCTGTGGCCCTCGCCTCGGCCTGCGGCCTCGCCCCGGCCTGAGGTCCGTCATCGTGACCCTCGACCTGACCCGACCCGACCCGACCCGACCCGACCCGACCCGACTCGGCCTGCCCGGCCCGACCTGACCCGGCCCAGCCCGACCTGACCCGGCCCGACTCGGCCCGCCCCGGCCCGCGACCCGCGCCGGCGGGTGCCCCCGGTGGCGTCAGGCGGCGGCGTTCTGGCGGACGCTCAGCGGGCGCTGGTCCGTCCAGACCTCCTCGACGTGCGCGAGGCACTCCGCCTTGGTGCCGGCGAAGCCGGCCGCCCGCCATCCGGCCGGCAGCTCGCGCTGCTCGGCCCACAGGGAGTACTGCTCCTCGTCGTTCACCACGACCACGAACCGCTCGTCCACACCCGCACTCGCGTCCTGCACGCCGTTCTCCTCCACGACTGACCATCGGCCGACTCGTCGGCTGACTCGTCGGTGCAACGCTCTCAGCCTCGGTGCCGCCCGCCGTCCGCGGCAAGATCCCCGCGATGGAACGTGCTGAACACCCGCATCGGCTCCACCGATGCAGGTGTCCGCACGGCGGCTCAGCCCGCGGTGGCCGCGGCCGGCTCCGGCGCCACGTCGCGCAGGCCGCGCAGCGGCGAGAAGAGGACCCAGAGGCCGCCGAGGCTCGCTCCGACGAGGCCGATCCACAGGGTGGGGCGCAGTCCGAGCCAGGTCGCGAGCGCGCCGCCCAGGAGCGCGCCCAGCGGGATGGTGCCCCAGACGATCCAGCGCACCGCCGCGTTCATCCGGCCGAGCAGCTCCGGCGGGCAGATCTGCTGCCGGTAGGTGACTTGCGCGGTGTTGTAGACGATGGCGCCGAAGGTGAAGGCGAACCAGCCGATGCCGTAGAGCACCACCCGCCAGCCCGGGTAGGCGAGCGGGGCGAGGTACGAGGGCAGGCCGAGGAGCAGCGGCGCCAGCCAGATGATCCGGGCGGACCCGATCGTCCGGGCGAGCCGGCTCGCGAGCAGGCCGCCGAGGACGCCGCCGACGGGCCCGAGGGCGAGCAGCAGACCGGCCTGGCCGGCGGAGAGCCCCAGTTCGCGGACGAGGAACGGCATCTCCATCGCCGAGGCCATGTGCGAGAACAGGTTCACGGTGCCCGTGCAGGCCACGATCCGGCGCAGCACCGGGTGCCGGACGACGAAGCCGAGACCCTCGCCCATCTGCTTGCGGAAGGGCGGCCGAGGACCGTCCGGACGGGCCGGCTTCGGCTCCGGGGTCCGGATCAGGAACAGCGACGCGGCGCTGACGAGGAACGACAGCGCGTCGGCGGCCAGCGCCCGGGCCCCGCCGATCGCCGCGACCAGCACGCCCGCGACCGTCGGCCCGAGCGTCGCGGCGGCCGCGCCCGTCGTGCCCAGCTTGCCGTTGGCGTCGATCAGCGCGTCCTTGTCGACGAGGACCGGAACATAGCTCTGGTACGCCACGTCGAAGAACACCGTCAGCGAGCCGGTGACGAGCGCCACCGCGCACAGCTGGGTGAGGGTCAGCGAGCCCAGGTACCAGGCCACCGGCACCGTCGCGACCACCGCCGCGCGCAGCACGTCGCACCACATCATCAGCCGGTGCCGGGCAACCCGGTCCACCACCACGCCCGCCGGCAGCGCGACGAGCAGGAAGGCCAGCGAGCCGAGCGCCGTGAGCAGGCCGACCTGGAAGTTCGAGGCGTTCAGCGCGGTGACGGCGAGGAACGGCAGCGCGAACGGGGTGATCATCGAGCCGGCTTCGCTGATCGTCTGGCCGCTCCACAGCAGCATGAAGTCGCGGTGGCGCAGCAGGGAGGGGCGTCCTGCGCCGGCGGCGGATTCGGTCTCGGTCTCGGTCACGTCATCGGTCCGATGGGTCGTAGGGGCTCGGCGGCGGCTCCGGCGAGCAGGGTCACGTACCGCGCGGCGAGCCGCCGCGCGGTGGTCTCCTCGAAGAGGTCCTCGCTGTACTCCAGGCGCCCGGTGCAGCCCGTGCCGTCGCGGGTGAGCGACAGCGACAGGTCCACCTTCGCGGTCCGGGTGTCGCCGAACTCCCGGGCCACCCGGCAGCCTTCGAGCCGCAGGCCGGGCGCGGCCGCCGGCTGGTGGCTGAACATCAGCTGGAACAGCGGGTTGGCGCCCGGGTCCCGCGCCGGGTTCAGCTCCTCCACCAGAAGCTCGAACGGCAGCGCCTGGTGGACCAGGGCGGCCCGGCTCTCGTCGCGCGCCCGCAGCACCAGGTCGCGGAAGCTCGTCCCGTCCGGCACGTCGAGCCGCTGGACGACCGTGTTGCCGAACATGCCGATCAGCGCGAAGTGGCTCTCGCGTTCCCGCAGGGCCACGGGCGCGCCGACCACGACCTCCGGGCCGCCTCCCTCCTCCCGTACCAGCGCGGCGAACGCCGCCAGCATCACGGCGTACGGGGTGGTGCCGCAGGCCCGGGCCAGCAGGTCGACCTGTCCGACGACGTCCGGACCGACCGTGAACGGCACATGGGCGCCGGCGAAGCTCCACACCGCCGGGCGGGGCCGGTCGGACGCGATGGTCGCCAGGGCCGGTACGCCGGCGAGGTGCTTGGTCCAGTACTCGCGCGCCCGGTCGAGGGCGGTGCCGGCGACCCGGTCCGCCTGCCACCGGGCGAAGTCGGCGTACTGCTCGGTCAGCGGCGGCAGTTCGGGCGCACGGCCGGCCGCGAGCGCCTCGTACAGCGACGAGAGCTCGGTCTCCAGGACGGCGAGCGACCAGCCGTCGCACACGATGTGATGGAGCGTCAGGCACAGCAGGTGCCGGCCCGGCGCCGTCGTGAGGAGCAGCGGCCGCAGCACCGCGCCGCCGCCCAGGTCGAGCGGCCGCCGCGCCTCGGCGGCGGCCAGCCGCTCCGCCTCCGCCGCCGGGTCCGGGTGCCCGGTCAGGTCGACGCGGGGGACCGGCACCGGCCCGGCGGGCCGGACGACCTGGCGCAGCGCGCCCCTGGCCATCCGGTAGCCGGTCCGCAGCACCTCGTGCCGCAGGACCAGCTCGGTCAGCGCCCCTTCGAGGGCCGCGACGTCCGGATCGCCGTCGATCCGGTAGACGACCGGGACGGTGTAGGCCGGGGTGTCCGGGTAGAGCCGGTCGAGGATCCACAGCCGCTTCTGCGCGAAGGAGACCGGGTGGTCACCGGTCACGGGGACACCTCGCCCGGCACGCCGGCGGTCAGCCCGGCGGACACCTCCGCCGCGAGCCGCTCGATCGTCGGGTCGTAGAGGTACTCGCCCAGGTCCACCCGTACCCCGAAGGCCGCGTTGACCCGGGAGAGGAGCCGCATCGCGAGCAGCGAGTGGCCGCCCAGCGCGAAGAAGTCGTCGGTGACGCCGACCGAGGCCAGGCCGAGCAGCTCGGCGGCGATCGCCGCCAGTTCCCGCTCCAGATCCGTACGCGGCGACACCGCGGCACCGTCCTCGCCGTCCACCGGGACCGGCGGCAGCGCCGCCCGGTCCAGCTTGCCGCTGGGCGTCAGCGGCAGCGCCGGCACCACCACGAAGGCGGACGGGACCATCCACTCCGGCAGCCGCCCGGCCAGGAACTCCCGCAGACCGGTGGGCGCCTCCCCGGGCACGGCCGGGGACAGATGGGCCACGAGCCGCCGCTCGCCCGCCGAGTCGTCGGCGGCCACCGCCACCTCGCGGACCTCCGGGTGCAGGCTCAGCACGGCCTCCACCTCGCCCGGCTCGACCCGGTAGCCCCGGATCTTCACCTGGTCGTCGGCCCGCCCGAGGAAGTCGAGCCGCCCGTCCGCCAGGAGCTTCACCAGGTCCCCGGTGCGGTACATCCGGGCGTCCGGCTCCGTCGCGTACGGATCCGGCAGGAAGCGCTCGCCGGTCAGCTCCGGCTGCCCCGCGTAACCCCGGGCCACGCCGGGGCCGCCGATGAACAGCTCGCCCGGCTCCCCGGCCGCGACCGGCTCCAGGTCCTCGCCGAGCACATAGCAGTCGGTGTTCGCGATGGGCCGGCCGATCGGCACCGAGCGGGCGTCCGCCGGGAGCGCGGTCACCTCGCCGCAGACGGCGAAGGTGGTGGTCTCTGTCGGGCCGTAGCCGTTCACCAGACGGGCCGGGCGGGCGGAGGCGTCCAGGTCGAGCAGCCGGCGCACGGCCGCGACGTTCAGCACGTCGCCGCCGACCAGCAGGTTGCGCAGCCCGGCGAAGCTGTCCGGCCGGTCGGCCATCACCGTGGTGAAGAGCGCGGAGGTCAGGAACATGGTGGTGATCCGGTGCTCCGCGAGCGCCGTGGCCAGCGCCCCCGGGGCCAGCACCGTCCGGGTGGGGATCACGACGACCGTGCCGCCGTTCAGGAGCGCGCCCCAGACCTCGAAGGTGAAGGCGTCGAAGGAGGAGTCGGCCACCTGGGCGATGCGCTCGTCGGCGCCGAACTCCACGTAGTCGGTGTCGCGGACGAGCCGCAGCACCGAGCGGTGCTCGACGACGACGCCCTTCGGCCGGCCCGTGGACCCCGACGTGAACAGGATGTACGCGGGGACGCGGGAGCCGGTGGCGGGCCGCGGCAGCTCGCTCGCGTCCCCGGCCCGCTCGACCTGGCGCAGCTCCTCGGCGGTGACCGTCACGGCCGCCTCGGCGGCGGCCAGCATGTGCTCCTGGCGCTCCCGCGGGTACGCCGGGTTGACCGGCACGTAGGCGCCGCCGGCCTTGAGGATCGCGAGCAGCGCCGTCACCAGCTGGTGGCCGCGCTCCAGGAGCACGCCCACCCGGGAGCCGTCGGTCACGCCCCGGCCGCGCAGCAGCCGGGCGAGGCGGTCGGACCGGGCGTCGAGCTCCGCGTACGTGAGGGTGTGCTCGCCGTCCACGACGGCGGGCGCCTCCGGCCGGGCCCGCACCTGTGCGGCGAAGACCGCGGGTATGGACGCGTCGGCGGGGTAGGGGGTCACGGCCCCGCGCAGGATGCTCACTTGTGGTTCTCCCGTTCGCTGTCGAAGGACTCGGCGTGCGCCGTGGCGCGTTCGCGCAGCTCGCCGTCGTACCGGATGCGGCCGCCCGGCCCGGCGAGGCGGGGCGGGGGGACGGCGGTCCGGCGGATCATCGTGACGCTGTTCTGCCGGAGCTTGTGCGACTCCAGGAGGTTCAGGACCTCCAGCTCGCCCGGCCGCGCCCGTTGCAGTCCGGCCAGATAGCGGAGGATCGCCTCGCCCTCCGGATAGGTCATCAGATAGTGCAGGACCACCACGCCGCCGGCCGGGTTGATCCGGTCGAGGAAGTGGTCCAGGAAGTACAGGCAGTCCCACGCGTCGACCCACGCGAAGTCGATCGGCTCGAAGCCGTCAGGCAGCGCGCCGCCGGCCTCGCGCAGCGGCGCGTCCACGACGGTGACCTGCCCGGCGAGCCCCAGCTCGGCGAGCACCTCCTCGACCTGCCCGGCCGAGGACTCGGGGATCGACAGGTCGTCCACGGCCACGAACCGGGGCCGGTACGGCTCCAGATACGCGGCCGGTGCCGCGAGCGCGGGCTCGGCACGCAGCCAGTCGTCGTCCAGCGGGGTGCCGGAGCTCAGATACGGCCGGGTCTTGGCCGCGAGCAGCCGCGACTCCTCGTCGGCCTGCTCCCGGGCCTCGGCCAGTGCGGCCGCCAGGAACGGCGTGGTGTAGCCCATCCCGACCTCCAGGACCCGGCGGGGCCTGGTCATCCGGATGAGCCCGGCCAGGAACGGGGCGACCGCCTCGGTGCCCATGCCGGGCACCCGCAGCCGGGCGACCGCCTTCGCGAACGCGGGGCTGTCCGGGGTCGGGATGCCGCTGTGGTCAGCCATGCGCGTTCTCCCGGGCGTTGAGGTCGGCGATCCGTTCCAGACCCCGCATGACGGTGTCGGCGGGCAGCCCGAAGTCGATCAGGCAGGCGATCTCGTCCACGCCGATCCCGCGCAGCCGCTCCACCGCGCGCGCCGCCGTCTCCGGCGAGCCGAGCAGCCCGCAGTCGTCGACATAGCGGTCGAAGGAGCGCCGCACGAGGAACTCCAGGTCGTCCGGGTGGAGTTTCGCCGGGTCGATCCGGCGCCTGCCGTCCAGGCCCGAGCCCAGCAGCAGCCCGAGCGAGCCGCGCAGATAGCGGAGCAGCGGCTCCCGCACCAGCTCCCGGACCCGGTCCGCGTCGTCGTCCAGATAGGCGTGCACCATCAGGACCACGTGCCGGCCGCCCGCCGCGCGGTACTCGCCGATCTTGTACGCGAGATCGTCCAGGTCCTGGCCGAGGAGATGCGTCAGGATGCCCGCGCCCATGGCCCCGGCGGCCCGGAAGGTCTCCACGCCACCCGCGCTGGTGATCCAGGCCGGCAGCTCCGGCTGCACCGGCCTGGGGTGGACGGACACCTTCACCTCGCTGCCGGTGCCGTCCGGGAAGGCGAGCGACGCGCCCCGCCACAGCTCCCGCACCTGCCGTACCTGCTCCGTCATCAGCCGCCTGCGGTCGGCGTACGCTTCCGGGCGCAGCGCGAAGTCGGCCGCGTGCCAGCCGGACGCGAAGGAGACGCCGACGCGACCGCCGGAGAGGTTGTCCACGACGGACCACTCCTCGGCGATGCGCAGCGGGTGGTGCAGCGGCGCCACGACGCTGCCCGCCCGGATCGCCACGCGCTCGGTGACGGCGGCGACCGCCGCACCGGTGACGGCCGGGTTCGGGTACAGGCCGCCGAAGGGGTGGAAGTGCCGCTCCGGCGTCCACACGGCGGCGAGCCCGCGGGAGTCGGCGAACCGGGCTCCGTCCAGGAGGAGTTGGTAGCGCGGTCCGGCGAACTCCTCGCTGTCGCTGGCGAAGTAGAAGAGGCTGAAGTCCATGCCGCGCCGCGGTGCGGCCCCGGCGGCGGACCCGGCCGCGGGATCAGGCGAGTGCGCCATCGTTGACCTCACTGACGATTCGGCGGAGCGCGCCCCGGTCCACCTTGCCGTTGGCATTGCGGGGCAGGGAGTCGAAGTGCTCGAAGCGGCGGGGCACCAGATGGATCGGCAGGGCGCCGCGCAGCGCGCGGATCAACTCCATCCGGCCGGTCTCGCGCCCGGTGTAGCAGGCCACCAGATCGGTGACGCCGCCCTGGGCGACGCCGAGCACCACGGCCTCCGCCACCGCGTCGAGCCGGCGCAGCGCGGCCTCCACCTCGCTCGGCTCCACCCGGTAGCCGCGGATCTTCACCTGGTCGTCGAGCCGGCCCCGGTGGACCAGCTGCCCGTCCTCGATCCGGACCCGGTCCCCGGTACGGAAGTACCCGTCGTCCGTGAACCGGCCCTCGTCGTCGCCCGGGTCCAGATAGCCGTCGAACCGCTGGGGGCCGCGCACCCACAGCTCACCCGTCTCCGGGGCGACCCGGTGCTCAAGACCCTCGTAGACCCGCCCGATGGGGACGGTGCCGTTGGAGGTCACCGGCCACCGCGCGGGATCCTCGGGAAGCCGGAACTCGGCACACGCGATGGTCAGTTCGGTGGGGCCGTAGAGGTTGTCGACGGGCGCTCCCGGCGCCACGGCGTACCACGCCCGCGCCTGCTCCAGGGTGAGCTGCTCGCCGCAGAAGACGCTGTGACGCAGGGCCGACGGCCCGCCGCCGGCCGGCGCGGCGCCGGCGAGCTGTCCGAAGCCGGCGCTCACCGAGACCACCGAGGGCACCGAGAACCAGTGGGTCAGCTCCCGGCCGGTCAGATAGCCGACCGGTGCGAACAGCTCGGCCCGGGACGGCACCACGAGCGTCGCCCCGCCGCCCCAGGTGACGAACAGGTCGTACACCGACAGGTCGAAGGTCAGCTCGAAGGTGTGCGACATCCGGCAGCCCGGGCCGACCCCGAAGCGGGCGATGTTGTGCGCCAGGAACGGCAGCACCTGGCGGTGCCGGATCGGGATGCCCTTGGGCCGGCCGGTCGTGCCCGAGGTGAAGAGCAGATAGGCGAGCGCGTCCGGATCCGCCGTGTGCGGCGCGAGCCGCCCGCCCGGCGCCGCCGCCCGGACCTCGTCGTCGTCGAGCGGCAGTACGGGACGGCCGCCGGCCCACCCGTCCCCGGCGCGCCGGGCGGCGGCCGCCTCGGCCACCACCACGTCGACGCCGGCCGCCTCGCAGATCCCCGTGTTCCGCGCCGCCGGGTAGTCGGGGCCCAGCGGCACGACGGCGGCGCCGAGCCGCAGCGCCGCGAGATAGCCGGCGTACGCGACGAGGCTGCGGGCGGCGAGCAGGCCGACCCGCCCGACCGGGCCGTGCCGGTCCGCGATCCGCTCCGCGAGCGCCTCGGCGGCCCGCAGCAGCTCGCGGTAGGTCACGGGACCGCCCGCGCCGCCGTCCGGGAACTCGACGGCGGGGGCGTCCGGGTGCCGCTCCGCGGTGGCCGCGAACACCTCGTACAGACCGCGGGTCATGCGCCGCTCCGCAGGAACGCCGCCTGCCCCCGCACGGTCGGATGCTGGAACAGGTCGGTGGCGCGCAGCTCGCCCGGCGTCAGCTCGTTCAGCTGCTCCCACAGCAGCAACAGCAGCAGCGAGTTGCCGCCGGCGTCGAAGAAACCGACGTCCAGGGGTATCTCGGCCTCGTCGTAGCCCAGGGTCTCGGCCCAGGCCGCCCGCACCGGGCCGATCAGCTCGTCCGCGTCGCTCACTTCTCGTCCTCCTGTTGCCGACCGTCGCCGGTCAGCGCTGAAATCCTGGTCTCCGGAGCCGCGGTCACCGCGGCGAGCAGCCTCTCGTACCGCGCCGCGGCCCGGGCGACGGTCCCGGCGTCGAAGAGGTCCCGGTCGTACTCCCAGATGAACTCGACCGCCTGCGTCGTCGCCCGGTCCCGCTGTCCGATCGTCTGCTCGGCGCGGGGGATCGCGATGACGTTGAGGTCGAACTTGGCGCTGCCGTTGCTGACGCCGGGCGTGACCTCGACCTCCAGGCCGGGGATCCGCACGGGGCGCGACGGCGAGTCGTGGAACGCGAACAGCACCTCGCACATCGGCTGGCGGCCCCGCACCCGGGGCGGCCGCAGCGCCGCCACCACCCGGTCGAAGGGCAGCTCCTGGTGCTGCAGCGCGCCGAAGGTGGTCTTCCGCACCCGGCCGAGCAGCTCGCGGAACGACGGGTCGCCGCGCAGATCGGCCCGCAGCGCCACCGTGTTGACCAGCATGCCGAACATGCCGTCGACCTCGGGCCGGGTGCGGGCCGCCATCCCCGTGGCGACGCAGAAGTCGTCCTGCCCCGACCAGCCGGCGAGCAGCACCTGGAACGCGGCGAACATCACCGAGAACAACGGCACCCGCTCGCGCGCGGCGAGCGCGCGCGCCGCGTCGGCCAGCTCGGCCGGCACCGTGAAACGCGGCGCGTCACCGGTGAACCGGCGCTTCGGGACGCGGGGCCGGTCGGTGGCCAGGTCGAGGAAGTACGGCACTCCGGCGAGCTGCTCGCGCCAGTACGCGAGCTGCGCCTCGGCCTCCGGACCGTCCAGCCAGGACCGCTGCCAGACCGCGAAGTCGGCGAACTGGACCTCGGGTTCGGGCAGCGGCGACGGCTCGCCCGCCGCGAACGCCCGGTACAGCGCGCACAGTTCGTCGACGAAGAGGTTGAACCCCCAGCCGTCGTGGACGAGGTGGTGCTCCAGGTGCAGCAGCACATGCCGCTCGTCGGAGGTCCGCAGCAGCCGCCAGTGCACCAGCGGCAGCCGGTCCACCGGGATCTCCGCCGCCACTGCCGCACGGATCACCTCGGCCTCCGCGGCCGCTCCCGCCTCGCGCAGGTCCTCCACGGGCAGCTCGACCCGGTACGGCGGGTGCACCACCTGGACCGGGCCGTCAGGACCGTCGGCGAAGGTCGTGCGGTAGACCTCGTGCCGCCGCACCACCTCGGTGAGGGCGGCGGCCAGGACCTCGGGGTCGAGCGTCCCGGTGAACTCGATCTTCGCCTGGAACTGGTAGGCGAGCATGCCGGGCTGCAGCTGCTGCATGAACCAGAGCCGTTCCTGCGCGCTCGACAGCGGCAGGGGCACGGAACCGTCGCGCGGCACCGGACGGATCGCGTCGATGTCGCTCATCCGCGTCCCTCCGTGGCCGTCGCAGTCGCCGCCGAGTTCCCTGCCGCCGGCTCCTCGGCCAGTGCGGCCCAGTCGACCGCCGCGCCCGCCGCCCACAGCCGTCCGGCCGCGGTGAGCAGCAGCTCCCACTCCGTACGGCTCTCCAGGCGGCCCGGCAGCGTCTGGACGACCGAGGCCAGGGCGTTCGCCGGGCGGTCCGGATGGCCGAGGGCGAGCCTGGTGAGCGCCTGACCGGGGCCGAGCTCGACGAGCATCGGGTCGGGCAGGCGCCAGATCTCGGCCAGCTCGTCCGAGAAGCGCAGCGTCCGGGACAGCTGACGGGCCCAGAAGGCCGGGCTCGTCGCCTCCTCGTCGCGCAGCCAGGTCCCGGTCACGTTGGAGAGCAGCGGGATCGCGGGCGGGGCGAGCGGCACGGTGCCGAGCAGCTCCTCCAGCGGTCCGGTCAGCGCCTCCGTCATGGTCGAGTGGTAGGCGTGCGCCGTGGCGAGCCGCTGGCAGGGCAGCCCCGCCCCGGTCAGCCGCCGGACGGCCTCCTCGACCGCCTCGACCGGGCCGGACAGCACCGTCTGCTGCGGTCCGTTGAGCGCGGCGAGCGACAGCGGGCCGGGGAGCAGCCCGGCCAGGGGGCCGTCGAGCGCCTCCGGTCCGGCCGCCGCCGCGAGCATGGCTCCCGGCGGCAGCTCGTCCACGAGCCGCGCCCGGCCGGTGACCAGACGCAGGGCGTGTTCGACCGGGAACACCCCGGCGACGCACGCGGCCGTGTACTCGCCGACGCTGTAGCCCGCGAGCGCGGCCGGGCCGGCGCCGAGCGCCGTCAGGGCGCGGGCCAGGGAGTACTGGAGCGCGAACAGCAGCGGCTGGGCCACCACCGTGCGGTGGATCTCCTGCGGAGCCGTGTGCCGGTCGAAGACCTCGGCCGGCTCCTCGCGGTGCCCGGCCGGGAAGAGGACGGCGTGCAGGTCCAGGCCGTGCTCGTCCGCCAGTACCCGGAAGCAGCGGTCGAGCTCCTCCCGGAATGCCGGCAGGCACCGGTACAGACCGGCGCCGAGCCCCGGATACTGGTCGCCGACCCCGGAGAACAGGAACACCCGGGAGGACCCGTCGCCGGGGCGGCCGGTGAAGACCCGCCGCACATCGCGCTTGCGCAGCCAACGGGCCGCGTTCCCAGCCGAGTTGGCGAGCACGGCGCGCCGCACCGCGCCCGGCTCCGCCGGGGGAGCGGGCACGGCGGGCAGCCGCGCGAGGCCCGTGTCGCCCATCGCGTCGAGGCGGTCGGCGAGCTCGTCCGTGGCCCGCTCGAGCAGGTCCACGGTCGGCGCGGACAGCGTCAGCAGGCGCGGCGACAGAGGCGCGGGTCCGGGTGCGGGATCGCGTGCGGGATCGGGTACGGGTGAGGGTTCGCGTACGGTCACGGCGCCACCGCCGCCCGTACCGCGTCCGGCCAGTGCTCCGGGTCCAGGCCGTGCCGGCACAGGAACGCATAGGCGAAACGTTCCAGCCCGAACCCGGCGCACCCGGTGAAGACCGGCTCGCCCGCGTCGCCGCCGATCCCGAATGACCGCCCGAAGAACTGCTCGTGGTAGTTGAACGAGCCCACGGAGACGTCACGTCCGTCGTCCAGCGGCAGCCGGAGCTCGTACTTCAGCTCCAGGAGCCGCTGCGACCAGGCACGCGCCGCGGTCGTGTCGTTGAGGAAGAACGGATCGCCCGCCACCTCGCACCGCCCGCCCAGACCGAGCGCGTCCACCAGCTCGTACGCCCGCTCCATCAGCCGCCGGCGCGCGTCGAGCACGAACTCCGGCGTCCCGAGGAAGACGATCTCGCGGATCGTGAAGTCCCACAGGCGCTCCAGCGAGCGCCGGTACCGGGACTCGTTGCGGAACGACTTGCCCCGCGCCGTCACCACCAGCGAGCTCTCCGGCAGCGGGCCGTCCGCGAACTGGTGGTAGGTGTGGAAGCACATGGTGGGCGGCAGACAGTGGTCGAAGCCGCCGCTGTGCGCGGTGAGCGCCGCCTGCAGATCGCCGCCGCCCGCGAGGTCGTCGAGGAAACCGCGGTAGCTGTCGACGTCGCCGTGCAGCCGCGAGACGGACATCACCATCTGCGGGAACGACTCGAAGTAGCCCGTGCGGCGCAGTGCGTCGGCGGTGATCAGCGTCGGGTAGCGGAACTCCCGGGCGCCGAACTCCTCCGTGACCAGCTTGCGCAGCATCGAGTCCAGGTGGTCCATGAGCGACAGGACCGGCTCGCCGACCGCGATCTGCCCCTCGCCCGCCTCCACGGCCGCGCCCCGGGCCACCAGCTCGTCGAACACGTCCTTCACCGGCCCGCTGTCGGCGGCCCGCCAGACCACCTTGGGCTCCAGGAACCGCTGCCCGAGCAGGTCGTTCGCGGTGACCAGGTTGAGCTTGCGGGTGAGTTCGGCCGCATCGGCCGGCAGGCCGTGTTCCACGTCCACGGCGGTGATCTCGTCGCCCGCGTCCGAGCGGACCAGCGAGAACCCGGTGATCGTGTCCGAGACGAAGTAGACGCGCTGGGCCAGCTCCTGGGCGAGCTCGGCCGGCAGCGCCGGCTCCAGCGGCAGCCGGGTCGTGAGGGTCTTTCCGGTCACCGGGGCTCGCCCCCCGGCACCGTTCCGCCCGACAACGCCCCGTGGACGCCGAGGAGTTCGGCGAGAATGCCCCGCTGCACCGAGTTGGACCCGGCGTAGATCGGGCCGCCGAGCGCGTCGCGCAGCTCGCGCTCGATGCCGTACTCCTCCAGGTAGCCCCGGGCGCCGTGCAGCTCGACCGCGGCCTTGGCCGTCTCGACCAGGCCCTCGCTGATGAAGATCTTGGCCATGGTGGCCTCCTGGAGGGCGAGCCTGCCCTCCCGCTTCAGCCAGCCGACCCGGTAGAGCAGCATCCGGGCCAGGTCCAGACGGATCTTCATGTCCGCGATCGGGTGCGACACCGCCTGGAAGGAGCCGAGCGTCCGGCCGAACTGGCGGCGCGTGTTGGCCTGCCGTACGGAGGTCTCCAGGAGCCGTTCCATGGCGCCCACGTGCGGGGCGAACATGAAGGACCGCTCCCACTCGATGGTCGAGGTGAAGACCGGGTAGCCGCCGCCCTCGCGGCCGATCAGGTTCGCCGCGGGCACCAGGGCGCCGTCGAACTCGACGACACCCATCGGGGTGGTCCGCAGCCCCATCTTCGGCAGCTCGCGCTTCTTCACCACACCGGGCGTGTCGGCGGTGACCAGGAACGCCGACAGCTGGTCCTGCCGGCCCGGGCCCGTACCCGTGCGGGCGATCGTGACGAAGACGTCCGCCACCGGGCCGTTGCTGATGAAGCACTTGGTGCCGTGCAGCCGGTAGCCGTCGCCGTCGCGCTCCGCCGTGGTGGTCATGGAGAGGATGTCGGAGCCCGCCTCCGGCTCCGACAGCGCGTGCGCGCCGACCAGCGAGCCGTCGCACAGACCGGGCAGGAAGCGCCGCTTCTGCTCCTCGGTGCCGTGCAGCAGCAGATAGATCACACAGCCCCAGAGGTGGTTGTTCACCGCGAACACCAGGCCGTTGTCGGGGCAGGCGTAACCCAGCGCGTCCAGCGCGATCATGGTGGTCAGCGGGTCGAAGCCGCGGCCGCCGTACTCCTCGGGCACCTGCCAGCCGAGCACGCCGAAGTCCGCGCAGCGCTGCCAGTCCTCGCGCGGGAAGCGGGCGCCGCGGTCGGCCTCGGCCGCGTCACGGCCGAGCTCCGCCCGGGCGAACGCGATGATCTCCCGGCGCAGCCGCAGCTGCTCCGGCGTCGGTTCGACGATCACGCGCCGCCTCCGGCAAGGGCCTTCTTGCGTTCCACGAACTCCGCGATGGCCGAGACCGAGCGGAAGTTGGCGACGGCGAGGTCCTCGCCCGCGACGGCCAGGCCGTAGGTGCGCTCGACCCACATCACCAGCTGCACGGCGAAGAGCGAGTTCACCAGACCCGTGGCGAACAGGTCCTCGTCGTCCTCCACCTCCACGCCGTGCACGTGCCCCGCCAGGAACTCGCGGATCAGCACCTTGTCGTCCTCGGCGGTCGCGCCGGTCGTCGTCACGTCAGCCATGGGGGTCACTCTCCCGACTCGTAGGAATGGAAGCCCTGTCCGGTCTTGCGCCCGAGGAGACCCGCGTCCACCAGTCGGGTGAGCAGCGGGCAGGGCCGGTACTTGGGGTCGCCGAAGTTGTCGTACAGCACCTTCAGGGACAGCAGGACGGTGTCGAGGCCGATGAGGTCCGCGGTCTCCAGCGGACCCATCGCGTGCCCGAAGCACTCCTTGAACAGGCGGTCGACGTCCGCCGCCGTGGAGACCCCCTCGTGGAGGAGGAAGGCCGCCTCGTTGACGGTGAGCATCGCGACGCGGTTCGTCACGAAGCCGGAGGAGTCCTGGACGAGCACATGCCCCTTGCCGACCCCGTCGAGCAGTGCCCGGGTACGGGCGATCGTCTCCTCCGAGGTGTGGTGGCCGCGGATCAGCTCGACAGTGGGCTTGAGGTGCGCCGGGTTCATGAAGTGCATGCCGATCACGTGCTCCGGCCGGCCGGTCAGCCCGGCGACCCGCGTGATCGGGATCGCCGAGGTGTTGACGCCGAAGGGCACCCCGGGCCGGCAGACGGCGTCGAGCTCCGCGTACAGCGGGCGCTTGACGTCCCAGTCCTCGGTGACGTTCTCGACCAGGAAGTCCACGTCCCCCAGCCGCTTGAGGTCCAGGGCGAAGTCGATCCGCCCGGTCACCTCCTGCGGATCCCGTACCGGAGTCCCCGGACGGACCAGCGGAGCGAACCGTACGTTCCGCGCGATCTCGTCCCGCGCGGACACCAGGGCGGCCTCCGTCACGTCCACGAGCACGACCTCGTGCCCGTGCTCCGCGAACAGCTCGGCCACCCCGCGCCCCATCGTTCCGGCGCCCACCACGCCTATGCGGTCCACCCGCGGTCTCCCCTCGTCGTCGCTGTCGGTACGGACGGTGTCGGTCCGGACCGTGTCGGTACGCGGTCGCGGAGGGCGCGCAGGAGATCGTCCCGCCCCTGTCCTCCGCGGAAGTAGAAGTGGCCCCCGGCCGCGACCCGCAGCTCGGTCGCGGCGCTGGTGTGCGCCGCCCAGCCGTCGTGCCAGGACGACCAGGGCTCCTCGCTGCCGGCGAGGACGGTGATCGGGCGGTCCAGCGGCTCGGCCGCCACCGGGGCGTACCGCTCCAGGAGCGCGTAGTCGGCCCGGAAGCTCGCGAGCGCGTGCTCCCGCAGGTCGGCGTCCTCCCGCAGATGGGCCATGGGCTCGCCGGTGCCCCGCTCGATCGCGTCGAGCAGCTCGTCGTCCGACAGGCCGTGCACCGGCCGCGCGACCGGTGGCAGCGGGGGAGCGGGGCAGGAGGAGACGATCAGCCGCCGCGGCAACGCCCGCCCACGGGCCCGCAGTTCACGCGCGACCTCGAAGGCGACCAGGGCGCCCAGGCTGTGGCCGAAGAACACGAACGGCCGCCCGCCCGCTCCGGTGCCGTCGGGATCCTCGAAGTCGACGGCCGACACCAGGGCGTCCACCAGGGCGTCCATCCGGGTGTACGGCGGCTCCGCCCGGCGCGTGGTCCGGCCGGGCAGGTGCACGCCCCGGACCTCGGTCCCGGGCAGCTCGTCGGACCAGCGGACGTACTCGCCCGGCAGCCCGCCCGCGTGCGGGAAGCAGTAGAGGACGGTGCCGGCGTCCGGCCGGCGGTGCCGGCGGACGGTCCACCGCGTCACGGCGTACGGTCCCGGTCGAGCCGCGCGTCGATCAGCGCGGCGAACTCCTCGGCCGTGGGCGCCGTGATCAGCTCCTTGGGCGCGAGCTCCACCGGGTACGTCTCACGGACCCTCGCCACGAGGCGGGTCGCGATGAGCGAGTCGCCGCCGAGGTCGAAGAAGCTCTCGTCGGGCTCGACCTCGGGCAGGTCGAGGATCTCGGCGAAGAGCTTCGCGACCAGCTCGTACGTGGCCGTGCCGTCCGGCGGGGCGGCGACCGGCGCAGCGACGGCGGCCACGGGCGCGGGCGGTGTCGGTGCCGGGGCCGGCTGGTCGTTCCGCCCCACCGTGAACAGCCGCCGCTCGAAGGGGTACGTGGGCAGGGCGACCCTGCGCGGCCGCCGGCCGCCGTGCAGCGCCGCCCAGTCGACGGCGGCACCGGTCAGCCAGCGTCGGCCCACGGCGGCGGGATCGTCTCCCGACTCCTGCGGCTCCCCGGCCGACGGCCAGACCGCCCCGGGCGCGGTGACGAGCCGCTCCGGCTCCTCGCCGGCCAGCACGCGCACGGCGTCCGCGGTGTCGCTCACGATCGCGATCCGCCGGTACGGGAGCTCCCGGCGGCCGGTCTGCAGCGTCCACGCCACATCGGCGAGCGGCATCCCCGGCTCGGCGCGCAGCCGCTCCGCGAGCCGTTCGGTGACGGCGTCCAGGGCCGTCGGCGTCTTCGCCGACAGCGGCAGCACGTACGGGCCGCTCGCGCTCGGTGCCCCGTCCGGCTCCGCTTCCGCCGGGGGCTGTTCGAGGACCACGTGGGCGTTCGTCCCGCCCACGCTGAAGGAGCTCACCCCGGCACGGCGTGGCATGCCCTCCGGCCGCCACTCCTCCGCCCGGGTGACCACCCGGAACGGGCTCGTCGCGAAGTCGATCTCCGGATTGGCCTCGGTGAAGTGCAGGCTGGGCGGGATGACGCCGTGCTTGAGCGCCAGGACGGTCTTGATCAGACCGGCCACACCCGCGGCCGCGTCCGTGTGCCCGATGTTGGTCTTCACCGAGCCGATCCCGCAGTAGCCGGGTCGATCGGTGTCGCCGGGTCGCCGGGGGTGCTCGGATCGCTCGGGTTGCTCCCGGCGGAACGCCTTGGTGAGCGCGGCGATCTCGACCGGGTCGCCGAGCCGGGTGCCGGTGCCGTGGGTCTCCACATAGGTGCAGGACTCCGGCGTCACGCCCGCCACCCGCTGGGCCCGTTCGATGACCGCGGCCTGTCCGGCGACGCCCGGGGCGGTGAAGCCCATGCGGTCGGCGCCGTCGTTGTTGACCGCCGAACCGAGGATCACCGCGTCGACGCGGTCGCCGTCGGCCACCGCGTCAGCGAATCGTTTCAGCACCACGACGCCGACTCCGTCGCCGCCGACCAGGCCGCTCGCGGCGGCGTCGAAGGCGCGCAGCACGCCGTCCGGCGCCTGGATCCCCACCTCGTCGGGCCCGCCCACCCCGGACGGCAGCCGCACGGTGACGCCGCCGGCCAGGGCCAGGTCGCAGTCCCCGTTCAACAGCCCCTGGACCGCGAGGTGCACGGCGACCAGCGAGGTGGCGCACGCGGCCTGCACGGCCACCGTCGGGCCGGTCAGCCCGAGCCGGTGGGCGACCCTGTTGCAGAGGAAGTCGGGCCCGTTGGCGACCCGTATCTCCCAGTCGGAGACCGACGGCAGCTCGGCGCGGTTCGCCCTGAGCAGCTGCGCGTACGCGTTCTCGCCGCCGCCGCCGTACACGCCGACCGCTCCGGTCACCCGCTGCGGATCCTGCCCGGCGTCCTCGAGCGCGGCGAGCGCGCACTCCAGGAACAGCCGGGCCTGCGGATTGACGATCCGGGCCTCGCGTGGCGAAATGCCGAAGTATCCCGCGTCGAACCACTCGGGATCGTCGAGCAGTCCCCGGGCGGCGACGCCGTCCGGACCGCTGACCCGAGTGATCGAATCCTTGCCGTCGAGCAGATTCCGCCAGAACGCCTCTGGGCCGTCCGCATTGGGAAACCTGCAGGTCAAACCTATGATGGCGATACGCCTGTCCACCGCAATCACGGCGCCCCCCGTTTCCGTTCCGTGATCGACGCGTGGATCCTATGCAACCCGCAGTCGGGCCACAAGGGTTCACCTGGCGAGCCCCGGGGCGCAGGCGGGGCCCCGTGACCACCTGGCTGGAAATCGCCGCTCGGTGTGTCGTAGCGGGGCCGGATCAGCCGGCCGCGGGGACCACCACGGAGGTGAGGATCAGCCCGTTCCGTACGGCCCACCGGCCCCGCATCGCCGTGAGCGGCACCCCGTCGACCTCCGGACCCGTCCGGTGCAGCTCGACGGCGAACGTCCCGTCCTCCGGCGCGAACCGTACGGTGGCGTCCTCGAAGCCCAACCAGCGCCGGGCGAGCGGGAACCACGCCTTGTAGACCGACTCCTTCGCGCTGAACAGCACCCGGTCCCAGCAGACCCCGGGCCGCTCGTCCGCCCACCGCTCCCGCTCGCTCTGCTCCTCGGGCCGCGCTATCGCGCCGAACACGCCCTCCGGCAGCGGCGCGTGGGGCTCCGCGTCGATGCCCAGCGAGGCGACGGCACCCTCGCGCGCGAGCGCGGCGGCCCGGTATCCGTCGCAGTGCGTGATGCTGCCGAGCACCCCGGTAGGCCACAGTGGCTCCCGGTGCTCACCGCTCAGGATCGCCACCGGCGGCAGCCCGAGCTCGGCGAGCGCCTGCCGCGCGCAGTGCCGCACGGTCACGTACTCCCGCCGCCGCTGCTCGACCGCCCGCACCAGCGCCTCTTCCTCGCCCGGGAACGGCCGCGCGCCGGGAACGTCCCCGTGCGACTCGACGACCACCACTCCCGGCGGCAGCAGCGCCCTCACAGAAAACTCACCTGGATCATGGGGGTCAAGGTACGCCCGGCGGCCCCGCTCCGGGTCACCCGAGGTCACCTGGGGTCACGCCCGAGCGGCCGGGGTCCGGCCCGGTGCCGGCTCCGGGCGCCGGTGGGAGACTGGGAGCATGGTCGGCGACCTCGACGACGAACTGCGGGCCCGACGGCACGGCGGCAGCGGCCACCGTTCGGTGCCGCACACCGCCGACGCCCAGGTACAGGCCTGGGGACCCACCCGCGAGGCGTGCCTCGCGGAGGCCGTGCTCGGCATGATCGAGTGCTTCGCCGAGGTGTCGGGCGTGCGGCCCACCGCCGTGGAGCGGGTGCGGCTCGCGCCGGGCAGCGACGAGGACCTGCTCGTCGGACTGCTCGACGAGTTCGTCTTCCGGCTCGAAGTGACCGGCCGGATCCCGGTGGACGTGGAGGTCGAGACCGCCGAGGAGGACGACGGCGGCCTGGACGTGCGCTCGGCGGTCGCGGAGCTGGACCAGGTCGAGATCATCGGGGCCGTACCGAAGGGCATCTCCTGGCAGGGCCTGCACATCGGGCCGGACCCGTACGGCTGGTCCTGCACGGCGATCGTGGACGTGTGACCGCTCGGCGACCGCCGTGCGGATCAGGGTCGGACAGGCCCCGCGGCGCGGTCGGATGCGCGGTAGCCGGCCGGGTGCTCGGTAGCCCCGGCCCCCGATGCGCGGTGCGTCACCCCTTGACCACCCCGAGCGGCACCATCCGCGCCACCCTGCGGCAGAGCCCCGCGCCCTCGCTCGCCGCCACCACCGCGTCCACGTCCTTGTACGCCTCCGGCGTCTCCTCCGTCAGGCCCCGCCAGGACTTCGGACGTGCGGCGATCCCGGCCCGGCGCAGCCTCGCCCGCAGCTCACCGCCGGTGATCGTGCGCGCGGCCTGATGCCGGCTCATGGTGCGGCCGGCGCCGTGGCAGGTGGAGTGGAACGCGCTCCCGTCCGCCACCCCGGCCAGGACGTACGAGGCCGTGCCGAGCGTTCCGGGGATCAGCACCGGCTGCCCGAACTCCCGGATGTCCCCCGGTAGTTCGGGATGCCCGGGCGGAAAGGCGCGGGTCGCGCCCTTGCGGTGCACGCACAGTTGCCGCCGGGCGCCGTCCACCGTGTGGTGCTCGATCTTCGCCAGGTTGTGGGACACGTCGTACACCAGCGAGAGCCGTACGCCGGCCGCCCGCCGGAACACGCCACGCGTCGCGTCCGACAGCAACTGCCGGTTGGCCCGGCCGTAGTTGGCGGCCGCCGCCATCGCGCCGAGGTACGCCCGCCCCTCCGGCGACTCCACCGGCGTGCAGGCCAGCTGCCGGTCCGGCACCGTGATCCCGTACCGCGCCATCGCCCGGTCCATCAGCTTGACGTGGTCCGTGCAGATCTGGTGCCCGAGCCCGCGCGACCCGCAGTGGATCATCACGCACACCTGGCCCGCGCTGATCCCGAACGCGGCCGCCGCCGGCTCGTCGTACACCGTCTCGACCCGCTGCAGCTCCAGGAAGTGGTTCGCGGAGCCGAGGCTCCCGACCTGCCCGAGCCCGCGCTGCCGCGCCCGCTCACCGACCTGCGTCACATCCGCGTCGGCGACCGCCCCGCCGTCCTCGCAGCGCAGCAGGTCCCGCTCCTCCCCGTGCCCCCGCTCCACGGCGAACCGCGACCCGCCCCGCAGCAGCCGCTCCAGCTCCCGGTCCCCGTCCAGCCGCCACACCCCACCGGGCCCGGCGCCCCGCGGGATCGCCCGGTCCAGGCCGTCCATCACATCGAGAAGCACGGGCCTGAGCGCCGCCTCGTCGCAGTCGGCGGCGAGCAGCCGCACCCCGCACGAGATGTCGAAGCCGACGCCGCCCGGCGACACCACCCCGCCGTCCGCCACGTCGGTGGCGGCGACCCCGCCGATCGGGAAGCCGTACCCCCAGTGGATGTCCGGCATCGCGTACGAGGCGGCCACGATCCCCGGCAGTGTGGCCACCCGCACCACCTGGTCAAGCGACCGTTCGGCGTCCGCGAGCAGCTCCCGGGACGCGAACACCACTCCGGGCACCCGCATGCCCTCGTGCGGATCGATGCGGTAGCGGAAGGGACGTTCCTCGATCAGGTCCATGGCGACCTCCCCACCCTTCCCACTCTCCCACGTCCGGGACGGACCGGCCGGGAGCGGGCGGGAGCTCCTCTTGCCCTTGCGCCGTCGCACGTGGTCGGATGAGACCCAGCATCGCGTGCCGGTGACGGACAGCGTCAGGCATGGAGGTGCGGAACCGAAGGGACCGCCACTCGTGGCTCCCCATTCTCCCGATACTCCCGCTGCTCCCCGTGCTCCCCGTGGCGACGACCGCGTCGCCGCCCTCAGCAGGCAGCTCCACCAGGCACACGAAGACCTCCGCCGCCGGATCGGCGACACCAGGGCACGGCTGGGCCGGCGCGGCCCGCGCGACGGCACCCTCGTCACCCACTGCCTGGCCTTCTGCGCCGCACTGACCGCGCACCATCGCGGCGAGGACGACGGCGTCTTCCCGCAGCTCCTCCGCGAGCGCCCCGACCTCGCCCCGACGATCGCCAAGCTCGTCGAGGACCACGGCCTGATCGCCTCGATCCTGACCCGCGTGACCGACCTGGCCGACACGGCGGCCGCCTCGCCCGAACCGGACCTGGCAGCGATCGGCCGCGAGCTCGACGGACTCGCGGCCATCATGGAGTCCCACTTCCGCTACGAGGAGCGCGCGATCGGCGCGGCCCTCGACGCGGTTCAGCCGACGATCGCGACCGGCCCGTCCCAGGCGTCCTGGTCGACCGTGATCGTGTAACCGCCGCGCGACTCCTTGCTGTTGACCAGGTACTGGTGGCCGCGGCTGTGGCCGGTGTACTGGGTGGCGCCCCACGGCCAGTCGGCCGTGGTGGTGTTCTGCTTGTCCCACAGCGCGTACCAGAGGTTGCCCGGCAGGTCGGTGCGGTCGGTCGCGGTGGCGACGGCCTTCGCGCTGGAGCTGGTGAAGCCGTAGAAGCCGCCGCGGTACGTCTTGGCGCGCAGCGTCCTGGTGAAGGACCGCACGTACGTCAGCACGGCGTCGTTGCACGCCTTGTTGGTGATGTCGTACGGCTCCATGTCCAGGAAGACGGGGCTGCCGGGCTTCACGCCGAGCGCCGACGCCTTCGCCACCGCGTCGTTGGCGTCCGCCGCGCCCAGCGACGCCGCCGTGGAGGCCGTGAGCTTCTCGGGGTTGGCGCTGGTCTGGCACGGCGGCTGCGCGCCGACGTAGAGGGGGATGAGCTTCCAGCCCATCGCGTCGACCGACTTCACCCAGGAGGCGGTGAGGTTCGGCTGGGCACAGCCGCGGTTCCTGCCGCCGATGTAGACCGCGGCGCCGCCGTAGAAGCCGTTGCTCTTCCACGCCTTCATCGCCGCCAGGGAAGGCGCCGCGCAGGTGTCGAAGGCCCGGCCGGTGAACGTCCGCTGCGCGGGCCACGTCGTGGCCGCCATCGAGGTCTGCGCCGCGACCACGGCGCCCACGACGGCGATGGCGCCTCCGGTCGCCACGGCGATGTAGCGACGCTTCTTCGACAACCGATGGCCGGCCATGTCCACCCCATTCACATGCTCCGTCCATCGGAGCCGACCGCACTGTAACGGACGCGGTCCGGGGAGCCGGGACCGGGCCGTTGTCAGTGGTGCCCGTTAGCGTCGGAGGTGTTGGAGAAGCGGTTCCTGACAAGGGGGAATGTGATGGCAGAGGACTGTGTGGGCACCGGGCTGAGGGTGGTTCTGACGGACGTCAGCGCGGGCGTGGTGGAGGCCTGGCGGGCGGCGTTCGCCGACACTCCGGGCATCGAGATCCGGCGCGGGTCCATCCTCGACGAGGACGTGGACGCGTGGGTCACGCCGACGAACGCGGCGGGGCGGATGGACGGCGGGGTGGACGCCGCCATCAAGCGGCATCTCGGGGCGGGCATCCAGCTGCGGGTGCGGCGGGCGATCCGGGACCGGTTCGCCGGCAGCATGCCGGTGGGCAGCGCGGTGTGCGTGCCGTCGGGAGCGACCGTCCCGCGCTTCCTGATATCGACGCCGACGATGGTGGCCTCTTCGCAGAACGTCAGCGAGACGCTGAACGTGGCCATGGCCTGCGCGGCCGCCTTCCAGGCGGTGCACCGGCAGAACCGGCGGGCGCCGGGCAGCATCCGCTCGGTGGCGCTCGTCGGCATGGGCGCCCGGACCGGCCGGGTGCCGGCCCGTGTCTGCGCCAACCTGATGTGGACCGGCTACACGCTCTTCCACGACCACTGGTTCGAGGACGACGACGAGCTGCGCGCCACCATCACCACCCAGCTCGCCGGCGTCGACCAGGCGCCGCCCGAGCAGCGGGTCCGGATCATGCCGCCGAAAGGGCATTCCTTTCGCCGCTGATCCCGGCCACTCCGCGGCCGCGCCGACCGGCGCCGCCACCCACTCCTCGCCCCACCCCTCACCGCACCCTTCACCCCAGCCTTCAGGTACGACGACCGGGAGCCCCTCCTCGATGAGCGACGCCACCGCCACGCCTCCGCAGCAGCCCGACGCGCACGACCCGCTCGCCCTCGCCGAACTGTTCACCGGCGGCGGCGAGCCCTGGCTGCCGCTCCTCAGGCCCGTCCTCGAAGCCAGGCCGGACGCCGCCGAGTTCATCGGCCCCGGCCGCAGCCCCCAGGTCGTGCCGGTGCGGGAGCTGACCTTCCAGGCGCTCAAGCCCAACCCGCCGCACAAGTGGAAGGTCGTCGCCTTCGGGCAGAACCCCTATCCGCGGCCGGAGAGCGCCACCGGCATCGCCATGTTCGACAACACCTTCAGCGACTGGAAGGACAGCCAGTTCGGCCGGGTGGTCAGCATCCGCTGCCTGATCAAGGCGGCGGCGATGTGGAAGTACGGCATAGCCAAGAAGACCCCGGTCGGCGAGGTCCGTGCCCTGCTCAAGGAGCGGGACACGGTCCAGCCGCCCGAGTGGTTCCAGGCGATGCTCACCCAGGGCGTGCTGCTCCTGAACGCCTCCCTGACCGCCAGCGCGGACGGCGCCATGGGGACCGACCAGCACACCGCGTTCTGGCGCCCGGTCGCCGAGCGGATCGTGGAGGAGATCCTGCGGGCCAAGCAGGACGCCGAGGACGAGGCGGACCGCGGCGTCGTCTTCGCCTGGTGGGGCGCGCACGCCCGCGGGCTGAAGTCCATCGTCCGGCGCCTTGAGAAGAAGTACCCGGGCGTGGAGGTCCGGCACATCGACCACGCCAACCCGGCGGCGCAGGGCGACCTCTTCTGCGAGGGCGACCACCTCGGCACGGTGAACCAGGCGCTGCTTTCCCTCGGCGCCGACGAGATCGACTGGCTCCCCAGCAAGGGCTGGAACCAGCCCGCGGCCGGCGGCGGTGCAGGCGCCGGTGCGGTTACGGGTGCGGGCGGCGGAGGTGCGGACGCCGACGTGGCCGCGCGCATGGGCGCCTTCATCGCCTCGACGATGGAGCTGCACCAGCTGTATCTGGAGCGGCTCACCAGCGTCCGGGACGAGGGGCACGTCCTGCCGCCGGTCACCGGCGTCTTCGACACCCCGCTCATGCCCTTCGAGGAGGCCGTCGCCCCGGTCACCCGGGTGCTCGCCGGACTCGGCCGGCACATCGACCGCTCGCGCGAGTTCGGCAAGCGGCGCGCGGACGAGCAGCCGGGCGGCGCGCTGTCGGCCGACGCCATCGCCGCGCTCTTCCTCTACACCTGCGAGTCCGGTTTCTACCGCAACATCAACGCCGTGCTGCGCTCCGCCGACCGCAGCCGCGTGGTGCCCTACCTGCCGTATCTGCGGCTGCTGTTCGACGCCGTCTCCGCGCTCCCCACCCAGCACCGGCCGCTGTGGCGCGGCGTGGGCCTCGACCTGCGCCGCCAGTACCCCGTCGGGCGGACGGTCACGTGGTGGGGCGTCTCCTCCTGCACCTCCGAGCTGAGCGTCGCCCGCTCCTTCCTCGGCAGCCGCGGCAAGCGGACGCTGTTCGAGGTGACCCCGGCGCGCGCGGTGGGCATCCGCAGCTTCTCCGCGTTCACCGGCGAGGAGGAGTACATCCTCGCCCCGGGCACCCAGCTGGAGGTGACGGACGTGACGACCGAGCGCGGCGGCCTGTGCACGGTGAAGCTGGCCGAGGTGGACGCCCCGCTCGTCTCCTGACCGTCTGCGCGGTCTGCGCGGTCTGCGCGGTCTGCGCCGTCGGCGCGGTCTGCGGGGTATTGCCTTCGCTCTCACTCATTGCAACGCTACGTTGCGTTTGACTCCAGCGTCATTGCATCAATTTACCGGCGTTCACGTGGGGAAACGCCATTTCTGCAATTGACCGAAGTCTGAACGCAACGTAGCGTTCGAGCTGAACTAAACACGTCATGTCGCGAGTTGAGAAGCTGAGGAAGAGCCATGAGTGAATCCCCGCACACCGTCACGACCCCGACGACGCGTCAGCCCGGCTGCCCCTTCGACCCGCCGGCCGAGCTGATCGAGGCCCGCCGGCGCGGCCCGGTCAGCCCCTTCACCCACGTGGGCGGCAAGCCCGGCTGGCTCGTCACCGGATACGACCTGGTGCGCTCGGTCCTGGCCGATCCGCGCTTCAGCTCGCGCAAGGACCTCCTGAACGTGGTCGACTTCGAGGTCCCGCCGGCGCCGCCCGGCGAGTTCCTCCTCATGGACGACCCGCAGCACAGCCGCTACCGGAAGCCGCTGGTGGGCAGGTTCACCGCACGACGGATGCGCCTGCTCACCGAGCGCATCGAGCAGATCACCACCGACTGCCTCGACGCCATGGAGGCCGCCGGCCCGTCGGCGGACCTGGTCACCGCGTTCGCCAAGCCCATCCCGACCATCATCATCTGCGAGCTGCTGGGAGTCCCGTACGAGGACCGCGCCTCCTTCCAGGAGCAGATCGACACCTTCATGAGCGGGGAGACCGGCGACGAGGAGCTGATCGCGGCCTACACGGCCACGCAGGAGTACCTCGCCGAACTGGTCGCCGCCAAGCGTGCGAACCCCACCGACGACGTGCTCAGCGAACTCACCGACACCGACCTCAGCGACGAGGAGCTGAAGGGGATCAGCCTGATCCTGCTGGCGGCCGGCTTCGACACCACGGCCAACATGCTCTCGCTCGGCACCTTCGCCCTGCTCCAGAACCCCGACCAACTGGCCGCGCTGCGCGCCGATCCCACCCTCATCGACCAGGCCGTGGAAGAGCTGCTGCGCTATCTGAGCGTGGCCAAGACGTTCATGCGGACGGCGCTCGAAGACGTCGAGGTCGGCGGCCAGCACATCGAGGCCGGTACCACCGTCGTCCTCTCCTACAACACCGCCAACCGCGACCCCGAGCGCTTCGCGGACCCCCACGTCCTCGACCTCCGGCGCAAGCCCGCCGGCCACCTGGCCTTCGGCCACGGCGTCCACCTGTGCCTGGGCCAGCAGCTCGCCCGCATCGAGATGCGCGTCGCGTTCGCCGCGCTGCTCGACCGCTTCCCCAACCTGCGCCTGGCCGTACCGGCGGAAGAGGTCGTACTGCGCCCGGAGACCGCGGACATCTACGGGGTGAAGAGCCTCCCGGTGACCTGGGACGTGTGACACCGGGGGCTTCCCGCGCCCGGCCGGTCAGGCGCAGTTCACGGTCACCTGGCCGCTGCCGCCGTTGCTGGAGAAACCGATCGTGAACCGGCCGTCCGCGGGCAGCTGCTCGGCCCGGCCGCCCAGCGTGATCACCTGTGAGCCGTCGGCGGCGAGGGAACCTTCGCCCGCGCTGACAGTGACTCCGGCGGGCAGCTGGCCGACCGACCAGTGCAGGTCGCCACCGCCGCTGTTGCGGACCACCAGGGTGTTCGGCCACTCGCCGTTCGCGCAGTACTCCTGGACGCCGGTCGGACGCAGCGACAGCTGCGGTGCGGCGACCTGGACGGGCGTGCTCGACTGCGTCGGCTGCGCCGACCGCGTCGTACGAACCGGCGAGGCGCTGCTTCCGGTACGGGCCGGCGGGGTGGAGGCGACGGCCGTGGGCGAGTCCGTCTCGGTCGCCGGAGCGCTCTCGCTGGGCGCGGGCG
This sequence comes from Streptomyces sp. NPDC101160, assembly GCF_044768205.1. Taxonomy (NCBI): domain Bacteria; kingdom Bacillati; phylum Actinomycetota; class Actinomycetes; order Kitasatosporales; family Streptomycetaceae; genus Streptomyces; species Streptomyces sp. NPDC101160. The sequence continues at coordinate 686,478 of NZ_JBIWPJ010000001.1, read as the reverse complement.
CCTGGCTTGTGCTGTCGGAGGAGGCCGACGGGGCAGCGGTGCCGGACGCGCCGGCCGGGGCGGAAGTGGTGGGCGTCGCCGCCTGCGGCAGCGTGGTGGCCGGATCCTGCCCCAACTGCCGGCCCGCGATCGCCCCACCCACGGCGACCACCATGACGCCACCGATGACCAGCATCATGGTCTTCATCTTCGTCTTGGCGCGCTTCTGACGCGCCCTCTTGTCCGGGTGCTCGGTACGCCCGCCCTGGACGATGATGCCGTGCCCCAGCGCGCGGGGGTCGTCCTGCTTCGGGCCGATCGCGCGGGGGTCGTCTTGCTTGGGTCCGATCGCCCGGGGGTCGTCTTGCTTGGGTCCGATGGCGCGGGGGTCGTCTTGCTTGGGTCCGATGGCGCGGGGGTCGTCTTGCTTGGGTCCGATGGCGCGGGGGTCGTCCTGCTTGGGCCCGATCGCCTGTGCCGAGTCGTGGGAGCCGTGGGCCGTGCGGCCTCCCTGGACGATGATGCCGTTGTCCTGGCCCGGGGTCGGGTCGGTGAAGCCGCCGCCGGTGTCCGGGGTGATCCCGTGGGCCGTGGTGTTCTCCGGACGGGGCACGTCAGGCCCACCTCTACCGTCGCTCATGGCGCGAAATCCCCCTGTGGTCGTATGACGGGCAGTCGGAACAGATCTCGCTGCCACGGAAGCGGTCCGTGACGACGAGGCTGCTCATACTTAGCTACTTTTCGGCCACAAGGTCCAGCCCTGAGACGTGACGACAACGTCCCGATTCCGTACCAGCATTCGCCCGGCAACCGCCCGGCAACCGCCCGGCGCGCTGAGGCGCGCCGTCGACAGGCCGTCACCGGGTCGCCACACTGGGTACGGAGGTGCACCCATGACCCAAGCCGACGACCGGCCCGGCGGTATGCGGGCCACCGTACGGGAGACGTACGGACCCGCCGACCTCAGCTCGGCCCCCGTCTTCGCGGGCGGCTTCATCAACTTCGGCTACTGGCGGCCCGAGGACCTCGACGGCACGCCCACCGTGGACGACAGGGTCCGCAGCCAGCAGGACCTCTACCGGCGCGTGCTGGACACCGCGAAACCGCTCGGCGGCGCCCGGCTTCTGGAGGTCGGCTGCGGGCTCGGCGTCGGCTGCGCCCTGGCCCTGGCGGAGTACGGGCCGGCCCTGGTCACCGGCATGGACATCCACCCGCAGCAGCTGGAGCGGGCCCGCCGGGCCAACGCGGACCTGCTGGAGGAGGACGGCCCCGAGCGGCTGCGTTTCGTGCGCGGGGCCGCCGAGCGGATGCCGTTCGAGGACGGTGACTTCGACTGCGTCTACAGCGTCGAGGCCGCCCAGCACTTCGACGACCTCTCCCTCTTCGCCGCCGAGGCCGCCCGGGTGCTGCGTCCCGGCGGCCGGGCCGCCGTGACGAGCTTCTTCGCGCCGGATCCCGCAGCCGCCCCCCGGCTGGCCGAGCTGCTCGACACCTTCGCGGAGGGTCTGGACATCGCCCGCCCGCCCACCGAACTGACCGACGCCCTCACCCGGTCGGGGCTGACCGGAGTGCGCTGCGAGTCCATCGGCTCCTCGGTCTGGCCCGGCTGGGACCACTGGCTGTCCGACCAGTGGAAGCCGGGCACCTGGCCGAGGAACTTCCTGCACGCCTGGGAGCAGGGCCTTCTCGACTACTACGTGATCACCGCGATGCGCCCCTGAGCCTCAACTGCCACCCAGGGAGCGCTTGAGTTCGGCCTTGTTCATGTTCGAGCGGCCGTGGATGTTGCGCCGCTGCGCCTCCGCGTACAGCTGGTCGTAGGTCGGTCCCTCCGACCCGCTGTGCGAACGCTGCCCGCCGCGGCGCGAGGACGACGTGTCCTGGGTCGAGCTCTTGCTCGCCTGCTTGGATTCGCCGGCCCGGGCGCGTTCCTTGTTCACGGTGCGGGCGGCGATCTCCTTCGCGCGCTCCTTGCTCTCGCCCCGGTCCAGGGCGCTCTCCTTGATGTGCTCGTACTGCCGCTCACGCTTGGCACTCGATCCACGGGGCATGACGGCTCCTCTCGTCGTACGCGGGACCCCTCCACATCCGGCCGCTGCCCCGCCCGGGGGCGTTCATGCGCGCTGTCCGCCGATCCGGTCCGCGCGCGGGCCCGCATGGCGCGGGCGATGCCGGGCAGTCGCCGGGGTAAGTGCGCGATGCGGATCCACAGGAGGCGCAATGACCTCGCACGACGTAGGAGCACCCGAGGGCGTCGCCCTGTTCGACCTGGACGGCACCCTCGTCGACACCAACTACCTGCACGTCCTCACCTGGTGGCAGGCGCTGCGTCAGCACGGCCACGACGTGCCGATGGTCCGGATCCACCGCGCCGTCGGCATGGGCGCCGACCGGCTCATCGACGAGGTGCTCGGCCCGCACCGCCGACGCGAGGAGGACGAGGCCATCGCCGACGCGCACGGAGCGCTGTACGCGGGGTGGTGGGAGAACCTGCGTCCGTTCGAGGGCGCGGCGGCACTGCTCAGGGCGACGGCGGCCCGCGGCTGGCGGGTCGTGCTCGCGAGCTCCGCGGCGGCGGAGGAGGTGGCCGCGGCCCGCAAGCGCCTCGATGCCGACGACGTCATCGAGGCCGCCACCACGGGCAGCGACGCCGAGGTCACCAAGCCCGCCCCGGACATCGTGCAGGCCGCTCTGAGCGCCGCGGACGCGAAGCCGTCGGACGCCGTCTTCATCGGGGACACCGTGTGGGACGTCGAGGCCGCGCGGCGGGCCGGCGTGCCCTGCATCGGCCTGCTGACAGGCGGCGTCCCGCGCGGCGAGCTGGAGGACGCGGGCGCCGTCCTGGTGTGCGAGGACGTGCTCACGCTGCTCCGGCAGATCGACGCGAGCCCGCTGTCCCGGCCCCCGGGCTGATCCCTTCCGGCCCCGGCGCCGGCACCGTGGGCACGCGCCCACACGCGCCCCGGGCGCTGATCCGGCCCGGCTCCGGCACCGTTACCGGCCGCGCGGCCCCGGGCGCTGATCCGGCCCGGCTCCGGCACCGTTACCGGCCACGTGCCCCCGGGCGCTGATGCCTTCCGGCCACGTACCCGCACCGGGTACCTGGCCACTCGTGGCGGTCGGCCGCGTCGTCCGCCGCCGCCCCTATGCTGAGGCCGTGTCCTCGTCCGCGCGGGATGCCGCGACCACGACGTACATCCGTGCCGGCGTGCCCGGGGCGGTGCCGGTGCTCGGGCACCTGCCCGCCCTGGTGCGGGATCCGGCGGCGTTCCTCGGCGGCCTGTCCGGCTTCGGGGACCTGGTGGAGGTCCGGCTGGGGCCGAACCGGCTGGTGGTGCCCTGCCATCCGGAACTGCTGCGGCAGGTCTACGCGGACGACCGGACCTTCGACAAGGGCGGCCCGATCTACCAGCGGTTCCGGCGCGTCCTCGGCAACGGGCTCGCCACCTGCGCGCACGCCGACCACCGGCGCCAGCGGCGGATGCTGCAGCCCGAGTTCCGGCCCGAGCGGCTGGCCGGCTACGCCGCCGTGATGACCCGCGAGGCGGAGCAGTTGGCCGGTTCCTGGCGGCACGGTGAGGTGGTCGAGGTCTTCCCGGCCTGCTACCGGTTCACGCTGCGGGTGGTGGCGCGCAGCCTGTTGGGCACCGAGGCGCCCGACGCGCTGGCCGACCGCCTCCAGCACGCCTTCGAGACCGCGTTCGCCGGCGCGCTGCGGCGCGTGATGCTGCTGCCCGCGGGCCCCGGCTACCGACTGGCGGTGCGCACCCTGCGCCGGACGGTCGCCGAGCTGGTGCGCGACCGCCGGACCGGGGACCACAGCGGGGAGGATCTGCTGGCCGGTCTCCTTGCCGCCCGGGACGAGGACGGCACGGCGCTCTCCGACGCCGAGGTGCACGACCAGGTGGTCACCCTGCTCCTTGCCGGCTCGGAGACCACCGCCTCCCAGATCTGCTGGACGCTGCGCCTGCTGACGAGGCATCCGCAGGTGCTGTCCGCCGTGCAGGCGGAGCTCGACGCGGTGCTGACGGGCGGCCGCGCCGCCCACTGGGCCGACCTGCCCCTCCTGCCGTACACCGCCCGGGTGCTGACCGAGGCGCTGCGGCTCCATCCGCCCGGCTGGGTGCTCCTGCGCATCTGTACCCGCGAGGCCGAGCTGGGCGGACGCACCCTGCCGCGCGGCAGCCAGGTGCTGCTCAGCCCCTACGTCGCCCACCACAACCCGAGGATCTTCGCCGACCCCGGCCGTTTCGACCCGGACCGCTGGCTGCCCGAGCGGGCCGCCGCGCTGCCGCGCTGGGGCTTCGCCGGTTTCGCCAACGGGCCGCGCCAGTGCCTCGGCGCCGACTACGCCCGTGCCGAGGCGGTGATCGCGCTCGCCACCGTGCTGGCCCGCTGGCGGCCGGTCTCCGCGCCCGGACCGGTGGACGACCGCCCCGCGCGGCTGACCACGGTCCTGCGGCCGCACCGGCTACGCCTGCGCATGCTGCGCCGCTGACAGGCAGGGGACCCTCGCCTCGCGCTGTTTCCCCTCGGGGGGCTGGATCGCGCCACGTGCGAACGGGTGACCGCACGCGCCTTCCAGGACTCGGGGGACGGCCCTATGCTCCTGCGTCGAATGGGGTTACCGCCGGTAAAGGGGTTGGGGTATGGACCGTACGGGCAGCTCGCGGCGCACCTTCGTGGCGGGCGCGGCCGCCGCGACCGGAGCGGTCACCGTCGGGGCGGCCGCCCTCGGCGCCGTACCGGCCGTCGCGGCGGAGCCGACCGCGCCGCAGTCCGTGGCCGTGCTCGGCGGCGGAGTCGCCGGCCTGACCGCGGCCCACGAACTGGCCGAGCGCGGCTTCCGCGTCACCGTCTACGAGCGCCGGGCGCTGGGCGGCAAGGCCCGCTCCATGGACGTACCGGACAGCGCGCGCGGCAGCCGGCGCCCGCTGCCCGCCGAACACGGCTTCCGGTTCATCCCCGGCATCTACCACAACCTCCCCGACACGATGCGTCGCATACCCTTCCCCGGGAACGCGAACGGCGTCTGGGACAACCTCGTCGCTCCGGCCGAGATGTCCTTCGCCCGGACCGGGCGCGAGGACCTGCGCATCCCGCTTCCCTGGCCGGGCCACCGGCCCGCCGAGCTCACCGTCGACGAGATCCGCCGCGCCCTGACCGCCCTCCTCGACACCGCCCGCTCCATCCCGCTCCACGAGGCCGCGTACTTCGTCGACCGCTTCCTCGTCTTCCTGACCAGCTGCGACGAGCGGCGCGACGAGGAGTGGGAGCGGACGCCCTGGTGGGAGTTCCTGCGGGCCGAGCGGATGAGCTACGACTACCAGCGCATCCTGGCCGTCGGGCTGACCCGCAACATCGTCGCGACGAAGGCCGAGGAGGCCAGCACCCGCACGGTCGCCACCCTCCTGGAGGCCTTCGCCTTCAACGCCCTGGGGCGCGGCGCCGACGGACCCCTCGACCGGATCCTGAACCTGCCCACCAACGAGGCCTGGATCGACCCCTGGGTGGCGCATCTGACCGGCCTCGGCGTGGAGTTCCGTCTCGGCTGGACCGTACGGGAGCTGGTCCACGACTCCGCTGCCGGGCGGATCGGCTCGGTCGTCGTCGAGGACCCGCAGGGCGTCCGCCGCTCGGTGACCGCCGATCACTACGTCTCCGCGATGCCGGTGGAGCACGCCCGGCGGACCTGGGGTGCGGCGCTGCGGGCGGCGGACCCGCAACTGGCGCGGTGCGACAAGTTGGAGACGGACTGGATGACGGGCATCCAGTTCTATCTCACCGAACACGCGCCGCTGCTCGCCGGGCACGCCAACTGCATCGACTCGCCCTGGTCCCTGACGGCGATCCAGCAGGCCCGGCACTGGCCGTCCCGGGACTTTCCCGCCGACTACGGCGACGGGGCCGCCGTCGACTGCCTCTCGGTGGACATCTCGGAGTGGGACCGGCCCGGCATCCTCTACGGCAAGACGGCCAAGCAGTGCACCCGCACGGAGGTCGCCCGTGAGGTGTGGGCGCAGTTGAAGGCCGCGTTCAACGACACGGGCCGCACGGTCCTGAAGGACAGCGCGCTGCACTCCTGGTTCCTCGACCCGGGCGTCGACGGCCTCGGTACGCCGAACCCGACCAACGAGGACCAGCTCCTCGTCCATCCGGTCGGCACCTTCCACAACCGTCCGAAGGCCGCCACGAAGATCCCCAACCTCTTCCTGGCCGGCGACTACGTGGCCGTCGACATCGACCTGGCCACGATGGAGGGCGCCAACGCCTCGGCCCGCCAGGCCGTCAACGCCCTCCTCGACCGGACCGGCTCGGCCGCCGCGCGCTGCACGGTGCAGCCGCTCTTCCGGCCTCCGGAGCTGGAGGCGCTCAAGCGCCACGACCGGCTGCGCTACCGACTCGGTCTGCGCAACGCGCTCGACATGGGCTGAGGACTTCACGGCGCGGCGCCGACCACAGCGGCCGGCGCCCGGCGCAGGCACGTACAACGCGCCGTCACGCGGCCTGCAGCTTCTTCGCCGCGTCCTTCGACAGGCCGACCCTGACCAGGGCGGCGGCCAGCCTGGCCTGGTCCTTCGGGGCCACGCGCTGCCCCAGGCCGCGGGCGGTGTGCGGGAGCCCGAGGCCCTCCGCCACCTCGCACGCCCGGTCGTCGAAGTACGGGCGCAGCTCCGGCCAGACCGCCTGGGCCTCCCGGCAGAAGATGTCCGCGCCGACCGGGCCGATCCGGGGCACCTCCCGGAGCAGCTCACGCAGCGCGTCCGGGTCGCCGCCGGCCTCCTCCCGCATCCGGCGGAGGTCGCCGTGCCAGCGTTCGAGCACCAGTCGCGCCCCGTCGCCGAGCGCCGTGGCGGTGCTCTCGTCGTACCGTACGTAGTGGGCCCGGCCCAGGGCGTCCACCCGGTCCTGCCAGTCGGAGTCGGCCATCGCCCGGGGTGTGCGGAGCCCGGCCCGGAAGAGCTCCCGGGCGGCCTTGGTCGCGGTCTCGGCGCTGATCCGGATCGAGCAGAGCACCGTGAGCACCAGGAGCTGGTACAGCGGCGCGGGCTTGTCGCGCAGCGTGATGCCGGCCTCCTGTGCGTACGTCCGGCCGTGCTCGGCCAGCAGCCTGGACGTGATCGTGTCGCGTGTCATCGCCTGGGCACCTCGCATTTCGTACGCGCCGCACGCGTCCTGCGCCATACGCCTCTGCCGTGGCGGCTGCCCCGCATCGTCACCGTCACACCGGAGCGGTCGCACCGAACGTGTCGGAAGGGAACCGCGGGGTAGACGCGGGGGCGGTACAGGAGGAGCGACGATGCCCGGACCGCAGACCCTGGCGGAGTACCGGCGGAAACGGGACTTCCACAAGACCCGCGAGCCCAGTGGCGGCGACGGCGACGGCGCCGGGTCCGGCGACGAGCCCGTCTTCGTGGTCCAGATCCATGACGCCGGCACCCTGCACTTCGACTTCCGCCTGGAGGTCGACGGCGTGCTCAAGTCCTGGTCGGTCCCCAAGGGCCCGTCCGGCGACCCGCACGACAAGCGCCTGGCGATGCCCACCGAGGACCACCCCCTGGAGTACCGCGACTTCGAGGGGACCATCGCCCACGGCGAGTACGGCGCCGGCACGGTGATCATCTGGGACGAGGGCGGCTACGAGAACCGCAGCACCGACGGACGCGGCCACGAGGTCCCGTTCGCCCAGGCGCTGGACGCCGGCCACGCTTCCTTCCGGCTGGCCGGCCACAAGCTGCGCGGCGAGTGGGCGCTCACCCGGTTCCGTTCGGGCTCGGGCGGCGAGCGGGAGGCGTGGCTGCTGGTCAGGCACGGCCACACCGCGCACGGCGGCACGCCCGACCCGCGACGCGCGCGCTCGGCGCGCAGCGGACGGACGCTCAAGCAGGTCGCCGCGGAGGAGCAGGCGCAGGCGTGAGCGCGCCGGACCGGCTCTCCGCGGCCGGCCGGCGGAAACCGCGAACGGCGCAGCCCACGGCCCTCGTCGCCGAACCGGCCGGCGGCCGGGCCGGGTTCGGCGCGACCGCGAGCACGGCGGGACGGCGCGGTGACGCCGGCGACCACCGGGAGGGCGGCGACGGCACCGGAAGCGATGTCGGTGATCAGGCGGTGCTGGCGGGCGAGGGCCGCCCTCCTGCGCGACCGCCCCCTCGGCGGCGGAGCGATCGAGGCGTGGGGCGTGGCGCCGCTGTGGACCGGTTGCCTGGTCGTCGGGCTGGGAGCGGCCGCCGCGCAGGTGTACATCGGTACGGGCCTCAGCCGACGCGCGGAGGAACGCCCGGCCGAGCCGCCGCGGCCCGCCACGGCCGCCGCCGGTCCCGCTACGAACTTCGGCACCTGACCCCACCCCCTCGGCCGCGCCGTCCCCCGGTTGCGTCGGCGCGTCAGTCGCCCCGTGTGCCGGGCATGGTCTCGGCCTGCTCCCAGACGGCGAGGAAGGCGATGCGCAGACAGCTCGCCAGTGCGGGGTGCTCGATGTAGAGGGCGGTGGTGGCGTGGGTGTCGGCCACCGGATCGGGCATGTCGCACAGGACCAGTGAGGCATCGGCGACGACGAGCTTGAGCGGGAGCTGCGGGGCGAAGCGCGACTCCTCGCCGGCCGCCGCGAACCGCCGTACGTTCCCCAGGACTTCGGTGTCGCCGAGGGCGTCGAGGGTGTAGACCGCGCGGGCGGTGCCGCCGGCCCGGCGCAGCCTGCGGACGGCCTCGATGCCCTCGTTGTTGGCCGGGGGAGCGACGAAGGGCGGCTTGCAGAGGCTGAGGAGCTCCCGCGTGGCCTGCTCCTGGATGCTCGCGAACCGGGCGGCTATCGCCCGCGGGTCGCGGAGGACCTCGATGTAGTCGAGCGGGTCGGTGTGCGTCCGGCCGGCGGCCCAGACGGGGGAGAGGGCCTGGGTGAGCGCGGCCGACACCTGGTCAAGGCGCTCCAGGGACTGCCGCCGGCGCGCCATGAGCCGCGACAGGGCCAGTTCGGGGGCCACCGCCGAGAAGGAGGTGACCCTGCCGGGACGCGGTACGGCGAGCTGCCGCCGTACGAGGGCGTCGAGTACGTCGTAGACGCGCTGTCGGGGGACCTGTGCGGCGCGCGCCGCCTCGGCGGCGGTGTAGGACTCCCGCCGGACCAGGGTGAGGTAGACCAGCGCCTCGTAGCGGGAAAGGCCCAGGGCTACCAGATCGTTGACCGCACTGTCGTCCGACTCCATGGAAGGACACGGTATACGCGCGCAACACCGAACCAGGGCCAAGCCTTTGCCTTTCGCCGGGTGTCCCCTCGCCGTGAATCTCCCTACCTTCGACGTTGGCCACCACTGCGCGTGGTGACAGCTCTCGCACCGCCGAACGCGTGCCATCAGCAACCCCGTGTCGCCTCTCCGGTCGGGCAGGCGTGACTGATCGACATGTCATGCGACCTTGATCTGTCATGTACCTGCCATGTCCGGAAGTCCTGCGACGCGGCTCCCAACCCCCCATGGAGGGCAGTTCCTTGCGCAACGCCCTGTCCCACAGAGCCGCACGGCTCGGCCGTCGCGGCGCGACCGCGTTACTCTCCGCGGCAGCCCTGATCTCCGGCGGCATGCTCGCCTTCGCGGCCCCGTCCGCCGCCGCGGCCGGACCCGCCACCACCGGCGGCACCGCCACTGCGGCCGCGCACACTCGGCGCCTGTGCTCCGAGCCCACCGGGCCCCACGCGATGGCCTGCCACGCCCTCGCCCGCACCGACGTCCAGCAGCACATCAGCCTCGCGCCGGGCCTCGTACCCTCCGGCTACGGCCCCGCTGACCTGCAGAGCGCGTACGCCCTGCCGGCCGCCGCGGGCGCCGGGGCCACGGTCGCCATCATCGACGCCTACGACGACCCGAACGCCGAGTCCGACCTGGCCGCCTACCGCTCCCAGTACGGCCTGCCGGCCTGCACCACGGCCAACGGCTGCTTCAAGAAGGTCGACCAGAACGGCGGCACCAACTACCCGACCGCCGACTCCGGCTGGGCCGGCGAGATCTCCCTCGACGTGGACATGGTCAGCGCCGTCTGCCCGCAGTGCCACATCCTGCTCGTCGAGGCGAACCAGCCGTCCATGGAGGACCTGGGCGCCGCCGTCAACCGCGCCGTGACCATGGGCGCGAAGTACGTCTCCAACAGCTACGGCGGCGGCGAGGACTCCACCGACCCCGCCTCCGACGCCTCGTACTTCAACCACCCCGGCGTCGCCATCACCGTCAGCTCCGGCGACAGCGGCTACGGTGTCGAGTACCCGGCGGCCTCCCAGTACGTCACCTCGGTCGGCGGCACCTCCCTCAGCCGCGCGAGCGGCACCTCGCGTGGCTGGTCCGAGTCCGTCTGGGGCACCAGCTCCGGCGGCAACGGCGCCGGCTCCGGCTGCTCCGCCTACACCACCAAGCCCTCCTGGCAGACCGACACCGGCTGCGCCAAGCGCACCGTCTCCGACGTCTCCGCCGTCGCCGACCCGGCCACCGGCCTCGCGGTCTACGACAGCTACCAGGCCAGTGGCTGGAACGTCTACGGCGGCACCAGCGCCTCCGCCCCGATCGTCGCCGCCGTGTACGCCCTCGCCGGCACCCCGGCCGCAGGCTCGTACCCGTCGTCGTACCCCTACGCCCACACCGCCTCGCTCAACGACGTGACCAGCGGCGCCAACGGCTCCTGCGGCAGCAGCTACCTCTGCACCGCCAAGTCCGGCTACGACGGGCCGACCGGACTCGGCACGCCCAACGGCACCGCCGCCTTCACCGGCGGAACCACCGGCGGCAACACCGTCACCGTGACCAACCCCGGCAACCGCTCCACCACCGTCAACACCGCCACCACCCTGCAGATCCAAGCCACCGACTCCGCCAGCGGCCAGACCCTCACCTACAGCGCCACCGGACTCCCGCCCGGCCTGTCCATCAACGCCTCCACCGGCCTGATCAGCGGCACGCCCACCACCACGGGCACCTACAACGTGACGGCCAGCGCCAAGGACACCACCAACGCGAGCGGCAGCACCTCCTTCACCTGGACCATCACCCCGGCCGGCAGCAGCTGCCCCCCGGTCCAGCTGCTCGGCAACGCCGGCTTCGAAACCGGCAGCGCGGCCCCCTGGACCGCCACCGCCGGCGTCGTCGACAACAGCAGCAGCGAGGCCGCGCACTCCGGCTCCTGGAAGGCATGGCTCAACGGCTACGGCTCCAGCCACACCGACTCGCTGTCCCAGTCGGTGACCATCCCGGCCGGCTGCCACGCCACCCTCACCTACTACCTGCACATCGACACGGCGGAGACGACCACCACGACCGCCTACGACAAGCTGACGGTCCAGGCCAACTCCACCACCCTGGCCTCGTACTCCAACCTCAACAAGAACACCGGCTACACGCAGAAGACCTTCGACCTGTCCTCCTTCGCGGGCCAGACCGTGACCATCAAGTTCAACGGCACCGAGGACCCCAGCCTGCAGACCTCGTTCGTCATCGACGACACGGCGCTCACCATCGGCTGACCTCGGTCAGGAACGACGACGGCGGGTCACCGCGCGAGCGCGCGGTGACCCGCCTCCTCACGTCCGCCCCCGGCGGACAAGAGCGCGCCCGGCCGCCGAGCCGGTTGCGCGGTCGACTTCCCCTCTACCAGGAGGACTTGGTCACTCCCGGAAGGAAGCCGGCGTGTGCCTGCTGTCGTGCCCGCACGCGCGAGAGGCCGAACTTGCGCAGGTAGCCGCGCGGGCGGCCGTCCACGGCGTCGCGGTTGCGTACGCGCGTGGCGCTGGCGTCGCGCGGCTGGCGCCGCAACTCGGCCAGGGCGGCGTCCCGTTCGGCCGGGGTGGAGGACGGGCGGCGGATGATCTCCTTGAGTTCGGCCCGCCGGGCGGCGTACCGCTCGACGATCTCCTTGCGCCTCTCGTTCTTCGCGATCTTGCTCCGCTTCGCCATCAGACCTTCCCTCCGCGTGCGCGGATCCGCGCCACGGCCGCCTCGACGCCGATCACGTCCACCGTCTTGATGGCCTTGGCGCTCAGGGTGAGCCGGACGTGCCGACCCTCGCCGGCCAGCCAGTAGCGCTTGCGCTGGATGTTCGGGTCGAAACGGCGCGAGGTGCGCCGGTGGGAGTGGGAGATCGTGTTGCCGAAGCCCGGCTTGGCGCCGGTCAGTTGGCAGTGGGCCGACATGGATGCTGCCGCCTTTCTCGCGGGGTGGGTGTGATGCTCACGGTACCGTATTTGGAAATGAAAACCGTTCCCATATACTGCTCGGCATGGCACGCAACGAGATCCGTCCCGTCATCAAGCTCCGCTCCACTGCGGGCACCGGCTTCACCTATGTGACGCGCAAGAACCGGCGCAACGACCCCGACCGCCTGGTGCTGCGCAAGTACGACCCGGTCGCCGGCCGGCACGTCGACTTCCGCGAAGAGCGCTGACCACCCCGCCCCACTCCTGACCCCCGCCCGACGAAAGGTCCTGCCATGAAGCCCGGAATCCACCCCGCCTACGAGCCCGTCGTCTTCCGCGACTCCGCCTCCGGCACCGCCTTCCTCACCCGCTCCACGATGACCAGCGACAAGACCGTCGAGTGGGAGGACGGCAACACCTACCCGGTCGTGGACGTGGAGATCTCCTCCGCGAGCCACCCCTTCTACACGGGCACCGCCCGCGTCCTCGACACCGCCGGCCGCGTCGAGAAGTTCCAGCGCCGCTACGGGGCCCGTTGATGGGCCGGGAACAGGGGATGCCCGTCGCGATCGTCGCCGGACTGCACGCCGACGCCCGCAAGGAGGTCGTCGAGCGGCTCCTGTGCACCGTCCCGGGGAGCGTGGCGCTGCACCACGACCTGGCGGGGGCATCCGACGGCAGCGTCCTGCGGTTGATCCGCGACGCCGGCGGCACCGTCTCCTCCGCCGAGACGCCCCTGGTCAACGACTGCGCGTGCTGCGCGCTGCGCGAGGACCTGGTCCCGGAGCTGAAACGACTGGCGGACGGCGGCCTGACCCGGCTCGCCGTGGTCGAGTTGTGGGACTCGGTCGAACCGAAGGCCATGGCGGAGGTCATCGCCGCCCACAGCGGAGACCACCTGGTCCTGACGAACGTGATCACGGCCGTGGATCCCGCGCTCGTCCTGCCCTGCCTCGGTAACGGCGACGACCTCGCCGAGGCCGGCCTCGCCGCCGCCCCCACCGACCAGCGGACCGTCGGCGACACCTGGGCCCGCCAGCTGGAGTACGCCCCCGTCCTCGCCGTCGTCGACAACGCCGCCGCCGACGACGAGGACCACGCCCTCCTCGCCCAGCTGCACCCCACCGCGCGGCGCGTGCCGGCCGGTTCCGGCGAACTCGCCGAAGCCGCGCTCGCCGGCTTCGACGTCGAGGCCGCGGCGTCCGCCCAGCACCCCGCCTGCGCACTGCTGCCCCAGGAGGCCGACGAGGCCGGCGTCACCACCTACGTCTGGCGCCGCCACCGCCCCTTCCACCCCGAACGCCTCTACCAGGCGCTCGAGGACCTGTGCTGCGCGGCCGCCCGCAGTCGCGGCCGGTTCTGGCTCGCCGACCGCCCCGACACGCTTCTCGCCTGGGACGCGGCCGGCGGCGCGCTGTCCGTGGAGAACGCCGGCCCCTGGCTGGCGTCACTGCCCGACGCCGCCTGGGAGATGGTCCCGCCGATGCGCCGCGCGGCCGCCGCGCTGGACTGGCACCCGGAGCACGGCGACCGCTGCCAGCACCTCGTCTTCACCTCACCCGGCCTCGACCGCGACGGACTCGAACGCCTCCTCGACTCCTGCCTCCTGACGGACGCCGAATACCGGGCAGGGCGCGAGGCGTGGAAGCACCTGCCCGCCGCCTTCGACTCACTGCTCGACGCCGCCTGATCTCGTACGACCCACCGAAACGCTCACTCGAAGGAGCCGCGACATGGCCCGACGCCCCGACCCCCGCAAGCCCGCGAAGTCCCGCCCCAACCCGCTCGACGCGGCCGGCATCACGTACATCGACTACAAGGACACCGACCTGCTGCGGAAGTTTATCTCCGACCGAGGCAAGATCCGCAGCCGCCGCGTCACCCGAGTGACCGCCCAGCAACAGCGCGCCCTCGCCACCGCCATCAAGAACGCACGCGAAATGGCCCTCCTGCCGTACGCCGGCCGCTGAGGTCCGGGGGTGCCCCTCTCGATGGCGGGCCGGCCGTTGACGATGCCGTCCGGGGCGGGGGCTGGGGCGGCGCCCCGGCCGAGGTGGGCTGGAGTGGGTTCGAGGTGGGTCAGGACAGCGTGCTGACGACCTTGCGGACCTCGGTCGCCACGGACATGGGCAGCGGCGCGTAGTGGTACGCGTCCAGCTCGGCCTGGCCCTCCTCGCTCGCGGTGTACGTGAGGAAGGACTTGAGCGCGGGCAGCGCGTCGGGCTGGTTGCCGGTGTCGCAGACGATCTCGTACGTCACGAGCACGATCGGGTACGCGCCCTCGGCCCTGGTCCGGTAGTCGAGTTTCAGCGTGAGGTCCTTGCCTTCGCCCGTGATCTCGGCCTGGGCGATGCCCAGCGACGCGCTCCGGGGGGTCGGTGGGACCGGTTCGGTGGCGCCGGTGGCGATGCGGACCGTCGCGATCTTCCGTTCCACGGCGAAGGACAGCTCGAAGTAGCCGATCGCGCCCTCGGACTGCGTCACCGCACGGGAGACACCGTCCGAACCACTGGCCGACTGACCGCCCTGGGCCTGCCACTTCTTGTCGGCCGGGTACGGCCAGGACTTCCGTGCCGCGCCCCTGAGGTAGGCGTTGAAGTTCTGCGTGGTGCCGGAGTCGTCCGCGCGGTGCAGCGGGATCACGTCGATGTCCGGCAGCGTCGTACCGGGGTTGAGGCGCTGGATCGACGGGTCGTCCCACCGGGTGATCCGCCCGTCGAAGATCCGGGCGAGGGTCGGCGCGTCGAGGACGAGATCGCTGACTCCGGGCACGTTGTAGCCGATGGCGACCGGGCCGCCGGCCATGGGCAGGTCGATGGCGCGCCCCCCGGCGCACACGTCCTTGGTGGAATCCACGTCCTCCGGGCTCAGCGCCTGGTCCGTGCCCCCGAACGTGGTCGCGCCGCGCTGGAACTGGGCGACGCCCGCCCCCGATCCGAGCGGGTTGTAGGCGACCTGGACGTTCTTGCAGGCGAGCTGGTACTGCCGGATCCAGCGCTCCATCGCGTTCTGCTGGGCGGACGAACCCGACCCGCTCACCTGTCCCGACGCGGCGCATTCGACGTGCGGCGCGGCTTCCGTCGACGGCGGCTTGTCCGCCCCGTCGGAGCCGCCCGCGCAGCCGGCGAGCAGCGCGCCGCCCAGCGCCACTGCGGTGGCCGCTCTCGATCGGCCGGACCGTCCCGAACGCCGGAAACGCACCGTGATCCTCCTTGGGTGTACCTGGATGTCGCTCAGATGATCACTGATGTTCCGGAGGCGGGATGGCGGGAAGGTGAACGGCAGACGTCACCCGGCCGGCTTCCAGGTGAGCGAGGGCTCCGTTCGGCCGCACAGGGCCCCGCAGCTCTTCGGGGGTCAACGCGGAACGTGACGAAACCCTCACGTTGAGGCCCCCCGCCTGCTCCCGCTGCCACATGGCAGAAGCATGGGCTGCCTCTAGCCTTGAAGGAGGAGAAGCTCCCGGGGTCCGGACCGAAGAGCGCGACGTTCGGATTCTCGCCGGCAGCACACCGGGCCGCACCACCGGCACCTCCGTCCCACCAGCCCAGGAGCCCGCCCGGCGCGACGGGGTGCTCTCCTCCCGCACAGGAGGGACAGGCGATGCACGAGCACAAGGTCGGCACGCAGGAGGAGTTCGAGGCAGCCCGAAAGGAGCTCCTCGTGCAGGAGAAGGAACTCACGCGGCGCGGTGACGAGCTCGCGCGGAAGCGGAGGGACCTTCCCTGGGTACGGGTCGAGAAGGACTACCGCTTCGAGACCGAGGGCGGCACCAGGTCGCTCGCGGACCTCTTCGCGGGGCGCTCACAGCTGCTCGTCTACCACTTCATGTTCGGCCCGCCCTACGAGGCCGGATGTCCGGTGTGCTCCTCGATAGCGGACACCCTCGATCCCAACGCGGTTCATCTGAAGGCTCGCGACGTGACGCTGATCTGCTCCTCGCGTGCGCCGGTCGAGAAGCTCCTCGCCTACCGGGAGCGGATGGGCTGGAAGTTCGACTGGGTCTCTGCGGGTGGCGGCGACTTCCACCGCGACCTCGGCTTCCAGCACACGGAGGAGGAGCTGAGGCCGTTCCTCCAGGGCGGGATTCCCGCGACCGTGAGCCAGATGGCCGAGGCGTGCGGCACGGACGTGCTCGGCTACGTCACCGAGGGCCCCGGGCTGAGCTGCTACGCAAAGTCGGACGGCACGGTCTACCGGACGTACGTCACCAGCGCCCGCGGCCTGGAGCCCGCCATGGCCTACTACGGCCTCCTCGACCGCACCCCGCTGGGCCGCCACGAGGAGGGCGAGGAGACCCACTGGCTGCGCCGCCACGACGAGTACGAGGACACCTGAGAGAAGACCTGAGAGAGAGCGGCCTTTCGTTCAGGAGAGGAGTGTCAGGGATTGCTCCAACCGGCTGTGCCGGAGTACGAGTCGAGCAGGTCCACCACGAAGATCAGGGTCGAGCCCGCCGGGATCAACGGTGAGGGCGACTCCTTGCCGTAGCCGAGACGCGGGGGAACGATGATCTCGCGCCGGCCGCCGACCTTCATCCCCCGCACGCCCCGGTCCATGCCCTTGATGACCCTGCCACTGCCCAGGGCGAACTTGAACGGCTCGCCCCGGTCCCAGGACGCGTCGAACTCCTTCCCGGACTCGAAGGTCACCCCGACATAGTGGACCCTGACCACCATGCCCGCCTTGACCTCGACCCCGTCCCCGACGACCAGGTCCCGGACGGTCAGCTCGGTAGGTGCGTCACCCTCCGGAGCGTCGACCTCGGGCTTCGTCGGCTCACTCATCGCACCCTCATCACTATCCGCCGGAAACCGCGTGCAGCGAATTGTCACACTACCGACAAAGCCGATCCCGCAGCGCGCCCGACCCGGCGCCCTCACCGTCCGGGAGGAGACCGTCGGGCCTGCCTCTGCCATCCGGGAAGAGACCTTTCGGCCGGGCCCGAACGCCCAAGTCGCCGCCCTGGCGCTGCAGGCTCGTCCGGCCGCACAGGTGGCCCAGTCGGCTCGCACGCAATTGGCCCCCGTAGTGCGGCCATTGCCCGGTACCGTAGGCGCAATGACCACACGATCCACGCAGGCCGACCCGCCCATGTCCGTCACCCTGGCCGAGGCGCCGACGCGTCAGGCCCGTAACTCCGCCGCCTTTTGGACCGCGACCGGCCACAGCCGGGGGCACGAGGTCATCCGGCGTCGCGGATTCGTCGCGGTCGACGGGGACGCCCGCGCCGGCCTGCGGATCCTGATCCAGGAGCCGGACCTCGACCCGGGCGAACTGGCCGAGATCGGCGAGCTGGTACGCGGGGCCGCAGGTCCGGTGAACGCCGAGGATCCGTTCAGCTCGACCGACCTGAGCCACCTGGGCATGCGCAACTGGCAGATGCCGGTCATGCTGCGCCCGCCGGGGCCCGTCGGCGAACCGGTGCCGGACCCGGACGTGTTCCGGGTACGGCGCGCCGAGGATCTCCAGGCGGCCGAGCGGATCGTGATCGAGGGCTTCGAACTGGCCGGATTCGAGCCCTACCGTCCCGGCGAGCTGTTCCCGACGGCGCTGATCGAGCAGCCCGGCGTGGACGTGTTCGTCGCCACGCGTGACGGCGTCCCCGCCGGAGCCGCCGTCAGCGTCGTGGACGACGGCGTCGGCAGCCACTACTGGCTCGGCACGTCGCCGGCCTTCCGGTCGCGCGGCGTGGGCCGTGCCGTCATGCTCGGCTCCCTCACCCACCTGGCGGACCTCCCGCTCACGCTCACCTCGTCGAAGCTGGGCCGGCCGCTGTACGAGTCGCTGGGGTACGTCGCGGCGGCGCCGTCGACGTGGTGGGCGTCCCAGTGACAGCGGTGCGGTGAAGCCGGCCGGCTTCGAAACGACAGCGCGATGAGCCAGGCCCAGGTCACTGACCTGGGCCTTCTTCGTTCGAGCGCGGATGGTGCGAATCGAACCGGGTCCCGGGCGAGGCAGCGCGCTGCGGCCGTCCGTGCGTCATGGCGTCGTGGCTCCCGTATGGGTCCGGGCGGCTGCGATTAGCTGCTGAGCACGTTCCCGCCCAGTCCGATGCCGGGCATGCGGACACCCAGGAAAGGAAGCGGACGGTGCTCAAAGGCTTCAAGAACTTCCTCATGCGTGGCGACATCATCACCATCGCCGTCGGACTGGTCATCGCGCTGGCCTTCTCGACCCTGATCAAAGCCTTCACGGACTTCGTGATCAACCCGATCGTCAGCCGCTTCCAGGGCGGCAAGTCCCTGGGGCTCGGCTGGCAGCTCGGCGACGCGGGCAACCAGGCGACCTACCTCGACATCGGACAGTTCATCTCCGCCCTGATCTACTTCATCATTTTCATGGCGGTCGTCTACTTCCTCATCGTCGTGCCGTACAAGCACTACCAGGCCCGCCGCGGCGTCAGGGCATTCGGCGAACCCGGCCCCGTCAAGACCTGCCCCGCCTGTCTCTCCGAAGACCTCCCCGCGGCTGCGAGTAAGTGCCTCCACTGCGCCACCGAGCAGCCCCCGACCATCACCACCGGAACGACTGCCTAGAACCGGCGGCCAGGTCTCGGGAGGTCGCACCCGCTACGAGCGCGCTTTCGCCGGCCGTGCCGACGGCCGGGGGACCCGATCGGTCGCCCCGGCCGACGTATCGGAAGGGTCCGGCTACGACTACTTCACGACGCCGAGCGACGCGTAGTCGTACTGGCCGCTGTAGGCGCCGGCCGTGTAGACGTTGGTCAGTCGCGAGCTGCGCCAGATGATGTTCTTCTCAAAGGTGAAGGGCAGGTAGAGCGCGTCCTCCGACACCTTCGTGTTGATCTGCTTGTAGATCTCGCCGGCCTTGTCCGGGTCGGTCTCCTTCAGCGCCTTGTCGAACAGGCCGTTGACGGCCGGGTCGTTCAGCTCGGAGAAGTTGTAGTTGCCGGACTGCAGGATGAAGCGGCCGTCCACGAGCGGCTGCAGGTAGCCCTGGCCGGTCGGGAAGTCGGCGCCCCAGCCCTGGATGATGATGCCGTAGCCCTTCTCCTTGACCACCTTGGGCGAACCGATGATGCCGGCGGTCTGGGCGCCGTCGAAGGCGTCGATCTGGGCGTCGATGCCGACGGCCTTCAGCGAGTTCTGCAGCGACTCGGCGGTGGCGATCTCGATCTTCTTGTTGTTGCGGACCGCGATCGTCGTCTTGAAGCCGTTCGGCTTACCGCACTTCTTCAGCGCCTCCTTGGCCTTGGCCAGGTCGGGGGCGCCGGAGAGCTTGCCGTACGGGTCGGCCGTGGGGTCGGAGCCCTTGATGGCCGGCGGGAGCATGTTGGGGGCGATGTCGCCACCGGCCTGCGGGCCGCCGCGCGCGGTCTGCAGGGACTTGGAGTCGGCCGCGTAGATGATGGCCTTGCGGCACTCGATGTTCGGGATGACCGTCTGTGGGAACACCGCGTACCGGATGAAGCCGGTCTGCGGGTTGTCGACGTTCTCCCTGTGCTCCTGGAGCACCTTCTGGCGGGCGGCGGCGCCGACACCGGTCGCGTTGAGGTCGAGGTCGTACTCGCCCTCGACCAGGCGGTTGTCCATGTCGTCGGCGTTCGTGGTGAACGTGATGCTGATCTTGTCCGGCAGGGCCTTGCGGACGTTGTCCGACTTCGGGTCCCACTTGTCGTTGCGGACCAGCTTCAGGGACTTGTTCGGGGTGTACGAGTCCCACTTGTACGGGCCCGAGGAGAACGGGTGCAGGCCGTACTGGGCCTTGGTGTCCTTGTCCTGGCGGACCGGGGACGCGGTCGGCATGGCCAGCATCTGCAGGAAGTCGCCGTTCGCGACCGGCAGCTTGAAGACGATGGTCTTGTCGTCCGGCGTCTGGATGGCGGCCAGGCCGAGCTTGTCCGGGGCGGTGTCCTTGTACGGACCCTTGTACTCGCCCTTGGGGTCGAGGGCTCGCTGGAGGTAGACCGGCCCGCCGGAGATGACGTCCTGCGCCCAGATGCGCTCGATGCCGTACTTGACGTCCTTGGAGGTGATCGGCTTGCCGTCCTCCCAGGTGACCCCGTCCTTCAGCGTGAAGGTGTAGGTCAGGCCGTCGGCCGAGACCTTGCCGGTGTCGGTGGCGAGGTCCGGGACCGGCTCGGTGGAACCGGCGCCGGGCACGGGCTTGAAGGTGACCAACTGGCGCGCATAGTAACGGGAGAAGTTCCACATGAAGGTGTAGTAACCGCGCTGCGGGTCCCAGCTGTCGGCCTCCTGCGCACCGATGAACTTCAGCTCGCCGCCCTTCTTGGCGGAGGCGCTGGCGACCTTGTTCACCGCGGCGTTGAAGCCGGGCGCACTGCCCTTGCCCTTGTCGCCGGCGCTGCCGCCGCCACAGGCGGTGGTGACGACCATCGTGGCCGCCGCGAGCAGCGCACCCGCGGCGACTCTGCGCCTCTGGGATCTGTCCAGAGTCATGACGAGCAACCTCCGAAGTAGTGGCGGGTCCTCTTGTGGTGGTCCGCCGTTGGGGGATTCGCCTCCTGTCGACAGCGGCAGGGGCTGGTCTTGCGGGGGAGCGGCGTACGGTCAGCGGGAGCCCTTCGGGTCGAGCGCGTCACGCACGCCGTCCCCGAAGAGGTTGGACGCATGCACGGTAATGAAGATCGCGAGCCCGGGGAAGATCAGGAACAGAGACCGTGCCCAGCAGATGGTGAAGAGCCGCTGCGGGAAGGCCGGCCTCATGTACCGCAACGCGGCTTGGCGCAGGTCCTGGGGCCACCCACTCCCGCGGGTGCGGCGCCGGCGCGCACCCGAAGCCTCCGTCATCGGCTTCCTCGCCTCCCTCCCTCAGGGCGACGGCCTCGGTGGACGCCTCGCCAGGCCGATGCGGGTGAGTCGTCATCTATGCTTCTGAGCGGCCGCGAGGCGATGGCTCGTTCTTCTGGGCGGCACCCGCGCAACGGACTGTGGGGCCGGCCGAGGACGACGGCCCGCGTCGGGGCTCAGCCCGGACGGGGGACCACGTGACACCGATCGTGAAGATCCTGGGGAATCGAGTGACCGCCGCAACGTGCTCGGACGGCGCGGGTGGCCCGGCTCTCGCCGCGAACAGAGTTCCCAAGGAGAAGTGAGGTATGTCAGTGATCTGCGTCGGAGGCATGATCGGGATCGGCAAGACGAGCGTGGCCGAGCTGCTCGCGAAGGAGCTCGGCAGTGACGTCTTCTACGAGAGCGTGGACGACAACCCGATCCTGCCGCTGTTCTACACGGCGAGCCCCGAGGAGATCCAGGCCAAGCGCTACCCCTTCCTGCTCCAGCTCTACTTCCTGCAGACGCGGTTCGCCGCGATCAAGGAGGCGTACAAGCAGGGCGACAACGTCCTCGACCGGTCCATCTACGAGGACTGGTACTTCGCCAAGGTCAATCACGACCTGGGCCGCATCAGCTCCCTCGAGATGCAGGTGTACGAGGGGCTGCTGAACGAGATGATGCGCGAGATAGACAGCCTCCCGTACCGCAAGGCGCCCGACCTCATGGTGTACCTCAAGGCGGACTTCGAGACGGTGCTCAAGCGCATCGGGCTGCGCGGCCGCGACTTCGAGCAGGACGAGGCCCTCGTGGAGTACTACCGCACGCTGTGGTCCGGTTACGACGACTGGGTCCACAAGCACTACTCGGCCAGCGAGGTCCTCGTCATCGACATGAACCACACCGACGTGGTGAACAGGCCCGATGACGCCGCCCGCGTGGTACAGGAGGTCAAGGACGCCCTGGCCACCGCCAGGCGCCGCGCCTGAGGTTCTCGGCCAGGATCTCGGATCCAGGATCTCGAATCCTGGATCCGAGATCCTGGCAGTTCGCCGACCTCGTCGCCCAGGCCAAGGCCGCGCTCCGACGCCCAGCCGCCCGGGGCCCCGCCGATCTGCCCCGTCGCGTCCAAGACCGCCGGTCATCAATGGAAATGTCCTCCGGAGAGTTATGGAGGAGTTCTGGTGGTCGCGTGACTTTTCCGTCGGGGATTCGCCGCCGACGGCTCGTTGAACGTGCATCCGCACTCGCGGAACTCATTGGTAACCCGTTCCTGACCTGGGAGAACGCGTTCACGGAGGGGTCTGTCGCGGCTAGCCCGCTCGTTCGAATGACCGATGTATGGTCGGGCCGCCCGTACGGGTGGGCGTGAAGGCGAGGCAATTCGAGGCGAGGCACACCGATGGGAACTCCGACCACTCCGTCGTCCGGCGGAGCAGGCGAAGGCGCGGGTTGGTTCACACGAATGCCGCCCCAGGCGCCTGACGCGTCTGCTGCGCCCCAGGCACCCCAGGCATCCCAGGTATCCCAGGCGCCCCTCACCTCTCATGCGCCCTCTACGCCTGACACACCACAGGTGCCCCATGCACCTCACGGCTCCTACGCGGCCCAGGGATTCCAGACGCCGGTCGGACCGGCTGCGGCCGGCCCGGCGGGGAGCGGCCCGTCGGACGAGTCGGACGCGGCCCTCCTGCGCCGCACCATGGCCGAGATCGAGCCGGTCGCCGACCAGGTCACCTCGTACTTCTATGCCCTGCTCTTCCTCCGCCACCCCGACCTGCGGGAGCTCTTCCCCGCGGCGATGGACACCCAGAGGGACCGCCTCTTCAAGGCGCTGCTCACCGCCGCGACCCACGCGGACGACCCCGCCACCCTGACCACGTACCTCACCCACCTCGGCCGCGGGCACCGCAAGTACGGCACCCGCCCGGAGCACTACCCCGCCGTCGGCGAAGCCCTGATCGGGGCTCTGACCCGTTACGCCTCGTCCGTCTGGGGGCCGAGGACCGAGGCGGCCTGGGTGGCCGCCTACACCACGATCTCGCAGATCATGATCGACGCGGCGACCGAGGACGAGCTCCGTTCGCCCGCCTGGTGGCAGGCGGAGGTGGTCGCCCACGAGATGCGGACCCCGGACATCGCGGTCGTCACGGTCCGGCCCGACCAGCCGTACCCCTTCCTCGCGGGGCAGTACACCGCTCTGGAGACCCCGTGGTGGCCGCGCGTCTGGCGGCACTACTCCTTCGCCTCCGCGCCCCGCTCCGACGGGCTGCTCTCCTTCCACGTCAAGGCCGTCCCGGCGGGCTGGGTCTCCACCGCCCTCGTGCGCCGCGCCCGTCCGGGCGATGTCATCCGGCTCGGTCCCCCCGCCGGCTCCATGACCGTCGACCACACCTCCGACAACGGGCTGCTGTGCCTCGGCGGCGGCACCGGCATCGCGCCCATCAAGGCCCTCGTGGAGGACGTCGCCCGGCACGGCCGGCGCCGTACCGTCGACGTCTTCTACGGCGCCCGCGAGAACCACGGCCTGTACGACATCGAGACGATGCTCCGGCTCCGGCAGTCGCACCCCTGGCTCTCGGTCCGACCCGTCCTGGACGACGGCCCCGGTGGCCTGCCCTCCGGCGGACTGCCCGACGCCATCCGCGAGCACGGCCCGTGGCACACCCACGACGCGTATCTGTCCGGGCCGCCCGGAATGATCCGCCGCGGTGTCGAGGCCCTGGTGGGCGTCGGCATCCCCACCCACCGCATACGACACGACTCCCTAGAGGAACTGGCCGGGGCAACGACGTGAGCACTTTCCAGCAGGACCAGAGCACCTTCGAGCAGACCGAACGGCGGACGGCACCCCTGCGCACCACCCGGCCGGGCAGCGACGGGGAACACCTCGTCCAGTGGCGCCTGGGCACCACCGAACGCGCCGACCGGTTCTACGCGGAACAGGTCCTCGACCGGCTGAACCCCCGGATGCGCGAGTTCACGGCCCGACAGGAAATGTTCTTCCTGGCCACCGCCGACCGCCACGGAGCCTGCGACAGCACCTTCCGCGCCGGCCCGCCCGGCTTCCTCCACGTCCTCGACGACGCGACGCTCGCCTACCCCGAGTACCGGGGCAACGGCGTCCACGCCAGCCTCGGCAACATCGAGGAGAACCCGCACGTCGGCGTCCTGATGGTGGACTTCCTCCGCGACCGCATCGGCCTCCACGTCAACGGCCGGGCCAGGGTCGTCGCCGACGACGAGATGCGCCGCGCCCACCCCGACGCCGGACTCGCCGTCGACCCGGTGCCCGGCCGGCGGGCCCTGGTGTGGGTCGAGATCGCCGTCGACGAGGCGTACATCCACTGCGCCAAGCACATCCCCCATCTCCAGAAGGTCACCGCCCACGGCAGCAGCCGGTCCTGGGGCACGGACGACGCCAAGCGCAAGGGCGGTGACTTCTTCGGCGCGGCCGCCGAGGCCGCCGGGCGCGGGCCGTTCGTTCCGCCGCCCCGGGCCGACGCGGGGACCTGGCGCGCGGCGGCGGAGACAGTGCTGGCGAAGGCTGATGCCGCGGCAGGGGTACGGGAGTTCAGCGGCTGGTTCAGTCGCAGCTCCGGCTCGCGCTGAGCTACTCAGGCCAAGGCGGCAGGATCCGCGTCGCGTGGGGTGCAGCAGGTGCCCGGGGTGGTGCCGGCCTTCTCCAGGGTGTCGGCGTCGGCCTTGACGACGTACACCTCCCAGGGCTCCCGGCCGGGGCCGGTGACCCAGACCTTGTCCTGGCGGGCGTAGCAGCATGACGTGTCGCTCTCCTCGAACGTCGCCAGGCCGGCGCCCTTGAGGCGGTCGGTGGCGGCGGTGACGTCGGCCGTGGTGGCGACTTCGACGCCGAGATGGTCGAGGCGGGTGTCCTCGCCGGGTCCGCCCTCGATGAGGACGAGCTTGAGCGGGGGCTCGGTGACGGCGAAGTTGGCGTAGCCGGGGCGGCGCTTGGCGGGTTCGGTGCCGAAGAGCTTGGCGTAGAACGCGATCGAACCTTCGAGATCGGCGACGCGCAGGGCGAGCTGGACGCGGGACATGGCGAGTCTCCCTCGGGGAGCGGCGTATTTCGACGTCTGTCGATACAGAAGAGGTTGCCTCCGGAATCGACAGCTGTCAATATTGAGGCATGTCGAAACAAGCTGGTCTGCTGCCGCTGGTCGCGCAGGACGACGACGAGACGGCGGTGTGCTGCGCACCGATGGTCCGCGAGCCGCTGGGCGAGGAGGCCGCGGTCGAGGTGTCGCGGATGTTCAAGGCGCTCGGGGACCCCGTCCGGCTGCGACTCCTGTCGCTGATCGCCTCCCACGACGGCGGCGAGGCGTGCGTCTGCGACCTGACCGGCCCGTTCGACGTGTCTCAGCCGACCATCTCCCACCATCTGAAGGTGCTGCGCGAAGCAGGCCTCGTCGGCTCCGAGCGGCGCGGGACCTGGGTCTACTACTGGGTGCTGCCCGACGCCCTGTCCCAGCTGTCCGCACTGCTGCAGATCCCCGGCACGTCGGCGAAGGCCCCGGCGTGAGCGCCCGGGTACCGCTGATACGGCGGGCGGCCGTCGAAGGGATCGGTACGGCCGCGCTGGTCGCCGTGGTGGTCGGCTCCGGCATCCAGGCCACCGGACTCACCCAGGACGTCGGCCTCCAGCTCCTCGCCAACTGTCTGGCGACCGTCTTCGGCCTGGGCGTGCTGATCGCCCTGCTCGGGCCGGTGTCCGGCGCGCACTTCAACCCGGCCGTGACGTTCGCCGCCTGGTACGACGGCGACGGCCTCTCGCTCCGCGAAGTGGCCGCCTACGTGCCCGCCCAGATCGCCGGGGCGATCGGCGGCGCGGTGCTCGCGGACGCGATGTTCGGCCGGCCGCTGGTGGAGTTCTCCGCGCATGAACGGTTCGCCGGGCACCTGTGGCTGGCCGAGGCCGTGGCCACGGCCGGGCTGGTCTGGCTGGTCTTCGGGCTGACCCGCGCGGGCCGCGCCCAGCTGGCACCGGTTCTCGTGGCCTCGTACATCGGCGCGGCGTACTGGTTCACCTCCTCCACCAGCTTCGCCAACCCGGCGGTGACGATCGGGCGCGCCTTCACCGACACCTTCGCCGGGATCGCCCCCGCCTCTGTCGCCCCGTTCGTCGCGGCCCAGTTGCTCGGGGCAGCCGTCGGGCTCGCCCTGGTCGCGATCACCTTCGGCCGCCGCCCTGCCCCTGCCCGTAACCCCGTCGCCGCAGAAAGCGTCCTGACCTCATGAGCGCTGTCACCCCGTCAGTCCTGTTCGTCTGCGTGCACAACGCCGGGCGGTCCCAGATGGCCGCAGCCTTCCTCACCCACCTCGGCGGCGATCGCGTGCAGGTCCGCTCGGCGGGCTCCGCCCCGGCGGACACCGTCAACCCGGCCGTGGTCGAAGCCCTCCGCGAAGTCGGCATCGACATCTCCGCCGAGACCCCGAAGGTCCTCACCACCGAAGCGGTGCGGGCGTCCGACGTCGTCATCACCATGGGCTGCGGCGACGCCTGCCCCGTCTTCCCGGGCAAGCGCTACCTCGACTGGAAGCTCGACGACCCCGCCGGACAGGGTGTCGCAGCCGTGCGCCCCATTCGCGACGAGATCGAGCGCCGCGTCCGTGGCCTGCTCACCGAACTCGGCGTCAAGGCTCGCGTATGACCTCCGCCTCCGAGCCGGGGATCCGCGTCGTACCCATGCGGCCGGAGTACGCAGATCAGGTCCTCGCGATCTACCAGCGGGGCATCGACGAGGGGAACGCCACCTTCGAGACCGCCGCCCCGACGTGGCAGGCCTTTGACGCGGCCAAGTCGCCCGAGCACCGCCTGGTCGCCCTGGATGACAGCGACAGCGCCGGCCGCGTGCTCGGCTGGGCCGCCGTGACACCGGTCTCCGACCGCTGTGCCTACGCCGGAGTCGTCGAGCACTCCGTCTACGTCCACCCCGACGCCCGAGGCCGCCGCGTGGGCCTGACCCTGCTGACCGCCCTCCTCGCCTCCACCGAGGCGGCGGGCATCTGGACCGTCCAGTCCGGCATCTTCCCCGAGAACACCGCCAGCCTCGCCCTCCACCAGCGGGCCGGCTTCCGCGCCGTCGGCACCCGCGAGCGCATCGGCCGCCACCACGGCGTCTGGCGCGACGTCATCCTTGTGGAGCGCCGTTCGGCTGTCATCCTCTGACACCCGGTGGTCCCACGGCTTCGGTGCCTGACCTTCGACGGGCGTCGAGGGGGCGAGGGGTTACCCGTCGGGGTCTGTGACGACTTCCCGTATGTCGCGGCTCACCGAGCGCTCCGGAGCCCGCTGGCTGAACACCTGAGCCCACGCGGAGCGTTCGTGGTGCGTGTCGCCGGCCGTGCACGGCGTCCCCCCGTAGGCGGCCGCGCGCTTGCGCATGCCGGGGATGCCGTGGCCGGACGGTGCGGCGGCGGGAAGCATCGCCGACCGGGGGCCGCTGTCGGTGACCTCCACGCCGACGCTCCCGGCCGAGCACTCGACCAGGACCGTCGCGCGGGTGCCGGCGGGGGTGGGTGACGGCGGCGATCGCCGGACGCGACCTGGGCCGTGTATGTCGAAAGCGCGGACCGGCCGGCCGGGGTGATGCCCCGGTCCGGCCCGTCCGCTCTCCGCTAGAGGTCGAGCTGATGCTGGTGTGTCGTGTGCGTAGGTGTGTAGCCGAGACGGTCGTTGATCTGTCTCATGTGCGTGTTGCTGTCGGCGGTGTCGGTCAGGAGGCCACCAAGGTCCGGATAGTCCCTGTGGGCCTGTCGGATCGACTCGGCCTTCATCCATCGGCCGAGGCCGTGTCCACGGTGCTCGGGCAGCACACCGGTGCCGTAATGCTGGCCGTCACCTGTGCCGTTGCCAGGGATGACGAGCTCGGTGAACCCGGCGATCGAGCCGTTGGAGGCATCGACGGCGACGACGGTGTGCAGGTGGTCGCCGCGCTGTTCGACGGCCCTCGCCGCGGCCCGCACGCGGTCCACGTCCCAGGTCTGGGTGCCGGAGTCGCTGTCGTCCATGGGCATGTCGTCCATGGCGCGGCGTGAGGCGGCGAACGTCTCGGCCAGGTCGTCGGGGACGGTTCCCTGCCATGACATCAGCCGGTAGCCGGGATGCGGACGCTCGATGATCTCGTCGAGGACGGCGGTATCCACATCAGCCAGTGGCAAGCGGGTGAACCTGAAGGTGAGGACCTTCCGGAAACCACGCGCCGCCAGGAAGTGATCGCCGGGCGATCCGGCTTCTGCCTGCGCGACCACGCAGCGTCGGGCGCTGTCCCGGGCGGTGGCCACGGCGATGTCGAGGAGCCTGGAGCCGACGCCCTTGCGGCGCTCCGCGGGATGAACACGGAGGTCGAGCTCGGCCAGGTGCTGCTGTCCGCCGTCGAACAGGCGCAGAAAGGCCGTCCCGGCAGGGATGGAATCCGCGTCCGACGCCAACCAGGCAAGACGCCGGCCGTGCGGCCCGTGAGCGGGGTCGGTCAGTGGGGTGATGCGAAGGGACAAGGTGTCTCCGTCGTGAGGGGGTGGCGAAAGTCAGTACGCGAGCTCAACTCCTGGGCACTCCTGCGCATGTGCTCCACACCTCCTCGTCGACAGCGCCGGCCGGCATCGATGCAGGCGGCTGGGCGAACCTAGCTGGCCTATCGACTCCTGGGCAACGGATTAACGAAAAGGCAGTGCGCGTACGTGCGTGGTCACAGCCACTCGTGGACGGCCGCGACGAGGACCGTCGCCTCGTAGCGGACCGCGCACTCTCGTACGGGCGCGTGGCCGGCCCGGCCCGATGCGCTGTCGTGCTTGCCTTGGGTGGTCTTTCCTTTCGCAGTGGGACGCCTGTGCGGTGTGGCCGGCGCGGCACTCGGTGCGGCCTCAGATGCTGAGCACCCAGACGCCCCACACGGCGATGCCGACCGGCACGATCACGGCGATCGCGCCGAGGACGATTCCGGCCCGCGCCCGGCCGCGAGCCGGAGCCGGCCGGCCGCGCATGTCACGCAGTGCACCGACGCCAGAGAACAGCGCGCTGATTCCCAGCGGGATGATCAGGTAGAGCGGGAAGTACCGCAGCCACACGGGGAAAACGGCGGCCGGCAGCCAAGGGCATCCGCCCATCGTCACCGCCAGAACGCCCGCGAACAGTGAGAACGCGCCCGTCCGCGCCTGGTGGCCGGGCAGGTCTTCGTCGTCGTGGCCGGAGGTTTCGGGGTCCACCGTGAGGTGCGGGCCACAGTCACCAGAGGGCGAGACATGGATGCTCATGCCCCGAGCCAACCGTGCACCGCCCGCCGGTCGTATCCGCATTGGTACTCAGAATTGCCTTCTTGGCCTTGAGCCTTGAGGAGGACTGCCGACGATTGCGTAAGCCCCACCTACGGCGTCAGGTTCCCACTCGAATGCAGCGGCGAGGCTTTGTGGCGACTTGAGGGCGGCCCGTCCCAACAGACCGGCGGTGGCTCACGCCGCGATACGACTCAGCGCGGCGGCCAGCTGTCGTACCGCGCTCTCGGCGTCGGTGAGCCGGGCCGGGGCCGGGTGTGTGGTCCCGAAGGACGGTGTCTCGTCGGCCGGCAGTGCGCGCCAGTGGAGAATCGGGGACAGCGCCTCGACGCCCGCCCCGATGAACCAGGCGAGAGGGCCGTGGGTCCGGGCCAAGGCGATCGCCAATGCGGCCAAGGCCTCGCGCAAGTGCGCCAGCCGCTCGATATCCGGCAGGCTCTCCTGCTTTCGCGCGGCGCCGACAGCCTCATTCAGGCCCGCGGCCGCTTGCAGGGCCAAAGCCTGTTGCTCCGGCGTCATCTGCCACGTTCGTGCCCCAGCCCGCTGTTCCGCCTCTTCGACCAGCGCTGCGACCGCCGACTCCATCCCCATGGCCTCACCATAGATCGCCCGGCGGGCGGCGTCCGCCACATCCGAAGTTCGAGACGCGCCCGCCCCGGCCGGGGCCCAGGGTGAGGTCGCCCCGGTGACCCGCGAGTTCCTGCGCGAGGCCGCGCCGGACCGGGGGCTGCGCCCCCCCGCGTCCACGTCGGCTGACCGCGCGGGACGCTGTCACGCGAAGTGCACAGCGGCTCGGTCTTCCGAGAGGGAACGGGCTCAGGGGCGGGCCACCGGCGCTGGATCGGGGGCAGCGGAGCGACACCTGACGCCCGTCTCCTTTCATAGGGCGACGTGGATGGTGTCGTGACCGTGGGCGTGCAGGGGAGTGCGCGAAAGTTATGGCGAACTTCTCGTCCACAACGCCTCGGAAGGCTCCGGCCCTGAACTCCTCCCTCGCAGAAGCACTGTCCGTCGTCCTGCTCCTGGCGGTGCTGGCCTGCGCGGTGATCCGGCCGTGGGGCTGGCCGGAGGCGGCCGTGGCCGTCCCCGCCGCCGGGATCGTGATCGCCACCGGCGCGATCTCGCTCGACCACGTGGCGGACGAGGCCGCCCGGCTGGGCCCGGTGATCGGCTTCCTCGCGGCCGTCCTGGTCCTGGCCCAGCTCTGCGACGACGAGGGCTTGTTCCATGCCTGTGGTGCCTGGATGGCCCGCCGGGCGGCCGGCCGGCCCCGCCGCCTGCTGGTCCTCGTCTTCGTGACGGCCTCGCTGATCACCGCGGTGCTCAGCCTGGACGCCACGGTGGTGCTGCTGACCCCGGTGGTCTTCGCCACCGCCGCCCGGCTGGGTGCTCGTGCCAAACCGCACGTCTACGCCTGCACCCACCTGTCGAACACCGCTTCACTGCTGCTGCCGGTCTCCAACCTCACCAACCTGCTGGCGTTCGCCGCGAGTGGGCTGAGCTTCACCCGCTTCGCGGCGCTGATGGCGCTGCCCTGGCTGGTCGCGATCGGAGCCGAGTACGCGGTGATCCGCCGCTTCTTCGCCACCGACCTGGACGCGGGCGCCGAGGCGCCGCCCGCCGCCGAGCCCCGCGAACTGCCGCTGTTCGCCCTGCTCACGGTGGTGGGCACCCTGGCGGGCTTCGTGCTGACCTCGGCGCTCGGCATCGACCCGGCCTGGGCGGCGGCCGCGGGCGCGGGCGTGCTGGCGATCCGTGCCCTGGTCCGGCGTCGCACCACGCCGACGGCGATCGTGCGGGCCGCGTCCCTCCCCTTCTGCGCCTTCGTGCTGGCGCTGGGCATCGTGGTCCGGGCGGTGGTCGACAACGGCCTCGCCGACGCGCTGGGCCACCTGGTTCCGGACGGCACCGACCTGGCGGCCCTCCTTGCCGTCGCGGCACTGGCAGCCGTACTGGCGAACGTCATCAACAACCTGCCCGCCGTCCTCGTGTTGCTGCCGCTGACCGCCCCCACCGGGCCCGGCGCCGTCCTGGCCGTGCTCCTCGGCGTGAACATCGGCCCGAACCTCACCTACGCCGGATCCCTGGCCACCCTGCTGTGGCGACGTATCGTGCGCGAACACGACACCGACGTGGAGCTGGGCGAGTTCACCCGGCTCGGTCTGCTCACCGTGCCCACCGCGCTGCTGCTCTCGGCGGTGGCACTGTGGGTGTCACTCCAAACGATCGGAGGCTGAACACGATGACCGTCATCGTCTGGATCGTGGAAGGCACCTGGCCTGCCTGCGTCGACGCCGCGCGTACCCACGCGCCCGAGGGCGCCGACGTGGTGCTGCTTCACGTCACCGGCCCCGAGGCGCCGGGCGCCGCGCACGGCGCCTACGCCGGGCTGCTGGGCCGCGCCCGCCCCGACCGCGACCCCGGCACCCGCGTGGAGCACCTGGCCGCCGCCGCGGGCGAAAAGCTCCTGGCCGGCGCGGCCGAGCGGCTGGGACGCCCGTGCACCCGGACCGAGCGCTCGGGCCGCGTCGAACGGGAGGTCGTGGCCGCCGCCGAAGGCGCCGACCTGCTCGTTCTCGCCCGCGACGGCGACCGTACCCACCTCGGCCCCCGCAGCCTCGGTCCCGCCAGCCGATTCGTCGTCGACCACGCCCCCTGCCCCGTCCTCCTGGTCTGGCCGGAGACCGCCCCCGGCACGGCCACCATCCCGCCACCGCCAACCCACCCTCCGCACCACCGGTAGTGCACCAGCCGCGTGTGTCGCTGTCTGATTGATGCGTGCCAGAGTGGGGGCGTGGCGAAGACCAGGACGGCGGATGTGCTCGCGGCCGGACGCGGCGGCATGAACGGGAACCTCTATGCGTATCGGGTTCGCGGGCTCGGCCGCGGCGGGGTGGTTCTCTGGAACAGTGGCGGGGATGACGAACCTGATCGGGTAGTGGCACTGCCAGGTGCCGATCGCTGTCGAGTGCCGGTGTTCGTGACTGTGCGGCAGGCACGGGTGTATGTGAGCCGACAAGGGGGGTGGCTGGCCACCTCGGAGACCAACACCCTCGACCTCACCCGTGTCCAGCAGTGGCTGGAGAATCCGGCTGGCCGGCCGGCTCCTTCAGGTGCCGTGCTGGAGTCCTGGAACTTCTTCGAGGACCTGGCACGAGGACTCGATGAGGCCCACCGGCTGCCCCGGCAGAGCGCGGTGCACAACAGCGCCTACGAGAAGCTGTTCGGAGACGCGTGCACCGCATGGACCCCCGTGGAGCGACGTGCGGTACTGGAACTGGCCACGGCCGGAATGGAGCTCTGGAACTCCTGCCCAGTGATCCTGAAACCCCGCTCCAGCATTGCCTTCGACAGTGGACGGGGCGTCTCCCGGGGCCAGTGACCGGACCGCCCGCGACCCTCCGAGTTGCTCGGCCGTCACGGCAGGTCGAGAAGGAGCTGTCCCGCGACGGTGGACTTCGACCTTCCAGGTCGGCGAGAAGATCGCGTAGCGCCGCGCACACTCGCTGACCTTCGTCTGGCCGACTACCTCAGCCGCTTCGACCACACCCTCGACGGTCATGCCGAACCGGAGCGGTCCGACGCCGACGGCCGGCGAACAGGTCCAATGGTCCCGTTCGGCTACACCGACCACTCAGCGCGAGCCCCATCTGGGCTTGGCCGCGCATACGCGACACCTGAACATGCGAGCTCACCAGCCCCGAGGCCGTGATCGCTGTCACGTCGCCGCGCCGGACTTCGCCGCGCCGGACTTCGCCGCGCCGGACTTCGCCGCGCTGGTCTAGTGCGCCGCCAGCCGCTCCACCAGCTCGATCCCCCGGGCCAGCAACTCCCGCTCCTCGCCAGTGAGTTCCGCCTCGATCGCCCGCGCGAGCCAGTCTGCCCTGCGCCCCCGCTCCTCCTCCAGCAGTGCCTGCCCGGCAGGGGAGAGCTCGACGAGGCTCTTGCGGCCGTCGGTCGGATGCGCACGGCGTGTGATCAGCCCTTGGTCCATGAGCAGTCCGACGGCTCGGGCCATGGACTGCGGGCGCACCCGCTGATCGACAGCCAGTTCGCTGGTCGTCATCGCACCGCTGCGGTCCAGCGCGCCGAGCACGGACGCCTGACCGAGCGGCATCTGGTCCTCGAGCTTCATGCGCCGGGTGAGCTTTCCCATCACGGTGCGTAGCTCAGCGGCGATGGTGGCGGATTCCGGAAGGGGCATACCGAACCTTAACGCAGCACACCTGCGCAGCGGGACTGAGCAGTGAGGCTGTACAGCGCAGCTGAGCAGCAGAACTGAACAGCGGAACTGAACAGTGGAACTGAACAGCATTGCTGTAGAGTTTTGGGGGTCGGGTCCCGCGCCACTGTCGCCGCAGTCCACCCGGCACGTATGCGACAACGGGGAGGACTCCCATGACCGTCATCACCTCCGTCACCGGCCGCCGCGTCCTCGACAGCAGGGGCAACCCCACCGTCGAAGTGGACGTGGAGCTGGCGGACGGATCCCTCGGCCGGGCCGCGGTTCCCTCCGGCGCCTCGACCGGCGCCCGTGAGGCCGTCGAACTCCGCGACGGCGACCCGGCCCGGTGGCATGGCAGAGGTGTCGACCAGGCGGTAGGGCACGTCAACACGGAGCTCGCGGCCGTCGTCGTCGGGCGTGAGGTCGAGGACCAGGCCGGCCTCGACGCCGCACTCGTCGCCGCGGACGGCACCCCGACCAAGTCGAGGCTCGGCGCCAACGCGATCCTCGGCGTTTCCCTGGCCGCCGCGAAGGCCGCTGCCGCGACCCACCACCTTCCCCTGTACCGCTACGTCGGTGGCTCCGACGCCCGGCTGCTGCCCGTACCGATGATGAACATCGTCAACGGGGGCGCGCACGCCGACAACCCGCTGGACTTCCAGGAGTTCATGATCGCCCCGATCGGCGCGGAGACCTTCGCCGAGGCCGTGCGCATGGGATCCGAGATCTTCCACACCCTGCGCCGCGACCTCCTCGCCGCCGGGCACTCGACGGGAGTCGGCGACGAGGGCGGCTTCGCGCCCGCCCTGCGCACCGCCGAGGAGGCCCTCGACTTCGTGGTGGCCGCCGTCGAGCGGACGGGCTACCGGCCGGGCGCGGACATCGGCCTGGTCATGGATCCGGCCTCGTCAGAGTTCTTCCGCCAGGGCGTCTACCACTACACCGGGGAAGGAGTGCGACGCACACCCGCCGAACACGCCGAGTACCTGGTCAAGTTGATCGACGCCTACCCCATCGTGTCGATCGAGGACCCGATGGCCGAGGACGACCTGACAGGGTGGCGAGACCTGACCGCCCGGGTCGGTGCGCGCTGCCAGCTCACCGGAGACGACGTGTTCTGCACCAACGAGACCCTGCTGCGCGAGGGCATCGATTCCGGTGTCGCCAACTCGGTGCTGGTGAAGGTCAATCAGATTGGTACGCTGACGGAGGCGTTGGCCACGGTGAGCGCTGCCCACCGGGCGGGCTACACGGTCGTGATGTCGCATCGCTCGGGAGAGACGGAGGATACGACGATCGCGGACCTGGCAGTGGCAACAGGCTGCGGCCAGATCAAGACCGGATCGCTGTCCCGCTCCGACCGCACCGCCAAGTACAACCAGCTCATCCGCATCGAGGAAGAGTTGGGGAGCAGCGCGCGGTACGCGGGCGCGGAAGCACTGCGCCGTTAGAAACTGTCCGGAGGATCGCTCCTCTCACGACTGCGTCCACCGACGTCAAGGCCAGACGCGCCGTGGCTGCCAGCCTGCGCCTTCCCGTTCGTACCGCAGGTGGGCGTGGACGCGGGAGCCCTGCTTCGGGGGTACGAGCCGACCTCGAGGATGGGGTCCTTGTAGTCGGGGGCGTCTCCGCTCTCGGCGACGACGACGAACGTGTTGGAGATAGCGCTCCAGGGCGAAGGCCCCGTGTGGATTGATCTGGTGGGCGAACGCGTACGGCAGACCCAGCGATCCGGCGCCCGCGGCGCCGGCCGGGCCGGCACCCAGGTGACTTCTCGGTGATCAACGTGAGCCGCCCTGTAGCGCGCGTGCCGCCGCTTTCAGCTGCTGTCGGCGCTCCCGCTCGATGTCCTGCACGGCCGAGGCGCCGTCACGGAGCATCTGCTGCTGGTACGCGCTCTCGACGCCGGCCCACAGCCCCACGAGGCCGGTCTTCTCCTTGCATGCCACGTCGACGCGGGCCGTGCGTATCTCCTCCGCGGTTGGCTCGGTACCCCGCAGGGCCGGGGGCTTTTGATCGGGGCTCGCGGCATGCGTGGCGTCCGCGGCTTCCATACAGTCGACCCAGGCGGCGATCACCCGCCGGGTCCGCGGGTCCTTGAGACTCAGCTCGAAGGATTCCGAGTCGAGGCGGCGGACCGTTTCGTGGTCGACGGGATAGCTCGTGGTTCCGGTGATCTGCCGGGCTGCCCACCCGTTGCATCCCTCGGCAGGCACACCCCGCGGGCTCGGCCGGCCCGGCTGCGTCCCTGTGAGGGCGGCCAGTTGGGCGGTGGACAGCCGGGGCGCGGGCGGCGGGGGCGGCAGGGGCGCGCCGTGATAGCCGTACCGCTTCGCCTCCGCGTCGTCGATGATTCCGTAACGGTGCGCGGCACGGGGACCCCTGGCCATGGGGCGACGGCTTCCCGGCGGCATCGGGAGGCGGGCCTGCTCCATGCACCGGCGCGTCAGGACGTCCAGAGCGGCGTGCAGGGTGGCGTACTCCTGGTCGGACCAGAACAAGCGGTCCAGGGGGAGTACGGGGGCCTCGCCGGCGGCGAGCCGTAGCGGTGACGCCGACGTCGGCGGCCGGACCGTGTCCCGGGAGGGTCCGGAGGCGGCGGCGCACCCGGCCGCCAGCGGCAGGAGCAGGAGCGCTGCCACTCCCCTCAGCCGGGCCCGTGCCGGGTTTTTCCTGGTGGTCACTACGGAGGCCTTTCTCGCCGAAGCGGCCGGTGGGGAGGGAGGAGGAGCGGGCCGCGTCCGGCCGCGGGTGCGGTGGGACCTGCGGCCGGACGCGGGTGCGGTGGGACCTGCGGCCGGACGCGGGATCCCGTGCCTCAGCCGATGCGCTGGATGGCGCGGTTGTGGTTCTTCGTGAGCCCGGTCGTGAGGTTGATCGAGGAGCAGGCCGGGACGTCCTCGAACACGCTGCCGGTCCACCCGGCCTCCCGGTAGACCCGGACGAAGCCGTAGCAGACTCCCGGGTACTGGTAGGTGGCGGAGGCCGCGTGGTCGTACACGGGCACCCCCTGGCCGGCGCCCGGGGTGATGAAGGAGCCGTAGTTGTACAGGTTCTCCGTTCCGCGCCAGCCGGTGTTCATGTCCCAGCCGATCACGGATCCCTGCTGGGAGGAGTTGTAGAAGAAACAGAACGCCCTGGCGCCCAGACAGTTGGGCGAAGGCGTCGCGGCCTGGGCTGCGGGGGCGGACATCAGCCCCGTACCGACGGCGGCAGCGGCGGTCATGGCGAGGGCGGTCACGGCCTTGCGCAGACGCATCTCGTCTCCTTCGAAGCGTGGAAGACCCGGCAGGCGGAAGCCGAAACGTGCGTGCCGGATTCAGGCGATTCGGTCGGGCTCAGCATGGCGAACGAAACACGCGCGGCACAGTGTAAAAGTGCGACACGAAACGGAATTAAGACCTTCCTTTCGGCTCGGTGACTGATCAAGCCAAAACAGCTTCCGAATGGCCGAAGTCGGGGTTGCTCGTGGCTGATCGGTGCCGCGATGATCTGGCACGCAAAGACCTTAGGGATACCCGTAGCCGAACGCTCCTATCCCCGCTCATCCCCTCTGCAGGACGGCGTCAAGTGATTGCTCCTTCCCCTCGTCCCCGTAGTGAAGAGTTCCGGCCGGCCGGCCCCTTGGCCGGATTGGTCTGCGCGTACTCCAGTTACGCCTATACGTCCAACGGTCGCCGCAGAATCCTCACTCCCAATACCGTGGCGACGGTGAACTTTGCCTTCGGCGCACCGATTCTGACCCAGGACATGGCCGGCGGCTCGCCACCCAGAACCGTTCTTTCCCAGACAGATCTGCCCGTGACGACAGCACTTCTTGCTCACCATCAGGGCGAGGTCAGCGGGGTGGCGGTGAGGTTCAGGCCGATCGGGGCGTACCGCCTGTTCGGGGTGCCGATGTCGCACTGGGAGGCGGACGACCTCGACCCGAGCCTGCTGCTGCCCCGCTTCCTGGCCACGCTGCCGGAACAGCTGCGAGAGGCGGAGTCACGTGATCGCCCCGCGTTGCTGGACAGCGCGTTGACGCGCTTGCTCGGCTCCGCGCGGGCGGTCCGCCCCGAGGTGCAGTGGGCCTGGCAGGAGCTCCACCGGACGAGGGGACGGATACGGACCGCCGACTTGGCCTCGGGCGCGATGTGGAGCGTCCGGCAACTGGAGCGGCGGTTCAAAGAACAGGTCGGCCGTTCGCCGTCCGCCATAGCCAGGATCCTGCGTTTCTCCCATGCCCTGCGTCTGCGCGAGACGGGAATGCCGCTGTCCAAGGTGGCCAGGGAAGCCGGCTATCACGATCAGGCGCACTTCCATTACGTATTTCGCAGGACAACCGGGCTCACGCCCACCCAGCTGCCGTCGGATCTCCTCGACTGGAGTTCCGCACTCCCTCCAGCCACCGCCGTGCCCGACACCGATGGGGCGGCCATTTCCTGACCGACGGGCGCCGTGCCACGCTGATGCGCCGTTGCTTTGAGGTAGTCCAGGGCGGAGTGGCGACGGCGCCGGTTGTAGGAGGAAGCCAGTGAGGTTTTCTCAATGCTCCGTACGCCTTGGCATTTCATATCGCTTCGGGGAGATCATTCCGCTGGGACCACCTCAGTGGGCTGTTCCGTCGGGGAGGTTGATCGTCTTGTACTCGAGGAAGGAGCTGAGCCCCTCGGGGCCGAACTCGCGGCCGATCCCGGACTCCTTGTAGCCGCCGAAGGGGGCGGCGAACTCGATCCGGTAGCCGTTGATGGTCAGGCTTCCCGTGCGTACCCGGCGGGCGATTCCCATGGCACGGTCCTGGTCGGGGCTCCACACGCTTCCCGACAAGCCGTACTTCGAGTCGTTGGCGATGCGGACGGCGTCGTTGTCGTCGTCGAACGGGATCACGACGAGGACGGGGCCGAAGATCTCCTCCTGGGCGATGCGCATGGAGCTGTCGACGTCGGCGAAGATCGTCGGCTCGACGTACCAGCCCTTCGGTTGGCTTGACGGGCGTCCGCCGCCCACGGTGATCCTCGCACCCTCCTGTCGCCCGCTGGCGATGTAGTCCTCGACCCGGCGCCGCTGGCGTTCCGCCACCAGCGGGCCGACCTCAATGGCGGGATCATGCGGGTCGCCCACCGTCAACTCGGCAGCGGCCTGGGTGATCGCGTCGACGACCTGACCGTAGCGGCTGCGGTGAGCGAGGATCCGGGTCTGCGCCAGGCATTGCTGGCCGGACATCATGATGGCGAACGGCATGAGGTTCGGCACGACGCTGTCGGGGTCGGCGTCGTCGAGGATGATGGCAGGCGACTTCCCGCCGCATTCGAGGGTGACCCGCTTGAACTGCTCACCGCACAGGGCGGCGACCCGTCGTCCCGTGGCCGAGCTGCCGGTGAAACTGATCTTGTCCACCAGCGGGTGGCGGACCAGCGCCTCACTGCTCGGCCGGTCGGCCGGCACGATG
This sequence comes from Streptomyces sp. NPDC101160, assembly GCF_044768205.1. NCBI lineage: Bacteria > Bacillati > Actinomycetota > Actinomycetes > Kitasatosporales > Streptomycetaceae > Streptomyces > Streptomyces sp. NPDC101160. Next base: position 647,626 of record NZ_JBIWPJ010000001.1, on the reverse strand, counting down.
TTCAGGACGCCCGCAGGCAGCTGGGCTTCCATCGCGGCCTCGGCGAGATGGTACGCGTCGAGCGGAGTCTCGGGCGCGGGCTTGAGCACCACGGTGCAGCCGGCGAGCAGCGCCGGGGCGAGGTTCACCATCGTGAGGATGAGCGGGACGTTCCACGGCACGATCTGCCCGACCACGCCCATCGGTTCCCGCAGGATCCGTGCCGGTCCGGTAAGGCCCGCTCGGTCCTCCTCGAACGGGAAGGCCGCGGCAAGCCCTCGGAAGTAGTCGAGGAGCATCACGGGCAGTGGTGCCTGGAGCTGATGGGAGAAGGTGATCGGCGAGCCCATCTCCTCGGTGATGAGCTGAGCGATCTGCGGGACGCGCGAGCGGAGATGGTCGGTGAAGGGCTCCAGCGCGTCGGCGCGCTCCTGGGGCGACATGAGCGGCCATGGTCCGTCGTCGAAGGCGGCCCGGGCTGCGCGGACGGCCCGGTCCACGTCGGCGGGCGTCGAGGAGGGGGCCGATCCGATCGCCTGCTCGGTGGCCGGAGAGATGACCTCGATCAGGTCGTCGGCCTCCGGCTCGATCATGTCGCCACCGATGAAGAGCCGGTCCCGTACGAGGTCCGAGGCTTCGATGATCGCGTGCGAGGACATCGCTGACCTCCGATTTCCGACGGGTGCGGGCGTCACGGGCCTGGCCCGCCATACGTGTCGGTTGAATGCTCAAGCAGCCGACTTTCGGCGCCTGCCCGGCCCACTCGGCCAAGCCTTGCCGGACGAAAACCCGCATAGGTGTCGCGTCGTGGCCGGACGCCTACAGCGGCTGCACCACTCTCTTCACAGTGGCCCCACCCTCCAGACGGCGAGCCCACACGCCCACCGCCCCCTTCTCACCGTACGCCGATCGACGAAAGGGGCCGGGCCTGTGCTCGCACTGTGGGGCGGACCGTGCGACACCATGCCTCTTCGTCATGGACGCCTCGTCCTGACCGTTGCCGGCACAGGAGATATGAGGTCAGCGCGCCGGCTCCGATCAGCAGGGCGCCGGTGGGGACCAGCACCTTCGCCCCGAACCGGTCGGACGGGTTGCCCAGACCGAGCGGCGCGAGGAGCAGGCCGGACTCCAGGACGGAGTGCCCGTGCACCTGCTGGTAGGAGAGCGGGAGCAGGAAGAGCAGCGAGAACGGGCCGCCGCCGAGCAGGAACATGGCGGTGACGCCGGGGGAGAGCAGGAACACGCCCACGGCGTCGAGCGGTACCGGGTCGCCGCTCGGCGGCGGGTCGGCCGGCAGGGATCGGGTCGATCATGCCGCCGCTGAGACCCTGCACGACGAGGAAGGTGATCAGCGCGCTGCACGCGAAGGCGGCCGGCGTCGAGCCGACCAGGAAGACCGTCAGTCCGAGCAGCCACATGTGCTGTCGCCCCCGCGCGCCGCCAGCCGGTCGCCTACGTACGTACGCTGAATGGCCGAAAACGCGCGAGCCGCTTCGGCGATCGAATCTGTCGGCCGGGGGCTCCGGTAGGCGTCAGGCGTCAGTCAGGCGTCAGTCAGGCGTCATGCCGGCCGAGGCCCGCGAGGATGAGGCGCAGGCCGAGGTCGAAGCCGCGGGCGTCGAGGCCCGCGAGGGCGCCGGGAGCCGCGTCGGCGGCGGTGAGGGCGTCGGCCAGGGCGGGGAAGTCCGGACGGTAGGCGGCGGGCGGGCGGTGGAAGCCCGCGGTGAAGGTCTCCAGGGCGGAGCCGAGCACGAGGTTGTCGATCGCGGCGGCGGCCTCGGCCGCCCCGGCCGGAGTGCATCCGGCTTTCACCAGGGCGTCGAGGAGCGCGTCGTAGCCGTGCAGGGCCTTGGCCGAGGTGACGCGATGCCGGGCCACCAGCGGGATCATGTGCGGATAGCGGAGGTAGACGCGGCGGTAGCCGTGGGCGTACGCGGTGATACCAGCCGGGCCGCCCGGGTCGGCCAGCGGCCCGAGGTCGATCTCGTCGTTGATGAGCTCCGAGGCGGCGTCGAGCAGGTCGTCCTTCGACCGGATGTGGTGGTAGAGGGACGCGCCCTTGACCCCGAGCCGGTCGGCGAGGGTGCGCATCTTGAGCGCCTCGACCCCCTGCTCCTCGAGCAGTTCCAGGGCCGCGCGGGCGATGATCGCACGGCTCAGGAGGGCCTGGCTGGGCCGGGGCATGGGCGCACTCCTTCGTTCTCGGGTCCCGAACATTACCTGTCAGGAACGCTTCACAAGCCCGGTGGGCGGCCGCTACATTCCAGCCACCCGTTTACCTAACGCGGTTAGATTTCAGTGGAGTGATCATGAGCGAAGCCATGGACGAGGGCACCGCCGGGCGGGCCGCCCCCGACGACGGCGGGGAGGACGCGGACGCCTCGCGCCTGCGGGCCCTCGGCTACCGCCAGGAGCTGCGGCGCAGCCTCGGCGTCCTCGGGAACATCTCGATGGGCTTCGCCGTGGTGTCGCCGGTCGTCGCCCTCTACGCCGTCTCGATGGTCGGCACCACGGTCGCGGGCCCGATGTGGGTCTGGGCACTGCCCCTGGTTCTCGTCGGCCAGTGCCTGGTGGTGAGCGTGTACGGCGAGCTGACCGCGCAGTGGCCGCTGGCCGGCGGCCCGTACCAGTGGGGCCGGCGGCTGCTCGGGCCGTCCTTCGGCTGGCTGGGCGGCTGGGTCTGGCAGTTCGCGGTGATGTTCGGCAACACCACCGTGGCGTATCTCGCCGCTCCCTGGGTGTACGCGCTGTTCGGTGCGACCCCGACGCCCGGGGGTCTGGTCGCCGTGGCGGTGGGCATCCTGGTGGCCGGCCTGCTGGTGAACGCGTACGGGATCACCCTGCTGCGCCGCTTCGTCTCGCTGGGAATCGCCGCCGAGGCCGTCGCCTCGGTGCTCGTGGGGTTCGCGCTGCTGCTGTTCTTCCGGGAGCACGACTTCGCGCTGTTCACCCGGACGCTGGGCGCGGAGTCGCTGTCCGGCGGCTCCACGGTGCTCGGGTTCCTGGCCGCGGTCGCGGTGGCCGGCTGGGCGTTCATCGGCTTCGACGCGTGCGTGTCGACGGCCGAGGAGACCAAGGACGCGGGGCGCCAGGTGCCGCGCGCCATGTGGTGGGCGCTGCTGAGCGTGGGCGCGGTGGTGATCCTCAACGCCGTGGCCGTGGCCCTGGCGCACCCGCGGCCCGAGGACGTGGTGGCGGGCGCGGACGTGGACCCGGTGACGACCGCCGTGGTGCACGCCTTCGGCGGCTGGTCGGACAAGCCGTTCGTGGTGGTCGTCCTGGTCGGCTTCCTGGCCTGTGCGGTCGCCTCCCAGGGCGGTTCGGGCCGCGGCCTGTACTCGCTGTCGAGGGACGGGGTGTTCCCGTTCTCCCGGCAGGTGCGCCGGGTCAACGGGCGGCAGGCGCCGCTCGGCGGGCTCGTCGCGTCGACCCTGATCAGCGGCGGGGCGCTCGCCCTCGGCCTCAACGCCACCGCGATCGGCGCGCTGATCACCTTCGGCACCGCCGCCACCTACCTGCCGTTCTTCCTGGTGTCGCTGGCCGCGCTGATCGCCCGGCTGCGCGGGACGTGGGTGCCTTCGGGGCACATCAGGCTGGGTCGGACGGGCACGGTGCTGAACGCGCTCGCGGTGCTGTGGACCGCGTTCGAGATGGCCAACGTCTGCTGGCCGCGCGCGGTCCTCGCGCCGCCCGGTGCGCCGTGGTACCAGGTGTGGGCGGCGCTGCTCGGGACCGCGGCGGTGCTGGGCAGCGGCGTGCTCTACCTGCTCGTCAAGCGCCCGCACGAGCGGCTGCGCGACCCGGCCGCCGCCGGTCCGGCCGAGCCCCCCGCCGGTGCGGCCGCCGAAATCCCGGCCGAGCCCCCCGCCGATGGTCCGGCCGCGCCCGCCGACACCCCGGCCGAGTCCCCCGCCGCCTCCCCGTCCTCTTCCGCCTGAGCCGACGGGCGCCGGGCCTCCGGCGGCACCTCGCCCCACCCCGCCCCACCCCGCGCCACCCCCGTAGACCCTCGGCCCGAGTACTCGGGTCCGAGTCCCCCGTACGCGAAAGGACACCGCCATGGACCGACCCCGTACCTCCCGACGCGCCTTCTGCACGGCCGCGCTGGCCACGGCCGCCGGCACCGCGCTCGGCACCGCCGCTGCGAGCCCGGCCGCCGCCGTCACGCCCGCGCCCGCGGCCCCGGCCGAGTGGGAGGCGCACTCCCGCTGTGTCATGGCCTGGCCGTGGGACCGCAACGTCGGCTGGGGCACCCTCCTGAAGGCCGTCCAGTCGGAGGTCGCAGCCGTCGCGCGGGCCATCGCCCGCTTCGAGCCCGTACTGATGGTCGCCGAACCCGGCACCGCCGCGGACGCCCGCCAGCAGTGCGGTCCGGCCGTCACCGTCATCGAGTACCCGATCAACGACTGCTGGGCCCGCGACACCGGGCCGATCTTCACCCGCAACGCGGAGCGCACCCGACTCACCGGCCTGGACTTCCGGTTCAACGGCTGGGGCAACAAGTACCCGTACGACAAGGACGACTTCCTGCCGGTCGGAGTGTGCGACTACCTGTCGGTGCCGCGCCAGCCCGTGGACCTCGTCCTGGAGGGCGGCTCGGTCCTGACCGACGGGCAGGGCACGCTCATCACCACCGAGGAGTGTCTGCTCAACCCGAACCGCAACCCCGGCCTGACCCGCGCCCAGATCGAATCGGCGCTGCTCGCCGCGTACGGGGCGAGCAAGGTGATCTGGCTGCCGTACGGGCTCAACAACGACACGATCACCAACGGGCACGTCGACCTGATCGCCGCCTACCTCGGACCGGCCCGGGTCCTGCTGCACACCCAGCCGGACCCCGCCAACCCCAACCACGCCCGGATGGCCGCCAACAAGGCGGTGCTGCAGGGCGCCACGGACGCGTGCGGCCGGCCCTTCCAGATCGTGGAGCTGAACCAGCAGCCCCACTTCCGGGTCAACGGCACGCTGGTGGAGACCTTCAGCTACACCAACTACTACCTGACGGGCGGCAGCGTGGTCGTGCCCACGGCCGACGTCGCCGCCGACGACGCGGCGGCCCTCGCGCAGTACGCGACGCTCTTCCCGGGCCGGGAGGTCACCGGCATCCCGTGCCGGACGCTGGCCTGGGGCGGCGGCGGCATCCACTGCATCACCCAGCACGTCCCCGTGCTCGGCTGACCGCCCGGCCCGCCCGGCGACGACCGACCCCGCACCTCGCGCCTCGCACCCCGGACAGCCGAACCGCCCGATCCGGGGCGGCTGTCCGGACACCCTGAGAGGCCCTCCCACGGCACGGTGCCGCGCTCCCCCGCGGCACCGTCGCCTCCTTTTCGGGGATGGTCCAGCCCAGCCCGGGGGTGGTCGAGAGGGGCGCTGATGTGGGGTTTCGGTCGTCGCCCTGCCCGCTCAGGGGATGAGCACGAGGCGGATCGGGTCTCCGATCTTCTTCTCCAGCCGGGTGACGGCGTCCGCGGCCTCGGCCAGGGGGACGTGGGCGCTGACGGAGGGGCCGAGGTCGATCCGGCCGGCGGCGGCCAGGCCGACGAGCTGTTCCACGTGCTCGGGCTCGGAGCCGTAATGTCCGCGGATCTGCCGGACGTTGAAGCAGAAGTCGATGCTGTCGGCGACGGTGATCGGCTCCGGGGTGAGGCCGGCGAGCACCAGGACGCCGTTCGGGCCCAGGGCGGCGGTGGCCTGGGTGCGGGCCGCTCCGACACCGGCGAAGTCGAAGGCGACGTCGATGCCCCGGCCCGCCGTGGCCTCGCGCACCGCCTCGGCGAAGTCCCCGGCCATGGGGTCGAGTGCGTGGTCGGCGCCGAAGAGGAGGGCGCGCTCGCGGGCGGAGGGCAGTGGGTCGACGGCGATCACGGGGGCGGCGCCGACCAGACGGGCGAGCCGGATGCCGTGGGCGCCGAGGCCTCCGGCTCCCCAGATGCCGACCGCCTGCGCGGGGCGGACGGCGCCGGTGTCCACGATCGCGGCGTACGGGGTGGAGACGGCGTCGGGGATGATCGCGGCCTGGTCGAACGGCAGGTGGTCGGGTATGGGGAGCAGGGTGTCCTCCCTGGCGAGGGCGTACTGCGCCCAGCCGCCGTCGTAGTCCACCCCACGGGTCCGGGGCCGGCGGCAGAGCGCGTGGCGCAGGCAGTCGGCGCAGTCGCCGCACGCCTGCCCGGCCTGGAGCACGACCCGCCGGCCGGGAGTCCAGTCGCCCTTCACGTCGGGACCGACGGTGTGGACGACGCCGGCCACCTCGTGGCCGGGAGTGATGGCGCCGGAGTCCTTGACGGCGTCCACGGGGTAGAAGGGGCTCAGGCTGCCGTCGATCAGATGGATGTCGGACAGGCAGACACCGGCGGCCCGCACCTCGACGAGGACCTCGCCCGGGCCGGGAACCGGGATCGGGACCTCCTCGACGGCGAAGGTGCGGGTGTCCAGGCGCAGCCGTCCGGCCAGCATGGTGTTCATGGGGAAACCTCGATGTGCTCGGTGAGAAGCGCGCACACAGCTCATGCGCTCGACATGGTCGACTGACCATGTCGCCCAACCGTGTCGAGTGACAATGTCGCCTGTCAAGCCGCGCTGGCCGGGACGTTCTCAGGGGGCGGTGAGTTCCATCGTGGGACTGTGTCACTCAATACAGTCATCCGACATGTTCACCTGACACAGTCGCATGTAGGTTCACTGGTGACTGCTGGAGTGCAACGAAAGGCACGCTCATGACTCAGGTGTCCGTCGGCGCGGCGCGGGCGATCCCCGAGCGCCCCCCGCTGCCCCTCGTAGGCCACGCGTTCAACGTTCCCGCGGGCGCGGACTTCCTGGCCTACCTGCTGAAGGAGTTCAGGGAATTCGGGCCCGTGTACCGGCTGCGGATCTTCGGGAGGGACACCGTCATGATCGGCGGCCTGGACCTCGTGACCGAGCTGTCGGACGAGACCCGCTTCCGTAAGCACGTCCACCAGGACCTGGTCGAGGTCCGTGCCCTGGCGGGAGACGGTCTGTTCACCGCCTACAACCACGAACCGAACTGGCGCAAGGCCCATGACATCCTGATGCCCGCGTTCTCGCTCGGCGCGATGCGCAGCTACCACGACCCGATGCTCAAGGTCGCCCGCTCGCTGATCGGCAAGTGGGACCGGCTGGCCGGGGTGCAGTCGGTGGACATCCCCGACGAGATGACCCGGCTGACCTTCGACACGATCGGCCTGTGCGGCTTCGGCTACGACTTCCAGTCCTTCCGCCGCGACGACCTGCATCCGTTCGTCGAGGCGATGGCCCGGGCCCTCGTCTTCGCCCAGGAGAAGGGCGAGTCCATTCCGGGCTCCGAGCTGTTCAAGTGGAAGAAGGTCGAGCAGTTCCGCGAGGACGTCGACCTCATGACGGACCTCGTCGACGACGTGATCAGGGAGCGCCGCGCCTCCGGCGACACCGGCACGGACGACCTGATGGGGCTGATGCTGCACACGAAGGACCCCGTCACCGGCGAGCCGCTGGACGACGTCAACATCCGCCACCAGGTGATCACCTTCCTGATCGCCGGCCACGAGACCACCAGCAGCGCGCTCTCCTTCGCCCTGTACTACCTGACCAAGCATCCGGAGGTGCTCGCCCGGGCCCAGGCCGAGGTGGACGCCCTCTGGGGCGACACCGAATCCCCGGACCCCCAGTACGGCGACATCGGCAAGCTCACCTACATCCGCCAGATCCTCAACGAGAGCCTGCGACTGTGGCCGACGGCGCCCGCGTACGCCGTCGAGCCGATCGAGGACACCGTCATCGGCGGCAAGTACCCCGTGCGCAAGGGCGAGTCGCTGATGGTGATCACCTCCGCCCTGCACCGCGACGCGGCCTGGGGAGAGAACGTCGAGCTGTTCGATCCCGAGCGCTTCACCCCCGAACGGGAGGCGGCCCGCTCGGTCCACGCCTTCAAGCCGTTCGGCAACGGCGAACGGGCCTGCATCGGACGCCAGTTCGCGCTCCACGAGGCCACCCTGCTGCTCGGTCTGCTGGTGCACCGCTACCGCCTGATCGACCACACCGACTACCAGCTGAAGATCAAGTCGACGCTGACCATCAAGCCCGACGGTTTCAGCCTGCGGCTCGCCCGCCGCACCAGCGACGAACGGCGCCTGCCCGCCGCGACGGCGGCCGCCCCCGTCGCGGGCCGGACCGCGACCGTGACGCGCCGGGCGAGCGGCACCGCGCTGACCCTGCTGCACGGCTCCAACCTCGGTACCTGCGCCGGCATCGCCCGCGACCTCGGCACGGACGGCGAGGAGCACGGCTTCACCTCGACCGTCGCCTCCCTCGACCAGTACACGGAAAGGCTGGCCGGCACCAAGGGCCCCGTCGTCATCGTCGCCGCCTCCTACAACGGCCGCCCCACCGACGACGCCGCCGAGTTCGTCGCCTGGCTGGAGAACCTCGCCCCGGGTTCGCTCACCGGGCTGCGGTACGCCGTCCTCGGTGTCGGCGACCGCAACTGGGCAGCCACCTACCAGCGGATCCCCACCCTGATCGACGAGCGGCTGACCGCCGCCGGCGCCACTCCGCTCCTGGAACGCGGCAGCGCCGACGCCTCCGGCGACTTCGGCGGAGCGGTCGACCAGTGGACGGAAGACCTGTGGACGGCGCTCCTGGACGAGTACGGCGAAGCGATCGCCGGTGAAGCGGCCGGCCCCGCACCGGAGACGGAAGGCGAGGGGCTGTACGAGTTGGAGGACACCTCCGAGTCGGTCCTCGGAGGCCTCGCCGAGCGCCACGGCGTCCGGCCGATGGAGGTCCTCGAAGCGTACGAACTCGTCGACACCGACCACGAACTGGGACGCTCCAAGCGGTTCCTGCGGCTCCGGCTGCCCGAGGGCGTCACCTATCGGACCGCCGACCACCTGGCCGTCCTGCCCAGCAACCCCGAGGCCCTCGTCCAGCGCGTCGCCGACCGCTTCGGCCTCGACCTGGACCGCACCGTCCGGCTGCGCGCCCGCCGCCGGAGCCGGGGCGCCCTGCCCGTCGACCGGCCGCTGACCCTGCGCCGTCTGCTCACCGACTTCGTCGAGCTCCAGGACGCGGCCACCCAGGAGCAGGTCGCGCTGCTCGCCGAGCACACCGCCTGCCCGCCCGAGAAGCAGCCGCTCACCGCCTTCGCCACCGCCGACCCCGAGACCTTCCGGGCGCAGGTGACCATGGCGGGGCTCAGCGTCCTGGACCTCCTGGAGCGCTATCGTGCGTGCGAGCTGCCCTTCGAACGCTTCCTGGAGCTGCTGCCGGTACTGCGTCCCCGGCACTACTCGATCTCGTCGTCGGCCGCGGCCCGGCCCGGCGAGGCCGACCTGATGGTGTCGCTGCTCGCCGCTCCCCACCGGTCGGGGGAGGGCACCTTCCGGGGCATCGCCTCGCACTTCCTGCAGACCGTGAACGCGGGTGACGTGATCCAGGCCCGGGTGCTGCCGTGCAGTGAGTCCTTCCGCCTCCCCGAGGACACCTCCGTGCCGGTGATCCTGATCAGCGCGGGCACCGGCCTCGCGCCCTTCCGCGGCGCGGTCCTCGACCGCCACCACACCGGCTCGACCGGCACCCTGCTCTGCTACTTCGGCTGCGACCACCCCGACGTGGACTTCCTGCACCGGGAGGAGTTCGAAGCGGCGGAGGCGGCAGGCGCCGTCAGCATGCGCCCCACCTTCATGCACGCGCCCGAGAACGGCGCCCGCTTCGTCCAGGAGCGCATCGCCCGCGAGAGCGAGGAGGTGTGGTCGGTCCTGGAGGCCGACGGACGCGTCTACGTCTGCGGCGACGGCCGCCGTATGGCACCCGCCGTACGGGAAGCGTTCATGGCGATCCACCGCGAGCGGACGGGTGCGAGCGACGAGCAGGCCGTCACCTGGCTCGCGGAGCTCGTCGCGTCCGGACGCTACGTCGAGGACGTCTGGGCCGGCTGATCCTCACGAGGAGGCGGAGACGATGGTGGGCGCACCTGGAAGGGTGCGCCCACAACCGTTCTCGCGTCGGGTCAGGCCATCGGTACGTCAGGCATGTCGAGGTCCCCCTTGGCCAGCGCCACGGTCGCGGCCACGAGCGCCCTGAGGCCCGTCCGCTCAGCGGCCTCGTCCGGCAGGGACACGAGTACCTGCATGGTCAGTCCGTCGAATCCGGAGAGGAAGAACCGGGCCACCGTCTCGGAGGAGTCGGCCAGTTCCTGGCCCGTCCTCTCCGCGGTTTCGGCGATCACCTGCGCGGTCACCTCTATGACCCGCCGGTAGTGGCTCTGCCGGGCCTCGCTGAGACCCGGCACATGCAGGGCGAACATGGTCAGCTCGCTGAGCAGCTGGTGGTGCGACGTCGGCTCGCGCACGGTGCCCCACAGGGCCCCCGCGAAGGCGCCGATGGTCTCCTCGAAGCCCGCGTCCTCCGGCGCTGCCCGCCGTACCTGCGCGACCAGCTCGTCGGTGATGTGGTCCATCACCGCGCGGTAGAGGTCCTCCTTCGTGCCGAAGGTGTAGTGGACGGTGGTCTGCGCGACACCGAGCTCCGCGGCGATGGCGCGGGTGCTCCCCGCGGCCACACCCTCCCGGGCCATGAGATCGATGGCCGCCTTGATCAACTGAGGGCGGCGCTCCGCCGCAGAAACATGAGCCATAAGTGCACTATATCGACTCAGTCGGTCGACCCAGTCGCCTTGGCCTGCCCGCTGTCCGCAGGAAGGGCTTGCTCGGCCCAGATGACCTTTCCCTGGCGATGGTGTCGCGTGCCCCAGCGCTCCGTGAGCTGGGCCACCAGGAGCAGGCCGCGGCCGCCTTCGTCGAAGATCCGGGCGCGGCGCAGATGCGGGGTGGTGCTGCCGGCGTCGGAGACCTCGCAGGTGAGCGTCGACTGGAGGATCAGGCGCAGCTGGACCGGACTCTTGCCGTAGCGGATTGCGTTCGTCACCAGTTCGCTGACGATCAGCTCCGTGACGAAGGACGCCTCCTCCAGCCCCCAGGCCGCCAGGGCGTCGGAGGCGAAGCGTCGGGCCCCGGATACGGCTGCCGGATCGGACGGGAGGTCGATCGCCGCGACATGGCCGGGGTCGAGGGTTCGGGTCCGGGCCACCAGCAGCGCCACGTCATCGGCCGGGTGGCCGGGCAAGAGCGCGGTCAGCAGCTGGTCGCAGGTCTCTTCCAGCGACTCGGGAGCAGAGGTGAGGACGTCGTGCAGCGTGGCGAGTCCGAGGTCCACGTCACGCGTACGGCCGGCGATCAGCCCGTCGGTGTGCAAGGCCATCAGGCTGCCCTCCGGCAGTTCGAACTCGGCGGTCTCGAAGGGGAGTCCGCCGAGGCCGAGGGGCGGACCGATGGGCACCTCAGGCAACTCGCCGACGCTGGAAATCCGAGTCGCGTCGCCCGTGGTCGGGAGGATCACCACGGTCGGTGGGATGTGGCCGGCACTGGCGAGGGAGCACCGGCGGGAGACGGGGTCGTAGATCGCGTACAGGCAGGTGGCGCTGGTCTCGCCCCCGTCTCGCGACTCCTCCCGCTGCATCCGGATGACCACGTCGTCCAGATGGGTGAGGAGTTCGTCGGGCATGAGGTCGATGTCGGCGAAGGCGCGGACCGCTGTGCGGAGTCGGCCCATGGTGGCGGCGGCGTGCAGGCCGCGACCGACGACGTCGCCGACGACGAGCGCGACGCGGGCTCCGGACAGCGGAATCACGTCGTACCAGTCCCCGCCCACACCCGCGCGGGACCCGGCGGGCAGGTAACGAGAGGCCGTTTCGACGGCCGACTGTCGCACCGTGTGCCGCGGCAGCAGGGTGCGCTGGAGGGTGAGCGCGGTGGAACGCTCATGGGTGTACCGACGGGCGTTGTCGATGGACACCGCTGCCCTGGAGACGATCTCCCGCGCCAGCAGGAGATCGTCGTCGTCGAAGGGGGTCGAGGTGCGATGGCGCGCGAACTGCACCAGGCCCAGGGTGTCCCCGCGGGCGTGCAAGGGCACGAGGAGAACCGAGTGGAGGCCAAGCGTGCGCAGCACTCGGCCGTGGGACTCGGACGGTGCCATCCACGTGGGCATCTCGGTCCCCGCGATGTGGTGCAGGACGGGTTGTCCGGTGGTCAGTGCGCGAACCGGTTCCGATTCATCGGGGTAGGAGTGGGCCTCGTCGATACGGAGCAGGGACTCCGGACAGCCGTCGAGGACGGAGCGCTGGGCGACTCGGCGCTGCGTCAGAGCCTCTGCTGAACCCATGCCCGTTTCGTCGAGTGCGGAGTCGAAGAGGTCGACGGTGACGAGGTCGGCGAAGTCCTCGGTGCAGACCTCCGTCAGCTCCTCCGCGGTCCGGGTGACATCGAGCGTGGTCCCGATCCGTTTGCTCGCCCTGTTGGTGAGGGCGAGCCGACGCTGCAGCAGACGGTCGCGCTCCTCCTGATAGGCGGCGACGACCTCTTCCGAGGACCGGTCCACGTAGTCGAAGCCGATCGTGACCAGCCTCATCGAGGCCAGGTGGATCATGTGCCAGTCGTCGGTGAGGCGGGGCGCTTCGGCTTGCAGCAGTTCGAGCAGGCTCAGATGGCCGATCCGGTAGCCACGGAGGACCCTGCTCACCGGAATCCCCCGACGGGCGTAGAGGCGACCTCCTTCCAAGGCGATCGGAGGAGCCTTCGACGCGCCGGCATCGGGGTGGGTCTCCAGGAGATCCAGAAAGGCGGTGATGTGCTGGGCCGTCTCCTCCAGGTTCAGAGCCGCGATGTCCGCCTCCTCCGACAGCTCGGGGAGTTCGTCGTTCAGGCGCTGGAGCAGCAGGCCGGCCAGCTTCCCCACCTGTGGCCTGAGGTGGCGAGCCAGCTGACCAAGGAACGCATCGACGTCGGTTCCCATAGGGCGAATGTACGGGAGGGCCTTGGCGCGCGCTCCTCGGACAGCTGCGGCGGCCTCTGATCGACCCGGATCTCAGAGACCGAGGTAGTCGCCCAGGTCGGCGTAGTCGACCTGCCACAGGCCGGGAGAGCCCGTGGGGTACTGGGAGCGGAACCCGAGCATGCGCTGGACGCGCGGCGAGAGCGTCCTGGCGAGTTCCCTGTCGACCAGGAAGGGGTACGCCTCCTCGCCGGTGAGGAAGCCCGAGTTGAAGGTGAAGGCGAGGCCGCGCCGGTACTCGTCGCCGGTCCGGTTCGCCCCGCCGCCGTGCGCGGTCTTGCCGCTGATCAGAAGGACGTCTCCGGCGTTCATGACCGCGGGAATCGTCTGCTCGGGAGTCCCTCGGTCCTCGAAGTCGCTCCAGTGGTTGCTCGCCGGGATGACGCGGGTGGCGCCGTTCTCCTCGGTGAAGTCGGTCAGGGCGACCAGGAAGTTGATGGTGACTTCCGGGCCGCTGGGCCCCATGCCGATGAACGGGAACCAGTTCTCCAGGTCGCGGTGCAGCATCTGCGCCTGGTTGCCGGGGCCGATCTCGATGACCTGTGCGGTGGTCATCCAGTACGTGCCCGACTCCTGGAGGAAGACCAGGTCGCTGATCTCGTGGACCAGGGGGTGGTCGATGACCTCGCTGCGGAACGTGGCGCTGTGCGTCACCAGGTTCGTGAGGCGCTTGGTGTTGCTGCCGTGGAACGCGGCCACGATCTCGTTCTCGTGGGTGGACCCTGGGGCGAGTGCCTGCAGCGGCGACTCGATCTCGGCGTTGAAGCGGGTGATCTGCTCCCGCGTCAGGAAGTTCTCGATGATGACACCGCCGTCGCGGGTCACGATCTTGAGGATCTCCTCCGCCGGCGTGTCGTTGGCCACGGACGTCAGTGCCTGGGCCTTCTTCTCGGTCGTCATGTGCGTCCTCTCCCTCGATCTGGGTCACGGTTGATCGACCGCTCGATCAACCGCCGGGCATTCCGTTCTGGGGACTCCCGCGCGTCGTCCTCGCGACGGTCGGGCGGGTGCGACGGTCAGGTCGTTCACGCGTCGTTCATGTGGTGGTCGTCTCACTGTCGCGAGCCGGGACCGCCGGCGAGAACGACAGCGGGCACCTGCTTCACCCGGGCCCGGTGCACGATGCACAGGCCCGTCGCGGGCACGGCGGAGCTATCCGCTCACGACGCTCTCGTCGGAGTCGACGCGCGACCCGGGGCGTCACGGTCAGGAGTCGGTCCCGACGCCGCGTGCCGGTGGCGTGCGGTCCGCTCCCACGGACGCGCGCTGCCGAGCCATCCGAGGAGGAAGGCTGCCGGGACGGAGACCAGCCCGGGGGTGTGGAGCGGGAACAGGTTGAAGTCCTCCTCCGGCAGCAGCGCGTACGCCGCCCCGGACACGGCGGGGGAGAAGAGGGTCAGCAGGACGCAGAGGGACAGCCCTCCGTAGACGAGCCACAGCAGCCCTCGGCGGTCGAAGCCGGGCCAGAAGAAGGAGTAGACGAGCGCCGGGAACACGCATGAGGCCGCCAGGCTCAGCGAGAAGGCGAGGAGGAACTCGATGGGGTATTGGTGTATGGCGGTGGTGAGGAAAAGGCTCACGGCGCAGAGCGCGACGACGGACAGTCGCAGGACTGCCGGCTCACCGATGCCGATCCGGCTACGGCCCTTCTGCCCGATCAGGTCGCGGGTCACGGAGACGGCGGCGGCGAAGGTCACGCTCGCCACGGCGGTGAGGACGGCGAGGAAGGCGACACAGGCCACGAGGGTGATGAGCACGACGCGGGCGGCGGGGTGGTGGGGGAGGACCTCCGAGGCCAGGAGGATCGGGGCGCCCTGCCCCTTCGCGTCGACCACCCCGATCCGTCCGCTGCCCACCACCGCGGCCGCGGCGAAGCCGGTCGTGATCAGGAGCAGGTAGAAGAGGCCGGTCAGCACCCACAGCAGGCAGAGGCCGATGAAGACGAGGAAGGCGCTGATGACCGCGCCCCGCGCGGCGGTGCCGATGAGATCGGGCGAGCCGACGCTCAGGAGGTGCGTCGTCACCACGCGCCCCCGGCCGACGAGGCAGAGGCCGACGCCGGCTCACCGGAGGACGCGGACCGGCTTTCGTACCACCAGGTCGCGCCGACGAGGACGACGAGCTGCGTGAGCGCCCATCCCACGGCGAGAGTGAGACGTCCGTACACGGAGATCTCTCCGAGGGACGTGGAGCAGGAGAGCAGCACACCGACGGCGAGCGGCAGAGCGTTGACGGTGACCAGGACCCGTGTGTCGCGGGGCGAAGGCCGGGAGGGGGCGGAAGGCACGTTACCTCTCTCTGAGGAGAAGGAGGACGGAGACAAGAAGGACCGGTGCGCCTGCTACCGCGCGGGTGCGAGCAGGAGGGCCCGCTGCGGCGAGGTCGGTGAGGACACCCGTGGACGGGCGTGTCGGGTGTCAGCGGCGGGTGGTCGCCGTCAGGCCGGCGTATCGCCCGGCCTGTTCCAGGAGCCTGGGGACGCCCGTCTCGAGCGACGGTCCGAAGACCGTGTCATGGGGACGCTCACCACGCTGCCAGCGGGTGTGGATGGCCTCGCAGAAGATCGCTGCCTTCCACAGGGCGAGGGCCTGGTACCAGGGCAGCGGGGTCAGATCGAGGCCCGTGCGGGTCTGGTAGCGCTCTGTCAGTTGGCGCTGGGTGAGGTAGCCGGGTGACCGGGTTACTCGGGTGAGTTCGAGCGGGGTGGCAGGGCTGCCGGCCTCGGACCAGGTGGCGGTGAGGTACCCCAGGTCCGCGAGCGGGTCACCGAGCGTGGCCATCTCCCAGTCCAGGATCGCGAGGACCCTGGCCGGCGCCTGTGGAGCGAACATGAGGTTGCCCATGCGGTAGTCACCGTGCACCACCGAGGCCGCCTGGCTCGTCGGCAGGTTGCGGCCGAGCCAGTCCGCGATGCGTTCCACCGCGGGCAGGCTGCGGGTGGTGTTGACCTCCCACAGCCCGCGGAACCGGTCGACCTGGCGACCGAGGTATCCCTGGGGCGAGCCGAGGGTGGCGAGTTCCCCTTCGGTCACGTCGATGCCGTGCAGGGCGACGAGGGTGTCGACGACCGCCTCGCTGGTGGCCCGGCGCTGCTCGGCGGAGGAGAGATGCGGTGGGATGGTGTCGGTGACGACCGTGCCGTCGAGCCGGGACATGAGGTAGAACGGCACCCCCAGAAGCGACTCGTCCTCGCAGACGGCGATGATCTCCGGTACCGGCACCCCGTGCCCGCCGAGGATCTTCTGGACGCGGGCCTCACGCACCATGTCATGCGTCGACTTCGGCAGCGGCGGCCGCGGGCCGCGGCGCAGGACGACGGACCCGCCGCCGCGCTCGATCAGGTAGGTGACGTTGGAGTGGCCGTCGCCGATGCGCTGCCACGCGAGCGGGCCGCTGCCGATGCCGTGTGCGTCGAGGAAGCCGGTGACCGCGTCGAGGACCAGGAGCGGAGGGCTGTCGAGGTGACGGGCCCGGTCCCAGCTCGCGACGACTTCCACCCCGTCGGGGACGGTGAGCATCACGCACCTCCGTCCCGGCCCACGACGGCATCGCCCCTGTACGGCTCACCGGCCCGGACCGCGGCGCTGCGGCCGGCCGAGGCCCGGCGGGCGATGGCCCACCTGTGGGTCTCGTTGGAGCCGTCGTAGATGCGGAACGGGCGGACCTCGTTCAGGTATTGCGCCAGCGGGAGTCCGTCGGAGACCCCGTCCCCGCCACAGATCTGGACGGCCCGGTCGATGACCCGGAAGATCGCCTCGGAGCAGTGCACCTTGGCGATCGAGGACATCGCGGACCCCGCCTTGGGGTCGCTGTGCAGCAGCGTCGCGGTCTTGGTGATGATCGCGTCGGACGTCTCGATGTCGATGACCGACTCGGCGATCAGGTGCTGGGCCAGGCCGAGGGTGTCGATCGGGCCGCCGAACAGCTCTCTCCTGCCGGCCCGGTCCAGCGCGATGTCGTGTGCCCGGCGTGCCAGCCCCAGCCACCGCATGCAGTGCGTGAGACGCGCCGGCCCGAGCCGTACCTGGGCGTAGCGGAAGCCGAGGCCCACCTCGCCGAGCACCGCCTCGTCGGGGACGAAGCAGTTCTCGAGGTACAGGTGAGGGTGACCGCCGTCGATGGCGCGGTCGACGGTGTGGATCGCCTCGCCGACCCGGATGCCGGGGTTCGTCATGTCGACGAGGAACATGGTGGCCCCCTCGGGAGAGCCGTCGACGGCCGGGGTCCGTGCCATCACGATGCAGAACGCGGCACCGACGGCACCACTGGTGAAGCGCTTGTGACCGTCGATGACCCAGCCGCCGTCGGCGCGCGCGGCCGTGGTCCGCAGCGCCGCCGGGTCGGAACCCGCTCCCGGGTGGGGCTCGGTCATGCCGAAGCAGGATCGGATCTCGCCCGCCGCCAGAGGCGCGAGATAGAGCTTCTTCTGCTCCTCGGTGGCGATCAGGTTGAGCATGTGCATGTTTCCCTCGTCGGGGGCCATGCAGTTGAGCGCGCTGGGGCCGATCGGCGAGTAGCCGGCCTCCTGGAGGATCGGCGACCAGTGCTCGATGGGCAGACCCTGCCCGCCGTACTCCTTCGGCACGAGCGGCGCGAAGACGCCGGCCTCCTTCGCCGCTGCCTGCAGCCGGTCACGGGTGGTCTGGTCGAGACGTCCGCCCGGTGCGGGTTCGGCGTCGATGACGACCTCGCGTACGAACCGGCGCGTGCGGTCACGCAGCTCCGCGACCTCGGGCGGGAGATGAGGGAAAGTCATGGCTGTCCTTTGTCGGGTGAGCGCGGTTTACGCGGTGCCGCCGGCGACCGTGAGGCCGCCGTCGACGGTGAGGATGTGACCGGTGACCCAGGAGGAGTCCTCAGAGGCCAGGTAGGCCACGGCGGAGGCGATGTCCGACGGGACGCCGAGGCGCCTCATGGGGTACTCCGCGGCCACCTCGGCCTCCTTGCCCTCGTACAGGGCTTCGGCGAACCGGGTCTTCACCACCGCGGGTGCCACGGCGTTGACACGGATCTCCGGGCCGAGCTCGACGGCCAGGGTCCTGGTCAGGTGGGACACCGCCGCCTTGCTCACCCCGTAGAGGCCGATGCCGGGTGACGGGGTGTCGCCGGTGACGGAGGAGAGGTTCACGACGGTGCCGCGACGGTCGGTGAAGCCGAGCTTCGGGTGGGCCACGGCGTCCTGCACCCAGGCGAGGGTGGCGAGGACGTTGACCTCAAGCACCTTGCGGGCGACGTCGAGGTCCAGGCCGACGACAGGGCCGTACGCCGGGTTGATGCCCGCGTTGTTCACGAGGACGTCAAGCCCGCCGAACTCGCGCGCGACGGTGTCGAAGACCTCGCGGCGGTGCTCGGGGTCGTCCGCCTTGCCGGCGACGGTGACGACGCTGCCCCGCGGGAGGGCGGCGGCGGCTTCTTCGAGCGGCCCGGCCTTGCGCGCCGTGATGCACACGCGCGCCCCTTCGGCGACGAGCCGTTCCGCGACGGCGAGACCGATGCCCCGGCTCGCTCCGGTCACGACGGCGACACGGCCTGAGAAACGGCTCTGGTCGGTGTGGTTCTCGCTCATGAATCAGCCCTTCGAGGGGGAAACCGGCCCCGGGCCGTCGAGCCCGCGGAGCTCGGCGCGCCGGATCTTGCCGCTCTGGGTCTTGGGCAGGTCGGCGAGGAAATGGATCGTGCGCGGACACTTGTAGGCCGCCAGCCGCTCACGGGAGAAGGCGATCAGCTCGTCCGCCGTGGCGTTCAGACCCGCCTTGAGCGAGACATAGGCGACGACGGTCTCGCCGCGGTAGGCGTCCGGCTGCCCGACGACCGCGGCCTCGAGCACCGACGGGTGTTCGTACAGGGCGTCCTCGACCTCGCGCGGCCAGACCTTGTACCCGGACACGTTGATCTGGTCCTTGAGCCGGTCCACCAGGTAGACCCAGCCCTCCTCGTCGATGACGGCGACGTCACCGGTACGGAGCCGGCCCTCCGGCATCGTCCGGCGGGTGGCCTCGGGCTTGTCCCAGTAGCCGGGCACCACCTGCGGCCCGCTCAGTTCGAGTTCGCCCTGCTCCCCGCTCGGCACCGGCTCACCGTGCAGGCCCACGACGCGCGCGGTGACATGCGGCAGCGGCTTGCCGACGGACAGCGTCCCGCTCGGCAGATGGACGGGGGCCCTGCTCCCCGGCGGCACGGCGATGACGGCGGACGTCGTCTCCGTCATCCCGTAGCCGTTGTGGAGGTAGACGCCGAACCGCTCCTGGAACCGCTCGACGGTCGCCGGCGGGATCGGCGCGCCCCCGGAGTACAGGGCCTTCGCCGACGCGAAGTGCTCCGGTCCGGCCTGCGGCAGCTCGTAGAGCGCGTTGTACGCCGTGATGGAGCCGATCGTGTAGGTCACCCCGTGCTCGGCGAAGGCCTCCAGGGCGACCTCGGGGTGGAACCGGCCCGCCATGACGAGCGTGGTGTCGGTGAGCAGGGAGATCGTCGCGTTGACCACCGCGCCGGTGATGTGGAACAGCGGGGCCATGGCGAACACGACGTCCCCGTCGTGCACACCCATCCACGACGCGCAGGTCGCCACCACGCTCAGGACGTTGCCGTGGGTGTTCATGGCGCCCTTGGGCGGCCCCGTCGTTCCCGAGGTGTACGTCAGGAACGCGATGTCGTCGCGGGTCAGCTCCACGGGCGAGGGTCCGCGTCCCTCGAACTCACCGATCAGGGCCACCAGATCGCCGTCCGGGGCGGGGGCGTGGCGCTGCGTCGTCGCGAAGACCCGCGGATCGTTCCTCGACTGGTAGTCCAGCGCCGACGTGCTGACCAGCCAGCGCACCGTGCTCCCCGCCAGCGTCCCGAGCGTCTCGTGGACGTCCGCGTCCGCACAGACGACGCCGACCGCCCCGGAGTCCTCGATGATCCGGCGGAGCTCCTGGCGCCGGTACATCGGATTGAGTCCCAGTGCCGTGGCCCCGAGCTTCCACAGGGCCAGCAGCACCAGCGCGTACTGCGGAACGTTCTGCAGGTACACGCCGACGCGATCACCCCGTCCGGTCCCGCGGGCCTCGAACGCGGCGGCCAGGGCGTCCGACGCGGCGTCCACCTCCCGCGCGGTCAGGGCACCGTCGAAGAAGCGGAGCGCCGTGCCCTCCGGGTTCTTCGCCACGCGTGCCTTCCAGGCGGCCACGAGCGAGTCGGGCGCCGCTTCCGTCCCCGTACCGAACGCGTCGAGGAACGTGTCCTGGCGCCGGCCGTCATCCACTGTCATCTGCCGTCCTTCCCACCTGTGTTCGTGCGCTTGGCGTGCCGGTCACGTGAGTTCGCGCTTGAGGATCTTTCCGGTGGACGTCATCGGCAGGGTCGGCACGATCTCCACGATGCGCGGGTACTTGTAGGCGGCCATCTGTTCCTTGCCCCAGGCGATCAGCTCATCGGGGCCGGCGTCGGCGCCGCGGTCGAGGATGACGAACGCCTTGATCTCCTCGCCGTGGCTCTCGTGCGGCACGCCGACGACCGCGGCCAGGCTGACCGCCGGGTGCGTCATCAGGACCTCCTCGATCTCGCGCGGGTAGACGTTGAAGCCGCCGCGGATGATCAGGTCCTTCGCCCGGTCCACGATGTAGTAGAAGCCGTCCTTGTCCCTGCGGGCCAGGTCGCCGGTGCGGAACCAGCCGTCCCTGACGGCTTCGGCGGTGGCCTCGGGCCGGCCGTGGTAGCCCTTCATGACGTTGTGGCCCCTGACCGCGATCTCCCCGATGGCGCTGCCCGTGCCGTCGTTCTCGACCTCGGACCAGTCGGAGTTGACGAGCTTGACCTCCACGCCCCAGATCGGCACGCCGATGGAACCGGGCCGGGGCTCTCGCGCCGGATCGCTGAAGGTCACCACGGGCGAGGTCTCGGAGAGGCCGTAGCCCTCCAGGACCTGGACGCCCAGTCGCTCCCTGACCTGCTTGACGAGCTCGGCCGGGAGTGAGGCACCGCCGGAGACACCGACGCGCAGGTTCCTCGCGATCCTTTCGACGTCGACGTCGTCGGTGAGCGCCTGCAGCAGGCCCCACCACATGGTGGGGACGCCCGCGAAGAAGGTGATGTCCTCCTGCCGCATCAGGGACACGGCCTGCTGGGCGTCGAACCGCGGCAGCAGCACCAGTGTGCTCGCCGTCGAGAAGCCGGCGTTCATCTGCACGGTCGCGCCGAAGGAGTGGAACAGCGGCAGCGTGACCAGGTGGGTGTCCAGGGCGGGCCGGTTCTCCAACAGCCGGTTGCACGCGAGGGCGTTGAGAACGAGGCCGGCGTGGCTGAGTTCGGCGCCCTTCGCCTGCCCTGTCGTCCCGCTCGTGTAGAGGAGCACGGCGGGGTCGTCCCCCGAGGTGCCGATGCTGTCGAACGTCGTCGCGGTGCCCCGCAGCGCGGCGCCCATGGTCTCGACACCCTCGGTCGGGCTTTCCGCCGCGGGGTCGGCGGTGATGAGGAAGAAGTGCTCGCAGCCCGGGGTCTCGCTGAATCCGGCGTGTCCCTCCGCGCCCATCGGCAGACCGGCGTCACCCTCGAAGCAGAAGTACGCCTTCGCCTCCGAGTCGGCGAGGTGGTAGGCGACCTCCCGGCCCTTGAGCAGGATGTTGAGCGGTACGACGACGGCGCCGGCTTTGAGGATCCCGTAGTAGACGATCGGGAACCAGGGCACGTTCGGACAGCTGAGCGCGACCTTGTCGCCGGGCCAGATGCCGCGGTCGACCAGGAGGTTGGCGACCCGGTTGGCGGCGGCCTCGACCTGGGCGTAGGTGAGACGCGTCGTGCCGAGGACGACGGCGTCCCGGTCCGGGTGGGTGCGGGCGGAGTCCTCGAGCAGGACCGAGAGGTTCAGCATGGTGTCTTCCGGAAGGTGGACCGGGCCAGGCCGCGGGGGAACAGAACACGCGGCCTGGCTCGGAGCGGGTGGGGGTTACGCGCGGCGTGACGCGGGCGTCACGACTGCCGCAGCAGCCGGTCGAGGGCCTCGGCCGTCGCCTCGATGTCGGCGGTGGTGTGTGCCGTGCTGAGGAAGACCTTGCCGGACGGCATGAACAGAAAGCCTTGACGCAGCATCCCTTCGAGGATCACTCTCCAGAGCCCGCTGGTCCCGTGCAGTCCGGTGGACCCGCCGGCGGGGACGTACTGGAGGAGCGAGCCGACCCGGTTGAAACGACCGAAGTCGGGAGACGAGCCCAGCACGCCACCGACGAGGGCTTCGAACTCGGACGAGGTTCGTTCGAGCAGCTCGTAGACCGCGGGATCGGCCAGGACCCGCATCGTCGCCGCGACGGCCGCCAGTGCGACCGGGTTGGCGTTGAAGGTTCCGGCATGAACGACGCCGGACGTCACCTGATCGACCAGTTCCGCCCGGCCGACGACGGCACTCTGAGTGAAGCCGCCGGCCATCGCCTTCCCGAAGACGGACAGATCGGGCAGCACGCCGTACTTCTCGGCCGCCCCGCCCCGCGCGATCCGGAACCCGGCGATCACCTCGTCGAAGACGAGGACGACGCCGTGCCGGTCGCAGAGGGTCCGCAGCGTCGACAGGAACTGCGGTGTGGGTGCTTCGACGCCCGCGTTGCTCATCACCGGGTCGACGAGCACGGCCGCGATGTCGCGCTCGACGGACTCGCTCAGCAGGCGCTCGGCCAGCTGTACGTCGTTGAAGCGCGCCACGACCAGGTCGTCCAGGACGCTGGCCGACTGTCCCGGTCCGCCGGGGGTGGCGGGGCGGTCGCAGTCGTCCTCGGACATCCCGGCGTACACGGTGTCGTGCCAGCCGTGGTAGCTCTTGGCGAACTTGAGGACGCGACGCCGCCCGGTGGCGGCCCGCGCGAGGCGCAGCGCGACCTGCACCGCTTCGGTCCCCGTGTTGCTCCACAGCAGTCGCTCGCCGTGCGGCACGGCCTCGAGGACCGCTTCCGCCGCGAGGTACTCGAGCGGATGGCCGGTGCCGACGACCTGCATCTTCGCCGCGACATCGGACACCGCGGACAGCACGCGCGGGTCGCCGTGACCGAGGACGAGCGGGCCCCAGGCCATCACGTAGTCGATGTACCGGTCGCCGTCCAGGTCCCAGACGTGCGCGCCCTTTGCCTCTTGCACGAAGAGCGGATGGGGAGGCATCGCGGCGCGCAGGCCCGACCCCACACCCCCGCCGATGCTGCGGCGGGCTCGCTCGAAGGCCGAGCGTGATGATTCCAGGGCCATGGGATCGCCCCTGCCTTTCAGTACGTGATCACCGAGCGGATGCCGATGCCGCGCTTCATCTGGTCGAACGCCTCGTTGACGTCCTTCAGATCGATCACGCGCGTCACGAGGGAGTCGAGATCGATGCGGTCGTTCATGTAGTGGTCGATCAGCATGGGGAAGTCGGAATCCGGCTTGCTGGAGCCGTAGTTCGAGCCGATCAGCGAAAGCTCCTGATCGGACATGACGAAGGGGTCGATGGAGATCCTCACGCCGTCCGCCACCTGCCCGGCGACCACCGCCGTGCCGCCTCGGGCCAGGACCTCGTAGGCCGACTCGATGGTGCGGGGCAGCCCGATGGCCTCGATGGCGATCTCCACGCCGCGTCCGTCGGTGAGCTGGCGCACCCTGTCGGCGAAGTTCTCGCGGGCGTTGTTGATCAGGTCGGTCGCACCGAAGACGCGTGCCTGCTCCAGCTTCTCGTCGGAGATGTCCGCGGCGATGATCTTCCGGGCGCCGGCCAGCCGGGCACCCTGGATCGCGTTCAACCCGACGCCGCCGCAGCCGAGGACCAGCACGGTGTCGCTCGGACGCACCTTGGCGGTGTTGACGGCCGCGCCGACGCCGGTCGTGACGGCGCATCCGACCAGAGCCGCCTGTTCGAACGGGGCGTCGTCCCGGATGGCGATCGCGGCTGATTCGGGCACGAGGGTGTACTGGCCGAACGTTCCGAGGCCGGCGAAGCTGTAGACGTCGCCCTCGTCGGCGGACGTGATCCGGGTCCGGCCGTCGAACGACAGGTGGTTCGCCGAGTGCCGGCTGACCATGTCGCAGAGGACGGGCCTGCCGCTGATGCAATAGCGGCAACGGCGGCACGAAGGCGTCCACGACAGCACGACGTGGTCGCCCTTCTTCAGCGTCGTGACGCCTTCGCCGACGCTCTCGACGATCCCGGCCCCTTCATGGCCGAGGATCATCGGCGAAGGCACCTCCCATTCGCCCACGAGCACGTGAAGGTCGCTGTGGCACACCCCGCTCGCTTTGAGCCGCACGAGCACCTCGCCGGGCGGAGGCGTCGAGGGGAGGGTCACTTTTTCGATGGTCAGTGGTTCGTTCGGCGTCCTGAAGACAGCGGCGTCGAATTCGATGGTCATGAGGGGTTCCCTTCTGTGCGCTGTGGCGATCAGGTCCGGGCGGTGCGGATGAGCTTCTTGTTGGCGAACTCGTCGATTCCGCCCCGGCCCAGTTCGCGGCCGAAACCGGACCGCTTGACCCCGCCGAAGGGCAGTTCCGCGCCTTCGAGGCCGACGCCGTTGACGAAGACCATGCCGGCGTCGATCCTGTCGGCGACGCGTAGCGCCTGCTCGGCGTCCGTCGTGAACACGTAGGAGCCCAGCCCGTACGGGGTCTCGTTCGCCAGTTCGACGGCCTCGTCCTCGGATCCGACGCGGTAGACGGTCGCGACGGGGCCGAAGAGCTCCTCGGCGGCCGACGGCGACGTCGGCGAGACGCCCGTCAGAACGCCGGGCGGGAAGTACGCCCCTTCGCGCTGTCGAGCAGAGACGAAGGTCGCCCCCTCAGCGACGGCTCGCTCGACCTGGGCCTCGACGTACTCGGCGGCGGCGACCGAGGAGAGCGGCGCCAGCCCGTCGGTCAGGGCGAGCACCTTCTCGGTGAACTTGTCGAGGAAGGCGTCGTAGAGGTCCTCGGCGACGATGAAGCGCTTCCCGGCGTTGCACGCCTGCCCGGCGTTCTCGAACCGCGCCTCGACCGCCGCCTGGACCGTGGCGTCGAGGTCGTGGGTCGACAGCACGACGAAGGGGTCGGAGCCGCCCAGTTCGAGCACCACCTTCTTGAGGTTGCGCCCGGCCTTCTCGGCGACCTCCGCGCCGGCCCGCTCCGAACCGGTGAAGGAGACGCCCTGCACCCGGGGGTCCGCGATGGCGCGGGCGATCTGCTCGCCGGTGGCGTGGACGTTGACGTAGCAGCCCTGGGGGAAGCCCGCGTCCGTGAACAGCTGCTGGAGTGCCTCGGACGACTCCGGACACTGCGACGCATGCTTGAGCACAATGGTGTTGCCCAGCGCGAGGTTGGGCGCGGCGAACCGGGCCACCTGGTAGTACGGGTAGTTCCAGGGCATGATCCCCAGCAGCACGCCGATCGGCTGGCGACGGACGAAGGCGGTGCCCTCTCCCTCGAAGAGCTCGATCGGTTCGTCGGTGAGGAACTTCTCCGCGTTCTCGGCGTAGTACCGGTAGATCGAGGCGCTGAACTCGACCTCCGCGACGGCCTCGTCCACCGGCTTGCCCATCTCCCGGTGGATGATCTCGGCAAGCTGCGCGCTGCGCTCGTCGTGGAGGGCGGCGACGGTGTTCAGCAGCTGGGCGCGCTGTTCCACGGAGGTCTGCCTCGACCACTGTGCGTAGGCCTTCGCCGCCGCGTCGACCGCCCCCTCGACGGCCTCGTCCGTCGCGGTGGGGTACTCCTTGACCAGCTTGCCGCTGGCGGGGTCCACCACCGCGTACACGTGCCTCTTCGCCATGCTGACTCCTTGTTCGTTTTCGGGGTTCATGCGAGGGTTTCGGTCGCGCGGGCCGGGTTCGCGTCCAAGGCCGCGTTGCGCTCGTGCAGCGCGCGGTAGGCACGGAAGTAGACGAAGCCCTGGGTGCCCCATGTCGCCAGCGCGGCGGTGTAGAAGATCGTGCGGCTCGCGTCGTCGAACGGCAGCGGGAAGAAGTCGTAGGTGATCGCGATGGTGGTCGCGGCGGCCGTGACCAGCCCCGTCCAGATTGCCGGCCACTTCGCGCCCGCGTCCCAGAGCCGCTTGACGAAGTACCCGAGGAAGACCGCCGTGAGGAGATTGACGACGACGTAGAAAACGGCGACCCAGAACGCGATGCCGCCGGTGTGGAGATCCGCGCCGTGGAACGGCCGGAGGAACAGACCGGCCACGATCGCCACTCCGAACACGCCCACATCGACGCCGACGCTCGGCTTGTAGCGATGGGTGACCTGCATCAGGCCCATGATCAGGATGAGCGTGATGCCGACCGACCGGGAGAACGCGTCGAAGAAGTACGCGATGGCGTACATGGGGCTGCCGCTGTCACCACTGAGCAGCGACCAGAGCAGGAAGTTGCTGCCCGACGTCGCGACGACCATCAATTCGAGACCGAGGAGGTAGTTGCCGTACCGGCGGATGAACCTCCAGCCGTAGAAGTAGCCGACGAAGATCATCCACAGGTCGGCCAGCAGGAACAGCGCCTCTCTCATCGAGACGCCCCCTCTCGGACGTCGCGGGACAGCAGGGTGAGGACGCGCTCGGCGGTGCGCTGGCCCGTCAGGACCGCGCCGTTCATGCTTCCGGCCCATTCGCCGGCGGTCTCGGTGCCGGCCCAGTGGACGCGCCCGTGGGGCTCGGACAGCGCCTTGCCGTAGCTCGTGGTCGCGTAGGGGGCGACGGCGGGGTTGGGGCCGCCCGGGGCGAAGGGCTCCGCTCCCCAGCAGTGGTCCGTGTAGTCGATCGGGGTGCGGGCCTGCGGACCGTAGAGGTCGGCGAGCTGCTGGACGACCCGATCGCGTCGGATCTCGGGGCTGAAGCCGTCGAAGACGCGCGGATCGCAGAAGGCCATCAGGATGCCCGGTCCGCTGGGCGCCGGGGACACGTCGAAGGTGATGAACACGGTTCCGGTGTCGGTCACAGCCTCACCGGAGAATCCGTCGGCCCGCCAGAACGGCTTCTCGTAGGCCACGAAGGCCTTGCTCAGCACGCCCATGCGCCAGGTACGCGCGAGCCCTTCGGCCTGCTCGGGCAGAGCGGGATCGAACTCGATGGCGGCGCGGTGCGCCGGCGCGGCCGTGACGATCGCGTACCCTGCGCGGATCTCGCCGGAGTCGGTGTGGACGGTGACGCCGTCGTCGTCCTGCGTGATGCGGCGCACCGGTGTCTCCAGGCGCACGCGGTCGCCGAGCCTCTCCGCCACCCGTTTGGCGATCTCCTGGGTAGTCTCGACGAGCCGGTCCTGCTGCTGACCGCCGTCGACGTCCAGCATGTGGTCGAGCCCGCCCGCCGAACGGATGTAGCGCAGTGCGTGCAGCAGGGAGACGTCTCCCGGGGTGCAGCCCCACTGCACCTTGCTGACGATGGTCATCAACGCACGGGTGCTGGGCAGCGCGTTCTTCCGGTCGAGCCACTCGCCGAACGAGATGGCGTCGAGCCGCCCGGCCCCGGGCGTCTCCCACGCGGCGTTCACGTCGACGGTCGCGACCAGCTTGTCCACCGCCATCTGCATGCGGGCCATGTCCACCAGGGCCGCGGCGGAGACCTTGGGAATGGTGCCGCTATAGGTGCGGCGCCGGCCCGCCATCCACAGCACGTTGCGGCCCTGGTTGAACTGGTCCGTCGTGGTACACCCCATCCGGCGCGCGAGGTCCCGGACGGCGGTGTGGCGTCGTGCCACCCACGTCGCTCCGAGGTCGACCTTCACGCCTGCCACCTCGCCGGAGCGCGATCGGCCTCCGACCCGGTCGCGGCCTTCCACGACCAGGACGGACCGTCCCGTGCTCACCAGTCGCTCGGCGGCGCTCAGGCCGGCGAAGCCGGCACCGACGACGACGACGTCGACCGTGGTGTCCCCGGAGCCGGGCTTACGAGATCCGGACATGGCTTCCTCCTTCGCCCACGCGGGCCGCGTGCTGCGCGATGTACTCGGTGACGGGACCGACGAGGGCCTCGGGGATGTGGTGGCCCATACCGGGAATGACCACGTGCTGGGCCGCGCGGATCGCCCGGACGGTCGCGGCGCCGCCGCTCGGGGCGACCAGCAGGTCCCGGTCGCCGTTGATGACCAGCGTCGGGGCCGTGATCCTGCCCAACTGGGCCGTCCGGTCTCCGGATCGCTGGATCGCCTGCACCTGACGCGCCACGCCGGCCGCCGGGTCACCGGCGCTGCGATCCCACGCGTGAGCAGCCAGGGCCGCCTCGGCGGCGTCGTCGATGGGGTATCCCACTCCGGCGACGTGCCTGGTGAGCCGCAGGTGGGCACGGACCGCCTCGGTCCTGGTCCTCGCCGGTGGGGCGGCGATGAGCCGGATCGTCGACAGCGCCGGCTGTCCCACCTTCTTCGCCCCGGTGGTCGAATAGACGGACGTGAGCGACAGGACGCGCTCGGGCGCCGTGGCCGCGATCGTCTGCGCGATCATCCCGCCCATCGAACGCCCCACCAGGTGCACCCGGGAGATCCCGAGGTGGTCGAGTACGCCGACGGCGTCCTGGGCCATGTCGGCCAGCGCGTACGCGTCGCCGCGCGGGCGCGCGGCGATCTGCCGCCAGAGCGCGGGAGGAGGCGCGGCGACGAACGTCGACTGGCCGACGTCACGGTTGTCGAACGCGACGACCCGGAAGCCACGGGCGACGAGCGAACCGAAGAACGAGCCGGTCCACATGGTGAGGTCCTCGCCCATGCCGGCGACGAGCAGGATGACGGGGTCGGCCTTGTCGCCGTGGTCCCGGAAGCAGATCGTCATTCCGGACGGCAGGGTCGCGTACTGGTCGACGCTCTCGGCGCCGTTCGTCTCAGGCATGGGCCGCTCGCCTCCCGGTCCGCTGCGCGGCCGACCGGCCGGTGCCGAACACGAGGTTCTCGTCGGCCACCGGCCCGCGCAGGGCCTTGGCGTCCTCGGGGTAGGACATCGCCATCCGCCAGGGCTTCTCGGGGCCCTGCTTGGGCAGGAGCTTCTCGCCGCGCTTGGCGTACCCGGCCTGGATGTCCATGACGGACCTGCGCGGTGTCCCGGACGGCGCGACCGGAACCACCGTGTCGTAGCCGCGGGCGTCCATGTGCCGGACCAGGTCGATGAAGTAGCGACACATCAGGCTCACCTTCAGCGTCCAGGACGAGGTGGTGTAGCCGATCGCCATCGCCCAGTTCGGCATGCCGCTCAGCAGCATGCCGCGATAACAGAGCGCGTCCGCGACGTCGACCTGGCGCCCGTCGACCACGATGGGCATGCCGTCGAAGAGCCGCAGGTTCAGCCCCGTCGCGGTGACGATGATGTCGGCTTCCAGCTCCTCGCCCGACGCCAGGACGATGCCGCGCTTGCTGAACCGCGCCACGGCGTCGGTGACGACGGAGGCCCTGCCTTCCTTGATCGCGTCGAAGAAGTCGCCGTTCGGTGCCACGCACAGCCGCTGGTCCCACGGGTCGTAGGGCGGGTTGAAGTGCTTGTCGACGTCGAATCCCTTGGGAAGGCGCTTGACGTTCTCGCGCCGGATGAAGGCCCGTCCTGCCTTGGGGAACCTCCGCAGCCCCTTCACGACGGCGTGTTCCGTCCAGATGTTCTTGAACCGCGTCGCGGCGTACCCGCGCTCTTCTCCGAGCAGCTTCGTGAGCGCCAGGGCGACCTTGTCGACACGGGGGAGCGCCATCACGTAGGTGGGGGTGCGCTGCAGCATCGTCACGTGGCGGGCGGCGCCCGCCCCTGTGGTCATGGCCGGCACCAGAGTGATCGCGGTCGCGCCGCTGCCGATGACGACGACCTTCTTGTCGCTGTAGTCGAGGTCCTCGGGCCAGTGCTGCGGATGGACGATCCGGCCTTCGAACTCGTCCCGACCCTGGAACTCCGGGGAGAACCCCTCGTCGTACCGGTAGTAGCCGGTGGCGGCGAAGACCCAGCCCGCGCGGATCGTCCTGGTCCGGGTCGCTCCCGTGGCGGGGTCCGACGTCTGGACGGTGAGGGTCCACCGTGAGTCCGCCGTGGACCACTCCGAGCGGACGACCCGGTGGCCGAGCCTGAGGACGCGCTCCAGGCCGTTCTCCTCGACGGTCTCGTGGAGGTACTCCTTGATGAGGGGAGCGTCGGCGATCGCGGCTTCGTGGCGCCAGGGCTTGAACGCGTACCCGAACGTGTGGAGGTCGGAGTCCGAGCGGATGCCGGGATAGCGGAACAGGTCCCAAGTGCCGCCGATGTCGTCGCGCGCTTCCAGCACGGCGAGCGACTTGTCGGGGAGCTCCCGGCTGAAATAGGTGGCCGCGCCGATCCCGGAGATCCCGGCCCCGATGATCACCACGTCGAATTCCTCGACGGCGTCCAACACCTCAGCAGTCATGATGTTTCCTCGCTGTTCCTGTGGCGGTTGCCTCACTGTCGCGAGCCGCGACCGCCTGCGAGAACGACAGCGGGCACCTCCTTCGCCAGGGCTCGGTGCAGGATGCACAGGCAGGCCGGGCCGCTGCGCCCCTACGGTGTCCGACGTTCGAGCCGCGACCCCGGCAGACCCCGTGGCCCGGCCCTTCCGGGAGCGGAGCGGCCGGAGACGGCCGTCCAGCGGCCGGTCGTGCCGCGGCCATTGCGGCAGCAAGACCGGCGTGATAGAGATTCACCCCCGGTGTTTAGTCGTGCTAAACACCTCGTCGTGGTCGTGTCCAGAGGCCGGACCGGCTGTCGTCACGACCTCGCTGCGCGTAGGGACCCACGGGTGTATCGAGCCGCGGGGGATCGCCGCCGTCACTCCCGCGATCGCGGCCGAGCGGGAGCGCCCGACGACTCGCGAACCCGTGCGGGGTGACGTCTTCTCGGGCGAGGAGATCCGCCTCCTGCCGCTCCGACGCGGTCCGCTGCGGAGGAACCGCATCCGTCGTTCGCGCAGGCGCACCGCTTCACGCACTCCTTTGTCCACCCATGACGGGCCGGTGCCGGCCCGTGAGTCGAAAGGTGTCGCGATGACCGACCTCTCCAAGACAGGGCACGTCGAAGTACCCGGCGGTGAAGCGGCACCGAGCAACCCGCTCAACCGTGGGCTGGGCGTGTCGCAGATCGTGTTCATGGTCGTCGCCGCGGCGGCGCCGCTCGGGCTGGTGGCCGGCGGGGTGCCGCTCGCCTTCGCCGTGAGCGGCAGCCCGGGAATGCCGCTGTACTTCGCGCTGTCCACCGTGATGCTGCTGGTCTTCGCGGTCGGCTTCACGCTGATGGCCGGACGGGTGCGGAACGCGGGCGCCTTCTACGCCTACGTCCAGGCGGGGCTCGGTCGCGTACCCGGCCTCTCGGCCGCGACCCTCGCGCTCTTCTCCTACACACTGCTTCTCGTCGGGGTGAACGCCTACGTCGGCGTCGCGACGAGCAACGTCATCGAGCGGTACGCCGACACCGGCTCCCCGTGGTGGGCGTGGGCACTCGTCTCGCTGGGCGTCAGCGCCTTCCTCGGCTACCGCGACATCGAGCTGAGCGCCAGAGTGCTCGGCGCCGTGCTGGTGCTGGAATCCCTGCTGCTCCTGGTCATGGACTTCGGCATCATGGGCCACGGCGGCGCCCACGGCCTGACGGCCGAGCCGGTGTCGCCCTCGATCGTGGGCACCGGCTCCCCGGGCCTCGGCGTCATGTTCGCCATCTTCGGGTTCATCGGCTTCGAGGCGACGGCCGTGTTCCGCAACGAGGCGAAGGACCCCGACGTCACGGTCCCGCGGGCGACGTACGTCGCGATCCTGGTGATCGGAGCCTTCTACTCGTTCACCGTGTGGGCGATCGTGGTGGGCGCCGGCGTCGACGCCGTGGTCGGAGCCGCGCAGGCCGACCCCGAGGGCCTGGTCCTCACGCTGACGCGGAGCTACGTCGGTTCCGTCTGGGCCGACACCATGCAACTCCTTCTGATCACCAGCCAGTTCGCTTGCGTACTGGCCTTCCACAACGTCGTGACGCGCTACCAGTTCGCGCTGTCCCGGGCCGGTGCGCTTCCGGCGTCCCTGGGCGTCGTCCACCCCCGGCACCGCGCGCCGTCGGCGTCCTCGGCCGTCGCCTCGGTGGTCGCGTTCGTCATCACGATCGTCGTCGCCGCGCTCGGCCTCGACCCGATCGGGGACCTCTACGCCTGGTTCTCGGGTGCCGCCACCCTCGGGGTCGTCCTGCTGATGGCGGCCACCAGTCTCGCCGTCATCGGCTTCTTCCGGCGCGCCGACGGGCGGCAGTCGGTGTGGCGGACGGTCGTGGCCCCGGGCGTCGCCTTCCTCGGCCTGGCCTGTGTGGTCTGCATGATGGTCGCCAACTTCCCGCTCCTCGTCGGCACCGTCGCGGGCGCCTGGGTGATCGGGGGGCTCGTCGCCCTCTCGGCCGTGGTCGGCGCGGCGCAGGCCTTGGTCCTGCGAGCGCGCCGACCGGCCGTCTACGAGCGCCTCTAGGCGATGACTTCGAATGATCCTGCCGGGTGGATCACGCTGGGGTGATGCGTCGCCATGAACCGTCCGGCGTCGAAAGGGAGTTCTTCCGGACGTTGCCGCCCGAGCCGTCGCGGGGCGGAAGCGGCCGGACGGCCGTAGGGTCCTGAACGGGATCGTGGGGAAGTCCCGCTCCGGGGCCGGCTGGTGGGGCGTGTCCGAGCGGTACGGGCCGTGAGCCGCGCTCCATCTGGCGTGCGACGTCCGGGGCGAGCCCCTCGCTTTCGTCGCCGGCGGCGACACCGACGACCGCACCCGGTTCACCGCCGTGAGGGAAACGATCAGGGTGCCCCGGATCGGACCGGGGCGGCCTCGCGTCCGGCCCGATCGCGTCCCGGGCGACAAGGGCCACCACCGAAGGCGGTCCGCGCCCGGCTCCGCCGTCGCGGCGTCCCCTCGCCGCGCGAGTGGGGCGCGACGGGCTTGTGCACCGTGCACCGTCCTCAGCGGAAGCAGGTGCTCCGTGTCGTTCTCACCGCGGTCGTGGCTGGCGACAGTGAGGTACGAGGCAACCGCCACAGGCGAGGTCTCCTTTCACCGAACACCGTGTCGACGGCGTGCCGGCCGGGGCGCCCAGGAGAGTGCGTTGAGTAGTCAGACTGTCATCGTGGGTCTCGGCGCCACCGGCCGGGCCATCGCTTCTTCCCTGCTGCGACGCGCAGACGTGGAGGTCGTCGGAGCGGTGGACCACGACCCCCGCGTGGTGGGGCAGGACCTCGGAATGTTCCTCGGTGGCGCCGCGAACGGCGTCGTCATCGTGAGTGACCCGGCCGACCTGCCCACCGCCGACCTCGCGATCGTGGCGACCGTTTCGGATCTGCACAGGCTGGCCGACGTCCTGCTGCCGCTGCTGGAGCGTTCGTACAACGTCCTGAGCATCTGCGAAGAGCTGGCCTATCCCTGGCAGAGCCATCCCGACCTGGCCCGACGGCTCGACGACACGGCGAAGGCGCACGGCGTGACCGTCCTGGGCAGCGGGGCGAACCCGGGCGTTCTGATGGACACCCTTCCCCTCCTGCTGACTGCGCTGACCCAGCGTGTGGAGAGCGTGCGGATCCGCCGACGGACGAACATGTCACGCTACGGCGCGATCCTGTCGAAGTTCGGCCTCGGTCTGACCACGGAGGAGTTCGAGAAGGCTCGCAGCCGGGGCGAGGTCGTCGGCCACCACGGCTTCGAGCAGGCCATCGGGGCGCTCGCGGCGGGGCTCGGATGGGATCTCGACTCGGTGGACGTGGGAGAGGTCGAACCCGCCGTCGTGACGACCTCGCCGCGCGTCGGGGACCACCTGCGTATCGAACCGGGACAGATCTCGGCCGTCACTCATGCCGCCCGCGGCGTGCTCAAGGGCGAAGTGGTGATCGACCTGGAGATCACGTTCGGGTTCTTCGAGCCGGCCGATGAGGTGGCCGCGGGCGACGACTACCGGATCGTCGGAGAGGAGCAGGTCATCGACCTTCGTTCCTCCGTGGGCTTCGATTCCTTCCTCAGCACGATCGCAGCGGCGGTCAACTCCGCCGCTGCGGTCGTCGAGGCGCGTCCCGGTCTCGTGTCGATGGGAGACCTCCCGGCCCGTGCGATCGCTGCCAAGGGAGAGCGCCGAGCAGTCCGGGCCCCGCTCGGGGCCACCACTCCCCGGAACTGAGACGGAGACACGGAAGACGGACAACCTTCTGCTCGCCGCCTTCACACGTCTCGCGGAAGAGACGCCCGTAACGGTTGATCCGCCGCACGGGAACGAGGGCTTTGCGGCGCGTGCCGAGCAGGGCTTGACGCGCAGCATGACGTAGGACGAACACCCCACCTCAACGAGATCAGGACAGCATGAGGACCGACAACACGACGTACAGCAGCTTCACCGGCTGGATCGACCGGCCGGACGACGTGCGACCCGCGCTGGACGGCGACCTCACCTGTGACATCGCCGTCATCGGCGGCGGCATGGGTGGCATGGCGGCTGCCCTGCGCCTCGCGGAACGCGACCAGGACGTCGTCCTGTTGGAGGCCGAGTTCTGCGGCTACGGCTCGGCCTCGCGCAACGGCGGTCAGATCGCCGGGGCGCCGGGTGGCGACCTGCGGATGCTCAGCCTCCAGTCCCCGAAGAAGATGCCGGTCATGACCAAACTGGCGGAGCACGCGGGGCGCTACGTGGAAGACCTCATGAAGACGCACGACATCGACTGCGACTACGTGGCGAACGGCCTGGTGTGGGGTGCGGTCTCTCCTCTCATGATGCTCAGGGTGCGCACTCAGGCGGCGATCCTGCGCGCCTTCGGCGGGCACGGGACCGTCGGCAGCAGGGAGGAACTCGGCCTCCCCGCCGGCTTCGTGGGCGGGATGCGGGAATCCATCGGCGGGATGCTGAACCCGGGCAAGCTCGCTCGTGGTGTGCGTCGAGCGCTGCTCGCCTCCTCGGCCAAGGTCTTCGAGCAGACGCGGGTGAGCGATGTCCGGCGGACAGGCGGCACCGTCGAGATCACGACACCGCACGGCACCGTGCGGGCCGGCAAGGTGCTGCTCGCGACCAGCGTCTACGGCGGCGAGTGGGACATCACGCCCAAGAACCTCGCTACGCCGCTGTACGTCATCGAGATCGAGTCGGAACCCATCGCGCCGGAGCGGCTCGCCGAGCTGGACTGGACCAGTCGGTCCGGCATCATCACCCAGCACCAGCTGATGACCCACTACCGGCTCACCGAGCGCAACACCATCGTCTGCGGGGTCCGCCAAGCGCAGCGAGGCCAGACCTACCCGCTCCCGGACCGGGTCCCGGACCCCGCTGTCGTGCGGGACATGGGGAAGGACCTGGCCCATCGGTTCCCGTCGCTGTCCGACGTGGCCATCGAGCGGGCCTGGGGCGGTTGGATCGGCATCAGCCCGGACTGGCTGGCGGTCGCCGGACAGGTGGGCGACAACGTCTTCTACTCGATGGCCTGCAACGGTCACGGCCTCTGTCAGGTGCCGTACGTGGCCCATCAGCTCGCCGACTACATCGTCGACGGCGAGATGTCGGAGGACCTCGCCGGCATCTGGTCGGACGCCTCGAAGTACCCGGCGTCGATGTCGCTGCTGATGCAGCCGTTCGTCCTCCGGGCCATCTGGGGGGTGGACCGGTTCAACGACTTCTTCAACGGCAGCAAGAGGCTGGCCCGGCGGGCGCTCCGTCGTGGCAGGCGCGGGGGTTTCTGAAGGTTCGAGCGGCGCCCGCCCCGCGACGGCGTGGTGTGAGATCGCCACCCGCCACGACAAGACCGCCGGGTCCTGCGAAGCAGCCTTCGCCCTCGCACTCCTGATGGGGGCCTGACCTCTGACGACAGAACCTAGGCGGGTCCTCGCGCGGCGCGCAGCAGGGGAGGCGAGAGGACCCAGAGGACCTCGCTCATCGTCGTACCCGGATTGTCGAACTGGTGAAGCGTCTGCCCGGAGAACGAAGTGGACGCCCCTGCCGACAGCATCCGGATCTCGCCCCCGACGATCAGACGGGTCGAGCCGCTCAGCCCCATCGCGAAGATCATGGCCGTGTCGAGCCGATAGGGGCCACCCGTGCCCCCGCCCGGCTCGATCACCGAGCGGAAGACCTGGAACGCCGTGGTGTCGGCAGGCGTGAGCAGGTACTCGGTCACACCTTCACCGCCCATGTGGATCCGGCTTCCGCTCTCCACGACCTGCTCCTCCGGGTGGGTGAACAGCTCGCCGACCCCGATCCGCAGCACATCGCAGACGCGCAACAACGTCGGGACGGACACGTTGGTGAGACCACGCTCCAACTGACTCAGGAAGCCCTTGGTTACCTCCGCCCGATGCGCGACTTCCGTCAACGACAACCCGCGGCTGATCCTGATCGCCCTCAGTTGCGCGCCTGTGGACGCTTCGAGGGCAGGGGAGTTCTTGGCCGCTCGGCCTGCTCTCCCGCTGTTTTCGATCGACATCGTGTGCTCACCGCCCGTCCAGAGGTCGAGGTCGTGTGCCCATCGGGTGACAGGCCGACTCGGACGAGCCCCCTCCGTGACACGAGGCTAAGGCATGCGCGTCACGGGTGGCCGGTGCCCTCAGGGGGCGACGCCGCCGGAACTCTTGCAGCGCCACCAGCGGCGTGGTAGACCTGCCGCCGGTTTAGTAGCGCTAAACATCCCTCACTTTTGGAGCCTCATGCGCGCGTTTGTTCTCCGCTGCCCTGCAATGCCCGTCGAGGTGGCGGATGCGATGCGTCGCTGCACGGGAACCATGACCCGCATCGTCGACGACGTCGTCAACGGCATTCTCCGGTCCGCGACGGCCGCCTTTCCGGCGCGGTCCAGGACGACGCCCGCACAGCGCCAGGACGCGCTGCTCGCCTTCATCTGTCAGTGACACGGCATGTCGGGAGCGTCGGCTCCTCGGGACCGGAGGGACACTTAAGACATGGAAGAGCTGTGGCCCCCGCCCTCCCGCGAGGTCGCTGATGCGATCAGGTCACTGTGCCAGCGTCTGCTGACGGAAACGGACGCCCTGGTCGACACCTTCGCAGAGCCCTCTCTGGTGGCCCAGAACGATCCTGCCCTCCTCGCGGACGCCTCGCTGGTCGAGGAGGATCGCGAGCTCAACCGCTCCGATCTCGTCCAATGGCTGACCGCGAACGTCCAGCAACCGGGACGGCGGGTGGAGCCCTACGTCGGCCCGAGGGCCACGGCGTACATCCACGATCTCGTCTCCCGCGGCATCGCGCCCGACTTCGCCGTCGCCTGGCGCGTGGCACTGGGCATCGGCTGGCGGCGATGGCTGGAGGAGTGCGTGGCGCACTGCGCCGACCCCGGCCTTCTCGTGGGCGTCCTGGACGTGTCGGGGAAGTCGCTGGTGCAGTACGCCCTCGACTCGGTCGCGGCCCTGCGTGAGGCCGGCTTCGCCGCGGCGATGGGCAATACGGATGCCGAGGGGATCGCACTGATCCAACTGATCGCCAGCGGGGCACCGATGGCGGAAGACCTGGCCGAGGGGCGCCTGCGCTACCGGATGGGGCGGTGGCACGTGGGCCTCGTCCTGTGGATCGATGATCCTCAGGAGGCCGATGCCCTGGACGAGGCGATCCTGGCCGTGCGCTCCGCCGCCGGGGGCCGGAGCGCCCTGGTGGCGCGTGCCAGTGCCACGTCGCGGTGGATCTGGCTCTCGGGAGAGGCCGTTCCGGACCTCCACCCTGTGGAGAAGGCCCTCGGGGCGGCCGACCGGGTCCACGTGGCGGAGGGCAGGCCGGGACGTGGACTCGAAGGGTTCCGGTCCAGCCACCAGGACGCCCTCGCGGCGCAGGCGCTGGTCATCCGGCTCGGGTCCGACCGGCGCTTCACCGCCTACGCCGACGTCGAGCTGATCGACGCGCTCACGAAGGACCGTGCCGGCGCACGTCGGTTCGTCATCAACACGCTCGGGCCGTTGGCCGAAGCCGACCTGACACTGCGTCAGGCGCTCCTCACCTATGTGCAGTGCGGCTTCAACACCACCCGGGCGGCCGCCCACCTCTACGCACACCGGAACACCGTCGAGCGGCGGGTCTCGCGTGCCAACGAGCTCTCGGCCGTCAAGGTGGAGCACAACCCGACCCATGTGGCGGCTGCGCTCCTGCTGCTGGACCTCGCGCCTGACATCGCTGCGCCCGATCCCGGCTGAGCCCACCTCACGGGGCCGTGGTGTCGAGCCTCCTGAACCAGTGGAGTGCCGGGAGAGCGAGCAGGGTGGCGGCTGACAGGACCGCGAACGCGATCGCGGGGCGGGTGACGAGCAGCCCGACGACCGCCGCCAGCAGCACTCCTCCCAGATTGCCCGCCATCCAGATGAGACCGGCCGCCGTGCTCTCGGCTTCGGGCGCGTGCCGCTCGCTCAGGGAGAGCACGATGGGAAGAGCCGGAAGCAGCACGAAGCCCGTCCCGAGGAGCATGAGGAAGGCCATGGGCGTGCTCGGGACCAGGACGAGATGGAGGCAGGCCCCGGCAGTGAGAGCGATCGCGGCACCCATGACCTGGACCTCGCGGCCGCGTCGGTCCGCCCAGACCGGCACGACGGCGCAGCCGATCACACCGGCGATCATGGTCAGCGCGAGGATCAGACCGGCGGTGGATTCCGAAACTCCCGCCGGCGCCAACAGCGGTTGTACGAACGTCGCGAGGGCGATGAACGTGCCCATCGGGATGGCGACGACCGCGCACAGACGTCGTACGTAGCGATTGCCGAGTGCCGCGCGAAAGGCCCGGAGCCCACTGGTCGCGGGTGCGGACTCGGGGCGCGCCCGCGGCGGGAAGCGAAGTGCCGCGACGAGACACAGCCCGGCGTCCATGGCGATCAGGGCGGTGATGAGGGTGAGGGTACGGATGTGGTTCTCGCCGGGCAGAAGCGCGCCCAGCAGGTAGCCCAGGACCATGCCGGCGAACGTGGCGGAGGACGCGGCGGCGATTCCGGTGGCGCGGTGCTTCTCGGCGAGGTAGCCCACGGCGAGACCCGGTATGGCGTTCAGGACGAAGGGCTGCCCCGCGGCGGCGACGGCCTGTCCGATGAACGCCCAGGTGAAGTCGTCGGCAACCAGTCTCAGGAACGCTCCTGACGCAGTGAGCACCGCGCCGACCACGAGGGCCGGACGGAGAAACCGGTCGAGAGCGATGCCGGCGGGGACGGCAAGGAGGACGTAGACCAGCGGGAAGACCTGGGACAGCCAGCCGATCTCGCCGACGGAGACGCCGAAGTGCCGCGCGGCGTCCTCCGTCACGGGCGCGTAGTTCACGAAGAGCGCCTGGGACGCGGCCGCCAGGAGCCCGTAGGCGAGGAAGACCACCCACCGGCTCTTCGCGTGCTGCTCGACGCGCGGCGCAGCCGTCGTCGCGGCCGCTCGAGTGTTCTCGTTCGTGCTTCCGGGCAGTACGTGACGACCGGGCGACTCGCCGCGCCTCCGGGTGCTGCGTCGGATCATGACCGTGGCGACTGCGCCTACACCTACGGCGGCGGCTCCGCGTGCTCGTCGCTGAGTGGGCGTCAACTCCGGCATGTCATTGTCCTTGTCGGTCGACGGTGGTGCTCCACTGTCGCGATCCGGACCGTTCTTGGGTACGACACACTGCACCCTGGTTCGCGCTGCCCTGTGCACTCGGCACCACCGGCGCGTGGCTTTGTTCACTTGTCGCTACGAAGCCGACGGCGGCCGGTTCGGCAACCCGGCGAGCGGCCTCTGCTTCGACACGAACGGGACCCGGTCATGATGTGGGCCTGATACTGAAGCCCTGCGGAAACGTCACCGGCCGGCGCTGACGGTGGTGAACGTGGCCTGAGGAGAGGAACCACAGTGGTCCCAGAGCACGGTGCCGGGTCGGCGATCGCGGAACCCGCCGATGTGTGGATGCTGGTGCGGCAGCGGCCGGCGGTGCTGCGGCGGCCCACTCGTGAGCTGGCCGCGGCGCTCGGCGATGCGTACGGGAGCCGTTTCGCGGTCTGGCACACCGACGAGCTGCTCTTCGGGGTTCAGGGCGGGCGGTTGACGCTGCGTACGCTGGGCGGTGTGGAGCTGCCGGCTCCTGAGGTGGTCTGCGTCCGCCAGGTGCCGGGGCCCATGCGGGACGACCGGGAGGTGACGTTGCTGCGGCACCTCGAACGCATGGGCAGCAGGCTCGTCAACACGGTCGACGCACAGCTCAAGTGCCGCAACAAGATGGTGCAGTTGCAGGAGCTCGCCCTGGCGGGGCTGCCGGTGCCGGACACGCTCTCGTACGCGACGGCCCCCTTGGACGGCGTCGTCCGCAGCCCGCACCTGCGCACGCCCTGCGTGGTGAAGTCCGTCAACGGCGCCAAGGGCGGGCAGGTGTTCCTCGCCTCCGACCCGCACCTGCTGCGGGAGGTGGCCGGGAGCCTCACGCAAGAGGTGCCGTTTCTCTTCCAGGAACACGTCGCCCACTCGCATGGCCGCACCCTGCGCGTGGTCGTGGTCGACGGCGAGCCGGTGGGCGCCGTCCTGCACACCTCGCACAACGGCGCCCTGACCGCCAACATGGCCAAGGGCGGCTCCGCCACCTTCTGTACGGGGCGCCACCCCAAGGCGGAGGACCTCGCCGTACGCGCGGTCGGCGCACTGGGGCTGGACATCGGCGGGGTCGACCTGTTGCTCCTCCCGGACGACACGTACACCATCTGCGAGGTGAACGCCGTCCCGGGCTGGCGCCCGGAGATGGTCACGGTCGCCCCCGCCATCACGGCCTGCGTCGCCCGGCACCTCTCCGCCCGGAACTGAACGCCGCGCCGGTCGCTGTCGTCAGCGTCCTGTGCCCGTGATCAGCGCGATCATCCGGTCCGCCACGTCGAGGGGCAGAGCCGGATTCGCGGCCGCGTCGGCAGCGGTCTCCACGTCGCGCAGCGGCGGCACGAGTACGGTCGCGGGCAGCCGGTGGTCGCGGAGGGCGGCGGCCCGGATGCTCTGTTCGGGGTCGCTGAGGAGACGGACGGCCGACGCGGGCGTCAGGCGCGGGTCGGTCGCGGCGCGGTAGCGCACCTCGGTGGCCGTGTCCCGGCTGAACCGTTCCACGAGCTCGGCGGACGACAGGGGGTCGTCCAGTGCGAGCTGGCGCATGCGCGGGTTCGGGTCGTCGGCGTACCGCAGGAGTCCTTCGCGCGGGAAGTTCGGGTGACTGCGCGGGCGACCGGGGAAGCTGCGGCTGCCGGTCCACCACGTCCAGACCCGCAGCAGCATGTCGGCGGGCGCGTCCTCGCAGGACTCGGCGAGGAAGAGCTGTACGACCCGGTCCTCGTCGACCGCGAGTCTCCCGACCACGTCCTGGGGGAGGTGGGGGGCGCGGGCGACGCTTCTCCGGATCAGCGGGTGGGCGGAGGCGGCGAGGCGGCGCATGGCGTCGGGATCGTCGTGGAGCGCGGCGACCCAAGGGAGCGTGTGCTGTCGCGAGGCCGGGTCGAACTCGAAATCGATCGCGGCCCGTTCCTGCTCTGTGAGGTCGGGGCGCAGGGCGACCTGGTTGCGCACGTGGGCGTCCGCGTCCCGGCCCAGCTGGGCGACCAGGTCAGGCTCCAGGTGCGGGTTGTCGGCGAGGGCGGCACGCTGGGCGGGCTCGCCGTGGCGGACGAGGTGCTCGGCCGGCGCACGGTCCAGGCGGCAGGATCGCAGTACGTCGTCGGGCAGGTCGTCCGATCCGAAGTCGGCCCTCGTGACCGGGTGTTGCTGATGGTGCGCACGGCGGGCGGCGGTCCGGACCCCTGCCTCCGGGTCGGCGAGGAGGGCCTGGCGCCGCGCCTCGTCCAGGTGCGGCCAGGCGGCCCCGCAGGCGGTGGCCCGGACGATGCCGTCGGCGTCGGCCGCCAGGGCGAGTCGGACCGGTACGGGCAGGCCGGTCAGACGTGCGGTCTCGTGCCGCACCGCGGCGGACGGGTCGGCGGCGAGCCGCCGGCACGTCTCCTCGGTGAGTTCGACACGCCGGTCGGCGGCGAGCATGGCCATCAGCCGCCGGTACTTGCCGGACTCCTCGCCGAGGATCAGACGCTCCCAGTGCTCGCTCGTGAGATGTGGATACACATCGGCGAGACTCGAGCGCACCCTCCACTCCGGGTGGGTGAGGGCCGCCTCGAGCTTCTCGGGCGGCAGAACGCGGTAGAAGCTCCAGACGTCCGGCTCCGGCAGCCGGCTCCGGCGGTCCGCGGGCACGGCCGCGTTGCAAGCGAGACCCTCGGCCCAGGCCTGGAGGAGCCGCTCGGACGGCTGCTCCTCCTCGAGCAGCGAATCCCACGCCGCGTCGCGCTGCTCCGCCGTCTCCCGTACGGCCTGGCGCGCCGCCTCCTCGCTGCGCTCGCTCAGCCGGTCGAGGACCGTGAGACGGATCTCCTCACGCGCCACGGTCACGGCGAGCAGCGTCTCGCCGTCCGTCGACATCGTCTGAAACCCGTCGCAGTCGCAGTCGCCGGCGCCGTCGCAGCCGCAGTCGCCCAGCAGCGCGTACGGGTCCGCCTCGGCGTCCAGCCGGGCGTACGCCCAGATCGCCTGCCCGCCGTCGACGAGCACGACGCCGTCCTGATCAGCCAGCCCAGCCGCGTACGCCAGTCGCCGCCACTCCTCCCGGAACGCGTCCGTGGCTGTGCGGGGCAGCACGGCGGCCGGCGCCGGAG
This sequence comes from Streptomyces sp. NPDC101160, assembly GCF_044768205.1. Classification (NCBI taxonomy): domain Bacteria; kingdom Bacillati; phylum Actinomycetota; class Actinomycetes; order Kitasatosporales; family Streptomycetaceae; genus Streptomyces; species Streptomyces sp. NPDC101160. Next base: position 605,258 of record NZ_JBIWPJ010000001.1, on the reverse strand, counting down.
CCGCCCACGCGAGCAGCCGGCGCGCGGAGTTCGGCGGCATCCCCCGCTCCACGTACCAGGTTCCCACCCGCTCAAGCCCGGCTCGCTCCAGCAGCTGCGTGAGTCGTTCGGTTCGGCTTCCCATGCGGTCATGATCGCCGATCCGCGCGTTCTCAGGATCGAGCCGGATCGAGGAGGGCCGGTCAGGTGCCGGACCGGGAGACGAAGACCCGTTCCAGCAGGGCGTAGAGGGAGTCCCGGTCCTCGTCGCTGAGCCTGTCCAAGCCGGCCCGCGTCGTGCGCATCTTCGCGCGGATCGCGTCGGTGACCCGCTCGCCCTCGGCTGTGAGGATGACGTTCTTGACGCGCCGGTCGGAGGGGCTGGCTTCGCGGCGTACCAGGCAGCGCTTCTCCAGCCGGTCGATGATCCCGGTCATGTTGGAGGCGTCGCAGGTCATGGTCTCGGCCAGCGCGCGCATCGCGGCGGGGCCCCGGCGCAGCACGGTCAGTGCCTTGCCCTGGCTGGCGGTGAGGTTCTCGCTCGCCGCGGCGACGGTGAAGTCGCCGTAGTAGACGCCGAGCGACACCGAGAGCAGCTCCATGAGCTCGGCCGTGTCGACGCGCAGCGCTTCCGGGCGGGGCGCTTCCGTGCGAGGAGCTTCTGTCATGGGGGCCAGCCTATCCAGAGAAGCTTGACCATCTCAAATATCTGCATCTACCTTCTTCCCGTTGCATGAAGTTCTCAAGCATCAAGGTTCTGAAGTAGTAGCTACGAGGAGCGTCCCTGTGACCGTCACCGCGTCCCCCGCCTCCCGCGCGGCCGAGATCCTGTCCCGGCCCGTCGTGCTCAACGGCCTGACCGTCCCGAACCGCATCGTGATGGCGCCGATGACGCGCATGTTCTCGCCCGGTGGTGTTCCCGGTGAGGACGTGCTGTCGTACTACGCCCGCCGCGCTGCCGCCGGCGTGGGTCTGATCGTCACCGAGGGAACGTATGTCGGCCACGAGTCGGCCGGGCAGAGTGACCGTGTGCCGCGGTTCCACGGCGAGGAGCAGCTGGCCGGGTGGGCGAAGGTCGCCGAGGCCGTGCACGCCGCGGGCGGCACGATCGTGCCGCAGCTGTGGCACATCGGCATGGTGCGCGAGCAGGGTCAGGCGCCCTACGCGGACGCCCCCGCCATGGGGCCGTCCGGTATCCGCGTCGACGGCACCGAGGGCACCGGCAAGGCGATGACCCGGAGTGACCTGGATGACGTCATCGGCGCCTTCGCCGAGGCCGCCGCGGCCGCCGAGCGCATCGGCTTCGACGGCGTCGAACTGCACGGCGCCCACGGCTATCTCGTCGACCAGTTCCTGTGGGAGCGGACGAACCGCCGTACCGATGCCTATGGCGGCGACGCCGTGGCCCGGACGAAGTTCGCGGCCGAGATCGTGGCCGCGGTCCGCGCGGCCGTCTCGCCCGACTTCCCGGTGATCTTCCGGTACTCGCAGTGGAAGCAGGAGGCCTACGACGCGCGGCTCGCCGAGTCCCCGCAGGAGCTGGAGGCGATCCTGGCCCCGCTCGCCGCGGCCGGCGTCGACGCCTTCCACGCCTCCACCCGCCGTTACTGGCTCCCGGAGTTCGAGGACTCCGACCTGAACCTGGCCGGCTGGACGAAGAAGCTCACCGGCAGGCCCGCCATCACCGTCGGTTCGGTCGGCCTCGACGGCGACTTCATCCGTGCGTTCGCGGGCGAGGGTGCGGAGCTCGGCAGCCTCGACAACCTCCTCGACCGTATGGAGCGGGACGAGTTCGACCTGGTCGCCGTCGGCCGCGCGCTGCTCCAGGACCCGGAGTGGGCGTCCAAGGTCCTCGCGGGGCGGACGGACGAGCTGAAGCCGTACTCCGCGGAGGCGCTGAAGACGCTGAGCTAGGGCGCGGAGTGGAGCCCCAAGGCCGGCGGACCGATCCCGACCCGCCGGCCCCAGGTTGCACCGTTCCCTACCGATCAGCCGGACACATGTCATCGACGGAACCTGTACAGGTCGAGAGTGGTCAGCGAGGTCGCGGCATTGGTCCGATGCGCCTTGTCGACCCGGGGATCGTTGGCCAGCGCGGCCAGGAGCCGCAGGCCCGCGGCGCGGTGGCCGTCCAGCGTGGCCAGGGAGCGCGCGGCAAGAGCTCTGGCGTCCGAGGGAGCCGTGGGGTCCGCGGCGAAGGCCGAAAGGAGTTCGGCTGAGCGTTCTTCTCCGAACTTGGCCAGTTTGGAGGCCGCGGTGATCCGGTCCCATACCTGGACGCCGCCGTCCCGGGCGATGCCGAGGAGCAGGACGACCGCTTCCTCGCGGTGCCCGTCCACCTCGGCCAGCGCTGCGGCTGCGTCCGTGCGGTAGTGCACCTCTGTGGTCCTGTCGGCCGCGAGGTCGCCGAGCGGTCGAGCAGCCTCGCTCTGGTGGGTGGTGGAGCGTGCCAGGATTCGGAGCGCGCGCAGCCGGTTGCTCGGATGGAGGCTACGGCCGGCCACGACGGGCAGGATCAGTTCCGCGGCCGCTTCCGTGTCCACCTCGGCCAGTCTCTCGGCGGCCGTCAGATGGGAGTGGCTTCCGGGCAGTGACTCGCGGGCCAGCTCGGTGAGCAGGCGGGCGGCGCGGTCCTGGTAGCCGGCCACCCCGGCCAGTGCCACGGCGGCCTTCGCCCGGTCATCCGGCGTCGCGGTACTGTCTCCCGCAAACGCGGTGAGCAGGCCCACTCCGTCCTCCCGGTGGCGCTCGTCCATCTCGGACAGGTAGCGGGCAGCGGTGACGGAACCGTACTGGGCGAGATCGAGCAGCAGAGCGGCACCGGACTCGCGGTGCCCGTCCAGCTCGGCGAGCCAGTGGGCCGCCATGCAGCGAAGGGTGTCCTCGGTCCCGGGGTCCATGGCGCACTCGGTGAGCAACTGCACTCCGAGGTGACCATGACTGTCGAGCCGGGCGAGCGCCCGGGCGGCGCCGAGAATGCTGTACGGGTCCGGTGCCAGGTCCTCTATGAGCCGGAGGAGCAGCGTGGCACCGGCCGTCTCGTGGCCCTCCAGCCCGGCCAGGATCTCGGCGGCCCAGCTGCGGTGGTCCGGTTGCAGCGCGCGGTCACCGGCGAGACGGGTCAGCAGCCGCGCGCCGTCGTCGAGGTGACCCTCCAGCTCGGCGAGGTCCCAGGCGGCCTCCACCCGGCTGCGGTCGTCCACGGCGGGGCTGTTCGCGAACGCGGTCAGCCACTGTGCGGCCTTCGGCCGCGGAAGGTTGCTGCCGACCTGGAGTTGCGCCTTGAGCAGGTGGTATCCCGTGATCTCGGCGGTTCCGAACAGGTCCTCCATGGCCCGTAGCGTGGCCCTTGCCAGCGGCTTCTCCGAGGCCAGCAGCGCGTCGAGAAGGAAGCCCAGGTAGGACGGTTCCAGGCCCAGCGGGTCCAGGGGCTTGACACCGGACCCGCGCCGACCCGCCCGACGCAGTTTGTCGCGCAGCCGCCGTGCGGGAAACAGCCGGTCGAAGAGCAGCGTGCGGGCCTGAGGGTCGCGGGTGGCGTGACGCGCGGCGTGGTACTCCAGGAGCGTGCGGTGCAGGAACTCGACGTCGCCGCCCTGGCCGGCCAACAGCCCGCAGGAGCGCAGCAGTGAGGCCAGTAGCGCGTCCCACAGCGGTGGTTTGACCTTGTCCGGTCGTCGGGCGTGCGGGTGGGCGGTGAGGATCGCGGTGGCCGGAGCCCGGTTCCCGCTGATCCTTTCGTGGGCCAGGTGGTCGAGGAGGACCGGCAGGTGTTCCCGGGTGTACTCCGCGGCCTTCTCGACGGTGCGGCGGTCCTCCGGGATCTGATAAAGGCTGACCAAGGTGTGAATAGCCTGGTCGTGCAGGTCGCTGACGCCCTTGTGGACGTTCTCCTCGTAGAGCAGTTCGACGAAGGACCGGAAGACTCCGGCCCGGCCGTCGGGCAGGGGGCGATCGGTGTCAGCCTCGTACAGATGGCACAGCATGGCGGTCATCAGCGGGATGCGGGCCAGTTCCTCCAGCCGGGTCCGGCGGAGACCGCTCAGGAACGCCCGCACGTGACGGTCGGCATCGGGCAGGGCGTGCAGACGTTTGTGCGCGTAGGTGCGCACGTCGTCGTCCGTGAAGGGCTCCAGCGTGAAGTGGTCGGCGGTGCGGGGCAGTCGGTCGAGTTCGCCGCTGGGCAGGGGGCGGGTCGCGACGAGGAACCGGTAGGGCGTGTCCGTCTGCCCGGCTTCGCGGGCGAGGCGGTCGAGGAGGGACAGCCGGGCCGTCCGGTCGGGCACCTCGTCAAGGCCGTCGACCATCACCAGCCACCGCGCGCCGGGACGCGGCGGGCAGCGGAAGAAGTCCTCGGTCAGCGCCTCGCGCAACCCGAAGGGACCGTACTCCTCGGTCACCGCGTGCGCCAGGGCGGGCGCCAACAGGGGCGCACCGACCAGGACGCCGGCCCGGATCAGCACCGGGAAAGCGAGTGTCTAGGAGGCGGGGTCGGCCTCCGTCGCCAGCAGGTGCCGGGAGGCGGACAGCAGGTGCTGCCGCAGGAGCGTCGACTTGCCATGGCCCGGGCCGGCCAGCAGGACCCGGATCGGACCGTCGCCGGTGAAGACCTGTTCGGCGGCCGTGAGAGCCCGCGCAGACCGGGCCGAGGTGCGCCGCGGCACGTAGACATCAGCCAGTGAAGGCGCGTCGAGCTCCGGCGCCAGCCCGGGATGCGGAAGTTGGTCGGCTCCCGACCGGACAGCTCGCAGATACGAGCCGAGCCGGTGATCAGGGCCACCCGTCCGCGTGGCACGGTGACCGTCTCCGGGCTCCGGCGCGGAGGCGTAGTACGTGATGTTGTCGGCGTGTCCGACCGCGAATCCACCCGTGGTGGCCGAGATGACCGTGTCTGCCGTGATGTGCGGGGCCTGACCGCCTCCGAGCCCGCTCAGCCCTGCTGCGGACCCGGCTGCGGAGGGGTTCCGATGGTGACGTCACGCATCTGCACCGCTGCCGCGGAACCGTGGTCGGCCCGGATGTCCACGTTGCCGCGGATCGTCGGGCCGCCGGCGGACGGTTCCGCTCTGTCCGCCGGGGCGTGCGTCTGCAACAGGGCACGCAGCATCTCGGCGGCCTCTTCGCGTTCGGAGTCGCTCAGGTTCTCCAGCGCCTGCTCGAAGCGGGCCTGCCAGGCTCCTTGCTGGCCGCTGCGCACGCCGACTCGTTCGTCGTCCTGTGCGGTTTCCAGGGCGGCCGCACTGTGGTCGAGCCGTTCCAGCTCGGCGCGCTCGCGCTCCCCGTCGCCCCGGGCGAACCACTGCGCGACCGACTGCTGCAAGCCGTGCCAGGCGCTGGTCCCGGCCGCCTGGACGACCGCCGTGCCTCCGGCCGCGGCCAGCACGGTCAGCCCCTCCGCCAACATCCAACCGCCCCCGTTCGTCACCGTGTTCGACATGCAAGACCGTAGTGCACCGCGCGGCACGTCACCTCGCATTCCACAGGATCGACACCGAGCGCGGCCCGCGCCGCCGAGCGGCGTCAAGACTGTCAAGGAGCAGGTCTCCGCCGGCCGGGCGCGACTCCCTGCACGTCCTGATCTCCGCCGCTACCGGCGGTGGCAAGTCGCCCCTCCCGCGCCGCCCACGGTCCGGACTGGGCAAGGTCCGCTGGGTGGTTGAGCGCACCTTCACCCGGCGGTCCGGGACGCCGACGGAGGCGCGTCAGTCGGGTTACCAGCGCACCGGCAGTGCGGTCATCCGTTGCAGGACGGTTCCGGGCTGGAAGCCGTCCACGGCAGGGTCGCCATCGAGTTCCAGGTGGGGGGAAAGCGGGTGAGCAGCGCATACACCCCTCGAAGGTGGCCGACGACCGTGCGTCGCTCACCTCGTTCCTCGACTACCAGCGGGCCACCCTGGCCATGAAGTGCGCGGGTCTGACCGGCGAACAGCTGCAGCAGAAGCCGATCCCGACCTCAGGACTCACGCTCCTGGGCCTGGTGCGCCACGCGGCCTCCGTCGAGCGGAGCTGGTTCCGCTTCATCGTGAATGCGGAGGACGTCAAGACGCCTTGGCCCGGCGAGGTCGACGGCACGTTCGCCGAGTTCCATGTCGAGGACGCCGACGTTGGCGAGGCGTTCGGAGTCTGGCGCGAGGAGTGCGCCCGTGCCCGCGCCATCGCTTCTTCCTTCGACTCCCTCGAGGACACCGTCAACTTCCGCGGCGAGAGCATCTCACTCCGCTACGTCCTCACCCACATGATCGAGGAGTATGCGCGTCACAACGGCCACGCCGACCTACTGCGCGAAGCGATCGACGGAGCCGTCGGCGAGTAGACAGGGGAGCGTTACGGGTCGGCGAGCACCACGAGATGATCACATCGTGGTTGCTGTGATCACTGCGTCGGAGCCCTCTTGGGATAGCCCAGTTCACTGGGGTGAGCCCGCGTCGACGTGGACCCGGACGAGAGCGGCCCCTCGAACTCCACTTGGGTAGGCGCGTTCTCAAGCCGCTCGGTGGTATCGGTGAACGCGTCTGGATCGGCGCCGGTCTCGGCGTGTGCGTGAAGGCTGGCCCGGTAGGCTCTGCCGGCGGCGAGGGCCTGGGTGTAGACGGGACGTCGGGCGTCGCGGGCCTGTTGCTTGAGCACAGCCTCGGCTTGCGTGACGGCGGCATCGCGCGCGGCCTCTGCCTGGGCGGTGGCGCCCTTGGTCTGTATGCGAGCCGCGCCGAGCGCGCCGCCAATGCCAAGGGCGGCTCCCAGCAGCGCGCCGCCGCCTGAAACGTAGGCGGTGAGTAGCTCAGATCGCATGGCGATCACGATGCGGTGCAGGCCGACTTGAGAAGGCGGTTTGGTGTCGTCAGCGGCGTGACGGCCTGACCGTTGGGATGCACCCGACCGGCTGCGTCCCAGGCCCATCGGCGGTGGCGAAGAACCGGGCCGGGCGGTGGAGGAAGGCCGCGGCCCCCGCGTCTCTGCTGGTCTCGGGCTCGGGATCGGTCTCGGTGCCGGCGATGAGAATTCGCTTGATCGTGCGGTAGGACGGGTCGCTGACCGCGATGCCCTGGAGCAGGCGGCTTCCAGCCGGGTTCGTGCGTGTCTCGTACCGGTGCCCTGGGGGCCGCCCCTGACCGGACGCGGCCGATGGAGGCGTTTCCGTGGCCGCAGTATCTTCCGGATACGCTACGTGTGGCAGGGCCTGGGGTGTGGCCGCCTCACGGGTGGTACGCGGCCGGTGCGGGTAGTTCGTGCCTTCGGCCAGAGACACTGGGGTAGATGACCAGCCCGTAGCTGCAGGGAAAGATCCAGGTGACAGAGAACCAGCCCTCCGTAGACGTCCTCCCTACGGCTGTAATCGTGAGCGCCACAACAGTTGCGCAGGTCAAGCTCTACAATCGAACGTCTGACGCGATGAAGATCCAGACGCGGATCACCTCGGAAGACGGCGCTGAACTGTCGGCTGACAACGCCGACGTGGCCGTGTCCCCCAGGACGCTCACTCTTGGCGACAGGGGCTACAGGCGTCTGAAGATTGTTTCTGCCGGTCCTGTCTCGGACCGGGAACTACGCTTCCAGCTGGCGCTGGAGCAGGTCGGCGGCCCTGCTGAGGCGCCGTCCGCTGCCGCCCCGATCCCATCCGTGTGGATCTTCTACCGTCCCGTCGCGGTAGAGGCTCCTTCTTTCAAGGCGGCCGCGGAAGTCACCGTCACCACGGAACCGACCCGGCTGACGTTCAAGAACCCGACGCCGTACTACGTCAATCTGGCCAGCGTCACGGTTGACGACACGAATGTCCTCGCGGCTGAGTCGGACACCTGGATCCCTTCACTCGGAACCCGCAGCTTCGAGGTCACCGTTCCGACCGGCGCGGTGATCACCTGGCGTGCTCACGTTGTCAAAAACCCTGCGGTGGGGCCGTTCACAGCTGTGGCCCGGTAATAGTCCGCCAACGGCTGCGAGATTGAGTAACTGACCGGCTCCGGGACTCTGTCCTGCGCCTAGGGGTTCCAGAGCTGGTGGCGCCTGACTCAGTGCCTGTTTTCAAGCCTCCGGACAGCGTTAGCCCGGGTCAAAGATCAAACAGGACTCAGGTCGGATCCCGTCGGCGAGCTGGATGGGGCTGGTGAGCTGATAGTCGAGTGCTGGTGAGCGGGTCAGCTGGAGAGGCCAGGGCGGTGACTGCTGGACTGGACGCTTGGCTGCCCGTCATGCTTTGTGGATGTTCCGACGCATACGGCGAGCGTGGCAGAACAACCCAGCCTCGCAGAACCGGCCCGTGGCACCCTGTATGAACGAGTTTTACAACTCGCTCTCGGTGCAGGAAAGGACGTCTGCTCAAGACTTCGCCCTATCGTACGGTCGCATGATCAGGACCCACCACCGTATTACGTTGGGCTGTCCTCAGACTTGAGTAGCTTCACGCATGTCACCAAGAGGGTGGCCCTGGTCGCGGACACGATGCTGTTGCCCGACCACGGCATCGGAGTGGTGCACGAACATCCTCATGTACTCCCTCGTCGACCGTGAACGCCAGCCGGCCTACGCGTCTGATCACCCATCGCCATCCGATCCGTACCCGCATGCCCGAGTTCAACGCTCCGTAGTCAGCACCAAACCAGCACGGGAGTCAGAACCCCACCGTCAAAACGGGGCACAATCTGCCATACCTTCCTGCCTCCTGTGGGGGTCGCAACCATCATCCGGAATGTGCTCGATCGCCCCGAGAGGCCCCTGTCGTGCCTGGCATGGTGCCGGCGCGCACCCCCGCGCCTCGAACTATGGTGTCCCACCATATATGCGGCTGACCTGCGCCTTCCTGCGGTGTGGCGACACGAAACAGTCCCCGTCACCCGCTCGGAAGTGGTGCACATGGCCGCCGCAACACACGCTCCCACGCCCCCCACGCCCCCCGGATCCCTCAAGCGCATCGTCGTCGCCAGCCTCATCGGCACGACCATCGAGTGGTACGACAACTCATATGCCAGGGCTAGGACGGAAAGCGGCGGGGCCAAGTCAGCACCGAACCAGCACGGGAATCGAGCGTGCTGGTTCGGTGTCGTCAGGAAGCCAGCACGCCGATGAGGATTCAAGAAGCAAGCTCGCCTGTTCTGTTACTCAGAGTAGTGATGAGACGGTAGCGGCGGCTTGAGTCGCTGGTTGGCGGCCCGGCGCTGCTGGCTGCCAAGGGAGAAATCCAGCGCGGCGGGGACGACTCGACTAGTGCCGCATCAGAGAACCTTTCCCCTGTTTCTCGGTGAGAGGATCACCGGCAAGCGCCGAGGTTGATGGTCTCGGATCGAACGGGGCAGGGAGACATCGAGAGTGGCTGAGGATGAGCCTTGGACAGGTGACGATCAAGATCACAATGATCGGTGTCATGCGCGTTGGCGAGCGTTGTTGAGTCGCTCGACGGCCCAGTCCGGTTACCGGGACGAGTGGTATGACGCCCAGTGCGGAGGATGCCGCTTCTGGATCGCGTTGAGCGGACAGCTCGGCCAGGACTACGGGGCGTGCAGCAACCCTGGCTCGTCATTCGATGGGCAAGTACGGTTCGAGCACGACGGCTGCGAGAGCTTCGCCGGTCGAGTCGACGGCTCGTTCGGGTAGCGGCCGGTCAGGCGATGTTGGCTCTGGCCACGACCCTACGAAGGCGTTCGCTGCCCTGCGCTACTTCGCCCTAGACGGCACCGACTACGCCAACCACCAGGCCCAGGGCAGCATGATCCGCCGCTACATCATCTGGCGGAACAAGAACGCCTCCGGCAAGCGCCTCAAAGCCCTCGTGAGCAGGGCCAACGCTGCTTGACCCGATACGGCAGGCTGCGTCACCACAGGTGCAGGAAGCTCCGGGCATCGTCATAACCGTCGAGGGCCCGCCCGTCCACGTCCGTCGGGTCGGCCTCGGCCCGCGCCGCGAGCGACTTCGCCAGCTCGAGGGCTTCATTGCGCAGAGCCGGAGGGTTCTGGAAGCTCAGATGAGAATGCACCCCACGAGACTACGCGGACCACATCCGACATCTGCCTGCCGCCGCCCCGCCCGGCAGGCCGGGGCGAACGTGGCCTGAAGCGGCACTAGGCTCCCGCCATGACCAGCGATCTCGGATTCACTTGCACGTGCTGCGGCGGGCACCACAGCGAGCTGCCGATGAACTACTCCGCCTCCGCGCCCTACGTCTGGGATTCGCGTTTCGCCGATGCCCCCGACTGTCTGCTCACCTCGGATGAGTGCGTGATCAAGGCGCAGCACTATTTCGTCAAAGGTCTGATCGAGATACCGGTCATCGGCAGCGACGAGGTGTTCTCCTGGGGTGTCTGGGTCTCCCTCAGCCGTGAGAACTTCTCCCGCGCCGCGGACCTGTGGGACACGCCCGGGCGCGAGTCGGAGAAGCCGTACTTCGGCTGGCTCACCACCGAGCTGCCGGTCTACGCCCCGAGCACGATCAACTTGAAGACCCACGTCCACACCCGCCCGGTCGGCAAGCGGCCCCTGGTCGAGCTCGAACCGACCGAGCACCCGCTCGCTGTCGAACAGCGTGCCGGCATCACCACGGACCGCGTGCGTGAAATCGCCGAAGCCCTGGTGCACGGCGCCGGTGGTGAATCCGGATGACGGTCAGGGGAGCATTGACCTAGCGTTCCGCGTATGGCATCCCCAGACAGCGACCTCGACGACGAGCGCAGCGTGACCATCCGCTGCCAGGACAACTCGTCCGTGGGCGTGACGTTCTGCGACCGGTTCAGCTTCGACGCGGACTCCGTGCACTACGCCGTCGAGCTACGGGCCCCGGGCCTGTCCGCTCGCGTCAATGAGGTCGTCGCCTGGATCTGGGACGGCGATCTCACCACCTTCCTGGAAGAGCTCGCTGCCGACTACCGAGGGTGGGACGGCGAACGGAGCTGGCAGACCAACGACCGGGACCTGACGGTGTCGGCCGTCTTCCGATCCGGCGGCTACGTCGGACTGACCTGGACCTCGCGGCCGTGGCCACACGCCGCCGGCGGCTGGGGCGCGTCGGTGACCACCTGGCTGGAGGCCGGCGAGCAGATGACTTCCCTGGCGGCCGAAGTCCGGAACTTCCTCACCGGGGGACAGCCGTGACATCAGGCATCCGCGTCACCTGGACGCTGGCGAGGACCCGGCGGGGCCGGCTGCTCGCTTGAACGCACCAATTGGCCCGCGCAGTGATTCGCTGCTTCGACGAGGTCGCACAGACCTCGGCAGCCGCCCGGCGACGGCGACCTTGCGCGGCGCGGAGGTTCGCAGCGTGAGCGTCGCCCGCGGGGCGGCCGCCGCCTACGGGCTGTTGCCGCAGCGAGAATTGCGGAGATCACTCAGCGGCCAGCCCGCCCGCGTAGCGTGCCCGCGGCCGTTCGTCTACGACCAGCGCATGCCTAAGGCGGTCAGTTCCTCGCCGCGTTGAGGCGGCAGCTTCCCCGTCTTGACTTGCTGCGGGCTGATCCAGGCCCCGGGCCGCACAGTTTCGCCGTCGGCCTGCTCTCTATGGCTGCGGGGCATGTTGAGGTGGCCCTCGCGTGCGTGGTACTGGGCAGCCGCCCTCAAGGTGGTGGGCCCACATCTCCTCGCTGGCCGCCCGCTACGACAAACGAGCCGTCCACTACCAGGCCATGGTCACCCTCGCCTGCCTCCGCCTCTGGCTCCCATGACTTTCCGGACACGACCTAGTAGTAGTCCTCGTGTTTGCGGTCCCGGCCCGTCGGGGCCAGTTCGTGGCGCTCGAACTGCACCGTGCAGTCGTAATCGTCCACTATCACCGCGTAGGCCGGAGGCGTGGCGGGGTCGCGAGGCTCGGTGATGCCGAGGATTGCGCCGAGACGGCCGGTCAGTTCGGGGCGGCGGGGGGAGTGGGTGATGCGTACCTCGGCGTAGAAGCGGAACGCGTCTTCTGCGGTCTGCCCCATGGTGGTGGCTCCTTATCCTGCTGTCTCGGTGGCTGCGCCGTCCACTTTCTCGCTTGTGGGTGATCTCCCCGTCGAGGGAGACGTTCAGATGGCTCCCGTCGCGACTGAGCCAGCCCAGCTGTGCCTTTCCCTTCTTGCTCAGCTGCACGTCCCACTCGAACGGCTGCCCCGCGGTGCGCGACGGCCCCTTGATCCATTCGTTACCGAAGCGGTCGATGTAGCCCTTGCGTGTGCCCCGGGGGGACCCGAGTTCACGTTCACGTCCTGCGACGGTACGAAGCCGATGCGCCCGGACGTCGGTAGCTGCGCGTCCTTGATGAGTCCCTCACTCCGGTACGGGGCTTCGCCGTCGGCACGGGATCGTCGCACTTCTGCAGACGCAGGGGGTCGATGATCGACAGCGGGTTCTCGACGTATCCGTGGTGGTTCGGTGCCGGGTCCAGGCCGAGCGGGTCGGCCGAGAGGTACCGCGCCGTCATACCCGACCGGATGCTGGCTCTCGCATGGCGAGAGTTGGACCTCATCAGCGATCAGATCGACGCTTCGTCGGTCAGCGAAGGTACGGCGCACGGACGGAGGACCATGAGCGAGTCTTCCGAGGTCGCCACCATGGCAAAGGGGAACCGGTCGAGCTCAAGACAGAGTGCGACGTCATCAGGATGGACTCCTTGACGCACACCCTCCGCCAGCTCGGCGGCGGCGCGCGACTCGGCAGCGCGGCGGAGGAACTCAGCAGCATCCGTCTCGGCCTCGGTGGCCCTCCGAGCGATGTATTGAGCGCACGCCAGATCTTCATCGGCCTGCCCATCCTCGCCAGTGACCACGAACGTGACACTGTCACTCTTGCGTGTTCGCAAGAGCCGAGCCGTTGCCTCCGCCACCACGAAGCTGGCGCACAGCACCAGCGATGCCTCCTTGACTGCGAGGGCGCCGACCGTCCCGGCCGTGGTTTTCTGCACAACGGTCCGTCCGCCAAGGTCAATAGACCGCAGCAGTCCCGGCGAGTTGACGGTGTCGAACCCGGGCGCGGGCGGACCGTCTTTGAGCGCCACCCAATCCGGGTGGCGAGCCTTGAGTGCCAGGGCTTCGTCCAGCGACTCAGCGAGAACGATCTTTTCCGACCCCTGGGCAAAGGCCCAGGCAGCCACGGTGAAAGCACGCATGACGTCGACTACGACCGCCACGGACGGAGCTTCGACCAGCTCAGGGATGCCAAGGAAACGAGAGTCCATTCCGATCATGATCGCGCGTGCCCGACCCCAAGCACTCGGAGAGTGATGCGCATCACATCCACGGTCTCGGAATGCAACACCTCCGGCTGTCTCCGTCGCGAAAGTGGTCCGCAACGACCCGCCTGTTCAATCGCCACACGGGGTCACCCGCACACGGCCTCTGCGGACACAAGGCGCATCTTCGCCTCGGCCGGCCTTTCCAAGGGCGTGCCCGTGTCGGACATGGCCGAGTGACTGGGGCATCGCGACCCGCGCGTCCCGCTCGAGACGTACGCACATCATGCCCGACGCGCCGGATCGGCTGAGGAGCCTCATGGACTCCGTCTTCACCGGGCAGACCGAGTTGATCCTGCCCCTTGAGTTCGACGCGCTCGTCGCAGCTGCCTGACACCAGGCGATGAGATGTGTGGCCGGCAGCCCGCGATGACGGCTGCCGGCCACGCTCTCATCGCCATCCGATCCGTGCATGAATGCCCGAGTTCAACGCTCCGTAGTCAGCACCAGTCAGCACCAGACCAGCACGGGACAGGTCGACAGGGGTGCTGACGTGGGGTTTCGGGTCAGCATCGAACCAGCACGGGAGTCAGAACTCCACCGCCAAAACGGGGCGCAATGTGCCATATCTGCCGCGCTCCAATCGGGGTCGCCAACCGCCATCCGGAATGTGCTCGACCGCCTCGAAAGGCCCCTGTCGTGCCTGGCATGGTGCCGGCCCGCACCCCCGCCCCCCGAACTATGGTGTCCCACCACATACGCGGCTGACCTGCGCCTTCCTACGGTGTGGCGACACGAAACAGTCCCCGTCACCCGCTCGGAAGTGGTGCACATGGCCGCCGCAACACACGCTCCCACGCCCCCCACGCCTCCCGGCTCCCTCAAGCGCATCGTCGCCGCCAGTCTCATCGGCACGACCATCGAGTGGTACGACTTCTTCCTCTACGGGTCGGCTGCCGCGCTGGTGTTCAACAAGTTGTTCTTCCCGGAGTCGGACCCGCTCGTCGGGACGCTGCTGTCCTTCCTCACGTACGCCGTCGGGTTCGCCGCCCGTCCGCTCGGGGCGCTTGTGTTCGGCCACTACGGGGACCGGCTGGGGCGGAAGAAGCTGTTGGTGCTGAGCCTGTTGATGATGGGTGGGGCGACGTTCGCGATCGGGTTGTTGCCGACGCACGCGAGTGTGGGGTCGGCTGCGCCGGTGCTGCTCACGGTGTTGCGGCTCGTGCAGGGGTTCGCGCTCGGTGGGGAGTGGGGCGGGGCCGTGCTGCTCGTGTCGGAGCACGGGGACGCGAAGCGGCGCGGGTTCTGGGCGTCGTGGCCGCAGACCGGGGCGCCGGCCGGGCAGTTGCTGGCGACCGGCGTGCTGTCGGCGCTGACGGCGCTGCTGTCCGAGGCGGCGTTCGGGGCGTGGGGGTGGCGGGTGCCGTTCCTGCTGTCCGGCGTCCTCGTGATGGTGGGGCTCTGGATCCGGCTGTCCGTCGACGAGTCGCCCGTCTTCAAGGCCGCGCTCGCCGCCGCCGAGGAGCGCAAGGCCGCCGCGCGGGAGGCCGGACAGGCCGAGAGGCTGCCGCTCGTCGCCGTGCTGCGGCACCACTGGCGCGACGTGCTGATCGCGATGGGCGCACGCATGGCCGAGAACATCTCGTACTACGTCATCACCGCGTTCATCCTCGTCTACGCGACCACGCACGCCGGCCTCACCAAGCAGACCGCCCTCAACGCCGTCCTCATCGGCTCCGCCGTCCACTTCGCGGTCATCCCGCTCTGGGGGGCGCTCTCCGACCGGCTCGGGCGTCGGCCGGTCTATCTGATCGGTGCCGTCGGGGTCGGGGTCTGGATGTTCCCGTTCTTCGCGCTCATCGATCGCGGGGCCTTCGGCAGCCTGCTGCTCGCCGTCACCGTCGGGCTGATCCTGCACGGCGCCATGTACGCTCCGCAGGCCGCGTTCTTCTCCGAGATGTTCGCGACCCGGATGCGCTACTCCGGCGCCTCCATCGGCGCCCAGTTCTCCTCCGTCGCCGCCGGCGCGCCCGCGCCGCTGATCGCCACCGCGCTGCTCGCGGACTACGACAGCTCCACGCCCATCGCTCTGTACGTGATCGCCGCCGCGGTGCTCACCGTCATCGCGCTCGCCTGTGCCCGCGAGACCCGGCACCGGGATCTCGCGGAGGTCGCCGAGGACGCCCCGGCGCCGGTCCGGGCCGAGGTCTGACCCCGTACACGGACGACGAAGGGCCCCTCCTTGGCGAATCGGAGGGGCCCTTCGTCAATCCGTCACTCGCAGATCACCTTGTCCCGCGGCGTGTAGTGGGTGCTGAACGTCTCCCGCTTCACCTCGGTGCCGCCGTTCTTGAAGACCCGGTCCACCTTGATGTCGAAGCCCTCCAGCGGGTCCTGCACCTCGCACTTCTCGCTCAGCTTGCCCCTGCGTTCGCCGGGCGGCGTGATGTTCGTGCGCGGGCCGGCCACCGCCTCCACCGAGTCGTACTTCTTGGTGCCGAGGAAGCTCACCGTCACCGACGAGTCCGTCGCGCTCGCCTTGATGTAGATCGGGTGCCCCGAGTCGTTGCGGAACTTCAGGTCCAGCGTGCCCCAGGCCACCGTCGCCTCCCGGCCGGCCGGGTAGCGCTCGATGTAGAAGGAGTGGGCGCCGTGCTCGATCGGCTCGACACCGGCGAAGAACAGCGCGTTGTAGACGGTCGTGGCCACCGACGAGACGCCGCCGCCCGGCGCCTTCTGGTACTGGCCGTCCATGATCATGGTGCCGTCGACGAAGCCGTTGGCCTCGGTGCGCTCGCCGACCGTGCGGTTGAAGCTCCACACCTCGCCCGGCTGGACGAGGGAGCCGTTGATCAGCTCGGCCGCGCGGCCGATGTTGACCGTACGGTACGGGGCCTTCGGGAAGTGCACCGTGAACGTCGACATCTGTTCCTTGATGCCGAGGTCCGCGAGGCTCTTCGCGGTGACCTTGGGCTCGGTCGCGGTGGTGGCGACCGGGGCGGTACGGGCCGCCGCGCCCTCCTTGGTGAGCAGCGGCTCCACGGCCTGCCCCAGTGCCTTCGCCGAGACCTGCCGGCCGGTGCGGCCGTCGCGCTCGACGACGACCTTGCCGTTCTGGACGCCGAGCCGGGCCTCGACGGGGCCGCCGGTGAAGGAGTGCAACGGGCCGGCCACGTCCGGGTCGCGGATCAGCGAGCGGGCGTCGAGCGAGGGCGTCAGCCGGCCGCCGTCGGCCGTCACCTTCAGGTGGTCGCCGAGCGTGGCCGCCGGGATGGACAGCCGACGGCCGTCCGAGGTGAGGGTGACCGGGCCGGACATGGCCGGGTTCGCGAAGTCCTTGACGAAGCGCGACACTTCGGCCGCCGACACCTTCGGCTGGGTCACGGAGACCGGCAGCGCGACGGTTGCCCGGCCGCTGGCGCCAGAGCCGCTGGTGCCCGAGTTGTTGGTGTCAGCGTCGTTGGTGCCGGGGTCGCCGGTGCCTGAAACGGCGGTGCCAGGGTCGCCCGTGCCCGAGCCGCTCGTGCCCGAGCCGCTCGCACCCGCGTACGCGGCACGGAGTGCGTCCACCGCCTTCGCGGTGTCCAGCTTCTGTCCGGTGCGCGGCTGCGTCACGACCGGCTTGCCGTCCTCGAAGGTGACGGCGCCCTCGCGGGCCGTGCGGTCGTTCCGCCCGGCGACGTCCGCGACCGCGGCGCGTGCCTTCGTACCGTCGAAGGCGACGACCGGTTCGATGTCCCGGCTGCTCGACGAGAAGAGCCGGCCGATCACCGTGATCGGGTCGCGGGACGGGTCGGCCGCGCGGTCGGCGGTGGCCTTCACGTCGACCGTGAGGCCGGCCGCCGCCGGGTCGACCGTCGTCGCGGAGTCACCGACGGTGACCCGGAGCGGGTCCTTCCAGGCGGCCGGGGCGGCGGCCGTCAGCCGGGCCGCGGCCTCGGCGCGGCTCAGGCCGCCGATGTCGATCCCGCTCACCCGGGTGCCGTCGGAGATGTCGTCCCCGGTGGCGACGAGGCCCGCCACGTACAGCCCGCCGGCGACGGCCGCGACCGCGCCGGTCGCGAGCGCCGCCTTCCGTATGTGGCCGCGGCGCCCGTTCGGGCCCGCGGCGGCGTGGTCGGTCGTGGAGCGGCGCACACACCCTCCCGGTGCGATGGAGAACAAGGGGGAAAGTCCAGTAGGCCCCTTTCAGGGCATTCCACGACCGTACGCCGAATGGGGCAAAGGGTCTATAAGATCCCTTTTCTTCCTGTGGTGAGACTGCTCTCATCCCCCGCGACCTAAGGTGGATCGGTGCCCACCCCTTCCACCGGCCCCCAGTCCGTCGACCGCGCGCTCGCCCTGCTCGACGCCGTCGCCGACGCCGGCCGACCCGTCGGAGCCAAGGCCCTGGCCCGCACCCTCGGCTGCGCTCTGTCGACCGTCTACCACCTCGCCGGACCGCTGATCGCCCGCGGGCACCTCGTCCGCACCCCCGAGGGGTACGCGCCCGGGCCGCGCGTCCCGGCCCTGCACCGCGCCTATCAGCGCCATCACGGCATCGCCGACGGACCCGTGGGCGCCGTCGCCGGGCTCCTCGCGCACCTGCGCCGCACCGCCGGCGCGGAGGCGTACTTCACCGCCTATAGCGGCGGCCGCATCACCGTCGTCGACACCACCGCGCCCGTCACCGACACCGCCCACCCCTTCGCCCCCGGACCCGAACCGCGCGCCCACGCCACCGCCCACGGCAAGGCGTTGCTCGCCGGGCTGTCCCGGGCGCAGCGCCGCCGCTACCTCGACGAGCACGGCATGGCCCGCTTCACCGACCGTACGATCACCAGCACCGAGCGCTTCGAGGCGGAGCTGGCCCGGGTGCGCGAGCGGGGCTTCGCGGTGTCGGTGGGGGAGGCGGACCCCGCGTACACCTGCTTCGCGACGGTGCTCCCGGAGTACGGCGGCGGTGACGATGTCGGCGGCGGCGGCCACGGCCACGGGGGCCATCGTGGGGATGGTGGCGACGGCCGCCGCGGCGACGCGGTCATGCTCGCGCTCTCCGTCTCGCTCCCCACCGCCGACTTCCGGCGCCGGCACGGCGAGGTCCGGGCGGCCCTCGCCCGCGCCGTGCCCCTCTTCGTGCCGCTGCTCGCCGGGACCGGGATTCCGGCCCTGCCGGAATCCTGAGCCGCTCGGCTGGCCAGGCTCAGCAGCCGCGCCCCACGATGGGCGCATGATCTTCATCGCCGTACGTTTCACCGCCCGCCCCGAGTACGCCGACACCTGGCTGGAGCGCGTCGCCGACTTCACCCGCGCCACCCGCGCGGAACCCGGCAACCTCTTCTTCGACTGGTCCCGCAGCGTCGACGACCCGAACCAGTACGTGCTCCTGGAGGGCTTCGCCGACGCCGAGGCCGGCGCCGCGCACGTCGCCTCCGACCACTTCAAGGCCGGCCTGGAGGCCATGTCCGGCCTCATCGCCGCCACCCCCGAGATCATCAATGTCGAGACCTCGCAGCAGGGTTGGGGACCGATGAGCGAGCTCACCGTCTGATCTCACCGCCCTGTTTCGGCCACCGCGTCCCTGTGGCATGATCACGCCGATCGGGCGCGGTGCCCGGGCAAGGGGGGACGCCCATGTCGTCGTACATCGCCATACCCGGCGCGGTCCTCGGCATCGCCCTGGCGATCTATGGCACTGCCGCCCTGCGCAGCGGCTGGATCCTGCCCTGGCTGCGCGGCCAGGTCGTCCGGCCGGCGCTGTACGGATCCAGCCAACTCCTCATGGGCGCCGCCCTGCTGACCCACGCCGGCAGCGCGCTGGCCGGCGACGCGGGTGTGCGCGCGACCGTCTCCCTGCTCGGCGCCGGCCTCCTGCTCGCCGGGGTCGGGCTGCTGTTCGCCTCCCAACTGGCGAGATCCCGCCGCTGACCCGCTCCGGGCCCTCCTGGGCCCGCCCCGGCCGGTTCCGGCCCCAGCCCGCCCAACCCCTCCCCCCGGCGGAGCCCTCCACCCCGCCCCCGGGCGGAGCCCCACCCCCACCCCCACCCCTGACCTGCGCCGTTCGGGTGCCTCCAGCAGGCGCGTCGGCGCGGCACGCGGTCGAATCGGGGCATGGCACCCTTCGACAGGCCCCCTACCGGCGGCGCCCCGCGAAGCATCGCCGCCGGTGACACGTGGTGGTACGCCGCCGTCGCCGGTGAGGCCGCCGGATCGTTCAGTGCCCGCATACGGATACGCATGCGGCGCCTCTGTCTCACCGCGACGCTCCTGCTGACCGTCGCCTACGCCGGGCTCGTGCTCACCGCGACCGGCCGGCGCTGGGGCGAGGCCGTGGTCGCCGGCCGGCTCGCCGATCCCGCCGTCGCCCGCGTCCTGCGCGAGCATCCCTCGCTCCAGTGGATCTCGACGACCACCCTGGTCCTCGCCGTGCTGCTGCTCGTCGGTATCGGCGTGCTGCGCAAGCGGTACGCGCTCACCGGCGCCGCCCTCGGCACCCTGGCCGCCGCACTGCTCGTCGCGGAACTCCTCCAGCGGTACGCGCCGGGCCCCCGGCTCGTCGCGGCGTCCGGCGCCACCCTGGAGAGCGGCTTCCCCAGCAGCGCCTCCGTGCTCGCCACCGGCACCGCCCTCGGCTTCCTGCTCGTCGTCCCGCACCGGCTGCGCGGCGTCGCCGTCGGCCTCGCCGCCCTGTGGGCCGCCGCCCTCGGCGCGTACACGATCGCCGCCGGGCACCACCGGCCCGGTGACGTCATCGCCGCCGACCTGCTCGCGCTCGCCGCCTACGCCGCGCTCACCGCGCTGCTCGCCCGCAGGGGCAAGGTGCGCCCCGCACGCCGGCGCGGCCTGCCGCCGAAGCGGTTCCTGGTCACCGTGCCGCTGGCGCTGCTCGCGTTCGGCGGGCTCGCCGTCGGCGCGTACCTGCTCGGCGACTGCCTGCCCGGCACCGGACCGCTCCCCGCCGAGCTGCCGCGGATCGCCCACCGCTGCGGCCAGGCCCTCGCGGCCGGCACCGGCGCCGCCGTCGCGCTCGCCCTGCTCGGACTGCTGCGTCACATCGATCTGGACCCGGGGCCCGCCCCGTACCGTCTCGCGGGGCTCGTTCCCGAAGATCAAGAGGACCCCTTTCCCGAGGAGCCCGATCACGAGATATCTTGATGTCGAGCAATCTTGCAGACGCAGACGCAGACGTGGAGCGGAGCACACCCGGTGACTGACTCGACCATCATCTACACGCACACTGACGAGGCGCCCGCCCTGGCGACCTACTCGTTCCTGCCCGTGATCAAGGCGTACGCCTCGACCGCCGGCGTCAACGTCGAGACGCGTGACATCTCCCTGGCCGGGCGCATCATCGCCTCCTTCCCCGAGCGTCTCGAGGAGGGCCAGCGCATCGCCGACGCCCTCGCCGAGCTGGGCGAGCTGGCGAAGACGCCCGAGGCCAACATCATCAAGCTGCCGAACATCTCGGCCTCGATCCCGCAGCTGAAGGCCGCGATCGCCGAGCTCCAGGCCCAGGGCTACGCGCTGCCGGACTACCCGGACGACCCGAAGACCGACGAGGACAAGGACGTCCGCGCCCGCTACGACAAGATCAAGGGCTCGGCCGTCAACCCGGTCCTGCGCGAGGGCAACTCCGACCGCCGCGCCCCCGGCGCCGTCAAGAACTACGCCAAGACCCACCCGCACCGCATGGGCGCCTGGACCCCCGAGTCCAAGACCAACGTCGCCACCATGGCCGAGGACGACTTCGCCTCCACCGAGAAGTCCGTCGTCATCGCCGAGGACACCACGCTCCGTTACGAGCACGTCGCCGCCGACGGCACCGTCACCGAGCTGCGCGCCCCGCTCAAGGTCATCGCCGGCGAGGTCGTCGACACCTCCGTGATGCGCGCCGCCGCCCTCAACACCTTCCTCGCCGAGCAGGTCGCCCGCGCCAAGGCCGAGGGCGTGCTGTTCTCCGTGCACCTCAAGGCCACCATGATGAAGGTCTCCGACCCGATCATCTTCGGCCACGTCGTGCGCGCCTTCTTCCCGAAGACCTTCGCCAAGTACGGCGAGGTCATCACCGGCGCCGGCCTCTCCCCGAACGACGGCCTCGGCGCCATCTTCAAGGGCCTGGAGACCATCCCGCACGGCCTCGGCGACGAGATCAAGGCGTCCTTCGACGCCGAGCTCGCCGACGGCCCGGCCCTCGCCATGGTCGACTCCGACAAGGGCATCACCAACCTGCACGTGCCGTCCGACGTCATCGTCGACGCCTCGATGCCGGCCATGATCCGCACCTCCGGCCACATGTGGGGCCCGGACGGCCAGGAGGCCGACACCCTCGCCGTCCTGCCGGACCACTCCTACTCCGGCGTCTACCAGGCCGTCATCGACGACTGCCGCGCCCACGGCGCCTTCGACCCGGCCACCATGGGCTCCGTCCCCAACGTCGGCCTCATGGCGCAGAAGGCCGAGGAGTACGGCTCCCACGACAAGACCTTCGAGATCGCCGCGGCCGGCACCGTCCGCGTCGTCGACGCCGCCGGCAACACGGTCCTGGAGCAGGAGGTCGCCGAGGGCGACATCTTCCGCTCCTGCCAGACCAAGGACCTCCCGATCCAGGACTGGGTCAAGCTCGCCGTCACCCGCGCCCGCGCCACCGGCGCCCCGGCCGTCTTCTGGCTGGACGAGAACCGCGCCCACGACGCCCAGCTGATCGCCAAGGTCAACACGTACCTCGCGGAGCACGACACCGAGGGCCTGGAGATCAAGATCCTGTCCCCGGTCGAGGCCACCAAGTTCTCCCTGGAGCGCATCCGCCGCGGCGAGGACACCATCTCGGTCACCGGCAACGTCCTGCGCGACTACCTGACCGACCTCTTCCCGATCCTGGAGCTCGGCACCAGCGCCAAGATGCTCTCGATCGTCCCGCTGATGGCGGGCGGCGGCCTCTTCGAGACGGGCGCCGGCGGCTCCGCCCCGAAGCACGTCCAGCAGCTGGTCAAGGAGAACTACCTGCGCTGGGACTCGCTCGGCGAGTTCTTCGCGCTGGCCGCCTCCTTCGAGCACCTGGCCACCACCACGGGCAACGCCCGCGCCCAGGTCCTCGCCGACACGCTGGACCGCGCCACCGGCACCTTCCTCAACGAGGACAAGTCGCCGACCCGTCGCCTCGGCGGCATCGACAACCGCGGCAGCCACTTCTACCTGGCCCTCTACTGGGCCCAGGAGCTGGCGCGGCAGACCGAGGACGCGGAGCTCGCCAAGGCGTTCGCCCCGCTCGCCGAGGCGCTCGGCGCCAACGAGCAGAAGATCGTCGACGAGCTGAACGCCGTCCAGGGCTCCCCGGCCGACATCGGCGGCTACTACCAGCCCGACCCGGCCAAGGCCGCGGCCGTGATGCGCCCGTCCGCCACCTTCAACGAGGCCCTCGCGACCCTCGCCTGAAGCGTGAGCCGAGCCGCGGTGACGTTCAGATGACACCGCGGTGACGCCCGACCGCCCCGGCCGGACAGCTTCCGGCCGGGGCGGTCGTGTCGGTGGCGCATCCGGCGTACCGGTGTGAGTCTGGATGGATGAGTTGGGCATCATGGACGACCGCCGGTGTCTACACCGGGCGTGGCGGGGTGCTGACCGACGAGGTCGGTGTGCTCACGGGCGATCTGACCGTGCACACCACCTACATCGACGGCGAGGCACGCGTGGCCGTGCAGTACAGCGGCGCATCCGACTGGTTCACCATGTCGGGAAGTCCGGTCCCCTGCGGATCGGAGGAGGCGAGCCGGGACCTGCACGACCTGGTGGTCGCGGCCGTGCGGGCAGGGGGTCAGGCCACCGTCCCGACCATGCCGCACCTGTCGGGGTAGCGCGCCCCGGCCGGACGGCGGGACGGTGAAAAGTGTTGTCGTGACCGCTCCCGGCGGTCTCCTGACCGGCGGGCCGCACCGGCGGCCGGCGCAGTGGGAGACCAGGGGAGAGTCGGGACATGAACAGCGTCGAGGACCGCACCGCCATGCTCGTCGAGGCGGCGCGGGCGGGTGACGCACGGGCCGGTGACGAGCTCGTACGGGCGTTCCTGCCGCTCGTCTACAACATCGTCGGCCGCGCCCTGGACGGCCACGCCGACGTCGACGACATCGTCCAGGAGACGATGGTCCGCGCCCTCGACGGCCTGCCCGGCCTGCGCGACCCGGCCCGCTTCCGGGCCTGGCTGGTGGCCATCGCCATGAACCGGATACGGCACCGCTGGCGGGAACGCCAGCAGGCACCGCTGCCCGGCCTCCACCACGCCGAGGCCCTCGCCGACCCGGCCGGCGACTTCACCGGCCTCGCCATCCTGCGCCTCGGCCTCACCGGCCAGCGCCGCGAGGTCGCCGAGGCCACCCGCTGGCTCGACGAGGACGACCGCGAGCTGCTCTCCCTGTGGTGGCTGGAGGCGGCCGGCGACATCGGCCGCGCCGAACTGGCCGCCGCCCTCGACCTCCCGCCCCGGCACGCCGCCGTCCGCGTCCAGCGGATGAAGGAGCGCCTGGAGACCGGCCGCGCCGTGGTGCGCGCCCTCGCCGCCGTGCCGCCCTGCCCCGCACTCGCCGAGACCACCGCGGCCTGGGACGGCCGCCCCTCCCCGCTCTGGCGCAAGCGCCTCGCCCGCCACCTCGACGGCTGCCGCCACTGCGCCCCCGCCCGCAGCGGCCTCGCCCCGGCCGAGGGCCTGCTCGTCGGCCTCGCCCTGGTGCCCCCGCTGGTGGCCTGGGCGGGTCGGGGCGCCCTGACCGACCTCACCGACCTCACCGACCTCACCGACTTCACAGTGAACACGGCGCAGACGGTGGACGCGGCAGACACGGCGGAGATGGCGGACGCGGCGGACGCGGTGCCGTACGAGGTGTCGCCGACGCCTGCGAAGACCGGGGGCGGTGCACGGCGCGGGCTGCTCGTCGGGGCCGGAGTGATCGCACTGCTCGGCGCCGCGGTGCTCCTCGTGCCGGGGCCCGGGCCGGGGGAACGCGGCGCGCGGCGGGCCGCGGCCGCACCGGGCCCTGCCGTCACCACGCCGACCGCACCCGCGCCGAGCCGCACCGTGCCCGTGCCGGCGCCCCGGCCGTCCACCACCGCGCCGCCCACGCCGAGCCCCAGCCGGACACGGGCGCCCGAGCCAAGCCCCGAGGAGCGGGTGAACCGGCTGGTCAACCGGCATCGGGCGGCGGCAGGCTGCGGCCCGCTGCACGTCGACCCCAAGCTCTCCGCGGTCGCCGCCGCGTACGGCAGGGAGATGGTCCGGCGCGGCTTCTACGGGCACGAAGGACCCGGCGGTTCGGATCCGGGCGGCCGGATGACGGCCGGCGGCTACACCTGGAGCGCCTGGGCCGAGAACCTGGCCCGCGGCCAGGCCGACCCCACGACGGTGGTGGCGGACTGGATGGCCGACCCGCCCCACCGCGCCAACCTGCTCGACTGCCGGTTCCGGGACACCGGCGTCGCCGCGGTGCCCGGCCCCGACGGCACGGTCTGGGTCCAGGACCTCGCCACGCCGCTGCGCTGACCGGGCCCGGCTGCCAGTCAACGGTCATCCGGCACCAACCACCGGTCGCCGGTCGCCGGTCGCCGGTCGCCGGTCAGCGGCCGGTGGCGAAGTCCTGGACCCACCACGGGCCGTTGTCGGCCAGGTTGACGCCCACGCCGATGTCCTTGAACGCACAGTTGAGGATGTTCTTGCGGTGCCCCTCGCTGTTCATCCAGTCGTCCACCACCTGCGCCGGTGTGTGCGGACCGCGGTGGATGTTCTCGCCCCAGGAATCCCAGTCGTAGTGGGCGGCGGTGATCCGCTGGCCCGCGTTCCGCCCGTCCGGGCTGTCGTGGGCGTAGTAGCCGCGCTCCGCCATGTCGTCCGCGTGCTCCTGGGCCGCCTCCCGCAGCTTGGGGTCGGCGTGCAGCGGCTCGCAACCGGCCTTCTCCCGCTCGCGGTTGGCCAGGATGACCACCTGGGAGACGTACTGCGCGGCGGTCCCGGCAGCCGCCGCTTCCGGCGCGGACACCCAGGCGACGACGGGCCGGACGACCGACACCTGGGGAGCCGAGGAGAGCGGCGGTGCCGGGGCCGCGCCCGCGTCCGCCGGGGACCCGAGCGTCATCACGTACACGCCGGTCGCCACGGTCACCGCCGCCGCCAGCGTTCCGGCCGTCGCCACCGTCGTACGGAACGACGGGCGGCGCAGTCCCGTCCGCCGCCGGTGCCGGCCGCGCCCGGTTCGCCCGGCCCGCATCCGGGGGAGGGACGTGTCGTCGGGTTCGTACGCGTCGTGCCGCATGAAGCTCCGTTCCCGGTATCGGATCCCGGTATCAGAGGGATCGGACTGATCGGAGTGATCAGACGGCGATATCACTTTCCTGCTCCGGCGGACCCGACACCGTTCGTCAACCGCAAGCGTCAATCCCGCGCCTCAAACTCGCACGTCAGACCCGGGCGTCAGGCCCGCACGTCAGAGCCGGGCGTCAGGCCTCCTCGTGCGGCACGACGGCGACCGGGCACGGCGCCAGGTGCAGTGCCGCGTGCGCCACCGAGCCGATCCGCTGCCCGAGCGCCCCGCGCCGCGCCCGCCGCCCCACCACGAGCAGCCGGGCGGACCCGGACTGGGAGAGCAGCACCTGCCCGGCGCTGCCCAGCTCCACGTGCTCGGTCACCGGTACGTCAGGGAACCGCTCCCGCCACGGCGTCAGGGCCTCGCGCAGTGCCTTCTCCTCGTACGGTACGAGCCCGCCGGCCTCGTCGGCGAGCGCGAGCGAACCCGGGCTGTACGCGATCAGCGGCGGCAGGCTCCAGGCCCGTACCGCCCGCACCGAGGCCCCGTGCGCCGCCGCCGTCTCGAAGGCGAGCTTGAGCACGGGCGCGCTGTCCTCGGGGCTGCCTTCCTGGCCCACCACGATCTCCCCGGGCGCTTCCCCCTCGGTGACCGTCTCGCCGTCGCGGGAGCGGACGGCGACCACCGGCACCGGGGAGGCGGCGATGATCTGCTGCCCGTACGAGCCGAGCAGGAAGCCGGTGAGCGCGCCGTGGCCGCGGGAGCCGATCACGAGCAGCTCGGCCTCACCGACCGTGCCGAGCAGCGCGGCCACCGGCGTGTCGCCGATGACCTGGGCGGACAGCGGCAGCCCGGGGTGGCGCTCCGCGACGGCCGTCTCGGCTCCGCGCAGCACCTCGCGCGCCACCCGCTGCTGCGCGGTCGGGTCCTGATCGAGGGGCAGGGCGAGAGGTTCCCAGCGCCAGGCGTGCACCAGACGCAGCGGCAGACCCCGGTGCGCCGCCTCACGGGCGGCCCAGTCCGCCGCGGCGAGACTCTCCGGGGAACCGTCCACTCCCGCGACGATCTCACGACTCATCAGGCTGCCTCCGTCGGCTCGGTGTCGGGCCCGCCGGGCTGCGGACCCGCATGTCTCCAGCTTGGGCCCATCGGCCGAGGCAAGGGAGGGCCGGAGGTCCCGACGTGCCGAGCCGTCCGGCCCCCATCCGCACGCGCGCGCCCGCCGGTTACGCCAACAGGGTGAGCCGGGCGTGGGTGCCGTGCAGGTAGTGGTCGCCGATGTCGCGCAGCCGGTGGTCCGGGGAGACCGGGGCGGTGAGCGCGCGGACGTTGCGCCAGAAGCGGTCGAAGCCGGGACCGGTGGGCCCGCTGCCGTGCGGGTCGGCGCCGGTCGCCTGCCGGAGCGCCTGGTCGACGAGTTCCAGGACGCGGGTGGTGATGTCCATGGCCGCGCGGTTGGCGACCGTCTCGGCCGCCGCGACCAGGACGGCGATGTCGGCCCGCTCCTCGACGTCGAGCTCCCGCTCGGCGAGCAGCCCGTGCGCGAAGGCGTCGGTGGCCCGTTCCACCACCGCGGCGGCGGTGTGCGCGGCCGTGGCCAGCTCCCCGTACGCGAGCAGGAGGTACGGGTCGTCCGCGGGCCCCGGCTCGACGGATCCGCCCGCTCGCGCGGCAGCGGCGGGCACCGGTCCGGCCTGGGTGGCGCGGCTGATGTCCCGCGCCTCCGCGAGGGCGCCCTCGGCGACGCCGAGCGCGACGTGCACCAGGAGCAGCCGCAGGGCGAGCGGCGCGAGCGTGGAGTACGGCGCGACGGCGTGCTCGTCGTGGGGGAGCGCGCCGAGCACGTCGGCGGCTTCGACCGGCACCCGGTCGAAGGTGACGGTGCCGGCCCCGGCGAGGCGCTGGCCCACCCGTTCGGCGTACGGCTCCGTGAACACGGCCGGGTGCGCCGGGTCCACCAGGACGAGCAGCAGGTCCCCCGTCTCCGTACACCGCGCCCCGACGACGAGCCGGTCGGCGACCGTCACCCCGGAGGCGAACGAGCGCCGCCCGTCGAGGACATAGGCGCCGCCGCCGGCGGGGGTCAGGTCGAGCCCGGCGGGAACGGGTTCGACGGCCCCGGCGAGCAGCCAGCCCTCGTCGACGGTGCGGGCGAGGAGGTCCGGGGAGACGGGTCCTGCGGCGGAGCGGGAGCCGGAGCCGGGTGCGGGGCCCGAGCCGAGGAAGCGCGAGGTCCAGGACAGGACGCAATGGTGGGCGAGGAGTTCGCCTATCGAGCCGTCCGCCGCCGAGATCTCCCTGACCACCCCGCACGCGGTGTGCCACTCCGCGCCGCGCCCGCTGGGCCCCGGCGCGGTGAGCAGGGCCGGCAGGCCCGCCTCCTGGAGCCGGGCCACCTCGTCGAACGGCGCCTTGCCGGCCCGGTCGCGGGCGAGCGCGTCGACGGCGAGGTCGTCGGCCAGCTCGCGGGTGACACGGGGCCAGATGGCGTCGTCGCCGGGGCGGTCGAGCGGCGCGGAGGCGGTTCGTCGCATGGACTTCTTCGGCGTTCTCACGTCACCTCACCGGATCCCTTGTATTCCCACTGGATTAGTAGGGATAGTGGCAGAGGGACGTCGCGACCCCCAAGAGCCGTCCGTATCGCGGACATCGGAGTCCCGGATTGTGGACGGAGTCGTCACGAACTGGGGGTTTCCGGGGACTTGGCGATCCGGGGTCGTCGGGGGTGGTCCGGGGTCCGCGGGCGTACCGGAGGTGGTCCGGGGGTGGTTCAGGGACGGGCCAGGGCCGGTCAGGGGTTGGTCGGGGACGGGCCAGGGCCGGTCAGGGGTTGGTCGGGGACGGCCCAGGGCCGGGTCAGGGGTTGGTCCAGGCGTCCGGGGCCTCCGCGAGCGCGACGACCTCCGGCGGCAGCTTGGCCGCGGCGATGTCGGCCAGCGAGACGCCTTCGAGCACCTGGCGGACGTTCGCCCGCAGCGCGACCCACAGGGGCAGCAGCGACTCGGCCGGACCGGTGTACGACAGCTCCGGCGGCCGCACCCCGCGCACCGACACCAGCGGCCCCTCCACGCACCGGATCACATCGGCGACCGAGATCTCCGCGGCCGGCTTGGCCAGCCAGTAGCCGCCGTTGCCGCCGCGCTGGCTCTGCACCAGACCGCCCTTGCGCATGTCGCCGAGAATGCCCTCGAGGAACTTGTGCGAGATCCCCTGGTTCTCGGCGATGGCCTCGGCCTTCACCGGCCCCGCGTCCTGGGCCGCGGCGAGCTGGAGCGCGGCGCGCACCGCGTAGTCGGCCCTGGCTGAAATGCGCATACGCGCATTATGCCTAGCCGAGCCGTTCCGCACCCTTGACGAGTGCCGCGACCGCTCCCACACTCGGAGACGGGAATCCGAGCGAACAGGTAGGAAATCATGAGCGCCAGGCCCGCACCGGACACGGCAACTGCCGTCCGGCCGCCGCGACCCCTGGCCCTGACCTCCCGCCGTCACATCGATCTGCTGCGAGTCTGCGCCCAGGCCTAGAGAGCCCCCGCGCCCTGTCCCTCCCCGCCGCTGTCCGGCACCCCCTTCCCGTACCTCTGCTGCCTCCCGGTGCGCGCCGACGCCCTGCGACGTCGTGCGCCCGCGACCCAGCACCGAGCACCCTGGGAGAACCATGTCCGTCGTCCCCGTCATCACCGCCACCCCCGACTTCCGGGGCCGCATCGGCCGCGACATGCGCAGCGGCCACTACCCCGTGCCGCACCGCTACCGGCTTCATCTCGCCGCCGCCGACCCCGACTGTCTGGGCGTCGCCGTGACCCACGCGCTGCTCGGCCTCGACGAGGTGCTCCCCCTCACCGTGCTGCCCGCGCGCCCCGACACGGCCGACGGCGGTTACGCCGTGCTGCGGCCCCTGTACGAGGCCAGCGCGCATCTCTACACTGGCCCGGCGGCCGCGCCCGTGCTCAGCGACGGCTGGACCGGGCGGATCGTCTCCACCCACGTGCCCGACATCCTGCGCGACCTCGCCCTGCGCTTCCGCGGCGAAGGCCGCCCCGAGCTGCTGCCCGAGGACCGGCAGGACGAGATCCGGGCCGTGGCCGACCTGTGCGAGCACAGCGTGCAGGCCGCGGCCCAGCGCGCCGGCGAACTCGGCCTCGACGACACGGCGGCCCACCGCGACCCGCTCACCGTGCTGTTCGCGGCGCTCGGCTCACTCGAACGGCGCCTCGCCCGCCACCCGTACGTCCTCGGCGACACCCCGACCGCCGCCGACGTCACCGTCTGGGTCACGCTCGTGCAGCTCGACACCGTGCACCGCTGGCACCTCGACGCCGCCGCCATGGAACGGGTCGCCGGACACGCCGCCCTGTGGGCGTACGCGGGACGGCTCGCCGCCCGGCCGGAGTTCGGACGGCACCTCGACGTGGAGGGACTGCTCGCCCGCCACCGGGCGCACTGCCGGGGACAGGAGGCGGCGGGGGCCGCGATGCGGATCGTGGACTGGGGCGCAGCGCGGGGCTGAGCGGGACCGGCACGGGGGCCGGAACGGCATCGGGACGGGGGCCGGGACGGGGACTGGAACGGGATCGGGACGGGGGCCGGGACGGGGACTGAACGGGATCGGGACGGGGCCTGAAAGGGCCGGGCCCGGCCGCCATCCGGTCGGCCCGGCCGGTCAGCCGAAGCGGCGGCCGGCCATGGGTTCGGTGGCGTCGCCGCCGCCCGTGCGGGCGCCGCGCAGAAAGGCCTCCAGGGCCTCGACCGAGGTCCTGGACGGCTCCCAGCCCAGCTCGTGCCGCGCCCGGTCGGTGGCGAGCAGCGGCAGCCGCAGCACCGCGTCGAAGAGATCCGGTGAGGCGGGCAGCAGGCGCATCCGCCAGGCCGCCGAAAGGGCGCCGCGGACCGCCGAGTTCGGCACCTTCACCGGTCGCGCGCCGAGCATGTCGGCGAGCACCTCGACGTCGACGACCGGCTCGGCCGCCAGGTTGAACGGGCCACGCACGTCCCGCAGCAGCGCCCGCCGATAGGCGTCGGCGGCGTCGTCGGTGTGCAGGGCCTGGAAGCTCAGGCCGGACAGCTCCGGCACGAGCGGAACGAACTCCGGCCGGAACAGCTGCCCGGGGAACCACCGCCCGGCGAAGATCCGCCGCTGCTCGCTCGCCGACTCCTCCTTGAACAGGAAGCAGGGCCGCATCCGCACCACCCGCGTCTGCGGATGATCGCGCTCGAAGGTGTCCAGGACCCGCTCCAGATAGGCCTTCTCCCGGGTGTACGCGGCGCCCGGCCAGCCGTGCGTCGGCCACCCCTCCGACACCGGCGCGCCTCCTTCGGGGCCGGGGGAGTAGGCGCCGACCGAGGAGGCGCACACCAGGACCGGGACGCGCGCGGCGGCGACCGCGTCGAAGACCCGTACCGAGCCGAGCACATTGGCCCGCCACGTCTCCACCGGATCGTGCGTCGGCTGGAAGCGCCACGCCAGATGGACCACCGCGTCCGCGTCCGCCACGTACTGGGCGAGCCGCGGCGCGTCGCCCTCCCGCGACAGGTCCACCTCCGCCCACTCGGTCCGCTCCAGCGCCAGCTGGGGCCGGCGGCGGGCCAGGCCGAGGACGGACGCGACCCGTGGCTCCCGTTCCAGGGCCCGCATCAGACTCGTCCCGACGTTCCCGGTGGCGCCGGTGACCACCACGCGCAGTCGCTCGCTCGGGCTCATGTCTCGACCTTCCGCCATCGCGGGCGCCCGCGCATGCGGGGGAACCCGCCGGAGCGGTACCGGTGACACATCGTGACGCCATGGGTCGCGCGCGTGAGCGGCTGACCCCACGATGGACGGGCCGGGGACCAGTGGGCCGTACGGCCGCATCAGCGCACGGCCGCACGCCCGCGTGACCGCGTCACCGCACGACCGCACGACCGCGTGACCGTGCGGCCCTCAGAAGGACCGGAGGACCGGATGCTGCTCCCGGACAGAACCACGATCGACCGCCTGCTGCGCACCTTCCGAGCCCAGGAGCGGGTGGTCCTGACCACGCCCTACGACCTGGCCGCCCGGCGGCGGTTCGAGGACACCGCGTACACGCTGTGCGTCCTGATGGGAGAGCGCAGCGCACGCCAGGCGGTGCACGCCGCCGAGCGCTACGTGGCGCAGACCGCGCCCGGCTTCGGCGTGTGCGGTTCGACGAGCGTGAGCGGGGTAAGCGCCGACTAGCTCGAACGGCCACGGGTGGGAGGTGCCGGCGATGGACGGATCGGGTTCACGGCTCTCGCCGCGCGAGCGGCGGATCCTCGACGAGATCGAACAAGACCTGGCCACGGACGCCTCCTTCGCCCGGGCCCTCGGCACCAGCAGGCTGCGGATCCGGTTCCGCGGCGTCCGGCTCATGGGCCCCGCCGCGGTCGTCTTCGGTGCGGCGGCGGTCGTCCTCTTCGCGGCGGCCGTCGCCACCGGCATCCCGGTGCTCATGTGGGGCTTCGCCGTCGTCTGGGTGCTCACACTGGTGTGCCTGCTGCGGCTGCTGCTCCGCTGGTCGCGCAGTCATCTGACCGGTGACGAACGCCCCCGCCCCGAGGAGAAGGACCTCACCTGAGCGGCACACCACAAGCGGGCCGGGCGGTCCGTCAGGGGCGTGAGAAGCGGTCCCGTACGGCATCGATACAGGTGTCCCGGGAGGTCGGCCCGCCGAAACGGAGCCGGTCGTAGGGCGCGAAGCCGGGTTCCAGCGCGTCCAGCTCGTCGACCAGGGCATGCAGCGCGGCCGACCACAGCGGGGACTCCGGCCGCGGCGAACGGACGGCGTCCGTGATCGCGGCCGTCAGTTCGTCCTTGCGCATGATGGTGTCCGGCGCGACGCGGTGCAGACACACGTACTGCCCGCTCCGATACGCCTCCCACTCGGCGGCGCCCACCACCGGATCCGCCCAGTGCGCCGTGAACCAGTCGCGCAGCCGCTCCGGACCGCCCGCCGCGTCGGCGAGCGCGAACAGATCGTGCGGGACCATCTGCGCGCCGTCGGAGCGCAGATACCCGGGCAGCGGCAGCAGCCCTGCCAGCATGTGCCGCCGCGTCCGCGCCGCGTCCCTGCCGAGTGCGGCGCACAGCGTCTCCAGGGGCGTGAACTGCGCGCTCACGTACGCGTCGTCCTCGGCCGTCATCGGATGCTCGCCGTTCACCTCGCGAAACCGCCGCGCGACCTGCGCCGCGTACGCCCCCTCCGCCGCCCCCTCCGTCGTCCTGTCCGTCGTCCTGTCCGCCGTCCAGTCCGTCCTGTTGTCCGTCGTGCTGTCCGTGCTCATCGCCCGTTCCTCCCGGCAGGCCGCCCCGGCAGCTCCCGGGCGGCGTCCGGACGACGGTAGGCGCGCCGCGGTTCGGCCACCGCCGAACGGTGCGAGCCCGGTCCCCGTCCGTCAGTTGCCGCGGGCGCCGAAGCGGCGCCACAGCCACAGGGAGAGCGCGGCGCCGAGCGCCGAACCCACCAGGGCGAGTGGCAGTCCCGAGGCACCGCCGGACGGGGCGGCGTCCTTGGCGGCGCCGTGGCCGCCGGCCGCCGCGGCCTGCACGCCGGCACCGGTCCCGGGGCCCGCCTTCGCCTGGGCCTTCGCCTGGTCCTGGGTCTGCGCCCGGGACTGGGACTGGGCCTGGGCCTGCACCGACTCCGGCGAGGGCGCGGTTCCGGGAGCCTTGCGCAGGTCCTTCGTGGGCTTCAGGGAGCCGACCGGCTGCACCCGGCCCCACGCGTCGAAGCCCCAGTCGAGCAGCTCCCGCGCCTCCTCGTACACGGAGAACCCGCCGCCGCCCTGCGGGTTCATCACCGACACCACCAGGGTCCGCCCGCCGCGCCGGGCGGCGGCGACCAGGGTGTTGCCCGCGTTGCTCGTGTAGCCGTTCTTCACGCCGATGAGCCCGGGGTAGCGCGCCACCCCGTCCGCGCCCGTGAGCAGCCGGTTGGTGTTGACGATGCCGTACGACCATCCGCCGGCCGGGAAGTCCGCGTACGCGGTCGAGCAGTAGCGGGTGAACTGCGGGTCCTGGAGCCCCGCCCGCCCGAACACCGCCAGGTCGTACGCGGAGGACACCTGACCCGGGGCGTCGTAGCCGTCCGGCGAGACCACCCGGGTGTCGCGGGCGCCGAGCGAGCGGGCCTTCTCCTGCATCTGCTTCGTCATCGACTCCCAGCCGCCGTTCAGGGCGGCGAGCACGTGCACGGCGTCGTTGCCCGAGCTGAGGAAGACCCCGTTCCACAGGTCCGACACCTTGTAGGTGAAGCCCTCCTTCACACCCACCATGCTGCTGCCCTCGCCGATGCCCTCCAGCTCCTCGTCGCGGACGGTGTGGCGCTCGTCCGGCGCGTGGTGCGGCAGCGCCGTCAGCGCGAACAGCGTCTTCAGCGTGCTGGCCGGCGGCAGCGGCCGGTGCGCGTTGCGCGCCGCGAGCACCTCGCCCGTGCCCGCGTCGGCCACCAGCCAGGACAGCGCGGAGACGGACGGCAGCTCCGGGGCGCCGCGCAGCGGCTGCACCTGCGTGCCGGAGCGGTCGAGCCGGGCGGGATCGACGAAGGAGCGCGCGGGCGGGGTGGGCTCCGCGACGGCGGCGGCCGAGGCCGCCGGGACCGGCAGGGCGAGCAGCAACGCCGCGGCACCGGCGGCGGCATGGCGGAGAGCTGGCATGACGATCATTCAGCCACCGTAGGAACGCCGCCCGCGCCCCGCAGATCGGACTGCGCCGACCGGCGTAGGAGGCCGCCGCCCGACGGGTCGGCGCCGGGCCTCGATCCGGTCGCCGGCGGGTCGGCGCCGACGGACCATCGGGTTCCCACAGGTCACCACCGGATCGCCGCCGCGTCGGTGTCGGGGCCGGCGGCTCGCCCGCGGGTCGACATCATGGCGCCGGGGCGGCGCGGGGCGGCGCGGGGCGGCGCGGGGCGGCGCGGGGCAGGGCAGGGCGGCGCGCCGAAGCGGCGCCAGAGGCCGCCGGCGCGCCGGGAGCCCGGCGAGCCCGCCCTCCGCGTCGCACGGCCGGTCCCCGTCCTCCGGCAGGCAAGCGACCCGGCCTGCCCCGGCCTTCCGGGCGGCAGGGCATCCTGGTGACGTGTCCTCACTCCCGAACCAGAGCAGGCCCGTTGCCCCGACGGGTGCCCCGCCGCCGTCCGACCACATGATCGTCTGCGGCGACGACGTCCTCGCCCACCGGCTCTCGGCCGAACTCAACGAGATGTACGGGGAGCGGGTCACCCTGCTCGTCCCGCCGCCCGGCGAGCGGTCCGGGCGGGCCGACCGGGCCGGGCGCCCCGCCCCGCGCACCGGCCGGGCCATGGCGCTCTTCGGACGGGTCACGGCCGCCGTCACCCGCACCACCGGGACCGGGACCGGTGGCGGGGTCGGGGCCGTGGAGGACCGGCCGGCTGTCCGGGTCGTCGAGACTGCCGAGGTCGACGACGCCGTGCTGCTCGACGCGGGCGTCGAGCGGGCCGCAGCGCTGGCCCTCGTCCACGAGGACGACGAGCGCAACATCCGTACCGCGCTCACCGCGCGCCGGCTCAACCCGCGCCTCCGGCTGGTCATCCGGCTCTACAACCGCCGCCTCGGCCAGCACCTGGCCACCCTCCTCGACCAGGCCGCGGCCGTCGTCGAACCGGGCCTCGACCCCGGAAAGCTGGACGCCGCCACGACCGTGCTCTCCGACGCGGACACCGCCGCGCCCGCGCTCGCGGCCACCGCCGTCTCCGGCAGCAAGAAGGTCATCCAGGCGGGCGGTCTGCTGCTGCACGCCGTGGACCGCACCCCGCCCGCGCCGGGCGAGGTCGCCGACCCGGGCCTGTGCCCGCTCGCCCTGCTCTCCGCGACCGCCGGCGACCCGGCCGGCTGCGAGGGCTCCGAGCGCAGCGGCGACCAGCGGCCGCGGCTGCTGCCCGGCGACGCCGAGGTGGCCGCCGCGCCCGGGCGGGGCGTCGTCGCGCTCGAGACGGTCCGGTACGAGGGCCCGGCGCAGACCCCCGGCTGGCTCAGCGCCTCCGCGCTGCCCGTCGGCTCGCTGTTCTCGCGGCGGCTGCGCTGGTCGCTCGCCGGGGTCGCGGCCGCCGTCGTCGCCCTCGCGCTGGCGTCCACCCTCACCACCGGCGACCATCCGCTGCACGCGGCCTATCTGATCCTGCTCGACATCTTCGCCATCGGCGACCCGGCCGTCGGCGAGCCGACCAGCCGTCAGGTGCTGCAGATCCTCGCCGGATTCGTCGGACTGCTCCTGC
Source organism: Streptomyces sp. NPDC101160 (assembly GCF_044768205.1). NCBI lineage: Bacteria > Bacillati > Actinomycetota > Actinomycetes > Kitasatosporales > Streptomycetaceae > Streptomyces > Streptomyces sp. NPDC101160. The sequence goes on along the minus strand of NZ_JBIWPJ010000001.1, from coordinate 569,663 downwards.
TGCCCGTGGTGATCGCCGCGCTCCTGGAGGCCTTCGGCACCTTCCGCAGCGCGACCACGCTGCGCCGCCCGCCGCGCGGACTCTCCGGGCACGTCGTGCTCCTCGGCCTCGGGAAGGTCGGCACCCGCGTCCTCGCCCGGCTGCGCCGCATGAACATCCCCGTGGTCTGCGTCGAGGCCGACCCCGAGGCGCGCGGGCTCGCGCTCGCCCGGCGGCTGCGGGTGCCGACCGTCATCGGCGACGTCACGGAGGAGGGCGTCCTGGAGGCCGCCCGCATCCACCGCGCCCGCGCCCTGCTCGCCCTCACCAGCGTCGACATCACCAACCTGGAGGCCGCGCTGCACGCCCGCTCGCTCAGCCCCGAGCTGCGGGTCGCCCTGCGCCTGTACGACGACGACTTCGCCACCGCCGTCTACCGCACCCTGCGCACCGCCTACCCGCACGCCGTCACCCGCAGCCGCAGCGTCTCGCACCTGGCGGCGCCCGCCTTCGCCGGGTCGATGATCGGCCGCCAGATCCTCGGCGCGATCCCCGTCGAACGCCGGGTGCTCCTCTTCGCCGCCCTCGACGTCGCCGACCATCCCCTCCTGAACGGCCGCACGGTCGCGGAGGCGTTCCGCCCGGGTGCCTGGCGCGTCATCGCCCGCGGGGGCGCCGGCGTCCCGCACGACCGCTCCGGCTACGTCCCGGCCTGGGAGCTCCCGGCCGGCACGGTCCTCGGCGCCGGCGACCGCGTCGTCCTCGCCACCACCCGCCGCGGTCTCGCCGAACTTCACGGCCGCCACCCGAGGCGGGCGTCGGAGGGCGAGCCCACCGAGCCGACGGGGGAGACGGTCGGCTGAGCGGCGGACCGCAGCTGCCGCGGCACGCCAGGCCACCGTCCGCAGGGCGGCGGCCCGGTCTCGACGCGGCCCGTGCGACGGACCGCCGCAGGGTGATGGACCGCCTCAGGGCGGCCGGTGGCCGCCGCCCTCGGCATGGCCCGTGCGACGGACCGCCTCAGGGCGACAGACCGTCTCAGGCCGGTGGCCGCCGCCCTCGGCATGGCCCGTGCGACTGACCCCCTCAGGGCGACGGACCGCCTCAGGGCGGTGGCCGCCGCCCTCGGCGACCCGAGCTCACGGCGACCCCCTCACCCGGCCCTCCCCCGTTCTGGTGCGGGGGAGGCCCGCAGGGAGGCGACCAGGCCGAGCAGTCGTGCCTCGTTCCCGGAAAGCCCCGCTTCTCGCAGCGCCGCGTCGGCCTCCGCCATCGGATGGGTGAGCATCGCCGCCGCGTACGGCTCGAGGCGCGGGTCGGAGAGCACGGCCTGGGTGGATTCGAGCAGTCGCAGATAGGCCTGGGCGGCGGCGCGCTCGCGGCCGGTGACGGTCGTCATGTCGGGCTCCCTGTCGGTTCGTTCGAGACTGACGCCTTCCACCCTCTCGTACGGGTCTGACAATCAGGCCCCGGCGGCGTCCAGGTGCGCCGCGAGCCGCGCCAGGAACTCCCGCTGACCCGCCACCAGAAGCGGTTCGGCCGCCGGGAGTCCGTACCAGCCGACCCGGTCGATCTCCGGGAACTCGCGCTGCACGCCCGAACCGCGCGGCCACTCCATCGTGAAGCTCCCCGGCACCACCGCGGCCGGGTCGAGATCCGCCTCCACGGCCCAGACGGTGACGAGCTTTCCGTTGCGCTGCCGCACCTCGCCGAGCGCGATCCACTCTCCGTCAGGCGCCGGAAGCCCCAGTTCCTCCTCGAACTCCCGGCGCGCCGCGGCCTCGGGCGGCTCGCCGGGCCCGTACTCGCCCTTGGGGACCGACCAGGCCGCCTCGGACCGCGAGGCCCAGAACGGGCCGCCCATGTGGGCGATCAGGACCTCCGTGCCGCCGTCCGACGTGCGGCGGAAGAGGAGGAGACCGGCGCTGCGCTTCTCGGGCATACGGCCCAGTGTGGCGGACCCCGGTCCCGCGTGCCCCGCAGCTCGCCGCTCACCGGTCACCGGGCGGCCCGACCCGTCGGAAATCTTTGATGCGTCGGAGAATCCCGACGTATCGTGGCGGCATGCCCACTGATGTGTTCGGCGTGCTGGCCAATCCGGTGCGCCGCAAACTGCTCGAAACGCTGCGGGACGGCCCGCGCTCCACCGGCGAGCTGGCAGGACTCTTCGCGCTCGGCCGGCCCGCTGTCTCCGAGCACCTGGCCGTGCTCAAGTCCGCCGGCCTGGTGCGGGAGGAGCCGCGCGGCCGGCACCGCTACTACCACCTGAAGCCGGCCCCGCTCGCCGAGGTGAGCGAGTGGCTGCATCCCTTCGAGCACTACTGGAAGCAGCGCCTGGACGCCCTGGCCGACCTGCTCGACGAGCAGCGGGACCAGCAGCGGGAGCACGAGCACGACGAGAGCGCGCACGACGAGAACGCGCACGACGAGAACGCGCACGACGAGAACGAGGAGAACGAGACATGAGCGACCAGCCCGAGAGCGACACCATCCGCCTCGCCCGGTTCCTGCCCCACCCGCCGGCCGCCGTCTGGGCCGCGCTCACCGACCCCGAGCTGCACGCCCGCTGGTGGGCCGCCGGGGACGTGAAGCCGGTCGTCGGCCACCGCTTCACCCTCGACATGGGCAACTTCGGCAGCCAGCCCTGCGAGGTGACCGAGGCCGTCCCCGAGCGCCTCCTCGCGTACCGCTTCGCCGAGGGCTCCCTCGACACCACGATCACCTGGTGCCTCGAACCGGAGGGCAGGGGCACCCGCCTCTTCCTCACCCACGCCGGCTTCGACCTCGACTCGCCGCTCGGCCGCCAGGCGTTCGAGGGGATGGGCCACGGCTGGCCGCACGTCCTCGACCGCCTCGGCGCCCTCCTGGAGGAGACGGTCTCGTAGGGCAACGACGCCTGGCCGGGGCGGTCCTACGAGCTCAGGGCCGCCGGCGCGGACGGGGTCCCCGCGAGGTCAGGGCTCTGGTGCCGAGTGGCAGGGCGGGCGTACCGTGAAGACATGATCGAGGCACGTTCGAGCCACCCCGGCAGCGCCGGGACGGGCGAAGTGGAACCGCGCGGGCGCGGACGACGCGGGATGCCGCCATGGCCGGCTCGAAGCGGACGGGACGCGGCCGCCCCGAAGCCGCCACGGCGGAAGGCAGGAAGGGCCGTGCTCCCGGTCGTCGTCCTCGCCGCCGCGTCGCTGGCGCTGACGGCTTGTTCGTCCTCCTCCAACCCGAGCGCCCCCGCCCCGAATCCGTCGGCCCCGTCGACCGAGTCGGCCCCTTCGAACCCGTCGGCTCCCTCGGCGCCGAACACGCCGTCCGGTGGTACGAGCTCCCCGTCCGCCCCGCAGGCCCCGCCCTCTTCGTCCGGCAGCACCACCCGGACCACCCACCCGAGTGGCGGCGCTCCCCAGAAGTGCAGGAGCAGCCAGCTCTCGGCCGCCCTGACGACCCCCGAACCCGCCGCGGGTTCGATCTACGCGACCCTGGTGTTCACCAACAGCTCCACCGTCACGTGCACGATGACCGGCTACCCGGGCGTCTCCTACGTGGCGCAGAACGGCGTGCAGTCCGGAAACACCGCCGTGCGCGAGCCGGGTACGGTCACCACCGTCACCCTCAAGCCCGGCGGTCGGGCGAGCGCCAAGCTGCGCGACGCGAACGGCATCAGCGGTTACGACCCGGCGCAGTGCAAGCTCTCTCCCGCCGAGGGCCTGCGGATCTACCCGCCGGATCAGAAGGCCGCGCTCTTCGTCCCGTGGAAGACGGAGCACTGCGCGGGCCCCACCGTGCACTCGCTGACCATCGGCCCGGTCGCGGCGAGCTAGTGACCTGAGTCGGAGATTCGCCGTTAGTTGGGTATGAGTCGTCCGGGTCCGAGGAATCCGCCGTTGTCGGTCACCGATGCCCAGCGGGCGGTGCTGGAGGGCTGGGTCCTGGCTGTTGCTGACGTACGCGCGCGTGCCGTCCGGGCTGACCGCCGCCCCGAACGCGCCCCGGACCCGGATGGTGGCGGCGACGGTGTTGGTGGCGGTGTCGACCACCGAGAGGGCGTATGGGCTGCTGCCGGTCCGCACCTGGGAGCCGTCCGGGGTGACCGCCGCGTACGGCGACGCCCCGCCGCTCGGGAGGGTGGAGACCGTCGCCCCGGTGGCCGGGTCGACGCCGTGGACGTTGGCGTGGCCGGAGGGGATGTAGAGCAGGGACGCGGGGTCGGCCGCGGGAGCGGGCACCGCCGGCAGCACCGCAGCCGCGGCGCCGAGGACCGCGCTCGCTCATGCTGCTCCGGCGCCACGCCGCAGGCGGCGCAGCCGCCCCGGGCGTATCGCCGTGTGGTCGGTGGTCAGTGCCATGTGTTCCGCCTCTCGCGGGATGAGAAGCCCGGCCGAACGAACGGGCTCTGTCGAATCACGCTAGCTTCACAAAACATGACGAACCATCATTTGACTGATGATGACCGTTCCCGTTCCTCCATGATCGGATCTTGATCATCTGAGGGTGGGGTGGCAGTCGCCGCAGCCCGGCACGCGCCCGCGGTCCGCGCCGAAGGGGTCGGGGCGGGCCGCGGGTGCGGTTGCTGGGGTGGTGTGGCGGGGTTGCTTCTTGTCCGCCCCGTCCTTGCCCTGGTTCATCATGCCGCCGAGGGCGCTGAGGTTGCCGGCTCCGCCGGTGGCCACGGACGCGGCCCCCTTGGCGGCGGCTGTTCGCCAGCTGCTGCATCTTCTGCAGGTGCTCGGTGGCGGTCTTGAGGGCTTCCTGGCCGCGTTCGCCGGCGGCCTTGTCGTTGCTCACGGTGGCCTCGATGCCCTTGGTGAGGACCTGGGTGACGGTGTTGATGCCGCTCATGTCGCGGAACAGGTTGGCGGTGGGGCTGGCCTGCGCCGTCTGCAGCCCGGCCGGGTCGGGCATCGCCACCAGGGGCGTGAACCGCGCCTCGGAGGCGCCCAGGGGCGCCACCTTGGTGTCCAGGTTCTGCGCGCGCGAAGCGGTGGAGACGGGGGCGATGTCGGCCGGGGTGATCTGGATGGGCGAGTCCTTCCAGTCCCAGAACCGGGTCAGGTCGATCTTCTCGGCCGAGTTGGCGCGTCCCAGGACGGCCTCGGCGAAGACGCCCTTGGTGGCGATCGCGACCGTGCTGGTCACCGGCGTGCCGTACGCGGTGGCGGTCGCCTTGCGGGCGTTGGTCCACGCCTCACGTTCCTGCTCGCTGCTGAAGTTCCACCGGAAGCCCAGGTAGTTGCCGGTCGCGGCGATCGGCTTCGGGTCCAGCACCGTGCCCAGCAGGACCGGCGCCGCGCTCGACCCTGGCGGCGAGTAGGAGGCCTGATACCCGGGAAATCCGCGGATCGGACAGGCGCCGCGACGTCGGGCCGGGGCTGGCCGCCCCGGTGAGGACCGGGGCGGCCAGGGCGGAGAGCGCTGTCCCGGCGCCACCTGCTGGTGCGTTCGGGTGCACACGAAGCGGTCACGAGCCGCGACCCCGCGGTTCGTCCGACACGATGGGGCCGGACCGTGTCACACGGCCTGCCGCGCCAGCTGCCAGAGCCCACCGCCTGGACCGCGCGGCCTGCTCCCTGGGGCGGGCCGGCCGCGTTCGCTCCCCTCCCTACCCCGTCGGAGTCACCATGGCCACACCGTCGGACCCACGCCGCCCACGCCGCCCGCGGCGCCCGCGCCGCTCCGGGGGGTCCCTCCTGCCGGTCCTGCTGCCCATCGTGGTCCTGATCGTGGCGGCGGTGGCCGTGGGCTCGTCGCTGCAGTTCACCGAGCGGGAGTCGGTCGCAACGGTCCGGACCGTCGGCTCGGGGGCCGCCGAGCGGGTGGACGTGGAGGCCACCGTCCAACACGTCGACGCCGTGGCCAAAGAGCTCGACCTGCGCGTCTGGGTCACCGTGCACGGGACCCTCGGCGAGGCCGAGGGCGCGGCCCCGGTGGCCGACCTCAGCCTCCAGACCTCCGGGGCCACCCTCAGCGACCTGGAGTTCGCGGCGCACGAGCGGCTGGCGACCAGGGACGTGCGGGTCGCCGTCGCGGACGGGTCGATCAGCGACTACCCCTTCGACGGCTACGAGACCACCATCGGGTTCCGGGCGCGGCTGGGCGGCAGGCAGGTGCCGGTGCGTCTGCTGTTCTCCAACAACGACACGCTGTTCTCCGCCTCGGCACGTCCCACGGCCGCCCGGCAGGAGGCCGCCATGGCGCTGACGCTGACCCGGTCGGGCAGCCTGCTCGTCTTCGCGGTGTTCATGATGGGCGTGATGTGGGCGCTGGCGGCGGCGGTGCTGCTCGGAGCCTGGTATCTGACGACCCGCGGCCAGGGCCTGGTCTGGCCCGCCCTCTCCTGGATGGCCGCCACCCTCTTCGCCCTCGCGGCGTTTCGCAACACCGCGCCCGGCTCGCCCCCGATCGGCTGCGTGCTGGACTGGTTCGCCTTCCTGTGGGCGGAGACCGTCATCGCCCTGTGCCTGACCGTGGTGGTGATCACCGGGGTCCGCACGGCCCTCCGCTCGGAGGACACCCCCTAGTCCTCCGGCCGGGCCGACCAGGCTGGCAGCCCCCCAAAGCCGCTGGCAGCCCCTAAGGGCCTTGGAGGTACACGGTCACCGGGCCGCCCTGCGGGTCCACGTCCGCCGCCCAGCCGGCCGCGTGCCGCAGCGAGCGGTGCGGGACCAGCAGGGTGGGCAGTCGTCGTTCCTGCACCACCCGTTCGTCCTGGGTGATGGTCAGTACCGGCCGGACCAGGCGGGTCGCGGGACGAAGCAGCAGGACGGGATCAGCCGGCGCCGGTGCCGTGAGCCGGCCCGGCGACAGCCAGCGCAGCTCGCCCGCCGCGACCAGCGGCACACCCGGCGCGGGCCACGGCGCGCCCGCCAGGTACCCCAGGACCGACGCCGCCGCGGCGCGGCCTTCCGCCGCGGCCGCCGTGGCCGGTTCGACGCCTCGGAGCAGGTTGCCGGCCGCGAAGACGCCCGGCACCGGCGTACGGAAGGCGGAGTCGACGGACGGCCCCCGGGTGGCCCGGTCCAGGGGGATGCCGCCCGACCGGGCCAGTTCGTGGTCCGGCAGCCAGTCGCCCGTGAACACCGCCGTGTCGCAGCGCAGCAGCCCCGTACGGCCGTCGGCGCCGCGCACCCGGACGCCCGTGAGTCGCCCGCGGCCGACGAGTTCGGTCACCGTCGTCCCCTGCAGGACGGGTGTGCCCGGCATCCGCGGGCTCCGGGGCCGGTCCGCGACGACGGCCGCCACCGTGACCCCGGCCCGCTGCAGGGTGCGGGCCGCGTGCCGGGCCACCGGGTCGGAGCCGACGACGACCGCGCGGCGCCCGATGCGCTCGCCGCGCAGCCCGAACAGCTCGACGGACTGCTGGAGTTCACCCGTGCTCAGCACCCCGGCGGGCCGGGAGCCCGGCACCAGGCGCGCGCTGCGCGGCCGCTCCCGCGCGCCCGTGGCGAGGAGCACCGCGCGGGCCGTGATCCGCTCCGGGCCGGTGGGCGCCGTGACCTCAAGCGTGAGGGGGCCCGCCCAGCCGGTCGCGCTCACCCCGGCCCGTACGTCGGCCCCGGCCCGTACCGCCGCACGCACCGCCCGGTGGGCATAGACCGGGCCCGGCCACGCGCCGAAGCCGGGACGCGCGCAGTGCCGGGGAACCCCGCCGGGAGCCGCCTCCCGCTCCAGGACCTCCACCCGGCCCGCGCCCGCCGCCGCGAGCCGGTCCGCCGCGGCGAGCCCCGCCGGGCCCGCGCCCACGATCACCACGTCCACCGTACGGTTCACCGCACGCCCTCCTCGAACAGCGCCCGTACCGCCGCCCCGCAGGAGAAGCCCTGGCAGCGGCCCGCCCGCGCCCGGGTGCGGCGCCGCAGTCCGTCCAGGGACGCGGGCGGCACGGTGGAGGCGAGCGCGTCGCGGATCTCGCCCCGGGTCACCCGCTCGCAGTGGCAGACGATCGTGCCGTACGCGGGGTCTCGGGCGATCCGCCCGGCGTCCCGGTACGGCCGGGGGAACGCCTCGCCGAGGTTCGGCATCCGGACGGGCGCGAGCGGCCGTTCGGCGCCGAGTTCCAGGCCCGCGTCGGCGAGCAGTTCCACCGTGTGCCGGCCGAGGGCCATCGAGGCCGTCAGGCCGGTGGAGCGGATGCCGCCGACCGTCACGTACCGCAGCTCGGGGTGGGCGGCGATCCGGTAGTCCTCGGCGCCGGTGGCGGCGCGCAGGCCCGCGTAGACGGCGGTGACCTCCTCGTCGAGCAGCGCGGGCAGGATCCGGCCGCCCTGCGCGCGCAGCGAGGCGAGCCCCTCGGCGGTCGAGCAGGTCGCCGTCTTGTCGTCGAGGTCCTCCGCGGTCGGGCCGAGCAGCACGTTGCCGTACACGGTCGGCGCGATCAGCACGCCCTTGCCGAGCGCGCCCGGCACCGGCAGCAGGATGTGCCGGACCAGGCCGCGCGCGAACTTGTCGAAGACCACGAGCTGTCCGCGCCGCGGGGTGACCGTGAAGTCGTACCGTCCCATCAGCGCGTCGAAGGCGTCCGCGTACAGCCCGCAGGCGTTGACCAGGAAACGGGTGCGCAGCACTCCGCGCCGGGTGACCAGCCGGTGCGGCGTCCCGGCTGCTCCCGGGTGGACCTTCTCCACCGGGCACTCCAGGTGCAGGTCGACGCCGGAGCGCACGGCCTGCGTGGCGTACGCGAGCGGGGTCGTCCACGGGCAGACGACGGCCTCGCCCGGCACGTCGAGCGCGCCGAGCGCACCCGGCCCCAAGTGGGGCTCGCGCGCGTACAGTTCGGCGGCGGTCAGCGGCCGGGTGCCGTGGTGCCCGTTGCGGACGGCCTTGTCGGCGAGCCGGGGCAGCGCCGCGAGCTGCTCCTCGTCCCAGGCGACGAGCAGTGCGCCGACGGGCTCGACGGGGATGCCGGTTTCCTCGGCGTACGCGGCGAGCAGCCCTGCGCCCTCGCGGACGAGGCGGGCCTCCAGGGAGCCGGGCACGGCGTCGAAACCGGTGTGCAGGATCGCGGTGTTGGCCTTCGAGCTGCCCTCGCCGATGTCCCCGCTCGCCTCCACGAGCGCGACCCGCAGCGAGTGGCGGGCCAACTCGCGGGCGATGGCGCAGCCCACCACGCCCGCGCCGACGACGGTGACGTCGTACGCGGCTCCGGGCGCCGAGCTGTCCGGCAGCACCCCGCGCCGGGTGACGGTCACGCCGCGGGTCCTTCGGCGTGGCCGGTGCCGGCGAGCAGCGCCGCCACGGCCGTGCGGAACCGGCCCAGGCGGTCCGCGGCCTCGTCGGCGGTGATCCGCGGCTGGTAGACCGCCGACGGCTTCCACTCCGGGACGGCCTCGTGGACGGGGAGGCCGGGGGAGTGGCCGAGGCGGGCGACGGCCGCGACGCCGAGGGCGGTCGCGTCGGGGAGGGCGGAGACCTCGACGGGCCGCTGGAGGAGGTCGGCCTGGGTCTGCATGAGCAGGGCCGAGCGGGTCAGGCCGCCGTCGACGCGCAGGGTGGTGAGCGGGGTGCCGAGGTCGCCGCCCGCGGCCGTGGCCAGCTCCGTGACCTGGGCGGCGATGCCTTCGCAGAGGGCCCGGACCAGATGGCCGGGCCGGGTGTCGAGGCCGAGGCCGGTGAGCGAGCCGCGGACGTCGCCGCGCCACCAGGGGGCGGCGAGACCGGCGAGGGCCGGGACGAAGGTGACGCCGCCGGAGTCCGGGACGGCGCCGCCGACCGGGTCGAGGTCCTGGGCGCCGCCGATCACCCCGAGGTCGGTGAGCCAGCGGACGGCGGAGGCGGCCGTGTAGACCTGCCCGTCCAGGCAGTAGCTGGTGCGCCCGGCGAGCCGCCAGGCGACGCAGGCGACCAGGCCGGAGCCGCCACGGCGCGGCGCGGGCCCGGTCTGGGCGAGCAGGAACGCCCCGGTGCCGTATGTGCACTTGGCGGTGCCGGGCGCGGTCACGTCCTGGGCGAGCAGGGCGGCCTGCTGGTCGACGAGGAGCCCGGTGAGGGGGAGTGGCGGGCCGAAGGCGGTGGTGGTACCGACGGGCGTGTCGCAGTCGACGACGCGCGGCAGCCGCTCCGCGCCGAGTCCGTAGACGTCGAGCGCGGTGTCGGACCAGGCGACGCTGTCCAGGTCGAGCAGTCCGGTGCGGCCGGCCGTGGCGGCGTCGGTGACGAAGGCGCCCGTGAGCCGGTGCACCAGCCATGCGTCGCTCGTCGTGACCACGCCCGCGCCGGTCAGGCTGCGGCGGATCCAGGCCATCTTCGGAGCGGCGAAGTACGGATCGAGCGGCAGACCGGTGATCCGTGTCAACTCCTCTGCGTGATCAGTGAGTTCATCGCAGACCGAGGCCGCCCGGCGGTCCTGCCAGACCAGCGCGTCGCCGAGCGGTTCGCCGTTCGCGAGGTCCCAGGCGAGCACCGTCTCGCCCTGGTTGGCCAGGCCCACGGCGACGGCGGGCTCCCCGGCTGCGGCGAGAGCCTCACGTCCGGCCGCGACCACGGAGTCGTACAGCTCACGAGGGTCGACCTCGACGAGCCCGCCGGGCAGGGCGCGCGGGTGCACCGGGGCGAAACCGGTGCCGAGGACACCGCGTTCGGGGCAGACGACGAGCGCTTTGGTGCCCGACGTGCCCTGGTCGACGGCGAGTACCGGGCCCGTCATGTGTGCGACTCCCTGTCGTCGATCTGTCGTCGTTGTTCCACCGGGAACCGCCCGGGTTCCTTGATCGTGGAACCGGTCAGCCTGATGCAGCCGGGACGCTCCGTCAAGACTTCGGGCGCGAGGCCGTCAGGTTCGCCGACGTCGCTGACATCAAGTCAAATTCAGTCGCTGGCTGATTAGTTACGGTCACGGAGAAAAGTGGATCGGTCACGTCCGGCAACCTCTATAGTGATCGCCGTTCAACGGCCGGGACGGACACGCCCTCCATCCCAGGGGACTGACCACCCCCTTCACCGACCCCGACCCCACGAGGAACCATGTCGCCCACCTTCCGCCGCGCCGCCTGATGGCGGCGCAAGGCTTCCGGCCCGTCTATCACCCGGCGGGCCACGACCACGCCCTGCGCGGCGCCGTCCAGGACCTGCGGACGGGCCGTTGGGTGGCCATGGCCCGATTACTCGACGAGACCTCCGGCTGGTCCGGCTGGACCCGTCGCACCCAGGTGCTCGGCGCCGTCGCGGCCGGCACCGACGTCGTCGAGGCCTGGCGCGCCGAACAGCCCGACTCCGCCGCCGCCACCGTGATGCACTCCCGCGTCGTCGTCGAGCGGGCCGTACGCGCCCACCGCGCCGCCCACCCCCGCACCCGCGAGCTGTGGCAGGAGGCGTGGAACGCCTGCCTGGCCGCCGCCGAACGCGCCCCCGCCGACCCGGTGCCCTGGGTCGGCCGCCTCGCCCTGTCCGTACTCGACGCACAGCAGCGCATGGAGGAACACCGCCTCGCCCCGCCCGCCCCGATGCTGCCGCCCGGCCCCTGGGGGCTGCTCGCCGAGGCCGAGAAGCGCGACCCGTACAACCGCGAGGCGCACCACCGCATGCTGCAGTTCGTGTACGCGCGCCGCTCCGGACCGCTCTCCGAGGCCGTCAACTACGCCCAGTGGGCCGCGTCGATGGCCCCCGTGGGCTCTGCCCTGCACGCCCTCCCGCTCTACGTCCGGGTCGAACGCTACCGCCGCGAACGCGGCCACGAACGCGCCCTGGACCTGCACTGGGTGACCGAGGACGCCGTCCGCGACACCCGCCGGGCCATGGACACCTGGTTCCTCTTCTGCGCCACCGAGGAAGCCAGCCTGCTCGACCTCAACCACCTGGCGCACGCACTCTACGGCGCGCTGCGGTTCCCCGACGCGGCCCGCGTGTTCGAGTCGCTCGGCCCGTTCTGGACCCCGCAGCCATGGTCGTGCCGCACCGACCGGCCCGACGAGCGCGGGCCCGCCGAGGAGGTCTTCCTGCGCGCCCGGGCCCGCTGCCTGGGCGCCTCCGAGGGCCGCACCGGCCCCTGACACCCCCCACCCCCTGATTCCCCCGTCCCCAACCCCCCTCTCCCCCCGGAGGAACGCATGTCCCGCCCCGCTCCCACCGACGCGATACGCAAGCCGCCACCGGCCCACCGGGACGAGGAGGCCCGGCTCAGAGAGCTCGGCTACCAGCCCGTCCTGGCCCGGCGGATGGGCGGCTTCGGCAACTTCGCCATCAGCTTCTCGGTCATCTCCGTGCTCTCCGGCTGCATGACCCTCTACGGCTTCGGCCTGGGCACCGGCGGACCCGCCGTGATGCTGTGGGGCTGGGCGGGCGTCGGCCTGTTCGTGCTCTGCGTCGGCCTCGCGCTCGCCGAGGTCACCAGCGCCTACCCGACCTCCGGCGCGCTCTACTACATGGCCGACCGGCTAGGCGGCCGCCGCTGGGGCTGGTACACCGGCTGGCTGAATCTGCTCGGTCTGCTGGGCGCCATCGCGGGCATCGACTACGGCGCCGCGCTCTTCACCGGCGCCTTCCTCAACCTCCAGTGGGGCATCGTCCCCACCCCCGAGTCCACCTTCGTCACCTTCCTGGTGATCCTCCTCGTGCACGCCGTGCTCAACCTCTACGGCGTCCGGCTGGTCAGCGTCCTCAACTCGATCAGCGTGTGGTGGCACCTCGGCGGCGTCGCCCTCATCGTCGGCGCGCTCGCGATCGTCCCCGACCACCACCAGTCCGCGACCTTCGTCTTCACGGAGTTCGTCGACGACACCGGCTGGGCCAACCCGCTCTACGTGGCCGCGATCGGCCTGCTCCTCGCCCAGTACACCTTCTCCGGCTACGACGCCTCCGCCCACCTCTCGGAGGAGACCGCCAACGCCTCCGTGGCCGCCGCGAAGGGCATCGTCCGCTCCATCTGGGCCTCCTGGATCGCCGGCTTCGCGCTGCTCGCCGGACTCACCTTCGCCATCAAGGACTACGCGGCCACCCAGAACTCTCCGACCGGCGTGCCGCCCGCCCAGATCTTCCTCGACGCGCTCGGCGAGGGCGGTGCCAAGGCCCTGCTGCTCGTGGTGATCGTCGCCCAGCTCTTCTGCGGCAACGCCGAGGTCGCCGCCGCCAGCCGCATGGTCTTCGCCTTCAGCCGCGACAACGCCCTGCCCGGCTCGGCGATCTGGCGCCGCGTCAGCAGCAGCACCCACACCCCGGTGCCGGCCGTCTGGCTCTCGGTGGTCGTCGCGGCGCTGCTCGCCGTGCCCTCGCTCTACTCGGCCACGGCGTACGGTGCCGTCACCGCGATCAACGTCATCGGCATCACCCCGGCCTACGCCATCCCGATCCTGCTGCGTCTGCGGGCCGGCAAGGACTTCGTCCCCGGGCCGTGGAACCTGGGCCGCTGGAGCCGCCCGATCGGCTGGATCGCGGTGATCTGGGTCGCCTTCGTCACCGTCCTGTTCTGCCTGCCCCAGCGCTCGCCGGTCACCGTCGACACCATGAACTACGCGGTGATCGCCCTGGCCGTGGTTCTCGTCCTGGCCAGCGTCTGGTGGTACGTCGCCCGCCGCTCGTACGGCACGCCGCAGTCGTACGGCACGGCGCGCGAGGAGGCGGAGATCGCCGAGGGGATCGTCTGACGGCCCTACGGGCACGGGGCCGGGCGCGGGTCCCTCGGTCGGCCGCCCGGCGCGGGTCCTTCGGTCGGGGGCCCGGGCGTGGGTGCCTCGGTCGGGGACCAGGGCGCGCGTCCGGGCCGTCGGGCCTTTCGGCCGGGCCGTCGGGCCTTTCGGCCGGGCCCCCGGGCCGTCGGCCGGGCGTCCGGTCGGCGGGCCCTGGCGGAGGCCCGGCCGACGGTCCAGGTGCGCGGGTCAGCCCGCGAACTCGTAGGTCCAGGCCCCGGTCCGGGCCGCGACGTCGATGTCGGTGACCTCCAGGGCGTGCCCGTGCTGGTCGCTCACCACGCGGTGCACGCTCAGCCGGGCGGCGCCGCCCGCCGTGTCCCCGGCCACCCTGTCCGGGGCCGCGGACACGGCCGGCACGCCGACCGACTCGCGATGGGTGGTGCGCAGACCCGCCTGGTGCATCCAGTGGTAGAGCAGCCGCAGATCGGGCTGCCGGTACCGCTCGGAGCTCCGCCGGTAGCGGCCGAGCTGCGGGATCTCCGCGAGCGCGGGCCGCGAGAACCAGGAGACCGAGCGCTGCAGCGAGATGCCCGCCGGGGTCAGCACCACGTGCCGGTACACGAGCGTGGGCTCCCCGGACGCCAGACACAGCCGCCCGGCGAGTGCCGTGGGCGGCGCCTCCCAGGACAGCGCCGCGCGCACCAGAGCGTCGGCGGCCCGCGGGCCGCCCGGGAAGGACTGCCGGCGCGGCGCGCTGGGCAGACCGCGCGGCTCGTCCGCGGGGCCCGCGTCCGTCGCGGCGGCGAACGTGCCGCGCCGGTCGGTCACCACGAGCCGTTCCTCGCGCAGGAGTTGGAGCGCGCTGCGGACGGTCTGCCGGTTGACGCGGAAGCGGAGCGCGAGATGGCGCTCGGCCGGCAGCCGGCTGCCGGCCGGAATGCGGCGATGGGTCAGGTCGTCGCGGAGTGCGGCGGCGACCCGGAGGTAGAGCGGAAGCTCCGCCCTCGGCCCCTGCTCGGGAACGGGCTCGGCCATGTCTCGGACCCTCTCTGTCGTACTGAGTTCAACCGTGCTCGGTTCAACCATTGCTCGGTGTAACCAATCGAGCCGTATGGGTGATCAATTCCTATCATTGGTCTAAACCATTCTGGAAGTCCCGTCGGCGAGAGTGGCCGAAACGAGCAGCGCGCCTTGTAATGGATCGCACCAGCAACAGCGGCGACAGCGGCGTTCGGCGCCGCGGCCGTGGCGGTGTGAGGAGGCGGTGAGGCCGGATGACGACACCGTCCGAACGGGCCGAACGAGGCAAGGCCGCCCGCAAGCGTGTTCCCCGGTCCTCGCACGGACGCTGGATACCCTCCTCCCAGCGCCCCGACCCCATAGCCCTCCTCGAACAGGAGGCCGTCGACCGGCTGCCCGAACTCGCCCCCGTCCGCTACGGCCGGATGGCCGCCTCGCCCTTCGCCTTCCTGCGCGGCGCCGCCGCCGTCATGGCCGCCGACCTCGCCACCACCCGCAGCTCCGGACTCACCGTGCAACTCTGCGGCGACGCCCACCTGCTCAACTTCGGCGTCTACGCATCACCCGAACGGACGCTTCTCTTCGACGTGAACGACTTCGACGAGACGCTCCCCGGGCCCTTCGAATGGGACGTCAAGCGACTCGCCGCCTCCGTCGTCGTCGCCGCCCTCCAGAACGGCTCCGCCAAGCCCAAGGCCCACCGCGCCGCCCTCGCCGCCACCGAGTCGTACCGCACGACCATGCGGCGCCTCGCCGGACTCGGAGAACTCGAGGTCTGGTACGAGCGGATCGCCGCCGACGACCTGTCCTCCCTCGTCCACGGGGCCGACCGGGCCCGCGTCGAGAGCCGGCTCGCGCACGCCCGCCGCCGCACCAGCCTCCACGCCCTCGCAAGGCTCACCGAGAAGGACGCGTCGGGCCGGCACATCGTCGACGACCCGCCGCTCCTCGAACGGGTCACCGACGTCGACCGGATCACCATCGGGAAGATCTTCAGCGACTACCGCAGCTCCCTCGCCGAGGAGCGCCGGATCCTCCTCGACCGCTACCGCTTCGTCGACGCCGCCCGCAAGGTCGTCGGCGTCGGCAGCGTCGGCACCCGCTGCTTCATCCTGCTCCTCGAGGGCCGCGACGACGCCGACCCGCTCTTCCTCCAGATCAAGGAGGCCGGCCGGTCGGTCCTGGAGCAGTACCTCCAGCCGAGCGCCTTCACCCACCAGGGCCACCGGGTGGTCAGCGGCCAGCGGCTCATCCAGGCCGCCAGCGACATCTTCCTCGGGTGGATGACCGGACCCGAACAACGCCACTTCTACTGGCGCCAGTTGCGCGACATGAAGGGTTCCGCCGAGGTCGAGACCATGTCCCCGGCCACCCTCCGCGACTACGCCCGTCTCTGCGGCCGCGCCCTGGCCCGCGCCCACGCCCGCTCCGGCGACCGCATCGCGATCGCCGCCTACCTCGGCACCTCCGACGTCTTCGACCGCGCCGTCGCCGACTTCGCCCTGCGCTACGCGGGCCAGAACGCCGACGACTACGCGGCGCTGAGCGCCGGCATCGCCGCCGGCGTGGTGGCGGCGGCCCCGGGCGTCTGACTGCTCCGAGTGGATCACACGGGTGGTGGGAGCCCCACCACGACCGCAGGCTGACCAGCACAGTGCCCGCGCGGCCCCGCCGTGGCGGGCTGAGCCACGCGGTGTCGTCCCGGTCTGGACGGCCGTGGTCCACAGAGAGAGACCCGATCACATGACGGAACAAGGCGCCCTACGAGCGCGCGCCCGGCGCCCGTACGGACGGCGACGCTCCGGAGGCACCCGTACCGGCCTCGCGCTCGCCGCGGCCGGTCTGACCCTGATGGGTGCGGCCGGCCCGACCGTGGCCGCGCCGGCGACGGGAAGCCCTTCGCCACCCGGCAACACGCTGTCACCCGCTCACGGGCCCCACCCGGGTGGCCCGGCGCGGTTCGTGCCGGCCCCCTGCCCGAAGACGCCCGAGCCGGTCCCCGGGCGGTGCGGATTCCTGGAGGTGCCCGAGAGCCGCCGCCACCACCACGACCACCGCGGCGGCGGCCGGACCATCCGGCTGGCCGTCGCGATCATCCCCGCCGAATCGGCGAAGCCGGCCGAGGAGCCGGTGGTGTTCATGGAGGGCGGTCCCGGCGGGGACGCCTTCGACAACATCCCCTTCCTCATCTCCTCCGGCGTGAACCGGAACAACGACCTGATCGTCATGGCCCAGCGCGGCGGGCTCTACTCGCAGCCGAACCTCGCCTGCCCGGAGATCGACCACTTCAACGTGAAGGCCGTGGGACTGCGCTACGACGCCCCCTCCACCGGGCGGCTCCTGGTCCGCGCGACCCAGGAGTGCCGGGACCGCCTCACCGCCGGCGGAGTCCGCCTGAGCGCCTACAACACCACCGAGAACGCGGCGGACTTCGCCGACCTGCGCACGGCGCTCGGCATCGACCGGTGGAACGTCTACGGCTACTCGTACGGCACCAACCTGGCCCTCACCTACCTGCGCCGCCACCCCGAGGGGATCCGCTCGGTGGCGATCGACTCGATCGCGCCGCCCCAGGTCGTGAACCTGCCGTGGACCTGGGACAGCGCCGGGGAGGGGATCAGCGAGATCTTCGCGGCGTGCGCGGCCCAGCCCGCCTGCAAGAGCCGCTACCCGCACCTGAGACGGACGCTCGACGAACAGGTACGCCGCCTCGAGGCACACCCGCTGACCCTGATGGCAGAGCCGCCGGGCGGCGGGAAGCCGGTCAAGGTCGACCTCGACGGCGGCGCGCTCCTCAACATCCTCGTCGCCAACACCGTCAGGGCCGTCGACGTCCCCGCCGCACTCGACGAACTCGCCCACGGGAACCCGACCCGCTTCGCGCGCGCCCGGGCCGTCGACGTGGCGACCCGCATCGGCGCGTTCGCCCACGGCCTGACGCAGTCCGTGGCGTGCGCCGAGTGGGCGCCGGGCTTCGGCGAGAACGACATCCTGAAGGCGGGCCGTCGGAACTTCCCCGGCTTTCCGGACACCGTCCTGGCCCAACCCCCGCAACTGCCCTTCGAGCACCACGTGTGCGACGTCTGGAACGTCCCGGACCGCACCGCGATCCAGCGCGTGGCCACCTTCAGCAAGGTGCCGACGCTCCTCCTCTCCGGAACCTACGACGCCAAGACCGGTGCGAGCTGGGCCCGGGTCGCGGCCCGCACCCTGCCCCGCTCCACCTCCGTACGGATCCCCGGCATCGGCCACTGGGTGGTGCCCCAGTCGCCCTGCGCGGCGAGCGTCCTGGCCTCCTTCCTCAAGCACCCGACCACGCCCGACACGAGCTGCGTGGCAGGGCTCAAGCCCCCACCGTTCACCATCACCTGACACGGAGACCGAATGATGTCCCTTCGACCACCTCACCACCGGCGCATTGCGGGACGCCTCCCCGCCGCGCTCGCCGGGGCCACCGCCGGTGTCCTCGCCGCCGGCCTCGTCGCGGCACCCGCCCAGGCCGAGTCCCGCCCCGCGGCGCCGCTCGGCACGATCGCCGGGTCGGCGGGCCACGCCCGCTTCGTACCGGGACCCTGCCCGCGGACGGCGGACCCGATCCCCGCCCTGAAGACCGCCCACTGCGGAACCCTGACCGTCCCCGAGACCCGCCACCGGCACGAAGGCCCTGACGGGTACGGCCACGAGGGCCCTGGCGGGTACGGGCACGAGGGCACTGACGCGCACCACGGCGGGGGACGCAGGATCACCCTCGCGGTGGCCATCATCCCGGCGGCCACGAAGAAGCACCCCGGCGACCCGATCGTCTGGCTCGCCGGCGGACCCGGCGACGACGCCGTCTCCGAGATCCCGATGGCGTTGAACGGTCACCTGAACCGCGACCGGGACCTGATCTTCATGTCCCAGCGGGGCACCTACTCGGCCGACCCGCAGCTCACCTGCCCGAATGTCGACCGGTTCGCCGCGGACTCCCTCGGCCTCGTCTTCGGCGCCCCGTCCACCGGGCGTCTGCACGTCGAGGAGACGCGGAAGTGCCGCGACCGGGTGGTGAGCCGCGGGGCCGACCCCAGCGCCTACTACGGCCCCGAGAGCGCCGCCGACTACGACGACCTGCGCAAGGCGCTGGGCATCAAGAAGTGGAACGTGTTCGGCATCTCGTACGGCACGAACCTGGCGCTCCACTACCTGCGCCTGCATCCGGAGGGCATCCGGTCGGTCGGCATCGACGGTGTCCTGCCGCCGGCCCTGGCCGGCGGGGCGGTGACCTGGAAGGCCGCACGAGAGGGCTACGACGGCCTGTTCAGGGCCTGCGAGCAGCAGCCCGCCTGCAACACCCGCTATCCGCACCTCAAGGCCACGTTCGAGCGCCTCGTCAGCGAGGTCGAGGCCCATCCGGTCACCACGACCGTCACGGTGCCGGGTCAGTCGAAGCCGGTGAAGGTCGTGCTGGACGGCGGAGTCCTGGTGAACTGGCTGGCCTCCGCCACTCATGTGGCGGCCGGAGTGCCCCGCTCCATCGACGACCTGGCCCACGGCCACCCGCGGCGGATCGCCGAGCAGTGGGCCGGCGGCAAGCTCAGCCCGCAGGCCATCGGAAGGACGTCCCACGGCCTCGCCTACGGCGTCTTCTGCCGGGAGTGGACCCCCTACGAGAGCGAGGCGGACATCGTGCGGGCAGGCCGCCGCCTGTTCCCGTCGTTCCCCCGCTCGGTGCTGGTCAACGCTCCGTTCCTCACCTGGCTCCACCCGGACTGCGACGCCTGGGACGTCCCCCCGGCGGACCCGTCGATCCGGGAGCGGACGTACAGCGACATCCCGACCCTCGTCCTGTCCGGCGGCTTCGACGCCCAGACCGCGGCGAGCAGCGGTGCGTACGCCGCCAGCACGCTGAGCCGGTCCATCGCCGTCACGGTGCCCTACGTCGCCCACGTCGTGTTCGCCGACTCGAAGTGCGCGCAGACGATGACCGTGTCGTTCTTCGACCGCCCGAGCTCGCCGGACACCAGCTGTCTGAAGGGCCTCAAGCCGCCGACGTTCGAGATCGGCCCGTGAGACACGAGGGGCGGCCGTGGTGATGAACGGCCGCCCCTCGCGGTTCTAGCTCTCCACGCGGCGCAGCGGCGGCGCGGCGGGCGTCTCGGGCACCGGCCCGAACAGCACCTCGCGGGCCACCGCCGGGGCGAACAGCACCGTCAGCGGGGCGTTCAGGGTCAGCGCGGAACGGAAGGCCGCGCCCACGACGGGGTTGCCCGCGGTGCGTTCCTGGACCCGGCGCAGGTACCAGCCGGTGAACTTGTCCATGGCCCCCGCGCGCGCCGCGTCGCCGGTGGCGCCCGGCATCTTCTTGTCGGCGCCGGCCGAGATGTCCCACGCCTGCTGCGAGGCGCCGAGCAGCGCCTTCTGCACCCGCCGCGTCGTCGGCGTGCGCTTCGGATCCGACAGGGCCTCGCGCAGCGCGACCGCGCTCAGCGCGGCCACCGCCATGCCCTGCCCGTAGATCGGGTTGAAGGCGCACAACGCGTCGCCGGTGGCGAGGAAACCGGCCGGCCGGCGGCCCGGACGGTCGTACCGGCGACGGATGTTGGCGGTCTTGCGGAAGCCGTACACCGGCGACATCGGCTCGGCCTTCGCGATCCAGTCACCCACCACCGGGTGCGGCAGCTTGCGCGCGTACTCCTCGAACAGGTTCTCGTCGGTGGGCGGGAGGTCGTCGCGCAGCCCCGACAGGGTGACCAGGTGACGCCCGTCGCCGAGCGGCAGCACCACGGCGCCGTACACCTGCGAGGGGTTGGGCACGACGTAGTAGCCGAGGGCGTCCACCGACGGGTCGGCGGCGGGCGAGCGGTACATCCGGGTCGCGTACGCCAGCCCGGTGTCGAGGGTCTCCTCGTGCGGGGCCTCGGCGCCGATGCCGGCCAGCCAGTCCGCCGCGCGGGTCGAGCGCCCGGAGGCGTCCACGACCAGATCGGCCTCCAGCGGGTACGGCTCCTTGGCGGCGCCCGCGCCGCGCTCGCGCAGCAGCACGCCGCTCACCCGGGAGGAGTCGCCGAGCAGCCCCACCGTCTCGGTACCCTCGACGAGTTCGATCCGCCGGTCCGCGAACACCCGCTTCCGCACCAGCCATTCGAGCTGGTCGCGCGGTCCGGTGTAGAAGTGGGCCGTGGCCGGAGTGCGGGCGAACCACTGCCCGTTCTGCCACTGGATCATGTCCTCGGGAATGCCGACCTTCGGCGCGCCCAGAGCGTGCAGCTCGCTCATGAAGCCGGGCAGCAGCTCGTCGAGGGCGTGCTGTCCGCCCTCGATCAGTACATGGAGATGCCTGCCCTGCGGGACACCGGGGCGGGCGTCCGCCGTCTCGGGATAGCGGTCGCGCTCCACCACCGTGACCCGCTCCGCGTGCTCGCTCAGCACCCGCGCGGCCAGCAGACCCGCGAGGCTCCCCCCGATGACCACCGCGTGACGCGACTTGCGTGCCCTGCGGGATCCCAACTCGTCGGCCATCCTCGCCCTTTCGCGTGGGTGGATCCACCCCCGTGGATCCGTCAGGTCAGTGACTGACCAGTATCCACGGTGGCGCGCGGCACGTCGCGCGCGGCGGTGGTGAGCACCTTCGCGGCGACGGCCGGATGGAAGAGGATCGCCGGCGACGCCGTCATGTTGACCACGCGCACGAACCGCGACCACACCGCGGCGTCCTTCACGGCGACCTGGAACAGCCGGGTGTTGTACCAGTGCGCGATACGGGCGCCCGCGGGCTGCCGCTCGGGATTCCACATCAGGTCGGAGTTGGTGGAGAGCGTCCACGGGGCCAGGAGCATCCGGCCGACCCGCCGTTGGAAGACGCGCGCGACGCCGTCGAGGGACCGGCCCGCGGCCCGCTGCCGCGTGAGCATCGCGTGCAGCAGCTCGGCCTCCATCGCGGCGACGGTCAGGCCCTGCCCGTACACCGGGTTGAAGACGCAGACCGCGTCGCCCACCGAGACGAGCCGGTCGGGCCAGTTCTTGACGAGGTGGTAGGGCCGCCACCGGTTGTCGACGTTGGTGTACCGGTGCGTGGGTTCCTGCTCGCTCCGCCGGAGCAGCTGCTGCGCCAGGTGCGGGTTGTCGAGCGTGTGGGCGAACTTCAGGTAGCCGTCGTCGTCCGTCGGCGGATGCTCCTGGAAGCCGAACAGCGAGCACGTCCAGCGGCCGCCCTCGACGGCCAGCAGCACACCGGCACGGGGGACCCGCGGGGCGAAGAGCATCTGGTAGGCGACGAAGAAGTCCGGGTGCCCGTCCTCGGGCCGGTCGAAGTTCATGGAGGTGTACGTGACCTTCGCCTTCACCGTCCGCTTCGGCGGCACGGTGACACCGAGCGCGGTCAGCCAGTCCTCCAGCGCACTGGTCCGGCCCGAGGCATCGACGACCAGGTCGGCGGTCAGTTCCGCGGTCTGCCCGGTGGGGTCCGCGCCGCGGCGGTAGCTCACCCCGCCCACCCGGCCCCGCCCCGTGCGCACCAGGCCGGTGCACGTGGTGCCGGCCATCAGTGTCACCTGCGGCATCCCCAGCACCCTGCGGCGCAGCCTCCGCTCCAGCTCGTGGCGGGTGAACGTCTGGATCCTGACACCGGTGCGGGTGCGCGGCGCGGTGCCGGCCGGCAGCAGGAAATCGATGCTCTCCCCGTAGTCGAAGACCGGAGCACCGGCCGCGCGCAGCTCCTCGCGCAGCCCGGGGAAGAGCCTCTCCAGGATCTCGCCGCCCTTCGCCAGCATCGCGTGCGCGTGATAGCCCTGCGGCGCACCGGGATGGGTGCCCGTGTCCTCGTCGACGGAGTCCCGCTCCAGCAGGATCACCTCGTCGAAGAAGTCGGCCAGAACCCGCGCGGTGACCAGCCCCGCGTAGCTGCCGCCGACGACGACGGCCCTGCCCCAGGGATGCTGCTGCTTCAATGCGTTCTCGCTCACGTGTGGTGGCCGACGATCCCCGACAAGCACTCAAGGCGGCAGGCGTCAGGACCTTTGCCGCCGCGCCCAAGAATGCTCAGCGGGGAGCCCTCACTTCAACGCCCGCGCAGTCGCGCCACCCCGCGCGAAGAATCACTCCCGGCGCACGCTCACCCACGCGTGCCGCCCTCGTGCGCCCGTTAGGTGGGCGGAGATCAGACCGCGCCCGTTTCCCCGCCGGACTCCGTGAGCTCAGTGATCGCCTGGCTCAGCCACTGCACCCAGAAGCGCTCCAGCTCGATCCCGCCCCGCAGCACCAGATGGCGCAGCCGGTCCGGTTCCGTCGTCCGCCGCGCGGGCGGGAAGTCGCGTTCCTCGATCGCCAGGTACTCGTCCAACTGGGCGCGGTGCAGGCCGAGATGGCGCTCCAGCTCCTCCCGCAGGCCGCGGCCGCCGACCACCGCCGCCGCGCGCATGCGCAGCAGCAGCGCCGAGCGCATCGGCTTCGGGTCCTCCGCGGTCCCGACCCAGGACGCGAGCTCGGCGCGGCCGGCGGGCAGCACCTCGTACTCCTTCTTCTGTCCCCGGGCGGGGACGGCGGCGGGCAGGGCACGGATGTACCCCGCCTGCTCCAGCTTGCCGAGCTCGCGATAGATCTGCTGGTGGGTGGAGGACCAGAAGTAGCCGATCGACCGGTCGAAGCGGCGGGTCAGTTCGAGGCCGGAGGACGGCTTCTCGAGCAGTGCCGTGAGGATCGCGTGCGGGAGGGACATGGACGCATCCTAGGTTCGACCGGTCGGACGGCTCGTGGAATCGACGGCCCGGTGGCCGGTGGCCGGTGGCCGGTGGCCGGTGGCCGGTGGCCGGTGGCCCTGGGCCCGGTGGGTGGCCCTGGGCCCGGTGGCCGTTCGCCTACAGGGTGGCGGCGAGCCGCGTGCCCTGGTCGATGGCCCGCTTGGCGTCCAGCTCGGCGGCGACGTCCGCGCCGCCGATCAGGTGCACCGTGCGGCCGGCGGCCACCAGCTCCTCGTACAGGTCGCGGCGCGGCTCCTGGCCGGTGCACAGCACCACCGTGTCGACCGGGAGGAGCTGCGCCTCGCCGTCGATGGTGAGGTGCAGGCCCTCGTCGTCGATCCGCTCGTACGAGGCTCCCGCCACCATCGTGACGCCCCGGTGCTTCAGCTCGGTGCGGTGGATCCAGCCGGTGGTCTTGCCGAGACCCGCGCCGACCTTGCTGGTCTTGCGCTGGAGCAGGTGGACCTGGCGCGGGGGCCGGGGCCGCTCGGGGGTGCGCAGGCCGCCCCGGGTCTCGTAGGAGGTGTCGACGCCCCACTGGCGGAAGTACGTCTCGGGGTCCTGGCTCGCGCCCTCGCCGCCGTCCGTGAGGAACTCGGCCACGTCGAAGCCGATGCCGCCCGCGCCGAGGATCGCGACCCGCTCGCCGACCGGCACGCGGTCGCGCAGCACGTCCAGGTAGCCCACGACGCTCGGGTGGTCGACGCCCTCGATCTCGGGGACGCGCGGGGTGACGCCGGTGGCGACGACGACCTCGTCGAAGTCCGCCAGGTCGGCCGCCGACACGTACGTGTTGAGGCGGACGTCGACACCGCGCTCGGCGAGCTGGACCCCGAAGTAGCGCAGGGTCTCGTTGAACTCCTCCTTGCCCGGCACCTGGTTGGCCACGTTCAGCTGGCCGCCGATCCGGTCGCCGGCGTCGAACAGCGTGACCGTGTGGCCGCGTTCGGCCGCGGAGACGGCGCAGGCGAGGCCGGCCGGGCCGGCGCCGACGACGGCGATCCGCTTGGCGAGGCGGGTGGGGGAGAGGACCAGCTCGGTCTCGTGGCAAGCCCGCGGGTTCACCAGACAGGAGGTGATCTTCAGGCTGAAGGTGTGGTCCAGGCACGCCTGGTTGCAGCCGATGCAGGTGTTGATCGTCTCGGCGCGGCCGGCCGCGGCCTTCGCCACGAACTGCGGGTCGGCGAGGAACGGACGCGCCATCGACACGATGTCGGCGCGGCCCTCGGCGAGGATCTGCTCGGCGACCTCGGGCGTGTTGATGCGGTTGCTGGTGACCAGCGGCACCGACACCGCGCCCATCAGCCGCTTGGTCACCCAGGTGTAGGCGCCGCGCGGCACGGAGGTGGCGATGGTCGGGATGCGGGCCTCGTGCCAGCCGATGCCCGTGTTGATGATGGTGGCGCCGGCCGCCTCGATCTCCTTGGCGAGCGCGACGACCTCGTCGAGGGTGGAGCCGCCCGGGACCAGGTCGAGCATGGAGAGGCGGTAGACGACGATGAACTCCTCGCCGACCCGCTCGCGGATCCGGCGCACGATCTCCAGCGGGAAGCGCGTCCGGTTCTCGTAGGAGCCGCCCCAGCGGTCGGTGCGCTGGTTGGTGGCGGCGGCGATGAACTCGTTGATCAGGTAGCCCTCGGAGCCCATCACCTCGACGCCGTCGTAACCGGCCTCCTTGGCCAGCTCGGCGCAGCGGGCGTAGTCCTCGACCGTCTGCTCGACCTCGGCGTCGGACAGCTCGTTCGGCACGAAGGGGCTGATCGGCGCCTGGATCGGGCTCGGGGCGACCAGGCCGGGGTGGTACGCGTACCGGCCGAAGTGCAGGATCTGCATCGCGATCCGGCCGCCCTCGGCGTGCACCGCCTCGGTGATCAGCCGGTGCTCGGCGACCTCCTCGGCATTGGTCAGCTTGGCCCCGCCGTCCCACGGCCGCCCGGCCTCGTTGGGCGCGATGCCGCCGGTGACGATGAGCCCGACGCCGCCACGGGCGCGCTCGGCGTAGAACGCGGCCATGCGCTCGAAGCCGTGCTCGGTCTCCTCCAGGCCGACGTGCATGGAACCCATGAGCACCCGGTTGGGCAGGGTGGTGAACCCGAGGTCCAGCGGGCTCAGCAGGTGCGGGTACGGGGTGTTCGGGGCCATCGGGGCGCCTCCTCGCGCGGGGTCGTCACGCACTGTTGTAGACGACTGGCGAAGGCTTGTGCAACAAATTGCATAAAGGTGGGCGGGTGATGTGCGCCATGCCCCGTGAGACGGCCGCCCCGTAGACGAACGCCCCATGAGACGGACGCCCGTGCGGCACGGGAACGATCACGGAGGACCTCCCGTTGATCTGTCATGGTGATGACCTTGAGTCTGCTCCTGATGGGAGCGCTGATGCTGGTGCTCTTCGCGCTGGCGTTACTCCGGCGGTTGATCCACCGCACTGGCCGCCCACGGGCCCTGGCCCGCCGGCTCGCGGCCCGCACCGAAGGAGGCAATCCGGCCGCGATGGCCATCGACGAACTCTTCGCGCTCCTCACCCCGACGAAGCATGTGCGCCTGGAGCAGCAGCGGACCGACATGGTCCTCCGCCACGACGCGGAGGACGGCGCACCGCCCGCGATGGGCCTCGACCTGGACGCCGGCCGCGCGGTCGTGCGACGGCCGGCGCCCACGGACCGGGCCGGCGGCTGAACCCGCTGGAGGAGCCGACCGGCGCCGCCCCCTCTCCAGGGGCCGGGAGCGTCACTCCTGAGCGTCACTCCTTGCGGTAGGCGTACGCCTCCGAGGCCGCCGCCGCCACCGCGTCCAGGTCGCCCCCGGCGCTCGCCGTCACCAGCGCCGCCACCGCGCCCTCCACGAACGGGGCGTCCACCAGGCGCGCCCCCTCCGGCAGCTCGTCGCCCTCCGCGAGCAGGGCCTTCACCGTCAGGACCGCGCTGCCCAGGTCGACCAGGAGGGCCACCCCGGCGCCCTGGTCGGCGGCCTTCGCGGCGCCCGTGATCAGGTCGGCGCTGGTGCCCAGACCGCCGTCCGGAGTGCCGCCCGCCGGGAGGATCGGCGCCGTGTCGCCGCCGCCGGCGAGGCCGACGGCGAGTTCGGCGACGGCCGCCGCGACGGCCGCGCTGTGCGAGACGAGCACGATTCCGACGCGGCGCGCCGACGTGTGCGGAGCACTCTCGCTCATCCGGCCACCTCCGCGAGCGCCGCGAACAGCAGCGCCGACGAGGTCGCCCCCGGGTCCTGGTGCCCGACGGACCGCTCGCCGAGATAGCTCGCCCGGCCCTTGCGCGCCAGCAGGGGTACGGTCGCGAGGGCGCCGGCCTCGGCCGCCTCGCGGGCGGCCGCGAACGAGGTGCCGAGCGCCTCGGCGGCGGGGGTCAGCGCGTCCAGCATCGTCTTGTCGCCGACCTTGGCCCCGCCTAGCTGTGCCACGGCGGCGACCCCGGCCGCCAGCGCCTCGGCGAGCGAGCCCCGCGAGACCTGCTCGGCGTCGCCCAGCGCCTTGCCGGTGCGGCGCAGCAGTGTCCCGTACAGCGGCCCGGACGCGCCGCCCACCGTGGAGATCAGCTGCCGTCCGGCCGCGACGAGGACCGCCCCCGGCGTGGCCGGCGGCTCCTTCTCCAGGGCGGCCGACACGGCCGCGAAGCCCCGCCTGAGATTGGCGCCGTGGTCGGCGTCGCCGATCGCCGAGTCCAGCTCGGTCAGCCGGTCCGCCTCCCGGTCCACGGCGACGGCCGCCGCCGTCATCCAGTCACGGAAGAACCCGGCTCCGTACGTCTCCTCGCTCATCGTCCCCTCACCGTCCCCAGCGCAGCGCGGGCGTCTCGACCGGCGCGTCCCAGAGCCGCAGCAGCTCCTCGTCCGCCTCGCACAGCGTCACCGAGCAGCCCGCCATGTCGAGGGAGGTCACATAGTTGCCGACCAGTGTGCGGGCGACCGGCACCCCGCGCTCGCCGAGGACCCGCTGCACCTCGGCGTTGAACCCGTACAACTCCAGCAGCGGGGTCGCCCCCATCCCGTTCACCAGCGCGAGCACCGGCCCGCGCGGGCGCAGATCGTCGGCCACGGCCCCGACGGCGATGTCCGCGATCTCCCGCGCGCTCATCATCGGCCGCCGCTCCCGGCCCGGCTCGCCGTGGATGCCGATGCCCAACTCCAGCTCACCGTCCGGGAGATCGAAGGTGGGCGAGCCCTTCGCGGGTGTCGTCACGGCGCTCAGCGCCACGCCGAAGCTGCGCGAGCGCTCGTTCACCCGCCGGGCCACCGCCTCGACCCGGTCGAGCGGCGCGCCCTCCCCGGCCGCCGCGCCCGCGAGCTTCTCCACGAAGAGCGTGGCGCCGGTGCCGCGCCGCCCGGCCGTGTAGAGGCTGTCGGTCACCGCCACGTCGTCGTCGACGAGCACCTTGGCGATCCGGACGCCCTCGTCCTCCGCCAACTCGGCGGCCATCTCGAAGTTGAGCACGTCTCCGGTGTAGTTCTTCACCACGAACAGCACCCCGGCGCCGCTGTCCACGGCGGTCGCGGCCCGCACCATCTGATCCGGCACGGGACTCGTGAAGATCTCGCCGGCGCACGCGGCCGTCAGCATCCCGGGCCCCACGAACCCCGCGTGCAGCGGCTCGTGCCCCGAACCGCCTCCCGACACCAGGGCCACCTGCCCCGGCACCGGCGCGTCGCGCCGCAGCACGACCCGGTTCTCCACGTCCACGGAAAGCCCGGGGTGCGCGGCGGCCATCCCGCGCAGCGCGTCCGCGACGACCGTCTCCGGGCCATTGATCAACATCCTCATGGGTGTCTCCTCGGGAGGCTAGAAGGTAGGCCTATGAGCTGCGTTTTCGCAGGTCACTGCTGGTGCGCGTGATTCGTGACCTTGGTGTTCCATGACGGTCGGTGGCGGCGTCTGCCGGTACTGGTGCTGACTCGATGCCGACTTTGGTGACTGGGCGTCAGGTGGTGCTCGTGGTCCGACGTGGGCGTCTGTGAGTGATCTCTTCGGCAGTATCGACCTTGCGGCCGGGAAGTTCACGCAGATCTGACAGATGCCCGCTCGGGTGCGGTGACGCGCAGGGAAGAGGGGGACGAGGAAGGTGTCGCGGACTCTTCCTGATGCCTGTTGGCTCCACCGCGCGGCTGTATGCGGCGGACTCGGTGGCCAGAGCCTGCATGTGGGCGTGCATCCGGCGCGAGACTGGGCGGATCGTCCATGTCGGCCCGGACGATGTCGTCGACGCCGAGGCGCTCCAGTTCCCGGGCGGCCTCCCCGTCGGGGTGCCGGGTGACGGCGCGCACCGCGAATTCCTCCTCGCGGTCCGCAAGGATGGCCCGCACGAGGCCGCCGCCCTGCCTACCAGTGGCACCGATCACCGTGATGATCTCCTGTCGGCGTGGCTCGATCGCCTCGCACCTCAGACACGTGGTTCGGCCGCTGTCGTCCGTCCGTGACTACTCGCCCTTGCCCTCCCGCTTCTCCTCGTCGACGATCTCGGCATCGACGATGTCCTCCTCGCCACCGGCTCCACCGCCGGCCGTGGGCCCGGCACCTCCTTGCGCCTCCTGCTGGTTGGCGTACATCGCGGTGCCGATCCGCTGGGCGGCCGTGGTCAGCCGGTCGACGGCAGTGCGGATCTCCGCGGCGTCCTCGCCCTTGAGCTTCTCCTTCAGCTCGGTGATCGCGGCCTCGACTTCGCCCTTCACGTCGCCGGGGATCTTGTCCGCGTTGTCCTTGAGCAGTTTCTCGGTCTGGTAGACGAGCTGCTCGCCCTGGTTGCGGGTCTCGGCGGCCTCGCGGCGGCGCCGGTCCTCCTCGGCATGGGCTTCGGCGTCGCGCATCATCCGCTCGATGTCGTCCTTCGGCAGGGAGGAGCCGCCGGTGACGGTCATCTTCTGCTCCTTGCCCGTGCCCAGGTCCTTCGCGGTCACGTGCATGATGCCGTTGGCGTCGATGTCGAAGGCGACCTCGATCTGCGGGACGCCGCGCGGGGCCGGCGGCAGACCGGTCAGCTCGAACATGCCGAGCTTCTTGTTGTACGCCGCGATCTCGCGCTCGCCCTGGTAGACCTGGATCTGCACGGACGGCTGGTTGTCGTCGGCGGTGGTGAAGACCTCCGAGCGCCGGGTCGGGATCGTGGTGTTGCGCTCGATCAGCTTGGTCATGATGCCGCCCTTGGTCTCGATGCCGAGGGACAGCGGCGTCACGTCGAGCAGCAGGACATCCTTGACCTCACCCTTGAGGACACCGGCCTGCAGGGCGGCGCCGACGGCGACGACCTCGTCCGGGTTCACGCCCTTATGCGGGTCCTTGCCGGTCAGGGACTTCACCAGCTCGGTCACCGCGGGCATGCGGGTCGACCCGCCGACCAGGATCACGTGATCGATGTCCGCGACCTTGATCCTCGCGTCGTCGACCGCCTGGTGGAAGGGGCTCTTGCAGCGCTGCAGCAGGTCCTCCGTCATCTTCTCGAACTGCGCCCGGGTGAGCTTCTCCTCCAGGTGCAACGGGCCCTCGGCGGACGCCGTGACGTAGGGCAGGTTGATCGTGGTCTCCGTGGCCGAGGACAGCTCGATCTTCGCCTTCTCGGCGGCCTCGCGCAGACGCTGCACCGCCATCTTGTCCTTGGACAGATCGACGCCGTAGCCGTTCTTGAACTGCTTCACCAGGTAGTCGACGACGCGCTGGTCCCAGTCGTCACCGCCGAGGTGCGTGTCTCCGTTCGTGGCCTTGACCTCCACCACGCCCTCGCCGATCTCCAGGAGGGACACGTCGAAGGTGCCGCCACCGAGGTCGAAGACGAGGACGGTCTGGTCGTTCTCCTTGTCGAGGCCGTACGCGAGGGCGGCCGCAGTGGGCTCGTTCACGATGCGCAGGACGTTGAGGCCCGCGATCTCGCCCGCCTCCTTCGTGGCTGTCCGCTGGGAGTCGTTGAAGTACGCGGGCACGGTGATGACCGCGTCCGTGACGTCCTCACCCAGGTAGGATGCGGCGTCCCGCTTCAGCTTCTGCAGCACACGGGCGGAGATCTCCTGCGCGGTGTACCGCTTGCCGTCGACCTCGCCGCTCTCGGGGAACCGCCAGTCCGCCTCTCCGATGTGCCGCTTGACCGACCGGACAGTGCGGTCCACGTTCGTCACCGCCTGCCGCTTGGCCAGCTCGCCGACCAGCACGTCACCGCCCTTGGCGAAGGCGACCACGGACGGTGTGGTCCGCGCACCCTCCGCGTTGGCGACGACGGTCGGCTCGCCGCCCTCGAGGACGGAGACCACCGAGTTCGTCGTTCCCAGATCGATACCGACCGACCGAGCCATCTTCGGCCTCCCAAACCCGAGGGGCGCCACACCACGACACCGTTACCCGGCGCTTTCCCTGCACAGCCGCGGGCATGCCCCCGTCCGTTGGGAAAGCCCGCTGCGGGTGATCCGCCTGTCCGAGGGATTCGGCTACGGTGGCCCGGCCGAGCCGGCCCCGGCTGCCGCGAGGGCCTCCTGCTCGGCGAAGAAGCCGTCGATGACGCACCGGGGGTCGCCGTGCTCGTCCATGGTGCTGCCTCCGGCCAACCGTCCCTCCTCCATCGCTCCCCGCGGCCCCTGTCACCAGTGCCGGCGCCGGAGCCCTCCCGGACCTGCGCCCGCACCAGCAGCCGGCGCCTCTCGGACCGCGCCGCCGCAGCCGAGGCGCCGGCCGGTGCTCAGCGGCCGCCGGGCAGTCGCAGCGGCACCTCGCGGCACCGGACGCGAGGTCCCGTTCCCCCTCACCCAGGCTGGACGCGGGTCGGGGAGTGGAACGTGTCCGTTTCTCGCGGTCGCGGTGGGGGGCGGAGTTTCGTGGGCCGGTGCGGGCCTTGTGCGCGCGATGATGAAGGCAGGCCACCGGAAGTGGCCGGCCCATCTGCGAAGGGTAGGCGCGTGTCTTTCCATGGATCCGGCTTGGGGGAGGTCCTCGCCGACGTGCTGGCCGCCGCCCACCGGCTGACGCCGCGGGAGATTCCCGCGCTGGTCCAGGATGCCGCCGTGCGTCTGGGCATGACCGAGGCGCGGGTCTTCGTCGCGGATCTGCAGCAGGACCAGCTGGTCGCCCTGCCCACCCCGGAACAGACGGAGCTCCTGGTCGCCGGGTCGCCGGTGGAGCTGGAGTCCATCGCGGTGGACACCTCCCTGGCAGGGCGCGCCTACCGCGCCGAGACGGCGCAGATCACCGCGGGCACCGGCCCGCACTCCGCTGTGGGCTGGTTGCCGCTGGTTGACGGCGTCGGACGCCTCGGCGTCCTGAAAGTCACCGCCCCCGTTCTCGAAGGGCCCCTGCTGGAACACGCCGAAGCCCTGGCCTCCCTGACCGCGATGACCCTCGCCACCAAGCAGCACTACAGCGACGTCCTGGCGCAGACGATCCGCAGCCACCCCATGGCCTTGCAGGCCGAGCTGCTGTGGGCGTTCGTGCCCCCGCGGACCATCGGCACCGCCGCCTTCACCTCCTCCGCACTCCTGGAACCCGCCTACGAGGTCGGCGGCGACGCCTTCGACCACAGCCTGTCCGGCACCCGCCTGCACCTGACCCTGCTCGACGCCATGGGCCACGACCTCGCATCCGGCGGCTGCAGCGCCGTCGCCCTGGCTGCCTGCCGCTCCACCCGCCGCGCCGGCGGCGACCTGGTCGACATCTCGGAGCAGATTGACCGCGCCCTCGCCCGCTGGATCCCCGACCGGCTGCTGACCTGCGTCATCGCCGACCTCGACACCGCCACCGGCCGGCTCGACTGGATCAACTGCGGCCACCCGGCGCCGCTGCTGGTCCGCGACGGCCGCCTCGTCACCGGGGCGTTTGATCGCCACCCGCACCTGCCACTCGGCCTGGGCGACCCCGGCCTGCCCCCGCCTCCGGTCCACACCTTCCGTCTCCAGCCCGGCGACCGGGTGCTGATGTTCACCGACGGCGTCACCGAGGCCCGCTCGGCCACCGGCGAACAGTTCGGCGAAGAACGCCTCGCCGACACCGTCGTGCGCGCCATGGCCGACGGCCTGCCCGCACCCGAAGCCCTGCGCCGCCTCATCCAGCGGATCCTGCTCCACCAGGACCGCAAGCTGCGCGACGACGCCACCATCCTGCTCACCGAATGGCACCCCCAGTCGGCCGGGCCCATCTGATGGGGCCGTCGTCGGCCTAACCCGGATCGGCCGGCGGCGCCGCCGACCAGGGGCAGGTGCAGTGCGGTGAGATCGACGCGCCCCCGCGCCGGAGAGACAGGACGCCGTCACCGCCCGGCGGCATCGAGTCACTGAGCCGAATTGCGGCGTAAAGCCGATGCGAGGCCGGGGTCCCTGAACATGGATCTGCTGCTCCGCACGGATCGCGCATCCAAGGTGCGCCGGCCGCATTCCGCTCGCCGATCTCGCCTCGGGTAGGCCGCCATGAAACCGCGCCCACCCTTCGGATGGGCCCGCGCAGTGCCGGGCACTCATCGTCGACCTGCACGCCCCGCTCGGACGACGGGCCGGCCGCCTTCGACGCCTGGGCTGGTCAGTCGGCGCAGCTGTCATCATCCGCGGGCCGCGCGGTCCGGCACACCGCCTACCAAACGTCCTGCGGTGCCGGGCGCCGCTTCGTTCAGTGCGGCCCTGCGTATTCGAGCGCCGCTATAGACGGCCGAGGCTATCCAGCTGCCC
The DNA here is from genome assembly GCF_044768205.1 of Streptomyces sp. NPDC101160. Lineage (NCBI taxonomy): Bacteria > Bacillati > Actinomycetota > Actinomycetes > Kitasatosporales > Streptomycetaceae > Streptomyces > Streptomyces sp. NPDC101160. The sequence goes on along the minus strand of NZ_JBIWPJ010000001.1, from coordinate 536,761 downwards.
GCGCCGAGCAGCACCCTGTGCCCGCCCGGCTGACGGCCGGAGCTGTTGTTGTGCTCGGCGATCATACGGACGAGGGCGCGGTCATCGGCCTCGTCCAGCGAAGGGCAGTACCGCCTCTGCCGTGAAGAAGTACGGACCGGCGGAGCCGGCCGCCACGGCCTCAGTCCACGTGCTGTCGATGACGGACGTGGCGGGAGGCGTCCTCCTTGCGGTGCTCCACCGCTCGTCCGTAGAGCGGAATCAGCAGCGTCTCCTGGACCGCGCACTGGAAGGGGCCGTACGTGGCCACTCGTACCTCAGTCTCCTGAGGACCCGACGAAAAGGACCGAGCCGGACGGTGCCGTGGCTGCGACCACCGTCCGGCCCGGAGCGAGGGGGCTGGTGCTTCAGGCCGCCTGCTCGTGCTCGCAGGCGTCTTCGATGCCGTGCGTCTCCCAAGCAGGGAAGTCGTCGTCGGCGGGGACAGGTTCGCCCGGCACCAGCAGGCAGGCTTCCAGTGCCGCGTGCAGGGCGTGGGTGCGCAGGCCGGTGCCGATGAAGACGAGCTCCTGGCCCTGCGTGGTCTCCGGGCCCCGGGCGCCCGACGGTTCGAACCGGGCGACGGCGCCGGCCTGCGACCACAGTCCCGTCACCCGGGGCCGGCTGGCGAGCCAGAAGAAGCCCTTGGAGCGCAGGACCCGCCCGAAGGTACCGCTGTCAAGCGCCTTGGTGACAAAGGTCCACAGACGCCCAGGATGGAACGGCAGGTCCGAGCGGAACACAAGCGACGAGATGCCGTACTCCTCGGTCTCCGGCACGTGGTCGCCGTTGAGCTCCTTCACCCAGCCGGGGGCCTGCTGCGCCCGCTCGACGTCGAACAGGCCGGTGCCCAGGATGTGTTCGAGCGGAACCTGCCCGCGAACGGCCGGGACGATCCGCGCCTCCGGGTTGAGCCGGGACAACGTGGCGCGCAACTGGCGTGCCTCTTCCGGGCCGACCAGGTCGAGTTTGTTGAGGACGATGACGTCCGCGAACTCGACCTGGTCCATGAGGAGATCGCTGACGGTCCGCTCGTCGTCCTCGTACTGATCCAGGCCGCGCGCGACGAGTTCGTCGCCGCCGCCCAGCTCCGGAAGGAAACCGGCTGCGTCCACGACGGTCACCATCGTGTCCAGGCGGGCAAGGTCGCCGAGCGTCGCCCCGTCGTCGCGGGGGAAGGAGAAGGTCGCGGCCACAGGCATCGGCTCGGAGATGCCGCTGGACTCGATGAGCAGGTAGTCGAAGCGGCCTTCCCGGGCGAGCCGGTCGACCTCCTCCAGCAGGTCGTCGCGCAGGGTGCAGCAGATGCACCCGTTGGTCATCTCGACCAGCCGCTCCTCGGTGCGGGACAGGGCCGCCTCGCCGCCGCGGACGAGCGCCGCATCGATGTTGACCTCGCTCATGTCGTTGACGATGACCGCGACCCGCAGCCCTTCGCGGTTGCCGAGGACGTGGTTGAGCAGGGTGGTCTTCCCCGCCCCGAGAAACCCGGACAACACGGTCACGGGAAGCCGGTCGGTGGGCGCCATGAGCGCTCAGCCCTCCGGCTGGATGAGGCCGCGCTCGTACGCCTTCTTCAGGCGCTGCGGGACCTGGTAGACGACACCGTCCACGGTGATCGGCACCAGCTGGGGCGTGGTCGCCTTCCACTGCGCGCGGCGGTGGCGGGTGTTGCTGCGGGACATCTTCCGCTTGGGGACGGCCATCGTGAGTCTCCTTCGTCCGGTTGCTGACACGCAGAGGCTATATGAAAATGGATCCCATTATCAATTTGGTTCTCACGTGGCTGAAGAGGGGGTCCGACCACCCGGTCCAGCTCGCGCGGCCCAGTGAAAGTTCGGCATCGGTGACCAGGCGGCATCCAGTGCGTTGGTGATGCGGTCGACGTCGAGGTGTGGCCCGGTGAATCTGATCTCGCTGCGCCGCCCCGCGGTCGATCCGCGACGCCGCCGGCACTGTCCCCCGCAGTGAGACACCGCTGGTCAACGACTGTGCGTGTTGCGCCCTGCGCGAGACCTCGTCCCGGAACTGGAGCGGATGGCCGACAGCGGCCTGACCGTCTTGCCGTGGTCGAACTGTGGGACTCGGTCGCACCGAAGGCCATGGCGGAGGTCATCGCCGCCCACGACGAACGTGATCACCGCCGTGGACCCGGCCCTCGTCCTGCCCTGCCTGTCCAACGGCGACGACCTGGCGGAAGCCGGCCTCGCGGCGGCCGCCACCGATCAGCGGACCGTCGGCGACACCTGGGCCCGCCGGCTGGAGTACGCCCCCGTCCGTCGTCCTGTCGGACGGCGTCGAGCCAGTCCGGCAGGCGTTCGCGGGGGCGACGGTGGCCGGGCGCGGCCGCCCGGCTGGTGAAGAGGTCTTCCGGCCGGGCGGCGAGCCGGACGCCTGCTGCCACCACGGCGGAGCCGACGAACACGGAAAACACCGCAGGTAGGCAAGTAGTACCGCGGTACTACACGACCGGCGCGGTTCAGCCTCCCGGTACCACCGGATCCGGGCGATTCGGCACCTAGCGTTGCCGGTGAGGCGTCCGACGTGACGGACGCCGAAGCCCGACAGGGAGAACGCGAATGATCGACGCACGGCGGTTGACCAAGAGGTACGACGAGAAGACGGCCGTCGACGGGCTGGACTTCGTGGTGAAGCCCGGCACGGTGACCGGCTTCCTGGGGCCCAACGGCGCGGGCAAGTCCACGACCATGCGCATGATCGTCGGCCTCGACGCCCCGACCAGCGGCTCCGTCACCGTGAACGGCCGCCACTACGCCCGCCACCAGGCCCCGCTGCAGGAGGTCGGCGCCCTCCTGGAGGCCAAGTCGATCCACCCGGGCCGCTCGGCGTACAACCACCTCAAAGCGCTCGCGCTCACCCACGGCATTCCCGGCAGCCGGGTCGACGAGGTCATCGGCCTCGCCGGACTCGACAGCGTGGCGAAGAAGCGGGCCGGCGCCTTCTCCCTCGGGATGGGCCAGCGGCTGGGCATCGCGGCGGCGCTGCTGGGCGATCCGCAGACGGTGATGCTCGATGAGCCGGTCAACGGGCTGGACCCGGAAGGGGTGCTCTGGATCCGCAACCTCCTGAAAGGGCTCGCCGACGAGGGCCGGACGGTGTTCGTGTCCTCCCATCTGATGAGCGAGATGGCCCTGGTGGCGGACCACCTGATCATCGTGGGGCGCGGGCGGCTGCTGGCCGACACCACCGTGGCAGACCTGATCCGCGAGGCCGGCGGGGACACGGTGAAGGTTGTCACCCAGGACCCGGCCCGGCTGCGAGACGTACTCGCCGGGCCGGACGTCGATGTCACCGGCCGGATCGGTTCCGAGGAACTGCAGGTGACTGGCCTGACCGCCCGCGAGATCGGGCTGAGGGCCGCCGAACACGGCATCGCGCTGTTCGAGCTGAGCGCGCGAAGCGTGTCGCTTGAGGAGGCGTTCATGGACCTGACCAGGGATGCCGTGGAGTACCACGGCTCCACGACCGCGATCGAGACGCTTGGGAGGCCCGCATGAGCACCCTCACCGCAACGGCCGAATCACCCCGCACCACCCCCGTGCGCCCCGCCTACCGGGTGACCGGACGGCGCGTGCTCGTCTCCGAATGGGCCAAGCTGTGGTCCTTGCGCTCGACCTGGATCACCCTTGTCCTCGGCCTGCTGTTCCTCGTGGCGTTCGGCCTGATCGCCGCGAGCCGCTATACGTCCGAGATCGGCTCCGGCCACATGGACCGGGACTTCGCCGCCTCGACGGCCGTCAGCCTGTCCCTCTTCGGCACGAACTTCGCCCAACTCGCCCTGGGCGTGCTCGGCGTGCTGGTCACGGCGGGCGAGTACTCCACCGGGATGATCCGTTCCACCCTCGCGGCGGTGCCCCGCCGGCTGCCCGTGCTGTGGTCCAAGGCGGTGGTGTTCGGGCTGGTCGCCCTGGCCGTGGGGACGCTGGGGGCGTTCGTCGCCTTCCTGGTCGGCAGCGGAATCGTCTCGGGCACACCCGCGGCCATGAGCCTGTCGCACGCGGGTGTCCCGCGGAGTCTGCTGGGCGCCGGGCTCTACCTCGGCCTGGTCGGCGTGATCGGCGTGGCGCTGGGCGCGCTCCTGCGGTCGGTGGCCGGCGGAATCTCGGTGCTGGTGGCGGCCCTGATGCTGATCCCGGGGCTGATCTCCCTGCTACCGAGTTCCTGGCAGGACGACATCAGCCCCTACCTGCCGTCCAACGCGGGTGAGTCGATGTTCGCGCTGACCCACGACTCGACATCACTGTCGCCGGGCGCCGGGCTGCTGGTCTTCCTGTGCTGGACGGCGCTTGCGCTGGGCGGCGCGGCGTACCGGCTCGCGCGCACCGACGTCTGACGCGCGCACCATGGACAGGTGACGTGCGTGATCACCGATGACATCAGCGGGATGGGACCGCTGGTCGCCCGGCTGTCCCGGGGCGGCCAGCGGTTGCGGCAGGCCGACCGGACACATCCCTGGGTGCTGGACACCGCGGTCGTGATCGTGGTCTTCCTGATGTTCTGCCTGCCCGACCTGCTGCGCGGCAGTGTGGACGACGGCGGCGGCCCGCGCCGCTTCCGGCTCGCCTTCACCGAGCTGCCCGTCGCGGGAATGCTGGCACTGCAGGCAGGACTGGTTCTGCCCCTGCTGTGGCGGCGACGCAGGCCCATGGCGGCCTTCGGCGTCATAGCCTCGGTGTTCGTCCTCCAATGGTCCCTGGGCGCGGCGCTGCGCGCGGACGTCGCCCTCTTCATCGCCCTGTACAGCCTGGCCCTGCATGGGCGGCTGCGGCAGCTCCCATGGGCCGGTGCGGTCATGGCGGGAGCCATGCTGCTGGTCGCGTTCCGCGCGTCCTCGGCCGTGTCCGTGTGGGACGCGCTGTTCTTCCTGCTGAGCACGGCCACGGCGGCCCTCACGCTCGGCCTCATGGTACGAATCCGCCGGGCCCAGCTCGCCGGACTACGGGAGCGGGCCGCCCGGCTGGAAATCGAGCGCGACCAGCGCAGCAGGCTGGCCACGGCCACCGAACGCACCCGGGTCGCCCGCGAGATGCACGACATCGTCGGCCACAACCTGTCCGTCATCATCACGCTCGCCGACGCCGGCGCCTACGCCACGGACATCGCACCCGAACGCGGCAAGGAGGCCCTGCAGCTCATCGGCGACACCGGCCGGCAGGCCCTCGGCGAGCTGCGGCGCGTGCTCGGCGTACTGCGCGAGGCCGGGGACGGTCCGGCCGGCGGGCCCGAGCTCAGCCCGCAGCCCGGCATCGCGGACATCGGCGCGCTGTGCGCCACGGTACGTGCCGCGGGACTGGAGGTCGTCTACCGGACCTCCGGCGACGTCGACGCCCTGGACGGCGGGGTCCAGCTGACGGTGTACCGGATCGTCCAGGAGGCCCTCACCAACACCATGAAGCACGCCGGCGACGACGCCCGGGTGCACCTGGCGGTTGTCGTGACGGGCGCCCGGCTGAGCATCCGGGTCCAGGACACCGGCCCGGCCACACGGTTCGGACCGCCCAACGAGGAAGGACACGGCCTGGTGGGCATGCGGGAGAGAGCGGCTCTGTACGGAGGCACCGTCAGCGCGGGGCCGAGGGGAGGCGGAGGATGGAGCGTCGAAGCCGTCCTCGACCTCACGCCCCGGGGCGGTGACCGGTGACGACCGTCCTCATCGTGGACGACCAGCCTCTGCAGCGCTACGGCTTCCACCTGCTCCTGGACTCCGTCCCCGAGACCGACTTCGTCGGGGAGGCCGCCCACGGCGCGGAGGCCGTCCGCAAGGCCGCCGAACTGCGCCCGGACGTCGTCCTGATGGACGTCCGCATGCCCGGCATGGACGGCATCGAGGCCACCCGCCGCATCGTCGCCGCCGGCGGCCGCTCACGCGTCCTCGTGCTCACGACGTTCGACCTCGACGAGTACGTCCACGCCGCGATCCGGGCCGGGGCCAGCGGTTTCCTCCTCAAGGACGCGCGCCCCGAGGAACTCCTCGCCGGCATCCGCGCGGTCGCCTCCGGCGACGCCGTGATCGCGCCCGCCCTCACTCGCCGCCTCCTGGACGAGTTCGCTCAGTATGTCCCCGCCCACCGGGCTGACGCCGCCGAGGACCCGAGGCTCGTCTCCCTCACCGACCGCGAGCGGGAGATCCTCGTCGCCGTCGGCAAGGGCTGGACCAATGGCGAGATCGCCGCCCGGTTCGTGCTCTCCGAGTCGACCGTCAAGACCCACGTCGGCCGCGTCCTGGCCAAGATCGGAGCGCGCGACCGGATCCAGGCCGTGATCTTCGCCTACGACCACGGCCTCGCCCGGCCCAACGCGGACTGAACCCGATGAGCGGCGCCCGGAAAGACCGGCGGCCTGCTCGCTGCCGCCGCGCCGCGGGCACCCGTCAGAGTTCCAGGCGGTAGCCGTGCCCGCGCAGGGCAGCAGCACGTCGTACGGGGTCCGCGCGGCCTCGGTCAGCGCTGCGGAGCCCGTACGGCTCCAGGTCGGTGTGTAGCCGTTGCCGCGCAGGCCGGTCTCCAGGTGGCGGCCGATGGTGTCGTCGTCCTCGACGACGAGGACGCGGTGACGGCTGGGGTAGGCGGTCGCGTGCGTACGCATGCTGGACAGCGTAGGAGCGGGCGACGCGCGGCCCGCCCGCTTCCGTCCGCTCACAGGTCACGCAGCTCCTCCACGGCGGGCCGGGCGGCGCTGCGGATGGCGTTCAGCGCGGCCGCCACCACCGCCCGGCCATCTTCACCTTGCTCGTGCCCGTAGGCGCGGAGGAGGCCGACTCCGAGAGCGGCGGCTGAGGAGGGATCAGGCGCCTGCCATGGTAGACGGAGCAGGTCGGAGGCGGGTGACGATCCGGTTCGCGGCTGTCTTCTGCAGCAGCCCGTAGGCGAGGACCGGCAGGAGCAGGTGCGGTTTGTCGGGCAGGGACGCGGTGATCAGCACCGCGCTCGCGCTGCTGTTGTTCATGCCGCAGGCGAGCGTCAGCGACGAGGCGGTACCCGCCTCCAGCCGCAAGATGCGGGCGGCGGCACGGCCCAGGGCGAAGGAGAGCAGACAGACCAGGGCCGCCACGGCCAGGGGCGGCGAACAGCAGCGGGCGGGGCCGGGTGAGGACGGATCCGAGAGCGCCGCTGGCGTTGACGTAGGTCAGCACGAGGGAACCGGCCATGGCCGACGGTGCCACCGCGGCGACCAGGCGGCCCAGCCATCGCGCGGACAGGACCAGTGCGCCCAGCAGGCCCGCCGCGCAGGGAAGGACCACGGCGGTGAGGGCGAATCCGTTTCCCGTCAGTCGGCCGGTGGCCGCGAGGGTGTGCGCGTAGCCACCGCTGAGCAGGGGCGACAGCGTCACCAGCAGCAGGGGAGTGGTCAGCGGGCTGAGGAGGGTGGAGGCCAGGACGAGACCCACCATGGTCGACTGATCTCCCTCGCCCTTGGCGGTCCACACGGTAGCCCCGGCGGCGACGGGCATCGCCACGACGAGGATCATCGCGGTGAGCAGTCCGCTGCCGCCGTCGGTGTCCGGGGTGTGTCGCAGGAGGAGGGCGACGAACGGCACGACCGTCAAGGGGATCGCCAGGTGCAGCACGAGGCCGGCGAGCAGGGCCTTCGGATGCCGCAGCAGGGCACCCAGCGCGCGGACCGGGACCTGGAGCCCGGCCGAGAACAGCACCAGGGACAGCAGCAGCGGTGCTGTGTGCACTGTCAGATGCGACGGCGGCAAGGGATGGGGGCGGCGCAGCCACAGGCCGGGGGTGGGCAGGATCAGGGCGAGGGCGTAGGACAGGACGACGGCGCGGCCGAGCCGGTGCCGCAGCCAGGACGCGGCGCGGGTGTGCATGACCCCATCGTGGTCAGGCCTGACCCGGCGGGCCGGGAACGCCGCGCGGCAGTCAGGATGCGTTCAGGTAACCGCCGGCAACGTCCTGCCCATGACCTAGAAGGGGGTTGGGCGGGCGGCAAGGTCCGACGAGGGTGTCCGGCGTCGTTACCCTGAAGCGCATGTCTACCGCCCCGGTTCGCGTTCGTTTCGCCCCGTCCCCGACCGGCATGTTCCATGTCGGTGGTGCACGGTCCGCCCTCTACAACTGGGCGGTGGCGCGACAGTCCGGCGGCACGTTCGTCCTGCGGATCGAGGACACCGACGCGGCCCGGAACAAGCCGGAGTGGATCGACGGGATCGTCAACGCGCTCGCGGCGATCGGCATCCACGGCGAGGACGCGGCCTTCGAGGGCCCGTACTTCCAGTCGCACAACGCCGACCGGCACCGGGAGGCGGCTCAGCAGCTCTTCGCGGCCGGCCGGGCGTACTACTGCGACTGCACCCGGGAGCAGCTGAAGGAGCGCACCGGGTCGGACCACCTCGGGTACGACGGGTTCTGCCGCGAGCGCGGGCTGGCCTTCGAGGAGGGCCGGGCGCTGCGGTTCCGGACGCCGGACGAGGGCGAGACCGTCGTGGTCGACCTGGTCCGCGGGGAGCCGGCGTTCCCGAACTCCGCGATCGAGGACTTCGTGATCGCCCGCGGTGACGGGTCCCCGGTCTTCCTCATCGCCAACGTCGTCGACGACCTGGACGAGGGCATCACGCAGGTCATCCGAGGCGAGGAGCACCTGTCGAACACGCCGAAGCAGCAGCTGCTGTGGGAGGCGCTCGGCGCCAGGCCGCCGGAGTGGGCGCACCTGCCGGTGATCGTGAACGAGAAGCGGCAGAAGCTGTCCAAGCGCCGTGACAAGGTCGCGCTGGAGGACTACCTGGCCGAGGGCTTCCTGCCCGAGGCGATGGTGAACTACCTCATGCTGCTGGGCTGGGGTCCGGGCGACGACCGGGAGATCATGCCGTACGAGGAGCTGGAGCAGCTCTTCCGGATCGAGGACGTCAACACCGCGCCTGCCTTCTTCGACGTGAAGAAGCTGACGGCGTTCAACGGCGACTACATCCGCGCGCTGTCCCCGGAACAGTTCGCCAACGCCTGCGCGCCGTGGCTCGTCACCCCGTACGCGCCGTGGGCCCCGGAGGCGTTCGACAAGGACCTCTTCGAGGTGGCCGCCCCGCTGGCCCAGACCCGACTGGCCCTTCTGTCGGAGATCACCGGCTACGTCGACTTCCTCTTCCTCGACGCGCCTGCCTGGGACGAGGCCTCGTGGAACAAGGCGATGAAGGCCGGCGCCGGCGACATCCTGTCCGACGCCCGTGCCCAGCTGGCCACCGTCCCGGACTGGAAGGCGGACGACCTGAAGGCCGTGCTGCTCGTCGTCGGCGAGCAGCACGGCCTCAAGCTGGGCAAGGCCCAGGCGCCCGTCCGGGTCGCGGTCACCGGCCGCACGATCGGACTCCCGCTGTTCGAGTCCATGGAGCTGCTCGGGCGTGACCGCGTGCTGGCCCGTCTGGATGCGGCGGCCAAGAAGCTGGCCGCCGCCCAGGCGTAGCGGTCGGTCCACCGGGCGGCGTGGCAGTACGGACGGCTGTACGGCCGCCGGTGGCGGGATACGGGGCGGTGGCGGGATCCTGGAAGGAGACGGCCGCGCGGCGGTCTCGCGTGGCCGCAGGGCACGAGGAGGCAGGCCATGACACGACACCTGGAGTGGAAGGTCGGCCTGGATCTGGTCGAGGACAACGGCAGGACCAAGGCGGAGGCCCGCCTGGACACCGGTACGTCGAAACTCACCGGCCACGGCTCCGCGCGGTGCAACCCGACGGACGTGGACGTACCGGTGATCGGCGACGACCTGGCCGCGAGCCGGGCCATGACGGATCTGGCCGGCAAGCTGATGAGGGAGGCCAACCGGGAGATGGAGGCCGTGGGCGCGGACACCGTGCCCCAGCGCACCGGACCCGGATACGGCTGGCCGGAGGCGGTCCAGTAACCGACCGCCCCGCGTCCCGGGCCCGCTCACGGCGGCGCGCCCGGGACGCGTCACGTCTGGCTCGGACGCCGGGCTCAGACGCCGAGCGCCCGAGACGCGTCACGCCTGGCCCAGGCGCCGGGCTCAGTCCTCCGCGCCCTCGGATTCCTCCTCGGCCTCGGCCTCGTCCTCGTACACCAGCCGGTCCACGACCTCCACCACGCCGTCCACGTCCTCGCAGAGCCGTACGAAGATCGGCGCTAGGCTCCGGCGCGGCAGTGTGCCGGTCAGGGTGACCCGGCCCTCGGCGACGTCGATGTGGAGGGAGGCGGCGGAGAGGCCGAGGATGCGGGTGACCACGTCCTCCACGATCTCCTCCTGGATGGCCCGGTCCCGCCGCAGGAACAGCTGCAGCAGGTCGCTGCGGCTCAGCACGCCGATCAGCTGCCCGCCCGCGTCCACCACCGGCAGCCGCTTCACCCGGTGCCGCTCCATCACCCGGGCCGCCTCCACCGCCGTCCAGGAGGGCCGGGCGACGACCACCGGGCTGGACATCATCGCCTCGGCGGTGCTCGGACCGTCCTTGGCGGTGTGCCGGCGCAGCAGATCCGCCTCGGAGACCACGCCCACCGGCCGGTTCGCCTCGTCGACCACCGGCACGGCCGTGATGCCGTACTCGTCGAGCAGCCGGGCGATCTCCTTGAACGGAGTGCCCGGCTGCACCGTGACCGCGGTCGGTGTCATGAGGTCGGCGACACTGCGGTGCCTCATTGTTCGTCCCGTCCCTTCTCGACTCCTTTGTCCATGATCCCTCACGGGCGCGAGCCGGAGGACGGGGGGCCGTGAACTGCCTCAGGAGCCCGGGGAGGACGCGGAGGTCGAGGACGAGGCCGAGGTCGAGGCCGAGGCCGAGGCGTGCGGCTCGGTCGACGTCGGCAGGTTGAACACGTGCTGCGGACTGACGATCTGCGTGATCGCCTGCCCGAACAGAGTGCTCGGCTCGACGCCGTCGTGCAGGACGTCGGTGTTCAGCAGCACGACCAGGGTCGCCTGATGCTCCGGCAGATAGATGGTCAGGGACTCGTAGCCGGGCAGCGAGCCGTTGTGCCCGATCCAGCCCTGGACGTTGAAGATGCCGAGGCCGTAACCGGTGCCCGGGATGCCGGACGGCCCGGTCTTCAGCCGCTGCGCCTGCGTGTCGGCCGTGAGCAGGGTGCCGGTGGCGACCACCTTGGCCCAGGTCCGCATGTCCTGGAGGTCGGAGATCATCGCGCCGGCCGCCCAGCCCCAGGAGGGGTTCCAGTCGGTGGAGTCCTCGATCTGTCCGGTGGGCGTCTGATTGGTGTAGCCGTGGGCGTGCGGATCCGGGAAGGCGGCGTCCGTCGGGAAGATCGTGTGCCGCAGGCCGACCGGTCGCGTCACGTTCTTGGCGATGAAGTCCTGCAGCGGCATGCCGCCGACCTTCTCCACGACCAGGCCGAGCAGGATCAGATTGGTGTTGGAGTACTCGAACTGCGCGTTCGGCTGGAAGTTCACCGGGTGCTTGAACGAGTAGTCCAGCAACTCCTGCGGCGTGAAGGGGTGGTCGGGATTGGAGATGAACGCCTTGTCGAAGTCCGGGTCCGCCGAGTAGTTGAACAGTCCGCTGCGCATCCCGGCCAGCTCGCGCAGAGTGATGCGGTCGCCGTTGGGCACGCCGCTCACGTACTTCCCGATCGGGTCGTCCAGGCCCAGCTTGCCCTGGTCGACCAGTTCGAGCATCGCGGTCACGGTGAAGGTCTTCGTCTCGCTGCCGATCCGCATGTAGAGGTTCGGGCTCATCTGCTGCCCGGTCGCCTTGTCGGCGACGCCGAAGGAGCGGAGGTACTGGCCCTTGCCCGGCGCGGACACGGCCACCATGACGCCCGGCACGTTGGCCTCCTGCATCACCTGCCGTATGGCGTCGTCGAGTTGCGCGTCGACGGCCGGGGAGAGCTGTGCGAACTCGTCACCGGAGGGGGACGGAGGCGGGGCGGTGCTCGTGGGGCTCTCCGGGCTCGCCGTGGCGGCGGTGCCGGGTGGGCCGAACGGGCCGGTTGCCACCGTGCCGTATGCCGCTCCCGCGAACGCCGGTACGGAAAGCGTCCCCGTCAGGGCCACCCCTATGCAGAGCCTGCGCCAACGCGCCTGTGAGTTCCTCACGGCAGCCTCCTGCCGGCCGAGGGCAGTACACCTCTCCCAGGCTAGGCCCGCCCTCGTTTCCCCGCACGGCGAGCCCACGGCCGCTCAGACACGGAAGATGCCCGTGAGGTACGCCTCCAGGGAGGCCGTGGCCGACGGCCGCAGCCGGGCACCGAGATACCCGTCGGGCCGTACGAGAAAGGCGGTTGGCGTGCGTACGGCGTACTGGCGGGCGAACTCGCCCCGCGCGTCCCGGTACACCGGCACCGCCGGCACGCCGAACCCCTCGTCGGCCGTCGCGTCACCCGGCACCACCGCGCACGCCCGCACCGCGCCTCCGGACAACTCGGCTGCCCGCTCCGCGAGTTCGGCGACCTCGTCGGCCCAGTCGGGACCGTCGCCACCGTAGAGCAGCAGCACATGGCCGCGGTCCCGCAACAGGTCGTACAGGCGCAGGGGATAGGAGGCGAGCGGCTCGGTGAGACCCGTGCAGTCCGGTGCCCGGTCGCCGGGGCGCGGTCCCGCGCCGTCGCCGCCCGGGCCCGGGCCAGGTCCCCGGTCCGCGCCCCGGTCCGCGCCCTGGTCCCGGTCCGCGTCCGGGCCCGGCTCCGCGGCGGCGACGATCGGGCTGTTCCGGTAGCCGACGAGCAGCTGCGCCTCGCGCAGCAGCAGCGTGGCCGGGGCCTCCGGATCGGCCTGCACGCCTTCTTTCGAGTGCCGTACGGTGCGGCCGACGACCTCCGCGCCGACCGGGCGGCGTTCGGCGTCGTAGCTCGCGAGCAGGCCCGGAGCCGCCGAGCCCGCGGCCGCCAGGGACAGCTTCCAGGCCAGGTTGCAGGCGTCCTGGATACCGGTGTTCATGCCCTGCGCGCCGGTCGGCGGATGGATGTGCGCGGCGTCACCGGCGACGAACACCCGCCCCGCGCCGTACCGGTCGACCAGCCGGTGACTGATCCGGAACACCGACGACCAGCGCAGCGCGGAGGCGGTGACCCGGCGCGGCGAGAGGCGGTCGAGCACCGTCTGGATGTCCGAGAGCGACGGCGCCCCGTCGCCGCTGTCCAGGCCGTGTGTCACCTCGTCGGCCACGGCGTCCGTCATGCGCTCGGTCCCTCCGGCCGTGGCGAGCTCGGCCCGCCGGGACGCGGAGAGTTCGGGCGGCACCGTCATCGACATCCGGTACCGTCGGCGGCCCGGCAGCGGAATGCCCACCAGCACCTCGTCGGGGCGTCCGGCCGCGCCCCGGCGCGTGGAACGCACGGCGTATCCGGGCGGCAGGTCCCAGTCCACCTCCACATCACCCAGCATGAACTCCTCGGGGAACGACCCGCCCTCGAAGGCCAGCCCGAGCCCCTTGCGCACCGCGCTGTGGGCGCCGTCGCAGCCCACCAGATACCGGCAGCGCACCTCCTCCTCGACCGGCGGCCCGCCGCCCGCCGCCGCCCCGTCCGCCGCCCTGACAAGCCGGGCCGTCACCCCGTCCTCGTCCTGCTCGAAGCCCACCAGCTCCGTGTCGCGCTCGATCCGCGTGCCGAATCGTGCCAGGAACTCCTCCAGGATCCGCTCCGTCTCGTACTGCGGCAGGGCCGCGAAGCGGTACGGCACATCGCCCGGCAGCGTCAGCTCCAGCCGGGGCTGCTCGACGCCGTCCACGTACGCGAGCTGCCCGCGCAGCGGCACGGCCGCCTCCAGCGCCGCCCGCACACAGCCCATCCGGTCCCAGAGCTCCAGCGTGCGCGGCTGGACGCCCACCGCCTTGGCATAGGGGAGACGGGCCGGCAACCGGTCGACGATCCGCACCGCCGTGCCGTGCCGGCGCAGCTCGGCCGCCGCGGTCAGCCCGACGGGGCCCGCGCCGACGACGAGCACGTCCAGGGCCGGACCGGATGAGCCGCGCAGCGTGCCACGGACGGTGTCACGGTCGTTGCGCATCGGCGGTGCCTCCCGGTGGACGGACGACCCCTCCTCCATGGTCGGCCGCGCTCCCCGGCCTCGCACCCGGCCACGAACCGGCCATGAACCGGGCCACGAGCCGGTGACGCACCGGTCACTCGTGGGCGAGGACCTCGCGGAGCGCGGCGACGGCGTGGCAGCGGTGCTCGTCGAGCCAGTGGAGCGCCGCGGCCAGGTCCAGCTCGAGCACGGCCGAGATGACCGCCCGGTGCTCGTGGACGGCGAGTGCGCGGTGCGAGTCGTCGGTGTAGTACAGCGAGCGGTACGCGTCGGTCGCGTCCCACAGGGTGGTGATCAGGCGGACCAGACGCGGCATGCCCGAGGCCTCTATGAGGGCGAAGTGGAAGCGCCGGTTTGCCTCGGCCATCGCCGACACGTCGCCCGCGTCCGCCGCCCGCTCCACCTTCGTCTGGATGCGCTCCAGGGACTCGAGGAGACCGTCCGGCGCGCGAGCGAAGGCGGCGGTGACCGCCTCCGTCTCCAGGAGCCCGCGGATCCGGTAGATCTCCTCCAGATCCGCGAGCGACAACTCGGCGACGAAATAACCCCGGTGGACGTGGTGCACCACCAGGCCCTCGGCCTCCAGCGTCTTCAGCGCCTCGCGCAGCGGCACCCGGCTCACGTCGAGCCGCGCCGCGAGCGTGTCCTGCCTTATCGGGTCGCCGGGCCGCAACTCGCCGCTGGTGATGGCCCGGCGCAGCTCCTCCAGGACGAACTGCTGGGCGGTCGGCGGCCGCCTCCTCTCCACCGTGCTGCTCATCGGTCGTGCCCCTTCCCTCGACTGCGTGGCGTACATCTTGCTACGGCTCGCCGACAGACCGTCGTGGCCTGTGGACAACCTGTCGCCGGCCGCTCTGCGCGCCTGTGGACAACCATCGCCTGGCCGTCAGCCGCCGGGCCGTCAGCCGCCGGGGCGCAGACCCAGTTCCGCGAGGACCTCGGCGGTGTGCTCGCCCAGGCGCGGGGGAGCGGAGCGGTAGGCGGCCGGGGTGGTGCCGAACGAGACCGGGTGCGCGACCTGCCCGGGCCCGGCGGCCGCCTCGGGCACCCGCGGGCCGAGGCCGAGCCGGTCGGCGAGTGCGAAGGCGCCGGCCAGGTCGTTGATGGGGCCACAGGGCACCCCGGCCGCCGTCAGCTCCTCGAACCAGGCGTCGGCGGTGCGCTCGGCGAGCCGCTCGGACAGCGCCGCCGCCAGCTCCTCGCGGTGCGCGACCCGGGCCGTGTTGCCGGCGAACCGCGGATCGTCGGCCAGTCCCGGGCTGCCGATCCGGGTGCACAGGGTCCGGAACTGCCGGTCGTTGCCCACGGCCAGGACGAGCGGGCGGTCGCTCGCCTCGAACACCTCGTACGGGGTGATGCTGGGGTGCCGGTTGCCCAGTGCGCGCGGCACGACCCCGGTGGCGAGATGCGCGGCGGCCTGGTTGGTGAGCGCGGAGAGCAGCGAGGTCAGCAGCGAGACCTCCAGACGCTGCCCCTCGCCGGTGCGTTCGCGGTGACGGAGCGCGGCGAGGACGCCCATCCCGGCGTGCAGTCCGGTGATCACGTCCACGAGCGCCACACCCGCCTTGGTGCCGGTCCCGCCGGGCTCCCCGGTGACGCTCATCAGCCCGCCCATGGCCTGCACCAGCAGGTCGTAGCCGGGCAGGTGCGCGCCCTCGGCCGAGCCGAAACCGGTCACGGAGCAGTAGACGAGGCCGGGGTTGGACGCCCGCACCTGCTCGTATCCGAGGCCGAGCTTGTCCATGGTGCCGGGACGGAAGTTCTCCACGAGCACATCGGCGCGGTCCACGATCGCCCGGGCCGTCTCCAGATCTGCCGGGTCGGTCAGGTCGAGCGCCACGGACCGCTTGTTGCGGTTCACGCCGAGGAAGTAGGTGGCCTGCCCGTCGGCGAACGGCGGGCCCCACGCGCGGGTGTCGTCGCCCGTGCCCGGACGCTCGATCTTCACCACCTCGGCGCCGAGGTCCGCGAGCAGCATCGTCATGTACGGGCCGGCCAGCACCCGGCCGAAGTCCGCGACGACGATTCCGGAGAGGGCGCCGGGCGGGGCGGCCTCGGGCTGTTCCGCGTGCATACCGCTCCTCTTCGTCGGCGACATCGGATCCCACCGGACCGTATGCACTGGAGATCGGATATTCAATACTGGATCCAATATCCAATCTAGGGCTACGCTTCCGCTCGCCGAGTTGCCACAGTCGCCAGGAGGCCGTCCGTGAAGTCGTCGCCGCAGCCGTCGCGTTCGTCGCAGTCGTCGCCCGTCCACCCCCTCGATCTGCTCGCGATCGACGGACTGCTCACCGACGAGGAGCGAGAGATCCGCCGCACCGTGCGCGCTCTCGCCGACCGCGAACTGCGTCCGCACATCGCCGGCTGGTTCGAGTCGGGTGCCATCCCCGCCCGCGAACTCGCCCGCACGCTCGGCGGCCTCGGGGTCCTCGGGATGCATCTGGAGGGCTACGGCTGCGCGGGCACCAACTCCGTGGCGTACGGCCTCGCCTGCATGGAGCTGGAGGCCGTCGACTCCGGACTGCGCTCGCTCGTCTCCGTGCAGGGCTCGCTCGCCATGTACGCGATCTGGAAGTTCGGCTCCGAGGAGCAGAAGCAGCGCTGGCTGCCCGGGATGGCGGCCGGCGAGTACATCGGCTGCTTCGGCCTGACCGAGCCGGACGCCGGCTCCGACCCGGGCGCCATGCGTACCAACGCCAAGCGGGACGGCTCGGACTGGGTGCTCAACGGCACCAAGATGTGGATCACCAACGGCTCCGTCGCCGACGTCGCCGTCGTCTGGGCACGCACCGAGGAGGGCGTGCGCGGCTTCGTCGTGCCCACCGACACCCCCGGCTTCAGCGCGCCCGAGATCAAGCAGAAGCTGTCCCTGCGCGCCAGCGTCACCAGCGAACTGGTCTTCGAGGACGTGCGGTTGCCCGCCGACGCGATGCTCCCCGAGGCCCGTGGCCTGTCCGGCCCGCTCGGCTGCCTCAACGAGGCCCGCTTCGGCATCGTCTTCGGCGCCCTCGGCGCCGCCCGCGACTGCCTGGAGACGGCCATCTCGTACGCGGGCGACCGCACCGTCTTCGCGCGGCCGCTCTCCTCGTACCAGCTCACCCAGCAGAAGCTCGCCGACATGGCCCTGGAGCTCGGCAAGGGCATGCTGCTCGCGCTCCACCTCGGCCGGCTCAAGGACCAGGGCGCGCTCGCCCCCGAGCAGATCAGCGTCGGCAAGCTGAACAACGTCCGTGAGGCCATCGCCATCGCCCGCGAGTGCCGCACGATTCTCGGCGCGAACGGCATCACCCTGGAGTACCCGGTGCTGCGCCACGCCAACAACCTGGAGTCGGTCCTCACCTACGAGGGCACCAGCGAGGTGCACGCCCTGGTCATCGGCAAGGCGCTCACCGGCGAGCAGGCCTTCCGCTGAAGTCCTGGGTGACGGCCGCTAACCGGCCGCCACCCGGTCCACGAAGGCGTTGAGGTTCTCCATCATCCGCTCGATATGCTCGACCGGGGTCAGTGACTCCTCGGCGCGCCCGCCGCGCAGCTTGGGCTGCCGCAGGCCCCGGACGTAGAGCGGGCAGGCGAGGTCGGCGCAGATGTAGGTGCCGACCGTGTTGCCCTCGCGGCCCCGGGCGCCCGCCAGCGGCGCGGCCAGCAGGGTCACACCGTAGGAGGCGTGCGAGGTCAGGCAGATCTGGCACATGCTGGACTTCATCGCGCTGGTGCGGCCGACGGCCGGCACCCGCAGCGTGACGCCGACCGGGCCGTCGGGGCGCGGCACGACGAGATGGGCGCGCAGCGGCGCGCCCGGGTCCACCCAGCCCAGGAAGTCCAGGTCGGGCCAGGGCAGCTCGGCGAAGTCGAGCGGCAGCTTCATCCGGGCCGCGTCACCCTTCGTGCAGTTCACGAAGGACGCGCGGATCTCTTTGTCGGTCAGTGGTTCCACTCGTACGACCGTACACAGGGCCGTTGCCCCGGGCATCCGATTATCGGAGCAGCCGGGGCGACGGCCCGTCGGCGGTGACCGGGCCTCAGGCCACCCAGTCCGGCAGGCCCGGGTCGGCGAACCGGGCCGGAGCGCCCTCCAGGGCCGCCGCGAGCCGTTCGGCCGCCGTGTCGTACACCTCGCCCGGCAGCGCGTACGGGATGCGGAGCCGGTGCTCGTGGGTGCCGGGGTCCACCCCGAACCGGGCGCCGCCCTCCACCCGTACGCCGTGCCGCAGCGCCCGCGCCGCCAGCTGCGAGACGATCGGCCGGCCGAGGTCGATCCAGAGGCAGAGGCCACCGGGCGGCAGCGTCCAGTGCCACTCGGGTACGTGCCGGGCGAGCGCCGCCACCAGGGCGTCACGGCGCCGCCGCAGCTCGGCCGCGCGGGCCGGCAGCAGCGGGTCGATGCGGTCGATCAGGGCGACGGCGACGAGCTGGTCGAGCACCGAACCGGCGAGGTCGTGGGTGATCCGTACCCGGGCCAGTTCGGTCACCACCCGTGAGGAGGCCCGCGCCCACCCCACCCGCAGTCCGCCCCAGCAGCTCTTGCTGAGCGAACCGACGGTGATCAGCTGTTCCCCGGTGCCGGGCCCGGCCGTGGCCGCGAACGGCGCCGGAGCCGGCACGTCCAGGGCCGTCTCGGTGAGTGTCTCGTCCACGATCAGCCAGGTCCCGGTGGCCCGCGCCGCCCGGGCCACCTCCCGCCGCTGCTCCTCCGGCATCAGCCGGCCGGTCGGGTTGTGGAAGTCGGGGATGAGATAGGCGAGGCGCGGCGCGGTCTGCCGCAGCGCCGCGTCGATCAGCCCGCTGTCCCAGCCGGCCTCGGTGACCGGCACGGGGGTGATGCGCAGGCGGTGGCCGCGCATGGCGTCCAGGGCGTTGGGGTAAGAGGGGTTCTCGGCCAGCACCCGGTCGCCGGGCCCGCCGAGCAGTGCGAGCGCGAGCGCCAGGGCCTGCTGGGCGCCGGTCGTGACGAGGATCTGCTCCGGCCGGGTGGGCAGCCCGCGCGCGGTGTACCGGTCGGCGATGGCGGCCCGCAGTTCCGGGATCCCGTACGGGTGGTAGCCCTGCGCGGTCGCGAGCCGGGGCAGCTCCTCGGCTGCCCGTGCCAGCGCCTCAGCCAGCAGACCGGCCGGCGCCTCGGGCGCGGCGAGCGCCAGGTCGATGACCGCCCCGGTGTCCCCGTGCAGGGCGGCGGGCCCGGTCGGCGACTCGTTCTCGGGCAGCGCCGTCCAGGTGCCGGCGCCCTGCCGGCTGTGTGCGTAGCCGCTTTCGCGGAGCAGGTCGTAGGCGGCGGTCACGGTGGTCCTGCTCACCCCGAGCGCGGTGGCCAGCTCCCGTTCGGCGGGCAGGCGCATCCGCAGCGCGACCCGCCCGTCGAGCAGCGCCTGCCGCACCGCCCGGGCCAGTTCGCGGTAACCGAACCGGCCCTCGACGGGCGGGGTGAGCAACGCCGCCAGCTGCCGCCCGCTCAGCATGCGGTCCGGCAGGGCGACCACGCTGCGGACCACTCGACCCTCTGCCATGCCAATCACTCCCCATTGGCTGTGCTGTCCAGGCCAATAAGGCTACAGACTCCTGTCAGTGGCCTGGTGGCCCCGGGAGAAGGAGTGTGGGGAGATGTCCGAGTACGTGACCGACCGCGACGAAAGGATGTGGCAGCGCCGCGCCGAGGAGCCGATCCTGCGGCCGTGGGGGATGGGATCCAAGATGCGGGATATCGGATCCAAGGCCCGGGATATCGGATCCACGGTGCAACGGGCTGGATCCAGAACATCGGATGTTGGATCCAGCCCCACCCGCTCACAGGACATCGGATCCAGCGCGCGGGATATCGGATATTGGATCCAGTCTCTGCGGCGGGCCCTGCGCCGAGGGGCCCAGGCATGACCAGGATCGTCGTCGGCGTCAGCGGCTCGCTCGCTTCGCTCGCCGCCCTCCGCCACGCCACCGCCCTCGCCCGCCGCGACGGCGCCCCGCTGCTCGCGGTCCTCGCCTGGGAACCGCCCGAGGGCGAGGCGCTCCATGCCCGCAGCCCGGACCGGGCCTGGGCCGAGATGTGGGCCGGCGAGGCCCGGCAGCGGCTCGCGCGGGCCTTCGACCACGGCCTCGGGGGCCTGCCAGAGCCAGAGGACATCGCCGTGGACTGCCGTGTCGTGCGGGACGCCCCCGCCGCGGCTCTGCTCAGGGCGGCCGCCCGGCCGGGGGACCTGCTGGTGCTCGGGATGACCCCGCGCCGGGGCCGGTTCGGGCGGCTGTGGCGGCGGCCGGTGCTGCGCGGGGTCATGGCGAGGGCCCGGGGCCCCGTACTGGTGGTCCCGGGCCCCGAGTTGCGCCGAGGTGAGGCGCGGGTGCTGCGGCGGCACGCCAGTACCGACGTACCGGAGGCGGGGGCGTACGCCCCGCGCACTCAGATCAGCGGCTGACTGCCCGGCGTACCCGACAAGGATGGCGAGGTCGACGCCGGACCGGAGGGCAACGGCGAGGTCGACGCCCGACCGGAGGGCAGCGACGAGGTCGACGCCGGGCCTGAGGACAGCGACGACGACAGTGACGAGGACGGCGCTGAGGCCGACTGGGACTGCGGCTCCGGTGGCGACGACAGCGTCGCGAGCGCGGCCGAGGACGCGGACTCTGACACCGACTCGGACGCGGATGCCGACTCGGACGCGGGCGCCGAAGTCGACGCCGAGGTCGAGGCGGACGTCGGCGGGCTGCTCGACGAGGCCGGCGGGGAGGACAGGGTGGACGGGCACGGCGAGGGGGTGACGCCGTTCACGGGGGTCGGGGTCTCGTCGTCCGTCACCGTCACGCACGGCAGCGGGCTGCTCGGCGACGTGGACGGGGACGTGGACGTGGACGCCGAGGTCGACGGGGACGTGGAGGGCGAGGTGGACGGAGAGGTCGACGGCGGCGGCGGGGGAGTCGTCGGCCGGTCGTGCCGGTGACCCTCGTGGCCGCGAGGACGGGCGATGAAGTGGTCCTTGTCCGGGTCGAAGATCACGAAGACGTTGATCACCGTCACGGACGGCTGCACGAAGACCACGTTGTTCGCCCGGAAGCCCGGCCAGGCCGTGCCGACCTGCTTCGGCGACTTCTGCGCCACCGGCGGCGTCAGCGGGTTGCCGCAGGCGCACCGCACCCTCGGCACCCCGTGGTCGTCCACCATGACCGCGGTGCCGGCCTGGAGCACCGACTGGAAGGCGAACGCGGAACCGTCGCGGAAGCCGTGGTTGGTCACCCGGGTGTCCACGCGCAGCTGAACCGACGTCAGCGAGCGCAGATAGCCCGGGACGTCACCGGCCGGGATGCCGACCGTCGAGGCGAACGCCGCGTTCTTGGCGGGCTCGTCGGCGAGAAAGCGGATCTGGCGCTCGACGTCGCAGCTCGCCATCCGTTGCGTCCCGCCGTACAGGCCCGGGGCGGAACCCGACACCGGACGCGTCGCGTTGGCGTCTCCGCCGGTCTGACTGGGCAGTGCCGGCGGCGAGAACGAGGCACCCGTACGGGCCGTGGAGCCGGTGAAGGGATAGGGGCCGCTCGCGGCGGCGTTCTGCGCGAAGATCTCACTGCCGCTCGAACCGGCCTGGTTCGGGTTGCCGTTGTCACCCCGCTGGGTCAGCACCACGATCAGCGCCACCGCCGCCACCAGAACGGCAGTCAGCGAGGCCACCTTGGGCACCGAGCGCCACCACGGGCCCCCGCCGCCGCCCTTCGCCGCGCCTCCGCCCGCACCGCCGGAGCCGCCGCCACCGCCCCCGGAGCCGCCGCCGCCGGAACCTCCGCCCGAACCGCCGGGCGGCGGGCCGGAGGACGGCGGGGGAGTGGTCTGGCCGGGGCGGGTGCCGGGGCCCGACAGCGGGCCCGAAGGCGGGCCGGTCGGAGGGACCGAGGGCTGCCCGGAAGGCGGTTGGGAAGTCACGTTGTTTCCCTTTCTTCCGTTCCGCGCCCATTGTGTGCGTCGACCGGGTGCAGCCCGCAAGCGGACCGCACCCGCCCGTATTAGCGTGGGCAGGGTGAGCACGCGGCTCCCCACCTCCCAAGGCCGGTCCGCCCCCGGTGACCTCGGCGAGCACTTCGCCCGCGACCTGGCGGCGGCACTCGGCACCGTCGTCGCCGGCTTCGTCGCGATGGGCGTCACCGCCGCCCTCGGCCTCTGGGCCGCGGGCGCGGGCGACCTGCCGGGCGGCGCCGGCGCGTTCGCGTCCGTCACCGCCGCGGTCGTCGTCATGGCCTCCGGCGGCCAGGTCGGCCTCTCCGGCCAGGCCGGAGACCTCGCCGGCACCCAGGCCGAACTCACCGCCATGCCCTTGACCGTCACCCTGGTGGGCGCACTCGTCGCCGGAACCCTGTTCCTGCGCCCGCTGCGGCACCACGCCGTCGCCCGCGGCCGCGACCTGCTCGCGCTCGCCGTGCCCACCGTCGTGCTCTGGCTGGCCGCGCTCGCCGGCGTCTCCGCCCTCGCCCGCCACGACTTCCCGATCAGCCTCGGCGGCTCCGACCAGGAAGCCACGACGACGGGCGACCTCGCCGACCTGTTCAAGGGCCTCCTCGACGCCACCAACCCCAGCGTCGGCTTCCGCACCGACTACGGCCCCACCCTCTTCTACGGCCTGCTGTGGATCCTCGGCGTCCTGGTCGTCGCCCTCCTCGTCTCCCGCCGCACCCCCCTGCCGGCCCGGTTCGTCCGCCACCACCAGGCCGTCCGCCCCGCCGCCTCCGCGCTGCTGCTCCTACTGCTCGCCTACGTGTTCATCGGCCTCGTCATCGGCCTGGTCGTCGCCGCCACCAAGGGGCACGCCGCCCAGACGTTCGCCGTGCTGCTGCTCGGCCTGCCCAACGTCACCTGGCTGGCGCTCGGCATCGGCATCGGCGGCTCCTGGGAGGGCCGCGCCGAGGGCCCGTTCGGCCTTCCCATGCCGCAGATCCTCGACGAGGTGCTGCGCGGCGGGAACGGCGGCAAGGACCTGTCGACCGTCGACCTGTCCACCCTCGCCTCCTACGACGCCCGCGCCTGGTGGCTGCTGCCGGTCGCCGCCGTGCTCGTGCTCGGCGCCGCGTTCGTCATGGCCACGCGCTCGCCCGCCCGCGTCCCGCCCTGGCGGCACGGACTCCACCTGGGCATCGGCTTCGCCGTCGCGATGCTCGTCGTCACCCCGCTGACCCTCGTCGAGGCCCACTTCGGCCTGTCGGTCATCGGCATCGGCGACCTCGACGCGCTCGGCGGCACGGTCCTGCTGCGCCCGAACGTCTGGACCACCGTCGGCCTCGCCCTGCTCTGGGGCCTGGTCGCCGGCTTCCTCGGCGGGCTCCTGGCCAAGCCCGTCCACCGCCGCGGCGAGGTCGAGACCTCTCCGCCGCCGCAGAAGCAGGACTGAGGCCGGGCCGTGCCGGCCTGGCGCTTCGGCTGATGGGTGATCACCGCATCGCCGGTGCGGTCGGAGACGGGTCCGGCGATGGCCAGATGGGTCTCGTCGTAGTATTCGCGGCGCCCGCTCCAGCGTTGGAGGGGCCGCCACTGCTTGTGTTCTGCGTTGGCGTGCTCCACGCAGATCCGCTCCGAGGACTGCTGCTTGCGGGCCTCCTCCCAGACGATGACGTCCTCGGGCGCCGCCCTTCACATCGGCCAGTGTGCAGGCGCAGTCCTGCCTCGCCGGGGACCGCGAAGTCCGCGCCGCCAGGAGTGGCCAGATCAGCCGCGTTGCCGCCATCGCTGTCCCCGGCGGCGCAGCCCCATGCTTCCTCTGCGGGGTCCAGATACAGAGCGTCCGCGGGTCCGCGCACTCGGCCTCGCTTCGTGCCGGCTGTTCGGCCCGTAGCCGTCAGGCGACAACACCGAGGCCTGACGCTCCGCCTGCGCCTTGATCTCCCAGTGGGACTCGTGAGCAGCCACACGCCAGGCTTCCTCCCACGAGGCCAACGCCGCGCCGACTGCCGCGCCCGCTGTGCCCCGGCGCCGAACGTGGCGCGCCAGCCACACGAGGGCAGCGAGCACTGTGGCCAAACCACCAAAGATCCCTAGCAGCGGAACAACGTCACCCATGTCGTCGAGGGTACGTGCACCCCCGCCGCGTCACTCAAGGAGTCGGTGACGTGCGCTCAACCTTCAGCGGCACAGGACAGCTGTCGCGCACCACACCGTTACAGTTCCCGGAAACACCGCCCGCACAGTTCCCGGAACGTCGGCATGGCCCTCACAGCTCCCGGAACACCGGGCGCGCCCAGGCCGGTGGTTCCGGCGGCGGGCCCTGCGGCCACTTCCCGCTGCCGGCGGGGGCCGTCCCGACCACCGCCGTCGACTTCGACCGCAGGCCCCGCTCCACGGCCGCCCGCAGCTCCGCGACGAACTCCAGACACGTCCCGTACCGCTCCTCCGGAGCCTTCGCCAGCGCCTTCGCCAAGACCGCGTCGGCCGCCTCCGGCAGCCCCGGCCGCTCCTCCGACAGCGGAGGCGGCGGGTCGTACTGATGCGCCCACAGGAGTGCCATGTCGTCGTCCCGGCGGAACGGCGGCACGCCCGTCAGCGTCTCGAAGACCACACAGGCGAGGCTGTAGACGTCGCAGCGGCCGTCCACCGGCTTGCCCGAGATCTGCTCGGGCGCCACGTAGTCGAGCGTCCCGACGAACTGCCCCACCGTCGTGAACCCGGTCAGGGAAAGGGACTTCTTCGTCAGGCCGAAGTCGGTCAGGTAGACGTGCTCCGGATGGTCCCGGTCGGTGCCCTCGGCCACCAGGATGTTGCCGGGCTTCACGTCCCGGTGCACCAGGTCGTGCGCGTGCGCCGCGTCCAGCGCCGAGGCCACCTGCACCGCGATCCGTCCCGCCGTCACCGGCTCCAGGCGTCCCTCGCGGTCGAGGAGCGCCCGCAGGTCCTGCCCCGGCACGTACCGCATCGCGATGTACAGGACACCCTCCGTCTCGCCCGCCTCGAACACCGGCACGATGTGCGGGTGGTCGATGGCCGCCGCCACCCGGGACTCGTGCGTGAAGCGCTTGCGGAAGGTGTCGTTGCGGGCCAGCTCCGGGGCCAGCAGCTTCAGCGCCACCGTGCGGTCCAGGTTCAGGTCGTGCGCCCGGTAGACGACGGCCATGCCGCCGCGCCCGATCTCGGCCTCGACGACGTAGCCGGCGACCCGCTTCCCGATGAGCCCCGACTCGCGCCCGGCCGGCAGCGCGCCGTCGGCGTCCATGGCACGGTCGGCACGACGGCCGGCACCCTGATTGCCGCCACGGCCGGCACCCCGGTTCGCGTCACGGTCGGTACCACGGCCGGCACCACGGTCGGCACCCGGCCCGGACCCCTGGTTGCCGCCACGGCCGGCACCGCGGTCGGCACCACGGCCGACGACACCACGACCGGTGCCGCCGATGCCACCCACGGCGCCCGTTCCGCCGCCCGGCGCCCGGGTCATCCGGCCTCACCCGGCCCGCCCGCCGGCTGCTCCCGCACCACCTGGGTGGCCCCGGGGCCGTCGGCGCCGAGCCGCGGCACCACCTGCGTCGGTTCGTGCGCCGCCTCGGTGGGCGGCGTCGCCGCCGACGGCGCCGAAGAGGCCGCGTACGTGCTCAGCCCCCGGCCGTCGCAGAACACCCAGCGCTCGTGCTCCGCGTCGTACAGCCACACCGCCTCCCCGTCGACCACCATCCCCACCCGAAGGCCCCGGGTCCGCTGCCGGAACGTCTCGCCGTCCGCCCGTCCCGCCGCCAGCTCCTCCGCCGCCCGCCGGTAACGGCCCAGCGCGTCCTCGGCCCGCGCGATCAGCGGGCGCGGATCGGCGGTCCGGGCGAGCGCACGGCCCGCGGCGGGCGGATCGGTGGGCACGGAGACGAGGAGCCGCGCGTCGACCCACGCCGACCAGCCGTTGGAGCACAGCACCTGGCCCCAGTCGCCGACCCGGTCGAGCAGCCGCACCGGCAGGAACGCGTCGAGCGGCGCCGTGGGCAGCGCCGGATCGGGCGCCTCCCAGGCGGGCAGCCCGTCGCGCGGCACCACATGGGTGGGCCGGAAGTCCGGCACGTACTCCGACACGCCATCCACAGCGACCACGGTCACCTACCTCCGCCAGTTCCGCCTGTCCGCCGATCCCGCCTGTCCCGCCTGTCCCGCCAACTTCCTACGCCTACTTCCGCATCACGACCGGCTCGTGCCGGCGCAGCAGCCGGGCCACCACGAGACCGAGGACCAGGCACAGCGCCACCAGCATTCCCATGTCGAACAGCCAGGCGCCGACCGTGTGGTGCATCAGCGGATCGGCCGTCTTCTCGTCCGGCACGATCGCGCCGATGTCGATCGTCGCGCCCATCGCCGCGAACGCCCACCGCGACGGCACCAGCCACGCCAGCTGCTCCAGGACCGGCGTGCCGCGCACGTTCAGCAGCGCGCCGCAGAACACCACCTGGACGATCGCGAGGAGGACGAGCAACGGCATCGTCACCTCCTCCTTGCGCACCAGCGCCGACACGAACAGGCCCAGCATCATCGCCGTGAACGCGAGCAGCGCGACGGCCAGCGTCAGTTCGAGCAGCGGCGGCATCAGCACGCCCTTGCCGTCGGGCGCCCCGAGCGGCACGCCGATCAGCGCCACGAGCGTGAGCACGACCGCCTGTACGACGGTGACGGAGCCGAGGACGACCACCTTGGACATCAGGTACGCGGAGCGGGACAGGCCCACGGCTCTCTCGCGGCGGTAGATGCTGCGCTCCTTCACCAGCTCGCGCACCGCGTTCGCCGCGCCCGTCAGGACGGCGCCGACGCAGAGGATCAGCAGCACGTTCAACGTCGTCTCGGCGTCCAGCCGTCCCCCGGACAGGGCGCGGGCCATCGCGCCCATGATGAACGGCAGCGCCACCATGATCGCCAGGAAGGTCCGGTCGGCGGACAGCGCCGCCGCGTACCGCCGTACGAGGGTACGGAGCTGGGAACCCCAGCTCTGCGCCTTCGGCGGCGGAGGCGGCGCGGCCCCCGCCGGCAGCGGTGCGCCCGGCGGTGCGCCCGGCAGCGGTGCGCCTGGCAGCGCCGCGCCCGCCCCGGGCCGTGCGGACGGCGGCCGTACGGTGGCCTCCTCGATGTAGCGGTGGTGGAAGCGCGAGACCCGGTACTGGGCCGCCCAGTCCCGCTCCCGGTCGTTCTCGAACGCCTCGAAGGCCTCCGGCCACTGCGGGAAGCCGAAGAAGTCCAGGCTGTCGCCGGGTGGACCGTAGTAGGCCACCCGGCCGCCGGGCGCGAGGACGAGCAGCCGGTCGCACACGTCCAGGCTGAGCACGCTGTGCGTGACGACGACGACCGTCCGCCCGTCGTCGGCGAGCCCGCGCAGCATGTGCATGACCGAGCGGTCCATGCCCGGGTCGAGCCCGGACGTCGGCTCGTCGAGGAAGAGCAGCGAGGGCTTCGTCAGCAGCTCCAGGGCCACGCTGACCCGCTTGCGCTGACCGCCGGACAGGCTGTGGATCGGCTGCCCGGCCCGCTCCTCCAGGCCCAGCTCCGAGATCACCTCGTCGACCCGGGCGCGCCGCTCGGCGGCCGCGGTGTCCTCGGGGAAGCGCAGCTCGGCGGCGTAACCGAGGGCCCGGCGCACGGTCAGCTGGAGGTGCAGGATGTCGTCCTGCGGGACCAGGCCGATGCGTTGGCGCAGCTCCGCGTAGTCGCGGTAGAGGTCGCGGCCGTCGTAGAGCACGGTGCCCCGGTCGGCCGGCCGCTGCCCGGTCAGCGCGCCGAGCAGGGTCGACTTGCCCGCGCCGGACGGGCCGACGACCGCGAGAAGGCACTTCTCCCCGACCGGGAACGACACGCCGTCGAGCAGCGTCTTGCGGCCGTGGTCGACGGTGACGGCCAGTTCCTGCACGTCGAGCGAGATCTCGCCGGTGTCGGTGAACTCGACGAGATTCCCGCCGATGAGGCAGAACGCGTGGTGCCCGATGCCGATGATGTCCTCGGCCGTCACCCGCGCCTCGGTGACGGGACGGCCGTTGAGGAAGGTGCCGTTGTGGCTGCCGACGTCGTGGATCCAGTAGGTGCCGTCCGGCGCGGCCCGCAGTTCCGCGTGCCGCCGCGAGACGGTCAGATCGTCGACCACCAGGTCACTGTCGGCGGCGCGGCCGATGCGGACGGTGTGCGCGGGCAGCGGACGGACGGAGGTCGGCTGCCGGAAGGTGCCGGTCAGGGCGGGATACGAGACGGAGGAGGGGCGCGGTGGTGGCTGCGCGGACGCGGGCGGTACGGGTCCGGGCCGTACGGGCTCGGGCGCGACGGGGCCGGGCGGTTCGGGCTCGGGCGCGACGGGGCCGGGCGGTTCGGGCTCGGGCGCGACGGGGCCCGGCGGTACGGGTACGGGGCGCGCGGGCTGTTCCCGTACGGGCTCCGGCGCCGGGGGCTCGTGTCGTACGGGCTCCGGGGGCGGCGGCTGTTCCCGTACGGGCTCCGGCGGCGCGGCCGCGAGGAGGACCGCCATCGGTCCCTCCGCGGGGTGGCCGAAGCGGATGACCGTGCCGGGGCCGACCATACTGAGGCCCACTCGGTGGTCGTCGGCGAAGGTGCCGTTGGTGCTGCCGACGTCCTCGAGCGTCCAGTGGTCGTCGACCGCGCGCAGCACCGCGTGGTGCCAGGACGCCCGGGCGTCGGCCAGCACGAAGTCGCTGGTGGGGTCGCGTCCGATCCGATAGACGCGACCCGGGTTCATCACGGTCGCGTCCCCGTCGATCTCGAGGACCAGTTCGGGTGCGGCGGGCGCGACGGGCCGCTCTCCCATGCCTGAATCCTATCGTCGGCGGCCGGACCGCGCCCGGCCGGGCCGCCGGTATCGTGGGCGGCCGACCGACCCCCGGCCGCCCGGGCGGGGGCCCGAAGGAGGAGCCACCCGTGCCGAAAGGTGTCACCAACCGCCGTCCCCGCACCCGCGCGGCCCTGTTGCGGGCGGCCCTGGAGACCTTCGCCGAGCACGGCTTCCACGCGGTGTCGATCGAGCAGATCTGCGAGCGCGCCGGGTTCACGCGCGGCGCGTACTACTCGAACTTCGCCAGCAAGGAAGAGCTCTTCCTGGCCCTCTTCGACGAGCACGGCGAACGGATCGTGCACCGGCTCGCCGAGTCCATCGACGCGCTCGCGCCGGAGGAGTACACCCTGGAGCGGCTGGCCGAACTCGCCGCGCGGGTCGAGCCGGACGAGCGCGACTGGTACCTGGTCAGCATGGAGTTCACCCTGCACGCCATCCGCGACGCCGAGGCGGCCCGGGCGCTCGCCCGTCACGAGGCCCGGCTGCGCGCCGAACTCGCCCGCGGCCTGGAGCTGGTCCTCGGCCGCGCGGGCCGCGAACTCACCGTGGACGCCGACCGCTTCGCCCGCCTGATCGTGGCCCTGCGCGAGGGCGGACTCGCCCAGAGCTACGTCGAACCGGGCGAGCTGCCGCCGGGCAGCCTCGAACGCGACTTCCTGGCCCCGCTGTTGGAGGCGGCCACCCGCCCGGTGCTGTCGGCTCCGCCGACCCCGCCGGCCCCGACGGCTCCGGCGACTTCGTAAGCCCCTGGGCGTCAGTCGAAGAGGTCCGGGTCCGAGGCCGTGATCTGGTCCCACAGCGGACGGGCCTGGAACCATCCCGCCAGTGGCGTGCCGATCTGGCCGCGGGTGAGCAGCGCCGTCTCGCGGTCGATGAGCTGCGGGGTCCCCGCGGCCATCGCCAACAGCTGGGCCTGGCAGGAGCGTTCCATCGTGACGAACCACCAGACCGCCTCGGCGACCGACTGGCCGACCGTGAGCAGACCGTGGTTCTTGAGGATCACGGCCTTGTACGCGCCGAGCGCCTTGGCGACGCGCTCGCCCTCCTCCAGCTCGTTGACGACGCCGCGGTAGTCGTCGTAGATCCCGTGGTCCTCGAAGAACGCGCAGGCGTCCTGGGTGATGGGGTCGAGCGGTACGCCCAGGCTGGAGAACGCCTTGCCGTGCAGGGAGTGCGAGTGCGCGGCGGCGATCGCGTCGGGCCGGGCCGCGTGCACCTTGGAGTGGATGACGAAGGCGGCCCGGTTGACCGGGCGCCGGCCGTCGAGCACCCGGCCGTCGTGGTCGACGCGGATGAGGTCGGACGCCTTGATCTGGTTGAAGCTCATGCCGAACGGGTTGACCCAGAAGGTTTCCGGGGCCTCCGGGTCGCGCACCGTGATGTGTCCGGCGACACCCTCGGAGAAGCCGAACCGGCCGAAGATCCGGAAGCCGGCGGCCAGTTGCTCCTTGCGGTACTGCCGCTCCTCCTCGACCGAGTCGAAGCGCGGCGGCAGCGGCAGCGTGACGCCCTCCGGCAGCGGGCCGACGGCGGCGGCGAGGGCGGGCGGCAGGGTGCTCATGGGGGCCTCCGGCGGCATCGGGTGTGCGGGCGCGCCAAAAGATACAGAGGTGTATCCGTTACGACAATGACCTCACCGCTCAGGCGGGGGGTGGGCCCGAAGCAGGAGAAAGCGCTTACCGGCGCGGCGCCTGCTGATAGAACGCTAATGACACGGCGCTCATCGGCAGACAGGGGAGAACACAACGTGCCCAGCAGCGATACCCGCGACCCCCGCGAAACCCGCACCACCCGTGACGCCGTGGACGTCCTCGTCTACACCCGCACCGCCGGCTACCGTCACGACTCCATCCCCGCCGGCGCCGCCGCCCTCGCCGAACTCGCCCGCGCCGCCGGCCTCGCCGCCGAGGCCACCGAGGACCCCGCCGCCTTCACGCCCGGCCGGCTGGCCCGCTGCGCCGCCGTCGTCCTGCTCTCCACCACCGGCACGGTGCTCACCGACGCGGGCCGGGCGGCGTTCGAGGCGTACGTACGGGGCGGGGGCGGCGTCCTCGCCGTGCACGCGGCGGCCAACGCCGAACCCGACTGGCCCTTCTACGGCGAGCTGCTCGGCACCCGCTTCGACGGCCACCCCGAGCTGCAGCCCGGCACCGTCCGCGTGGACGACCACGGCCACCCGGCGACGGCCGCGCTGCCGGCGCGCTGGGAGTGCACCGACGAGTGGTACGACTTCACCGCCAATCCGCGGTCCACCGGCGCGCACGTCCTCGCCCGCGCCGACGAGACCAGCTACCGCGGCGGCACCATGGGCGCCGACCACCCCCTGGTGTGGTGCCGGGAGGCCGTGCCCGGCCGGGGCCGGGTGCTGTTCACCGCGCTCGGCCACAGCTCGGAGTCGTACGCCGATCCCGCCTTCCGCGCCCACCTCGACGGCGCCCTGCGCTGGGTGGCCCGCCGCGCGTGAGGCGAGTGCCGGTCACTCCGCCGTCCCGCCCCGATTGCGGCCGGGCCCGGTCCGCGAGACGTTGACCGTGGGGGAGATCGCGCGCGAGGGGCTCCAGGCCACGAGGAGACGACATGGGCATCGCCACCGTGAATCCGGCGACCGGCGAGACGCTGCGCACGTACGAGGCCCACGGGCCCGCGGAGGTCGAGCGGCGGATCGGCGCCGCCCACGAGGCGTACCGCCAGTACCGCACCACCTCCTTCGCCGAGCGCGCCCGGCTGATGCGCGCCGCCGCGGAGCTGCTCGACGAGGACGCCGAGGACATCGCTCGCACCATGACCACCGAGATGGGCAAGCCGATCGTCGCGGCCCGCGCCGAGGCGGCCAAGTGCGCCAAGGCCATGCGCTGGTACGCGGAGAACGCGGAGGCGCTGCTGGCCGACGAGCAGCCGGCCGAGCGCGACGTCCGGGACTCGGGCGCCGACCTGGCGCGGGTGCACTACCGGCCGCTCGGCCCGATCCTCGCCGTCATGCCGTGGAACTTCCCGCTCTGGCAGGTGATCCGGTTCGCCGCGCCGGCGCTGATGGCCGGCAACACAGGCCTCCTCAAGCACGCCTCCAACGTGCCGCGGACCGCCCTCTACCTCGGCGACCTCTTCCGTCGCGCCGGCTTCCCCGAGGGCTGCTTCCAGACCCTGCTGATCGGCTCCGGCGCCGTCGAGGAGGTGCTGCGCGACCCCCGCGTCGCGGCCGCCACCCTCACCGGCAGCGAACCGGCCGGCCGCTCCGTCGCCGCCATCGCGGGGGACGAGGTGAAGAAGACGGTCCTGGAGCTCGGCGGCAGCGACCCGTACATCGTGATGCCCTCGGCCGACCTGCCCCGGGCCGTCAAGACCGCCGTCACCGCCCGCGTGCAGAACAACGGCCAGTCCTGCATCGCCGCCAAGCGGTTCATCATCCACGAGGCCGTCTACGACGACTTCGCCGAGCGTTTCACCGCCGCCATGAACGCCCTCACCGTCGGCGACCCGCTCGACGAGGACACCGACGTCGGCCCGCTCGCCACCGAACAGGGCCGCGTCGACCTGGAGGCCCTCGTCGACGACGCCGTCTCCGTGGGCGCGACCGTGCTGTGCGGCGGCGGCCGCCCGGACGGATTCCCGCGCGGCTGGTTCTACCAGCCGACCGTCCTCACCGGCATCACCCCGGCCATGCGCATCCACCGCGAGGAGGCCTTCGGCCCGGTCGCCACCCTCTATCCGGTCGCCGACATCGAGGAGGCCGTTGCCGTCGCCAACGACTCGCCCTTCGGGCTCAGTTCGAACGTCTGGACCCGGAACGACGAGGACATCGCCTTCTTCGTCCGGGACCTGGAGGCGGGCGGCGTCTTCGTCAACGGCATGACCGCCTCCCACCCCGCGCTGCCGTTCGGCGGCGTGAAGCGCTCGGGATACGGGCGCGAGCTGTCCGGGCACGGCATCCGCGAGTTCTGCAACGCGACCACGGTCTGGCAGCGGGCCTGAGCCATCGCCCCCGACCGCCGAATCGGGCCTGAGCCCCCATCCCCGACCGCTGAATTCGGTTGCGGCGGGAGCGGCAGGCCCGATGAGCCGGCCCCATGGACAGGGCCATGGGCGAGGCCGGGGTCAGGACCGGGACCGGCTCCGGGGAGCTCCGGCGGCCGGCGGCGGCGTGGCGGCGGGCGGCGGTGCCCGGCGCGCTGATGCCGGCCGCCTTCACCCTCAACACCGCCGAGAACCTGCCGATCGGGCCCTGCTGCTCACCGGCGCCGCCCTCGGACCCGTCTTCATGGCCACCCAGCACGCCATGCTCCACTGCGCCCCCGGCCGCACGGACTTCGCCCTGGCCGCCAACTCCGGGGCCCACAACGCCGGCATCGCCGCCGGAGCCGCGCTCGGCGGCCTGATCCTGCCGCACGCCGGCGTGCGGGCGACGTTTCTCGCCGGCGGACTTCTGACGTTCGCGGCCTGTGCCGTACTGCTGTCGGGCCGGACCGTTCGCGTTCCGGACGGGTAGCGGTTCAGCTCCGCGTCCATGCCAGAAGCCGCTCCGCCGGCCAGGTGTTGATCACGCGCTCCGCCGGCACTCCGCACTCCTCCGCCCGCGCACAGCCCAGGATCTGCCACCCCAGCTGGCCCGGCGCGTGCGCGTCCGTGTCGATCGCGAAGTACACGCCTGCCGCCACCGCCTCGCGCAGCAGCCGGCGGGGCGGATCGAGGCGCTCCGGACGGCTGTTGATCTCGACCGCCGTGCCGGACTCCGCGCAGGCCGCGAAGACCCGTTCGGCGTCGAACTCCGACTCGGGGCGCAGCCGGCCGCCGCTGACCAGGCGGCCGGTGCAGTGGCCGAGGACGTCCATCAGCGGGTTGCGCACCGCGCGCTCCATCCGCCGGGTCATCGCCCGGGAGTCCATCCGGAGCTTGGAGTGCACCGAGCCCACCACCACGTCGAGGCGGTCGAGGAGTTCCGGTTCCTGGTCCAGCGAACCGTCCTCCAGGATGTCGCACTCGATGCCGGTGAGCAGCCGGAACGGCGCCCACTGCTCGTTCAGCCGGGCCACCACGTCGAGTTGCTCGCGCAGCCGGTCGGGCGACAGGCCGCGCGCCACCTTCAGACTGGGCGAATGGTCCGTCAGAACGGTCCACTCGTGGCCGATCCGGGCCGCGGTGCCGCCCATGTCCTCGATGGTGCTGCCGCCGTCCGACCAGTCCGAGTGCATGTGGCAGTCGCCGCGCAGCGCGGCCCGCAGCGTCCCGCCGCCCGCCGCCTCCGGGACCGGGATCTCCTTCTCCAGGTGCTCCAGGTACTCGGGCACCCGCCCGGCCAGCGCCTCGTGCACCACGGCCGCCGTCTTCGGGCCGATCCCCTTGACGGACTCCAGGGTGCCGGCGGCCGCGCGCCGCGCCACCTCGTCGGGGCCCAGGGCCGTCAGCGCCGCCGAGGCCGTACGGAAGGCGCGGGCCCGGTACGTGGGTGCCTGCGCGCGCTCCAGGAGGAACGCGATCCGGTCCAGGGCCGCCACCGGGTCCATCGGCCGCACCGTCCTTCGCTCAGTCCGCCACGACGGGGACACCGTCGGCGGGGCCGTTCGACGGCGCGGGGCCGATCTCGCACCACACCGCCTTGCCCTCGCCGCGCGGCTCCACGCCCCACCGTGCGGCGATCGCGTCCATCAGGAGCAGCCCGCGCCCCGACGTCGCCGCCTCGCCCGGGGTACGCCGGCGCGGCCAGGCGCTCGACCGGTCCTGCACCGAGAGCCGCACCCGGCGCACCGGCTCCGGCAGCACCTCCAGGGTGAGGACGGCGCCGCCCTCGGTGTGCAGCAGCACGTTGACCAGCAGCTCGCCGGTCAACAGCTCGGCGTCGTCCGCGAGTTCGGGCATGCCCCAGTCGACGAGCGCCTGCCCCACGGCCGCCCGGGCGTCCGACAGGCCCTGCGGATCGGCCTGGTGGATGTACTGGTGGATGCGCGGCGCGCGGGGCGTCCCCGGGTCGGGTGTGCGGCGCAGCACGAGCAGTGCCACGTCGTCGCCCGAACCCCAGCGCTCCCACAGCCGTTCGGAGAGGTGGTCCGCGAGCGCCTCCGCCTGCGGCGGGCCGCTGCTCACCGCCTCCGCCAGCGCCGCGAGACCCGTCTCGATGTCCGTGCCCGGCTGTTCGACGAGGCCGTCCGTGCACAGCACCAGCGTCTCGCCCGGCACCAGGTCCAGCCGGGTCTCCGGGAACTCCTCCTCCCCGAAGACCGTCGCGAGCCCCAGCGGCAGCCCGCCGCGCAGCTTCGGCCGGCCCACCCGTCCGTCCGTGTGCCGGATCAGCGGCCCCAGATGCCCCGCCCGCACCCCGCGCACCGTGCCGCCGGCCAGGTCCACCTGCGCGTACGTGCAGGTCGCGAAGCGATTGGTGTCCAGCTCGGCGAGGAAACGGGAGGCCCGGGCGAGCACCGTCGACGGGGCGTGGCCCTCGCCCGCGTACGCCCGCAGCGCGATCCGCAGCTGGCCCATGATCGCGGCGGCGTGCGTGTCATGACCTTGCACGTCGCCGACGACGACCCCGACCCGCCCGCGCGGCAGCGGGATCACGTCGTACCAGTCGCCGCCGACCTGCCGCCCGCTCCACGCCGCGTGATAACGCACCGCGATCTCGCCGCCCTTGATCTGCGGGATCCGGCGCGGCAGCATCGTCGCCTGCAGGCCGGTCGCCAGCTCCCGCTCCTCGTCGAAGAGGATCGCCCGCTGCAGCGACTGCGCCACGATCGCCGCCAGACCGAGCAGCAGGTTGCGCTCGTCGGACTTGAACGAGCTGGGCCGCCGGTAGAACAGCACCATCCCGCCCAGCGCCCGGGCCTGCGCGATCAGCGGCAGATAGCAGGCCGACCGGAACGGCATCCGGAGCACGTACGGGGCCAGCTCGGGGA
The DNA here is from genome assembly GCF_044768205.1 of Streptomyces sp. NPDC101160. Classification (NCBI taxonomy): domain Bacteria; kingdom Bacillati; phylum Actinomycetota; class Actinomycetes; order Kitasatosporales; family Streptomycetaceae; genus Streptomyces; species Streptomyces sp. NPDC101160. Next base: position 501,156 of record NZ_JBIWPJ010000001.1, on the reverse strand, counting down.
AGTCCCGGCCCAGGTCCTGAAACGAGGAAACGAAGCGCGGCCGTCCGCTCAGCACCGCCTCCGCGAGCGGCAGCCCCCGGTCCAGGCGGCGGCTGCGGAAGTCGTCGAGGACCTCGAGGGTCTCGCCGCTGAGCGCGATGAGGTTCAGCGAGCCGTTCTCCACCAGACCGAGGACCAGACCGTCGGCGCCGAGCCGGGCGAGCCCGCCGGGGCCGGTCAGCGAGGCCGTCACGTCGTCCACGGTCACCGCCCGCGACAGCGCGTGCGTCGTCCGCTCCACGATGCTCGTCTGCACCTCGCGGCGCTTCTCCAGGTCCATCACGAAGGCCGAGTGCGTCACCTCGGCCGTCGCGTCCCGTGCGATCCCCACGATCCGGTGCGCCCGCCCGTCGTCCCGGCGCAGGATCCGGGCCTGGATGTGCGTCCATTGGGGTGTCCCGTCGGCCGCCTCGATCCGCACGTGTGCCGAGTACGAGTTCTCGCCGCCGGTGATCGCGTGCCGCACCACGCCTTCAAGCCGGACCCGCTCCTGCGGGTCGAGACCGCGGATGAGGGTCGCGGGCCGCCCGTCGAACTCGTCCTGGGCAAGGCCGAAGACCAGCAGGCCCGCGTCGTCGACATCGATGGTGCCGGTGTCGAGGTCCCAGTCGAAGCTGCCGGTGCGGTTCATGGCGAGGCGCTCGGCCGGCCTGATCTCGCCGCCGTGCGCGCTCAGCTCGTCATCGGTCATCCTCCCCATTGTCGAACCGGCACCCCCCGTACGCCATGGCGGCGACACGCCCACCCGGGCGGATTCGGCAGAATGGCCCGGTCCAGCCGTCCCCGCCCTGCCGTATCCCCGGACCCGCTCGGGCGCCCGGCGCGGACGTCCGCGAAGCCGCCCCCGGCGACCCCGGCTCCGCGCCCTGCTCGCCGCGCTCGCGCATCGGCAACTCGGTAGCTCGTAGGAGGAGTTGCGCGAAACCGCCTCGAGGGCGGTCCCGTCGCCGACGGTGACCGAGGGTCTGCGCAACGTGACCGGTTGGGCCCTCGGCGCGGCTCGGCGCCGTACCGACGTGCGGGACCGGGACCCGGCCACGAGAATGGCGAGTGCCTGCAGAAGCGTGCGGAACACGAGGAGGCGGCATGAGCGGAGAAGCCGACAAGACGTCCAAGACGCTCAGGGGGGACAGCCCGACACCCGACGCGCTGCTCCACGCCGGGTCCGAGGGCGAGTTCACGGCCGAGGACCTGATCCTGGCCTCCGGGCGTGACGTGAACAAGAAGAGCCTTGCCTGGGCGGAGCGCCGCATGGCGGAGAAGGGGGCCCGCGCCTGCATGGACGAACTCCTCCCCTGACACTCCTGACGTCCCTGTCATCCCTCTCATCCCGGACAACCCTGGGAGTCGCCCAGCGGGGCGGAAGGGCCCGTACGCCATCGGCCGGTGCGCGGGCCTTCCGCATTTTTGGAACACGTTCTACCGTGGCCGCCGCACGCCTCGAGCCCGAGCCACGGGAGACGCCATGCACCTCGAGTACACGCCCGCCCAGCACCGCCTGCGCGCCGAGCTGCGGGCCTACTTCGCCGAGCTCGTCCCCGAGGACGTCCACGCCCGGTACGCCGACCCCGCCGCCCAGAAGCGCTTCTACCGCGAGACCGTGCGCCGCCTCGGCACCGACGGCTGGCTGGGCGTCGGCTGGCCGACCGAGTACGGCGGCCGCGGGCTCACGCCCATGGAGCAGTTCATCTTCTTCGACGAGGCCGCCCAGGCCGGCGTACCGCTGCCGCTGATGGCGCTCAACACCGTCGGCCCGACGATCATGCAGTTCGGCACCGACGAGCAGAAGGCGTACTTCCTGCCCCGGATCCTCTCCGGCGAGATCGACTTCGCGATCGGCTACAGCGAGCCGGACGCCGGCACCGACCTGGCCGCGCTGAAGACCCGCGCGGTCCGCGAGGGCGACGAGACCACCGGGCACTACCTGGTCAACGGGCAGAAGATCTGGACCACCAACGGCGACACCGCCGACTGGGTCTGGCTCGCCGTCCGCACGGACCCCGCCGCACCGCCGCACAAGGGCATCACCATGCTGCTCGTGCCGACCAGCGACCCCGGCTACTCCTGCACCCTCATCAACACCCTCGCCTCCCACGACACCACCGCGAGCTACTACGAGAACATCCGCGTGCCCTGCTCCCGCCGGGTCGGCGACGAGAACAAGGGCTGGCGGCTGATCACCAACCAGCTCAACCACGAGCGCGTCACCCTCGCCGCCCACGGCACCATGGCCATCCGCGCCCTGCACGACGTGCAGCGCTGGGCCGCCGACACCAAGCTCGCCGACGGCCGCCGGGTCCTCGACCTCGGCTGGGTCCGCCGCACCCTGGCCCGCACCCACGCCCGCCTCGACGCGATGAAGCTGCTCAACTGGCAGATGGTGAACGCCGTCCAGCACGGCACCCTCACCCCGCAGGACGCCTCCGCCGTCAAGGTGTACGGCTCCGAGGCCCGCCGCGACGCCTACGCCTCGCTCATGGAGGTCACCGGCTCCTCCGGCGCGCTGAAGGAGGGCTCGGCCGGCGCGGTCCTGCACGGCGAACTGGAACGCGGCTACCGCTCCGCCGTCATCTTCACCTTCGGTGGCGGCAACAACGAGATCCAGCGCGAGATCATCTCCTGGATCGGCCTGGGCATGCCCCGCGTCCGCCGCTGACCGGCCGATCGCCGCCTGCTCCGGCGGCGGGGGCGGCGGTGGCGGGGCGGCGGCGGGCCGAATGGCGGGGCCCGAGGGGCGGACTTAGCCTGCTCGAAGGTGTCGTAGGTCCCCCCGCGCGCCCGTGCGCCCCTGCTGGGAAGGGTTGAGTGCCGTGACCGTCGAGAAGGACGAGCCGGAAGCCGCTCTGGAGCCCCGTGTCGGCCCCGTTCCCCAAGGGGACCCGGAGTTCCACCCGTACCACCACCCCGCCGCCGGCTGGGGCGCGGCGAAGAGCGTGACCCGGTTCATGCTGCGCGAAGGCGCCCTGCCCTTGGACGGGCCCCGGGCGATCATGAAGATGAACCACGAGAACACCGGGTTCGACTGTCCGGGCTGCGCCTGGCCGGACGACACCAAGGGTCTCCATCTGGACATCTGCGAGAACGGCATCAAGCACGTCACCTGGGAGATGACCAGGAAGCGGGTCGGCCGGGAGTTCTTCGCCGCGCACACGGTGACCGAGCTGGCCGAGTGGAGCGACTACGACCTCGAGGACCAGGGCCGGCTGACCGAGCCGATGGTCTACGAGCCGGACTCGGACCGCTATGTCCCGATCAGCTGGAAGGACGCCTTCGAGCTGGTCGGCCGCACCCTGCGCGAGCTGGAGAACCCGAACGAGGCGTCGTTCTACACCTCGGGCCGGCTCGGCAACGAGGCGACCTTCCTGTACCAGCTGATGGCCCGCGAGCTGGGCACCAACAACCTGCCGGACTGCTCCAACATGTGCCACGAGGCCAGCGGCCGGGCCCTGCAGGCATCGTTGGGCACGGGCAAGGGGACGGTCGACCTCAAGGACTGGGAGACCGCCGACGCGCTGTTCATCTTCGGCGTCAACGCCGCGTCCAACGCGCCCCGGATGCTGACCGCGCTCGCGGAGGCGTACCACCGCGGCGCGCGGATCGTGCACGTCAACCCGCTGATCGAGGCGGCGGCCACGCGCGCCATCATCCCGCACGACTTCCGCGACATGGCCACCCTCCACTCGACGAAGACCAGCACGCTGAACCTGCAGCCACGCATCGGCGGCGACATGGCGCTGCTGCGCGGGATGGCCAAGGCGATCATGGAGCAGTCGGTCACCGACCCGAAGGCGCTGGACCAGGAGTTCATCGAGCGCCACACCCATGGCTTCGACGAGTACCGCGCGCTGTGCGAGGGCACGTCGTGGGAGGAGATCGAGCACCAGTCGGGACTCAGCCGCGAGGACGTGCTCAAGGCGGCCCGTACGTACGCGGAGGCCGACCGCAGCATCGTCAGCTGGTGTCTGGGGCTCACCCAGCACGAGCACGGCGTGGACACCGTCCGCGAGATCGTCAACCTGCTGCTGCTCCGCGGCAACCTGGGACGCGAAGGGGCGGGCCCCTCTCCCGTACGCGGCCACAGCAACGTCCAGGGCAACCGGACGTGCGGGATCGACCACCGGCCCAGCCCCGAGTTCCTGGACCGGCTGGCCCGGGTCTGCCGGATCGACCCGCCGCGTGAGCACGGCCTGGACACGGTCGGCACCATCAAGGCGATGCGGGACGGCGCCGTCAAGGTGTTCGTCGGCATGGGCGGCAACTTCGCGCTCGCGGCGCCGGACTCCCCGGTCACGTACGCGGCGCTGCGGAACTGCGAGCTGACCGTGCAGGTGAGCACGAAGCTGAACCGCAGTCACATCGTGCACGGGCGGCAGGCGTTGATCCTGCCGTGCCTCGGCCGCACCGAGAAGGACCACCAGCGCAAGGGCGTCCAGAGCACCTCGGTCGAGGACTCGATGAGCATGGTGCACCTGTCGGTCGGCATGAAGCGGCCCGCCTCGCCGCACCTGCTGTCCGAGCCGGCGATCGTCGCGGGCATGGCCCGGGCGGCGCTGCCGGACAGCGAGACGCCGTGGGAGTGGTACATCGAGGACTACGACCGGATCCGCGACACCATGGCCAAAGCACTCGACGGCTTCGAGGACTTCAACCGGCGGGTGCGGCTGCCGCTGGGCTTCCGGATCAAGCAGCCGGCCCGGGAGCTGGTGTTCCTCACCCCCTCGGGGAAGGCCGAGTTCTCGACCGCGCGGCTGCCCGACGTGGTGCCGGAGCCGGGCACGCTGGCGCTGGGCACGATGCGTTCGCACGACCAGTGGAACACCACGATCTACTCGGACAACGACCGCTATCGCGGCATCAGGAACCTGCGCACCCTGGTCTTCATGAACCGTGCCGACATGCGCGAGCGCGGTATCGAGGACATGGCGCCCGTCGACATCACGAGCACGGCCAGGGACGGCGGACAGCGCCGTCTCCACGGCTATCTCGCGGTCCCGTACGACATTCCGCGGGGTTGTGCGGCGGGCTACATGCCCGAGATGAACGTGCTCTGCGCGCTGGGCGACTACAGCACGCAGAGCGACCAGCCGATCATGAAGCATCTGAAGGTGACCATCAGCCCGGCCGCCTGAGCCGACGCCCTTCGAGCGGCTCGTACCCGAGGTCAGCGCCCCCGTACGAGCCGCTCCAGCAGGAGGTACGCGCGTTGCTCCGCGGCGGCCAGTTCGGTGGGATCGATCTCCGCGGGCCAGAGTTCGCCCGCCGCCGCGTCGTCGGCCTCGCGCAGCTCCACCACGGCGGCCGCCAGGCGCGTCTGGGCGTGCGGGAAGGACGTCTCGTCGCGGTCCGCCAGCGCCCGCTCGGCCCGCCCGGACGCCTCGGTGCACGCCGTCAGCGCGCGCTTCGCCCGCAGCGCCGCCCGGTCGTGCACCACCACGAGCGCGCAGAGCAGCGCGACGGCGATGCCGAGGAGGCTGCTCAGGGCCCGGTCCTCGACGAGGGTCCCGGCCGGCGCGGGCGCGGCGAGGTCGCTGAGCAGCAGCGCCAGCGGAGTGAGGAAGACGACGCCGAGTCCGTAGTTGCGGGCCACGACGTACTCCAGCAGGAACTCCAGGAGCACGACCACGAGGACCAGCACCAGCGGGCCGGGGTGCGTGGCCAGGATGCCGAGCGCGAGGACCAGGCCGGCGATCGTGCCCAGGGTGCGCTGCACGGCCCGCTGCGCCGCCGTGCGCACATTGACCGAGTGCAGCACGGCCGCGGCCGAGATCGCCGCCCAATAGCCGTGGCCGAGTCCCAGAGCGAGGGCCGCCCCGCCCGCCAGGCCGGTGCCGAGGACCATCCGCAGGGCGGGCACCAGAAGGACCGTCGTGCGTCCGTGGGCATGGCCCGCGAGGAGTTCCGCCGCACGCAGTTCGTCGGCGGGGCGGGCGGGTGCCGGATCGGGGCCCTTGCCGGAGGGCGCGCTGCCGCGCCCGGCCGCGGACGCCTGCGACAGCTCGGGCAGCTCCCGCTGCCCGGCCCGGCGGCTCACCAGCAGGCGGACCTGGAGGCGCAGCTGCCCCGCCAGGCCGGTGGGGTCGGCCGGAGGGCGGCGGGCCGAGCCGATGAGCAGCGACCAGGAGAGATCGGTCAGACGGACGCAGGTGTCGCCCTGGCCGCCCCGCTCGGCGGCCGCGGGAGGGAGCAGGCCGAGTGTCCGGTACGCCTGCAGCACGGCAGCGGTCGCCCGGTGCCGGGCGAGCCCGTGGCCCTCGCCCGCGCCGATCGCCTCCAGCAGGTCCGCGAGCTCGCGGAGCGCGGCGGCGACGGCGAGGCGCTGCGGGCGGTCCGGATGCACGAGCCGGCCGGACACGCCGAGCAGCCAGGCCACGGTCGCGCCCACCGCGGCCAGGCCCGTGTGCGGCAGGACGTCGGACGGGTCCGGTGAGCCGTTCGCCGCGACGGCGAAGGAGAACAGCAGCAGGACGGCCCCGAGGCCGCTCAGACGGGCCGCGTCGCAGGCGAACTTGGCGGCCCCGGCCACCAGGGCCGTCGCCGTGACGACCAGCGCGGCGCCCGCTCCTCCGTCCTGGGGCCGAGCCCAGGCGCCGAGCGCGGAACCGCCGGCGACGCAGGCCGTCATCGCCACGGCTACCAGGGCGAGCACGCGGGCCCGCACCCCGTACGGCAGGTTGCGGCCGAACGTGGTGGTGAAGGAGCCCAGCATGGCGTAGACGGCCGCGTCGGCCCGGCCGGCCAGGGCGAGCGGCACCGCCGGCAAGGCCATCGCCGCTGCCGCGCGCAGGGCGAAGGACAGGGCGCCGTCGACGCTCTGCAGGGCGAGCGCGCCCCGAGGCGAGAGCGCGCGCCGCATGCGGGCGGCCGAACGGCGCCGGGCGGGCCCGGTCACCGCGGCGAGCGGACGGCGCAAACGGGACATAGCCGGTGTATACCACCCGTGTGCCGTGCCTGGCGGGCCGTCAGCATGCGCCCACCCCCTCCGCTTCGCCGTCGCGAAGAGCTGGTGCTTCCGGATCGGCACCTCGTGCTTCGGGCCCTCGGCCAGGCGCTCGCAGGCGGCGAACACGTCCGCGCGGTGCGGGCAGGAGACGGCCGCGACCACGGCGACGTCGCCGACGGCGAGCGGCCCGGTGCGGTGCACGGCGGCGAGCGCGCGGACCGCGAAGGCCGCGGCGGTCCTCGCGGCCACCCGGCGGAGCCCGTCCGCCGCACCGGCGCCGTACTCCGGAGCGGTCACCGGCCGGCCGCCGTCGCGGTCGCGCCCGGCGCCGACGAGGCAGCGGCCTTCGCGGCCGCCCGGTGGCGGATGATGCCGGTGGTCTCCATGGCGGCGTCTCCGGTGGTCACGGTGCGGGCGTCTCCAGCACCTCGACGGCGGTTCCGGCGGTGATGCCGCCGGGCGGGACGACGGCGAGGCCGTCGGCGAACGCCAGACCGCGCAGCATCGCCGGTCCGTCGAACGGGAACGGCTCCACCGCGTGCGCCTGGCGGCGCACCGGCAGCAGCCGGCTCGTGGTCGCGGCCCGGGAGCCGGGCTCGGTGATGGCGCGCGCCCTCACGGAGGTCGCGCGCCGTACCGACGCGGCCGCCGCGCTGGAGCGGTTGCCCGGGACTGAGCCGGACGCACAGTGTGGCGCCGGACGCCGACCGGTGCTTTGCTGAGGGTGAGGAGGGGTCCCCTTCCGAGAGGACGCGGAGAAGCGGCTTCGAGCCGTGCACCGCACAATCAGGATCCGCGAGAAGCGGATGGGCCCCTCCTCCTCCTTTGCGCCCCGCTCTCCGCCTTGCCCTGTCCGGTCCGGCTCAGCGGCCGTGGTCGGCCGCGTACGCCGCGAAGACGCCCGCCGGGGCCTCGCCCGTACGCAGGAAACGCGCGTCGAGCACAGTGGCCAGGTCGTCCAGGGCCGTCCGCAGCGCCGCCCCGGAGACCCGGACGTCCGGGTGGCGGGCCCGGGCGGCCTGGTCGGCCAGGTCGGTGGCGTAGGTCAGCTGGGCGGGCAGCGCGATGTGCTCCTCGCCGTCGTAGAAGTAGTACGACTCGGCGTACTGCAGGAAGTCGACCGTGACGATCGAGACGGCCGAGGCGAGGGCGTCGAGCAGGGCGGCGCTGCCGTCGGTGTCCAGGGCCCGGCCGGTGGCGCGGCTGCGGCGCAGATGGGACAGGCGCAGGGCCAGCGCCCGGCGCCGGGCGAGGGCCGGGTAGACGCCCAGGATCCAGGCGACGGTCGCGGACAGCAGGGCGAAGCCCACCAGGGCCTCCATCGGGGCGAGCACGCGCAGCCAGCCCGAGGTCGGCACGATGTCGCCGAGGCCCAGGGTGGCCAGGGTGACGAGAGAGACGTACAGCGCGTCGAGCGGACCCGCGTGCGAGCCGGGAGCGAGCCCGGCGGCGTACGAGAAGTCGTCCGGCATGTGCGGCCAGTACATCAGGGCGCAGCCGACGGCGACGATGAGCGCCCAGATGGCGACCACGATCATCATGCCGGTCGGGCCCGCGAGACCGGCCGGCCGCAGGCGATCCCCGCGCCGGGACGACAGCCGCCACACGGACCGCATCACCAGCCGGCTGAGCCCGCCGTGCCTGGTCGGGTGCCAGAGCGTGTGGAAGACGTCGCGCAGCACGAACAGCACCAGGGCCGCCCCCACCAGCGACAGCGCCCACGTCATCCCGCCACGCTCCTTCCTCGGCCCCGCGCCTCAGCCCGGCTCGCCACGTCCGGCGCCGGTCCGGCTCCCCATCCGGTGGCGTACGACGCTGGCCAGGGCCGTGAGGCGAGCCGACACCTCCGGCGCCGGGGCCACCGGGTCCTCGATGCGCCGGGCCTCCTCCGGCAGGGCGGCGAGATCCGCCTCGAAGCGGGCGCGGGCCGCCGCCAGGGTGTCGGGCGGCCCGGTGCGCAGCCCGCCGCTCATCACGGTCGCGAGCAGCGGCTCGGTGCCCCCGGGCGGCTCCTCGTTCGCCAGACCGATCACGTCCCGCGCGCCCGGCCCGCGGAAGACCTGCTTCGGGCCGGGCGCCGTCGCCTTCGCCGCCGAAAGCTTCATGACCGGCCGCCCGTCGTACTCGACGAGCTTGTACGCCGCGTCCAGATACGGTGCGTCGGCGGCGGTGCCGACCTTCGTCCCCACGGCGTACGCGTCGACCGGCGCCCCGTCCCGTACCAGCCGGTCGACGGCGTACTCGTCCAGACCGCCGCTCGCGATGATCCGTACGTCCCCGAGCCCCGCCGCGTCCAGCGCGGCCCGCGCCCGGCGGGCCTGCGCGCCGAGGTCCCCGCTGTCGAGACGGATCGCGCACCCCGGCCCGAGCCCCAGGTCGGACAGCACGCGCGCCGCGGTCGCCACCCCGCGGTCCGTGTCGTAGGTGTCGACCAGGAAGGTCACCGGCCCCGGATGGGTGCGGGCGAAGGCACGGAACGCCGTCTCCTCGGAGGGGAAGCTCTCCACGTACGAGTGCGCCATGGTGCCGGCCGCCGGGATGCCGTAGCGGTGGGCGGCGGCGACGTTGCTGGTGCCCGCGAAGCCGACCAGGGCACCGAGCCGCGCCGCCTGCATGCCGGCCTCGGCCCCGTGCGCGCGCCGCAGGGAGAAGTCGACGAGCGGGCGCCCGGCGCCGGCGAGCACGCACCGGGCCGCCTTGGAGGCCACCGCCGTCTGGTGGCAGACCAGGGAGAGCAGGTACGTCTCCACCAGCTGCGCCTGCGGCAGCGGCGCGGTCACCTCCAGGAGCGGCTCACCGGCGAGGACCAGGCGTCCCTCGGGCACCGCGCGGACCTGCCCCTCGAAAGAGAGGCCGCGCAGCGGTTCGAGGTCCTCGACGGGCCGGCGCAGCACGTCGGCGAACTCCTGCACGTCGGCGCGGCCCACCCGGAAACGCGAGAGGTAGTCGAGGGCCGGTTCGAGCCCTGCGGCGACGAGGAATCCGCGGCCCGGCGGCAGCTCCCGCACGAACAGGCTGAAGGTGGCCGGCGCGCGCATGTCCTCCCGCAGGTACGAGAGCGCCATCGTGACCTCGTACAGGTCGGTGGTCGTGACCTGGGACATGCTTCGATCATGCGCGGCCGGCCGGCACCCCGCACGGGGACGGGTCGACCTCGGCTTCGCGGAGGCCGCGCGGGCCGGGCGGTTCCTCGGCTTTCTCACCACCCGGGTCTGGGCGCGGCCGGCCGACTCGCCCGCGCTCGCGGGCCGTCCGGAGGCCCGGTGCCGGTCGGTCGAGGAGGTTTGGCAGACTGACGCGGTTCGATCATGAACAGGTCACGTGAAGGATCGCGTGAACGGATCACCCGCCGAGCCGTCGAGGAGCGCGCCGTTGAGCGTCACCATCTCAGGACAGATAGACATCGCGGGCCCGGTGGGCAAGCTGCTCCACCGGCGCCCGCTGCAGAACGGCACCGTCATGCAGTCGTTCGCCTTCGACCCCGTCACCGCCGACGTCTACACCCTCCAGATCATGGACGGCGGCATCCTGCTGCCCGGTGAGACCACCGCTCCCGACTGGGCCACCCGGCTGAGCAACGGCGACCTGTGCCTGACCCGGCTCAGCCCGGCCGGCGCGATCCTCGGCCACATGTACCTGCGCGGCTTCGGACACGGCGTCAACCTCGGCGTGGAGAACCGCGCCGGGGCCGTGTGGCTGTGGACCGAGACGGCCTCCACGCAGAACAGCAAGAACGAGGGCTTCGGCACCGCCGTCACCAGCTTCTCGTACGCGGACGGCGACGTCGTCGACTACAACACCCCGCGGCACACCCAGCCGTACACCCCCGACACCGCCGCCCGGTGGGTCACCCCCACCATCGACCACGGCGCGAACGAGCTCGTGCTCCGCTTCGGGCTCGGCGGCGCCACCTGCTACGAGCGCTACGACCTCGCGCAGGCGGCCGCCGGGGTGTGGCAGCCGCTCCAGCGGATCACCCCCGTGCTGCCGCCCGAGGGCGTCGACTTCCAGGGGTACACGTCCCACGCCGGCGTCCTCTACACCCTCCAGGGCCAGTCCCTGGCCAAGGTCCCGCTGCCCGGCAACACGTACGTCACCGCCTTCGAGTGGGCCACCGGCAACCAGCTCGACCGGCAGTTCGTCACCGCCGCGCCCGGCCTCGAGTGGCGCGAGCCGGAGGGCATGGCGGTCGCCGTCCGCGACGGCGTCCCGCACCTCCACTTCGGCTACGCGTGCGAGGACCCCGGCCCGCGCACCTGCACCATCCTGTCGCTGTCCGGGGCACCCGAGACCGACGGCGTGAAGGTCCTCACCGACTGGCAGCCGATCACCCTCGCCACCGGCGTGACGCCCTATCAGAACACCCCGAAGGCACGCCTGATCAGCCTCGCCGGCAGCACCGTGCTCCAGCTCTCCGGCGGGGTCGCGGGCCCCTTCACCGCCGACACCGTCCTCGGCACCCTGCCCGACGCGCTCACCCCGAGCATCACCGCCCGCGCCACCGTGCCCCGCGACAACGCGGCCGGCGGCCCCGCCGTCGCCCGCGTCGAGATCGGCAGCGACCGCGCGGTGCGGCTGTACGGCGGACGCACCACGAATCCGATCGCCTGGGCGCAGCTCGACAACTTCAGCGCCGTCTGGCGCTGACCCGAAACCTCCCTCGTCCCTGCCAAGGAGCCGAACACCCATGTCCCACAACCGCCGCAGCGTCCTCGGCGCGACCCTCGCCCTGCCCGCCGCCCTCACCGCGGGCGGCCTCGCCGCCGCCACCCCGGCGGCCGCCGTGACCGGCACCGTCGACGCCGGTGCCTGGACGGCGCTCGTCCTGGAGCCCGGGATCACCCCGAGCGCCGGCGCCACGCCCGAGGTCCGCCTGGTCACCATCGCCGGCACCGTCTTCCTCCAGGCCCGCGGCCTCGTCACCTGCAGCCTGACCGCCGACGCCAAGATCGGCCGGCTGCCCGACGGCTTCGCCCTCCCCACCGGCTACGTCCGCGCCGCCGTGCCCCGCAACAACAGCCAGGGCATCAACGCCTGCCGCTTCGAGATCAACCCGACCGGCTCGGTCAGCGTCTTCGGCGCCAACACGAGCAGCCCGATCACCTGGGTCCAGTTCGACTCCGTGCAGACGATCTGGCGCTGACCGTTCCGGCCCGCGGCCGCCCCGCCTAGCCTGAAGCCATGGCATCCGGCTCTCTGGCGCCACCCGACCCCGACCCCGGGCTCTTCGGCCCCCGGTCCGTCACCTGGCAGCTCCACGGCGACCCCGTCATGTGGATCGGCGGGGTGCGCGCCCTGTACCTGCAGGCGCTGCACCCCGTCGCCGTCCGCGGAGTCATGATCAACAGCGACTTCCGGCGGGACGCCTGGGGCCGGCTGATGCGCACCGCGAGCTTCGTCGGCACCCTCACCTACGGCACCACCGAGGCCGCCGAGGCCGCGGGCGCCCGGGTGCGGAAGATCCACCGGCTGCTCGGAGTCGACGACCCCGAGCTGCTGCTCTGGGTGCACTGCGCCGAGATCGACTCGTACCTCCACGTCGTCCGCCGCTCCGGCATCCCGCTCACCGACGCCCAGGCCGACCGCTACGTCGACGAACAGCGCACCTCCGCACGGCTCGTCGGCCTCGACCCCGGCGCCGTGCCCGGCAGCACCGCCGCCCTCGCCCGCTACTTCGAGGACATCCGGCCCCGGCTCGCCGCCGGGGAGGACGCCCGCACCGTCGACGACTTCCTGCGCAGACCCCCGGTCGCCCCGGCGCTGCGCCCCGCGCGGGAGGTGATCTGGCGGCGCGTGGCCGCCCTCGCGTACGACTCACTGCCCCCGTATGCCCACGAGCTGTACGGCCGGCCCGCGCCGCCGCCCGCGACCGTCACCCGACGGCTGACCGCCACGGCGAACCTGCTGCGCTGCGTGCCCGGCCGGCTGCGCTGGCGGCTGCCCCCCAGGCACATCCTGCGTGCCATGGACCGGCTCGGACCCGACACCCGGCCCATGCCGTACAGTCTGCGCAGCGCGGCCGCCATACTGGACGAGCCGGGGAGGGAGCCGCACGGCAACAGGGCAAACGGGGGCGACAGCACGCGATGGCGGACACGGACACCAGGCTGATCCAGGGCCGGTACCGGCTGCACGAGGTGATCGGCCGCGGCGGCATGGGCGAGGTCTGGCGGGCCACCGACGAATCGCTAGGCCGGCGCGTCGCCGTCAAGTGCCTGCGGCCGCTGGGCCAGCAGCGCGACCCCGCCAACCTCGCCGTGCTCCGCGAACGCTTCCGCCGCGAGGCCCGCGTCGCCGCCGCGCTCCAGCACCGCGGCATCACCGTCGTGCACGACTTCGGCGAGTCCGACGGCGTGCTCTTCCTCGTCATGGAACTCCTCGACGGGCGCAACCTGAGCCAGCTCCTCAACGACAACGGCAAGCGGCCGCTGCCCGTCGGCGACGTCGTCGAGATCGCCGAACAGGTCGCCGACGCCCTCGCCTACACCCACCGCCAGGGCGTCATCCACCGCGACCTCAAGCCCGCCAACATCGTGCGGCTCGGCGACGGCACGGTGAAGATCTGCGACTTCGGCATCGCCCGCCTCGGCGCCGACATCGGCTTCACCTCCCGGCTCACCGGCACCGGCATCGCCATGGGCACCCCGCACTACATGTCGCCGGAGCAGATCGGCGGCGGTGAGGAGGTCGACCACCGCAGCGACCTCTACTCGCTGGGCTGCGTGCTCTACGAGATGGCCACCGGCGCCCCGCCGTTCGACATGGACGACACCTGGGCCATCCTCATCGGCCACCGCGACACCACGCCCGCGCCGCTGCGCAGCCACCGCCCCGAACTGCCCGGCTACCTCGACCTGGCCGTGCTCGACCTGCTCGCCAAGTCCCCCGAGGGCCGCCCGTCCGACGCCGCGGAACTGCGCGAACGGCTCACCTCCGGCCGGCACAGCGGCGCCTGGAGCCTCACGCCCCCGGCGCCGCCCGCCCTGCCCGGCTGGGCCCGCGCCATGGGCACCGGCCGCACCGCCGTCACCACCCTCGCCGGCCGGGCGGCCCCCACGCACGACCCGGCCACCGCCCTCACCGGCGCCTGGACCCGCGCCCTCGCGCCGACACCGGAAACGGCGCCCGCCGCCGACGGCCCGGCAGCCGGCGAGCTCGTCGCCGTGCTCGCCGGACGGCACCGGGCCGGGCTCGGCCTGGGCCGCCTCGGCCGCTGGGCGGAGGCCGCGGACCTGCTGCGCACGGTCGTCCGGGACCGGACGCACGTCCTCGGCGCCGACCATCCCGACACCCTCGCCAGCGGCTACGAACTCGGCTTCGCCCTCGCCCGGCTCGGCCGGCCCTCCGAGGCCCTCAGCCGCTTCGCCGCGGTCGCCGAGGGCCGCGCCCGCACCCTCGGCGCCGACCACGCCGACACCCTCGCGGCCCGCCAGGAGACCGCGTACGTGCTCGGCGGCCTCGGCCGGCACGCCGAGGCCCACTCGGTGTACGAGGCCGTGCTCGCCGCCCGCGAACGCACCATGGGTGCCGACCACCCGGACACCCTGCGCTGCCGGCACAACCTGGCCTGCACCCTCGGCCGGATCGGCCGCGTCACCGAGGCGTACGCGACCGCCCGCGAGATCGCCGACGCCCGCACCCGGCTGCTCGGCGCCGACCACCCCGACACCCTCGCCACCCGCCACGAGATCGGCCACGCCCTCGGCCGGCTCGGCCGCTGGTCCGACGCCCTCACCCAGTACCGCGAGGTCGCCGAGGCCCGCCGCGCCGTCCTCGGCCCCGACCATCCCGACACCCTCGCCGCCCGCTACGAGACCGGTATCTGCCTCGGCCGCCTCGGCCGAGCCGACGAGGCCGCCACGCTCTACCGCGACCTCGCCGCCGCCCGCGCCCGCGTCGACGGCGCCGACCACCCCGAGACCCTGCGCGCCCGCCACGGCCTGGGCGTCAACCTGGGCCGCCTCGGCCAGTGGGACGAGGCCCTGACCGAGTCGCGCGCGGTCCTCGACGCCCGCACCCACGTCCTCGGCCCCGACCACCCCGACACCCTCGCGAGCCGCCGCGAGACGGCTATCGCCCTGGGCCGGCTGGGCCGTTGGCCCGAGGCCCTCGACCAGTACCGCCACGTGACCGGGGCCCGCACCCGCCTCCTCGGCCCGGACCACCCGGACACCCGCGCGGCCCGCGCCGACGAGAGCTACTGCCGGGAACGGCTGGCGGGCGCGTAGCCAGGGCGGACGTACCGTCAGGGCCGTACGCCTCGCGCACGCCACCTGGTGGGATCCGGCCGTCAGGTGCTAGCAAGGGGCATGACCGCACCGCAGAGCTCCTACGACGCCGTCATCGTCGGCGGCGGACACAACGGCCTCGTCGCCGCCGCGTATCTCGCCCGCGCCGGGCGCCGGGTCCTCGTCCTCGAACGGCTGGGCACGACCGGCGGGGCCGCCGTCTCGACACGGCCGTTCCCCGGGGTGGACGTCCGGCTGTCCCGCTACTCGTACCTCGTGTCGCTGCTGCCCGAGAAGATCGTCAAGGACCTCGGGCTGCGCTTCGCGGTGCGGAAGCGCTCGGTCGCCTCGTACACCCCGTACGGCGACTCCGGGCTGCTCGTCGGCAGCGACGACGCCCGCACCCGCGCCTCCTTCGCCGCGCGCACCGGCTCCGACCGCGAGTACGAGGCCTGGCAGGGCTTCTACGGGCGGACCGCGCGCGCCGCGCGCCGGATCTTCCCCACGCTCACCGAACCGCTGCCGACGCGCGACGCGCTGCGCACCCGGGTCGACGACGCGGAGACCTGGGAGATGCTCTTCGAGCAGCCCATCGGGGCGGCGATCGAGCGGCACTTCGCGGACGACCTGGTCCGCGGCGTCGTCCTGACCGACGCCCTCATCGGCACCTTCGCCGACGCCCACGACCCCTCGCTGCTGCAGAACCGCTGCTTCCTCTACCACGTCATCGGCGGCGGGACCGGCGACTGGGACGTCCCCGTGGGCGGCATGGGCGCGCTCACCGACGCCCTCGCCGACGCGGCCCGCGCCGCCGGGGCCACGATCCTGACGGGCCACGAGGCCACCCGGATCGACACCGACGGCACCCGCGCCGAGGTCGCGTACCGCACCGCGGGCGGCGAGGGCGTCGTCGGCGCCGGCCACGTGCTCGTCAACGCCTCCCCGCAGGCCCTCGCCGGACTGCTCGGCGACCCGGCACCGGCCCCGCCCGAGGGCGCGCAGCTCAAGGTCAACATGGTGCTGACCCGGCTGCCGAGGCTCCGGGACCGCGCCGTGGATCCGCGGGAGGCGTTCTCCGGCACCTTCCACATCGCCGAGGGGTACGGGCAGTTGGGCACCGCGTACGCCGAGGCCGCCGCCGGCGACCTGCCCGGCGCGCCGCCGGCCGAGATCTACTGCCACACCCTCACCGACCCGAGCATCCTCGGTCCCGAGGCCACCGCCCGCGGCTACCAGACCCTCACCCTCTTCGGCCTGCACGCGCCCGCCCGGCTCTTCGCCGCCGACCCCGACGGCGCCCGCGAGGCCCTCCTCAAGGCCACCCTCGACCAACTCGACGCCGTCCTCGACGAGCCGATCGCCGACTGCCTGGCCCGCGACGCCGACGGCCGGCCCTGCATCGAGGCGAAGAGCCCCGTCGACCTGGAACACGAGCTGCGACTGCCCGGCGGCCACATCTTCCACCGCGACCTCTCCTTCCCCTTCGGGGAAGGAACCGAGGGCACGTGGGGCGTCGAGACGGACCGCCCCAACGTCCTGCTGTGCGGCGCGGGCGCCGTCCGCGGCGGCGGCGTGAGCGGCGTCCCCGGGCACAACGCGGCCATGGCGGTGCTCGGCGCTCCTCGAAAGCAGTAGCGGAACCGAAGGCGTCCGAGGTTGACGCCGCACCGCTCCCGCCAGGGGCGTGAAGCTGATCTGCGAGCGCGCTTAAGAAAACCTCGATGGACCACGAGCCCGGCGTACGGAAGATTTCCTTCCAGAGATCTTGGGTGCTTCGCCGCGCCCGGACCCGGACATCACAGGACACGCACGTCGGGAGCCGTGACATTGAAGGCGCTGGTCAAGCAGAAGGCGGAGCCGGGACTCTGGCTCACGGACGTGCCCGAGCCGGAGTACGGCCCCGGTGACGTTCTGATCAAGGTGAAGCGGACCGGAATCTGCGGCACCGACCTGCACATCCGCTCCTGGGACGGCTGGGCGCAGAAGACCATCGCCACGCCGCTGACCCTCGGCCACGAGTTCGTCGGCGAGGTCGTCGACACCGGCCGTGACGTCGCCGACATCAAGCCCGGCGACCTCGTCAGCGGCGAGGGCCACCTGGTCTGCGGCAAGTGCCGCAACTGTCTGGCCGGCCGCCGCCACCTGTGCCGCGCCACCGTCGGCCTCGGTGTCGGCCGCGACGGCGCCTTCGCCGAGTACGTCGTGCTGCCCGCCTCCAACGTGTGGGTGCACCGCGTCGAGGTCGACCTGGACGTCGCCGCGATCTTCGACCCGTTCGGCAACGCCGTGCACACCGCGCTCTCCTTCCCGCTCGTCGGCGAGGACGTGCTGGTCACCGGCGCCGGCCCGATCGGCATCATGGCCGCGGCCGTCGCCAAGCACGCCGGCGCCCGCAACGTCGTCATCACCGACGTCAGCGAGGAGCGCCTCGCCCTGGCCCGCAAGACCGGAGTCTCGCTCGCGCTCAACGTCGCCGAGCAGACCATCGCCGACGGCCAGCGCACCCTCGGTCTCAAGGAGGGCTTCGACGTCGGCCTGGAGATGTCCGGAAACCCGCACGCGATGCGCGACATGGTCGCCAACATGACCCACGGCGGCAAGATCGCCATGCTCGGCCTGCCCGCCGAGGACTTCGCCGTCGACTGGGCGCGGATCGTCACCTCGATGATCACCATCAAGGGCATCTACGGCCGCGAGATGTTCGAGACCTGGTACGCCATGTCCGTCCTCCTGGAGGGCGGCCTCGACCTCTCCCCGGTGATCACCGGCCGCTACGACTACCGCGACTTCGACGCCGCGTTCGACGACGCCGCGTCCGGCAAGTCCGGCAAGATCATCCTCGACTGGACCGTCTGATCCTCAGGAGCCCCTGACATGTTCGATTCCGTACGCGACGGCATCCGCGCCACCCTCGACGAAATCCAGCAGGCCGGTCTGCACAAGCCCGAGCGGGTCATCGGCACGCCGCAGTCCGCGACCGTCGCCGTCACCGCCGGCGGCCGCCCCGGCGAGGTGCTGAACTTCTGCGCCAACAACTACCTCGGCCTCGCCGACCACCCCGAGGTCATCGCCGCCGCCCACGCGGCCCTCGACCGCTGGGGCTACGGCATGGCGTCCGTCCGCTTCATCTGCGGCACCCAGGAGGTCCACAAGGAGCTCGAGGCGCGCCTGTCGAGCTTCCTCGGCCAGGAGGACACGATCCTCTACTCCTCCTGCTTCGACGCCAACGGCGGCGTCTTCGAGACCCTCCTCGGGCCTGAGGACGCGGTCATCTCCGACGCCCTCAACCACGCCTCCATCATCGACGGCATCCGCCTGTCCAAGGCCCGCCGCTTCCGCTACGCCAACCGCGACATGGAGGACCTGGAGCAGCAGCTCAAGGAGGCCACCGCGGGCGGCGCCCGGCGCAAGCTGATCGTCACCGACGGCGTGTTCTCCATGGACGGCTACGTGGCGCCGCTCGACGAGATCTGCGACCTGGCCGAGCGCTACGACGCCATGGTCATGGTCGACGACTCGCACGCCGTCGGCTTCGTCGGCCCCGGCGGCCGCGGCACCCCCGAGCTGCACGGCGTGATGGACCGCGTCGACATCATCACCGGCACCCTCGGCAAGGCCCTCGGCGGCGCCTCCGGCGGCTACGTCGCGGCCCGCGCCGAGATCGTCGCCCTGCTGCGCCAGCGCTCGCGCCCGTACCTGTTCTCGAACACCCTCGCCCCGGTGATCGCCGCCGCCTCCCTGAAGGTCATCGACCTCCTGGAGTCGGCCGGTGACCTGCGCGAGCGGCTGAACGCCAACACCGAGCTGTTCCGCCGCCGGATGACCGAGGAGGGCTTCGACATCCTCCCCGGCGACCACGCCATCGCCCCCGTCATGATCGGCGACGCCGCCGAGGCCGGACGGATGGCCGAGCTGCTCCTGGAGCGCGGCGTGTACGTGATCGGCTTCTCGTACCCGGTCGTGCCGCAGGGCCAGGCCCGTATCCGCGTCCAGCTCTCCGCCGCCCATTCGTCGGACGATGTGAACCGGGCTGTGGACGCGTTCGTCGACGCGCGCGCCGCCCTGCGAGACTAGGGGCATGATCGAAGCGCGGCGGCTGCACATCCTCCGGGCGGTGGCCGACCACCGCACCGTCACGGCGGCTGCCGCCGCGCTCTACCTCACGCCCTCCGCCGTCTCCCAGCAGCTCGCCGCCCTGGAGCAGGAGACCGGCCACCGCCTGGTCGACCGCAACGCCCGGGGCGCCCGGCTCACCCCGGCCGGCGAGATCCTGCTGAGCCACGCCAACGCCGTCCTGGCCCAGCTGGAGCGCGCCGAGGCCGAGCTGGCGGCGTACGGCTCGGGCGAGGCCGGCACGGTCACCGTGGCGGCCTTCGCCACCGGCATCGGCCTCGTCGTGGCCCCCGCCATCGGCGCCCTCGCCGGCACCGCCCCCGGCATCCGGGTGCGGGTGCGGGACGCGGAGGGCGACGAGAGCCTGCTGATGGTCCTGGACCGGCAGGTCGACGTGGCCGTCGCCGTCGAGTACCGCGGGGCGCCCGGCGAGGACGACGCCCGGCTCACCCGCCTGCCGCTCTACGCGGAGCCCTTCGACGCGGTCCTGCCGCCGGACCACCCGCTCGCCGCCGGGGAGCGCGTCGCGCTCGCCGACCTGGCCAAGGACGCCTGGATCGGCCAGTCCGCCGGCAACCCGTGCCATGACGTGACCGTCCTCGCCTGCGAGTACGCCGGCTTCGCGCCCAGCCTGGAGCACATCTCCGACGACTTCCGCGCCGTCGTCGCCCTCGCCGCCGCCGGCGCGGGCGTCGCCCTGGTGCCGCGCTCGGCCCTGCGCGGCACCGACCTCACCGACGTCGTCGTCCGCCCGGTCGACGGCGTCGCCCCCACCCGCCGCGTCTTCGCGGCGGTACGGCGCGGCGCCGAGCAGCACCCCCTGATCCGCCCGGTGCTCGACGCGCTGCGCGCGGCGGCCGTGACCGGCGCCTGACCGGCCGGCCCGCGTCCTCGGCCGGTCCGCTCAGTCCGCCGAGGCCGTCCACCGCACCGGCTCGATCCGCGCCCCGTCCGCCGGGCGGGCCTCGTCGAACAGCGGGGCCCCGGTCGCGTCCAGGACCCGCAGCCCGTCGACGTACACGCCGCGCCCCACGTAGCGCCGGTCGGTGGTGTACCGCCAGCGCAGCCGTACGGGCCCGGGCGACCACGCCGTCAGGTCGGCGGAGACGTCGTGCCAGACCCGGCCCGACCAGCCGCCGACCGCACCCGTCGGACGGTCCACGGAAGGGTCGGTCCGGTGCGTGGTGGTGAAGGGCACGAGGGACCAGCGCGCGCCGCCGTCGGCCGACGCCTCCAGGACGGCGGCGTCCGCGCCGGGTTCGGTGTCCCACCACAGGGCGCAGGCGAGGCGGGCGGCGCCGGGGATGTCGGGCAGGGTGAGGGTCGCGGTGGTGCCGCTCGCCATGCCGGAGAACCATGCCCGGCGACCCCGGGCAGGGCGCACCGGCACGGCGCGGGCCAGGGCGTCGGCGGTGGCGACCCGGGGCGCGGAGCCGGAGCGCCAGGTGCGCACGGGGTGCACGGAGTTGCCGAGGACGATCAGGAACGCGTCGGTCGTCGGGTCGAGGACCAGGCTGGTGCCGGTGAAGCCGGTGTGGCCCGCCGTGTGCGGGGTGGCCATCGCTCCCATGTACCAGTGCTGGTAGAGCTCGAAGCCGAGGCCGTGCTCGTCGCCGGGGAACGCGGTGTTGAAGTCGGTGAACATCAGCTCCACGGAGGCGGGGGAGAGGATCCGGGCGTCGCCGTACGCCCCGCCGTTGAGCAGCGTCCGGGCCAGGACCGCCAGGTCCCAGGCGCACGAGAACACCCCGGCGTGACCGGCGACCCCGCCCATCGCGTACGCGTTCTCGTCGTGCACCGCGCCCCACACCATTCCCCGGTCGAGCCCGGACCAGGGCTTGCGGGCGTCCTCCGTGGCGGCGATGCCGGGGCGCCATGAGAGCGGTGGATTGAAACGGGTGCGGTGCATCCCGAGCGGAGCGGTGATCTCGGTTCGGAGCAGGTCGTCCAGAGAGTGACCGGTGATCTCCTCCAGGACCAGCTGAAGCGTGATCAGATTCAGGTCCGAGTAGAGGTAGACCGTCCCCGGCTGGTTCGCCGGCACCTCCTGCCACAGCAGCCGCAGCTGCCCCTCCCGTGTCGGCTCCTTGTAGAGCGGGATCCAGGCCCGGAACCCCGAGGTGTGCGTGAGCAGCTGACGGACCGTGATCCCCTGCTTGCCGCCGCCCCCGAACTCCGGCAGATACGCCGTGACCTTCTGTTCCAGCTCCAGCGCCCCGCGCTCGATCTGCTGCACCGCCAGGAGCGACGTGAACAGCTTGGACACGGAGGCCAGATCGAAGACCGTGTCCTCGCGCATCGGGATCTGCTCGTCGGGCGGCAGCTCCACGCCGGTGTCGGTCTTCTCGTCGTACGCGCGGTAGCGCACGGCCATGCCGATCGGCCGGTGCAGCGCGACCGTCCCGCCGCGCCCCGCGAGCAGCACCGCGCCCGCGTACCAGGGATGCGCGGGGGAGGGGCGCAGGAAGGATTCGGCATCCGTGACGAGCCGGTCCAGGTGCTCGGGCAGCAGCCCGGCGCGCTCGGCCGGGCCCCGCCGCAGCACGGTCCGCCGAGCCCCGCCGAAGCCGATCCGCGGGGGTCCGTCGCCCCCGCCGCCCGGCTCGGGGGCGGCCCCGGCCGTCCCCGGCACCGTACCGATCATCAGCGCACCTCCCAGCGCGAGCAGTCCGCCGCCGAACGCCCGGCGGCTCGGTCCCGTACCCCCGTACCCCGTTGTCCTCGTCGACTCCGTCATGCCCAGCCTCTCCCACCCGGCCCGCCGTCCCGAAACAATCTGACACTGCATCAGAAAATCTCTTCCCTCGGCACACCGGCTGCGGCACCATGCCGCCCATGAAGACGGAGCTGAGTCGGAAACTGGGGATCGAGCACGCCATCTTCGGCTTCACGCCCTTCCCCGCGGTGGCCGCCGCCATCACCAGAGCCGGCGGATTCGGCGTCCTCGGTGCGGTCCGCTACACCGCACCCGAGGACCTCGCCCGCGACCTCGACTGGATGCAGGACCACACCGACGGCCTGCCCTACGGCCTCGACGTCGTCATGCCCGCGAAGAAGGTCGAGGGCGTGACCGAGGCCGACGTGGAGGCGATGATCCCGGAGGGCCACCGGGAGTTCGTCCGCGCCACGCTCGCCAAGCACGGCGTCCCCGAGCTCGCCGAGGGCGAGGCCTCCGGCTGGCGGATCACCGGCTGGATGGAACAGGTCGCCCGCAGCCAGCTCGACGTCGCCTTCGACTACCCCATCAGACTGCTCGCCAACGCGCTCGGCTCGCCGCCCGCCGACGTCGTCGCCCGCGCCCACGACCACGGCGTCCTCGTCGCCGCCCTCGCCGGCAGCGCCCGGCACGCCCGGCACCACGCCGAGGCCGGCATCGACATCGTCGTCGCCCAGGGCTACGAGGCCGGCGGCCACACCGGCGAGATCGCCTCCATGGTGCTGACCCCCGAGGTCGTCGAGGCCGTCTCCCCGCTGCCCGTGCTCGCCGCCGGCGGCATCGGCAGCGGCGAGCAGATCGCCGCCGGACTCGCCCTCGGCGCGCAGGGCGTCTGGCTCGGCTCGCTCTGGCTCACCACCACCGAGGCCGAACTCCACTCCCGCGCCCTCACCGAGAAGCTCCTCGCCGCCGGCTCCGGCGACACCGTCCGCTCCCGCGCGCTCACCGGCAAACCCGCCCGCCAGCTCCGTACCGAGTGGACCGACGCCTGGGACGACCCGGCGGGACCCGGCACCCTGCCCATGCCGCTGCAGGGGCTGCTCGTCGCCGAGGCCGTCTCCCGGATCCAGAAGTACGAGATCACCCCGCTGCTCGGCACCCCCGTCGGCCAGATCGTCGGCCGGATGAACAGCGAGCGCAGCGTTCAGCAGGTCTTCGACGACCTCACCCGCGGCTTCGAGAAGGCCGTCGACCGGATCAACCGCATCGCCGGAAGGAGCGCGCAGTGAGCGACGGGCCGTGGGGGTCCCCCCGGACGAAGTCTGGGGGAGGATTCTGGTCGCAGGCCGCCGCCGACCCCGACCGCGTCGTCCTCGTCGCCCCCGACGGCGAGGAGTGGACCGCCGGGCGGCTCCTCGCCGACGTCAACCGGCTCGTGCACGGACTGCGCGCCGCCGGTCTGGAGCGCGGCGACGCCTTCGCCGTCGTCCTGCCCAACGGCACCGCCTTCCTCACGGCCTGTCTCGCCGCCACCCAGGCCGGTTTCTACCTCGTGCCCGTCAACCACCACCTGGTCGGCCCCGAGATCGCCTGGATCGTCGCCGACTCCGGCGCCAAGGTCCTCATCGCCCACGAACGCTTCGCCGGGGCCGCGGCCGCCGCCGCCGACGAGGCCGGGCTGCCGGAGGCCGTACGGTACGCGGTCGGCGAGGTCCCCGGTTTCCGCGCGTACGGCGAACTCCTCGCCGGACAGCCCGAGTCCACGCCCGCCGACCGCACCCTCGGCTGGGTCATGAACTACACCTCCGGCACCACCGGCCGCCCCCGTGGCATCCGGCGTCCGCTGCCCGGCAAGCTCCCCGAGGAGACCTACCTCGGCGGCTTCCTCGGCATCTTCGGCATCAAGCCCTTCGACGGCAACGTGCATCTGGTCTGCTCGCCGCTCTACCACACCGCCGTGCTCCAATTCGCCGCCGCCGCCCTGCACATCGGCCATCCGCTCGTCCTCATGGACAAGTGGGGCCCCGAGGAGATGCTGCGGCTCATCGAGACCCACCGCTGCACGCACACCCACATGGTCCCCACCCAGTTCCACCGGCTGCTCGCCCTGCCCGAGGAGACCCGGGGCCGTTACGACGTCTCCTCCATGCGCCATGCCATCCACGGCGCCGCGCCCTGCCCCGACCACGTCAAGCGCGCGATGATCGACTGGTGGGGGAGCTGCGTCGAGGAGTACTACGCGGCGAGCGAGGGCGGCGGCGCCTTCGCCACCGCCGAGGACTGGCTGAAGAAGCCCGGCACGGTCGGCCGCGCCTGGCCCATCAGCGAACTCGCCGTCTTCGACGACGACGGCAACCGGCTGCCGCCCGGCCGGCTCGGCACGGTCTACATGAAGATGAGCACCGGCGGCTTCCGCTATCACAAGGACGAGGCCAAGACGGCGTCGAACCGCATCGGCGACTTCTTCACCGTCGGCGACCTCGGCGTCCTCGACGAGGACGGCTATCTCTTCCTGCGCGACCGCAAGATCGACATGATCATCTCCGGCGGCGTCAACATCTACCCCGCCGAGATCGAGTCCGCGCTCCTCGCCCATCCCGCCGTCGCCGACGCCGCCGCCTTCGGCATCCCGCACGCCGACTGGGGCGAGGAGGTCAAGGCCGTCGTCGAACCGGCCGAGGGCCACGCCCCGGGCCCGGAGCTCGCCGCCGCGATCCTGGCCCACTGCGAGAGCCGGCTCGCCTCCTACAAGCGCCCCAGGTCCGTCGACTTCATCACGCACATGCCCCGCGACCCGAACGGCAAGCTCTACAAGCGCCGGCTGCGCGACCCGTACTGGGAGGGGCACGACCGCCCGCTGTGAGGTGACTCGCCGTGCCCCCGGGTGTCCTATGATCACCAGATCATGATCATCTACACACTCGGGGGACACGACGGATGACCGCACGGAGCACGGCTGTGGCACTGGCGGTCCTGGCACTGGCGCTCGCCGGGTGCGGGACTGAACAGACGGGACCGAAGGGGCCGGTGGAGCGCTCCGGCGAGGCGGCGCCGACGGCGGCGCCGACGTCGGCGCCCACCGAGGCGCAGGAGCTCGCCGCCGACCCCGGTACGCGCTACACCAAGGTCGTCGTGCCGACGACGATGGAGGGCCAGGTGTGCGACGAGGGCGACGGCGGCTTCCACTTCGGCAGCGACCTCGACATGAGCGTCACCGGCGACGACGGTCTGAAGGAGATCGAGGACGACGGCGGTGACATCGCGGACGAGATCTCCTGCTCGGGCAGCCCCCAGATCATCCTCCGCAAGGGCACCCGGTCGGCTGCGGCGCCCACCTTCACCGCGCGGACGAAGCTGTACGAGAAGATCCAGGACCCCAAGGCGTCCCTGGACAGGATCTTCGGCCATACGATGCACCTCGAAGAGGGCTACGGCCGCAACCTCGTCGGCAAGCCGCAACTGGGCGCCAGCCGCACGATGGTGATCAAGTGTCAGCAGAACGTCACCGACACGTTCCCCATGACCACCTGCCTGTGGGCCAACTACGGGGCGGCCGGCGTCGTCGACTTCTTCCCCTTCGACGGGCAGTACATCCCGGTCGCGTCGGCCTCCCGGATGACCCAGGACTTCGTCACCCGCGCGCTCGGCCTCCCCGCCGGGTCCTGACCGACGCTGCCGCCGCGTGGCTTCGGCAACGCGGCGGCGGGGAGGCCCTCTTGTCAGCGGCGGCAGAGCTTTCGAGAATGCTCATGACAACCGGAGGATCTCCGGTCGAACCTCATGCAGAGGGGAACCCCCACATGAAGAAGCCTCTCGTCGGTGCCCTGCTCGCCCTGCTCCTCACCGGAGCGGCGGCAGCCCCGGCCGTGGCGTCCGCACCCTCGGACACGGTCGCCCAGGCCCCGGCGCCCGCGCCGCGCAGCGCGTCCACGACGGTCGCCGCCGTCGACTTCGCCGGTACGGTCGCGCTGAGCAACTGTTCCGGGTCCGTCGTGCGCATGCCCAACTCCCAGCCGAGCGACTACGCGCTCGTCCTGTCCAACGGACACTGCCTGGAGACCGGCTTCCCGGCGGCCGGCGAGGTCGTCATGAACAAGCGCTCCACGCGCTCGTTCACGCTGCTCAACTCGGCCGGTACCGGTGTCGGCACGCTGCGCGCCAGCAAGATCGCGTACGGCACGATGACCGACACCGACATATCGATCTACCAGCTGACCAAGACGTACGCGCAGATCCAGAGCACCTACGGGATCAGCGCCCTCACGCTCGCCGACACCCACCCGGTGGCGGGTACGCCGATCACGGTCGTCTCGGGGTACTGGAAGCGGACCTACAGCTGCAACATCGACGGGTTCGTCTACCGCCTCAAGGAGGGGGACTGGACCTGGAAGGACTCGGTCCGCTACACCTCGACCTGCAACACCATCGGCGGCACCTCCGGCTCGCCGGTCGTCGACCGGAACACCGGCAAGGTCGTCGCGGTCAACAACACGGGTAACGAGGATGGGCAGAGCTGCACCGTGAACAACCCGTGCGAGGTCGACGAGAGCGGCAACGTGACGGTCCGCCAGGGCATCAACTACGCCGAGGAGACCTACCAGATCGTCCCCTGCGTCGGCCCCGGCAACGTGATCGACCTGACCCGCGCCGGCTGCACCCTGCCGAAGCCGTAACACCCCACGGTCCCACCTCGCCTCTGTCCGCCACGTGCGCACCGCACGCGGCGGACAGAGGCATTTCTCCCCGTTGTGGCAGGATTCAGGGCATGAGTTCGAGCACCGCAGCACTGGCACGGCAGTGGACCACCTGGGGACCGGTCGTCGCGGCCGTCGGCCTCGCACTCGGCTGGGGGCGCCACCATCTCCCGGGCTTCGCGGTGGTGCTGATCGTGCTCTGCCTCTTCGCGGCCGTCCTCTCCGCCGTGCACCACGCCGAGGTCATCGCCCACCGCGTCGGCGAACCCTACGGCTCCCTCGTGCTCGCGGTCGCCGTCACCGTCATCGAGGTCGGACTGATCGTCATGCTGATGATCGGCGGCGGCGACAAGGCGACCAGCTACGCCCGGGACACGGTCTTCGCCGCCGTGATGATCACCTGTAACGGCATCGTCGGCCTCTCCCTGCTCGTCGGTGCGCTGCGCAACCGGGTCGCCGTCTTCAACGCCGAGGGCTCCGGCGGCGAACTCGCCATCGTCTGCACCCTCGCGACCATGACCCTGGTCCTGCCGACGTTCACCACGACCCACCCGGGCCCCGAGTTCTCCGCCGGGCAGCTGGCCTTCGCCGCCGTCTCCTCGCTCCTCCTCTACGGGGTCTTCGTCGCCGTCCAGACCGTCCGGCACCGCGACTACTTCCTGCCCGTGCCCCGGCCCGGCCAGGAGGGACGGGCGGAGGAGGAGCACGCCGAGCCGCCGTCCCGGGGCGAGACCTGGTTCAGCCTCGCGCTGCTCGTGGTCGCCCTGGTCGCCGTCGTCGGCAACGCCAAGCTCGTCTCGCCCACCATCGAGGACGCCGTCGCCTCCGCCGGTCTGCCCAAGGCCGTCGTCGGCGTCGTCATCGCCCTCATGGTGCTGCTTCCCGAGACGCTCGCCGCCGTGCGCGCGGCGAGCCGCGACCGGATGCAGACCAGCATGAACCTGGCGTACGGCTCCGCCATCGCCAGCATCGGCCTGACGATCCCGTCGATCGCGCTCGCCTCGGTCTGGCTGGAGGGACCCCTGATCCTGGGTCTGGGGCCCCTCCACATGGTGCTGTTCGTGCTCACGGCGGTGGTGAGCGCCCTGACCGTGGTCCCCGGGCGCGCCACCCTCCTCCAGGGCAGCGTCCATCTCTCGATCTTCGCCGCCTTCGTGTTCCTGTCGTTCAGCCCCTGATCAGCCCGTGATCAGCCCCTGACGACCACCACCCGGAGATCCGGCGAGCGCAGGATGTCCTTCTCGCAGAACCGCGAGGTCACCCAGCGCTCGTCCGAGAACAGCCGCGTCTGGTCGCTGTAGTGCGGCGAGGCGGGGTTGGAGGACTGCGAGTACGTCAACAGGGTGCGGGCCACCGGGCAGCGGCTGCCGTCCCAGTCGACCGCCTGTATGTGGCTGGAGCCGTGCGCGACCTCCGCGTAGCCGCCGGCCGCCGGATTCCAGACGGCCTCCGTCTTGTTCCAGACGCCGAGCGCCTCGGTGCCGCCGCCGACCGGTATCCGCACCCCGTTCCGCACCACGAACTGGTGTTCTCCGAGCGGTGCGTCGAGCGGGATGCCTGCGGCCCGCAGCTCCGCCACCGCGTCCTTGAGCGCCTTGGCGAAGGCGGGGGAGTCGGTGTTGAGCGTGTTCGGGGTGCGCACCGGGTCGGCTGCCGAGAACGGCACCCGCCACTGCTCGGCCAGGGGCGCCGCGGCCGTGAACCGCCGCCAGAAACGGTCGAAGAGCAGCGCGCCCCGGCTGTCCGCGTTCGCCGTGCGGTCCCAGGCACCGAGCACGCGGCACGGCTCCGGGTCGCCGGGGAGCACCGTCGCACAGGCGCGGGCGGTGTCCGCCGCGGCCAGATCGGCGGCCGGGACCCGGTTGGCGAACTGCTGCCGCTGCAGATCGGCCACGGTGAGACCGCCGCGCGCGGCCATCGCGGCCACGTCCTCGACGGCGCCGCGGGTGCGCAGCGAGCGCGGCGTGCCGATGTTGCCGAAGACCCGCTCGTAGCCGGCGAACGGCCGGTCGGCGTTGGCCAGCCAGGCGCTGTCGTTGGAATTCTCCACGTACGGGGCGTCCCGCAGCAGCGGCATCCGCGCCGGCCCGAAGATCCCCGGCTGCACCGCGCCGGGATCCGAGCCGGGCACGCAGTCGCCGCGCGAGCCGTCGAGCACCGCGAAGCCGGAGGACGGATACGTCGCCCGGCCGAGCGGCGTCGAACAGCGCGCCACGAGGTCGTCGGTGATCCGCGGCAGCACCTGCGCCTGCGCGAACAGCGTGTGCCCGGCCGCGTCGGCGGCGATCGTGTTCACCCACGGCAGGCCCTGCGTACCGGCCAGGGCCTTCACCATGTCATCGGTGGAGCGGGACTTCGCGAGGCCGAGAGCGGTGTCCGAGGCCCGCAGGTTGGCGGCGTTGGGGTCGTTCATCGCGAAGGCCGTCGTCGCCGTCCACGGCAGCGGCAGCCCGGTGCCGATCCCGGTGACGACCGGTCCGTACCGGGTCCACCACTGGGTACGGGTGACCGGGGCGCCGTCCTTGACCGCGACCGTGACCGTGCGCCGGGTCATCCGCTCCGGCCTGCCGTCCACGAGATACGCGGTGGGGTCGGCCGGGTCGAGGGTCAGCTGGTGCATGTTGAGCGCGACACCGGTGGCGACCGTGTGGCTCCAGGCCACCTTGTCGTTGAAGCCGATGCTGACGAGCGTGGAGCCGAGCAGGGTGGCGCCGGAGACGTTCAGCTCGCCCGGGATGGTCTGCTGCGACTGCCAGAAGCGCCGGCCGCCCTGCCACGGGTAGTGCGGATTGCCGAGCAGCAGCCCGCGCCCGCCGGCCGTGGTCGAGCCGTGGAACGCGACCGCGTTGGAGCCCATCGTCGAGTTCTCCGCCGAGAACAGCTCGCGTGCGGCGGCCGCGGTGCGCGCCGGATCGGGGGACTCGGTGGTACGCGCGGTGCCGGGCGCGACGGACGTGGCGGGGGCGGTGGGCGCGGCCGGGGGCTGGGCGACGGTGATGCCGTCCACGGCCCGGCCCTCGCCGCCGAGAACCGCCAGCGCCCAGCCGCGCCGCGCCACGTCGAGCGCGGTGACCGGACGAACCCACTCCTGGCCCGCGCAGGCCGGATCCGTGATCCGGTTCTTCCTCAGCCAGGCGTTGTAACCGGCCGCCCAGCCGCGCATGAGCTCCTTGAGCTGCCGGCTCGGCCCGGCGGGCGCCGGCGTGGCGACCAGCGCCTCGACCGTGCCCGCGTCCTTCACGCCGCGGAAGAAGAGGTCGCTGGAGATGTTCTTCGACGCCGCCGACAGGGAGCCGTCGGGCGCGGCGTCGGCGCCGAACCAGCGGGAACGCTCGCCGTCGAGGGTCACGAAGCCGTCGGCGAGGGTGCACACCTGGTCGGCGGCCTGCGCCCAGCCGGTGCCGAAGCCGAGGTTCGCGTAGTCCTTGGCGACGATGTGCGGGATGCCGTACTCCGTGTACCGGATGACCGCCGACAGGCCGTGGTCGCGCGCCTCCACGTCCGCGGCGGCGGTGGCGACGCCGGCGGAAGCGGGCAGCGAGGCGGTGACGGTGGCGAGCGCCGCGCCGAGGAGCGCGAGGCGTTTCAGCCTGGCGGCGAAGAAGGTGCGGAAGTGCAAGGTGCCTCCCAACGGACGGCAGATGACTGCGGGTTGAACCATCACACACCGCTGAGCGCACGCTCTTCAACATCCCGTTCGGTATCTCAGGGTCGCTTCCGGGTACCCCCGGAGAGGCGCCTCCGGGTACCCCGACAGGCCACCTCCGGGCCGTCCCGGTACTTGACCGGCCGCCCCGCCCCGCCGAGGATCCCCATCCATGGACCGACGACTGCTCACCCGGACCGTCGACGGCGTGCTGCGCATGAGCGCCCGGCGCGTCCCCGACCGGACCGCCGTCCGCTACGGCGAGCGGACCTGGACGTACGCGGAACTGGACGCGGCCGTGTCGACCGCGGCGGGTCTGCTGCGCGAGGCCGGGCAGTGGACCGGCCTGACGGAGGGCGACCGGGTCGCGACCTACGCCCACAACTCCGACGCCTACCTCATCGCGTTCCTCGCCTGCGCCCGCGCCGGCCTCGTCCACGTACCGGTCAACCACCACCTCACGGGCGACGACCTCGGCTACGTCCTGCGCCAGTCGGGCAGTTCACTGGTCCTCGCCGATCCGGCTCTCGCCGGCCGCGTGCCCGACGACATCCGCGTACGGCCGCTGCGGGACACCGAGGACTCGTTCCTCGCCGCGCTCGCCTGCCCCGCGCCCGCCGGGCCTGCGCTCTCCGAGCCCGCGCCCGCCGGGCCTGCGCTCTCCGAGCCCGCGCCCGGGGCCGACTCGTACCAGGCTGACCGTGACGCCCGCGACCTCGTGCAGCTGCTCTACACCTCGGGCACCACCGCCCTGCCCAAGGGCGCGATGATGACCCACCGGGCCCTGGTCCACGAGTACGCGAGCGCGATCGAGGCGCTCGACCTGCACGAGGACGACCGGCCGGTGCACGCGCTGCCGCTGTACCACTCGGCCCAGATGCACGTCTTCCTGCTGCCGTACCTGGCGGTCGGCGCCGAGAACACCATCGTCGACGGTCCCGACCCGGCCGTCCTCTTCGACCTGATCGGCGCGGGCCGCTGCGACAGCCTGTTCGCGCCGCCCACGGTCTGGATCGGCCTCGCGCGGCACCCCGAGTTCGCCACCCGCGACCTCTCCGCCCTCCGCAAGGCGTACTACGGCGCCTCGATCATGCCGGTCCCGGTCCTGGAGGGGCTGCGCGGCCGGCTCCCTGCCCTCCGCTTCTACAACTGCTTCGGCCAGTCGGAGATCGGCCCCCTCGCCACCGTCCTCGGCCCCGACGAGCACGAGGGCCGGATGGACTCCTGCGGCCGTCCGGTCCGGCACGTCCGGGCCCGGATCGTCGACGAGCACGGCAAGGACGTCCCGGACGGCACGCCCGGTGAAGTGGTCTACCAGAGCCCCCAGTTGTGCGCCGGGTACTGGGACAAGCCGGAGGAGACGAAGGAAGCCTTCCGCGACGGCTGGTTCCGCTCGGGCGACCTCGCCGTCCGGGACGCCGAGGGCTACTTCACGGTCGTCGACCGGGTGAAGGACGTCATCAACTCCGGCGGCGTCCTCGTCGCCTCCCGCCAGGTCGAGGACGTCCTCTACACCCACCCGGCAGTCGCCGAGGCCGCCGTCGTCGGCCTCCCCGACGCCCGCTGGATCGAGGCCGTCACCGCCTTCGTCGTGCCCCGCGCCGAGGTCACCGAGGCCGAACTCCTCGCCCACGCCCGCGAGAAGCTCCCCCACTTCAAGGCCCCGAAGCGGGTGATCCTCATCGACAGCCTGCCGCGCAACGCCAGCGGCAAGATCCTCAAGCGGGAGCTGCGCGAGCGCTTCCAGGACCGCTGAGGACCTACCGGTCCTCCCGCAGGTCCACGATCCGCTTGATCTTGCCCACGCTCCGCTCCAGCGTCTCCGGGTCGACCACCTCCACCGTCACCGAGACGCCGATGCCGTCCTTGACCGCCGTGGTGATCGCCCGCGCCGCCTCCTCGCGCTGTTCCGGAGTGGCCTCCGGGCGGGCCTCGGCGCGGACCGTGAGCGCGTCGAGGCGGCCCTCCTTCGTCAGCCGGAGCTGGAAGTGCGGGGCCACGGCCGGCGTGCGCAGGACGATCTCCTCGATCTGGGTGGGGAAGAGGTTCACCCCGCGCAGGATGACCATGTCGTCGCTGCGGCCGGTGACCTTCTCCATCCTCCGGAAGACGCGCGCCGTGCCCGGCAGCAGCCGGGTCAGGTCGCGGGTGCGGTAGCGGACGACCGGCATGGCCTCCTTGGTGAGGGAGGTGAAGACCAGCTCGCCCTGCTCGCCGTCCGGCAGCACCTCGCCCGTGATCGGGTCGACGACCTCGGGGTAGAAGTGGTCCTCCCAGATGTGGAGCCCGTCCTTGGTCTCCACGCACTCCTGAGCCACGCCCGGCCCCATCACCTCCGACAGGCCGTAGATGTCCACGGCGTCGATCGCGAAGCGCTCCTCGATCTCCCGGCGCATCGCCTCGGTCCACGGCTCGGCGCCGAATATGCCGACCTTCAGGGACGTGCCGCGCGGGTCGACGCCCTGGCGCTCGAACTCGTCGAGCAGGGTGAGCATGTACGAGGGCGTCACCATGATGATCTCGGGCCGGAAGTCCTGGATGAGCTGGACCTGGCGGGCCGTCATGCCGCCGGACGCCGGGATGACCGTACAGCCGAGCCGTTCGGCGCCGTAGTGCGCGCCGAGGCCGCCGGTGAACAGGCCGTATCCGTACGCCACATGGACCTTGTGGCCCGGCCGGCCGCCGGCCGCGCGGATCGAGCGGGCCACCACGTCGGCCCAGGTGTCGAGGTCCCGCTGGGTGTAGCCGACGACGGTGGGCCGGCCGGTGGTGCCGCTGGAGGCGTGCAGGCGGCGGATCTCGGACTGGTCGACGGCGAACATCCCGAACGGGTAGTGCTCGCGCAGATCGGTCTTGGCGGTGAAGGGGAAGCGGGCCAGGTCGGCGAGCGAGCGGCAGTCCTCGGGCCGTACCCCCGCCTTGTCGAAGGACTGCCGGTAGAACGCCACGTTCTCGTAGGCCTGCCGCAGGGTCGCGCGCAGCCGCTCCAGCTGGAGCGCCTCCAGCTCGTCGCGGCTCAGCCGTTCGCCCGCGTCCAGCAGTTCGGTCATGCCCCACTCCCTCGCCTCGCGCCCATACCGCGGTGCCATCCGCCGCAAAACGGACGACCGATCATTCGGTAGATCTTTACGGGGTCAGTAAAGCCGCTCGCCCCCGGGGCTTGGCAAGAGTTCGAGACGGGTTTTCTCCGCTCGTACACCTGCCTGAACCGTCGAGCGTACGGCCCGCGCCCGCAGGTCACGAACCCGCGGACGAAGATCACACATTCGGGTGTGATTGTCCCCGTGAACGCCGGAACGGCGCACTCCGCAGGAAAGCGGAACAGAAGATGTGGCCGTCCGGATTCCCTCCCCACCCCCGGACGAATGGATCGTCAGACCGTCATGCCTGTCCTGTGCCGTCCCGCCGTCGCCGTGCCCGAACACACGATCACCCGGCAGGAGACCCTCGATCTGGCCCGCACCCTGCACGCGGGACACGAGTCGCTGCCGCTCGTCCTACGCCTGATCGCCAACACGGGCGTCGCCAAGCGGCATCTGGTGCAGCCCATCGAGGACACCCTCGCCCACCCCGGCTTCGAGGCCCGCAACGTGCGCTACGAAGCCGAGGCCAAGGCCCGCGTCCCCGCCGTCGTCACCGAGGCCCTGCGCAACGCCGGCCTCGCGGCGCGCGACATCGACCTCATCGTCTACGTCTCGTGCACGGGCTTCATGATGCCCTCGCTCACCGCCTGGATGATCAACACCCTGGGCTTCCGCAGCGACACCCGGCAGCTGCCCATCGCCCAGCTCGGCTGCGCCGCCGGCGGGGCCGCCATCAACCGCGCCCACGACTTCTGCGCCGCCTATCCGGGCGCCAACGCGCTGATCGTCGCCTGCGAGTTCTGCTCCCTGTGCTACCAGCCCACCGACCTCGGCGTCGGCAACCTGCTGTCCAACGGCCTCTTCGGCGACGCCGTCGCCGCCGCGGTCGTCCGCGGCTCCGGCGGCACCGGCATCCGGCTGGAGGCGAACGGCTGCCACCTGGTCCCCGACACCGAGGACTGGATCGCCTACCAAGTCCGTGACACCGGCTTCCACTTCAAGCTCGACAAGCGCGTCCCCGGCACCATGGAGCAGCTCGCCCCCGCCCTCGTCGACCTCGCCGCCCGGCACGGCCGGGACGCCGGCCGCCAGGACTTCTACATCGTCCACGCCGGCGGCCCCCGCATCCTCGACGACCTCGGCACCCACCTGGGCGTCGCCCCCGAGCTGTTCCGCTTCAGCCGGGCCACCCTCACCGAGTACGGCAACATCGCCAGCGCCGTCGTCCTCGACGCGCTGCGCCGGCTCTTCGACGAGGGCGGCCCCGAACCCGGCGCCACCGGCATCCTGGCCGGCTTCGGCCCCGGCATCACCGCCGAGATCTCCCTCGGGAGCTGGACCGTGACCGGGGCCGTCGTG
This sequence comes from Streptomyces sp. NPDC101160, assembly GCF_044768205.1. Lineage (NCBI taxonomy): Bacteria > Bacillati > Actinomycetota > Actinomycetes > Kitasatosporales > Streptomycetaceae > Streptomyces > Streptomyces sp. NPDC101160. Next base: position 466,398 of record NZ_JBIWPJ010000001.1, on the reverse strand, counting down.
CCCCCGCGCCACGAGACCTTCCCCCACGACATCCCCGACCTTCTTCCCTCCGACCTCCCCTTCGACAGCGCTCTCCCCACGACAGCGGCGGTGGCTTCATGACCACGACCACGAACCCCGACACCACCGACGAGCCCCAGGCGCACTTCTGGGCCGTCCCCGACCTCACCGGCCTCGACTTCGACCCGCTCCTCGCCAGACTCCTCCACGAGGACCCGGTCACCCGGGTGCGCCTCCCGCACGGCGAGGGCCACGCCTGGCTCGTCACCCGCTACGAGGACGTCAAATTCGTCTCCGTCGACCCGCGGTTCAGCCGCCAGGCCGTCTACGGACGCTCCATCACCCGGCTCGCCCCCCACTTCATCCCCATGGAAGGCGCCGTCGGCTTCGCCGACCCGCCGGACCACACCCGGATGCGCCGGGTCGTCGCCCGTGCCTTCAGCGCCCGCGCCCTGCGCTCGCTGCGCGACCACGCCCAGGACGTGCTGGACCGGCTGCTCGACCGGCTCGAACGGCAGGGCCCGCCCGCCGACCTCATGGAACTGGTCAACCGGCCCTTCCCGCTCGCCATGGTCAGCGAACTCATGGGCGTCCCCGAGGGCGACCAGCCGCTGATGGCGAACTGGTCCGACACCATCATCTCGGCCCGCGCGGGCCGCGAGGCCAGCGAGCGCGCCAAGGGCGAGATGGCCCGCTACTTCACCGAACTCATCGCCCGCAGCCACGGCACCGGCAAGGAGTTCCTCGCCGCCGTCCTCGCCGACGCGATCGACGACGACACCCTCGACGAACAGGAGGCCGTCGGCCTCGCCGTCCTCATCCAGATCGGCGGCGCGCACGCCGTCCGCAACAACAGCGCCAACATGGTCTACGCGCTGCTCACCCGCCCCGAGCACCTGGCCCGGCTGCGCGCCGAACCCGCGCTGCTCCCGCAGGCCGTCGACGAGCTGCTCCGCTACATCCCGCACCGCAACGCCGTGGGCCTGTCCCGGATCGCGACGGAGGACGTCGAGGTCGGCGGCGTCAGGATCCCCCAGGGCGACCCCGTCTACGTCTCCTACCTCACCGCCAACCGCGACCCCGCCGTCTTCACCGAGCCCGAGAAGCTCGACTTCGACCGCGGCTACAACCCGCACGTCGCCTTCGGCCACGGCCCGCACTACTGCCCCGGCTCGGCCCTCGCCCGCATCGAGTCCGAGATCCTCCTCGACACGCTGTGGACCCGCTTCCCGGACCTCCGCCTCGCCATCCCCGAGGAGGAGATCCGCTGGCAGCGCGGCGCGCTGATCCGCGGCCCCGAGACCCTGCCCGTCACCTGGTGAGAGGACCGACGCCACGATGACCCTCAGCGGCCTCGTCGTGCCCCCGGGGGAGGGCAGAACCCTGTCCACCCCGGCCCAGCACGTCACCTTCAAAGTCACCGGCGAGCACACCACCACCGCCTCCACCTTCGAGGTCGTCGTCCCGCCGGGCTTCGACGTCGGCGCCCACACCCACGGCCGCGCCGAGGAGCTGTTCTACCTCCTCGAGGGCGAGCTCGACGTGCTCGCCTTCGAACCCGAGGTGCGCACCGCCGACAGCTGGCACGGGTGGCGCTCGGCCGACGGCCGACGAGCGGTACGGGCCACCCCGGGCACGCTCATGCTCGTCCCGCCCGGCTGCCCGCACGCCTTCGCCAACCTCAGCGGCCGGCCCGCCCGCCTGCTCTTCCAGGTCGCGCCGCCCACGTACCACGAGACCTACTTCGAGGAACTGATGGAGATCCTCGGCTCCGGCGGCCCGGTCGACCACGAGGCCGTCGAACAGCTCCGCGTCCGCTACGACATCGAGCAGATCACCCCGCTCCGGCACGACGCCGTCGCCCAGGAGGGACACCCGGCCGCGCCATGACCCGGCACCCCCACCCGTCCCCGTCCCAGGGCCCGGTCGTCCACGACTGGGCCGTGGCCCCGCTGCGCGGCACCGACTTCGACCCGGTGCCGCACCGGCTCCTGCGCGAGGAGCCCGTCGCCCGGATCCGGCTCCCGTACGGCGAGGGCCACGCCTGGCTCGTCACCCGCTACGAGGACGTCAAGCAGGTCTCCGCCGACCCGCGGTTCAGCCGGGCGCTCACCGTCGGCCGGCCCATCACCAGCACCACCCCGCACACCCTCGCCCCGGCCGGCGGCGTCGGCCGCGCCGACCCGCCCGACCACACCCGGCTGCGCAGGCTCATCGCCCCCACCTTCGGCCGCCGCCGCATCACCGTCCTGCGCGACCGGACCACCCGCAGGGCCCGACGACTCGCCCTGCGCACCCTCGACGCCGGACCGCCCGCCGACCTCGCCGAGACCTTCGTCGGCCCGCTCTCCGCGACCGTCGTCGCCGAACTCCTCGGCGTCCCCGCCGCCGACCTCGACCGCGTCGAGGAATGGCGCGCCGGACTCCTCTCCCACGACACCACCGCCGCCGAAGGCGAGTCCGTCAAACGGGAGATCGCCGGCTACTTCGCCGACCTCGCCCGCCACCGCGCCGAGCACCCCGCCGACGACCTGATCAGCGAACTCGCCGCGGCCCGCGCCGCCGGCGGCCTCAGCACCCCCGAACTGGTCTCCATGGCGGTCATGCTCACCCTCAACGGGCTCGACGCCGTCCGCAACATCGTCTCCACCATGGTGTACGTGCTGCTCACCCACCCCGAGCAGACCGCCAAGCTGCGCGCCGACCCCGCACTGCTGCCCCGGGCCGTCGACGAGCTGCTCCGCTACATCCCGCAGCGCAACGGCGTCGGCATGCCCCGGGTCGCCACCGAGGACGTCGAGGTCGGCGGCGTCACCATCCGGGCGGGCGAGGCCGTCCACGTCTTCTACCCGGCCGCCAACCGCGACCCCGCCGTCTACACCGACCCCGACGGGCTCGACCTCACCCGCGCCGAGGCCCCCCACCTCGCCTTCGGCCACGGCGCCCACTACTGCGCGGGCGCGCAGCTCGCCCGTATGGAGGCCGAGGTCATGCTCGCCACCCTGCTCGCCGGCTTCCCCGGCCTCGCCCTCGCCGTCCCGCCCGACCGGATCGCCTGGCGCACCGGCTCGGTCAACCGCGGCCCCGAGACGCTGCCCGTCACCTGGTGACGGGAGAGCCCTTGAACGGGCCCTAATCCAGTGGCGCCATGGCCTCGCCCGATGCTGGAGTGAGGCCATGGACCTCGACCTGACCCGGACCCTCTTCGACCAGCAGCTCCGCCTCGGCGCCCGCCCCGACGGGCCCGGCGCCCGCGTCGAACGCGACGGCCCCGTCGTCCGGCAGACCGGGCCGGCGCACGGCTGGAACGGCATCCTCTGGTCCGGCCTCGAAGCCCACGACGCCGACGCCGTCATCGCCGCGCAGATCCGGCACTACCGGGCCGCAGGGCGCTCCTTCGAATGGAAGCTGTACGGCCACGACGGCCCCGCCGACCTGGCGGCGCGGCTGCTCGACGCCGGCTTCGTCCCCGAGGAGCAGGAGACGCTGATGGTCGCCGAGACCGGCGCCCTGCCCGCGCACGAGGGGCTGCCCGAAGGCGTCGAGCTGCGCACGGTCACCGACGAGGCAGGGGTACGGATGGTGGTGCGGGTCCACGAGCTGGCCTTCGGCACCGACAGCTCCGCCCTCGGCCGCCGCCTGCTCGACCAGCTCGCCGCGAATCCCGGCACGGTCGCCGCGGTCGTCGCCCTCGCCGACGGCGAACCCGTCAGCGCCGCCCGCCTGGAGCTCGCCGAGGGCAGCGACTTCGCCGGCCTGTACGGCGGCGGCACCGTCGAGGGCTGGCGCGGCCGCGGCCTCTACCGCGCCCTGGTCGCCCACCGGGCCCGTATCGCCACCGCCCGCGGCTACCGCTACCTCCAGGTCGACGCGGCCGACACCAGCCGCCCGATCCTCGCCCGGCTCGGCTTCTCGGCGCTCACCACGACCACTCCGTACGTGTACGAGGTCGAGCCCCGGTCCTAGGGGGCGTCTCGCGGTCAGCGCGTCCAGTGCGCCGGGCGCTCGAAGCCCTCGGGCAGGCGGGTGGCCGCGTCGCCGCGGGCCGAGTTGAGCTGCGGCTGGGTGAGGAACAGCGCGCCGGTCAGGTCCGCGCCCGACAGATCGGCGTCCCGGAGGTCCGCGCCGATCAGGTCCGCCAGCGAGAGGTCCGCACCGCTCAGGTCCGCGGCGATCAGCAGCGCCCCGCGCAGATCCGCGCCGCGCAGCTTCGCCCCGCGCAGCCGGGCACCGATGAGGTCCGCGCCCCGCCTGCTCTTGGGCTTGCCCCCGGCCGCCGCCCGGACAAGGGCGCTGCTCTTCAGGAGCAGCGGATTGATCTCGGCCCGCACCGGACCGACGTCCAGCCTCTCCAGCTCCGCCGCCGAGCCGTCCGTCAGCTCCGTCACCCGGGCCAGGGCCCGGTCCAGGTCGCGGTGGAGCGAGCGCGTGGCGGCGAGCGCCCGGGCCTCGGTGAGGTAGCGCAGCAGCTCGTGCAGCTGGCGCATCACGGGGAACACCTCGTACATCTGCCGGGCGCTGTCCGGCGCCTCCCGCCAGGACACCCCGCCGAAGGTGACCTGCGAGACCTTCTGGCCGGCGCCGAAGCAGTCGTACACCGTGCAGCCGCGGAAGCCGCTGTCCCGCAGCCGGGTGTGGATGCCGCAGCGGAAGTCGTCCTGGAGGTTCCGGCAGGGATCGCCCGAGGACTTGTTCACCGCGAAGTCGCTGGACTTCGCGAACGGCAGGGCCACACAGCAGAGCCCGAAGCAGTTGGCGCAGTCTCCGCGCAGCTGGTCGTGGTGCGGCTCGTCGCGGTGCGGCTCGGCCTGACGGGTCTCGGACACGGTGCGGCGGGTTCCTTCGCTGGTGGGGGTGGACATCCCACCGTATCGCGCCGGGAGAGAACTCGATTGCCGCGGTCCTCGCCGGACGGACATGATCAACGACATGCCTCAGTTCACCACCCACGACGGAACCGAACTCTCCTACCGGATACACGGCGACGGCGAACCCCTGCTCGTCCTGCCCGGCGGGCCGATGCGGGACCCGGTCTACCTCGGCGACCTCGGCGGACTCGACGCCCATCGCACCCTGATCGTGCTCCACCCGCGCGGCACCGGCGACAGCGCCGTCCCCGCCGATCCGGCGAGCTACCGCTGCGACCGTCAGGTCGCGGACGTCGAGGCGCTGCGCGCCCACCTCGGCCTGGAGCGGATCGACCTGCTCGGCCACTCCGGCAGCGGCAACCTCGCCACCCTCTACGCCGCCGCGCATCCGGAGCGGATCCGCTCCCTGGTCCTGGTCACCCCGGGCGGCCGGGCCGTCGGCGTCGGCGTCACCGACGAGGAGTGGGACAAGGCCGCCGAGGTCTTCGCCGACCAGCCCTGGTACCCGGAGGCCCGCGCCGCCCTGGAGGCGCTCGGCCCCGAAACCCCGCCGTGGGAGGCCGCGCCGGTCGTCATGCCGTTCGCGTACGGCCGCTGGGACGAGGCCGCGCGGGCGCACGCGGCGGGCGTCGGCGCGGAGACCAACTGGGAGGCCGCCCAGGCGTTCTACGGGGACGGCGCCTTCGATCCGGAGACGACCAGGGCCGCGCTGCGTGCCCTCGACGCGCCGGTCCTCGTCCTCGCGGGCGAGTACGACGGGGGCCCCACCCCGGCGAAGGCCGCCGAGATCGCCGCCTGCTTCCCGCACGGCGAGGTCGTCGTGCAGCCGGGCGCCGGACACTTCCCGTGGGTCGACGACGCCGGCGCCTTCGTCCGCCCCGTCGCCGCCTTCCTCGACCCGGAGGTGCGCACGGTCACCGTCGACGGGGTCCGCCTCGCCTACCGGGTCAGCGGGCCGGCCGGCGCGCCGCCGGTGGTCCTGGTGCACGGGCGCGGCGAGAACAGCACCACCTGGACCGAGATCGCCGCCGCCCTGGCCGTGGATCGGCGGGTGTACGCGCTCGACCTGCGCGGCCACGGGCTGAGCGACCGGCCCGGGCGGTACGGCTTCGGCGTCTTCCGTGACGAGCTGGCCGGCTTCCTGAAGGCGCTCGGCCTGACCGGGGTGACCGTCGTCGGGCACTCCATGGGCGCCGGCGCCGCCTGCCTCCTGGCCCAGCGCGAACCGGGCCCGATCGGCCGGCTCGTCCTGGAGGAGCCCCCGTCCTTCGTCCCGCTCGACCCCCCGCGCGGACCCGCGGGCCCTCCGGAGGAGCCGGTCGCCCTGGACTGGGCGGTGGTGGACGCCACCAACGCCGAGCTGAACGCCCCGGACCCGGCGTGGCGCGAGGATCTGGGCGAGATCAGCGTCCCCACCCTCATCGTCGCGGGCGGCGCCTCCAGCCATGTTCCACAGGACGAGCTCGCGGAGCTGGCCGAGCTGGTCCAGGACGGGATGCTGTGGACCATCAAGGGCGGCGGGCACCTGGTGCACACCCGTCGGCCGGTCAAGTTCCTGGCCGTCCTGCGGACGTTCGGCGTGTGACGTTCGGCGTGTGACGGTCGGAGGCCGAGGGCTTCAGGCCCGCGCCCCCGTGTCCGCCTCCACCGCCACCGACCGGGCCCAGCGGTAGTCCGCCTTGCCGCTGGGCGAGCGCTGGATCCGGTCGGTGAGCACCAGCTGGCGCGGCACCTTGTAGCCGGCGAGCCGGGTCCGGCAGTGCGCCTGGACGGCTGCCAGGTCCAGGGGCGCGACCCCGGCGCGGAGCTGGACGACAGCGGCCACATGACTGCCCCACTTCGGGTCGGGCACGCCGGCGACCAGCGCGTCGTACACGTCCGGATGGGACTTGAGCGCCTGCTCGACCTCCTCCGGATAGACCTTCTCGCCGCCGGTGTTGATGCACTGCGAGCCGCGGCCGAGGACCGTGACGATGCCCTCCTCGTCGACGGTGGCCATGTCGCCGAGCAGCACCCAGCGTTCGCCGTCCTTCTGGAAGAAGGTCTCGGCGGTCTTCGCCGGGTCGTTGTAGTAGCCGAGCGGCACGTGTCCGCGCTGCGCGAGCCGGCCGATCCCGCCTGCGGCGACGGGTTCGTGCGTGGCCGGGTCGACGACCTGGGTGCGCTCGTTGACGTGCAGCCGGAAGCCCTTCGCGGGCCCGGAGTCGTCGGTCGCCCGGCCGTTGGAACCGGACTCGGACGAGCCGAAGTTGTTGAGCAGCAGCACGTTCGGCACGAGTGCCTGGAACTGTTCGCGGACGGTGTCCGACATGATGGCCCCGGAGGACGACACGCTGAACAGCGAGGAGAGATCGGTGCCCTTGAGCGGGCCGCGCAGGGCGTCGACGAGGGGCCGCAGCATCGCGTCGCCGACCAGCGAGACGCTCGACACCTTCTCCTTCTCGATGGTGCGCAGCACCTCCTCGGGCACGTACTTGCGGTGGATCACCACGCGCTGCCCGTAGTTGAAGGCGATGAACGAGGTGAGCGTGGACGTGCCGTGCATCAGCGGGGGAGTGGGGAAGAAGGTGAGCCCCGCACCGCCCGTCGCGACCCGCTCGGCCAGCTCCTCCGGGCGCTTGACCGGCTCGCCACTCGGGTCCCCGCCGAACAGTCCGGCGAAGAAGAGGTCCTCCTGGCGCCACATCACGCCCTTCGGCATGCCCGTGGTGCCGCCGGTGTAGATGACGAACAGGTCGTCGGCCGAACGAGGCCCGAAACCGCGCTCCGGCGAACCGGCCGCCTCCGCGTCCGCGTACTCCACGCAGGCCAGATCCGGCGCGTCCCCGGGCGGGGTCCCCACCCGCACGAGGTGCCGCAGCTTCTCCGTCTGCGGCAGCGCGGCCGCCACCCGCTCCGTGAACTCGCCGTCGAAGACGAGCGCGGCCAGATCGGCGTCCCGGTAGAGGTAGACCAACTCCTCTTCCACATACCGGTAGTTGACGTTCACCGGTACGAGCCGGGCCTTCAGGCAGGCCAGCACGGTCTGGAGGTACTCGACCCCGTTGTAGAGGTGCAGGCCGAGGTGTTCGCCGGGCGTGAGGCCCGCGTCGACGAGGTGGTGCGCGAGCCGGTTGGCGGCGGCGTCGAGACCGGCGTAGGTGAGCCGGCGCTCGGCGCCGGTGCCGGGGTGGTCGACGTAGACCAGCGCCTCGCGGTCCGGGACCACGTCGACGACCGATTCGAACAGGTCGGCAAGGTTGTACTCCACCGTTCCTCCTGATCCTGGCCCGCCAGCGACTCGGTCGGTCATTAGAGCGCCGATGGGGAGAAGGGGGAAGAGATCGCGCAGAAGAATCTGACTATGTGTCAGAAAACTATTGAAGTGGCCTGGCGACTCCTGCAACCTGTTCCAGAAATGGCGACGACGGGAGACGCATCGATGAGCGACGGCACCGAACACCTCACCGTGCGGCGCGAGGGCGCCACACTCGTCCTCACCCTCAACCGGCCCGAGGCAAGGAACGCGCTCTCGTTGCCGATGCTGGTCGGCCTCTACGACGGGTGGCTCGCCGCCGACGCCGACGACACCATCCGCTCCGTCGTCCTCACCGGCGCCGGAGGCACCTTCTGCGCCGGCATGGACCTCAAGGCCCTGGCCGGGGACGGCATGGCCGGCGACCACTACCGCGACCGCATGACCGCCGACCCCGACCTCCACTGGAAGGCGATGCTGCGCCACCACCGCCCGCGCAAACCCGTCATCGCCGCCGTCGAGGGCCACTGCGTCGCCGGCGGCACCGAGATCCTCCAGGGCACCGACATCCGCGTCGCCGGCGCCTCCGCCACCTTCGGCCTCTTCGAGGTCCGCCGCGGCCTCTTCCCCATCGGCGGCTCCACCGTCCGCCTCCCGCGCCAGATCCCCCGTACCCACGCCCTCGAAATGCTCCTCACCGGCCGCCCGTACCCCGCGGAGGAGGCCGCCCGCATCGGCCTCGTCGGCCGCGTCGTCCCCGACGGCCAGGCGCTGGACACGGCGCTGGAGATCGCCGACCGCATCAACGCCTGCGGCCCGCTCGCCGTCGAGGCCGTCAAGGCGTCCGTCTACGAGACCGCCGAGATGACGGAGGAGGGCGGCCTCGCGGCGGAACTGAAGCGGGGCTGGCCGATCTTCGCGACGGCGGACGCGAAGGAGGGCGCGAAGGCGTTCGCGGAGAAGCGGACGCCGGTGTACCGGCGCGCGTGATCCACCACGTCCTCCCGAACCGGGGCTCCGCCCCGGACCCCCGCGCCTCGAACGCCGGCGGGGCTGGATTTCCCGCCCGTCCGGCGTTCGAGGACCCGCCCACTCCAGGAGGCCCTGATGCCCCCCGCCCCCGAAACACTCCGCGCCCCGCTCGTCGTCGAGTTCCCCTTCACCCGCTCCCTCGGGCCCGTCCAGTCCGCGTTCCTCACCGGGCTGCGCGAGCGCGTCGTCCTCGGTGTGCGCACCGAGGCCGGGCGGGTGCTCGTGCCGCCCGTCGAGTACGACCCCGAGACCGCGGCCGAGCTGCGGGAGCTGGTCGAGGTCGAGGTCACCGGGACCGTGACCACCTGGGCGTGGAACGGCGAGCCACGGCCCGGGCAGCCGCTCACGACACCCTTCGCCTGGGTGCTCGTACGGCTCGACGGCGCCGACACCGCGCTGCTGCACGCGCTCGACGCGCCCCGGCCCGAGGACGTGCGGACCGGGATGCGGGTCCGGGTGCGCTGGGCCGAGGAGCGGCACGGGGCCATCACGGACATCGCCTGCTTCGAGCCGTACGAGAGCGCCGCCGAGGAGAATCCGGCCCGACCGCGCCCGCACGACGGCGTGTTCGCCGAACCCGTCACCGGCATCGTCGCGCCCGCCCGCCTCGACTACACCTACACCCCCGGCCGCGCCCAGAGCGCCTATCTCCACGCCCTCGCCGACCGGCGCACCGTCGGCGAGCGCTGCCCGTCCTGCGCCAAGGTGTACGTCCCGCCCCGCGGCGCCTGCCCCACCTGCGGCGTCGCGACGACCGACAAGGTCGAGGTCGGGCCGCGCGGGACGGTGACCACGTACTGCATCGTGAACATCAAGGCGCGCAACCTCGACATCGAAGTCCCGTACGTCTACGCCCACATCGCCCTCGACGGCGCCGGCCTCGCACTGCACGGCCGGATCGCGGGCATCCCGTACGACCAGGTCCGGATGGGCCTGCGGGTCGAGCCGGTGTGGACCGAGGGCGGCCGCTATCCGGACCACTACCGCCCGTGCGGCGAGCCGGACGCCGACTACGACACGTACAAGGAGCTGCTGTGAGCGCCGCCATCCGCGACGTGGCGATCGTCGCCTTCGCCCAGACCGACCACACCCGCCGCACCGACGACCTCTCCGAGGTCGAGATGGTGATGCCGGTCCTCCACGAGGTGCTCCGGCAGACCGGACTGAAGACCTCCGACATCGGCTTCACCTGCTCCGGCTCCTCCGACTACCTCGCCGGCCGCGCCTTCTCCTTCACCATGGCCCTCGACGGCGTCGGCGCCTGGCCGCCGATCTCCGAGTCGCACGTCGAGACGGACGGCGCCTGGGCGCTGTACGAGGCGTGGGTGAAGCTGCTCACCGGCGAGGCCGACACCGCGCTCGTGTACGCCTACGGGAAGTCCTCGCCCGGCTCCGTGCGCGACGTGCTGACCCGCCAGCTCGACCCGTACTACGCGGCGCCCCTGTGGCCCGACTCCGTCGCCCTCGCCGCGCTCCAGGCCCGGGCCCTGATCGACGCGGGCGAGACGGACGAGTCCGGCCTCGCCGCGATCGCCACCCGCAGCCGCCAGGACGCCACCGCCAACCCGCACGCCCAGCTGCCCGGGGCCCGCCCGCAGGGCGACTACCTCGTGGCGCCGCTGCGCACCGGCGACTGCCCGCCGGTCGGCGACGGCGCCGCCGCCGTCATCCTCGCGGCGGGCGACCGGGCCCGGGAGCTGTGCGCCCGGCCCGCCTGGATCACCGGCATGGACCACCGCATCGAGGCGCACGCCCTCGGCGTGCGGGACCTCACCGACTCGCCGTCCACCCGCCTCGCCGCCGAGCGCGCCGGCGCCTACGACCCGGCCGCCGCACGGCCCATCGACACGGCCGAACTCCACGCGCCCTTCACCTCCCAGGAGGTCGTCCTGCGCAAGGCGCTCGGCCTCGGCGACGACGTCCGCGTCAACCCGTCCGGCGGCGCCCTGGCCGCCAACCCCGTGATGGCCGCCGGACTGATCCGGCTCGGCGAGGCCGCCGCCCGCATCCACCGGGGCGCCTCCGACCGCGCCCTCGCCCACGCCACCTCCGGGCCCTGCCTCCAGCAGAACCTGGTCGCCGTCCTGGAAGGGGACTCGCATGAGTAAGGAGCCGGTAGCCGTCGTCGGCATCGGGCAGACCAAGCACGTCGCCGCCCGCCGGGACGTGTCGATCGCCGGACTCGTCCGCGAGGCCGCCCGCAGGGCCCTCGACGACGCCGCGTTGACCTGGGCGGACATCGACGCCGTCGTCATCGGCAAGGCGCCCGACTTCTTCGAGGGCGTGATGATGCCGGAGCTCTACCTCGCCGACGCGCTCGGCGCCGTCGGCAAGCCCATGCTCCGGGTGCACACCGCGGGCTCGGTCGGCGGCTCCACCGCCCTCGTCGCCGCCAACCTGGTGGCCGCCCGGGTGCACCGCACCGTCCTCACCCTCGCCTTCGAGAAGCAGTCCGAGTCGAACGCCATGTGGGGCCTGTCGCTGCCGGTCCCCTTCCAGCAGCCGCTGCTCGCCGGCGCCGGCGGCTTCTTCGCGCCGCACGTGCGCGCCTACATGCGGCGCACCGGCGCGCCGGACACGATCGGCTCCCTCGTCGCGTACAAGGACCGCCGCAACGCGCTGAAGAACCCGTACGCCCATCTCCACGAGCACGACATCACCCTGGAGAAGGTGCAGTCGGCGCCGATGCTGTGGGACCCGATCCGCTACTCCGAGACCTGCCCGTCCTCCGACGGGGCCTGCGCGATGATCCTCACCGACCGGACGGGCGCGGCCCGTTCGCCCCGGCCGCCGGCCTGGGTGCACGGCGGGGCGATGCGCAGCGAGCCGACCCTCTTCGCCGGAAAGGACTTCGTCTCGCCCCGGGCCGGCCGCGACTGCGCCGCCGACGTCTACCGGCAGGCCGGCATCACCGACCCGCGCCGCCAGATCGACGCCGTCGAGATGTACGTGCCGTTCTCCTGGTACGAGCCGATGTGGCTGGAGAACCTGGGCTTCGCCGCCGAGGGCGAGGGCTGGAAGCTCACCGAGGCCGGCGTCACCGAGATCGGCGGCGACCTGCCCGTGAACCCCTCCGGCGGCGTCCTGTCCACCAACCCCATCGGCGCCTCCGGCATGATCCGCTTCGCCGAGGCGGCGCTGCAGGTCCGCGGACAGGCCGGCGAACACCAGGTCGAGGGGGCGCGCACGGCGCTCGGACACGCGTACGGAGGGGGCGCGCAGTTCTTCTCGATGTGGGTCGTGGGCGACCGGCCGCCCACCGGATGAGGGTCTGTCCGCACCCCCGGCCGCTCGCTACGCTGAGGCCCCACGGCGCGAGAGGAGCAGGGACGTGACGGACAGCACCAGCACCCTTACCGGTCGGCACGCCTTCAGGGAGGGCGAGGTCACGGGCCGGAGCGTGCCCGAACTCGACCTGTCACACGCCGAATGGCGCTCCGGCAGTCAGGGCGTCGGGGACGTCGAGATCGCGTTCGTCGAGGGCTTCATCGCGATGCGCAACGGACGGCGGCCGGAGGTGCCGTCGCTCGTCTTCACCCCGGCGGAATGGCGCGCGTTCGTGGTGAACGCGCGCGACGGGGAGTTCGACCTGACGTGAGGCCCGAGCGCGACCTGGCCCGGCTGCTCGCCGGGATGCGGCCCGAACAGAACCCCGGCCGCTATGTCTTCACCACGCTGGAGCACGCCGCGCCGGGCTCGCTGCCCGCGGGCCTCACGCCGGTCGTCACCGTCGCCGAGCCCGAGGGTGTGACGCTGGTCGTACGCCAGGAGGAGGCTGACGCGGCCTCGCTGGCGTACGACTACGTGGCCGCCTGGATCACCCTGCGCGTCCACTCCGCGCTCGACGCCGTCGGACTCACCGCGGCCGTCGCCGGGGCGCTCGCCGACGCGGGCCTGAGCTGCAACGTCGTCGCCGGCTACCACCATGATCACCTCTTCGTCGAACACGCCCGCGCGGAGCAGGCTTTGGCCGTGCTCGACGCCCTTTCACACAACCCACACAAAGCTGCTCCCTGACCTGGCCTCCCGGCGTACGCTGGGCCTTTCGCGGGGCCACCGCCCCGGTGCACCCCCCTGTGCGCCGGGCGTGCGCCCCCACCGTGGGGGTGGACGGACGATGGCAACACAGCACACCGGCGGTCCCGCCGGCCGGGGCTTCGGCCTCTTCGAGCGCGAGGCGGAACTCGCCGCAGCCGAGGACGCGTTGAACCTGCTCGTCGGGCTCGGCTCCGACGCCGCCTGGCAGTCCCCGCCGGACCACGACGCCGCCGCTCCCGGATCCGCGTCCGGACCGGATGCCGAATCCGCTCCCGGATCCGTGGTCGCCGACGGGCCCGGACTCGCGGGCCCCGCCGCGACCTCCGGTCGCGAGCCCGGCGCCACCGCCCGGCCCGACGGCGCGTCCCGCCCGGACGGTGCCGCTCCGGCGCACCCAGCGGACCCCGCCGCGACCTCCGGTCGCGAGCCCGGCGCCACCGCCCGGCCCGTCGGCACGCCCCGCACGGACGTTGCCGCTCCGGCGCACCCGTCGGCCCCCGCCTTCGGCGCCGGGCGCCCGGAAGACCCCGTCACCGCCCTCACGCCTCTCCACCACCCCGGGCGTCCCGGCCGCGCTCTCCGGCTCGTTCCCGGATCCGGCCCCGGCCGCGTGCCCGTACGGGGCGGCGCCGCCCCGCGCCGCGGCGGCGTCCTCGCGTACGCCGCGCCCGCCGGGCTCGGCAAGACCACCCTGCTCGCCGAGATCCGCCGCCGGGCCGCCGCCAAGGGCTGCACGGTGCTCTCCGCGCGCGGCGGCGACCAGGAGCAGCGGGTCGCCTTCCACGTCGCCCGGCAGCTGATCCAGCCGCAGCTCGCCGCCGCCTCCCGCACCGAGCTGCGCGAGCGGCTCGGCGGCTGGTACGACATCGTCGGCCCCGCCCTCGGCCTGTGCACCGCCGCCGAGGGCGCCCCGCCGGACCCGCAGGGCCTGCGCGACGGGCTCGACTGGGTGCTCACCCACCTCGCCGTCCGCCGCGCCCCGCTCGTCGTCGTGCTCGACGACGCGCACTGGGCCGACCCCGAGTCCCTCGGCTGGCTCTCCGCGTTCTCACCCCGCGCCGAGGAACTGCCCATGCTGCTCGTCGTCGCCTACCGGCCCGACGAACTCCCCGAGGCCGGCGAGGAGTTCACCGGGCGCCGGTCCGGCCAGCGGCCCATCGGCCTGGAGCCGCTCACCTCCACCGCCATCGCCGGCCTCGTCCGCGACCGGGTCGGCGCCCACGCCGACGACGCCTTCTGCCACGAATGCTGGGCCGTCACCTCCGGCAACCCCTTCGAGGCCGTCGAACTCGCCGTCAGGATCCGCGACCGCGGCCTCGAACCCGTCGCCGACCGCGCCCCCGCCCTGCGCGACCTCGCCGCCGCCGTCAAGGGCAGCGGACTCATCGCCCAGATCGAGCGCCTCGGCACCTCCACCGTCCGCCTCGCCTGGGCCTGCGCCGTCCTCGGCACCGAGATCTCTCCGCAGCTCGCCGGTGCCGTCGCCGGACTCGGCAGCGAGGAGGTCACGCGCTGCGCCACGCTGCTGCGCGGCGCGCGCGTCCTCGCCGAGCCCGTCGACGCGGAGAGCGACGCCCTGGAGTTCGTCCACCCGCTCATCGCCACCGCCGTCTACGACGCGATCCCCGCCGCCACCCGCGTCGCCCTGCACGGCCAGGCCGCCTGGTGCGTCGTCGACGCCGGACTCGGCTCCACCGCGGCCGCCCGCCACCTCGTCGAGACCCATCCCGAGGGCGACCCCTGGGTCGTGCAGCACCTGCGCGCCGCCGCCGGCGAGACCCTGCGGGCCGGCGCGCCCGACACCGCCCGCCGCTATCTCGCCCGCGCCCTGCGCGAACCCCCGGACCACGACGAGCGCGCCGCCGTCCTCTTCGAACTCGGCTGCGCCTCCCTCCTCACCGAACCCGCCACCACCGTCAACCACCTCCGTGCCGCCCTGGAGGAACCGGTCGCCGACCCGGCGCTGCGGCAGGGCATCGTCTACCGCCTCGCGCAGGTCCTCGCCCACAGCGACCGCCTCGTCGAAGCCACCGAGCTCCTCGAACGCGAGACCCGGCTCACCACCGACGCCCGCAGCAGGCTGCGCATGCAGGCCGAGAAGTTCATGTGGGACGCCCTGCGCGCCGACGAACCCGAATCGACCGCCCGCTCCCGGCGCCTCGCCGCCCTCGCCGACCGGCTCACCGGCCGCGACCTCACCGAGCGCTACGTCATCGGGCTGCGCGCCTGGGACGCCACCCTGCGCGCCGAACCCTCCTCCGTCGCCCTCCGCTACGCCGAGCGCGCCCTCGAAGGCGGCCTCAGCATGGCGGACGAGAACCGCGGCTTCGAGGTCCCCGTCCTCGTCGCCCTCACCTTCCTCTACGCCGACCGGCCCGGCCGCGCCGAGGAGCTGTTCGCCGCCGGCACCGCCGAGTTCGAGAAGCGGGGCTGGCGCGGCGCCCACCTCTCCTTCGCGTACACGCTGCTCGGCTACATCCGCTTCCGGCGCGGCCGGCTCCTGGAGGCCGAGGACTTCGCCCGCGCCGGACTCCGCCTCGCCGAGCGCGTCGGACCCCGCACCCCGGCCCTGTGGTACGCCACCGGCGTCATGATCGAGATCCTCCTCGCCCGGGGCCGCACGGAGGAGGCCGAGCGGGTCGCCCGCGAGCACGACTTCGGCGACCCCTTCCCCAACACCGTCACCATCCCCGACTGCGAGACCGTCCACGCCGGACTGCTCCTCGCCACCGATCGCACCGAGGAGGCCCTCGGCGCGCTGTCCGAAGTCGGCCGGCGGCTGGATCCGCGCGGCAAGCGCAACCCGTCGTGCTGCCCCTGGCAGCTCCATCTCGCCCTCGCCCAGCACGGCGTCTCCTCGTCGAGGGCCCTCGCGACGGCCCAGGAGGCCGTCGCCCGCGCCCGACAGTACGGCGCGCCCTCCGCGATCGGCCAGGCGCTCCGCGTCACCGCCGAGGTCTCCGGCGACGCCGACCGGGTGAAGCTCCTGGAGGAGTCCGTCGAGTGGCTCGACCGCTCGCCCGCCGCGTACGAACTGGCCCGCTCCCTCGTCGCCCTCGGCATCGCGCTGCGCCGCGCCGGCCGCACCGAGGAGGCCGCCGAGCACCTCTACCGGGGCCTGGAGACCGCCCAGAGCTGCGGGGCCGACGGCCTGGTCGAGGACGCCCGGGCCGAGCTCGCCGCCGCCGGACTCCGCCCCCGTACGCTGCGGACGGCCCGCACCGACACGCTCACCGCGCGTGAGCGGACCGCCGCCGAGCTGGCCGCCCGCGGCGAGGACCCGGCCGCGGTCCTCGGCGTCGACCGCGCCACCGCCACCCGCCTGCTCTCCGCCGTCTACCGCAAGCTCGGCACCGACCAGACGGGCCTGGCCCGGGCCCTGGGGACGGTCCATGCCTGACGCCGCCCCGGCGCGCCGCACCGCGCGCCGGGACACGTACCATGGCGTTATGTCCTTCCTCCGCCGCCGCAGCGCCGCCACACCCGCGGGCCCGGACTTCGACGTCCTGGCCATGGACCCCGGGGACTGGCCCGGCAATCTCGGCGCCGGTCTCCTGCCGGCCCCCGACGGCAGCTGCCAGGGCGTGTTCCTGCGCTACGACCTGTTCGGCGGCCGCGGCCCCGCGATGATCATCGGCAACCTGCCGGAGGGCTCCCCGGCGCGTGAGCTCGGCGAGGGCCAGGTCCCCTTCGAGGTCGCGCAGATGCTCGCCGCCCTCGAGAACGACGAGCCGGTCGAGGTCGTCGACCGGGAGGACGTGCCCGTGATGCAGGGCGACAACCTGCTCATCGTGCGCCGCCTCAAGCTCTCCGAGAGCCGGATCTCCTGCGTGCAGTTCGACCGCAGCGACAACGTCCTGGTGACCATCGTCAGTTGGGACCGGCCCATCACCGACGACCTGTACGCCCTGCTCAAGCCGCTGCCCGCCGAGCTGTTCCAGCAGGGCTGACCGGGAGGCGGGGGCGATGAGCAGCGCGCGCGTCGACAGCTGGGTCTGGGCCGTCCGGCTCACCAAGACCCGGTCCCAGGCCGCGGCGGCCTGCCGCGCCGGGCACGTCAAGGTCAACGGGGAGCGGGCCAAGCCCGCACAGCCCGTCAAGCCGGGCGACGAGGTGCGGATCTTCCACGGCGGCCGGGAGCGGATCGTCGAGATCAAGGAGCTGCACACCAAGCGGGTCGGCCCGCCCGTCGCCGCCGAGGCGTACGTGGACAACTCCCCGCCCCCGCCGCCGCGCGAGGAGGTCGCCGTCGCCGCCGTCCGCGACCGCGGCGCCGGCCGGCCCACCAAGCGCGACCGCCGCGAGCTCGACCGGCTGCGCGGCCTGCACCCGTAACCCACCGTGTGACAGCCCCCGGCATTCCGCCGGGGGCTGTCGTGTCGCCGCTACGGCACGAGCGAGCCGTACGTCGTCGCGAGCCGCGCCGCCGACGTGCCGAGACCCTGCGGGCCGCGCCGCGCCAGCGAGGTCCCGGCGCCCGAGTGGAGGTGCTCAGCCCCGTAACGGCGCACGCTCTGGTGCCAGTTGAGGACTCCGGCGAGCCAGTCCTCCAGCTCCCGCAGATATGCCCGGAAGGCCGCCCGGCCCGCCGCGTCGAGCCGGAAGTCCTCGAAGAGCAGCGGCACTTCGTGCTTCTTCAGGTGCTCGTACTGGCGCAGCCGGCCGCGCATCAGGTCGTCGACCATCGACACCGCCGCCGGGTAGTCGCAGTCGAAGAACTTCTGCACCACGAGCATCAGGTTGTGCAGCTCGCCCTCGACCTCGATCTCCTTCTGGTACGAGAACAGGTCGTTGACCATGGCCCCGTAGTCCATCACCGAGCCCTCCAGGGCGCGCACCGTGCCCGTACGGAAGAGCTCCGGCGGCAGCGCCGTGTCGCGGCGCAGCCGGCACAGCAGCATGGTCAGCTCGGAGCCGAAGGTGCTGCGGCGCATCTCGATGTAGTCGACCGGGTCGGGCACCCGGTGCTGGGCCGTGTTGTGCAGCTCCCACAGCCAGCTGTCCAGCATGGCGTCCAGGGCCGTGCGCAGCTCGGCACGGGCCGTCTCGGTCATCGGGCCCGTCGTGCGCGCCCACAGATCGACGAGTGCGCGCTCCAGTGGGTTCAGCGCCCCCGCCACGCCCGTCCCGGCGCTGCGGTTCCCCAGCGGCACCAGGGACTTGAGCCGGTCGGTCTGGCGCTTCGCGGCGACGAGGTTGCGGGGGCGCCCGAACACGATCGGGTAGTAGTCGTCCGCGTACGTGCCCCAGGTCAGCCAGTCGGCGCTGAGCTTCAGCTCCTCGGCGGTGGCGTCCGGGTCGAGGGCCGCCGAGCAGAGCGCGAGGTCGAAGCCCTCCGCCATCGGCCGGTCCCAGATGTCCTCCAGGAGCCCCATGCGCTCGGCCCAGTCCACCGTGTGCCGCGCCGCCTCCGCATGGTGCGGGTTGAGCGTCAGGGGGTACGGCAGGTCGAAGTCCGGCAGGAGCGACGGGCCCACCTTCTGGTGCGGCCGGTGGGTGAGCGCGCGGGCCCGGCTCTCGGCCGGACGGCCGAACAGGGTGCGCACATCACGGGCGGAGGTGCCGAGCACTCCGTCGAACGGCGAACCGCCCGTCACCAGGCCCTCGTTCATGTAGCGGCTGGAGCGCATGTGCCACTCGTGGCCGCCGGACTGCCAGTCCTGGAGCCCCTTGGTGTACGCGGCGATGGCCGCGGCCTCCGCCGGGCCGAGGCCCTGCTCCAGGCAGAGCGCGGGCACCTCGGTCAGCGCCGTGTTCTCGAACTGCTGGATCCGCGAGGTCAGCAGGTCGTTGACGGCGTCCGCCGCCTCCTGCGTCGTACAGCCGAGGAACTTCTCCAGGACCAGCACCCCGTTGCTGTTCTCGCCCTCCTGCTCCACCTCCCGCTGGTAGGAGAAGAGGTCGTTGCGCAGATGGACCGCGTCGGAGAAGGAGTCCCGCAGCACGCGCAGCGGCCGGGAGTACGCCACCTGCTCGGGCACCTCGGCGCCCGCCGCGTACTCGACGAGCCCGGCCGACCAGGGCGCGCCGCCGACCTTGCGGCGCATCTCGATGTACTCGACGGGGTTGGCGATGCGGCCCTCGTTGATGTTGTCGAGCTCCCACAGGGACTCGTGGAGCAGGTGCTCGGTCGCTTCGGCGAACCGCACCCGCCACGCCTCCGACATCGCCGGCACGGTCCGCCGCCACAGGTCGGCGAGCCCGGCCTCGACCGGGTTCGTCGGCTCGGGCATCCCGGCCGCCGGATCGGCGGGCATGAAGAGCGGCAGCCGGTCGAGATACGCCTTGCCGCCGACCCGGTCCCCGCTGTACTTGAAGGTCTCCAGGAAGTGGTCGTCGAAGAAGAAGACCCACGTGTACCAGTCGGTGACCAGCGACAACACCTCGGCGTCGCAGTCGGGATGGGTGTAGGAGCAGAGCAGCGCGTAGTCGTGCGACTGGAGGTCGGCCTCCTCCCAGACGCCGGAGCCCTCCAGCATCCCCATCGAGCGCGCCCAGTCGCGCGTGTGCGTCCGGGCCACCTCCACATGGGGATTGAGCCGCGCCGGATAAGGAACATAGAAATCCGGCAGAACGAAGGGCTGAGCCATGCGAGGAGGGCCTCTCGGTGAGCGGGATGGGCGGTCGTCCGGCCGAGCATTACCCGCCGACCCTCGCCTCCACGCGGACACCGGAATAGTCATACGAACGGTCATGGGGTGCCGTCCGGACCGCGTTCCCGCCACGGTCCGGCGACACCCGCAGGGTTTCGGCCAGCCCCTCTCAGGCCTGGGAAACCCGCACGTCAGCGGCCTTCACAAAAGCCACTCGATGGCCGAACTGGATCTCGTAGTACTCCTCCTGGCCGCGGACGACCGCGTGGCCCGCAGTATCGAACGTGGGTGCGTAGAGGTACTCGCCCGCCGTGCGGCCGCCCACCACGTACCGCTGCCCGGCGAGCAGCTTGTACGGCAGCGGGGACACCGCCTGCACCGGCACCCCGGCCGGATAGGCCGCCGCCTCCGGATACGCCCGCCCGTACACCGGCACCGACGCCAGGCCCTCCTTCGGAGTGAGCACCGAACCGCGCACGTTCACCGCCGTCGGCTCCTCCTTCGGGTTGTGGAACCACGCCTTCTGCCCCAGGTACCAGATCGCCGTCCAGTCGCCCTGCCGCTCGGCGACCGCGTAGCTCTGGCCGGTGGACGCCCGCGCGCCCGTGTCGTTCACCCCGGTCGTGGAATCCTGCCCGCCGGGCCGCAGTCCGATGTCCTTCACCAGCGGCGCGTCGGCGCTCGGGGAGGTGTGCAGGCGCACCGCACCGCTCCCGTGCGGCGCGCACGCCTCCCCGGCCTTCACGCACCCCGTGTACACCGGCTGGTGGGACGCGTAGTCCGGCCGGATCGTCACCACACCCGCGGCCGGGCCCGCGCTCGGTGTGATCGGCCGGCCCAGCAGCTGGAAGTAGTGCGCCCAGTCCCAGTACGGGCCGGGGTCCGTGTGCATGCCCCTGACGCTCGCCGCGGTCGGCCCCGGCACGTTGTCGTGGCCCAGGACGTGCTGCCGGTCCAGCGGGATGCCGTACCGTTTCGCCAGATAGCGCACCAGGCGCGCCGACGAGCGGTACATCGCCTCCGTGTACCAGGAGTCCGGCGAGGTGAGGAAGCCTTCGTGCTCCAGACCCACCGACTTGGCGTTCAGGAACCAGTTGCCCGCGTGCCAGCCCACGTCCTTCAGCGCCAGGTGCTGCGCGACGTGCCCGTCCGAGGAGCGCAGGGTGTACTGCCAGGACACGTACGTCGGGTCCTGCACCAGCTTCAGGGTGGTGGCCCAGCTGCCCTCGGTGTCGTGGATGACGATGTAGTCCACCGACTGCGAGACCGGGCGGTCCGCCTTGTCGTGGTTGCCGTAGTCGCCGTCCCCGAACTCCTCGTAGGGCGCCGGGATCCACTCGCACGCCACCGACTCCGGGCACTCCACCGGGCCCTTCGCGGGCGCCCGCAGGCCGAGCGCCGCGACCTGGCCGGTGGCCGGGGCGACGTCCGGATCGGCCGCCAGGGTGACCTCCTGGCCGCTGTCCGTGGTGCGCGACTCGCCGGAGCGGATCACGTCGAAGACGTCGTTCGCGTACGTGGCCGCCGTCGCCGAGTCGTCCGCGCCCGAGTAGCGCGCCACCGCCCCGTACCAGTCGGCCGGGTCGGTGCTCGCCGGCAGGCCCGCGGCGCGCTGCACCGCGGCGAGCAGCGCCGCACCGCCGTCGATGTTCGCGGCCGTGCTGGTACGCAGCTCCTCGGCCGGCCGGCCGGTCAGCTCGGCGGCCTGTTCGAGGGTCCGCAGCCGCGCGGGCAGCGCCGCGCCCGGCTCCGGCTCCGGCGCGGGCTTCGGCAGCCGCGGCGCCCGCGCGTCGTCGCCACGCGCGTCCTCCGTGCCGTCGGCGTGGTGCGGCGCCTCGGCGAGCGCCGTCACCGCGTCGGTGAGGTGCATCGGACCGTAGCCGCCGGTCACGCTCGGCGCGCCGCCGTGCGTGTCCCAGCGCGACTGGAGGTACGACACGGCGAGCAGCACGCTCTGCGGCACGCCGTGGCGCTCGGCAGCCACCGCGAACTGCCGCTGGAGCAGACCCGCTTCCGGCTGATCTGCGGTGGCGGTTCCGGTGGCCGCGGGCGCGCCGGACAACAGGGGGAGGAGCAGGACGGCGGGCGCGACACGTCTGAGGGACGTGGAACGGAGCAAGGCAGCCTCCAGGGAGGGGGTGCGGGGGCGTGCGGGACCGAACCCGTACAGGGGTAGCGGCTCCCGGACGATCCGTCAATCACCCGCCCGACGCGTCGATTTCCCACGTCAGGGCAGTTTCCCGGAGACGGTGCGCCCGCCTGCGGCGCGTCAGTGGAGTGGACCAATGGGGACGGGCCCTGCGTCCCGAAACGAAACGCCGCGCCCCCGGTGTGTCGGCACCGGGCGCGCGGCGCGCCACCCCGTTCTCCGTCCGCCGGCCCGCTCAGCGCGTGCCGACCGCCGCGCGCACGGCCCGCCGTGCCATGGCGCAGTCGTCGTGCAGCCGCCGCAACAGCAGCCGCTGCTCCTCGCCCGGCGCCAGCGCACCCGTCGGCACCGGGACCGAACCGGCCGGCGGCGCCTCCCTGATCGTGCGCTGCACCGCCGTCTCGTACGTACGGATCTCCCGGGTCAGCACGATCATCAGGTTCACCAGGAACGCGTCCCGCGAGGCCGTCCCCGCCTGCTGCGCCAGCTGGCTGATCTGGCGCCGGGCGAGCGGCGCGTCGCCGAGCACCGCCCACAGCGTCGCCAGGTCGTAGCCCGGCAGGTACCAGCCTGCGTGCTCCCAGTCGACGAGCACCGGACCGGCCGGCGACAGCAGGATGTTGGAGAGCAGGGCGTCACCGTGACAGAACTGCCCCATGCCCTGCCGCCCGCCCGCCTGCGCGAGCCCGTGCAGCAGCTTCTGCAGGTCGTCCCGGTCCCGGTCGGTGAACAGACCGAGCTCGTGGAAGCGGGCGATCCGCGCCCCGTAGTCGAGCGGCGCGTCGAACGTCCCGGCCGGCGGCCGCCAGGCGTTGAGCCGCGCCACGGCGCCCAGCGCGGCCCGGACGTCCGCGCGGGGCGGCGCCTCGACCGGGTGGCGGGTCAGCGCCGCCGCCCGTCCCGGCATCCGCTCGATGACCAGCGTGCAGTTCTCCGGGTCCGCGGCGATCAGCCGCGGCGCGCGCACCGGGGGACGGTGCCGGACGAAGGAGCGGTAAGAAGCTATCTCGTGCCGGAACCGCTCGACCCACGCGGGGGAGTGGTCCAGTAAACACTTGGCGACCGCGGTCGTCCGCCCGGTCGTGCCCACGATCAGTACGGAGCGTCCGCTGCGCCGCAGCACCTGCACCGGGTTGAACTCCGGGCAGATCCGGTGGACGGACGCGATGGCCATGCGCAGCTGGGCGCCCTGGGGGCCGGACAGATCGATTCTCCCGCTCGGCGGCTGGACGGTGCTGCCCGCCCAGCGCCTCGGCCGCGCCGCTCCCTGCGTCGGAGCGGGCGCGAGGTACGGTCCGGAACCGGCCGGAACGGTGGGGTAGAGCGGCCGGGGCGGGGCGGACACGGAGGACGATGCTGTGTACATGGAGGAGACAGATCCCTTCGTGTGCCGACGAGTTGCGTGCGTCGCCCCGCCCGCCCGACCGAACCGCACCCTGGGGAAAATGAGGGCCGGTCGACGGGGCGGGGTGGCGCGTTCCTACCTGACACCCGGGCGCGGGTGGCGGAACATCGGGCGCACCCTGGCGAACCCTGGCGAATAGTCGCCAGCCCTATGACAGGGGGCTACTGTCAACTCAGCCGAGAACCTGGGGGCTTAGACGTGACAGGACACACCAACACCCGCCTGGCGGACCTTTTCGGCCTGGCCGGCTGGTCCAAGGGCGAACTCGCGAGACTCGTGAACCGGCAGGCGGCGGCCATGGGCCACCCCCAGCTGGCGACCGACACCTCACGGGTCCGGCGCTGGATCGACATGGGGGAGACCCCGCGCGATCCCGTGCCCCGGGTGCTGGCGGCGCTGTTCACCGAGCGACTCGGCCGTGTCGTGACCATCGAGGACCTCGGGTTCGTACGACACGGGCGCGCCGGAAAGAGGCGGGACGTCAGGAACACCGACAACCCTGACGGGCTGCCCTGGGCGCCCGAGCGTACGGCAGCGGTCCTCACCGAATTCACGGGAATGGACCTCATGCTCAACCGACGCGGCCTGGTGGGCGCCGGCGCGGCACTCGCCGCCGGCTCCGTACTCACCAACGCCATGCACGACTGGCTCCACACCGACCCCGCACGCGCCGGCGCCGCCCCCCGCGCCATCGATCCCCTCCACGCCGACCCCGCCGGGTACGACCGCTACGAGGCCGCCCCCGTCGGGTCGGAGGAGATCGATGCCCTGGAGCGCTCCGTCGAGGTGTTCCGCGCCTGGGACGCCTCCCGCGGCGGCGGCCTGCAGCGCAAGGCGGTCGTGGGCCAGCTCAACGAGGTGGGCGGCATGCTCGCCTACCACCACCCCGACCACCTGCAGCGCAGACTGTGGGGCGTGGCCGCCAACCTGGCCGTCCTCGCCGGCTGGATGTCGCACGACGTGGGCCTCGAACCCACCGCCCAGAAGTACTTCGTCATCGCCGCGCACGCGGCCCGCGAGGGCGGCGACCGGCCGCGCGCGGGCGAGGCGCTCTCCCGCGCCGCCCGCCAGATGGTCCACCTCGGCCGGCCCGACGAGGCGCTCGACCTGATGAAGCTCGCCACCTCCGGCGCCGGGGAGCGGCTGCTGCCCCGCACCAAGGCCATGTTCCACACCATCGAGGCATGGGCGCAGGCGTCCATGGGCCGCGGCCAGGCCATGCGCCGCACGCTGGGCGAGGCCGAGGACCTCTTCGTCTCCGACCAGGGCGAGGAGAAGCCGAGCTGGATGCAGAACTTCGACAAGGCCGACCTGCACGGCATGCAGGCGCTCGCCTACCGCACCCTCGCCGAGCACGACCCGGCCGCCGCGGTCCCGGCCCAGCGCCACGCCAAGCTCGCCCTCGAACTGCGCAAGAACGGCCACGACCGGTCGAAGCTCTTCGACCACATCTCGCTGGCCTCGGCCTGCTTCATCGCCGACGACCCCGAGCAGGCGGACCGCTACGCCCGGCTCGCGCTGGTCTCCATGGGCGACACCTCCTCACACCGCACCTGGGTCCGGCTGCGCGAGATGTACCGGCTGACCGGCCAGTACGCGGGCTACACCAAGATCGAGGACCTGCGGGAGGAGATCGAGACGGAGCTCCCGAAGGCGCCGGCGAACCGGCCGCGGACCGGGGAGGCGTGAGGAACGGGGCCGGTTCGCCGGCTCACGGGGAGGGCCGGCGGGTCGTCCGCCGGCCCGCTGATCAGCGCTCGCGCCCGACCCGTACGACCATCACACAGGCGTCGTCCTCGCGCGGACCCTCGCCGAACTCCCGCACCACCGACCGGACACAGTCCTGCGCGTCGCGCGCCGTGGCGAGGCGCGGGGCGAGGGCCAGCAGGCGCTCCGCACCGGTGTCGTCCAGGGCGTCGCCGGTGCGGGTCAGTCCGTCGGTGTGCAGCAGGAGCAGGTCGCCGGGGAGCAGCCGCGTCTCGGCCTCCTCGTACACCGCCCCGGTCGTCGCTCCGAGCAGCACACCCTCGGGGCGGCTCAGGGCGTGCCCCGTCCCGTCCCGGAACAGCAGCGGGGCGGGGTGGCCGGCCTGGGACCAGGTGAGGGTCTGCGCGGCGGGGTCGTAGCGGCAGCACAGCGCGCTGCCGAGGGCGGGCTGGACCGAGGTCTCCAGGAGCTGGTTCAGATGTCCCATCAGGGCGCCCGGCCGGATCCCCGCCACGGCCATGCCGCGCAGCGCGCCGAGCAGCATCGCCATCGAGGAGGTCGCGGCGACGCCGTGCCCGGTGAGGTCGCCGACCGTGAGCAGCGCGTCCCCGTCCGGGAGCGTCAGCGCGTCGTACCAGTCGCCGCCGATGAGCCCGGTCGTCGCGGCCGGCAGATAGAGCCCGGCCACGTCGAGCGGGGCCGGGCCGTCGTGGGCGAAGCGCAGCGAGCCGCGCCAGGGCGGCAGCACGGCCTCCTGGAGCTCGACCGCGACCCGCCGCTCGGTGTGCTCGATCTGCCGGTGGCGCTGGAGGCTGTCCCGGGTCTCCCGGACCGCGCGCTCGCTGCGGCGCAGCTCGCTGACGTCCCGTAAGACCGCCCACATGGAGGCGGTGCAGCCGTCGGCGTCGAGGACCGGCTCGCCGGTCATGTGCACGGTGCGGACCCGCCCGTCGGTACGGACGATCCGGAACTCGCCGTCGATCGGCTTCCCGTCGATCAGACAGTCGGTCACCATCGCCTGGAGGACGGGCTGGTCCTCCGCGAACACCATCGACGGCAGCTCGTCCAGCGTCATCGGGCCGCTCTCCTGCGGCCGGCCGAAGATCTGGAACAGCTCCTCGGACCAGTGCGCGTCATCGGTGAGCAGGTCCCACTCGGCGCTGCCGACCCGGGAGAGGAGGGATCCGGTGAGCCGGGGCGCGGCCGCCGGCTCGGCGTACGCGGCGGCGGCGCCGGACGGGTCCGCGAGGACCGACGTCGTATCGCCGGGCAGGCCGGCCTTCAGCTGGCCCAAGTGCTCGTCGAGGTCGTCCAGTTGGTGCACGGCCAGATCGCACAGGGCGCGCTGCCAGCGGTTGCGCGGATCGTCCTCGTCCACCACCGCGTCCCGGCGCACCGCGTCCACTCCGCCGCGCAGCCGGCGCGTCTGCTTGATGAGCGCGTCCACCGTGCCCGGCTCGGGCGGCTGGGCCGGACGGTCCGCGGACAGATGGGACGGCATGTCGTACTCCGATGCAGGCAGGCGACGTGGCACGGCCAGGTCTGGAAGGAAAGCCCGGGTAAGACTTTCGCACAGCCCGGGACACGCCGTAAGGGATTTGGCAACACTCGATACGGTGGTGCTTCTGGCATGTGCCAAAGGCCCAGCGGCGATCCGGACACACCCCGTCCGCATTTCGGCCAGGCGGTCACGCGTTACGGTGCAGGGGTGGTGAGCAACGAGGTGAACGCGGTGGGTACGGCGGTACTGCTGGCGGCGGCGCCGGCCGGACGGGGCCGGGCGATGGACGCGGCGACGGTGCTGCCCGCGCTTGCGGCGGTGCCCGCGGGGGTGCTCACCGGTACGCACACGGCCACGGTCGTCGAACTGGCGGACCCCCTCGACCCGCAGACCGTCCTCACCCGGCTGCGCGCCGCCGCGGCCGCGCCCGGCCCGCTCACCCTCTGCCTCGCGGGCCAGCTCCAACTCGACCGCCGCCAGCGCCTGCCGCACCTCGCGCTCGCCCGCAGCACCCCGGCGACCCTCCGCTACACCGGCCTCCCCTGGCACTGGCTCGCGACCGAACTCGCCCCCCGCCGCCCCGGCACCACCACGGTCGTCGCGGACCTGTCCGCCGACCCGGAGCTGTGGGAGCGCCTGGCCGGCGCCGGACCGGCCGCGCTCGAACTCCCTCCGGCCGTCGCCTTCTTCGCCCGGATCACCCCCTTCCCGCGGCGCGGCGCGCTCAACACGCCCGACTACCTCCGCCACTTCGCCTCGGTGTGGCGGTCGGGCGCGCGCCCCGCGCTCGCCGCCCTGCACGAGGAGGCCGGAGCGGTGACGCGGGCCGCGGGGCAGGAGGAGGCGATTCTCCTGGGCGTGAGCGGCGGGGCGGCCGACACGCCGGTGAGCGCGGCGGCGAGCCCCGGGGCCATGGCGGTGCCACGACAGGAGACGGGTCAGCAGGAGGGTCAGCAGCAGGCGGTTCAGCAGGGAGGGCGCGATGCGGGGCAGCGCACGGGTCAGCAGGCTGCTCAGCAGAGTGGACCCGAGGCTGGCCGGCAGACGGGGCAGCGGGCGGGACACGTGGAGCCGTCGCACGCCCGGGCCCAGGAGAGCGCCCCGGGGGCGTACGGCGCGTCGCGACCCGCGACCGACCCGCCCGCCGCACCCCGTACGAGCGCCCCCGCCGCCCCCGCCCCGGCGGCAGTGCCGCCTCGTCCGTCGCGGGCGCCCGAGGTCGTGGCCGGCGACGCGCCGCCCACGCCCGGCGGCGACGTGGACCCGCATCCGGCGATCCTGGCCGCGGCGATGGCCGGGCGGCACGGGGAGGCCGCCGCGATGGCGGCCGCGTGGGAGAGCGAGGCGCTCAGGCGGTACGGGCCCAGGTCGGGAGAGGCGCTGCACTGGGTGGAGGTACGCGCGGATCTGGCGCGGCTCGCCGGGGAGCCGGCCCGGAGCTGCGAGCTGTGGATCGCCGCCGCGCAGGCCCGGCTCGGGCTGCGGCAGGAACCTGACGAACCGGATGTCGAGGGGGCGGTGGACCGGGCGCACCACCAGTGGGAGCAGATCAAGGACCCGGCCCGGGCCCGCGCCCTCGGCCCGGCACTCGTCGAGCTGCGCCGCCGGGTTCCAGGACGACACGCCGGTGCGCTCGCCGCGCTCCAGCGGAAGATGGGGACATGAGTCTCCTTGACGACGTGACGTACTCCACCGACTCCCTTGCCACCGCCCAGCGTTCGCTCCGCGACCCGGACGTCCGCCACCCGCTGTGGCCGCCGCTCACCGCCGGCTGTCCCGTCACGTCGACCGACGCCACCGCGTACCCGCTCGACATCGACTACGCCTACGACCGCGCCCCCGCCGACCTCTTCACCCGCCCGCCCGCGCACGGCCTGGAGCGCTGGGCGCCGCTCCTTCCGCCACTCGTCGCACCCGGGCTCGGCGAGGGCGACACGCCGCTGGTGGAGCTCGCGGACGGCGTCTGGATCAAGGACGAGTCCCGCAACCCCACCTGGAGCCACAAGGACCGTCTGAACCGGGTCGCCGTGTCCGCCGCCGTCGCGTCCGGCGCGCGCGGGATCGTCGTGTCGTCGTCCGGCAACCACGGCGCGTCGGCCGCCGCGTACGCCGCCCGGGCGGGCCTGCCGTGTGTCGTGTTCACCTCGCCGTCCGCCCCGCCGGCCGTCGCCTCCCATGTGCGCGCCTACGGCGCGACCGTGCTCACCGTCCCGCAGGCCGACGTACGCCCCTTCATGCGCCGGATGACCGCCGAACTCGGCTACCAGCCGGTCAGCAGCGTCACCGACACCGCGCACACCGGCCACCCCTTCGGGCCCGAGGGTTACAAGACCATCGCCTACGAGATCGTCCTCGCCCTCGGCGGGGCCCCCGCCGCCGTCCATCTCCCCACCGGATACGGCGAGTTGCTCTACGGTGTGGCCAAGGGCTTCCAGGAACTGGCCCCCCTCGGCGTCACCGGCTCCGTCCCGCGCGTGTACGCCACCGAGCCGTCCGCCGCGGGAGCCCTCACCACGGCCATGCGCAGCGGCGCCGACACGGCCCGGGTGCCGGCCGGGCCTACCGCCGCGTACGCCATCGACTGCGAGATCGGCGGCTACCGCGGCGTCGTCGCCCTGCGCGCCACCGGCGGCGAGGCCCGTACCGTGACGGATCCTCAGATGATCGAGGCTCAGGCCGAGTTGGCGGCCCAGGGCCTCTGGTACGAAGTCTCCGCAGCGGCCGGCCTCGCGGGCCTGCGCGCCCACGGCCCCAAGCCGGCCGACGAGGACGGTCCCGTCGTGTGCGTGGCCACTTCCAGCGGATACAAGGACACGGCCACGGCCCGGGACGCCCACGCCCCCATGGACCTGGCGTGGGAGGACGTGAAGGCGCTGGTCACCGGGGAGTGACCGGGTCCGGCGGCGAATCGCCGGGAGGTCCAGGGGCCTGTCATCATCGAGGTATGCCCTCGCCCTCCGAACCGCCGCTGATCACCGACCGGCTCGTGCTCCGCCCCGTGCGCACCCGGGACCTCCCGGTGATGACGCGGCTGTGGACCGACCCGGAGGTACGGCGGCACCTCGGCGGCCCCGTGACCGAGTCGGTCGTGCGGATCCGGCAGCGGCGGATCGTCGGCGCACCGCACTGTCGCGCCGTCGAGCGGGCGGCCGACGGTGTCGTGCTCGGCCTGGTCACGGTCGAGCGGGCGGGGCGGGGCGGCGAGACGGAGGTGTCGTACCAGTTCCTGCCCGAGCACTGGGGGCGGGGGTACGCGCGCGAGGCCGTCGCCGCGGCCGTGGCGCGGGCCCTCGAGGACACGCAGAGTGTCGTCGCCGTCACCCAGGAGGCCAACACGCGCTCCCGCCGGCTCCTGGAGGCGGTCGGGATGACCCACGCCGAGTCGTTCACGGAGTGGGACGCCCACCAGGTGCTCTACCGCCGCACCGCCTGAAGTCGCACCGCCTGAAGCCGGCAGCCCGAAGCCGCAGCCCGAAGCCGCAGCCCGAAGCCGGCAGCCCGAAGCCGGCCCTCCGAAGCCGTCCGCCGGCCGCCCGAGGCGGGCCGCCCGAAGCCGGCCGCCCGCCGTGCCCGGTGCGGACGCGGTCAGAAGCGGGCGTGCGTCGTGATGTCCGAGCCGAACTGCTCGATCATCTCGGTGGTCACGGTCGGCCGGCACTGCGCGATCGCGTCCAGGTAGTCCGCCGTGCTCGCGCCGGGCGCCGTGGCCTGCACGGCCACCAGGTCCCGCTCGAAGGAGTTCTGCGCGGCGATCCGCGCCGCGTGCTCGATGTCCGCCGGGGTGAACAGATCGCTGGCGGCGACCAGTGCGTCCACGTCGACGTCCGGGCGCGCGTCGGTGTAGCGGGACCAGATCGCGGCGCGGGCCGCCTTGTCCGGCGTACCGATCGGGATGAGGTAGTCGAAGCGGCCCGGGCGCAGGAACGCCGGGTCGATCGAGCGGATCGAGTTGGTCGCGCACACCAGCAGCCGCTCGTCCCGCTCCCTGAACCCCGGTATCAGCTTGAGGAGTTCGTTGGTGACGCCGTGCATTCCGCCCGGCTGCACCGGCTCGGCGCGCACGGGCGCGATCTCCTCCACCTCGTCGATGAAGACGAGCACCCGGTCCAGCTCGGCGATCCGGGCGAAGGCCGCGCGCAGCGCCGCCGCCAGGTTGCCCTCATCGGCGAGGCGGGACGGCAGGATCTCCACGAACGGCCAGCCGAGCCGGGAGGCGATGGCCCGGGCGAAGGTCGTCTTGCCGGTGCCGGGCGGCCCGAAGAGACCGATCGCGCGCGGCGGCCGGACGCCATGCCGGGCGGCCCGCTCGGGCTCGGCCAGCGGCAGCACGACACGCCGTTCGATCAGGTCCTTCTCCCGCTCCATGCCGGCGACCTTGCCCCACAGGTCGGTCGGCAGCAGCCGGCCGCCGAGGTCGTCGAGCAGACCGGCGGCCGGGCCGTGCAGCGGCTCGACCTTCTCGAAGTAGGCGACGGCGGGCTGCCGGGTGTAGCCGGCGTTCAGCAGTCCCTCGCCGAGCAGCTCCTCCTCCGGCAGCACGTACGCGATCCGGGCCACCCGGGCCGCCACGAGCCGCCGTTCCAGCTCCATCAGGAGCGCGCTGGCCAGGCCCCGGCCGCGCCACGCCGACGAGATCGCGATCCGCATCACCCAGGCCCGCTCCCCGGCGACGCAGGCGAGCGCCGCACCGATGGGCGCGCCCTGGTGGACGGCGACGACGGCCGGCTGGCGGGAGGTCAGGGCGCCGATGCACTCGGCGAGCGAGAAGACCGACTCCTGGCCGAGCTCGGCCGTGGTGTCAATGAGATGGACGACGGCGGCGAGATCGCTCTCGCGGTAGTCGTGAATGAGCCAGTTCACCGGTGGTACCGCCCCTCGTTGCTGCCTGTGCCTGTGCCTGTGCCTGTGCCTGTGCCTGTGCCTGTGTGCTGTCGCGCCTGGTGTCGGCGAGGCTAGGCGGGGCGGGCCCGGGCGGTCCTGTGCCGCCGTGCACAAGGCGGGGCGGTCAAACGCTCCGTACCGGCTCTATGCGGCGCGTGTGCAAAGGGACGACCCCCGGAAGCGCTGCTTCCGGGGGTCGTGCGTCTCGACGAGCGGGCCGGCGGCGAGGGACCGCCGACGAGCGGGCCGTCAGTACGCCGGGGCGGCCTTCGGGTTCGGGCCGTAGGCGTTGTCGTGCGAAGCCCCCTCGGTGGCGAGGAAGACGATCAGGATGATGGCGCCGACGAACGGGATCAGGTCGATCAGGATCCACCAGCCGGAGCGCCCGGTGTCGTGCAGTCGGCGGACGGTCACGCCGAGGCTGGGCAGGAGCACCGCCAGGGCGTAGATCGTGTACAGCAGCGGGTAGCTGCCTATCGCCATGTCGATGACCATGACGATGATCGCCGCGATGATGTTGAACAGCGCGAACATCCAGAATTCCTGGCGGCGCGCCCGGCCGGTGAATACCGCGTACTTCTTGAGAACGTCGAGGTACCAGTTCACTTTTCCCCCCAGGCACTGGTGGTGTGAGCGGGAGCCTGTCCCTGTGGAGCAAGCTTTACGCAGAACTTATGTGGCTCAAACCTGAGGGGTCAATGAGTTACCGAAGAGTGGCCTTTCACAGGCACGGACGGGACCAAAGTGAACGGCGTCGGGGCGCCCGGGGCGGGGGGGGGCGCCGGGGGGGGGGGGGGGTGACGCCGTTAACGACGGATCGGTGGGCATGTGGGGCCCCCCGGCCCCCCGGGGGAGAGGGCAACGCACG
>NZ_JBIWPJ010000001.1:151246-434111 GCF_044768205.1 Streptomyces sp. NPDC101160 | reverse complement strand
TACAAACACGGGTGTTTTTTTTTGCTCCTGCCGTGGGGTTATTACTGCGCCGGGGGCGGAAAAAACCTTTGGGCCTCCACCCGGGGGGGGGGCGGCCCCCCCGCCGTTCGCGGGAGAGGATCAGGCAGTTACGTCCTTCTCTTGCTCATGAGGAGTCCGCCGGCCACGAGGGCGAAGAGGCAGACGCAGGCGCCGGTGATGACATTGCTGACGATCGCGCCCGTACTGGGGAACCGCGAGACCACCCACGGGGAGGCGATGAGCCACGCACCGAGCAGCAGCACCACGAAGTTGAGGTCCTGCGACCGCTCCGGAGCCATCGACATGGCGAGACCGAGGCCCGCGAGCGCGATGCCGACGATCAGGTTGCTGATGGCGAGCTCCGGCTTCGCGGCTGCGAAGTGGACCGTCCACGCGGAGACCGCGGCGTAGATTCCGGCGAGGATCACAAGCTCCTCGACGGCCGCCACACCCCGGGTCTGGAGCATGCGGGCATAACGGTCCCGCATTTCTCCGGCGTCCGGGTGTCCCCTGATGTCACCTGGACGGTGAGAGAGGTCGGCCATGTGACTCGCCTCCTTCTGGCGTCTTGCACACTGACCGTTCGCGGCATCGACGCCGCGGTTTCATTGTGCGCTTATCTGGCCTTTATGTGTAGATCTGCCCGATAAGGGATCCGCACAGAAAACCGCCGCGGGATATGCCCGGACCCACCAAACGGCGCCGCGCCTTCAACAGAAGGTCAGGAAAATCAGCGGGCGTACGGCACGGTCATGATCTCCATGTTGTGCCCGGACGGATCGAGGAAGTAGGCGCCCCGGCCGCCGAACAGCCCGTTGACCTCGCCGGGCCGGCCGTGGTGCGGGTCCGCGTAGTACGTGACGCCCTTCCGCTCCAGGCGGGCGATCATCGTGTCGAACTCCTCGTCGGGGACGAGGAAGGCGTAGTGGGTGGGGGTGAAGTCGGCGTCCGTCTCGTAGTAGTCGAGGGTGACGCCGTTGCCGGTGTCGATCGGCAGGAACGGCCCGAACGGGGCACCGACCTCCAGGCCGAGCACCTCGGCCAGGAATTCGGCGGACGCCCGCCTGTCGTGGGCGTGTATGACGGTGTGGTTGAGCTCGACGGTCACAAGGGGTCCTTTCGCAGGGTGAGTGCTGGTCGCGTCCTTCGCCCGTACCTGCGTGCGCCATGCGCACGCGTACGGAGCGGACGACCGTGGCGGACCCCGCGCCCACCACCCGGCGGCGCTCACGCCACGGCCGGGCGCCTCTCTCGATCACGGCCCATGGCCGACCCGGCAGTCATACCGCCACGCTAACCCCAGTGGATCTTCCGGGGCAACGACGTTTACGGGCCACGCCGGCAGGCCCCGCGGGCCCGTGTGCGGCGCCCGCCCCGCGGCGTAGCCTGGAAGTGGACTCGGGGGTCACACGTTCCACCGCCGGGAGGCGGACGAAACATGACCGGAATCGTTTCCAGGAGCTTCGACTCCGCAGACGAGGTACGCCCGTTCGAGGGCGGCAAGGGCAGGCTGGACCTGCTGACCACCGACAGCGGCGCGGTGGGCAGGGCCGTGTTCGAGCCGGGCTGGAAGTGGTCCGAGCACGTGAAGCCCATCGCCGGTACCGACAGTTGCCAGGCCCACCACGTCGGATACGTGGTCAGCGGCCGGATGAAGGTCGTCATGGACGGCGGCGAGTCCGCCGACCTCGTACCCGGCGAGTTCTACGAGATCCAGCCGGGACACGACGCCTGGGTGGTCGGCGACGAGCGCTGTGTGGCCCTGGACTGGGTCGGCTTCGTCGACTACGCGAAGGCCTCCGGCTCCTGAGGACGTTCGGCTCCAAAGGGCGTTCGCCTGCTGGAGCTTCGTCTGAAGCTCCGACGAGTAGCCGGGGGGCGGGCAGGAGGGCGGCGGGGACACCGTTGTTATCGTCGCGCGCATGCCTGAACTGATCACTCCCACCGCCCGATTGCACACCTCCTGGCTGGAGGCCCGCGCCGAGTGGGCGCCCGGCGCGCACCAGGACGGCGCCGGCCTGTGGCTCGCCCCGGACGCAGACCTCGCCGACCCCGGCGCCTTCGCCGACTGGGTCACCCTGCTCCGGGCGCAGTCCGACCACAGCAAGCCCGTGCCCGACGGCCGCGTCCACGCCACCCAGTGGTGGATCGTGGAGGGCGACACGTACCTCGGCGCCATCGACCTGCGCCACGAACTCAACGACTTCCTGCTGCGGGCCGGCGGCCACATCGGCTACAGCGTGCGCCCTTCCGCCCGCCGCCGCGGCCTCGCCACCTGGGCCCTCGGCGCCGTGCTGCCCGAGGCCCGCGCCCTCGGTCTCAGTCGGACGCTGCTGACGTGCGAGGACACCAACATCGCCTCGGCGCGCACCATCGAGCGCAACGGCGGAGTCCTGGAGGACGTCCGCGAGACCGAGATCGGCGTCAAGCGGCGCTACTGGATCGAGCTGTAGGCGTCGGTCACCGTGTCCGCGGCGCACCCCGCGCGCTCGTACGCGTGCCGCAGCGCCGCCGCCGCGTGCTCGCGGGCGACCTCCTCGTAGCCGAAGCGCTGGTGCGCGAGCCTTACGACGTCCTCGACGGTCACGATCGCCGGTTCGCCGCGCCCCGCCCTGCTCCGGGCGCCGGTGACGGCGAGCTCGGCGGAGCGGCTCAGGGCCCGTACGTACGCCTGCCAGGCCAGCGCCCGGGCCCGGCGCGGGGCGAGCGGGCGCACCGCGCGGCCCTTCCAGCGTGCGCCGGCCGCCATGAGGACGGCGCCGGCCATCACCACCAGGACGCCGAGCACGGCGTCGGGACTCACGTTCACAACGCCTCCCTTCCCCGGCCCCGCGCGGGCCGAACCCGTCGGAGGAGACGGTGGTACAGGGGAGGAGGATGCGTGACACCTGCAACTTACTCGTGTCACCATGGGGTGAGCAGCAGCCGTCACCGCACCGGTCAGGCTCAGGAAGGCACGCCCATGACCACCGAGAACCCGCTCGTCGCCACCACCCGCGGTCCGGTCCGCGGCGAGCGCCGGGCCGACGGAAGCTGCCGCTTCCTCGGCATCCCGTACGCGCAGCCGCCCGTCGGCCCGCTCCGCTTCGCCGCCCCCGTGCCGCCGGAGCCGTGGACCGAGCCGCTGGACGCGACCGCGTACGGGCCGACCGCCCAGCGCCGTCCCCTCGCCGAGGTCACCACCATCCCCGAGCCGTCCATCCCGGGCGAAGGCGTGCTCAACCTCAACGTCTTCACCCCCGCGACCGACCCGGAGGCCGGGCTTCCGGTGCTCGTGTGGATCCACGGCGGCGGTTACCTGGCGGGTTCGGCCGCCAGCCCCTGGTACGACGGGGCCGCCTTCAACCGCGACGGCGTCGTGTTCGTCTCGCTCGGCTACCGGCTCGGCATCGAGGGCTTCCTGCACCTGGACGGCGCTCCCGACAACCGGGGCGTACGGGACTGGGTCGCCGCCCTCGAGTGGGTCCGCGACAACATCGCGCGCTTCGGCGGCGACCCGGCGAAGGTGACGATCGCCGGGCAGTCGGCGGGCGGCGGCGCCGTCCAGACCCTGCTCGCCGTGCCGTCGGCGCGTGGCCTCTTCCGTGCCGCCCTGTCCGTCTCCGGCGCCGTGACCCGGCCGGACGGGCCGGAGGTCGCCCGGGCCGTGTCCCGGCTCTTCACCGCCCGGACCGGCCTGCCGGCCACGGCCGCCGCGCTCCAGGACCTGAGCGACGACGAACTCCTCGACCTCCAGGACCGGCTCGGCGAACCCGGCCCGGACCGCGAGGGCCTGCCGCCGATGCTCTCGCTCGTGCCCTTCGCCGACGGCGAGCTGATCCCCGAGCCCGTCCTGGACGCGCTCACCCGGGGCGACGCCGGCGCCGACGTGCCGCTGATGCTCGGCTTCACCGCGCACGAGTTCAACATGATCCCCGGCCCCGGCGCCGACGGCCCGCCGCTGCCGGTCCTGCTCGGCGGCCTCGGCCTCACCGAGGACCGCGCCGCCACCTTCGCCGAGACGTACGCGGACACCGCCCCGTCCGGCCTCTTCGGCCAGGCCCTCACGGACGTCACCTTCCGCGCCCCGGCCCTCGCCGTCGCCGACGCCCGCGCCGCGCTCTCCCGGCCCACCTGGCTCTACCAGTTCGACTGGGCCTCGCCCGTCAACGGCCAGGCGTACCACTGCCTGGACCTGCCCTTCGCCTTCGACCTGCTCGACGCCGAGGGCGTCGAGGCCGCGGCGGGTCCCACCCCGCCCAAGGCGCTCGCCGACGCGCTGCACGGCGCCTGGGTCGCCTTCGTCACGCAGGGGGATCCGGGCGCCGCGGACTGGCCTCCGTACACGGCCGGTGCACGTGTGACGAAGATCTGGGACGCGACTCCGCGGACGGAGGAGGACCCGTTCGGCGAGCTGCGGGCGATCTGGCTCGACTGATCCTGGATGCGGGATCCAGGATCCCAGATCCCGGATCCCGGATCCTGCGTCCAGGACCCTGGATCCCCCTCTGCTCCGCCTCAGCCGAGCGGCACGCTCCGGTAGTGCGTCGTCAGGCGGCCGTCCTCCGTCAGCAGATGGAAGGCCAGCGACGGCGCCAGCTCGTCGCGGAACACGTAGTCCGCCAGGCCGCTCTGCTCCCAGGGCAGCTTGCTCATCGACACCACACCAGGCGCCACCAGGACCGGGCGGCCCGCGAAGGTGGTGGCCGTGGCGGAGTGGGTGTGGCCGCAGAGGAAGGCCGTGAGGGAGGGGTGGCGGCGGGCCAGTTCGGCGAGACGGTGCTCGCCGAACTGGCGGATGCTGTCGACGAACGGGATGCCGAGGGCCGTCGGCGGGTGGTGGAAGCCCACGAGAACCGGCGTGCCGGCGGGCGTGCGGGACAGCTCCTCGTCGAGCCAGGCCAGCGTCTCCTCCTCCAGGTAGCCCTCGTCCTTGCCCGGCACCGAGGAGTCGCACAGTGCGAGGACGAAGCCGTCGGCGCGCAGCACCTGGTTCACCGGCGCGTCCGGGGCCGGCGGTTCGGTGCCGAGGAGCACCCGGCGGAAGGCGTCGCGGCGGTCGTGGTTGCCGGGACAGGTGAGCACCGGGTGCCGGGAGGTGAGAACGTGGTCGCGCAGCCATGCGTACTCGGACTCCTCGCCGTGGTCGGCGAGATCGCCGGTGACGATCACCGCGTCCAGGTCGTACGCGAGCGAGTCCAGGTACGCCATCGTGGCCTCCGTCCGCTCCCTGCTGCGCGGCGAGGCGTCGTCGATGTGGGTGTCACTGAGGTGCGCGATCACGATCACGGTGGTGTCCCTTCACGTTCGGTCCCGGGCAGCGGCGCTGTTTACGCCGCGTTCCGCAGCGGAACGTATCGCGCTCCCCGGCGCGCCCGCCCGGGCCAACCGCCCAGGACTGGCCCTTTCCTGACGCTCTGACACGGCTAGCATCCGGATCGTCCCGCCGCACGGCAGGGACCCGCCGAAGGGAACAGCCATGCTCAAGCGGTTCGCCGAACTCTCCACCCCGCTGGTCGCCGACGCCTGCGTACGGCTCGGCGAACCGCTGCGGGCCGCGCCCGCCGGCGTCGTGCCCGTGGTGCCCGGGCGGCGGGCGGCCGGACGCGCCCTGCCCGTACGGCACTACGGCAGCGTCGACGTCTTCCTGGAGGCCTTCGCGACCCGGGCCGCCCCCGGCGACGTGCTCGTCATCGACAACGCGGGCCGCCGGGACGAGGCGTGCATCGGCGACCTCGCCGTCCTGGAGGCCGAGGCCGCGGGGATCGCCGGCGTCGTCGTATGGGGGCTGCACCGGGACACGCCCGACCTCGTGGAGATCGGGCTGCCGGTCTTCTCGTACGGGGCCCACGCCCCCGGCCCCGTACGGCTCGACCCGCGTGGGCCCGAGGCGCTGCGCACCGCCCGGTTCGGCGAGCACACGGTGGGCGCCGACGACGTGGTGTTCGCCGACGACGACGGCGTCCTCTTCGTGGCGGCCGACCGCGCCGAGGCCGTGCTCGACACCGCCGAGGAGATCTTCCGCACCGAGCGGAACCAGGCCCGGCGGATCCGGGCCGGGGAGACGCTGCGCGACCAGACCCGGTTCGCCGAGTACCTGGAGCGGCGGGCCGAGGACCCCTCGTACACCTTCCGCCGGCATCTGCGGCGGATCGGCGGCGCGATCGAGGAGTGAGACCGGCCCGGTTTCGCCCGCACCACCGGTCGCCGTCACCCCCGTCGCCGTCGCCCCCGTCGCCGGATCGGCGGTGCGATGGAAGAGCAGTCCGCGGGGCGGCCCGGCCCCCGGCCGCCCGACCCGGTTCATCCCCCCCCGTCCGGCTCAGCCGGCGCGGAAGCCGGTCGTGCCGTCCGGCAGCACCGCCTCGACCTCCGCGCCGTGCTCGACGGTGCGGCTGACCGTGCAGTACTTCTCGTGGGTGAGCCGGACCCCGCGGGCGAAGACGTCCGCCGCCCGCGGGTTGTTGTCGGGGAGCTCGAACTCGTAACTCACCCTGATCCGCCCGATCCGGCCGTCGTCCTCGGGGCCGGCGACGCCCTCCACCACGATCCGCAGGTCGTCGTGGTCGACGGCCCGCGCCGTACGGTCGATGACCAGGCCGCCGCAGCCGCCCATCGCCGCGAGCAGCAGCTCGACCGGCGTGAACGACGGCTGTGCGTCCGCGTCGTCGGCGGCGGCGATCCGTACCTCGGCGCCGCGGTCGTTGCGGGCGGTCCAGGTGCGGTAGCCGGTGCGGACGGTCTCGATCCGGTACTCGTCGGCCATGGCGGCGGGTTCTCCTCAGGGGGCGTACGTGGTTCGGACGCGGGCACGCGCGCGCGTGCCCGCACCCATCCCATCACTCCCCGGCGGCCGCGCCCGCCACGGGCACGCGCAAGGGCACGCGAACCCGTTCGTCCTCCCGGACCACCTCTGCCCACGCGTCCGCCACCGTGCCCCACACCGCCCGCAGCAGCGGCTCCGCCTCCCGTACGGAGGAGACCGCGCCGTCCGGGTCGTGGCCGTCGGCCCGGAGCCGGGGCGCGTCCGCCGCGGCCCACCCGGCGATCGTGCCGGTCAGCGCCTCCGGATGGAACTGCACGCCCCACGCGCACGCGCCGGCCCGGAACGCCTGATGCCGGCAGTCGTCGCCGGTCAGCAGGGGCACGGCTCCGGGCGGCAGCCGGTCGATCTCGTCCCAGTGCCACTGAGCGGCCGGGGCGCCCTCGGGCAACGCGCCGAACAGCGGGTCACCGTCGGCCGCGGGCAGCCGCCGCAGCGGTACGGTGCCGAGCTCGGGACCCTCGGCGCGCACGGCCACGGAGCCGCCCAGCGCGTACGCGAGGAGCTGGCCGCCCAGACAGATGCCGAGGACCGGTACGCGGGCATCGACCGCCTCCCGTATCAGCGCCCTGACCCGGGGCAGC
The DNA here is from genome assembly GCF_044768205.1 of Streptomyces sp. NPDC101160. Taxonomy (NCBI): domain Bacteria; kingdom Bacillati; phylum Actinomycetota; class Actinomycetes; order Kitasatosporales; family Streptomycetaceae; genus Streptomyces; species Streptomyces sp. NPDC101160. The sequence continues at coordinate 426,704 of NZ_JBIWPJ010000001.1, read as the reverse complement.
CACGGCGCCGCGGCGTCGTCCTCGCAGTTGACCGAGCCGCCCAGCACGATCAGCCCCGACCAGCCGTCGAGCGAGACCGGCAACTCCTCCCCGCGCCACGGGTGATGGACCCGGGGGTCGAGTCCGGACGCCCGCAGCCGCTCGCCGACCAGGCCGGGCCCGGCGCCGTCCTCGTGCTGCACCACCAGTACCTTCGTCACAGTCGCCCCACCTCCACGAAGTCCGTTGCTGTCGAGGATGACCGAAGAAACGTTCAGGCGGGCCCGATCGCGTCGCTTGACCGTGCCGATGACGACGAACGTGGCTCGCCCGGCGCCGAGTACGTGCCGCGGGCTGAGTACCCGGGGCGCGGGAACTGAGTACCGGCTCCCATGCCCCGGTTCCGGCCCCGGCGCTGGAATGGCCCCATGACCAGCGACGCCGCCCCGCGCACCCGCCCCCTCCACCAGGCCACCGCCACGGCCACCGCCACCGGTTCGGCCCTCGCCGTGGCGCTGCTGCCGGTCGTGGTCGGCGCGCTGCTCGCCCGCTCGGCCGGCGGCGACCCCATGGCGTCCGTCAACGCGCTCATCACGGGCGGCGGCCCGCGGACCAGGCTGTCCCGCGCCACGCTGCGCGGCTGCGGCGACCGCGCGGTCGCCCGCGCCCGCGGCGCCTGGGGTCAGTCGCCCCTGCGCACCTGGAAGAAGCCCTGCGGCGTCCGCTCCAGCGGCCCCGGCGCCCGCACCAGGCGCGCGGTCACGGTTGCAGGAGGTACGGATGGCGGTGACGCGCGCGGATCGGTCAGGACGGGAGAGGGGGAGCCCGCCCGCTGACAGCGCCGCCTCCGTACGACCCCCGGCCCGTATGCGGAGCTGAGGTGAAAAGTGAGCCGTTCCCGTCCTGCCGGTCCGCCGGACGGGTGATGATCCACTCGTCAGAACTGCCGAGTAACCTCATCGGCTCACCCCCTCGTCGAAAGGGCAGCGCCCATGGAAGCGCAGGACCGCGCCGCACAGCACGAACCGGAAGACGGGCCGCCGCGCGGCATCGGGCGGCGGCGATTCCTCGGGTACGTGCTGGCGGCGCCGACCCTCACGGTCGCCGCGCAGCTCGGGGAGGAGGCGCTCGCGCCCGCGCGGGCGGAGGCACTCGTGCCCGGGGCGGTGCCGTCGCTGCCGGGGCCCGCGGACATCTACGACCTCAACGACATGCTCACGCACGCCGCACTGCCCACGGCGAACCTCATCACCATCCGCCTCGACCCGGACGGCACCGCCCACTTCGCGCTGCCCCGCGCCGAGGTCGGGCAGGGCATCACCACCTCCACCGCGATGCTCATCGCCGAGGAGCTGGACCTGCCGGTCGACCGGATCAAGGTGACGCTCGCCGACGCCCGTCCCGAGCTGCTCTTCAACCAGCTCACCGGCGGCTCCAACACCACCATCTCCACCTTCACCCCGGTCCGCGTCGCCGCCGCCGTGGCCCGCGGCCGGCTGCTGCGCGCCGCCGCGATCGAACTCGGCGAGGCCGTCGGGACGCTGACCGCCAAGGCCGGGATCATCACCTCCGCCGGCGGCGTCCGGCTGAGTTACGGCGAGCTCGCCGTGAAGGCCGCCGCGCTCGCCGACACGCAGGTCTCCGTCACCCTCAAGGACCCCGCGCAGTTCAAGGTCATCGGCACCGCGCAGCGCCGTGTCGACGCGCTGGAGGCCGTCACCGGGCGCAAGAAGTTCGCCATGGACGTCCAGGTCCCCGGCGCCCTGCCCACCATGGTCTGCCGCCCGCCCACGATCAACGGCACCGTCCGCTCGGTCGACAACCTGGCCGAGGTCCGGGCCATGCCCGGCATCACCGACGTCGTCGCCGTCTCCACCGGCGTCGCCGTCCGCGGCCGGACGTTCGGCCAGTGCATCGACGCCGTCCGCGCCCTGAAGGTCACCTGGGGCCCGGGCACCGCCGAGGGCGCCTCGGACGCCACCGTGCTCGCCGAGCTCCGCAAGGCCGAACTGCCCCTCGTCGTCCCGCCGCTCGACCTGCTCACCAAGTCCGTCGACGCCCGCTTCACCTTCCACTTCGCCAGCAACAGCGCCCTGGAGACCAACTGCGCCGTCGCCGACGTCCGCCCCGGCTCCGCCGAGATCTGGGCCAGCCTCAAGTCGCCGATCGTCGCCCAGGAGAAGATCGCGCTCCAGCTCGGGCTGCCGGTGACCGCCGTGAAGGTCCACGTCACCGAGGGCGGCGGCTCGTTCGGCCGCAAGCTGTTCCACGACGCCGCCGGCGAGGCCGCCGAGATCTCGAAGGCGATGGGCAAGCCCGTCCGCCTCATGTGGCACCGCACCGACGACTTCCGCCAGGGCCGTACGCACCCGATGGCCACCTCCCGGGTGCGTGCCACGTACGCGCTCGGCGAGGTCCTCACGTACGAGCTGCGGCACACCTCCGTCGCCACCGACTTCGGCCACGGCATCGGCGAGATCATCACCTCGGAGGCGGCGCGGCTCCCGGTCGCCGACCTGACGTTCTCCGAGACGATGTTCCAGCTCACCCAGTCGAGCCCGTACCACTTCGGAGTGACGACCCAGCTTCTCAACGAGGTCGACCACGGGTTCAACACCGGCTCCATGCGCAACATCTACTCGCCCAACGTGCGCTGCGCCCAGGAACTCGTCGCCGACGAACTCGCCAAGCGGATGGGGGAGGACGCGCTCGCCTTCCGGCGCCGCTTCCTCAAGGACGAGCGGGCCCGGGCCGTGCTCGACAAGGTCGCCGAGGTCGGGCACTGGGGACGGCAGATGGCGCCGGGCACGGCGCAGGGCATCGCCGTCCACCCCGAGTACCACGGCTTCGTCGCCGTCCTCGCCGAGATCGACTGCCGCCCGGAGACCACCGGCCGGAAGATCCGCGACGCCTACACCGGGCCGCGCGTCACCAAGGTCGTCTGCGCGGTCGACGTCGGCCTCGCCGTCAACACCCGCGGCCTGGAGGCCCAGATGATGGGGGGCATCATCGACGGCATCGCCCTCACCCTCACGTCCGGCCTGCACCTGAAGGACGGGCACTTCCTGGAGGGCAGCTGGGACAACTACTTCTACACCCGGCAGTGGAACACCCCGCCCGAGCTGGAGATCGTCGTCATGCCGCCGACCACCGGCAAGCCGGGCGGCGCAGGCGAACTGGCCGTCGCCGCCTCGATGGCCGCCGTGGCCTGCGCGTACGGCCGGGCCACCGGCACCATGCCGACCAGCTTCCCGGTCAACCACGGCGAGCCCCTCGGCTTCACCCCGCTGCCCACCGTTCCACCGGTCCCGGCCTCCCCGACCGACGGCCGCGACCGCGCCAGCTGAGCCCCCCTTTCCAGGAGATACAGGAGCCTTCGTGCCCCAGCACACCTTCATCCTCAACGGCAAGGCCGTCACCGCCGAGGTCGAGGACGACGTCCGGCTGCTCTGGGTGCTCCGGGACGTCCTCGGTGTCACCGGCCCGAAGTACGGCTGCGGCCTCGGCGTCTGCCAGGCCTGTACGAGCCACCTCAACGGCAGGGCGTTCAACCCGTGCAGCGTCCCGGTGAAGGACATCGGGCCGACCGACGAGATCACCACCATCGAGGGCCTGCCCGGCACCGTCGGCAAGGACCTGCACCCGATGCAGGAAGCCTGGCTCGACATCGACGTCGCCCAGTGCGGCTACTGCCAGCCCGGCCAGATCATGGCCGCCGTCGCGGCCGTGAAGCGGGCCCGCGAGGCCGGGCGGGAGGTCGACGAGGCCGATCTCGACCAGATCCGCAACATCTGCCGCTGCGGCACCTATAACCGTATTCGCGAGGCCATCAAGGAGGGCGCCCGCCGCATGCCGTGACGCGGGCGTGGGCGCGGACGGCGAAGACGACGAAGGAGTGCGGCCGATGTCCGGAAAGATCGTCCAGTTCATCGGGATGTCCCTCGACGGCTACATCGAGGGGACGGGCCACGACATCAGCTGGCACCGGGTCGACGAGGAGCTGCACCGGCACCTCAACCAGGAGCTCGCCGCCATGGGCGGGTTCCTCAGCGGCCGCCGCACCCACCAGCTGATGGCGGACTTCTGGCCCACCGCCGACCGCGACCCGGAGGCCACCCCCGCCATGCGGGAGTTCGCCGGGATCTGGCTGTCCAAGCCGAAGTGGGTCTACTCCACGACGCTGGAGCGGGCCGACTGGAACACCACCGTCGTCCGCGCGGTGGACCCCGACGAGGTCCGCGCCCTCGCGGCCGCCGCCGACGGCGACCTCACCGTCGGCGGCGCGTCGCTCGCCGCCGCCTTCCGGGAACTGGACCTCATCGACGCCTACCACGTGTACGTCCACCCCGTCCTCGTCGGCCGCGGCACCCGCCTCTTCCCGCCCACCGACACCGACGCCGACCTGCGGCTCGAACGGACCCGGACCTTCGGCAACGGCGTGGTCCTGCTGCGCTACGAGCGCGTGGGACCGCTCTGACCCGGTGCGGCCGGTGCCTCAGGAACCGGCCCGCCGCTTGTTGTAGACGTCGAAGCCGACGGCCGCGAGCAGCACCAGACCCTTGATCACCTGCTGGTAGTCGGTGCCGACACCGACCAGGGACATGCCGTTGTTGAGCACGCCCAGGACCAGCCCGCCGATGATGGCGCCGAGGACGGTGCCCACGCCGCCGCTGGCCGAGGCGCCACCGATGAACGCGGCGGCGATCGCCTCCAGTTCGAAGTTGATGCCGGCCTGTGGCGTGCCCGCGTTGAGGCGCGCCGCGAAGACCAGTCCGGCGAGCGCCGCGAGGACGCCCATGTTGGTGAAGGCGAGGAAGACGACGCGCTTGCTCTTCACTCCGGACAGCTTGGCCGCCGCCTCGTTGCCGCCGATGGCATAGGTGTGCCGTCCGATGACCGAGTTGCGCATCAGATAGCCGAAGCCGACGAGCAGCGCGCCGAGGATCAGCAGCACGACCGGCACGCCGTGGTAGCTCGCCAGCAGCAGGGTGAAGACGACCACGGCCGCGGTGATCACGGCGAGCTTGGCCAGGAACAGCCCGATCGGGAGCGGCTCGAGCCCGTACGAGACGGTCTGCCGCCGCCCGCGCACCTCCTGCAGGATCGCCACGGCCAGGACCGCGAGACCCAGCAACAGGGTGAGGTTGTGGTAGTCGGTGCGCGGGCCGACCTCCGGGAGGAAGCCGCTGCTGATGCTCTGGAAGCCCTTGGGGAACGGAGCCACCGACTGGCCCTGGAGGAGGATCTGCGTGCCGCCGCGGAACAGCAGCATGCCCGCCAGGGTCACGATGAACGAAGGGATCCCCAGGTAGGCGATCCAGAAGCCCTGCCAAGCCCCGGCGAGGGCGCCGATCACCAGCGCGGTCACCATCGCCACGGGCCAGGACACGTGGTGCTCGACCATCATCACCGCCGCCGCGGCCCCCACGAAGGCGGCGAGGGAGCCGACCGAGAGGTCGATGTGCCCGGCGATGATGACGATCATCATCCCGATCGCCAGGATCAGGATGTAGCCGTTCTGCTGGATCAGGTTGGTGATGTTGAGCGGCTGGAGCAGGATGCCGTCCGTCCAGAACTGGAACAACAGCACGATCAGTGCGAGGGCGACCAGCATGCCGTACTGGCGCACGTTGCCGCGGAGCGCGCGGGTCAGGACGGAGCCCACGGAGGGGCTCGGGCCGGCCTGCGGTGCCTTCGGGGACGAATCCGGGATGATGTCGGTCTGGGCCATGCCTCACACCTGCTCGTTGCTGGATGCGGCGCTCATGGTCATGAGCCGCATGAGGGATTCCTGGGTGGCGTCGGCGCGGGCCACCTCGCCGGTGATCCGGCCTTCGGCCATGGTGTAGATCCGGTCGCACAGGCCCAGGAGTTCGGGGAGTTCGGACGAGATGACGAGCACCGCCTTTCCCTGGGCGGCGAGTTCGGCGATGACGGTGTAGATCTCCGCCTTCGCGCCGATGTCGATGCCGCGGGTGGGCTCGTCGAGGATCAGCACCTCCGGCTCGGCGAAGATCCACTTGCTGAGGACGACCTTCTGCTGGTTGCCGCCGCTGAGCGTGCCGGTCCGGGTGAAGACCGTGGGGGCCTTGATGTTCATCGTGCGCCGGAAGGACTCGGCAACCCGGGTCTCCGCGTGCCGGTCGACCCGGCCGAAGCGGGCCACCTTGCCGAGAGCGCTCAGCGAGATGTTCCGGCTGATGTCGTCGATGAGGTTGAGACCGAGCTGCTTGCGGTCCTCGGTGACGTACGCGATGCCGTGCCCGATCGCCTCGGGCACCGTCCGGGTGCGGACCTCCCGGCCGTGCAGCCGCACCCGGCCGCCGGCCCAGCGTCCGTACGAGCGCCCGAAGACGCTCATCGCCAGTTCGGTGCGGCCGGCGCCCATCAGGCCGGCGATGCCGACGATCTCGCCGCGCCGCACGTTCAGCGAGGCGCCGTCGACCACCATGCGCTGGTGGTCGATCGGGTGCCTGACGCTCCAGTCCTCGATCTCGAAGGCGACCTCGCCGAGGTCGGGGGCGCGCTCGGGATAGCGGTGCTCCAGGTCGCGGCCGACCATGCCCCGGATGATCCGGTCCTCGGAGATGCCCTCGGGGCCGATCGCGAGCGTCTCGATGGTCTGCCCGTCTCGCAGGATGGTCACCGCGTCGGCGATCCGGGCGATCTCGTTCAGCTTGTGCGAGATGACGATGCAGGAGATGCCCCGGGCCTTGAGTTCCAGGATCAGGTCGAGCAGCTTGCTGCTGTCCTCGTCGTTGAGCGCGGCGGTCGGCTCGTCCAGGATGAGCAGCTTGACCTTCTTGGCGAGCGCCTTGGCGATCTCGACCAGTTGCTGCTTGCCCACGCCGAGGTCGGCGACCCTGGTGTGCGGGCTCTCGTCCAGGCCGACCTGACGCAGCAGTTCGGCGGCGTGGGTGAGGGTCCGGTGCCAGCTGATGACGCCCCGGGTGGCGTGCTCGTTGCCGAGGAAGACGTTCTCGGCGATGGACAGGTACGGCACCAGCGCCAGTTCCTGGTGGATGATCGCGATGCCCCGCTGCTCGCTGGCCCGGATGTCCCTGAACCGGCACGGCTCGCCCTCGAAGAGGATCTCGCCCTCGTAACTGCCGTGCGGATGGACGCCGCTGAGCACCTTCATCAGGGTGGACTTGCCGGCGCCGTTCTCGCCGCAGACGGCATGCACCTCACCTGCGGCGACGGTCAGGTTGACGGCGGAGAGGGCCTTGACACCGGGGAACGACTTGCTGATCGACCGCATTTCGAGAACGGGTCCAGCCATGGTTGTGCGTCCGTATCGTTCGGGGGCGGTGCGGGCCGGGTCTCGGGGGCGCCGCACCGCCGGTTCGGCAGGGGCCCGGAGACCGGGCCCCGCGGGCTACTTGAGCTGGTCCGCGGTGTACTGGCCGCTGTCGACCAGGACCTTCCGGTAGTTGTCCTTGTCGACGCTGACCGGCTGCAGCAGATGCGCCGGGACGATCTTGACGCCGTTGTTGTACTGCTTCGTGTCGTTGACCTCGGGCTTGCCGCCGGTCAGCAGCGCGTCGCCCATCTGGACGGCGACCTTGGCGAGCTGGCGGGTGTCCTTGTAGACCGTCTGGGTCTGCTCGCCCGCGATGATCGACTTCACCGAGGCCAGCTCGGCGTCCTGACCGGTGACGACGGGCAGCGGCTTGGCGCCGCCGTAGCCGACGCCCTTGAGGGAGGAGAGGATGCCGATCGAGATGCCGTCGTAGGGCGAGAGCACGGCGTCGACGTGGGCGGTCGTGTACGACTTGCTCAGCAGGTTGTCCATCCGGGACTGGGCGAGACCGCCGTCCCAGCGCAGCGTGGCGATCTGGTTGAACTGGGTCTGGCCGCTGCGTACGACCAGCTTCTTGCGGTCGATGTACGGCTTGAGGACGCTCATCGCGCCGTTGAAGAAGAAGGTGGCGTTGTTGTCGTCCGGCGAGCCGGCGAAGAGCTCGATGTTGAACGGGCCCTTGCCGTCCTTGAGGCCGAGCTTGTCGACGATGTAGCCGCCCTGGAGGACGCCGACCTTGTAGTTGTCGAAGGTCGCGTAGTAGTCGACGTTCCCCGTGCCGCGGATCAGCCGGTCGTAGGAGATCACCGGGATGTGGGCGTCGGCGGCCTTCTGCAGCACGTCGGTGAGCGAGGAGCCGTCGATGGCGGCGATCACCAGCAGCTTGGCGCCCTTGGTGATCATGTTCTCCACCTGGGAGACCTGGTTCTCCACCACGTTGTCGCCGTACTGCAGGTCGGTCTTGTAGCCCTTGGCCTGGAACTCCTTGACCATGTTGGCGCCGTCGTTGATCCAGCGCTCCGACGACTTCGTGGGCATCGCGATGCCCACCAGGCCGCCCTTGGCGTCCCCCTTGGCCGCGCCGTCGCCGACGCCGTTGGAGCTCTGACCGCAGGCCGCCAACGAGAGCACCAGGCCCGCGGCGACGAGACCCGCCGAAATCTTCCGCACACTTCCTCCAGTGGTGTTCCGCGACCGGCGCAGAGCGACCCTGACTGGGCGACTGGGAGCGGTCGGGCTGGGCCGGCCGGGCGCGGTTCCTGGTGCTGTGAGGCGCCCGGACACCGCTGTCCTGGCCTGGCGTGAGCACGAGTGTTAACGCTCACATCCGTGGAGTCAAGGGGTTGCGTGGCATCGCGGGACCGGGGGAATCCGGTGGCCGGCCGGATTCCGTGGCGGACGCCGCCGGACGCCGAGCGCCTGGTTCTTGGGTTCCGGGCCTCGACGGGCCCGGGCGAGGAGGTCGGCTCGTCAAGGTTCAGGACCATGGGCCGGTTGCCCCGTGCCTTGGCGATCTGGATCATCTGCCGCAGTCGGACCGAAGCCGCTCCACCGGCCGGTCGACGTCGATGCCCTCGACGTCGATCTGCGCCGGCGGTTCACGGGCCTCGCGCCGGGTGCCGGCACGGTCGAACAGGGCCCGGCGCGGCACCCCGGCGGCCTGCGCCGGACGGGTGCGCGCCGAGGCGGCCGACCGGATCGGTTACCTCACGGCCGTCGGGTCGATCGCGGAGAGGGAACGTGGAGGTGTGCCGGCCGCGCTTGAAGTGATGTCGCTCCGGATCGCGGGTGCCGCGGCGGAGGAACCGCCGTGGGGCGGGCGTGGGGTGCCGAGCCGCGTTCGGGCAGGAGTGTGAGCGCTCACAACTGTCGGCGTCAACCAACGTGCCGCAAAAGGGAGTTGAAGGTGACGATCGGTCACGCCGAAGCAGTGTCTCCCTGCCGGTGACCCATGTCGGAGGTCTTGACGGAGCACGGTCGGTGAGAGCACTGTCACCGACTCAGGAACTGTCCCCTCGCCGCCCGCCGGGATTTCCGGCCGACCGCGAGGCGAATTGTTAGCGCTCACATTCCTCTAGCCGCGCTCAGCGATGAGCAGGGAGACACCATGAGTGGCAACAGAAGGACGATCCCAAGGGTGATCCACCCGAGCGCCGTGCTGCGCCGCCTCGCCCGAGCCGGGGCGGTCCTCGCCGTCCTGGCCGGCGCTCTGGCCGGCGCCACCGCGACGGGCGGCGTGGCGCAGGCGGCCTCGCCGGGCCCGTGCGACATCTATGCCTCCGGCGGCACGCCCTGCGTGGCCGCGCACAGCACCACCCGGGCGCTGTACTCCACGTACAGCGGGCCGCTCTACCAGGTCACGCGTGCGTCCGACAAGGCGCTCCGGGACATCGGTGCCCTGGGCGCGGGCGGTTACGCCGACGCCGCGGCGCAGGACGCGTTCTGCGCCGGAACCACCTGTCTCATCAGCGTCATCTACGACCAGAGCGGCCGGGGGAACCACCTCACCCAGGCGCCCGGGGGCGGGGCCGCACCCGGCCCTGACGACCTCGCGGTCGCGAACCTGGCGCCCGTCACGCTCAATGGGCACAAGGCGTACGGCGTATACGTGGCGCCGGGCACCGGCTACCGCAACAACCGCACCTCGGGCGTGGCGACCGGCGACCAGCCCGAGGGCATGTACGCCATCCTCGACGGCACGCACTACAACGGCGGCTGCTGCTTCGACTACGGCAACGCCGAGACGAGCAACAACGACACCGGCAACGGGCACATGGAGGCGATCTACTTCGGCAACATCAAGGTCTGGGGCTACGGCAGCGGCCCCGGCCCCTGGGTGATGGCCGACCTCGAGAACGGCCTGTTCTCCGGGGTCAACCCGGGCTACAACGCCAACGACCCGACGGTCAGCCACCGCTTCCTGACCGCCATGGTCAAGGGCGCGCCGAACCAGTGGGCGATCCGCGCCGGCGACGCCCGGTCCGGCTCCCTTTCGACGTTCTACTCCGGGCCCCGCCCGAACGCGTCGGGCTACAACCCCATGCACAAGGAGGGGGCGATCATCCTCGGCATCGGCGGGGACAACAGCAAGGGCGCCCGCGGCACCTTCTACGAGGGCGTGATGACCAGCGGCTACCCCTCGGACACCACCGAGAACGCCGTCCAGGCCAACGTGGTGGCCGCCGGCTACGCCGAGCAGCCCGGCACGACCGCGACGGGGGCGCTGCGCGGGGCCGGTTCGGGCAAGTGCCTGGACGTCCCGAACTCCTCCGCCACGCCGGGCGTGCAGTCGCAGATCCACAGCTGCTCCGGAGCGGCGAACCAGACCTGGACGCGCACGGCCGACGGCCGGCTCACCGTGAACCTCTCCGGCACCACGCTGTGCCTGGACGCGTACGGTGCCGGGACCGCCGACGGCACCAAGGTGGTGACCTGGCCCTGCAACGGCGGCGCCAACCAGCAGTGGCGCTTCAACGCGGACGGCAGCGTCGTCGGCGTCCAGTCCGGCCGCTGCCTAGACGTGTCCGGGGCCGGAACCGCGGACGGCACGCCGGTCCAGCTGTGGACCTGCTCGGGTGCGAGCAACCAGAGGTGGACCCTCGGGTGATCGTCCGGCCGGGCCCGGCTCCGCACCGCGCGGAGCCGGGCCCGGTTCCTGCGGCCCGGGTACGGCGGCGCGGAGGGCGCCGCTTCGGGCCGTCGCGCGCCGCCGCTCACGATGACCCGGGCCGCCTGGCGGATCCGCCTTGACCCGGTCGCGTACCGTGGTGCGCAGCAGAGGAGGGGACGACGCGTGGGAACCGAGAGTGCCGGGACGGAACAGCGCCAGCCCGTGATGGCGGACGTGGCGAAACTGGCGGGTGTGTCCCACCAGACGGTGTCCCGGGTGCTGAACGGTGCCCCGCACGTCCGGCCGGACACCCGGGACCGGGTGCTGGCCGCCATCCGGGAGCTCGACTACCGCCCCAACTCCGCAGCCCGCGCCCTGGTCACCCGTCGGTCGCAGACCCTCGGCGTGGTCAGCTTCGACTCCACGCTGTACGGTCCGGCGTCGATGCTGGACGGGATCGAGGGGGCCGCGCGGAGCGCCGGGTACTTCGTCAGCGTGACCAGCCTGCGCTCCCTGGACGGCCGCTCGGTCCAGGAGGCCGTCGACCGGCTGCGCGACCAGGGGGTGGAGGGCGTCGTGGTGATCGCGCCGCAGACCTCCGCCGTCAGCGCGGTGGCCCGGCTCTCCAGCTCGGTGCCGGTCGTCGCGGTCGGATCCGGGAACCAGACCCGGGTGCCCATGGTGTCGGTGAGCAACCGGTCGGGTGCGGGGGAGGTCACCAGGCACCTGCTCGACCTGGGCCACCGCACCGTGCACCACCTGGCGGGGCCGGCCAACTGGCTGGAGAGCCAGGACCGCGAGGAGGGGTGGCGCCGCACGCTGCGGGCGGCCGGCGCCCCCGTGCCGGACGTGGAGCGCGGCGACTGGAGCGCCCGCTCGGGTTACCAGGCCGGGCTGCGGCTCGCGCGACTGGACGACGTCACCGCCGTCTTCTGCGCCAACGACCACATGGCCCTGGGCCTGCTGCGCGCCCTGCACGAGGCCGGCCGGTCGGTCCCGGGCGACATCAGCGTGGTCGGCTTCGACGACATCCCGGAGGCCGCCTACTTCATCCCGCCGCTGACGACCGTGCGGCAGGACTTCGGCGAACTCGGCAGACGGGCCCTGGAACTGCTCGTCGGGCAACTGGCCGGCGCCACGGCCTCCAGGACCCATGTGGAGATCTCCCCGGAGATGGTGCTGCGCCGCAGCGTCGGCCCGGCCGCCCGGCACTGAGGCTTCTGTTCGGTTCCGCTCGACGACGGTCTACCGCTTCTCGGCCGGGTGACTCGGGGAGCAGGGGGAGCCGGGTCGCGCGCTCGTGCGGCCCGGCTCCGGCGTACACCCGGGTCAGCGGGCGCCGAGGAGGTGTTCGAGGGCCAGCTGGTCGAGCTGCTCGAAGGCCATGCCGCGGCGGGCGGCGGCGTCGACGTCGAAGTCCTCGAAGGCGGAGCGGTCCGCGAGGAGGCCGGTCAGGCCGTCCTCGGCCGTGCGGAGGGCGAGTTCGGGCAGGCGGGAGGCCGCGAGCGCGGCCCGTACCTCAGGGTCGGCCCGGAAGGCGCGGGAACGCTCCGCGAGGAGCAGGTAGTTGCGCATGCAGGCGGCCGCCGAGGCCCAGACGCCGTCGGCGTCCTCCGTGCGCGACGGCTTGAAGTCGAAGTGCCGCGGGCCGTCGTAGCCGGCCGACTCCAGCAGGTCGACCAGCCAGAAGGCCTGCCGCAGGTCCCCCGCGCCGAAGCGCAGGTCCTGGTCGTACTTGATGCCGGACTGGCCGTTGAGGTCGATGTGGAACAGCTTGTCGTGCCACAGGGCCTGCGCGATCCCGTGCGGGAAGTTGAGCCCTGCCATCTGCTCGTGGCCGACCTCCGGGTTGAGACCGACCCGGTCGGGGCGCTCCAACGCGTTGATGAACGCCAGGGCGTGGCCGACGGTGGGCAGCAGGATGTCGCCGCGCGGCTCGTTGGGCTTGGGCTCGATCGCGAAGCGCAGGTCGTAGCCCTGCTGCTCGACGTACTCGCCGAGCAGGTCGAACGCCTCCTTCAGCCGGTCGAGCGCGGTGCGTACGTCCTTGGCCGCGCCGGACTCGGCTCCCTCGCGCCCGCCCCAGGCGACGTACACGGAGGCGCCGAGCTCCACGGCCAGGTCGATGTTGCGGATCGTCTTGCGCAGCGCGTAGCGCCGTACGTCACGGTCGTTGGCGGTGAACGCGCCGTCCTTGAAGACGGGATGGGTGAAGAGGTTCGTCGTCGCCATCGGCACCTTCAGGCCGGAGGAGTCCAGCGCGGTACGGAAGCGCTTGACGGCCTGTTCCCGTGCGGCCTCGTTCGCGCCGAACGGGATCAGGTCGTCGTCGTGGAACGTGACGCCGTACGCGCCGAGCCCGGCCAGCCGCCCCACGGTCTCGACCGGGTCGAGGGCGGGCCGGGTCGCGTCGCCGAAGGGGTCGCGCCCCTGCCAGCCGACGGTCCACAGGCCGAAGGTGAACTTGTGCGCGGGGGCGGGAGACAGCGGGTCGCTGGACATGAGCGGCTCCGGATCAGTGCTGAGGGGTATTTGTCAGGGCACTCAACAAATTAGTATGCCGGGACGTCGGACGGAACCCCACCGGAGGAACGCATGGCAGCGCAGCGCGTCGTGATCGGCGTCGACAGCTCGACCCAGTCCACCAAGGCCCTCGCCGTCGACATCGACTCGGGAGCGGTCGTGGGCGAGGGCCGCGCCGCCCACGCCGTCAGCGAGGGCGCCGGCCGGGAGAGCGACCCCGACCAGTGGTGGCGGGCGCTCGAAGAGGCCGCCGCCCGCACGGGCTGGGCCGGGCGCGCGGCCGCCGTCTCGATCGCCGGCCAGCAGCACGGGCTGGTCACCCTCGACGCGGCCGGAGCGCCGGTCCGTCCGGCGCTGCTGTGGAACGACGTCCGATCGGCCCCCCAAGCCGCCGGGCTGCGGGCCGCCTTCGGCCCGGCGGAGATCGTCCGCCGCACCGGGAGCCTGCCGACCGCCGCCTTCACCGCCGCCAAGTGGAGCTGGCTGCGCACCCACGAGCCGGCCGCCGCCGACCGCGCTGCCGCCGTCCGCCTCCCGCACGACTTCCTCACGGAACGGCTGACCGGCGAGGCGGTGACCGACCGCGGTGACGCGTCGGGCACCGGCTGGTGGGGACCGGACGGCTACGACGGGGACATCCTCGACCGCATCGGTCTCGACCCGGCCCTGCTGCCGCGGGTCCTCGCGCCGGGCACCCGGGCCGGCGCCGTCCGCGCCGGGACGGTCCTGCGCCAAGGGGTGCCGGTGGCCACCGGCACCGGCGACAACATGGCCGCGGCCCTCGGCCTCGGTCTGCGGCCCGGGCAGCCGGTGCTCAGCCTCGGCACCTCAGGGACGGTCTACGCCGTCGCCCGCAGCAGGCCCATGGACCCGAGCGGTACGGTCGCGGGCTTCGCCGACGCCCTCGGCGGCTGGCTGCCGCTCGCCTGCACGCTCAACTGCACCCTCGCGGTCGACCGCTTCGCCGCCCTCCTCGGCCGCGGCCGCGACGAGGTCGAGGACGGCGGCAGCGCGGTCGTCCTGCCGTATCTGGACGGCGAGCGCACCCCGGACCTCCCGGGCGCCTCCGGACTGGTCCACGGGCTCCGGCACGACACCACCCCGGGACAGCTGCTCCAGGCCGCCTACGACGGCGCCGCCCACGCCCTGCTCACCGCCCTCGACGACGTGCTCCGCGCCGGAGGCGGGGACCTCGCGGACGACGAGCCGCTGCTCCTGATCGGCGGCGGCGCCCGCGGCCGGGCCTGGCAGCGGACCGTCCTCAGGCTCTCCGGCCGGGCGGTCCGGATCCCGCACGCGCGCGAGCTGGTCGCGCTCGGGGCGGCCGCCCAGGCCGCCGCCCTGGTCACCGGCGAGCCCGCGGACGCCGTGGCGCGTCGCTGGCGCACCGCCGAAGGCCCGGTCCTTGAGCCCGTCGCACGGGACGAGGCGGCGCTCGAACGGATCGGCGATACCCTGCGTCGGGCCGGAGCCTTGCAGGGAGCCCCGGTCGAGGAGCGGTAGGAGAGCGGCGCGTGGCAGTGGGCGGCAGGGCGAGGAGCGGGTCGGGGAGCGGGCCCGTGTCGCAGCAGGACATGCGCCGGCAGAACCTCTCGGTGGTCCTCGGCACGGTCGCCGCGCACGGCCCGCCGTCCCACACGTTGTCCCGCCCACTGTCCCGCGCGGACGTCGCCGGACGCGTCGGACTGACCAGGGCGGCCGTCTCCTCGCTGGTCGACGAACTGATCATGCGGGGTGCGCTGACCGAGGAGGAGGCCGTGTCCGGCGGGCGGGTCGGCCGCCCCGGACGCGCGCTGTCGGTGAGCGACGAGGGCCCCGCCGGCCTCGGCCTGGAGATCGGCGTCACGCACCTCGGCGCCTGTGTCGTGGACCTGCGCGGAGAACCGCGCGTCTGGCGCCGGGTGGAACGCGCGAACGTCGGGCGGACGGCCGGGCAGGTACTGGCGGAGACCGCCGCGCTGGCCGCCGAGGTGGAGGCCGAGGCCGCCGGACTCGGGCTGCGCGTCCACGGACGGGTGCTCGCCGTGCCCGGGGTCGTGCCCAACGAACCGGCCGGACGCGTCGAGCACGCGCCCAACCTCGGCTGGCACACGGTCGGCGTCGCCGACCACTGGCCCGACCCGGACACGGTGCCCGAGCCGGAGAACGAGGCCAACCTCGGGGCGCTGGCCGAGTACTGGAACGCGGAGCAGGCGGTGGAGACCTTCGTGCACGTCTCCGCCGAGGCCGGAATCGGTGCCGCCCTCGTGATCGACGGACAGCTCTTCCGTGGCGCCCGCGGTTTCGCGGGCGAACTCGGCCACCTCCCCGTCCATCCGACCGGCGTCCGCTGTGCCTGCGGTGCGCGCGGCTGCCTGGAGCAGTACGCGGGCCTGGCGGCCGTACTGCTCCAGGCAGGACTCGGACCGGACGGTCCCGGGGCGGGCGCGGACGCCGTCGCCCTGCTGGCCGAGCGGGCGGGCGCCGGGCACCCGTCCACTCTGCGGGCCCTGGACCGCGCGGGGCGGGCCCTCGGCCTCGCCCTCGCGTCCGCGGTGAACCTCGTCGACCCGGACGGCCTCGTCCTCGGCGGCGCCTACGCCGAACTCGCCGAGTGGCTGCTGCCGTCGGTCCACGCCGAACTGGCCGAGCGGATCACCGTCCGGCCCTGGACGCCCGAGGCGCTGCGCCCGTCCGCTCTGGGACGGCGCGGGCCCGTGCTCGGAGCGGCACAGACGACGGTCCGCCGGATCATGGCCGATCCCACGCTGCTCCCGGCGGCGTGATCCGGGGCCACGATCGTCACGGGGTGGTGCAGGCAGTGCCGTCGAGGCTGAACCGGCTGGGGAGCGGCGGAAGGAGCGGCGGAAGGAGCGGCGGAAGGAGCGGCGGAAGGAGCGGCGGAAAACGTCGTCGAAAGTTTCGAACCGCCGACTGATCCCTGAGGGGCCGTAGAGCCGGTCTGGCACTCCGTCAACCGTTCGCGGGCGGCGCGGTACTGCTGCGCTCGACCAGGCTGGTCGCCAGGTCGACCCGGAGTGTGCCGGGCCGCACCCCCCGGGCGAGGTCGATCGCCAGGCGGGCCGCGGTCTCGGCCATCTCGGTCAGCGGCTGGCGCACGGTGGTCAGCGGCGGGCCCACCCAGCGGGCCAGCGGGAGGTCGTCGAAGCCGACCACGCTGAGGTCCTCGGGGATGCGCAGCCCCAGCTCACGGGCGGCCTCGTACAACCCGAGCGCCTGCAGGTCGTTCCCGGCGAACACGGCGGTCGGCCGGTCGGCCAGGGCCAGCAGCTCCAGGCCGATCCGGCGGCCGGACTCGTGGTGGAAGTCGCCCGCCCGCACCAGCTCCGGGTCGTACGGGAGGCCCGCCATGTCGAGCGCCGCCCGGTAGCCGTCGGTCCGGGCCCGGCTGCACATCATCCGGGCGGGGCCGCCGATGAGGCCGATCCGGCGGTGGCCGAGGTCGATCAGGTGCCGGGTGGCGGCCAGGCCGCCGTCCCAGTTGGTGGTGCCGACGGCCGGCACGTCCTGGCCGGGGTCGCCGGCCGGGTCCATCACCACGAACGGGATGCCCCGGCCGGCCAGTTGCTCCCGCTGCGCGCGCTCCAGGCCGGACAGCACCAGGACCACGCCGGTCGGCCGGCGGGCGAGGACCCCGTCCACCCACGACTGGCCCGGGCTGAGCCGGCCGGCGGACTCGGAGAGCACGATGCTCAGTCCCTCGTCGCGCACCGCGTTCTCGACGCCGCGGATCACCTCCACCGCCCAGGCGCTCTCCAGCTCGTGGAAGACCAGCTCGAGCAGCGGGCTCACCTGACGGCCGCCGCCGCGCCGCCGGTAACCGTGCCGGTGCAGCAGCTCCTCCACCCGCTCCCGGGTGGCCGGGGCGACATCGGCCCGCCCGTTCAGGACCTTCGAAACAGTCGGCGCGGAGACTCCTGCCTCCCGCGCGATCTCGGCGAGCGTCGCCGCTCTGGTCACGGGTTCCTCCTGCACTGCCCTTGCCGGGCCAAGTCCGTCGTCGGCCGCACGCCACGGATGCTAGCGCCGCCGGCGGACCGGGCCCCGATCTCGTCGTACGCCTTGACGGACGACGGGGACGACCCTAGTTTTCCCACAGCATTCGGAAACTTGCTCGAAATATTCGAGATTCGAGAGCAGGGGTGCCGCAATCCACCCCCGACCCCGTAGCGGAGGAATTCCCGTGCGCCGATCGAGCCGCCGACTGTCCCTGCTCGTCGCCCCCGCGCTGACCGCCCTCCTGGTCGCCGTCCAACCAGGCACCGCCCACGCCGCCGACCCCACCCTGATGACCAACGGCTTCTACGTCGACCCCGCCTCCAGCGCACAGCGGTGGGTCGACGCCAACCGCGGCGACGGCCGCGCTCCCGCCATCCAGGCGTCGATCGCCAACGTGCCGATGGCGCGCTGGTTCGGCAACTGGAGCGGCGCCATCGGCACGGCGACCGGGGCCTACACCGGTGCGGCGGCCGCCGCCGGCAAGCTGCCGGTCCTGGTGGCGTACAACATCCCCAACCGGGACATCTGCGCCGGCCAGTCCGGCGGCGGTGCGGGCAGCGCCGCCGACTACCGGAGCTGGATCGCCGCGTTCGCCTCCGGCATCGGCAACCGACCGGCTGTGGTCGTCCTCGAACCCGACTCCCTCGGCGACGAGAGCTGCATGACCCCGGCCCAGATCTCCGAACGCAACGCGCTGCTGAGCGACGCCATCGCGCAGTTCGCCACCAAAGCGCCGAACACGTGGGTCTATCTGGACGCCGGCAACCCCGGCTGGCTGAGCGCCGACACCATGGCCCGGCACCTGGCCGCCGCCGGGGTGAGCGGAGCCCACGGCTTCTCCCTGAACGTCTCGAACTACCTCACTACCGCGGAGAACACCGCCTACGGCAACGCCGTCAACGCGGCCCTGAAGTCGACGAAGGGCTTCACCAAGCCGTACGTCATCGACACCAGCCGCAACGGCAACGGATCCAACGGCGCATGGTGCAACGCGGCCGGGCGGAGGATCGGGACGCCCACCCAGTGGGGCGGCGGCGCCGAGATGCTGCTGTGGATCAAGGCGCCCGGCGAGTCCGACGGCAACTGCGGCGTAGGCGCCGGATCGACCGCCGGACAGTTCCTGCCCGAGGTGGCCTACAAGATGATCTACGGCTACTGAGCGCCGCACGCGCAGCAGGCTCGTCCGTATCGGCAGCGTGCACCTGACGGGGTGCGCCGACCCTACGGACGACCCGTCATACCTGAGAGCTACCCGCAAGGTTGGCTCCCCGGCGGGACGTCGACGACGGCGTCCGGTTCCTACCTTTCGGAGCGTCACGACCACGCCCCGGAAGGACCCCCATGGCGCCCCCCGTCCGCACCACCCGCCTCCGCCGCACCCTGCTCGCCGCGCTCGTCACCGCCGCCGTCGCCGTGCCGGTCGTGGGCGCCGCCCGGCCCGCCGAGGTGCCGGCGCCCGCGCCGCGAGCCGTACGACCGCTGACCGCGGGCGATCCCGCCGCGCTCGCCGCACAGCTGGACGCGCGGTACGCGACCGGGCGGGCGGACCTGGCGGCGGCCGCGCGCATGGCGGACGAGTACGGGGCGCACCGGCGGGCCGGGTCGCTGCGGACGATGGCCGGGCCCGGCCGGCAGTTCCTCGCCTTCGACGGGCGGGACGGCGGCCGCAGCGTGGAGGTCGTCGGTGACCTGGCCCGCGCCGACCGGATCGCCGTCCTCGTCCCCGGCGTGGACACCGCGCCCGACAGCTACGGCCGCTTCCGCGCCGGAGCCGTCGCCCTGCAGGCCACCCTGCAGCGGGAGTTCGGTGCCCGCGCCGCCGTCGTCGGCTGGCTCGGCTACCGCACCCCCGCCACCGCCAGCGCCGCCTCCCTGACCCCCGGTCGCGCCGACCAGGCCGCACCCGGACTCCGCGCCTTCGTCGAGGAGTTGCGCGGCATCCGGCCCGATGCCCGGATCACCCTGCTCGGCCACTCCTACGGCTCCGTGGTGTGCGCGCTCGCCGCCCACGGACTGCCCGTCGCCGCCGTCGTCCTCTACGGCAGCCCCGGCACCGGCCTCGACAGCGCCGCCGACCTGCACACCCGCGCCACCGTCTGGGCCGGCCGCGCCACCGGCGACTGGGTCGCCGAGGTGCCCCACCTCAGCCTGCCCCTGCTCCCCGGCACCGAACTCGGCTTCGGCACCGACCCCATGGACCCCGCCTTCGGCGCCCGCCGCTTCGCCACCGGCGACGGCGGCCACAGCGACTACCTCGCGCCCGGCTCCGTACCGCTGCGCAACCTCGCCCGGATCGTCGACGGGCAGGAGCCCGACCGTGCGTGACACCCTGCGCGGCGTCGCCCACCGGATAGCCGACGCCACCCCGCCCGGCCGCGACCGCGCCCTCGACGCGCTGCGCGCCTTCGCCATCCTCGGCGTCGTGCTCGGCCACTGGCTGGTCACCGCCGTCGTCGCCGACAGCGGCACCCTGCACGTCGAGAGCCCGCTCGGCCACCTGCCCGAACTCACCCCGGTCTCCTGGGTGTTCCAGACCCTCGCCGTCTTCTTCCTGGTGGGCGGACACGTGGCCGCCCGCGGCCACGCCGCCGCCCGCGCCCGCGGCGAGGGCCACGGCCGGTGGATCGCGGGCCGGCTGCGCCGGCTGTTCCGGCCGGTCGTCCCGCTGCTCCTCGTCTGGCTGGTCGCCACGGTCGCCATGCTCGCCTCCGGCGTGCCCTGGCCGACCGTCCACACCCTCGGCAAGCTCGTGCTCTCGCCGCTGTGGTTCCTCCTCGTCCTCGCGGCGCTCACCGCCGCCACCCCGCTCGTCGCCCGCGTCCACCCGCTGTGGCCGCTCGCCGTCGTTCTCCACGTCGATCTGTTCCGCTTCGGGTTCGACGGCCCCGACTGGCTCGGCTGGCTCAACCTGCCGGCCGGCTGGCTCGTCCCGTACTGCCTGGGCGCCCTGCTCGCCCGCCGCGGCCCCACAGGTCCTGTCCGGAGTTCCCCCGCGGCGTCGCGCCGGAACTCCGGACAGGACCTCGCACCGGCCGCCGCCTGGACCCTGCTGCTCGGCGGCGCCACGGTGACCGGCCTCCTCGTCGCCTTCGCCGGCTACCCCGGCTCCATGGTCGGCGTGCCGGGCGCCCCGGTCTCCAACCTCAACCCGCCCACGCTCGCCGCCGTCACCTTCGGCCTCGCCCAGTGCGGCGCCGCGCTGCTGCTCCTCGGGCCGCTGCGCCGCGCCCTGCGCCGGCCCGCCGCCTGGGCGGCCGTGGCACTGCTCAACCTCTGCGCCATGACCGTCTTCCTCTGGCACCAGACCGCGATGATCGCCGTCACCACCGGTGGACTGTTCACCGCCGGCCTCCTCGGCCACGGCCCGCTCACCGGCCTCCACACCGTGCCCGACGGCTACGACTGGGTCCTCGCCCGGCTCGGCTGGCTCCCGCTCTTCGCCGTCGCGCTGCTGGTCTGCGGCGCGGTTTTCCACGCGTACGAACGCACCACCCGCACCGTCCGGGCCTCCGGCCGGAGGTCCGGGACCAGCCCTGGGAGAAGGACGGAGACACGACGTGCCTAGGCTGTGGCAGAGAAACGAACACACGGGCGGGGGAAGCACGGTGGGCACGGTGGGGGACACGGCACGGTGGGAGAGCGCGCTGCGCGCCGCCCCCGAGATCCTGCGCGCCGACCTCGGCTCGCCGCAGCGCGACCCGCTGCCCCGCCACCGCTACCTCAGCTGGCTGCCGCACGCCCATCTGGTCCTCTTCAGCCTCCTCATGGGGATGTGGGAGATGACGCAGTACGAGAACGCCATGGACCCGGCCCCCGGCAGCATCGCGCTGTTCGTCATCGCCCAGACCGCCGCGCCCGTCCTCGCCCTCACCCGGCCCGCCGCCGCCACCTGGCTCTCCGCCGCCGCGCTGCTGCTCACCAGCACCTTCGCGGCGCCCTTCTTCGGCGCCCCCTGGCCGTGGAGCGGCGCGGCCGTCGCGCTGCACACCCTCGTCCTGCTGCTGCTCGCCCTGCGCGTCCGGCCCCTCGCCGCCGCCACCGCGCTCGGCATCACCCTGCTCACCGGCGTGGGCGCCCTGCTGCCGCACACCGTGCCGCACCCGCCGATCCTCGCCGTCGGCGCCGCCTTCTTCACGACCGCGACCGTCGTCGGCGGCTCCCTGCGCGCCGCCCGCGTCTCGCGCACCCGGCTCGTCGAGCAGGAGGAGCTCACCGCCGAGGAACGCGCCCGGCGCGCCCTCCTGGAGGAGCGCGGCCGGATCGCCCGCGAACTGCACGACGTGGTCGCGCACCACATGTCTGTCATCTCCATCCAGGCCCAGGTCGCCCCGCACCTGGTCGAGAACCCCTCGCCCGAGCTGCGCGAGAACCTGGCCGGCATCCGGCAGAACGCCGTCGACGCCCTCACCGAACTCCGCCGCGTCCTCGGCGTGCTGCGCGGCGACGGCGACCGGGGCGACACCACCGCCGGCGTACGGCACGCCCCGCAGCCCACCCTCGACCGGCTCGGCGAACTCCTCGGCAACGTCCGCGCCGCCGGCCTCGACGTGACCGCCGAGACGCACGGCGAGCCCCGGCCGCTCTCCCCGGGCGCCGAGCTCTCCGCGTACCGCATCGTGCAGGAGGCCCTCAGCAACGTGATGCGCCACGCCCCCGGCGCCCGGGCCGGCGTGGAGACCCGCTACCACCGCGACGGACTGACCGTGCGGATCACCAACACGGCCCCCGACGGCCCGGCCGCCGCAGCCCTCGCCCCCGCCGCCCCGCGCGCGTCCGGCGAACCCGGCCACGGGCTGCTCGGCATGCGCGAACGCGCCGCCATGCTCGGCGGCGAACTCGCCGCCGGACCCACCCCCGACGGCGGCTGGGAGGTCACCGCGGTGCTCCCCGCCCCCCTCTCCACGAAGGACGCCTCACGTTCATGAGCAGCGACAGCGACGACATCAGGGTTCTCATCGCGGACGACCAGAGCATGGTCCGGCAGGGCTTCACGGTCCTGCTGAACGCCGAACCCGGCATCGAGGTCGTCGGCCAGGCCGTCGACGGCGCCGACGCCGTCGCGCAGGCCGCCGGACTCGCCCCCGACGTCGTCCTCATGGACATCCGGATGCCCGGCATGGGCGGCATCGAGGCCACCCGGCTGCTCACCGCCCCCGCCGACGCCACCGTCAAGGTGCTCGTCCTGACCACCTTCGACCTGGACGAGTACGTGTACGAGGCGCTGCGCGCCGGCGCGGCGGGCTTCCTCCTCAAGGACGCCTCGGCCGAGGAACTCGCCCAGGCGGTACGGGTCGTGGCGCGCGGCGACGCGCTGCTCGCGCCCAATGTGACCAAGCGGCTCATCGCGGAGTTCTCCCGGCTCAGCCCCGCCCCGCGGGTCCCGCTGATGGACCGGCTCGGCGCGCTGACGGAGCGCGAGACGGAGGTCCTGACGCTCATCGCGCAGGGCCTGTCCAACGCCGAGATCGCCGCCCGGCTCGTCGTCGCCGAGCAGACCGTGAAGACCTATGTGAGCCGCATCCTCACCAAGCTCGGCCTGCGCGACCGCACCCAGGCCGCGGTGCACGCGTACGAGAGCGGTCTGGTCCGCCCCGGCGCTCAGTAGGGCACGGAGGCCGGACACACGACCGGCCCCCGCCGCCGGGGCGACAGGGGCCGGTCAGGCACCGGGGCTCAGACGCCCGGCGGGACCCGGGACGGGCGGCCGGAGCCGCGCGTCAGGACGTAACCGCCGATGCCCGCGAGCGCGGCGAGCACGCCGCCCGCGGCCGTCCACAGCCAGCGGTCGGACCACCAGCCGGAGGACCAGCCGTCCTCCGGCGCCCGCGCCTCGACGGTCTCGGGCGTGGTGGCGCCGGGCACCAGCGGGACGGCGAGCGCGCCGTCCGCCGCGTACGCGCCGCCCAGCTCCTTCGAGCTCGCCCCGATCCGCGCCGAGAACGGCTGGCCCAGGTCGTCCTCGGGCAGGCCGGTGACCGTCAGACGGACGAAGTAGCTGCCCGGCAGCGGGTCGTTCGACCAGGTGTCGGCGGCGGCCCGGACCGGGCGCAGCGTGCAGGCCAGCTCCACCGTCGCGGCGTCCTTGGCCGCGAGGCGGGACTGCATGCCGTACATGCACGGCTGGCGCCGGCGCAGCCCGTCGTACACGTCGATCCGCCAGGCCGAGGAGCCGTGCCGCAGCGCGGAGTCGGGCAGCGTGACGGTGGCGGTGACGGTGGGCCGCTCGCCGGAGTCGGCGGGGAACTGCCAGTACAGGTAGTCACCCGTGGACGCCTGCGCGGTGGCCTGCCGGCCCTGCCGGAAGAAGGCGGCGGTACGGAACGAGGTGCCGGCCTCGGTCGGCCCGGCCTCCGCCGCGGCGCCGCTCGCGCTGCCGCTCGGGGTGGGGGTCGCGGTGTCCGCGAGGCCCGCCGGGGCGGCCGGGCCGAGCAGGGCCGCACCGGCGAGCACGAGGCCCGCGGTGAGCCGGCGGAGGGTGCGGGTGGTCTTCCCCATCGGTCGCTCCATCAGTTGGTCCTCCAGACGGCGACACGCCAGCGGGACAGCCAGCCGAAGAGCAGGCCGCCGAGGAAGCCGGCGAGCACCAGCGCGCCGAGCAGCCACCAGCCGCGGCCGAGGCCGAAGGAGGCCACGTCGGAGGCCGCGCCGGGGCCGTCGACGACGTCGATCGCGAGCTCGACCGGCATGCCGGGCGTGGTCTTGACCGACGGGGGAGCGGAGAAGGAGTTGCTGACCTGGAGACAGACCGTCTCGGCGGCGGACTTGGTGTCGTCGTCCAGTGCGGCCGTGTCGTCCTTCTTCGGATAGCGCAGGCCGGTCGATATGACGTCGGTGCGCCCGTCGCCCGCCTCGGAGCCGCGCACGATCTCGCGGCCGTGCGTGGTGACCGCCCGCAGCAGCACGCCGTAGTCGTTGTTGACGGCCCGGTCGGCGGAGATGCTCACCGAGGCGCGCAGCTCCTGGCCCGGCAGCACGTTCACCTTGTAGAAGCGGTGGGCGCCGAAGACCTGCCGGTCGGTGTAGAGGCCCGGCTCGAGCGTCGGCGCGTCGGCGCAGCGCTCGGCGCCGTTCGTGGCGACCGGGGTGACGACCGGGTCGGCCGCGCGGTCGACCAGTTGCCGGACGCGGCCGGAGAGTTCCTCGGTGCGGTGCACGGAGGTGTAGGTGCCGCCGGTGGCCTCGGCGATGCAGGTCAGCTGACGCCGGGTCTTGGCGTCCGGGACCAGGCCGAGGGTGTCGATGACCAGGTGGATGCCCTGGGCGGCGATGTTCCGCGCCACCTCGCACGGGTCGAGCGGGGCGCAGGTGTCCTCGCCGTCCGTGATGAGCACGATCCGCTTGGTCGCACCGCCGCCCTGACCGTCCGCACCCTTGGCCGCCTCGCCCTTCTTGAGGTCGTCCGCGGCGCCGAGCAGCGCCGGGCCGATCGGGGTCCAGCCGGTGGGGGCGAGGGTGGCGACGGCGGTCTTGGCCTCGGTGCGGTCGAGCGGGCCGACCGGATAGAGCTGCCTGGTGTCCTTGCAGCCGCGCTCGCGGTCCTGGCCCGGGTAGTCGGCGCCGAGGGTGCGGATGCCGAGCCGCACCTCCTGCGGGACCGCGTCCAGAACTTCGTTGAACGCCTGCTTGGCGGCGGCCATGCGGGACTGTCCGTCGATGTCGCGGGCGCGCATCGAGCCGCTGACGTCGAGCACCAGCTCGACCTTGGGCGATTCCTTGGCGGAGTCCGCGGCCGCCGGTCCGTCGTCGGCGGCGGCACTGGTCGGGAGGAGCCCGACGCTCAGGGCGGCGACGAGCGCGCAGGCCCCGGTCGCCAGCCGTTTTCTCGTGATCATCGGAGGATCGTAGGGAGGATCGTCCGACATTCCAAAACCGGGGTGGGAACGGTGGCGGGAAAGGGGTTTGAGCGGGGGTCAGGACCGGCTGTTGAGGTAGCCGATGAGGGTCGCGCCCCACCAGCCCGTCTGGCTGACGGCGGCCGCGAGACCGGAGCGCACGAGCAGCCGGCGCGGCACGTCGGCAGCACGGTCCCGGAAGCGGTCGAGCAGCTGGCCGAGCCGGTGCGCGTACAGGCCGTTGAGGGTGACGGCGAGCACCAGGCCGAGCTTGACCAGGGTGAGCGGGGAGCCGAGGTCGGGGCGGAGGAAGAGGCCGGTGACGGTCAGTCCGCCGAGGCCCGCCCAGATCGGGGTCTGCAGGGCCGTCGCGGTGTCGAGGACGCTCGCGAGCGGGCGGCGGCCGGTCAGCCAGAGCACCGCGAACCAGTCGACCGCCAGCACCGAGCCCAGCCCGGCGACCAGGCTCGCCACGTGCAGGAAGCGGGCCACGGTCTGCAGGGTGGTGTCCGCCTGGACGTGCCCGGCGGTCCAGCAGGCGGCGGCGAGCACGACCGTCGCGCACACGCCGGCCGCCGCGAGCAGCCAGCCGGGCGTGAGGTTCCCGAGCTCGTTCCCGCGCGGCTCCTCGTGTGCTGCCGCGCCCGGCGTGACGGCGAGGGGACGAGGCGGATGCGGCAGGGGTCTCGGCATGACGGACGTCTTTCGGTTTGGCACGGGAGGAGCGTGGAGCGGTGATGGTACTTAGGTAAGGCGAAGCTAAGTATCGCACGCGTGTCCGTCAAGTCGACCGTGACGGGCATCGCACCCCCCGGGGAGCCGGAGCACCCGACGAGGTGGCATACCGTGAGGTGATCGACAGCGGGAGGACCGATGACCGGCCCAGGAACGGGCACCGCACCTGGCCACGGCGGCGGCTGGCTCCGCGACCAGGTCTGCGAGGGACTGCGCGACCGCATCATCACCGGACGGCTCAAGCCGGGGGACCGGCTGGTCGAGCGGGAGGTCGCCGAGGAGTTCGGCGTCTCCCGGGTGCCCGTCCGCGAGGCCATCCGCATCCTCATCGGCGAGGGCTTCCTGCAGGCCGTCTCCCAGCGCCGCATCGTCGTCCGTGAGATGACCCGCCAGGACGTCGAGAACCTCTTCGACATGCGCGAGGCCCTGGAGGTCCTCGCCGTGCGCCGCGCCGCCGAGCGCCGTACCGACGCCGAGCTCCACACCCTCGGCCGGCTGCTCGCCGAGGCCCGCGCCGCCACGACCGCGGGCGGCCCCGAGCGCCTGTCGCGCGCCAACGCCGCCTTCCACGCCCAGATCGTCCGCATGTCGCGCAACGAACTCCTGGTCAGCGGCGTGGAGTCGCTCGAGGGCCGGCTCCGCTGGCTGTTCCAGCAGGTCGACGAAGCCGGACCGCTGTGGGAGGAGCACCGGCTGCTGTTCGAGGCGATCGGTGCCGGCGACGCGGAGGCGGCAGCCCAGCTGGCGCTCGCCCATGTGCGCTACTACCGGCGGGTCGCGCTGCGGCGGCTCTTCGAGGACTGACGGCGCCGCGCTCAGAAGTGCAGCGCGCCGATGTCCCGGACGGTCCCGGCGAGGGCCCGGACCAGCTCGTTCTCGGCGTCGCGGCGCCATACCAGGGCGTAGGGAATCGTTCCCATCTCGGGAATCGGCAGAAAGCGCACGTGGGACATCGACCAGTAGCGGGTGACGTGCGAGGGGAAGGGGTGGACGATCTCGCCGGTGATGACGAGGCTGATCAGCTCGTCGGCGTTGGTGGCCCAGTCGATCCGCTCGATCGCCTTGCCTCGGGGGGTGTAGAAGGACAGGTAGCCGTCCTCCCAGTAGTCGGGCATGTCCGGGGCCATGGCGTGCGCGAAGTCGCCCAGCGCCTCGACCGGGACCCCCGGTCTTCCGGCGAGTTCGTGGTCCGCGGCGACGGCCAGCACGCGCGGGTCGTGGAAGAGGACCGGGCCGACGGTGAGATCGGGTTCGTCCACCGGTAGCCAGGTGACGAAGACGTCCATGTCGCCGTCGCGGAGCCTGGCGAACGGTTCGACGTACGGTGCCCGGCGTATCTGCAGCTCCCACTCGGGGTGGCGGGAGCGGAACGCCTCCCAGTAGCGGTGCAGGTCGGGCACGTTGAAGGGCATCATGCCGACCCGCAGGCGTGCGGTCTTGTCGCGGGCGGCCAGCCGGGCGCGTTCGAGACTGCCCTGCAGCTGCGCGTGGAGCGGCCGCAGATCGGCACACAGCTGCCGGCCGAGCGGGGTCAGCCTGATCTGGCGGCGGTTGGACCGGTCGAACAGCAGACCGCCGAGCCGTCGCTCCTGACGGCCGATCACCTGGCTGACGCGCGCCTGCGTGAGGTGCAGCCGGGTGGCCGCCCGGCCGAAGTGCAGCTCCTCCGCCAGAGTCAGAAAGATCTCGATCTCGCGCATTTCCATGTGCTGCCGAACCCCCGTCATAAGCCTGAGTTGGCGTACGCCCCGCTCCGGGAGGAGCTCGCCCGGCAGTTCGCCGAAGGCTCGGTCGACAGCGACCCGAAACTCGCCGCGGCCGCGCTGCTGAAGCTGGTCGACAGCGACGAGCCGCCGCTGCGCCTCCTGCTGGGCAGCATGGTCTACGACCTGGCCTTCGACATCGCCCGCACCCGGGCGGAGACCTGGTCGGCCTGGGAGCACGTCAGCCGGGCCGCGGAACACGCGATCGCCGGCCCGGCGTGACCGCCGGGAGGTAGCGACATGCCGTTCCTCGCCACGGGCGAGGTCGTTCACCGCTTCAACCGCGCCTTCATTCACCACGACGCCTCGCTGCTCGCCGACCTGCTCGCCGACGACTGAGTGATGGAGGCGAAGGGGCCGTCCCCCGACGGGGCCCGCTACGAAGGCCGCGCCGCGTGCCTGGAGTTCTGCCGAGCACGCGCCGAGGGCCGCACCGTGCGGGCGATCGGCGTGGCGCTGGCAGCGGACACCCTGTCGATCGCCGTCATGGAGGTCGCGGAGGCGGCCACGCCGCCCCCCCCACGCCCGCCACCACTGACCGCGCCGTCCGACGCACCCGTCCGGGCCGCCCGAGCCAGGGTCGAGGCAGGAGGGCCCGGCGTTTCGATGTGCCCCTGGGAGGGGTTGCTCTGCGACCCCTCCCAGGGGCACAGACGCGTGTGCGAGCAGGTCTGGCAGCTGCATGCCGACCTTCTCCGCGCGGTCACCTCGGGGCGTCGACGGCGCGACCTTGCCTGGTTGTGCGCTGTCGTGCCAACCCCTGGGCGCAGGAGGTCAACTCGGTCGGTCGGGTCCTTCGTAGCGTGAGGACGTGCCGAGCCGCGGACGCGGCGGGCACGTTACCGATTGCTTCGAGAGGACCCCTCATGTTCGACATCGCCACGGTGCACGCCGCTCCGAGCAAGGACCTGCTCACGCCCGACAACTCGGTCATGCTCTTCGTGGACCACCAGCCGCAGATGTTCTTCGGCACCGGCAGCGGCGACCGTGCCGCGATCATCAACAGCACGGTGGGTCTCGCCAAGGCGGCCCGGGCGTTCGACGTTCCGGCCGTCCTGACCACGGTCGCCGCCGAGTCCTTCTCCGGGCCCCTGCTGCCGCAGCTCGCCGAGGTGTTCCCCAAGAACGAGGTCATCGACCGCACCACGATGAACGCCTGGGAGGACGAGGCGCTCGTGGCGGCGGTCAAGGCGACCGGGCGCAAGAAGATCGTCCTGGCGGGTCTGTGGACCGAGGTCTGCCTCGTGCTGCCGGCGCTCTCGGCGCTCGAGCAGGGCTACGAGGTGTACGTCGTGACCGACGCCTCCGGTGGTGTCAGCCCGGCCGCCCACGAGCACGCACTGCAGCGGATGATCGCCGCCGGTGCCGTCCCGGTGACCTGGGTCCAGGTCCTCCTGGAGCTCCAGCGCGACTGGGCGCGCCAGGAGACGTACGGCGCGGTCATGGAGATCGTCAAGGCCCACGCGGGCGCGTACGGCCTGGGCGTCGTGTACGCGCAGAGCGTCATCGGCGCGCACGCGGCCGGCTGACCCCCGTGGACACCGGCATTCTGATCCTGCGTCTGCTGGTGGGCCTGCTCGTCGCCGGCCACGGTGTCCAGAAGGTCAGCCCGCATCTCGGCGGCAAGGGGCTCGACGGCGGCACCGAGGAGTTCCGTGCCGACGGCTTCCGAGGCGGTGCCCTCACCGCCCTGGCGGCGGGCGGCGGTCAGATCGGCTCGGGTCTGCTGCTCGCCGCCGGCCTCCTGACCCCGCTCGCCGCGACCGGGACCATCGGGGTCATGACCGTCGCCCTCACCGTGAAGTGGCACCACGGGCTGTGGGTGCAGAACGACGGATACGAGTACCCGCTCGTCCTCGTCGGCACCGCCGCCGCCCTCGCCGCCACCGGCCCCGGCGCCTGGTCCCTCGACGCGGTCCTCGGCCTCACGCCCTACCGGCTGTGGTGGGCCGCCCTCGCGCTCGCGGCCGGTCTCGGCAGCGGACTCCTCACCCGGCTCGCCCTGCACCGGCCCCCCGCTGACCCGGCGATCGCCGAGCGCTGAGCACGAGCCTCACCGACCGGGTCCGGCCACCCGCGTACCCCCGACCGGGTGGCCGGGCCCTTCCCACCCTCTCTCTCCCGAACAGGAGCACCCGATGGACACCCTCACGACCCCGCACGGCGGCGGTCAGCCGCTGCTGCACCAGAAGGGTGCCGAGACCCAGGCGTTCGGCACGCTCAAGCAGCTGCCGATCGGCCTCGGCCACGACACCCGCATGTACGCCTGCCAGCGGCTGAACCGCGTCCTCGCCGACACGCAGATCCTCTACTCCCTCTACAAGAAGCACCACTGGCTCATGCGCGGGGCGACGTTCTACTCGCTCCACCTGATGCTGGACAAGCACGCGGAGGCCCAGCTCGCCATCGTGGACGCGCTGGCCGAGCGGGTCCAGAGCCTCGGCGGCGTCGCCGTCGGAGACCCGCGCCACGTCGCGGAGCTGACGGCGATCCCCCGTCCGCCCGACGGCGTCGAGCCGGTGCCCGTCATGCTGTCGCGGCTCCTCGACGGGCACGAGCGGGTCCTGATCGACGCGCGGGACGCCGCCGCCCGGCTCTCCGAGGAGGGCGACGAGGGCAGCGCCGACCTGCTCGTCTCCGACGTCATCCGCACCGGCGAGGCGCAGGTGTGGTTCCTGGCCGAGCACCTCGTGGACACCCCTCTGGTGCGCGGCTGATGGACACGTACGACGTCGTCGTGGTCGGCGGCGGACCGGCCGGCGAGGTCGTCGCCGACCGGACCGTCCGGTCGGGGCTGACCGCCGTCGTCGTCGAGGCCGAGGCGGTCGGCGGCGAGTGCTCCTACCGTGCCTGCGTTCCCAGCAAGGCCCTGCTGCGACCCGGCGCCGCACGGGCGGAGGCCCGCTCGGTCGACGGGGCCCGGCAGGCGGTCACGGCGGCACTCGACCCGGCGCGAGTCCTGGCCCGCCGTGACCGCTTCACCGGGCGCGGCGACGACACCGGCCAGGCCGACTGGCTCGACGGGGCGGGCATCGCGCTCGTACGGGGGCACGGACGGCTCGCCGGTGAGCGCCGGGTGGAGGTGACCGGGGCCGACGGCATGGTCCGCACCCTGCGGGCCCGGCGCGCGGTCGTGGTCTGCACCGGCACGGAACCCGCCCTTCCGCCGATCGAGGGGCTCGACCGGATCGGTGTGTGGACCAACCGGCAGGCCACTACGGCCGACGCGGTGCCCGAGCGGCTCGTCGTCATCGGCGGGGGAGTGGTGGCCTGCGAGATGGCCACCGCGTGGCGCTCGCTCGGCTCCTCCGTCACCGTGCTCGTCCGCGACCAGGCCCTGCTGACCGGCTGGGAGCCGTGTGCCGGCGAAGAGGTCACCCGGGGGCTGAGCGACCTGGGCGTCACCATCCGCTTCGGGGTGTCGGCCGTCCGGGTCGCCCGTGACGACGACACCCGCACGGTGACCGTGCACACCGACGACGGCACCACCCTCGTCTGCGACGAGGTCCTCGCCGCCGTCGGCAGGCGCCCGCGCACCGCGGACCTCGGCCTCGACTCCGTCGGACTGCCGGCGGGCGACTGGCTTGCGGTCGACGACACCTGTCGGGTCGCCGCGGTCGGGGGCGACTGGCTCTACGCCGTCGGCGACGTGAACCACCGTGGCCCGCTGACCCACATGGCCAAGTACCAGGCCAGTGCCTGCGCGGCGGCGATCGCCGAGCGAGCCGCCGGGCGCCCCGCCGATACCGGCGGCCGGCAGCCGTGGAGCGCGGAGGCCGACCACATCGCCGTCCCACAGGCCGTCTTCACCCGCCCCGAGGTCGCGAGCGTGGGGCTCACGGAACGCGCGGCACGCGAAGCGGGTCTCGCGGTACGCGTGGTGGAGTACCGCATCGACGACGTCGCCGGCGCCGCGCTCCACGCGGACGACTACCGCGGCCTCGCCAAGCTCGTCGTCGACGAGCCCCGAGGAGTCGTCGTCGGCTGCACGCTCACCGGCCCGATGGCGACCGAGCTCATCCACACGGCCACCGTGGCCATCGTGGGCGAGGTCCCTCTGGAGCGCCTGTGGCACGCCGTGCCCGCCTTCCCGACGGTGAGCGAGGTCTGGCTCCGGCTCCTGGAGGCGTACGGCCGCTGAGGCGAGACTCCGCCGCCCGCCGCCTGCCGCCTGCCGCCTGCCGCCCCGCCCGGCCCGATCGGAGCACCCTCCTACCCGCCCGCCGCACCCGCTCGGTGCGCCCTCCCGCCCGACCGAGCGCACCCGAACGTTTCACCAGCCGACAAGGAAACCCCATGCATCCCACGAGGCGCTCCCTCGCCCTCGGCCTCGCCCTGCCCGCAACGCTCGCCGCCCTGGTCGGCGCCGGACCTGCCGCACCCGCGAGCGGCCCGGTCGCCGCCGGCACCGACCGGCACGATCCCAAGCCCACGATCGTCCTGGTCCACGGAGCGTTCGCGGACGCCTCCAGCTGGAGCGGCACGATCCGGCGGCTGCAGCACGCCGGCTACCCCGTCCTGGCCCCCGCCAACCCGCTGCGCGGTCTCGCACAGGACACCACCTATCTGCGCAGCGTGCTGGCCGCCGTCGACGGCCCCGTCGTCCTGGTCGGCCACTCCTACGGCGGCGCCGTCATCAGCGGTGCCGCGGTGGGAAACAGCCGGGTGAAGGCCCTCGTCTACATCGCCGCGTTCACCCCGGACAAGGGTGAGAGCGCGGCCGAGCTCGCCGCCAAGTTCCCCGGCTCCACCCTCGGCGACACCGTGAACCCGCGGTCGTACCCGCTGCCCGGCGGTGGCACCGGCACCGAACTCGTCATCGAGCGGTCCAGGTTCCCTCAGCAGTTCGCCGCCGACGTCCCCACCGCAGACGCGGCCGTCATGGCCGTGACCCAGCGCCCGGTCGCCACCGCCGCCCTGGAGGAGAAGGCCGGGGAAGCGGCCTGGCGGACGATCCCGTCCTGGGCGCTGATCGCCACCGCCGACAAGAACATCCCGCCGGCCGCCGAACGGTGGATGGCCCGGCGCGCCGGTTCGCAGATCACCGAAGTGGACGCGTCCCATGCGGTCGCGGTCTCCCGCCCGGCCGTGGTCACCCACGTGATCCTCGCCGCCGCGCGGGCGACTCGCTGACGCGCCGACCCATTCCATTCCATCCCGTCCCGTACATCTCCCGAAGGAGAACCCCTCATGAAGAACCGCCCGGTCCTCGAACCCGCCGCCCAGGCGTTCGCCGACGCCACCGCCCAGCCGCCGTACCTCTACCAGATCCCCGTCGCCGAAGGCCGCAAGGCCGTGGACGACGTCCAGAGCGGCGAGGGCGTTCCCCTGCCGGACGTCGACGAGGAGTGGATCACCGTCCACGGCGGACCGACCGGCGACGTCCGCGCCCGGATCGTCCGCCCCCGCGGAGCGACCGGCCCGCTTCCCGTCATCCTCTACATCCACGGCGCGGGCTGGGTCTTCGGCAACGCCCACACCCACGACCGGCTCGCCCGCGAACTCGCCGTCGGCGCCGGGGCGGCCGTGGTCTTCCCCGAGTACGACCTCTCGCCCGAGGCGCGCTACCCCGTCGCGATCGAGCAGAACTACGGCGTCGCCCAGTGGGTCGCCCGCGAGGGCCGCCACAAGGACCTCGACGGCACCCGGATCGCCGTCGCGGGCGACTCCGTCGGCGGCAACATGAGCGCCGCCCTCACCCTCATGGCCAAGGAGCGCGGCGATGTGACGCTCGTCCAGCAGGTCCTCTTCTACCCGGTCACCGACGCGAGCTTCGACACCGACTCGTACCACCGGTTCGGTGAGGGCTACTTCCTGCGCCGCGACGCCATGAAGTGGTTCTGGGACCAGTACACGACCGACGAGGCCGAGCGCGCCCAGATCACCGCCTCGCCGCTGCGCGCGTCCACCGAGCAGCTCACCGGCCTGCCGCCGGCCCTGGTGATCACCGCCGAGGCCGACGTCCTGTGCGACGAGGGCGAGGCGTACGCGGCGAAGCTGCGCGCCGCAGGCGTCCCCGTCACGGCCCTGCGCGTCCAGGGCGTCATCCACGACTTCGTGATGCTGAACGCGCTGCGTGAGACGCGGGGCGCCGAGCTCGCCATCGGCGTCGCCATCGACATCCTCCGCAAGGTCCTCGCATGACCGGGCCTTCGACGAGTATGCCGGTGGCGGGTCTCGTGCCCGCCCCGCGGCGGGAACACGAGCACGCGGATCTCCTCGTCCGCAACGCCAAGGTGTTCACCGGTGACCCCGACCGTCCCGAGGCCCGTGCCGTCGCGCTCCGCGACGGCCGGGTCGCGGCCCTCGGCGACGACCACGACCTCGGGCACCTCGTCGGGCCGGGCACCAAGGTCGTCGACGCGCTGGGCCGGCGGGTGGTCCCCGGCCTCAACGACTCGCACCTGCACGTCATCCGGGGCGGCCTCAACTACGTACTGGAGCTGCGCTGGGACGGGGTGCGCAGCCTGCGCCGCGCTCTGGCCATGCTGCGCGAGCAGGCCGGTCGCACCCCCAAGGGGCAGTGGATCCGGGTGGTCGGCGGCTGGACCGCCGAGCAGTTCGCCGAACGCCGGATGCCGACCGTCGCCGAGCTGAACGCCGCCGCCCCCGACACCCCGGTGTTCGTCCTGCACCTGTACCAGTCGGCCCTGATGAACCGGGCCGCGGTGAAGGCCGCCGGATTCACCCGCGACACCCCCGATCCCCGCGGCGGGCAGATCGTCCGGGGCCGGGACGGCGAACCCAACGGTGTCCTCCTCGCCGCGCCGAGCGCCCTCGTCCTGTACTCGACGCTGGCGAAGGCACCCGCTCTCGACGAGGCCGACAAGCGGACGTCGACGCGTCACTTCCTGCGCGAGCTGAACCGCTTCGGACTGACGTCCGCGGTCGACGCCGCCGGCGGCTTCCAGAACTTCCCCGACAACTACGCGACGGTCGTCGACCTCGCCCGGTCGGGCGAGCTGTCGCTGCGGATCGCCTACCACCTCTTCCCGCAGACGGCCGGTCAGGAGCTTGCCGACCTGAAGCGCTGGACCGAGATGGTCAAGCCCGGGGACGGGGACGAGTGGCTCCGGCTGAACGGCGCGGGTGAGAACCTGACCTGGTCCGCCGCCGACTTCGAGAACTTCTCCGAGCCGCGGCCCGAGCTCGCCGCGGGCTACGAGACCGAGTTCGAGAGCGCCGTACGGCTCCTGCTCGAGAACGGCTGGGGCTTCCGGCTCCACGCGACGTACGACGAGACGATCCGGCGCGACCTGGCCGTCTTCGAGAAGCTTGCCTCGGAGGGACTCTTTCCCGGCGGCAACCGCTGGCTCTTCGACCACGCGGAGACCGTCTCGGCCGGCAGCCTCGACCGGATCGCCGCCCTCGGCGGCGCCGTCTCGGTCCAGAACCGGATGTCCTTCCAGGGCGCCGCGTTCCTCGACCGCTACGGTGCCGAGGCGGCCGCCCACACCCCGCCGGTCCGGGCCATGCTCGACCGCGGCCTGACCGTCGCCGCCGGAACCGACGCCACCCGCGTCTCCTCGTACAACCCCTGGGTCGCACTGCACTGGCTGGTGACCGGGCGCACCGTCGGCGGCACCGCGCTCTACCCGGCCGGGAACCTGCTCGACCGGGAGACCGCCCTCGGCCTGTACACCAGGGGCGGAGCGCAGCTCACCGGCGAGCAGGACGTCAAGGGAACGCTGCGAGAAGGCCGCTACGGCGACCTCGCGATCCTCTCCGACGACTTCCTCACCGTGCCCGAGGACGTCATCCCCGGCATCGAGTCCGTCCTCACCGTGGTCGGCGGCCGCATCGTCCACGCGGCCGCGGAGTACGAGGGACTCGACGAGACCGTCCCGCCGGTGAGCCCCGAATGGAGCCCCGTGGCCCACTTCGGCGGCTACCAAGGGGGCGCCTACCAGGCGTCGCTCGTCGCCGATGCCGCCGCCGAGTCCGAGGAGCACCGCCGGTGGCGCGTCGCGCGCGGCTCCGTCCCCGACGTACAGCCGTCGTTCGTCGACCCCTGCTTCGAGCACTGAAAGAGAGACATCCGATGAGTGACGCCCCGCCGGACGCTCCCCCGGAGCGCCGTTTCGAACCGGACCTCCGGTCGATGACACGGATCAACCTGCGCCCCATCGCCTCGCCCATGCCGCTCGGCTTCTTCACGATCGCCATCGCCTCCGTGATGACGGGCTGCCTCCAGCTCGGGATCTTCGGCGAGGAGGCCCGCGCCGCCGTCGCCTTCACGGTGCTGCCGGCCTTCGTCCTCCAACTCCTCGTCAGCTTCCTGGCCTTCGGCGCCCGTGACGTGATCGCCGCGACCCTGATGGCCGTGTTCGCCGGCAGCTGGCTGCCCTACGCGCTCATCATGCTCAGCGGCGCCGCAGACGGCCTTCAGGTCCTCGGCGTGTTCAACCTGGCGCTCCTGTGCTTCGGGGCGCTGATGACCGCCGTGACCGGGCCCAAGCGCGCACTCTGGCTCGTCCTCGCGGTCTCCCTGCCCCGCTGGGCGGCCACCGGCCTCGCCGGCGTCACCGGTGCCGAATGGCTGACCCGCACGTCCGGTGCGCTCGGCCTCGTGGTGGCGCTCGTCGCGATGTACACGGCGTTCGCCCTGATGCTCGAGGACATGCGCAGCGATCAGGTCCTGCCCATCGGCCGCAGCGGCCCCGCCCACCTCGCCGTGGAAGGCGACCTCGCCGTCCAGCTCCGCAACCTGGAACGCCAGGCGGGCGTACGCCGCACACTCTGACCCCGGCCACTGCCCCCCGAACACCGCGACCAGACAGGAACGCCCATGGAACCCCAGGTCACCGACCGGCCCGAGAAGTCCCGGTACGAGATCCTCGCCGACGCCGATGCCCACGGTGACGGTACCGAGACCGCCGGCTTCGCCGAGTACCACCTCTCCGAGGGCGAGATCGCCTTCATCCACACCGAGATCGATCCCCGCTTCGGCGGCCGGGGCCTGGGCGGGCTGCTCGCCCGCGGCGCCCTCGACGACGCCCGGGCCCGTGGGCTGCGCGTCCTGCCGTACTGCCCCTTCATCAGGGGCTGGATCGGCAAACACCCCGAGTACGCCGAGCTGGTGCCCGAGGCGCGCCGCGCCCGCTTCGGCCTGTGAAGCACCCGTCCACCTTGCCCGTCCACTCACCGAGGATTTCCCCCATGCCCCGACACGCCCGCCCCACCGTCGTCCTGGTCCACGGCGCCTTCGCCGATGCCTCCGGCTTCGCCCGTGTCATCCCCGAACTGACCGCTGCCGGCCTGGACGTGGTGGCTCCGGCGGTGCCCAACCGCGGCCTCGTCGACGACGCCGCGTACGTCGCCTCGGTGGTCCGTGCCGTCGAAGGCCCCGTCATCCTGGTGGGGCACTCCTACGGCGGCGCCGTCATCACCCTCGCCGGTACGGAGGACAACGTCCGCGCGCTGGTGTACCTCGCGGGGTACGCGCTGAAGGAGGGCGAGAGCCTGGGCGAGCTGCAGGGCGGCTTCCCCGACTCCGGTCTCGCCGACGCGCTCGTCCACACCCCGTTCCCGGTGGCCGGCTCCACCGAGACCGGTACCGACGTCTCGGTGGCGGTCGACCGGTTCCCCGAACTGTTCGCGGCCGACGTCGAGCCCCGGCTCGCCGCGGTGCTCGCCGTCTCCCAGCGCCCCTTGGCCGCCCGGGCCTTCGCCGAGAAGGCCCCGGTCGCCGCGTGGCGGACCAAGCCCTCGTGGGGCCTGGTCGCCTCCGCCGACCGCACGATCAACCCCGATGTGGAGCGGTATGGGTACGCGCGTGCCGGCATGACCACCGTCGAGGTCGACTCCTCTCACCTGGTCATGCTCGCCCAGCCCAAGGCCGTGGCCGAGCTGATCCTGGACGCGGCCCGGTCCACGGGGCACTGACCCGGCGCCTGGGCATCGAACGATTGGTCTATGTCGTTCGAACCCGGTAGCTTTCCGAAACGTCCGCCACGAACATGCGGCGGGCGATCGGAGGAAGCACACCCATGAGGTTCGGCGCGAGGGTCGCGCTCGCCGTCATCACCCTCGCCGTCACCGCCACCGCCTGCGGCACCCCGCAGGGCAGCGGTTCGCGGGCGAACACCACCGCGGACTGCGCGCCGTACGCCCGCTACGGCAAGCATCCCGGCACCGAGGTCACCGTCTACGCGGAGAACCGGGACCGGGAAGCCGATCTGTTCGAAGAGACCTGGGCGGACTTCGCCGACTGCACGGGAATCGACGTCCAGTACGAGGGAGACGGGGAGTTCGAGGCCCGGATCCAGCTCCGGGTCGACGGCGGAAGCGCCCCTGACGTGGCGTTCTTCCCCCAGCCCGGCCTCATGGAACGCTTCGCGCGGGCAGGGCGGCTCAAGCCCGTGAGCGCCGGCGTCGCCGCTCTCGCGAAGCAGGGCTGGTCGGCGGACTGGAACAGCTACGCGACCGTCGACGGCACCCTCTACGGCACGCCGCTGGTCGCGAACGTGAAGTCGTTCGTCTGGTACTCCCCGAAGTTCTTCCGCGACAAGGGACTGAGCGTTCCCCGCACGTGGACCGAGCTGATGGCCGTGACGGAGAAGGTCGCGGCGTCGGGCGTCAAGCCGTGGTGCGCGGGCATCGAGTCCGCCGAGGCGACCGGCTGGCCCGTGACCGACTGGATCGAGGACGTCCTGCTGCGTCAGCAGGGCACGGACGTCTACGACCAGTGGGTCGCCCACGAGATCCCGTTCGACGACCCGCGGGTGATCAGGGCCATGGACACCGTGGGGTCCATCCTCAAGAACGACCGGTACGCCAACGGCGGTTTCGGTCCGGCCCGGTCGATGGCCTCGATCTCCTTCCAGGAGGCCGGCACACCGGTCCTCTCCGGCGACTGTGCGATGCACCGTCAGGCCTCGTTCTACGCCGACATGTGGCCGAAGGGCACCGAGATCGGACCGGACGAGGACGTCTACGCCTTCCTCCTGCCAGGAGCCGATGCGGCCGGCCGCCCCGTACTGGGCGGTGGAGTGTTCGCCGCGGCGTTCGCCGACCGCCCCGAGGTGCGGGCGTTCCAGGAGTACCTGGCCTCCGCGGACTTCGCGAACGCGCGCATGAAGAAGGGCCCGTTCGTCTCGGCGAACAGGGGCGTGGATCCGGCGAACGCCGCGACCCCGGTCGACAGGCTCTCCATCCGGTTGCTCCAGGACCCCAGGACGCAGTTCAGGTTCGACGGCTCGGACCTGATGCCGGCGTCGGTCGGCGCCGGGACGTTCTGGAGAGGAGCCGTAGACTGGATCGGCGGCGCGAGCACCCGGCAGGTCGCGGACTCCATCGAACGGTCCTGGCCGAGCCACTGATGTCGTTCGACGCCGTCGCCCAGCAGCCCAAGCTGCTGTATCTGCTCCAGGGCGTCGCCGCCTTCGCGGCGGTGGTCTCCCTGATCCTGCTCGCACTGCACCGGGGGCCGGTACGGAGGAGGGCCGCGGCCCTCCTCCTGCTCGCCCCCGCGGTGCTGCTGCTCGCGGTCGGTCTTCTCCTGCCCGGTCTGCGCACCCTGGCGCTGTCGTTCACCGACGACGGGGGAGACACGTGGGCCGGCTTCGACAACTACGTGTGGATGTTCACCGACCACCGAGCCCTGGTGGCGCTGCGCAACACCCTGGTGTGGGTGGTCCTCGTGCCGCTGACGTCCTCCGCGGTCGGTCTGCTCCAGGCGGCGGCCGTCGCACGGTCGCGGTTCGGAACGTTCGCGCTGTCCCTCCTCCTGACGCCGATGGCGATCTCGTTCGTCGGCGCGGGTGTCGTCTGGAAGTTCGTCTACGCCTACCGTCCGGCCGGGGCCGGACAGATCGGGCTGCTGAACCGGCTCGTCGTCGCGTTCGGCGGCGAACCGGGGCAATGGCTCGTGGACTCCCCCTGGAACGTCCTGTTCCTCATCGTGGCGATGGTGTGGACACAGGCGGGCTTCGCGGCCGTCCTGCTGGTCGGTGCGATCAGAGCCGTACCCGCGGAGCTGACCGAGGCCGCCCGGCTCGACGGTGCGTCCCCCGGGCAGATCTTCCGCCGGATCACCCTGCCGTCGATCAGGCCCACACTGCTCGTCGTGCTCCTCGCCCAGGCGATCGGCACCCTCAAGGCCTTCGACATCGTCAAGACCATGACCGGCGGACAGTTCGACACGGACGTCCTCGCACACGCCATGTACGACCAGGCCTTCCGCTACGGCGAGACGGGTCGCGGCGCGGCGCTCGCCGTGCTCCTCTTCCTCCTCGTCACCCCCTTCGTCGCCCAGCAGGTCAGGGCGCGGCGGAGGGCGGGGTGAACGGCGTACGGGAGCGTCTGGCCTCCCGCGCCTGCACGGCGGTCGCCGTGGTGATCGCGGTCCTCTGGACGACACCGACCCTCGGTCTGCTGCTCTCCTCGTTCCGCCCCGAGGAGGAGATCAAGACGACGGGCTGGTGGACCGTGTTCGCTACGCCGCACCTCACGCTCGACAACTACGGCGAGGTGCTGTCCGGCGGCGCGAACGGGTCGGGACGGCTCGCGGAGTACTTCGTCAACTCCGTCGTCATCACCCTTCCCTCGGTGCTGTTCCCGCTCGTCCTGGCCTTCTTCGCGGCGTACGCCCTGGCCTGGATCGACTTCAGGGGGCGCGACGCGCTCGTCGTCGGCGTCTTCGCGCTCCAGATCGTGCCGCTCCAGATGGCGCTCGTCCCGCTCCTGAAGCTCTTCTCGCAGGGCTGGCTGTTCCTGCCCGCATGGCATGTCACCGGACCCGCGCGATTCGGACAGGTCTGGTTCGCCCACACCGTCTTCGCCCTGCCGTTCGCGGTGTTCCTCCTGCACAATTTCCTGGCCCGGCTGCCCCGGGAGCTGGTCGAGGCCGCCCGCGTCG
Source organism: Streptomyces sp. NPDC101160 (assembly GCF_044768205.1). Lineage (NCBI taxonomy): Bacteria > Bacillati > Actinomycetota > Actinomycetes > Kitasatosporales > Streptomycetaceae > Streptomyces > Streptomyces sp. NPDC101160. Next base: position 386,101 of record NZ_JBIWPJ010000001.1, on the reverse strand, counting down.
ACGGCGCTTCGCACGGGACCCTGCTGCTCCGGATCGTGCTGCCGCTGGCCCGCCCGGCCCTCGTCAGCCTCGCCGTCATCCAGTTCATCTGGGTGTGGAACGACCTCCTCGTGGCCCTGACCCTGTCCGGCGGAACCGCCGAGACCGCGCCGATGACCGTCAGACTCGCGAGTATGGCCGGGACCTACGGCAACGAGTGGCAGCGGCTCACCGCGGGAGCCTTCGTGGCGGCGCTCGTCCCGCTGCTCGTCTTCTTCTCCCTCCGGCGGCACTTCGCACGGGGACTGCTCGCCGGATCGGTCAAGGGATGAGCCCCGACCGGCCCGAGGAGCAGGACGTGGCGACGGGGCTGAGCCGGCCCGGACTGCGGGGCCGCGAAGCCGAGCTGGAGCGGCTGCGCGCCCTGGTCGAAGCGGTGCGCGACGGCGAGGGAGGAGCGGTCGCGCTGCTCCTGGGCGAGCCCGGGATCGGAAAGACCGCGCTGCTCCAGGAGGCCGTCTCGCTGGCACGGGCCCACGGATTCCTCGTCAGCCACGGGCGAGCCGAGGAACTGCACGAACTGGCGCCTCTCGCCTCACTGGCCTCGGGCCTCCTCCACGGTGACCCGCCGCTGCTCTCCGGCACGGACTTCGCGGACCTGGCCGGCCACCACGACCAGCGCATCTGGCTCGTCGAACGACTGGCCCAGCTGATCGAGGAACGCTCGGCGGGCAGGCCCGTACTGATCGCGGTCGACGACGTCCCATGGGCGGACCCGCTGAGCCGGTTCGCCCTGAGCGTCTTGCCGGCACGGCTGCTCAGCTCCCCGGTCCTCTGGCTGCTCACGGGCCGGGAGGACCCGGAGCTGTACGGGCAGGGGCCGCTGACGACGACCCTCCCTCTGCGGGCGCTGCCCGAGACGGCCCTGGCCGAGCTGGCACGCGACATCCTCGGCGGGGATCTGCCGGCACACGTCGAGGAGCTCCTCGACGGGGCGGGCGGCAACCCCTTCCTCGCGGCCGAGATGCTCTCGGGCATCGCGGCGACGGGCGCGGACGGGCCGGAGCCGCCCGAGCGGCTGGTCCTCGGCGTACGCGGCCGACTGGCCGGCCTCCGGCCGGACACCCTGCACTTCCTGCGGATCGGCTCGGTCCTCGGCCGCGCGTTCAAGCTCGCCGACGCCGCCGCCCTGTGCGGCCGGCCCGCCTCCGCACTCGGCACCGAAGTGGACGAGGCGATCGCCGCCGCTCTCCTCCACGACGACGGCGAACGCCTCCTGTTCCGCCACGACCTGCTCCGCCAGGCGGTGTACGCCGACCTCGCCCCCTCCGTACGCCGGGCGCTGCACCGGGAGGCCGCGAGCCGGCTCGTCGCGGCGGGCCGGAGCTCCGGCGACGCGGTCCCGCATCTGCTGAAGAGCGCCGAACCCGGCGACATGGAGGCGATCGTACTGCTCGGCACGGCTGCCGAGGATGTGATCGCCGTGATGCCCGACCTCGCCGCCGATCTGGCCGTACGGGCCCTGGAACTCGTACCGACCCGTGCGCCCATGGCGTACGACGTGGGGGAGCGGGCCATCGTCGCGCTCACCCGCGCGGGCCGGTACACACAGGCACGGGACACCGGCGACGTGCTGCTCGCCCGGCAGCCGCCCCTGGACGTCTTCGCCCGTCTGCAGTCCGTACTCGGTGACGCGCTCTGGCACCTCGACGACGTCCACGAGCTGACCCGCCGCACGACGACGGCGCTGGCGGCCGTCACCGACCCGGCGATCCGGGCCCGGCTGACCGCCCGGCATGCCCTGGCCCGGTCCCGGGGGAGCGACCTCGGGGCCGCTCGTGAGACCGGCGAACGGGCGCTCGCCGAGGCGGAGCGAGCAGGCGACCGGGAAGCCCGCGTCCTCGCACTGTGGGGTCTCGGCGAGATCGCCCTCAACGCGGGCGACTGCGCCGCCGCCGTCGAACACCACACGGCGCTGAGCGTGTTCGACTCGGCCTTCCTTCCCGAGGAGGCCGTCGCCCTGATCCACATGGACGACTTCGACGCCGTACGGCGACTGCTCCGGACGGCGGGCGAGGCTCCCCTGCGCCCTGCCATGCTCATCTGGGCCCAGGGAACCCTGAACATGGGGCTCGGGCGGCTCGACGACGCGGACGCCGACTTCGTCACCGCCGAGCGTCTCGAAGCGGACCTGCACGTGCCCGGCAACCTGGTCAACATCCGCGTCAACCGCGGCCTCCTCGCGCTGCTGCGCGGCGACCGCGAGGACGCGCGGGAACACCTGGACGTCGTGCGAGCGACCGTGGCCGACCGGCCGAACACGGGCAACCACGCCACGCATCGGTACTTCGAGGCCGTCGTCGCCGACGCCGACGGCGACCACGCGGCAGCGGCCGAACTCGTCCGGTCCGTGCAGCGCGACCACCCGTTCCTCCGGTGGCGGCTCCTGCGCCCTCACGTCGTCCAGGCCGTGGGGATCGCCCTGCGCGGCGGGGACCGGAAGCTGGCCGAGGACCTCGCGGCCCAGGCCGCCGAACACGCCACCCGCAACCCCGCCGTGCCGACCGCGCAGGGGACGGCCGCCCACGCGTCCGCCCTGGTGAACGCAGACCAGGAACTCCTGCAGCGGGCGGTGGACATGCTCCTCGACGGCCCCCGGCCGCTGGCCCTCGCCGCCGCGTCCGCCGACCTCGGGCGGGCGCTGCTGACCTCGGGCGACGCCGCGGCCGCGACACCCGCCCTGACCAGGGCGCACGACCTCTACGCCCAGGCCGGGGCGGACGCGGAGGCCCACCGGGTCCGGGCCGAACTGGAACGGGCGACAAGCCGCCCCGGCCGGCGCACCGGACGCCTCCGGCCGCGCACCGACCAGGGCTGGGACGCGCTCACCGCCTCGGAGCGCAAGGTGGCCCGGCTGATCGCCGCCGGCCACACCAACCGGTCGGCCGCGGAGGCCCTCGTCGTCTCCCCGCACACGGTCAACACCCATCTGGCGTCGATCTTCCGCAAGCTCGCGGTGCGCTCGCGGGTCCACCTGGCCCGGATCGTCCTCGCGGAGGACGACAACGGAACGGCCACCGGCGACTGAGCGACCTCTGCGCCCCCGTGCAAGGTGCGGTGCGCGGGACGGCAACAGGACGTGCGGGACCGGTCCTAGCGTGACGGGCACACCGCGCCGCCGCGACGCGCGGACCCGTCCACCCGAAACGAGGGAACCCCATGCCGTACATCACCGTGGGCCAGGAGAACACCAACCCCGTCGAGCTGTACTTCGAGGACCAGGGCGCCGGCCGGCCCGTCGTCCTCATCCACGGCTTCCCGCTCGACGGCCACTCCTGGGAGCGCCAGAGCGCCGCTCTGCTCGACGCCGGCTACCGCGTGATCACGTACGACCGCCGCGGCTTCGGCCAGTCCTCGCAGCCGACCGACGGCTACGACTACGACACCTTCGCCGCCGACCTGAACACCGTGCTGGAGACCCTCGACCTGAACGACGCCGTCCTCGTCGGCTTCTCCATGGGCACCGGCGAGGTCGCCCGCTACGTCTCCACGTACGGCTCCGAGCGCGTCGCCAAGGTCGCCTTCCTGGCCTCGCTCGAGCCCTGCCTGCTCAAGAGCGACGACAACCCGGACGGCGTCGCCCCGAAGGAGTTCTTCGACGGCGTCGTCGCCGCCGTCAAGGCCGACCGGTACGCCTACTACACGGCCTTCTTCAACGACTTCTACAACCTCGACGAGAACCTGGGCACCCGCATCAGCGAGGAGGCCCTCCGCAACAGCTGGAACACCGCGGCCCGCGGCGGCTCCTTCGCCGCGTCCGCCGCGCCGGCGACCTGGTACACCGACTTCCGCGCCGACATCCCCGCCGTCGACGTGCCGGCCCTCATCCTGCACGGCACGGCCGACCGCATCCTGCCGGCCGAGGGCACCGCGCGCCCCTTCCACAAGGCGCTCCCGTCGGCCGACTACGTCGAGATCGAGGGCGCCCCGCACGGTCTGCTGTGGACCCACGCCGAGGAGGTCAACACCGCCCTCCTCGCCTTCCTGGCGAAGTGACGCCCCACCGTTGACCCGCCGGGTGACGCCGGAGCCCCGGCGCCACCCGGCTCCCGGGAGTCGGTCTCGACGACTTCGCGACCGGCTCGCCGACCTGCGCTTCGACTGAGACGAGCCCGCCCCGGGCGAGGGCGGGCTGGTTCAGGTGGTTCATACTGTTCCGCCGTATGAGCGTGAACCGAGTGACGACAAGGACCGTGCCCGAGGAACTCGACGGCGTACGGGCACCCCTCCGCGGCCGGGACCCGGAACTGGCGTTCATCGAGGAGCGGCTCGACGCGCTCGACCGGGGCGAAGGCGGGATCGTCCGCGTGGAGGGCCCCGCCGGAATCGGCAGGACCAGGATCCTCGCCGAGGCCGCGGCGGCCGCGAGGCGGCGGGGGACGCGGGTGTTCGAGGGGGCGGCGGACCCCGACGAGCAGTTCGTTCCGCTCGGCCCGCTCCTCGAAGGCGTACTCTCCGGCGCGGAGCCGCTGTCGGGCGCCCAACGTCTCCGGGACCTCGCCACCACACCCGGCCAGCGGTTCTGGCTGCTTCAGGAGCTGGGGGACCGCCTGCGGGAAGCGGCTCGGAACGGACCCCTGCTCGTCGTCCTCGACGACCTCCAGTGGTGCGACGACCTGACCCTTCTCGCCTTCCACACCCTCGCGGCGCGACTCTCGCCGCACCCGATCCTGTGGCTGGTCGCCGTGCGCGCCGGCAGTGTGCCGTCCGGGGTACGCACCACCCTGGACAGGATCCGCCAGGCGGGCGCTCACGAACTGGTCCTCGAAGCGCTGGAGGACCGTGCGATCGCCCGGATCGCCGAGGACGTCCTCGGCGCCCCTCCCGGCCCGGACGTCCTCCGCCTCGCCCGCCGCGCCGAGGGGATGCCCCAGCTGCTGATCGAGCTGCTGGGATCGCTGCGCGAGGAGGCGGTGACGATCGAGAACGGCATGGCCGGGCTGCCGGCCGGACCCCCCGCCCCACGGCAACTCCCCTCCGTCGCGCGCCGCCTCGGCCAGCTGTCCGACGAGGCGCGGGAGCTGGTGCGGACGGCGGCCGCCGTGGGCGGCACGGTCACCGTCGCGCTGCTCGCCGAACTGCTCGGCAGGTCCTCGGCGGCGCTCATCACAGCCGTACGGGAATCCCTCGACGCCGGTCTGCTCGCCGAGAGCGGCGATCGCCTCGCCTTCCGCCACGACCTGATCCGCGAGGCGGTGGAAGCAGGCCTCCCCCTGCCCCTGCGTCAGGCCCTGCGCCGACAGGCCGCCGGGCTGCCGCCGGGGAGAGCACCGGCTGATGCCGAGGAGGCCGAAAGGCCGGCGGCGAGGGACGCCGCGCAGGCCGACCGGCTCCGCACCGAAGCGGCGGAGCTCGCCGCCACCGCTCCCGGGGCAGCCGCGGAGCTCAGCCTCAAGGCCCTGGAACTCACCACGGCGGACGCGCCGGAGAGGCCGCGGGTCATCGCCGAGACGATCCCGCTGCTCTGGCAGACGGGCCGGGCCGCCCAGGCGCGTGAGCTGGGAGCCGCCGTCCTGGCGGCCGGCGGTCTCGGATCCGAGGACGAAGCGCTCGTACGCCTCGCCATGGCACGCCTCGCCGTACCGTTCGACTTCTCCGAGGCGGTCCGGCAGGCGCGCGCCGGGGCGGAACTGCCCGGGATATCCGCGACCGCGAGGGGGCGACTGCTCGCCATGCTCGCCGTCGGCCTTTCGATGTCGGGCGAGCACACGGCGGCCGAGCAGGTCGCCGCGGAGGCGTGGGAGACCGCGGCGGCAGCCGGGGACCGTGCTGCCGAGGCCACGTTGACGACGGTCCGCTCGGCCGTCGGTTTCCACCGCATGGACCTGACCGAGGCGTTCCGGCAGGCCGAGCGCTCCGCCGCGCTGGCCGACGCCCTGGGCGTCAGCACCTCGCTGTGGGTGCCGGAGGCCCTGTGGCACGCCCTCCTGTCGAACACCACCGGACGCACCGCGGAGGCGCTCGCCGCCGCGGAGGAGGGCATCCGGATCACCGGGGAGCAGGGCCGGACGGCCGCCACCCGCATGTGGCTCATGACCCGCGCCCGCATCCTTCTGGAGACCGGACGGCTGTCGGATGCCCGGGCCGACGCCGAAGCCGCGTCCCCGGCGGCCGACGATCCCGGCCCGGGCAACCTCGCCGACGTCACGCTCCGGTACGTGATGCTGCGCGTCGCCCTCCACACCGATGACCGGCGGACCGCGGAAGCGTACGCGGCGGAGGCGAGGCGCATGCGGAGCGACGGCGCACCCGTCGTCCGGCACTTCGGCACCTGGATGCTGGCCCTGATGGCCGACTTCGAAGGCAGGCCCGACCGTGCCATGGCCGAACTCGACGAGGTGATGACGTCGCCCGCCGTGGACCGGCCCGCCTACGCCGGCCTGATCGACCCCGCCGACGCCCCGGTGCTCGTGCGTATGGCGCTGCGCGCGGGCAGGCACGAACGGGCCGCGCAGGCGGTCGCCCTGGCCGAGAGGCGAGCCGTGCTCAACCCCGGGCTCCCGTTCCTCGCCGCCACCGCCGCGCACGCCCGGGGCCTCCTCGACAACGACCTCGCCCCTCTCGTACGCGCCGTCCGGCTGTACGAGGACTGCCCCCGGGTGCTGGCCCGGGCGTCGGCCCTGGAGGACGCCGGACGCAAGCTGGCGGCCACCCGAAGGTCCGAAGCGGTGCCGTACTTCGAGACGGCCCTCGCGCTCTACGCGCGCGCGGGCGCCGAACGGGACGTCGCACGGGTGCGCCGGCGCCTGCGGGCCGCCGGTGTCCGCAAGCGGCCCCTGCCTGCCGGACTCGACCGTGCGTCGCCCGAGCTGACGGCCGCGGAGACACGGGTGGTACGGCTCGTGGCCCGGGGGCTGACCAACCAACAGGTGGCCGAGCGGCTCTCCCTCTCACCGCACACGGTGAGTTCGCACCTGCGCCGGGCGTTCACCAAGCTGGACGTCACCTCGCGCGCGGAGCTGACCCGACGGGTGAAGCAGCGCGACAGCGGAGAGTAGTCGCTTCGTATCCCACGTGGGCGTCATGGCAATGGAAGATTCATGCGATGTGCCGACGTCGTCGTTTCCTCAGACTGATCAAGAGCCGCGGAGTGGAGACGCCCGCGGGGACGGTTGGCCGGGAGAGGAACGACGCATGACGGCAAGGCTCCAGCGAGCCCGCCCCGGCAGCCCCGAGCTCCAGGCACTCGTCGACGAGCTCGCGGAGCGGCTCGGCCGGTCCGTAGCCGTGGACGACGCCGCGCCGACAACGCGGCCATCCGCCACGTCCTCGCCCGGGGCGTGACCCAGCTGTCGAGGCCCGGTCTCATCGACGGCCGTGATGATCACGGTGGCCGGCACCGCGGAGCACACGTCGTCGCCCATGCCCCCTTCCTCGGGACGGTTTCGGGGAGGAAAGAGGAGTTGTGTACGGGAAGAAGTCCTTCGGTGCCGTTCTGCGCGGCCTGCGGCAGCGCGGCTGTCTGACGATGGAGGAGCTGGCCGAGGCGTCGGGGGTGAGTGTCCGGGCCATCGGCGACATGGAACGGGGGCGCAGTCTGGTTCCGCAGCGGCGCACGGTGGTGGCGCTGGCGGAGGGGCTCGGACTCACGGACGACGAGCGGGAGGCGCTGCTGACCACGGCCCGGGCCGCGCGTCCGACGCGCGCGGTCGCGGTGGCGGGAACGGCCGTGCCGCCGCGATCGGTGGGGGACTTCACCGGGCGCGCACCTGAGCTGGCCCTCCTGCGAGAGGCCGCGGCACGGACCCTGGCCGGCGGAGAGGTGTCGGTGTGGGTCGTCTCGGGTCCTCCCGGGTGCGGGAAGACGACGCTGGCGCTGAAGGCGGCGGCGGATCTGGCGGAGAAGTTCCCCGACGGCTGCTTCGTGGTGGACCTGCACGGGGTGGACGGCCCCGTGGACACGGGCGAGGCGCTGCTGAAGCTGCTGAAGGCCCTCGGCGTGTCGGACCGCCGGCTGGCGCAGGAGGATCAACAGGGCCGCGCGGGGCTGCTGCGGGCGCTGTTGAGTGACCGGCTGTGCCTGGTGGTGTTGGACAACGCCCGCGACGAGGGGCAGGTCCGTGCGCTGCTGCCGGCAGGCGGGCGGAGTCTGGTGCTGGTCACCAGTCGGCGGCCCTTGACCGGCCTTGAGGACGTCGACCGCCTTGCGCTGTCGGAGATGGCACAGGAGGAGGCGGTCGATCTGCTGCGCCGGATTCTGGGCGAGGAGCGGGCGGACGCGGAAGCCGAGGCCGTGGCGCGGGTGGCAGAGCTGTGCGGGCGGCTGCCGCTGGCCCTGCGGGTGGCGGCGAACTGGCTGACCGTCCGTTCCGGATGGACCGTCGGTCACCTGGTCCGGCGGCTGGCCGACGAGGAACGCCGACTGAGCGCGCTCGCCGCCGGCGACATAAGGGTGGAGGCGGCCTTCGAGCTGTCCTACCGTCAGCTGACCGGCCAGGCCGCGCGGCTGCTGCGACTGCTGAGCCTGGTCCCGGGCCCTGACATGACCGCCGCCTACGGCGCCGCGCTGACCGCCACCGACGTCTTCGAGGCCGAGGACGTGATGGAGGAGCTGGTCGAGGCCGGGCTGCTCCAGGCCACCTTCACCCGCCGCTACCAACTGCACGACCTGCTGCGGCTGTTCGCCCGCGCCCGGCTCTCCCGCGAGGAGGAACCAGCCGAGCGGGAGGCAGCCGACGACCGGCTGCGCGCCTGGCTCCTGGAGACGGCCGCGGTCGCCGGCCGCTGGTACAAGCCCGAGTACGGGGCGCCGCCGCCGTCCTGGCAGGGCCTGGTCCCGCTGGAGAGCGCGGAGGAGGCCCGTGACTGGCTCCAGAGCGAGGCGCCCTCCTGGCTCGCCGCGCTGCGCGGCGCCGCCCAGCGGGGTGAGCACACCCAGGTCGTGGAGACCGCGCATGCCATGGAATGGTTCTGCAACCTGTGGGTCCACTGGGGACACTGGCCCGAGGTGTTCCGTCTGGCCGGCGTGGCCGCCACCGCGCTTGACGACCCGTACATGCAGGCATTTCACCTCAACGTGTACTCCTGGTCCCTCTCCTGCGAATCCCGGTACGGAGAGGCCGTCGAACGGGCCCGCGAAGGGCTGGAGTGCGCCCGCCGCGCCCGCGACACGTCCCAACAGGCATCGGCGCTGGCGCTGGCGGCGTGGGCCCAGTCGGAGCTCGGAGAGATCCAGGAAGCGGCCGACACGTCGCTCGCCGCCATAGGTCTCTACGAGGAGACCGATGACCGCGCGGGCTGGCTGGGCGCCATGTTCACCCACGGAACCTCGCTGCGCCTGCTCGGCCGTGCCGAGGAAGCCCTGGTCCAGCACCAGCGCATCATCTCGTTCCTGGACGCACCCGACTGTCCGGTGAGCGGGCACCTCGCCGACATGTACCGTGCCAACACGACCGGCGCGCTCGGCCGCGGCCACGCCGCCCTGCGGCGATGGCGCGAGGCCGCCGACCACCTGCGCGATGCCGTGGCACAGTCCCACCGCATCGGCATTCCCCACATCGAGGGCAGCGCACTTCTGCATCTGGGAGAGGCCCTGGTCGAACTGGGGGAAGCGGACGAGGCCCGCTCCTCTCTCCGGCAGGTCGTCGCCCTGGGCGACGCGATCGACGGCGAGGACCTGAAGGCCGCACAGCAGCTCCTGGACTCGCTCCGCACCGAGTGAGCAGCGCCTGCCGCGGTGTGCCGGGGCGGGGGCTCAGCTGCGGCGCCGGTGCAGGGCGACGTGCACGGTGTCGAGGGCCTGCACGAGGGCGGCGCGGGCGGAGTCCGTGTCGCGGAGCTGATCGAGCACCATGAAGCCGTGGATCGTCCCGTGGTAGCGCATGGACACCACCGGCACGCCGGCCGCCCGGAGCTTCGTCGCGTACGCCTCACCCTCGTCGCGCACCACGTCGGCCTCGCCGGTGACCACCAGGGCCGGCGGGAGTCCGGCGAGCTGTTCCAGGGATGCCCTCAGCGGTGACGCGGTGACCTGATTCCGCTGCCGTACGTCGGGCAGGTACTGGTCCCAGAACCAGCGCATGGTCTCACCGCCGAGGAAGTAGCCGGTGGCGAACTCCCGGTACGAGGGGGTGTCGAAGCCCGCGTCGGTGACCGGGCAGAGCAGCACCTGCTGGAGCAGCCGCACCCCTCCGCGCTCCTTGGCGAGCAGGGTCAGCGCCGCCACCAGGTTGCCGCCCGTGGAGTCGCCCACGGCGGCGACCCGGCTTCCGTCCAGGCCGATTTCGCCGCCTCGCTCGCAGACCCACTTCGCGACGGCGTAGCACTGCTCGACGGCGACCGGATACCGCGCCTCGGGGGCACGCTCGTACTCGACGAAGACCACAGCCGCGTCCGCGCCGAGGGCGAACGCGCGCACCAGACGTTCATGGGTGCCGGCGTCGCCCAGAACCCAGCCGAGACCGTGCAGGAACAGCACGACCGGAATCCGGCCAACGCTGTCGGCCGGCCTGACCACCTGCACCCGTACGTGGCCGGTCGGCCCGCCCGGCAGGGCGAACCACTCCGTGGAGACGGCTTCCTCGTCGCGAGGGTCGAGGCCTTCTGTGCCCTGGAGACGTGCGAGGTCAAGACGGGCCTGCTCCAGGTCCTGGTCGTGCGCCCACGGCGGGCAGGCGTGGTGGGACACGAATGCCCGAGTGGGACGGTCCAGGACCGGTCGGGGGGACGAAGGGACGAAGGCGGTCACACACGGTCTCCTGCCGAGAGGGCTGAAGTGAAAGGGCGGTTCGGGCGAGCGCCGCACAGGTCCCTGCTCGGGCGGCGGAACGGCGTGTGGCGACTGCCGGGGCCGGGCACCGCCGTCGCGGGCACGGGGAGCCGGAGCAGAACCTCACCTGCTGGACGGCGCGAGGCCGGCCCCGTGACGGTCGGCACCGTGGACACCGGCGGCGCCCCCGGCGGGGATCCCGGGTGCCGAAGCGATCACCGGGGCACCTCCGAGATCCTCCTGGGCGGTGCGCAGGTTGCGCCATTCACGGGGGGAGACGCCGTAGGCGGCGCGGAAGGACCGACTGAAGTGGGCCGGGCTGACGAATCCCCACCTCTGCGCCACGGCGGACACGGTGGGGGCCGTCCCGCCGCGGCGGCCCAGTTCGCGGCCGCACTCCTCCAGGCGCCGTTGCCGGATGAGCTGGCTGACCGTGGTCCCCTCGCCCTCGAACAGCCGGTGCAGGTACCGGACGGAGATCCGTTGCGCCCGGGCGATGCGCTCCGGTGACAGGTCCGGGTCGCCCAGGTGCCGGTTGATGTGGTCACGGACGCGCAGCACCAGATGGCTCGGTGCGTCCGTGACCCTGCCGCCCGGGTGGGCCCGCTCGGTGATCAGGGTGGCGAACAGCTCGACGACATTGCCGGCCAGCCGGTCCGCGACCGCCGGCGGATAGCCGTCGGCAGGGGAGGAGGCCAGGGTGGCGAGGAACGGGAGCAGCATCGCGCCGAAACCGTCCCCGGTGCCGATGGCGTTGCCCGTGACCTGCCGGATGTCGCTGTCCGACACGCCCAGCGTGCGGCGTGGAAGCTGGAAGACGTGCGTGGCGAACCGCTGCGGATAGTCGAAGGAGTACGGCCGGGTCGTGTCGTACACCACCAGGTCACCTTCACGCACCGAGGCCCGCCGGCCGTCCTGGACGAAGGTGGCCGTGCCGGATGTCTGGACACCGACCGCCACCAGCGCCTCGGACGACCTGGCGATGAGAGCCGGTGTGCGGCTGACCCGCCCCGCGTCGGCCTCCACGGTGGAGACCTGGAGATACGCGAGACGGCTGGTGGCGATCCGGCCGTCGAACGGCCCGTCACCCCGGGGGGCGACCTCCATCGGCACCAGCGTCCTGCTCACCGCATCGTTCCAGTACGCGACCTTGTCCTGGTCCGGCACGGAGGCGGTCGTCAACACCACGCTCAATTTCTCTCCGCTCAGGGGAAGTGACTCCGGGGCTGTCACGGACGCGAACAGGACGCTGCACCGACCCGGAAGACGGCCGCCGGGTGCCCGACAGGGCCGGACGGCTCGTCGTACGGACAACGACCTGGCCGGCGTGCAACCGGACCACCTTGGTGAAGTCCGGATTCCCGCCCGCACCGAACAGCCAACCAGCGGGCCGTATCCGTCTCCAGGCAGAACCACAGGCAGGAATCGGCGGAACGCGACGCCGCCCTCTGACCTGAGGAAACACCGGCGGATCACGTGGTGGTGGAACTTCGTGGGCCGCACGCGTGCGCGGCCAGGGCGATCCGGAGACTCTGGTGGGGTGGGCGCGCTCCCACGTACGGTGTGACCGGTCATCCCACCTACCGAAGGCGGTCCCGCATGGCCCATTTCGACCTCCCCCTCGACGAACTCCGCGAGTATCACAGCGACTCGGTCGCCCCCGAGGACTTCGATGCCTTCTGGGCCAAGACGCTTGCGGAGGCACGCGAGTTCGACCTGGACGCCCGCTTCGAGCCGGTCGACGCAGGACTGTCGACGGTCCGGGTGTACGACGTGACGTTCGCCGGGTTCGGCGGTCACCCGGTGAAGGGCTGGCTGCGGCTGCCGGCCGAGGCCCAGGAACAGGTGCCGCTGGTCGTGGAGTTCATGGGTTACGGCGGCGGGCGCGGTCTTCCCCACGAGGACCTGCTGTGGGCGTCCAGTGGCCGGGCGCACTTCGTGATGGACACCCGGGGGCAGGGCAGCAGCTGGGGCGGCGGTGGCGGCACCGCCGACCCGGCGGGCAGCGGTCCGGCGTACCCCGGGTTCATGACTCGGGGCATCGACGCCCCGGAGAACTACTACTACCGGCGGGTGTTCACCGATGCCGTACGCGCGGTGGAGGCGGCCCGCTCGCACCCGCTGACGGACGCCTCGCGGACCGTGGCGCTCGGCGGGAGTCAGGGCGGCGGCATCACCATCGCCGTGGGCGGTCTGGTGCCGGACCTGGTCGCCGTGGCGCCGGACGTGCCGTTCCTGTGCGACTTCCCCCGCGCCACGACGCTGACGGACCGACACCCGTACCGCGAGGTCGCCCTCTACCTCAGGACGCACCGCGGCCGCACCGAGGACGCCCTGCGCACGCTGTCGTACTTCGACGGCGTCCACTTCGCCGCCCGCGGTCGTGCACCCGCCCTGTTCTCGGCGGCGCTGGAGGACCAGATCTGCCCGCCGTCGACCGTCTTCGCGGCGTTCAACGCCTGGGGCGGCTCCGACAAGGCCATCGAGGTCTACGACTTCAACGACCACGAGGGCGGCGGCCCGTACCACGAGGCGGCCAGACTGCGCTGGTTGCGGTCGTACGCCTGACGCTTCGGGCGCGCCACGTGAACAGGCGGCATTCTTCCGACGGCCGACCCAGGTGATCAAATTGTTAGCGCTCACAAATTCTGGGTCTCGACGCTCCGTGTCACGTTGCCGTATCGGGCCCGCGGGTAGTGGCCCCCCTCTGGTCCGGCCCAGGTCGCAGGGGGTCCGGAGAGTCAAGCTCTCTCCGTAACCGCGTGTTCCTCTGGACTTCGGGGGGTCTCCCCGCGCCAATCGCCGTCTCGCTCCTGGGCATCAAGAACGGGTAACAGGCGTACGAGCCCTTGAGTAACCACTCTGTTAACGCTCACAATGTGTCGCGTTCGCCGGCTCACGGCCGTCGGGGCTGACGCTTCGTCCTGCCTCGCCCGGATCGACCACCCCTGCGCAGCCACCCTTCACGGTGCCCATCGCCTTCAGGGCTCCGCCTGGTACGACGCACGTCCCGAGAGGAACCACGACATGGCCCACAGAGCTCTCCGCGTCATCGCCGCCGCCGCCCTGGCCGGCAGTGTGCTGACCGCCTGCACCACCGAGCCCGCGACCACCGGCAGCCCCGGCGGCACCGGCAAGGGCTCCTCCGACGGCAAGCTGGTGATCGGGTTCGCTCAGGTAGGAGCCGAGAGCGGGTGGCGCACCGCCAACACCAAGTCCATCCGCGAGGCGGCCGAGAAGGCCGGCATCACCCTGAAGTTCTCCGACGCGCAGCAGAAGCAGGAGAACCAGATCAAGGCGATCCGCACCTTCATCCAGCAGAAGGTGGACGTCATCGCCTTCTCTCCGGTGGTGGAGTCCGGCTGGGACACCGTCCTGAAGGAGGCCAAGAACGCCGGCATCCCCGTGATCCTCACCGACCGCGCCGTCGACTCGCAGGACACCTCCCTCTACCGGACCTTCCTCGGCTCCGACTTCGTCAAGGAGGGGCAGGAGGCCGGCAAGTGGCTCGTGAAGGAGTACGCGGGAACCACGGCGCCGGTCAACGTCGTCGAGCTCCAGGGCACCACCGGCTCCGCCCCCGCCAACGACCGCAAGGCCGGCTTCGCCGACGTCATCAAGGGCGACCCCAAGTTCAAGGTCGTCGCCTCCCAGACCGGGGACTTCACCCGCGCCAAGGGCAAGGAGGTCATGCAGGCCTTCCTCAAGTCCCACGAGGACATCGACGTCCTGTACGCCCACAACGACGACATGGCCCTGGGTGCCATCCAGGCCATCGAGGAAGCGGGCAAGAAGCCGGGCACCGACATCAAGGTGATCTCCGTCGACGGCATCAAGGACGCCTTCGTCGCCATGCAGCAGAAGAAGATCAACGTGGTGGTCGAGTGCAACCCGCTCCTCGGCGACCAGCTGATGGAACTCGCCAAGAAGGTCGCGGCGGGGGAGAGCGTCCCGCGACGGGTCGAGGTCAAGGAAGGCGTCTACACCCAGGACCAGGCCGCGGCCGCGCTTCCCGGTCGCCAGTACTGACCTTCCGCCCGCACCCGCTCGGGGGGCGGCCTCGCGCCGCCCCCCGATCCCTCAGGAGAGGAGGGCGAATGGCAGCCCCACCCACCCCCCACACACCCACCCGCGTCGACCGGCCCGTCCTGGAAGCCCACGGCATCCGCAAGGCCTTCCCCGGCGTCCTCGCCCTCGACGGCGTGGACCTGCGCCTCTTCCCGGGCGAGGTCCACGCACTGATGGGCGAGAACGGCGCCGGCAAGTCGACCCTCATCAAGGTGCTCACCGGGGTCCACCCGCCCGACGCGGGAACGGTCTCCGTCGACGGCACCCCTCAGCGGTTCGCCGAACCACTGGAAGCACAGCACGCCGGAATCAGCACGGTCTACCAGGAGGTGAACCTGTGCCCCAACCTCTCCGTCGCCGAGAACATCCTCATCGGCCGTGAACCCCGACGCCTGGGACTCGTCCACTGGTCGGCTCTCCACCGGCGCGCGGCACAGCTCATCACCGAGCTGGAACTCGGCCTCGACGTCCGTCTGCCGCTGAGCGCGCACTCCCTCGCCGTCCAGCAACTGGTCGCGATCGTACGGGCCGTGGACATCCAGGCGAAGGTGCTCGTCCTCGACGAGCCCACCTCCAGCCTCGACCGGGACGAGGTCGCCCAACTGTTCGTCCTGGTACGCCGGTTGCGGGACCGGGGCGTCGCGATCCTCTTCGTCACCCACTTCCTCGACCAGGTCTTCGACCTGTGCGACCGGGTGACCGTCCTGCGCAACGGACGCCTCGAGGGCGAGTACCGGATCGACGAGCTGACACCCGTCACCCTGGTACACCGCATGGTCGGCAGCGAACTGCGCACCCTCGACGAACTCGCGGAGACGTCGCACACCGGCACCGCCGCCCCCGTCCCCGCGGACACCCCCTTCCTGAGCGCCCGCGGACTCGCGCGGGCCGGTGCCGTCCAGCCGTACGACCTGGACATCCACCGAGGCGAGGTCATCGGCCTGGCCGGACTCCTCGGCTCCGGACGTACCGAGGCGGCTCGGCTGCTCTTCGGCGCCGACCAGGCCGACGGCGGCGAGCTGCGGATCGACGGCGAACGGACCGCCCTGCGGTCCCCCCGCGCCGCGATCGCCCACAAGATCGCCTTCTGCTCGGAGAACCGCAAGGCGGAGGGCCTGATCGGCGAACTCACGGTCCGCGAGAACATCGTGCTCGCGCTCCAAGCCGCACGCGGCTGGACCAGACCCCTCTCCCGTACCCGGCAGGACGAGATCGCCGCCCGGTGGACCGAGGTCCTCGACATCCGCCCGGCCGACCCCGAGGCCCAGGTCCGCAACCTCAGCGGAGGCAACCAGCAGAAGGTGCTGCTCGCGCGGTGGCTGCTCACCGACCCCGAGCTGCTGATCCTGGACGAACCCACCCGGGGCATCGACATCGGAGCCAAGACGGAGATCCAGAAACTGGTCACCCGCCTGGCCGCGGAGGGCACCGCCGTCCTCTTCATCTCCGCCGAACTCGAGGAGGTCCTGCGGCTGAGCCACCGGGTCGGCGTGCTGCGCGACCACCGGCTTGTCGCCACCCTCCCCAACGACCTGACCCTGACGCCCGACCGGATCCTGGGCACCATCGCCACCGGAGCCACCTCATGACACCACCTGACGACACCGGCGCCGGGGGGCGTCCGGCCCGGGCACCCGGCGCCCGGCAGCTCACCGAGCACCGCCTCTTCTGGCCCGCCGCCGTCCTGGCCGCCCTGCTGCTCGGCAACGTCGCGCTCACCCACGACTTCTTCGCCGTCCGCGTCCAGAACGGACACCTGTACGGCAGCCTGATCGACATCCTTCAGTTCGGCGCCCCTCTGATCCTCGTGTCGCTCGGCATGACGCTGGTCATCGCGACCCGGGGCATCGACCTCTCGGTCGGCTCGACGGTGGCCATCGCCGGCGCGCTCGCGTGCGAGCACATCGCCACCGCGAAGGATCCCGGAAGCCTGCCCACCGTCATGTCGGCGATCGCGGTCGCGCTCGGCACCGCCGCCGTGATCGGCCTCCTCAACGGTTTCCTCGTCGCCCGGCTGGGTGTCCAGCCCATCGTCGCCACACTGGTCCTCATGGTCGCGGGGCGGGGCGTGGCCCAGCTGATCACCGACGGCCAGATCATCAGCGTGTCCAGCGACGCCTACAAGATGATCGGCGGCGGCTACTGGCTCACCCTGCCCTTCGCCGTCCTGCTGGCCGCGGCCCTCGTCGCCGTCACCTCCCTCGTCACGCGGCGGACCGCGCTCGGCATGCTCCTCGAATCGGTGGGCGGCAATCCGGTGGCGAGCCGGCTCGTCGGCATCCGGGCGACCGGGCTCCTGGTCACGGTCTACGTCGTCAGCGCCGTGTGCGCCGCGGTGGCCGGCCTGATGATCAGCTCCAACGTGTCCAGCGCCGACGGGAACAACGCGGGCCTGTGGATCGAGCTGGACGCGATCCTCGCCGTCGTCATCGGCGGCACCGCGCTGACGGGCGGCCGCTTCTCCCTCGGCGGTACGGTCCTGGGCGCACTGATCATCCAGACCCTCTCGACCACGATCTACACCCTCGGCGTACCGCCGGAGACCACTCTCGTCTTCAAGGCACTGGTCGTCATCGTCGTGTGTCTCGTCCAGTCGCCCGCGTTCCGCGCGCGACTCTCACGCCGTCGCCGAGCGGCCGCCCCGGACCCGGCCGCCGCGGCCGGTGACGTGGGATCCCGCCAGCAGGAGGTCCACCCGTGAGCACCGCCCCCAGCTCCCTCACCAGGCCGCTCCAGCGGTTCTCGGTACGGCATGCCGCCCATGTGCCGCTCCTGGTGACGGCCACTCTGCTGATCGCGATGTTCTCGATCGGCTCCCTGCGGTACGAAGGCTTCTTCTCCGCGCAGGTCCTGCTCAACGTCCTGATCGACAACGGCTTCCTGCTGGTCGTGGCGATCGGCATGACGTTCGTCATCCTCACCGGCGGAATCGACCTGTCCGTCGGCTCCATGGTGGCCCTGTCGACCATGCTGACGGCCTGGCTCGTCGAACGGAACGGCCTCCCGCTCGCCCTGGCGGTGCCGCTGGTCCTGCTGGTGGGAGCAGCAGGCGGCGCCCTCATGGGCTGGGTGATCCACACCTTCGAGATCCAGCCCTTCATCGTCACCCTCGCCGGCATGTTCCTCGCCCGCGGCCTCTGCTACATGATCAGCACGGAGTCCATCTCCCTCACCGACCCGACGACCACGCGGATCGCCCAGACGCGGGTGCTCCTGCCCGGGGGACTGTTCGTCTCACCCGCCGTGGTCATCGCCCTGGTCGTGCTGGCGCTGGCCTTCGTCGTCCTCCACCACACCCGCTTCGGCCGCACCGTCTACGCCCTGGGCGGCAACGAGTCCTCGGCCCGTCTCATGGGCCTGCCGGTGGGACGCACCAAGATCGCGGTGTACGCCGTGAGCGGCCTGTGCTCCGCCCTCGGCGGCCTGCTGCTGACCTTCTACATGCTGTCCGGCTACGCCCTGCACGCCGTCGGCATGGAACTCGACGCCATCGCGGCCGCCGTCATCGGAGGGACGCTGCTCACCGGCGGCTCCGGCTTCGTCCTGGGAACGGCGCTGGGCGTGATGGTCCTCGGCCTGATCCAGACCGTCATCAGCTTCCAGGGCACGCTCAGCTCATGGTGGACGCGCATCGTCATCGGCGGCCTGTTGTTCGTCTTCATCCTCCTCCAGCGGCTCTTCGGCGGCTCCCGCCCGGTGCGCTAGACCTCCCGGGCAGGCCCGGTCCCGAGCTGACCACCCACCACCACTCACCACCGACCACCGACCACCACGATCACGGCCGGGAAAGCGGGGCCTTCACCCTCCTTTCCCGGCTGTGCCGCACTCCGGACAAGGAACTTCCATGACCCCGTCCTCCCTTCCGCCCTTCACCGGTGGCCCACCGGTCTGCGCCACCGACACGGATGCCGGGCAACGATGGACCTTCGGCTTTCCCGGCGGACTCACGGCAGAGGTGCACACCCGCGGCGCCCGCCTCCACGGACTGTGGGTGCCGGACCGGCACGGCACCCCGGCCGACGTCGTCCTCGCTCCCCGCAACCCGGCCCGGACCGCTGCCGCCCGGTACTTCGGAGCCACCGTGGGCCGCTACGCCAACCGCATCGCACGGGGCCGGTTCTCCCTGGACGGGAAGACGTACCAGCTGAGCACGCAGGAGAACGGTCACTGCCTGCACGGCGGAACCGACGGCTTCGACACCCGGCTCTGGGAGGCCGAAAGCGTGCACACCCCGGAGCGGACCGGTGTGCTCCTGCACCTCCGCAGCCCCGACGGAGACCAGGGATTCCCGGGAAACCTGGACGTCACCGTCAGCTGTCTCATCAGCCGTGACAGCGAACTCTCCTTCTCCTACGCGGCGGTCACCGACGCGACCACCCTGGTCAACCTGACCAACCACGCCTACTTCAACCTCGAAGGCGAGGGCGCCGGCGACATCCTCGACCATCAACTGGCCGTCCACGCCGCCCACTACACACCGGTCGACGAGGAACTCATCCCCTGCGGGGACCACCGCCCCGTCACCGGCACCGCGTTCGACCTCCGCCGGCCGCTCAGGATCGCCGAGGCCCAGGCCCGGCCCGGGGCGGGCGGCGGGTACGACCACAACTTCGTACTGAGCCCGCACGGCGACGACGACACGCTCCGCCCGGCCGCCGTCCTCCACGCACCGTCCACGGGCCGCCGCATGGAGGTGCTGACCACGGAGCCCGGGCTCCAGGTCTACACCGCGGGGCAGTTCGACGGAACGGTCCTCGGCAAGAGCGGCACCCCCTACCGGACGGGCGCCGGCATCGCGCTGGAGACCCAGCACTTCCCCGACTCCCCGAACCGCCCCGGTGACCCGTCCACGGTGCTGCGCCCCGGCGAGGAGTACCGGTCGAGGACGGTCCTGCGGTTCAGTACGCGGGGCTGACGCTGCTCCGGACAGGGCCGGGCCCGTCTCGCGAGAGAGGGTTGTTAGCGCTCACAAAAGCGTGATACGAGAGGCGCTAGGGTTTTGCTCGCATCGATACACAGCCGCAAGCAGGGAGAAGGGAGGCGAACGTGGCGCATGCCGCAGGAGACGTCCGCCCGCCGACGATGGCCGATGTCGCACGAGAGGCGGGGGTCTCCCACCAGACCGTCTCCCGGGTGCTGAGCGGTCATCCCAACGTGCGCGCGGCCACCCGCGAGCAGGTCACCCTGGCCATCGAGCGGCTGGGCTACCGCCGCAACTCCGCCGCACGCGCCCTGGTGACGCGCCGTACGAGGACGCTGGGCGTCATCGCCGTCAACACCGCCCTGTACGGGCCCGCCAGCACCCTGACCGGCCTGGAGGAGGCGGCCAGGGAACAGGGCTACCTCGTCTCGACCGTCAGTCTGCGCACCGGAGAGGGGCAGGGGCTCAAGGACGCCATCGACCACCTCGCGTCCTGGGGCGTGGAGGGCGTCGTCGCCATCACCCCACAGCGCTCGCACGTACATGCGCTCGCCGAGCTGGACGCGCCCTTCCCCGTGGTCACCGTGGAGGGCGGGCATCAGCTCGACCTGCCCGGAGTCTCCCTCGACCAGGAGCTCGGCGCCCGCATGGTCACGGAGCACCTGCTCGCCGCCGGACACGGCACCGTCTGGCACGTGGCGGGTCCCGACGACTGGCTGGAGAGCGAGGCCCGCACCGCGGGATGGCGCGCCGTCCTGGAGGAGAGCGGCATCCGGCCTCCGCGCGTACTGACGGGGGACTGGAGCCCGCTGTCCGGGTACCGGGCGGGACAGGAACTCGCGGGACTCGCCCTGGCCCGCCGCGGGGCGACACCGGTCACGGCCGTCTTCGTCGCCAACGACCAGATGGCGCTCGGCGTCCTGCGGGCGCTGCGCGAGGGCGGGATCCGCACGCCCGGCCAGGTGGCCGTCGCCGGTTTCGACGACATCCCGGAGGCCGAGTACTTCCCTCCGCCACTGACGACGGTCCGCCAGGACTTCGCCGCCATCGGGCGCCGGAGCATCGGGCTGCTGGTGGACCACATCGAGGGTCGCGCCCGGCAGCCCGAGCACCTCCTGGTGCAACCGCAGCTCATCATGCGCGCGAGCACGCGCCCTCCGCACGAGGCCTGACGCGGCGGGCGGCTCTCGCCGCCACCTCCTTGCCGCCGGCGCCGGCTTCCTGTCCGCGGTCCGGGGGCGGGCGCGTCCCGGTTCGCGACGCCGGGGACCACCTCTGGTGTGCACGTGAGCGCTCACTTCCCGGACTTTCGTTTCTTGGCCGATGTGCGAAAGAACTGCACCCAGCTCTTGTCGCACGCAATTGTGAGCGTTAACAATCAGGGTGCTCCTGCAATCAGGGTGCTCCTCTGACCCCTGCTCCTGGACGAGAGAGATCACACGTGACCACACACGCCCCTTCGGACCTCGCAGCCCGTCACCATCCCGAGGCCTGCACCATCGGAGTCGACTTCGGCACCCTCTCCGGGCGCGCCGTCGTGGTCAGGGTCCGGGACGGCGCCGAACTCGGTTCGTCGGTCCACGAGTACCGTCACGCCGTCATCGAGGACCGCCTCCCCTCCACCGGAGCCTCCCTGCCCCCCGACTGGGCCCTGCAGCACCCCGAGGACTGGCGCGATGTCCTGCGCACCGCCGTTCCGGCGGCGCTCGCCGACGCCGGCGTCGACCCCGGCCAAGTCATCGGGATCGCCACCGACTTCACCGCCTGCACGGTCCTGCCGACCACCCCGGACGGCACCCCGCTCGCCCTGACGCCCGAGTGGGCCGACCGCCCGCACGCCTGGCCCAAACTGTGGAAGCACCACGCGGCCCAGGAGCAGGCCGACCGCATCAACGCCCTCGCGCACGCCCGCGGCGAGAAGTGGATCGCACGGTACGGCGGCAAGATCTCCTCCGAGTGGCAGTACGCGAAGGCCCTGCAGGTCCTGGAGGAGGACCCGGCCGTCTACGCCGCCTGCGCCCGCTGGATCGAGGCGGCCGACTGGATCGTCTGGCAGCTGACCGGCAGCGAGTCCCGCAACACCTGCACCGCCGGCTACAAGGGCATCCATCAGGACGGCGCCTACCCCGCGCCCGGCTTTCTGGCAGGGCTCCACCCGGACTTCGCCGACTTCCCCGCCACGCGCCTGGAGCACCCGCTCTCCCCTCTGGGCTCCAGGGCCGGTGCGCTGAGCTCCCTGGCCGCGCAGTGGACCGGCCTCCCCGAGGGCATCGCCGTCGCCGTCGGGAACGTCGACGCCCACGTGGCCGCACCGGCGTCTGGCGCCGTCGAGAACGGCCGGATGCTCGCCATCATGGGCACCTCCACCTGCCACGTCCTCAACGGCGCAACCCTCGCCGAGGTCCCCGGCATCTGCGGAGTCGTCGACGGCGGCATCGTCGAGGGCGCCTACGGCTACGAGGCCGGCCAGAGCGCGGTCGGCGACATCTTCGCCTGGTGGCTCCGGCAGGGCGTACCGGACGACTATCGCGCCGAGGCGCAGGCCTCGGGCGAGGATCTCCATCAGCTCCTGACCCGCAAGGCCGCCGACCAGCCGGTCGGCGCGCACGGCCTGGTCGCCCTGGACTGGATGAACGGCAACCGTTCCCCCCTGGTCGACCACCACCTCTCCGGAGTCGTCGCCGGCCTCACCCTCGACACCCGGCCCGAAGACGTCTACCGGGCCCTGCTCGAATCCACCGCCTACGGCACCCGGCTGATCGTCGAGGCCTTCGAGGGCGGCGGGATCCCCGTGGAGGAGTTCATCGTCACCGGAGGACTGAAGAAGAACGCCCTGCTCATGCAGATCTACGCCGACGTGCTCCGCCGCCCCGTGTCCGTCGGCACCTCCGAACAGGGGCCGGCGCTCGGCTCGGCCATCCACGCCGCCGTCGCCGCGGGCGCCTACCCCGACGTACGTTCCGCCGCCGCCGTCATGGGCAGCGTCCAGCGCCACGCGTACGTGCCCGATCCCACGCGGGCGGACGCCTACGACGCGCTGTTCGACGAGTACCGCGCCCTGTACGAGCACTTCGGCACCGGCGCGGACCTCCTCCTGCACCGCCTGCGACGGATCCGCAACACCGCGCGGGCCGCCACCACCGCCTGACCGGGCCACCTCCCCGCCCCCGCAGCCTCTCCTTCGGCCCCACCTCTCCGCCCCCGTACCTCCGAGGAGCACACCCGACATGACGCTCGCCCAGCCCGACCGCGAGATCTGGTTTCTGACAGGCAGTCAGGCCCTCTACGGCGAGGACACCCTGGCCCAGGTCGCCGACCAGTCCCGCGCCATCTGCCACACCCTCGCCGAGCAGCCCCAGATGACCGTGCGCCTGGTGTGGAAGCCGGTGCTCACCGACGCGGCCGCCATCCGCGCGGTCTGCCTGGAGGCCAACGCCGACGACCGCTGCATCGGCCTGATCGCCTGGATGCACACCTTCTCCCCGGCCAAGATGTGGATCGCGGGCCTCGACGCCCTCAGCAAGCCCTTGCTGCACCTGCACACCCAGGCCAACCGCCGGCTGCCCTGGTCCACCATCGACATGGACTTCATGAACCTGAACCAGGCCGCCCACGGCGACCGCGAGTTCGGCTTCGTCCAGACCCGTCTCGGTGTCCCGCGCAAGACCGTGGCCGGCCACGTCTCCACCCCCGACGTCGTCGATCGCATCGCCGGATGGGCCCGCGCCGCCGTCGGCCGGTCCGAACTCACCACCCTCAGACTCGCCCGGTTCGGCGACAACATGCGCGACGTCGCCGTCACCGAAGGCGACAAGGTCGAGGCACAGCTGCGGTTCGGGGTCTCGGTCAACACATACGGCGTCAACGACCTCGTCGCCGCGGTCGACGCCGCCGACGAGGACACCGTCACCGCCCTCGTCAAGGAGTACCAGGACCTCTACGCCCTCGCCCCCGAGCTGCGACCCGGCGGCGAGCGCCACGCATCCCTGCGCTACGCCGCCCGCATCGAAGCGGGCCTGCGGGCCTTTCTCACGGAAGGCGGCTTCCGGGCCTTCACCACCAACTTCGAGGACCTCGGGGGCCTGCGCCAGCTGCCCGGGCTCGCTGTGCAGCGCCTGATGGCGGACGGCTACGGCTTCGGCGGCGAAGGAGACTGGAAGACCTCCACCCTGCTGCGCACACTGAAGGCGATGGCCCACGGCCGGCCCGGCGGCACCTCCTTCATGGAGGACTACACCTACGACCTCACGCCCGGCCGGGAACTCATCCTCGGCGCCCACATGCTCGAGGTCTGCCCCTCCCTCACCACGGCCACACCCAGCTGCGAGATCCACCCGCTCGGCATCGGCGGACGCGAGGACCCGGTCCGTCTCGTCTTCGACGCGGATCCCGGCCCGGCCGTCGTCGTCGGTCTCGCCGACATGGGCGACCGGTTCCGCCTCGTCGCCAACCACATCGACGTGGTCACCCCGCCCGAGCCGCTGCCCCGGCTCCCCGTCGCCCGAGCCGTCTGGCGCCCACGCCCCGACCTGCGTACCTCCACCGAGGCCTGGCTGACGGCCGGAGCACCGCACCACACCGTCCTGACCACCGCCCTCGGCGGCGAGGAGCTCGAGGACCTCGCCGAGATGCTGCGGACCGAACTCGCCGTCATCGACGAGGACACCACCGTCCGGCGCTTCACGCGCGAGCTGCGCTGGAACCAGGCCTACCACCGTCTGGCCCAGAGCCTGTGAACACCCCCGCCGCCCCCGCCTCCACCCCCACCAGGACGGAGTCCTCCGTGAGCACGACCGTTTCCAAGGAGCTGCGCCGAGAGGTACTGGAGGCCAACCTCCGCATCCCCCGAGCCGGGCTCGCCACTCTCACCTGGGGCAATGTGAGCGGTGTGGACCGACAGGCCGGCGTCTTCGTCATCAAGCCCTCGGGCGTGGCCTACGACGTACTGAGCGAGGAGGACCTGGTCGTCGTCTCCCTGTCCGACGGCAGCGTCGTGGAAGGCCACCTGCGACCGTCCACCGACACGGAGACGCACCGGAGCCTCTACCTGGCCTTCCCCTCCATCGGAGGCGTGACCCACACGCACTCCACCCACGCCGTCGCCTTCGCCCAGGCCCGGCGTCCGATACCGGTGCTCGGCACGACCCACGCGGACACCTTCAACGGTCCCGTCCCCGTCACCGACGCCCTCACCCCCGAGCAGTGCGCCACGGACTACGAGTACAACACCGGCCAGGTCATCGTGGACCTGCTGGGCCGCGACGACACCCGGGCCAGGGAAGTCCCCGGCGCCCTGGTCGCCCACCACGGCCCCTTCACCTGGGGCGCCGACGCCACCGCGTCCCTGGAGCACGCCATCATCTGCGAGGCGGTGGCCGAGATGGCCCTCCACACCATCGCCCTGGGCACGGTCGAACCCCCGCAGCACGTCCTGGACCGCCACTTCACACGCAAGCACGGCCCCGACGCCTACTACGGCAACCCTCCCTCTGCCTGACCGCGCCGAGGAGGGGAGCCAGATCAGCCTGGCTCCCCTCGATGGTGCGGGGTGTCACCGAAGGGTGTCAGGTGCGGGTCCAGCGCTGGTTGCCACCGCTCCAGCAGGAGTAGAGCTGGATCAGCGTGCCGTTCGCGGTGCCGTTGGCGGCGGCGTCGAGGCAGAGGCCGGACTGGACGCCGACGATGGAACCGTCGGAGTCGAGGCGCCACTTCTGGTTGTCGCCGCCCCAGCAGCTGTAGATCTGCACCTTGGCGCCGTTGCCGGTGCCGGCGGCGTCCAGGCACTTGTCGCCGTAGACCCTGAGTTCACCCGCGGCGGTGTAGGTCCACTGCTGGTTGGTGCGGCCGTTGCAGTCCCACAGCTGGACCTGGGTGCCGTCGGTGGTGGACGCGTTCGGGACGTCCACGCAGCGGTCCGACGCGACGCCCTTGATCTGTCCGGAGCCGGGGGAGGGTGTCGGAGTGGGCGTGCCGGAGCCGGCGTTGAGCGCGCTGAGGACGGAGGTGTAGGCGGGCTTCTTGCTGCCGTCGCCGTTGAACAGCAGCGGCGTCTGGTCGGCTCGCCAGGAGTCGGTGTCGCGCACGCCCCAGACGGTGACGCCGAGGCAGCGCGGGACGGCCAGGCAGTCGTTGGTCACGTTGGCGTAGGTCGTGGCCGAGGCGCCCTGGATGTCGAGTTCGGTGACGGCCACGTCGACGCCGAGGGCGGCGAAACTCTGCAGGGTGGTGCGGAAGTTGCTGTTGTACGGGCTGTCGTTGTTGAAGTGCGACTGGAAGCCGACGCAGTCGATCGGCACGCCGCGCTGCTTGAAGTCCCGGACCATGGCGTACACGGCCTGGGTCTTGGCCCAGGTCCAGTTCTCGATGTTGTAGTCGTTGTAGCAGAGCTTGGCGGCCGGGTCGGCGGCGCGCGCGGTACGGAAGGCGACCTCGATCCAGTCGTTGCCGGTGCGCTGCAGGTTGGAGTCGCGCCGGGCTCCCGAGGTGCCGTCGGCGAAGGCCTCGTTCACGACGTCCCACTGGGCGAGCTTGCCCTTGTAGTGGGCCATCACGCCGTTGATGTGGTTGGTCATGGCCTGGCGCAGCGCGCTCCCGCTGAGGTTCTGCATCCAGCCGGGCTGCTGGGAGTGCCAGGCCAGGGTGTGGCCCCGTACCTGTTTGCCGTTCTGCACCGCCCAGTTGTAGACGCGGTCGCCGGCGGTGAAGTCGAACCGACCCTGCTGGGGTTCGGTGGCGTCGATCTTCATCTCGTTCTCGGGCGTCACCGAGTTGAACTCGCGGGCCGCGATCGTCGTGTACGCCGAGTCGTTGAGCCTCCCCGAGGCGATGGCGGTGCCGAAGTAGCGGCCGCTCCGCGCCGCCGCGCTGCCGAGCGTGCTCTCGGCGGCGTGTGCGGTCGGCGGCGCCACCAGCACGGTGGCCGAACCGAGGACGCCGACGATCAGCGCCGCGCAGAGGCCGCCGGTCTTCCGGCGGACGGTGGACGGTGGAATGGCGTGTGAACGCATGACTGGACCTCCGGGACGGAAATCTCGGATGGATGTGAGTGCGGCGGAAAGAATCCGCGAAGAGCGATGTCCGCGTCCGTGGAAAAGGGATGCGGAGCAGCGGGGTGAGAATGCTGCGAGGCAGGTTCCGCGGCACAGAGAAAAGCGGCGGTGACGCCTCGTCAATCAGTGTGAAAACAGGGCGTGACCATGTCAAGCGTTTCGAAGATGTTTCGGAGTCGGGGAATTCCCTGACGCGACGGAAAAGCGGTCCCTGTCGAAAGTGTTTCGACAGGGA
The DNA here is from genome assembly GCF_044768205.1 of Streptomyces sp. NPDC101160. Taxonomy (NCBI): domain Bacteria; kingdom Bacillati; phylum Actinomycetota; class Actinomycetes; order Kitasatosporales; family Streptomycetaceae; genus Streptomyces; species Streptomyces sp. NPDC101160. The sequence goes on along the minus strand of NZ_JBIWPJ010000001.1, from coordinate 359,081 downwards.
CCGCTCACCTCGTCAACGAATAAATGCCTCGGATCACCTTTCCGGATCGTCGATTTCGTTCGCCCCGGAGGGCTGGTGCGGATACGTGATGTCGAACCACGCGAAATGGGCCTGGTTGGTGGACGGGCGGCCGTCGGAGGTGGCGTAGAGGCCGAGCTGGACGCTGGTGAACAGCGGGGTGAGGAAGGTGGCTTCGACGGTGGTCAGGTCCTGCCAGGCGCCGTCGGGCGCAGCGTAGGCGAAGGTGTGGCGGAAGCCGCGGATGCGGACTCCCAGGCGAACAGGGCCCGGCGGGACGACGACGCGGGCCAGGACGTCGGGCCCGCGACGGAGGCTGACCCCTTCCGTGGTGCGAAGGAGGACGAGATGGGTGTCGTCGTCGATGACGACGGCGAGACCTGCCTGTTCTTCCGGTGTGGCGGGGAGGAAGTGCAGTTCGGTGGAGACGTCGCACTCGGGCTGTTCCTGGGGGCGGACCAGGAGGGACGGGGTGGTGCGTTCGCCGAGGCGTTCGGGGCGGAGCTGGAGACGGAGCCCGTCGCCGGTGGTCCAGAACGGCGCGTGTGGGGTGCGCAGGGTGCTCCAGTCGGCGGAGAGGGTGGCGAAGTCGTCGTGGACGGGGCGGGACGGACCGGCGTGGGCGACGGGGGAGAAGGCCGGCAGGCCGTCGTGCCAGGTGACCCGGCTCAGGAAGGTCTCCCGGCCCAGGGCGGAACCCGGCCGGATGCCCAGGAGGACGGCCCGCCAGTCTCCGTACGGCGTCTGCACGAGGTCGGCGTGTCCGGTGCAGGTGACCGGGCCCTTCGGAGCGGGAGGCAGCACCGGGTTGCCGGGGACGCCCTCGTAGGGGCCGGTCACACGGTCGGCACGGGCGGCCACCACGCTGTGGTCCTCAGCCGTGCCGCCCTCGGCGGTGAGCAGAAGATAGCCGCCGCCGGCCTTGTAGAGATGTGGAGCTTCCGACCATCGGGCGCCCGGCCGGCTTCCTGACCACAGGACGTACTCGGGTCCCGTGAGCCGCCGCTCGTGGGGAAGGTATTCGCGCATCCAGATCTCGGTGTGGCCGGCGGCCTCGTCCAGCACCCGGGCGGCGGTGAACCAGGCACGGCCGTCGCCGTCGCCGTCGTCCGGCCCGTCGTCGAAGAACAGCGACGGGTCGAAGCCCTCGCCCTCCAGCCAGTGCGGTTCCGACCACGGCCCCGCCGGGTCGGTCGCCGTGACGACGAAATGACCGGGGCCGTCCATCAGCGTGCAGACGAGATGGAACACCCCGTCATGGTGCCGGATCGTCGGTGCGAACAGGCCCCGGGAAGGCTCGCATCCGTCGAGATCGAGCTGGGACGGGCGGTCGAGCGCGGCGCCGAGACGCCGCCAGTTCACGAGATCGCGGCTGTGGAACACGGGAAGACCCGGGAACCATTCGAAGCTGGACGTCACCAGGTAGTAGTCCGCTCCCACCCGGCACACGGACGGGTCGGGCCGGAAGCCGGGCAGCACGGGATCGCCGAAGGACGCGCTCATGAGACGGGGACGATCTCGACCGGCACGGACAGCACGCGGTCGGCCCCCGGATGACGTACGGGGCCGCGCAGAGTGAAGGAGCCCCGCAGCGGAAGATCGCCGCTGGACCGCCCGACGGCCACGCCGATCTCCCCGGGCTCCACTCTTCTCCGCAGGTCGATCCCGGTGAAGGAGGTCCGGTCGGCATGCACGGAGAAGGTGACCCGGGCGGCCGCGCCCGGTTGCAGCTCGACCCTGCAGAATCCGGCGAGCCACCGCTGGGGCCGGACGACGGACGCCTCGGGGTCCGAGAGGTACAGCTGGACCACCTCGGTCCCGGTCACCGCTCCGGCGTTGCGTACGGTGACCGAGACGGAGACGGCTCCGTCCGTCGCGGCGACGGGATCCACCGAGAGCTCCGAGTAGCCGAAGCTGGTCCAGCTCAACCCGTGTCCGAAGGGGAACAGCGGAGTCGGGTCCACCGAACTCCAGTCGGTGCGTCCGCCGAGTCTGGAGTGCAGGTACGTGCCGGGCTGGCCGCCGGCCCGGCGGGGGATGGAGACGGGCAGCCGTCCGGACGGTTCCGCGGCCCCGCTGATGATCCGGGCCAGCGCCGTCCCGCCCTCCTCGCCGGGGAAGAAGGCCTGGATCACGGCCGATGCGCGTTCGGCCAGCGAGCCGAGCGCGTAGGGCCGTCCGGAGACCAGGACCAGGACGGTCGGCACTCCGGAGTCCAGCACGGCGGAGGCGAGTGCGGCCTGGTCCCCGGGCAGGTCGAGGGTCTCGGCGTCGCAGCCCTCTCCCGAAGTGCCCCGGCCGAACATGCCGGCCCGGTCTCCCAGCACCAGCACGTTCACCTCCGGATCGTCCGCGGTGACCGTGAACCCTGCGGCGGTGAGCGCCTCGCCGAGCGTCGGGATCTCAAGTCCGGGATCGCCGGGCAGCGCGACGTGGTTGGGGAAGGAGTAGCAGCCGAGGAAGGAGTGGGGATCGTCGGCGTACGGCCCGCTGACCGCGACCCGGCACGGCCGCAGCGGCAGGATGCCGTCGTTGGCGAGCAGCACGGTGGACCGTTCGGCCAGGAGCCTGGCCAGGGCCCGGTTCTCCGGCGGGTCGAGGTCGACCGGCTCGGGCTTGACGGGTTCCCAGTCGGGGTCGAGCAGGCCGAGTTCGGCCTTCTGCCGCAGGACGCGCTCCGCGGCCCGGTCGACGAGCTCCTCGGACAGGCTTCCCGACCGCACGAGTTCGGTCAGCGGCTCGCCGTAGCAGCGGGCCGTGGGCAGTTCGACGTCGATCCCCGCGGTCAACGCCAGCGCGCCGGCCGCGCCGCGCGACCCGGTGACGCCGTGTCGGGTCTCCAGGAAGGAGACGGCGTAGTAGTCGGCGACGACGACACCGCCGAAACCGAGCTCGCCCCGGAGCAGGTCGGTCAGCAGGCGTTCGTCGGCGGCCACCGGCACCCCGTCCACGTCGGTGTAGCTGTTCATCACCGACCGGGCGCCTCCCTCGCGCAGCGCCCGTACGAAGGGCTCGACCAGGACATCGGCGAACTCGCGGGGCCCCGAGGCGACGGGGGCCATGTTCCGGCCGCCGCGCGAGGCCGAGTACCCGGCGAAGTGCTTGAGCGTCGCCACGATGCCGGCGCCTTCCAAGCCCTGTACGTAGGCCGTGCCGATCGCACCGACGAGATAGGGGTCCTCGCCGATGCACTCCTCGGTCCTGCCCCACCGGTAGTCGCGGACCACGTCGAGCACCGGAGCCAGTCCCTGGTGGACGCCGACCCGCCGCATCCCGGCGCCGATGGCGGCGGCCATCCGGCGCACGAGCCCGGGGTCGAAGGACGCGCCCCAGGCCGGCGGCGCGGGGAAGACCGTCGCTCTGAGCGTCATGAATCCCGTCAGGCACTCCTCGTGAGCGACCGCCGGGATCCCGAAGCGGCCGGATCCGGTCACCTGCCGCTGGAGCGAGGCGAGCCGCTCCATTCCGGCCTCCGCGGTGATCGGTGCGGTTCCGTACACCCGGGTGAGCTGGCCGAGCCCGTGGGCGACGATGTCGTCGAGGCCGGGCGCGGACTCGCCGGAATCGTCCTCCATCGGCGCGACAGGTGCTCCGGGATCCGAGGGCAACGCCCAGAAGCCGGCGAGTTGTCCCGCCTTCTCCTCCAGCGTCATCCGTCTCAGGAGATCGGCGACCCGCACGGACACGGGCAGGAGGGGGTCACGCCAGGGCTCGGTCAAGGGATTCTCCTAGTGACGAGGCGGGGCGGTGGAGAGCCGGACCTTGAGTTCGGTCGAGAGCTCGATCCGCGGGCTGACCAGGGGCTGGCCGTCCAGAAGCTGGAACAGGGTGCGGGCGGCGACCCGGCCCATCTCCTCCAGCGGCTGGCGCACGGTCGTCAGCGGCGGTGACAGCCAGTCGCACATCGGCAGGTCGTCGAAGCCGACCACGCTGAGGTCCTGAGGGATGCTCAGTCCGCTCTGCCGGGCGGCTTCGTAGACGCCCATCGCCTGCTGGTCGCTGCCGGCGAAGACGGCCGTCGGCGGCTCGGGGAGGTCGAGCAGCTCCTGGGCGCACCGGAAGCCGCCCTCGTGCTGGAAGTCGCCGAACCGGATCAGGTCGCGGTCGACCTCGATCCCGGCCCGCTCCAGGGCGGCCCGGTACCCGTCGATGCGGGCCTGGCTGCAGAGCATCTCCTTGCGCCCGCCGATCGTGGCGATCCGGCGGTGCCCCAGCTCCAGCAGGTGCTCGGTGGCGGCGAGGCCGCCGGCCCAGTTGGTCGCTCCGACGCTCGGCACGCCGTTGCCCGGCAGGTCGATGGGGTCGATGACCACCAGCGCCACCCCGGCCCGTTCGACCTGGGCGCGCTGGGCGTGGGTGACCGAGGCGGTGACGAGGATGACGCCGTCGCTGTGGTGCAGGACCGGCAGTGCGGCCCAACTGGACGGTGTGGCCTCGCCCGGCGGGACGAGCGACACGACGGTACCGACGCTCCGCTGGGCGCACTCGGCCTCGACGCCGCGCAGTATCTCCACCGCCCACGCGCTGTCCAGCCCGCCGATGATCAGGTCGACGAGACCCGATCTGCGGGCTCTGCCCTGCCGGCCGGGTGGGAGGTAGTTGTGCGCCTGCAGCAGGCCCTCGATCCGTTCGCGTGTCGAGGGCGCGACATCGGAGCGGCCGTTGATCACCTTGGACACGGTGGCCTGGGAGACCCCTGCCTCCGCGGCGATGACGGCCAGGGTCGGGCGCTGCTCGCTCAACTTCTCTCCTCTGCGCGGATGCCTTCGGCCGGCGACAGATATCGCAAACTTTCGATGAGTTTCTGGGCGGCCCGACCGGCTTGTCAAGCCTGCGAACAGCAGCTGTGCCTGCGAACAGCCGCTGTTCGTAGATAAGTTGGCGCGAGGTCTTGACCCGGAGGGCTCACGTTCCTAGTTTGTGGCAGCGCAGAATTCGAGAGTATTTCGAAAAGTTTTCGGGCGCGAAACCGGTATTCCCCACCCCGGAGGTCCCATGGCCAGCACTCTCCCGAGCCGACGAAGCTTCCTGGCGCTCTCGGGCTTGACCGCCCTGTCCGTCTCCTTGACCGCGGCCTGCGGAGCCGACGGATCCGGCGGCAAGCCGGCGGCCGGCGGCAAGGTGTCGTTCGAGTGGTGGAACATCGCCACGACAGAACCGGGCAAGTCCCTCTTCCCGCAGATCTCCGCGGCGTTCACGGCTGCTCACCCGAACATCGCGATCAACACGACCTCGTTGGAGAACGAGGCGTTCAAGTCCAAGCTGACCGCCACCACCGCGTCGGGCAAGCTCCCCGACGTCTTCCAGACCTGGGGCGGCGGTGTGCTGCAGCAGCAGGTCGACGCGGGGCTGGTCGAGGACCTCACCGACGTCCTGGACTGGTCGTCCCGGCTCACCCCGGTCTCGCTGCAGGCCTATCAGTTCGAGGGCCGGACCTACGGGGTGCCCTACGACATCGGCATGGTCGGCTTCTGGTACAACAAGAAGCTCTTCGCCAAGGCCGGGATCACCGCCCCGCCGGCCACCTGGGCCGAACTCCTCGAAGACGTCCGGAAGCTCAAGGCGGCGGGCATCACCCCGATCGCCCTCGCGGGCAAGGAGAAATGGCCGGGCCACTACTACTGGGCCTACCTCGCGATGCGCGTCGCGGGTCTCCCCGCCCTGCAGCAGGCCGCCACCACCAAGGACTTCACCGGCGCCGGCTTCGTCCAGGCAGGCGCCCACCTCAAGGAGCTGGTCGACCTCGAGCCCTTCCAGACGGGCTTCCTCGGCGCCGGCTACGCCACCCCCGGCGGGCAGGCCGCGACCATGGGCAACGGCAAGGCCGCCATGGAGCTGATGGGGCAGTGGGGACCGTCGGTGCAGAAGGACGCGGGCGCCGGCCTCGGAGCGGACCTGGGCTTCTTCCCCTTCCCGACGGTCGACGGCGGTGCCGGCCGGGCCACCGAGGTCTTCGGTGGTGGCGGTGGCTTCGCGCTGCGCAAGGGCGCCCCGAAGGAGGCGCTGGACTTCCTGAAGTTCTTCGTTCTGGAGAACGAGTCCAAGCTGCTGGCCTCCAACGGCTACCTGCCGGTGGTCAAGGGCGCGGAAAGTCAGCTCACCGATGCCAACAAGAAGGTGGTGGCCGAGAGTCTGGTCAAGGCGACGGGCTTCCAGCTCTTCCTCGACCAGGCCTATCCGCCGGCGGTCGGCCAGGAGGTCAACGACAGTGTCGCCGACCTCATCGCGGGCAAGAAGACGCCCGAGCAGGTCACCACGTCGATCACCGAGGCTGCGAAGAGTGCCTAGCTCCGTGTCCGCCCTGACCGAGGAGCGGACGGAGGAGGCCGTGCCGGTGCGCCCGCCGGCCCCGGCCCGGTCGCTCCTGCGCGGGTGGGGAGACTGGGCGTCGATCGCCTGGTTCCTCGTCCCGGCTCTGGTGCTCTTCCTCGTCTTCGTCCTCGCCCCGATCGTCGTCGCCGTCTACACCGGTTTCTTCAAGTGGGGCGGGATCGGCCCCATGGACGACTTCGTCGGCTTCGCCAACTACACCAAGCTGTTCGACGATCACGTCTTCCTCGGCGATCTGGGGCGCGGGCTGTACCTGATCGTCCTGTCGATCACGGTGCAGTTGCCGTTCGCGCTGTTCACCGCGGTCCTGCTCAACCAGAGGCTCCGAGGCCGGGCCGTCTACCGCATGCTGTTCTTCGCGCCGTACATCCTGTCCGAGGTGGTCACGGCGGTCCTCTTCACGATGATCTTCCTGCCCGGCGCCGGCATGGCCGACCGTCTCGTCGGCCTCCTGGGCCTGGAGGGACTGCAGGGCAGATGGCTCGCCGACCCCTCGACGGTCATGCCGACCCTCTTCGTGGTCATGATCTGGAAGTACTTCGGCTTCCACATGATGCTCTTCCTCGCCGGGCTGCAGAGCATCCCGGCCGAGATCCTCGAGGCCGCCTCCATCGACGGCGCCGGCGCCTGGCAGCGCTTCCGGTACGTGACGCTGCCGCTGCTCGGCCCGACGATCCGGATCAGCGTCTTCCTTTCGGTCATCGGGTCCATCCAGCTCTTCGACCTCGTCTGGGTCATGACCGCGGGCGGACCCAACCACTCCTCCGAGACGATGGCGATCGCGATGTTCCAGTTCGGGTTCAAGCGGTACCAGGTCGGCTACGCCAGCGCGATCAGCGTGGTGCTGTTCATGATCAGTCTGGTCTTCTCCCTCTTCTACCAGCGGTACGTGCTCCGCCGTGACCTGAGCGGGGCCGTCACCTCGGGAGGCGACCGATGAACGCCCGTAGGACGCCACGCGGCCTTTCGCTGCACGCCGTGGTCTGGCTGATCGCCGCCTTCGTCGTCGTGCCGCTGATCTACGCGGTGGTCTCCGGGTTCAAGAGCACCGGCGAGCTCACGACGAATCCGTTCGGGCTGCCGGAGCACTGGAGGGCCGGCAACTACACCGGCATTCTCGGCGACGGAGCGTTCTGGCGGCAGATCGCCAACAGCGCGGGAATCGCGATCGGCACGACGTTCTGCACGGTGGCGGCCTCCGCGATGGCGGCGTTCGTGCTGGCCCGCTACGCCTTCCGGGGCAGGGAGCTGTTCTACACGCTCTTCACGATCGGGTTGATGTTCCCGTTCGCGGTGGCCGTCCTGCCGCTCTTCCTCATGCTGCGCACCTTCGGCCTGCTCGACAACCCGCTCGGGGTGATCCTCCCGCAGGCGGCCTTCGGGCTCCCCATGACGATCGTCATCCTGCGGGGCTTCTTCCGGACCGTCCCGGCGGAGATCGAGGAGGCCGCCACCATGGACGGCTGCGGCAAGTTCCGCTTCTTCTGGCAGATCCTGCTGCCCATGGCGCGTCCGGCGCTCGGCACGGTCTCGGTGCTGGCGGTCGTCGCGAGCTGGAACAACTTCTTCCTGCCGCTGCTGGTGTTCAACGACCCGAAATGGCAGACGATCCCGGTCGGCGTGCAGCAGTTCCAGGGCCAGTACTCGACCGACTACGCGCTCGTCCTCGCGTACATCGTGCTGGCCATGGTCCCCGCCCTCGCCTTCTACGCCGTCGCCGAGCGCCAGCTGATCGGCGGCCTCACCGCGGGCGCGACCAAGGGCTGACCGTCCCGCGTGACCTCCACCCCCGAGGAGACCCTGTGAAACGCCTGACCGCCCTGACGACCGTCATAATGTTAGCGCTAACATCGCAGGCCGCGGCCGGCCCCGCGCGACCGCCCACCGACCCCGTGCGCGCCGGTATCGACTTCCGCGCCGAACTCCAGCCCATCGACGGATTCGGCTTCTCCATGGCCTTCCAGCGGGCCGACCTGCTGCACGGCGCGCGTGGCCTCAGCCCTGCCAAGCGGCGCGAGGTGCTCGACCTCCTGCTCAGCAAGGAGAAGGGCGCCGGCCTGTCGATCCTGCGCCTGGGCATCGGGTCGTCCACCGACCGGGTCTACGACCACATGCCGACGATCCTGCCGACCGACCCGGGCGGACCGGACGCCACGCCGACGTACGTCTGGGACGGCTGGGACGGCGGCCAGGTCTGGCTCGCCAAGGAGGCCAAGGCGTACGGCGTCAAGCGGTTCTACGCCGACGCCTGGAGCGCGCCGGCCTTCATGAAGACCAACGGAAGCGAGAACAACGGCGGCGAACTGCGCCCCGAATGGCGCCAGGCCTACGCCAACTACCTCGTCCAGTACGCCAAGTTCTACCAGCGGGAAGGCATCAGGATCAGCGACCTGGGGTTCACCAACGAACCCGACTGGACGGCGACCTACGCCTCGATGCGCTTCACCCCGCAGCAGGCCGTCGACTTCCTCAAGGTGCTCGGGCCGACCGTCCGCGCGTCCGGACTGAAGACGGACCTGGTCTGCTGCGACGTCGCGGGCTGGGACCGGCAGGTCGCCTACACCGAGGCCATCGAGGCGGACCCCGCGGCCGCCAGAGCTGTGCGGACCGTCACCGGCCACCGGTACAGCGGTCCGGCCACGGTCCCGCAGCCGACCGACAAGCGCGTGTGGATGTCGGAGTGGTCACCGGACGGCACCACCTGGAACGAGAACTGGGACGACGGCAGCGGCTACGACGGTCTCACCGTCGCGGCCGACATCCAGAACACCCTGACCGTCGGCAACGCCAACGCCTACGTCTACTGGACCGGCGCGTCCCTCGGCGCGACCCGGGGACTCATCCAGCTCGCCAACCCCGGTGACGGCTACCGGGTGTCCAAGCGGTACTGGGCACTGGCCGCCTTCAGCCGGTTCATCCGCCCCGGCGCCGTCCGCGTTCCGGTCACGGACGCCGACCCGGCACTCCGGATCACGGCCTTCCGCAACACCGACGGCCGGCGCGTCATCGAGATCCTCAACACCGCGACCACCGAAACCTCCGCCGCCTTCACCCTCCGCGGCGGTCACGACCGACACCCCGACGCCTACGTGACCGACGAGACCCGCTCGATCACCCCGGCCGACGTCGTCTCCACGCACGGCACGACCCTCACGGCCACGCTCGCCCCGCGCGCGCTGACCACCATCGTCCTCGACTGAACCGCCCCGCACCCGAGGAGTCATTCATGCCCGTGTCCCGGCATCTCATCGCCCTGTCCGCCGCCGTCTGCCTCGCGGCCGGCCTCGCCGCCGCGCCCGCGACCGCCGAGCCCCGTCCCCGTACGCTCGCCGACCTGGCCAAGAAGCACCACAAGTACTTCGGCTCCGCCACCGACAACCCCGAGTTCACCGACGCCGCCTACCTGAAGCTCCTCGGCAGCGAATTCGGGCAGACCACCCCCGGCAACGCCATGAAGTGGGAGACCACGGAACCCCGGCGCGGCGTCTTCGACTTCACCGCCGCCGAGAAGGTCATGGCCTTCGCGAAGGACCACCACCAGAAGGTCCGCGGCCACACCCTCGTCTGGCACAACCAGCTCCCCGCCTGGCTCACCGGGCGCAGCTGGACCGCCGACGAACTGCGCGCCGTCCTCAAGAACCACATCCAGACGGAGGTCCGGCACTTCAAGGGCCGCGTGATCCACTGGGACGTCGTCAACGAGGCCTTCAACGAGGACGGCACCTACCGCGAGTCGCTCTTCTACAAGACGCTCGGCCCCGGCTACATCGCCGACGCCCTGCGCTGGGCCCACGAGATCGACCCGCACGCCAAGCTGTACCTCAACGACTACAACGTCGACGGCATCAACGCCAAGAGCGACGCCTACTACAAGCTCGTCAAGCAGCTGAAGGCCGATGGCGTCCCGGTGGAGGGCTTCGGCCTCCAGGGCCACCTGGCACTCCAGTACGGCTTCCCCGCCGGCGTCCAGGAGAACATCCAGCGCTTCGCCGACCTCGGGGTCGACGTCGCGGTCACCGAGCTCGACATCCGGATGCAGCTCCCGGCGACCCCCGACAAGCTCGCCACCCAGGCCACCTGGTACGCCGACTACGTCAAGGCCTGCCTGGCGGTCGAGAAGTGCGTCGGCGTCACCATCTGGGACTACACGGACAAGTACTCGTGGATCCCCGGAGTCTTCCCCGAGGAGGGCGCCGCACTGCCCTACGACGAGAACCTCCAGCCCAAGCCCGCCTACCAGGCGATCAGGAAGGTGCTGGGCGGATGATCAGAACGGCGATCGTCGGAACGGGCGGGATCGCCGGCATCTGCCACGTACCCGCCCTCCGGGCACAGGCGCACCGGGCCGAGATCGTGGCAGCCGTCGACGTGGACGCCGCGCGCGCCGAGGCGTTCGCGACCGAGCACGGCATTCCCGCCGTCCACACCGACCTGCACACGATGCTCCGGGAGCAGCGTCCGGACGTCGTGCACCTGTGCACGCCGCCGTACCTGCACGCCGAACAGGCCGTGGCGTGCCTGGAGGCGGGGGCGTGGGTCTGGTGCGAGAAGCCGGTGGCTCTGTCGCTGGCCGAGCTCGACCTGATCCAAGCCGCCGAAGGGGCCGCCGTCGCGGGCGCGGTGTTCCAGCACAGGTACGGCTCGGGGGCCCGGTACCTGCGTGACCGGATCGCCGCCGGGACCCTGGGCCGTCCGCTGGTCGCGCAGTGTGTCACGGCGTGGTACCGCGACGACGCCTACTACGACGTGCCCTGGCGCGGCACCTGGCGGAGCGAGGGCGGTGGCCCGACGCTGGGCCACGGCATCCACCAGATGGACCTGATGCTCGACGTGCTCGGCCCGTGGGCCGAGGTGCGCGCGATGGCCGGCCGCCTGGAGCGCGACGTCCAGACCGAGGACGTGTCCGCGGCCCTGGTCCGGTTCGAGAACGGAGCCATCGCGACCGTCGTCAACAGCGTCCTCTCGCCACGCGAGGAGAGCTACCTGCGGTTCGACCTCACCGACGCCACGGTCGAGCTGCGGCACCTGTACGGCTACTCCAACGCGGACTGGACGTTCACCGCCAGGTCGTCCGGCGCGAAGTGGGAGCCGCCGGACGACCTGCCCAGCTCGCACGCCGCCCAGCTCGCGGCCTTCCTGGACGGCTACGAGGCGGGGACCCGGCCCGACCTCGGCAGATCCACCATGGAATTCGTCACCGCCCTGTACAAGGCCGCCCTCACCGGCCTGCCGGTCCGGCGCGGAGAGATCGACGCGGCCGACCGCTTCTACGGCTCACTCCACGGGGGACGCCCGGAGGTGTTCCGATGACGTTCCAACTCCTGGAGAACGAGGACGCGCTGATCGTCCGGGTTCGCGACGTCGACCTCTTCCGTTATGTGCACCGCCCGGTCATGGACCCCTTCGAGGCGCCGAAGCCCTACCTGCATCCGGTGCGCACGCTCGCCGGAGACGTGGTGACCGGGTACCGGCCGCACGACCATCGCTGGCACAAGGGCATCCAGCTGACGGCGTCGTGGGTGTCGGGGCAGAACTTCTGGGGCGGCGGCACCTACCTGCGCGGACAGGACTACGTCGACCTGCCGAACCTCGGCACGATGCGCAGCCTCACCGTGTCCGCCGAAACGGATCACGGCCGCGCCGTCATCACCGAGCACCTCGGCTGGCACACGATGGCGGGAGAGCACTGGATCGACGAACGCCGCACGCTGACCGCACTCGACGTCGAGGCCGACTCCTGGACCCTGGAGGTCACCACCTCGCTCACCAACGTCCTCGACACCCCCCTGATGTTCGGCAGCCCCGGCACACAGGGCAGAGAACTCGCCGGATACTCGGGCCTCTTCTGGCGCGGCCCGCGCGACTTCACCGGCGGGCACGTGATCGGCCCCGCGATGGGCGAGCAGGGTGACTGGCTGGCCTTCGTCGGCACCCACGACGAGGTCGACCGTGCCTCCACGCTCCTGTTCCTCGACGATCCGGAAGCCCCCGGCCGCTGGTTCGTCCGCAGCGAGCCCATCCCCGCCGTCAACCCGTCCCTGGCGTTCGACAAGGAACTGCCGCTGCCCCCGGGCGACACCCTGTCGCGCCGTTACCGGATCGTCGTCGCCGCCGGCGCGTGGACCCCCGCACGCCTGTCCCGCCACGTCGAGGAACACCCGTGGTGACCCCGCTCCCCGGGCTCCCCGGCGGCGTGGGGATCTCCGGGCTGACCGTGTACGACTGGGAGGCCGCCGACGGGCTGTGCGGAGGCACCCCCCACATGCACCTCGTCTGCTCCGAGGCATACGTCGTCATCCACGGCGAGGGCAGCGTCCAGACCCTCACCACCACCGGCTTCGCCGACACCCCGCTGCACCCCGGCGACGTCGTCTGGTTCGCCCCCGGAACGATCCACCGCCTCGTCAACACCGACGGCCTGCGCCTCGTGGTGCTCATGCAGAACAGCGGGCTTCCCGAGGCGGGCGACGCCGTCTTCACCTTCCCCGCACCCGTGCTGGCCGATCCTGACGCCTACCAGGCGGCGGCCGTCCTGACCGGCGACCACGCGGCGGCGGCGCGCCGCCGCCGCGACCTGGCACTCGAAGGCTTCCTGGCCCTGCGCGAAGGCGGGCTGCGGCAGTTCCACAGCGCGGCCCACCGCCTGAAGAGCGATCTCCTTGACGCCTGGTGGATCCGATGGCGTGACGGCCCGCTGGCGGCGACCCTCCAGACCGGCTGCCAACTGGCGGCGCTGAAGGCCGGAGACCTCTCCCACCTCGATCACGGCGAGGTGTCGCGGCTGGAGCGCCCGGAGGACCCGGTCTTCGGCATGTGCGGCCTCCTCCATCCCTATCCCGTCCCCGGCCCCCCGACCTCACCTCACCCCCATCCCCCGAAGGAGCTCTTCTGATGAGATTGCGCCGCCCACCCCTGGTCCTGAGTCTCGTCCTCGCGGTCCTGTCGTCCCTGCTGCTCGGAGCCACTCTCCTCGCTGCCCCGCCCGCCGCCGCGGCGACCGTCGACACCAACGCCTGGTACGTGCTGGTCAACCGCAACAGCGGCAAGGCCCTGGACGTCTACAACCTGGCGACCGGCGACGGCGCCCGCATCACCCAGTGGACCAGGAACGACCAGAACCAGCAGCAGTGGCAGTTCGTCGCCAACGGCGACGGCTACTACCGCGTGAAGTCGCGCCACTCCGGCAAGGTCCTGGACGTCCAGAACAGCTCCACCGCCAACGGCGCCGCGATCACCCAGTGGACCGACCTGAACGGCACCAACCAGCAGTGGCGCCTCGCCGACAGCGCGGACGGGTACGTGCGACTCATCGCCCGCCACAGCGGCAAGGCCCTCGAAGTCCAGGGCGCCTCCACCGCCGACGGTGCGAACATCGTCCAGTACGACGACTGGGGCGGCGCCAACCAGCAGTGGCAGCTCGTCAAGGTCGCCGGCGGCACCCCCGGCACCTGCGCCCTTCCCTCGACGTACCGCTGGTCGTCGACGGGCGCGCTGGCGCAGCCCAAGGCGGGATGGGCCTCGCTCAAGGACTTCACCGTCGCCCCCTACAACGGCAAGCAGATCGTCTACGCGACGACGCATGGCGCCGCGGGAACGGGAGCGGGCTGGGGTTCGATGAACTTCGCTCCGTTCACCGACTGGCCGGAGATGGCCTCGGCCGGCCAGAACACGATGTCGAATTCCGCCGTCGCGCCCACGCTCTTCTACTTCGCGCCGAAGAACATCTGGGTGCTCGCCTACCAGTGGGGCAGGACCGCCTTCTCCTACCGGACATCGACCGACCCCACCAACCCGAACGGCTGGTCGGCGGAGCAGGAGCTCTTCTCCGGAAGCATCGCCGACTCCGGTACGGGCCCCATCGACCAGACGCTCATCGGCGACGGCACGAACATGTACCTGTTCTTCGCCGGCGACAACGGCAAGATCTACCGGGCGAGCATGCCGATCGGAAACTTCCCGGGCAGCTTCGGCTCGTCGTACACGACGGTCATGAGCGACACGGTGAAGAACCTCTTCGAGGCACCCCAGGTCTACAAGGTCAAGGACCAGAACCAGTACCTCATGATCGTCGAGGCCCGGGGCGCTCAGGAGCAGCGCTACTTCCGCTCCTTCACGGCCACCAGCCTGAACGGCTCGTGGACGCCCCAGGCCGCGACCGAGAGCAACCCCTTCGCCGGCAAGGCCAACAGCGGCGCCACCTGGACCGACGACATCAGCCACGGCGAACTGATCCGCGCCGGAGCCGACCAGACCTTCACGGTCGACCCCTGCAACCTGCGGTTCCTCTACCAGGGACACGATCCCAACGCCGGCGGCGACTACGGCCTGCTGCCCTACCGACCGGGTCTGCTGACGCTGCAGCGCTGACGACGCGGCACCGTTCCGGCTTTCCGACGGGGAGCCGACGTGGAGGGCTCAGCCGTGGACGGCCGAGCCCTCCACGGGCAGGGCGACGGCGCCGGCCCTGTCGGCTCCTTCGGTCCTTGGAGGATGTGGGTGGCATGGCAAACGTCGTGCCACCCACATCCTCATCTTCGTGCTCGATGGAGCCGCTCTACGGCGTCAGGCCGTCCGCGTCCGGTGCACGAGGCCGGTGATCACGTCCACCACCAGGAACGCGAGCAGCGTGCAGCCCAGGACGGGGAGTGCCCAGCCGAGGGCGGCGACCGCCGGGATGCCCACGATGAGCGCGGGCAGCGGGATGCGGCGCCAGGTGCCGCGGGCGGGGGCGCGGCCGACGAGGGCCGAGCGGTCCTCGCGGGTGGGGCGGCGCTGCCACCACATGCGGTAGCCCCAGAGGGTGATGAGGATCAGGCCGAGCGCGACGACGGCGAGCACGAGCTGGTTGGCGATCCCGAAGAGCACGCCCATGTGACCCTGCACGCCGAGCTTCGACAGCTTGGCGAGGAGCGGGTAGTCCGCCCACCGGGTGTGCGCGGTGACTTCGCCCTTCGCGGGGTCGACGGCGACCTGGTCGTAGTGCACCGGCCAGACGTTGTCCTTCTGCGCCACGACCCAGGCGCTGGAGGCGTCGGCGGCCGGAGTGAGCTGGACCGTGCCGCCCAGGCCCGCCTTGCGGGCGGTGGTGAGCGCCGCCTCGAAGGCGGCCGGATCCGGGTCGGCGGGCTCGGCGGCCCCGCCGTGCCCGGCGTGGCCCGCGTGCTCGTCACCGCCGGCCTCGGGGGCCGGCCGGGCGCCCGGCAGCAGCGTGCCCAGTTCCGGCGCGTGGCCCTTGGCGGCGTCGAGGAGCTGTCCGAAGCGTTCGCCGGCGTACGTGGACCAGGTCAGACCGGTCGCGCTCAGGAAGAGCAGACCGAGGGCGAGCCAGACACCCGTCACGGCGTGGAAGCTCCGGGTCCGGCGCACCCCGCGGGCGGCACGGTCGGGCAGCAGGGCACCCCGGACGGACTTCGCGCGCTGACCCCGGCTGCGGCCGAGCCACAGGACGAGGCCGCCCACGACGAGCACCCAGAGCCAGCTGGCCGCGACCTCCGCGTACAGCCGGCCGGTCTCGCCGAGGTGCAGGCTCCGGTGCAGTTCGTCGAGCCAGGTCGTCAGGGGTGTGGCGCCCCACGAGGTGGTGAGGTCGCCCTTCACCTTCGCGGTGTAGGGGTCGACGAAGACGGTGCGCTGCTTCTCGCCCAGCTCGGGCACGGAGAGCACCACGCGGGTGGTGTCCTCCGGCTCGGCCGGGGTGGTGACGGAGGACAGGCTGCCCTCCGGGTGTGCGGCCCGTGCCGCGGCGATCTGCTCGGACAGCGGGCGCGGCTGGTCGCCCACCCGCTCGACACGCAGCTGGTCACCGTAGACGAGCTGGTCGAGCTGTGGGGTGAAGGTGTAGGCGAGGCCGGTGAGTGCGGCGACGAGCAGGAACGGGGCGACGAACACCCCGGCGTAGAAGTGGAGCCGGACCAGCAGGGCCCGTACGCCCTGCCAGGAGCGTCCGGCAGGCGCGGCCCCGGCGGCGGGAGCCGTTCTCTGCGGGTCTTGATCGATGGTTGCGGACATGAGTGATCCCCAAAGGTGCGCACGCGTCATGAAGGGACGCGTGCGAAGAAGCCGAAAGGTGTGGTGGACCGCCGCGAGGGCGGGTGGCGTGATCGCGTCCGTGCGATCAGGCGGGGATCACCGGGGGAGGGCCTCGTCGGGGACGGCAGCGGGTCAGGAGGACGCCGAGGCGCACATGGCCGGCGGTGAACGGCGCAGGCGGCCGTCCCGCAGGCGGGGCCGGGCAGGAGACGGTGGGGGCGAGAAGGGGGAGACGGGGCAGGAGCAGGGCGGCGAGCCGCCGCAGGATCCGTTCCCCGTAGATCAGGCAGAGGGCGGTGCCGAGCGTGGCCAGGGCGTGCCCTGACGTCATCGCGGCGGTCATGTCGGGTCCGGAGTCGGCCGCGCCCGTGTCCGTGGGCATGGCCATGTCTGCCGGCATGGTCATGTGCGCCGGCATGGTCATGCCCGCGCCATGGTGGTGTCGACCGGCCATGGCTCCGTGACCGGAACCGTCGGCCGGCATCATCGTCATCCGATGGAACACCAGATGCAGGGCGAACTGCGTCACGCCCAGGGTGAGCACAGTGACGTCGAAGTGCCGTCGGCGGCCGCCGAAGAGCACGGCGCCCAGCACCGTCAGCCCGGTGAAGACGATCCCGAGCCCACGAGCGCCCGGCAGCGAACCACCGGCGGCGACGTGGCCGACCGCTCCCAGAAACAGGGATGCGGAAGCACAGAGCAGACCCTTCGAAGTCCGCCTCTGCCAGCTGTCCCGTCCCCGCACCGGCACAAGGTATCCAGCGGCCGTCGGGCCGCTGTCACCTTCGAGCGGCGTCCTCGAGCATCTGGAGCGGCACGGGATGACCTGTCGTGCCGTCATGATCCGTGCACAGGAGGGGTGTTCGGCCGGGAACGCTCGGGCGGTGTCGTGGCGAGAGCGGCGGCGCGGCCCTGGGGGGTGGGCGGAATCACAGAGGAAGGAAAGGGTCGTAACGGACGGAGTGGCATGTTTCTGGGCGGTCCGCTCCGTCGTCTGCGGACCCCGGTTGGTTCCCACGGAGGTCGGTGGCTTTTCTCACTTGTTGGGACGGTTTGTGGGGTATCGGTGGCTGGGCAGCATCGACGTGCCGGAACGACCGGGGATCCCGGACCTTGGATCCCGAACACCGAAGGGGCGAGGTGGCCCACATGCCCGACACGACTCCCGAACCGATCGCGACTTTCTGCGGAAACTGTGACTGCGGGTGCCCGCAGCTCTTCGTGGACGCGGACGCGCCCGACGACAGGCGCGTCCGTATCACCGACGACTTCGGCCAGCAGGTGCAGATGAGCGAGGAGCAGTTCGCCGACCTCGTCGCCCAGGCCAAGGCAGGCGCCCTCGACCGCTTCGTGGTGGCCTCCGCCTGAGGCGAGCGTCCGCCGACGGGTCGGCCTGCTCCGTCCATGGAGCACACGGAGCACCCGCAACCGTGTCGTCGGCGGACGCTGTCGTCACCTCCTCCGAGGCCGGGGCGCGGGGGAGGGTTGCCAGGTGCGCAGGCGCAGACTGTTGCCGACCACCAGCAGCGAGCTCGCCGACATGGCGGCGGCGGCCACCATCGGGTTGAGCAGTCCGCTCATGGCCAGGGGAACGGTCACCAGGTTGTAGCCGAAGGCCCAGGCGAGATTGACGCGGATCGTGGCCAGGGTGCGCCGGGCGAGGCGTACGGCGTCGGCCAGGGCTTCGACCCCGGTGCGTACGAGTGTCACGTCCGCCGCCCCGATGGCGGCGTCGGTCCCGTCGGCCAGGGCGATGCCGAGGTCGGCGGCGGCCAGAGCGGCTGCGTCGTTCACGCCGTCGCCGACGACCGCGACGCGATGACCGCGTTCCCGCAGCGCCCGTACGAGAGCCGCCTTGTCCTCCGGGGCGCAGCGGGCGTGCACCTCCTCGATGCCCAGTTCCGTCGCCACTGCCAGGGCGGGGCTCTTGGCGTCACCGGTGGCGAGCACCGGGCGCACGCCGAGCCGGCGGAGCGTGTGCACCGCCCGGTAGCTCCCGGGGCGTACGGCGTCCCCGATCTCGATCAGGGCCACGGCCTCCCCGTCGACGCGGACCAGGACAGGGGTACGGGCATGCGCCTCGGCCGACGTGAGCGCGTCCGCGAGGGCGGCCGGCAGCTCACCCTCCGGGGAAGGGGCGCCGACCTGCACAAGTCGACCCTCGACCCGGCCCTGGACCCCCCGTCCCGCCAGGGCACGGAACGCGGTGACGGCCGGCAGCGCCGACCCGTCCTCCTCCCCTTGGACATGGGCGACGACCGCGCGGCCCAACGGGTGCTCCGATCCCTGCTCGACCGCTCCGGCGAGCCGCAGGACCGCCTCCTCGCCGAGTCCGCCGGGCACGGCCGTGACCCGGATGACGGTCATCCGGCCGGAAGTCAGCGTGCCCGTCTTATCGAGGACGACCGTGTCGACGTGCCGCAGCCCCTCAAGGGCCTTGGGACCGCCGACCAGCACGCCGAGCCTGGCACCCCGGCCCGTCGCGGCCAGCAGCGCCGTCGGCGTCGCAAGGCCCAGGGCACACGGGCAGGCGACCACGAGAACGGCCACGCAAGCCGTGACCGCGGCCTGGGCGCCCCCGGCGCTTCCGCTGCCGAGCCAGAAACCGAGGGTGCCGACGGCCAGGGCCAGGATGACGGGGACGAAGACACCCGCGACCCGGTCGGCGAGCCGTTGGGCGCGCGCCTTGCCTGCCTGGGCGTCGGCCACAAGGCGTGCGATGCGGGCGAGGCGCGTTTCGGAGCCGACCGCCGTGGCCCGTACGAGCAGCAGGCCACCGACGTTGACCGACCCGCCGATCACCGCGGCACCCGGCCCGACGTCGACGGGCTCGCTCTCCCCGGTGACCAGGGACAGGTCCACCGACGAATCGCCCTCCACCACCTCGCCGTCGGTGGCGATCCGCTCGCCGGGGCGCACGACGAACTCGTGTCCGACACGCAACTGCTCCAGAGGGACGAGTCGTTCGGCACCGCCCTCCCGTACCGACACGTCTCTGACGCTCAGTTGGGCGAGTGATCGCAGGGCCGTCCCGGTCCCGTGCCGGGCGCGCCCCTCCAGGAACCGACCCGCCCACACGAACAGCGGTACGCCGACGGTCGCTTCGAGGTAGACGTGCGCCATCCCGTCGGATGTCTCCCGGAACAGGGTGAACGGCATGCGCATCCCCGGCTCGCCGGCGCCGCCGAGGAACAGCGCGTACGTGGACCAGGCGAACGAGGCCGCCACGCCCAGCGACACCAGCGTGTCCATGGTGGACGCCGAGTGCCGCAGTCCCCGGAGAGCCCGTACGTGGAACGGCCGCGCCCCCCACACGGCGACCGGGGCCGCGAGGGCGAAGCACAGCCACTGCCAATTGCGGAACTGGAGCGCGGGCACCATGGACAGGACCAGGACCGGAACCGCCAACAGGGCTGTGATCAGGAGCCGGTCGCCTTCGTCCGCAACCGGTGCCGTGAGGCCCGCCGCCGGTTCGGAAGGCCGCGGAGTGGGCGGTTCGGGCAGCGCGGCGGTGTAGCCGGCCTTCTCGACGGTGGCGACGAGCTCGTCGACGAGGACCGTCGGCGGGTGCCGGACGCGGGCCCGTCCGGTCGCCAGATTGACGGTCGCCGTGACCCCTTGCAGCCGGGACAGTTTCTTCTCGACCCGGTTGACGCACGCGGCGCACGTCATGCCTCCCACGGCCAGATCCGTGGTGATCAGGTCCGTCGTGAGGGGGGCCGTCAGAGCCTCGGCCGTCATCGGTGTGCTCCCGCGTGCTCGTGCTCGCTCCCATGCTCGGTGTGCCGGGGGCCGTCCGTGGGCGATGGCCGGGCGCCCGGACCGATGGGCCCGACCGCGGCCCCGAGCGCGTACGACCCCCCGAAGACCAGCGCCAGCAGGACCAGGTACACCCACAGGGTGGCGGGCGGCCGGTACGTGCCAGAGGCCGCTTCCTTACGGGGTCGCCGCGAACGCGACGAGGATTCTCGGGTGGTGTCCACCGGCCGCTCCTCCAGAGCACGACTGTGGCGCCGCTCGGAAAGGGCGCGCCTCTGAAGGAGTCGGACGACCGGGCTGTCGGGTTCCGGCGGGAGGGGCGGGATCACCCACATGCGGCGGCCCCGCCCCCTCGTCCGCTTGGTACGGACGTCAGGCGAGAGCGAGTGCCTTCGTGCCCCGCTTCCTCGTGGGCGCAGCAGCCCGCGGCACCGCCGCGTCAGCCGCGGGGGCGGGTTCCTCGTCGCCCCGCAGCAGGGAGACCAGGGACGTCCGCGCGCGGGCGACGCGCGAGCGGACCGTGCCGACCGGGCAGCCGATGGCGTCCGCTGCCTCGGCGTAGGGCAGGCCCAGGAGTTGCGTCAGGACGAACGCGTCGCGCCGTTCGGCGGGGATGGAGTCCATCAGCTCGGCGAGGGCGATCCCGTCCTCGAAACCGGGCAGGCCCAGCGGCTGGGTGTGCTCGGCCTCCGCCTGCCAGTCGTCGCGGTCGGACAGCCGGGGGCGGGCAGCGGCGTGCCGCAGGCTGTCGACCACGGTCCGCCGGGCGATCGAGAGGAGCCAGGTACGGGCCGAGGACCGCCCCTGGAAACGAGGCAGCGCGGCGATCGCCCGGAGGAAGACCTCCTGGGTGAGGTCGTCGGCCGCCTGTCGGTCGGCACTCAGGTACGCCACGTACCGCCACACGTCGCGGTGCAGGGCGCGAACGAACAGATCGGCCTTGGCGGGGTCGCCGTCCCGGGCGGCCAGGGCGAGCCGGGTGGTCGCCGCGTCGGTGTCGGCGTCCGGCGCGTGCGCCGAGCGGGACGGTCTGGTGGGTCCCTGA
This sequence comes from Streptomyces sp. NPDC101160, assembly GCF_044768205.1. Taxonomy (NCBI): domain Bacteria; kingdom Bacillati; phylum Actinomycetota; class Actinomycetes; order Kitasatosporales; family Streptomycetaceae; genus Streptomyces; species Streptomyces sp. NPDC101160. The sequence goes on along the minus strand of NZ_JBIWPJ010000001.1, from coordinate 337,900 downwards.
GGAAGGGTGTCATGGGCAGCGGTCATCGCCACACGTCCTTACGAGGCAAGGGAATCCGGCGGCGCGCGCAGGAGCACGGCGGCGCCGGTGAGGGGTCGCGGCCTGCCGTTGCGGCATGGCCGATGCCCGAGCGACGGGATCGCGGCGTGCGCGCCGTCGGGCTCGGGGATCCTGCTGTCAGGCGACAGCGACCGCCCTCGGTGGGCCTCGGGAGATGACGGAATGGGCGAGCAGGAGCTGGCCGGGAGCGCGCTCGTCACCGGCGCGGACGGGCCGGAGCCGAGGAGCCTGCGACGGTACGGGGACGACGGCGGCGAGCAGGAGCCGCAGGGGGCGGAAGAGCCCCAGGGGCAGCGCCCGTACGAGGCGGAAGACGGCCCGTTCGCCGTACGCCATCCACAGACCGCTCAGGAGCGCGGCGAGAAGGTGCGCGGACAGCATGCCGAAGGACGAGGACATGTCTGTCATGTCGTGGGCGACGGCAGCCTGGTCCATGGCCGGGTGCCCCAGGGACATGTGCCCCGCGGAGATCTGGCCCACGGCCTCATGTGCCATGGACATGTGGCCCATGGATGCCCGCCCCATGCCGGTGTGAACCATGTCCGCATGGCCCGTCTCGGCCTGACCCGCCTGCATGTGAGGCATCGGCATGACGCTGTCTTGCTGGTACCAGGAGAACACCGCGTGCAGCGCGCTCTGGACGGCCACGGTCGCCGTCGTCACCGCGAGGAGACCGCGCTCGCGGCCCGCCAGGACCCAGGCGACGGCGAGGGTTCCCATGAAGGCGAGACCGAGCGCCGGCGCGGGCAGGTCCTGCCCCGACATCAGGAGGTGGCCGGTGGCCGCGAGCAGCACGCAGACGGCCGCGAACATCGCGGCCCGCACTCCTCGCGAACATCGGCCTGTTGTCATGGCGCGCCCATCCTTGCACCCTTCTCCGTCGGCATGAGGGCGGGTATGTCGCTGAGCGAGGCCGCCCCCTCGGCCTGTCGTCTCATGAGTACGCGACCGTGACGCGCCCCACAAGTGCGCCTCGGGAACTCACGGCCCGCTCGCGACGACTTCTCCATGTCGGTGAGGGACGGACCTGCCGCCGCACGGAGGGGGAACCGGGTGAAGTCCGCGAGGGAGGCGGCTGCGGCCATGGCAACCACGCCGGCCTCGACGGCCGGACCCGAGCGTGTCACGCCGCGCGGGCTGACCGCGCTGCTGACGACGGCATGCCTGTCGGGAGAGGCGCCAGGGCGACCTCGTCCGGCCTGGCGCTGGGACGAGGCGCGCGGGGGCTGGGCGGCGGAGACCGAGCCCGCGCCCGGCTGGACCCGGCGCGCCGGGTTCCCATGATTCGGCAGGAACCGAGGAGCTCCACCGCCCGACCCCTGTCATGTCGTCACCCGTCACCCGTCACTCCAGGACCAGGAACACCACATGAACCGTAGGGCATTACTCCGTGCCACCACCGCCCTCGGCGCCACGGGCGCGCTGGCTGCCACGGCGGCCTCACCCGCGTCCGCGGCCGTCCCGGACCCGACCCGCCCGCTGCGCGTCCACATCGCGATGTTCGACGGCGTCGAGGAACTCGACTTCGCCGCCCCGTACGAGGTCTTCTCCGCCGCCGGCTTCTTCACCCCGCGCCCGGTGGAGGTCAGTTACGTCTCCGCCGCCGGCGCCCGCAGCGTCACCGCGGCCTACGGCACGGTCGTTCGCGGCGTCCGCCCCTGGGCCCCCGACGAGGCGGAGCTGCTCGTCGTCCCCGGCGGCGGCTACGCCCGCCGCGACAGCCCCGGCGTCTGGGCCGAGATCGACCGCGGCACCCTGCCCAGCGCCCTGGCGGCCGCGCCCCGCCCGGGCCTCACCGTCGCAGCGCTCTGCACCGGCGTGATGCTGCTCTCGGCCGCCGGGCTCACCAAGGGGCGCCCGTGCACCACGCACCACAAGGCGAAGCCGGACCTCCAGGCGCAGGGCGGCCTGGTCAAGAACGCCCGTGTCGTCGACGACGGCGAGCTCGTCACCGCCGGCGGTGTCACCTCCGGCCTTGATCTGGCCCTCTGGCTCGTCCGCCGCGAACTCGGCCCGGACGCCGCGACGAACCTGGAGCAGATGCTGGAGTACGAGGCACGCGGCACCGTCTGGAGCTCGCGCGGGGCCCGCTGAGGGGGCCGGCCGCACCCCCCTGCCTCTTGCACATGATCTTCTGTCGGCCGTCGGTGGTCACCGCGGCTGCTGTTCCGCGATGACCGCCCAGTCGTCCTCCCCGCGACCGTCTGCGATGGCCTCGTCGAAGACAGCACGCAGCAGTTGACCGATCGGAAGCGGAATGCCCTGGTCGGTCGCTGCGTCGAGCGCGAGGTGGAGGTCCTTGCGGCCCAGGACCGTGGTGAATCCGGCGGGCTGGTAGCGCCGTTCGGCAATCATCGACCCGTAGCCGGTGTAGACGGCTCCCGGGAAGAGTGTCGAGGTCAGCAGTTCGACGAACTGTCCGGAGTCGACACCGGCGCCTTCCGCGAGGCTGATGGCCTCGCCCAGCGACTGGATCGCGCAGGCGATCAGGTAGTTCCCGAGGATCTTCACGGTGTTGGCCTGCTCCGGACGGTCGCCGAGGCGCCAGGTCCGCGAGCCGATCACGTCGAAGAACGGCTGGACGCGGTCGAGCAGCGCGTGCTCACCGGCCGCGAGGACGTTGAGTGCCCCGGCTTCGGCGACCGGAGCACGGCCGAAGACCGGTGCCGCGACGTATCCGACACCATGCTCGGCGTGCGCCGCGCCGGCCCGGCGAGCCAGGCCGGGGCTCACGGTGGCGAGGTTGACGTGAACAGTCCCGCCCGGGGTCCGAGCGAGGACACCGGATTCGATGAACGTCTCGGCGACGGCCCGGTCGTCGGACAGGACCGAGAAGACCACCGGCGCCTGCATGGCTTCGGCGACCGAGTCGGCACGACGGGCGCCCGCTGCGACAAGTTCGGCCGCGGGCCCGTCGGAGCGGTTCCACACCACGACGTCGTGGCCGGCCTTCAAGAGGTTGCGTGCGATGGGGCGCCCCATGGCTCCCAGACCGATGACCGCGATGCTGCTCACGGGGAGCACCCCTTCCCTTGAACCGCCCAAGACGGTTCACAAGGATGCCATGGGGTTACGATCGAGTCGAACCGGCTGAGGCGGTTCAGTGGATGCTGTCGCTCACTGTGGAGATGTGGAATGACCGAGGACGTACGTCGTGTGTTCCGGATGGACAACGAAGTCCTGGCGTTCCGGTTCACCGCCACCGTCAGCGATCGGGCCGGCCGGACGCCGAGAGAACGGCTGACCGATGCCTCACGGCTGGAGATGTGGCTGGGGGCGACGGGGCTCGCCGTCACGGACGTGTCGCCGACGGATCTGGAGGGCGCCGTCGCACTGCGCGAGGCGATCTACCGCATCGGGTCGGCGATCGCCGCAGGTGAACAGCCGGACTCCAAGGACGTCCACACCCTCAACACGATCGCCGCCGCCGGGCACGCGAAAGCCGCGCTGGAACACGAACGCGCAGGATGGCACCTGACGGAGACGACCCCGGTCGATGACGCCCTCGGGGTCCTGGCCACGGATGCCATACGCGTCCTCGGAGGCCCCGACCGCGGCCGCATCAAGAACTGTGAAGGTCCCGGATGCGCGGGGCTGTTTCTCGACACCAGCCGCGGAGCCAACCGCCGCTGGTGTTCCATGAACACCTGCGGCAACAAGGTCAAGAAGTCACGAATCACCGCGAGCTGACCCGGCAGAGCCGCGATCGGACCCTGCCGACAACGGCATGTCCCGCAAACCCCGCCGGACAGGCCCTGGGTCTGTCCGGCGGACCGCGGGGGGAGACGATCTGCCGGGACCCGTCAGTCCTGAGGTGTTCCGTCGTCACCGGCGCCGAGCAGGGCGGGAAGGTCGGCGAAGGAGTCGAGGACGTGATCGGGCGTCCCGGAGGCGGCACGGTGCGTCTCGGGCAGGTACTTGCCCGTCTTCACCAGGACGCCAGTGATGCCCGACCGCTGGGCGGCGAGCACGTCGGACTCGATGTCGTCGCCGACCATCAGTGCCTCCGAAGCCTCGACGCCGAGGTGGGCGAGGGCGCTTTCGAAGAACGCGGGGGCCGGCTTGCCCGTCACCTCCGCCTCGGTGCGAGCGGCCTTCTCGAGCCCTTCGAGGAAGGCCCCGGTGTCCAGGTCGAGGCCGCCCTCGGTGCGCCAGTACAGATTGCGGTGCATCGACACCAGCCGGGCCCCGCCCTGCAGCTGCCGGAAGACCCGGTTGAGGGCCTCGTAGCCGAACTCCGTCCCCGCGCCCCCGAGCACGACGACGTCGGCGTCACCCTCCTCGACGAGCGTGATCCCCTCCAGATCGTCCTGTACGTCTCCGCTGTTGAGCAGGAGGCAGCGCGCGCCGGGGAAGTGCTCGCGCAGATACGCCGCCGTGGCCGCCGGGGCGGTCAGGATGTCTCCGGCGTCGACGGGGAAGCCGAGGCCGGCCAGACGCGAGGCGATGGCGGCCCGGGTGCGGGACGTGTTGTTGGTGACCAGCGCGATGCGGAACCCCGCGCCGCGTAGCCGCTCCATGGCCGCGACCGCTCCCGGCAGGGCCTTCCAGGAGACGGTGAGGACGCCGTCGATGTCGACCAGGACCGCTCGGATTCGCTCCATGGAGCCGACGGTAACCCCTGGCGCGCCCGGTATGCCGCGACCGCGGCACGCGGGTCGCGACAACCACCCCTGCCGCCTCTTCGGTTGCGGTTCGGTGCGCGTCGACTCCTTGACCTCCCGTGGGAGCTCCACGATGCTTTGTTGCGGCACGTGAGATGCGTGTCGTAATGAGCAACTTCTGTTCAGGTCTCGTACCAGCCGAGGAGTGGTCATGACGCACCAGGTCCGTGCTGTCGTCGCGCGGGGCAAGGGCGCCCCCGTCAGCCTGGAGACGATCATCGTGCCGGATCCCGGCCCGGGCGAGGCGCTGGTGAAGATCGAAGCCTGCGGGGTCTGCCACACCGACCTGCACTATCGCGAGGGCGGCATCAACGACGACTTCCCCTTCCTGCTGGGTCACGAGGCCGCGGGCGTCGTGGAGTCGGTGGGGGAGGGCGTCACCGATGTCGCGCCCGGCGACTTCGTCATCCTCAACTGGCGGGCGGTGTGCGGCCAGTGCCGCGCCTGTCTGCGGGGACGGCCCTGGTACTGCTTCGACACCCACAACGCCAAGCAGAAGATGACCCTCGCCTCGACCGGGCAGGAGCTGTCCCCGGCGCTGGGTATCGGCGCGTTCGCGGAGAAGACGCTGGTGGCGGCCGGGCAGTGCACGAAGGTCGACCGGGCCGCGTCGGCCGCCGCCGTGGGCCTGCTCGGGTGCGGGGTGATGGCCGGCATCGGCGCCGCGATCAACACCGGGAACGTCGGCCGCGGCGACTCGGTCGCCGTCATCGGCTGCGGTGGTGTCGGGGCCGCGGCGGTCGCCGGGGCGAAGCTGGCGGGCGCCGCGAAGGTCATCGCGGTCGACATCGACGACCGCAAGCTGGCGACCGCCGGCCGGCTGGGCGCCACCCACACCGTCAACTCCCGTACCGCCGACGCGGTCGAGGCGATCCGCGAGCTGACCGGCGGCTTCGGCGCCGACGTCGTCATCGAGGCCGTGGGCCGCCCGGAGACGTACCAGCAGGCGTTCTACGCCCGCGACCTCGCCGGCACGGTCGTCCTGGTCGGCGTGCCCACACCGGAGATGAAGCTGGAGCTGCCGCTGATCGACGTCTTCGGCCGCGGCGGCGCGCTGAAGTCCTCCTGGTACGGCGACTGTCTGCCCTCCCGCGACTTCCCGATGCTCGTCGACCTCTACCTCCAGGGCCGCCTCGACCTGGACGCCTTCGTCACGGAGACCATCGCGCTGGACGAGGTCGAGAAGGCCTTCGAACGGATGCACCACGGCGACGTGCTGCGCTCGGTGGTGGTCCTCTGATGGCGGCCCGTGTCGAACGCCTCGTCACCTCGGGGACGTTCGCGCTGGACGGCGGCACCTGGGACGTCGACAACAACGTGTGGATCGTGGGCGACGACACCGAGGCGCTCGTCATCGACGCGGCGCACGACGCCGAGGCGATCGTCCGGGCCCTCGGCGGACGCACCCTGCGCGCGATCGTGTGCACCCACGCGCACAACGACCACATCGACGCCGCCCCCGAACTCGCCGACCGGACCGGCGCGCCGATCCTGCTCCACGCGGACGATCTGCCGCTGTGGAAGCAGACCCACCCCGAGCGGTCGCCGGACGGCGAACTGGCCGACGGCCAGGTGCTGTCGGTGGCGGGCACCGGGCTCACCGTGCTGCACACACCGGGACACGCACCGGGAGCGGTCTGCCTGTACGCGCCGGGCCTTGACACGGTCTTCTCCGGAGACACGCTGTTCGCCGGGGGGCCCGGCGCGACCGGACGGTCGTTCTCCCACTTCCCGACGATCATCGACTCCATCCGGGACCGGCTGCTGAGCCTGCCGGCGGCGACGGTGGTGCGTACGGGGCACGGCGACCCGACGACGATCGGCGCCCAGGCGCCCCACCTGGACGAGTGGATCGCGCGCGGCCACTAGAGGCCCACGGGCGGAGGGGTGGAGAGCCGCGGCTCCCCACCCCACCGCCCGCCCCGCCCGTCAGCCGCCGATCTCCGCCGGCGTGACCGTCACCCACTTCCGGCCCGCGTCGGGGGTCTCGCCCGCCGTCCTCTGCTCGGCGGACCGCTTCTCCTTCTCCGCCTCCAGCCGGTCGGTGTACGCCTGCTTGCGGTTGACCCACAGGCGGGCGCCGCCCGCCCTGGCGTCGGAGTAGAAGAGCATCCACCAGTCGCTGGGGGAGTCGCCGGCGACGAGGACCGGCCGTTCGTACTCCGCGATGTAGTCGTGGATGCCGGCGAGCTTTCCGACGTACCAGGTTCCCGGGGTCCACAGATAGGGCGTGACGACCTGCCGCCGGTAGCGCTCGGTGCCGTACTCCGCGCCGAACGTGCCCTGCTCGATCTGCTTGCGCGCGGTGGTGAGCCGGCCGGTCTCGGGGTCCTTGAGCAGCGTCGTGACGCCGATGACGTTTTCCGGCGGGACGCCGAGGCCGTACTTCGGGTCCGACACGACCATGCGCACGAGTTCCTCGTGGGCGGCGGTCATCACGTAGACGCGGATGCCGTGTTCCTGAAGGCTGCGGATCAGCTCGCGCTGACCGGCGTAGATGTGCGGCGGGTTCACGGTGCTGTGCACCGTCCTGCCGGCGTCGTCGTAGCTGACCGGGATCGGCCTGCCGTAGGCGTACAGCTCGTCGACGTACCGCTTCAGCTCGCCGAGCGTCAGGCCCGAGAACACCTGGGCGATCCACGGGTAGCAGACCTTGTCGTCGATCTCGCAGAGCCGGTTGTAGTAGCCGTAGAGGCTCTCGCCCGCCCGGAACGGTACGAGGCGCAGCGAGGGGTCGATGGTGTCCGGCGTGAGCACGCCCTTCATTTCGAGGAAGGGCAGCAGCGACTCCTCGAGGTCGTACCGCCAGATGGTGTTGTCGGCGTCGAAGACGGCGTAGCGGCCCTGGCCTTCGAACCGGCCGATGAGCTTTTCGAGCTGGTCGCCCTGGGCCTCGGGCCAGTTGGCCAGCTCGGCGGCGGGCCGGCCGGAGGTCTCGGCCGCGGCCGGGGCGGGTGGGACCGCGGTGGTGCGGGCGGCCGTGGCCGTGGCGCCGGTGAGGACCACCGACAGGACGGCCGCGGTCACGGCGAGAAGGGGACGAGCGGGTACGCGCATGCGGCATCGGCTCCGGGAGTCGGGAGGAGGTGAGTTGTGCGATACGCAACGCAGTGCACTCTTTGGTCCCCAGAGTGAAGTGGTGGCGGGCCTGTCGCGTCAAGGCTCGCGACCGCCTTCCTCGCCTGCCCCGCCGCCGCGGTCGACTCCTTGACAAGGTATGGGGCCACCTCCAGACTGAGTTGCGTAAAACGCAATCCGTTCCGCTATACGCTACGCACGCGACCGAGGTGTCATGATGATTCCCGTGTGCCGACTCGCGGATCTGCCGCGCGGCGAGGCCTATCGGCTCGACATCGAGCCGCCTGTCGCGGTGTTCCACACCGAGGATGGCGAAGTCCTCGCCATCGACGACACCTGTACGCACCAGGACGCCTCGCTCGCGGACGGCTGGCTGGAGGGGTGCGAGGTCGAATGTCCGCTGCACGCCTCCAAGTTCGACCTGCGGACCGGGGCGGTCGACGCCCCGCCGGCCAAACTGCCCGTCCGGACGCATCAGGTGGTCGTCGACGACGGCATGATCTACGTGCGGCCCTCCGAGGCCGCGCCCCAACTACCCCCCTGTGTCGCGGCCCGGCTCGGCGCCGGAGGCCCGGCGTGAGGACCGTGGCCGTCGTGGGCGCCTCCCTGGCCGGACTGTCGGCCGCGCGAGCGCTGCGGAAGCAGGGCTATGACGGGCGCCTGGTCCTCGTCGGGGACGAACCGCACCGCCCGTACGACCGGCCGCCGTTGTCGAAGGAGTTCCTCGCCGGCCACATCGGCGAGGCCGACCTCGCCCTTGAGGCGGACGGAGAGGACCTCGGCGCCGAGTGGCTGCTGGGCGTCCGGGCCACCGGGCTCGACCGCGCCGACCGGTCGGTGCGGCTCGCGGACGGCCGGACCGTGCGGGCCGACGGCATCGTCGTCGCCACCGGAGCGGCGGCGCGCATCCTGCCCGGGAGCGAGGGCCTCGCCGGGGTCCACACCCTGCGCACCCTGGACGACGCCCGCGCCCTGCGGGACGAACTGGCCCTCGGCGGACGGCTGGTGGTGATCGGCGGCGGCTTCATCGGCGCCGAGGTCGCCTCCACCGCGTACGCCCTCGGCCTCGACGTCACCGTGATCGAGGCGGCCCCCACCCCGCTGGCAGGTCCGCTCGGCGCGACCATGGGCGGCGTGGTCTCCGCGCTCCACGCCGACCACGGCGTACGGCTGCTGTGCGGCGTGGGCGTCAAGGGGCTGAGCGGGAAGCGCCGGGTGGACGCCGTCCTGCTGGAGGACGGCCGCAGCGTGCCCGCGGACACCGTCGTCGTCGGCGTGGGCGCCCGCCCGTGCGTCGAATGGCTGGAAGGTTCCGGCGTCGCGCTCGACAACGGCGTGACATGCGGCGCCGACGGCCGCACCACCCTGGCCGGGGTGGTCGCCGTCGGCGACTGCGCCAACTGGTACGACCCGCACACCGGAAGCCACCGCAGGGTCGAGCACTGGACCGGCGCGCTGGAACGGCCCGCCGCCGCCGTGGCCACGCTGCTCGCGCACGGTGCGACGGAACCGGGCGTGCCCCGGCCACCGTACTTCTGGTCCGACCAGTACGGCGTGAAGATCCAGTTCGTCGGCCACGCCGCCGGGGCCGACAGTGTCACGGTCGAGGAAGGCGCCACCGACGAGCGCAGCTTCCTCGCCGTCTACCGGCGGGCCGGCACACCGGTCGCCGTGCTCGGGATGAACCAGCCGCGGCTGTTCACCCGCTGGCGCAAGCAGTTCACCGCGTGAATGACCCCTCCACGACGTTTCCCGAGGAGTGCACCGTGACTTCGACCAGCCTGCCGGAGAGCCTGATCGCCACCCTTCCCGGCTCCGCCTACACGGATCCGGCGATCTTCGCCCAGGAGCAGGAGCGCATATTCGAGACCATGTGGTTCTGCGTCGCGCGCGCCTCGGAACTGGCGAAGCCCGGCGCCTTCCGCACCGTCGACGTGGGCCGTGAGAGCATCCTCGTCACCCGCGCGAGGGACAACTCCATCCGTGCCTACTTCAATGTGTGCCGGCACCGCGGAGCCAAGCTCTGCACCGAGGAGACCGGCGAGGTCAAGCGGGCCTTCCAGTGCCCGTACCACGCCTGGACGTACGACCTGAACGGCAAGCTCGTCGCCGCGCCCAACCTCACCAAGATGCCCGACGTCGGCCGCACCGAGTACGGCCTGGTGAGCGTGGCCGTCCGTGAGTGGCTCGGATACGTCTGGGTCTGCCTGGCGGAGAACCCGCCCTCCTTCGAGGAGGACGTCATCGGCGCGGCCGTCACCCGCCTCGGCGACCTGGAGTCGATCGAGCACTACGGCGTCGAGAACCTCTCGGTCGGCAGGCGGATCGTCTACGACGTCAAGGCCAACTGGAAGCTCATCATCGAGAACTTCATGGAGTGCTACCACTGCGCCACGATCCACCCCGAACTCACCGAGGTGCTCCCCGAGTTCGCGGACGGCTACGCGGCCCAGTACTACGTCGGCCACGGCGCCGAGTTCGGCGAGGAGATCCAGGGCTTCACCGTCGACGGCTCCGAGGGTCTCGACCGCATCCCCGGGGTGACGGAGGAACAGGACCGCCGCTACTACGCGATCACCGTCAAGCCGCAGGTCTTCATCAACCTCATCCCCGACCACGTCATCTTCCACCGGATGTACCCGATGGCCGCCGACCGCACGATCGTCGAGTGCGACTGGCTCTATCTTCCGCACGTCGTCGAGAGCGGCAAGGACGTCAGCCGTTCCGTGGAGCTCTTCGACCGGGTCAACCGCCAGGACTTCGACGCATGCGAGCGCACGCAGCCCGGCATGAGCTCCCGCATGTACGCCAAGGGCGGTGTGCTGGTGCCCAGTGAGCACCACATCGGGGCCTTCCACGACTGGGTGAACGAGCGCCTGGGCAACCCCCAGGGGTGACTCAGCCCATGTAGCCCATCCGGTGGCTGATCTCCTCCGCGCCCTTGAGCAGCACCGGGGAGAGCTCGTGCAGGCGCTCCTCGGTGAAGCGGTACGAGGGCCCGGAGGCGCTGAGCGCGGCGATGACCGAGCCGTCCCGGCCTCGGATCGGGGCGGCCATCGCGTGCAGGCCGATCTCCAGTTCCTCCAGGGTCCACGCGTAGCCGCGCTCGCGAGCCTCGGCGAGGTTCTTCTCCAGCTTCGTCCTCGAGGTGAGGGTGTGCGGAGTGGACTTCTTCAGGCCCGCCTCGGCCAGCAGCGCGGCCCGCTCCTCGGCGGGCAGGTGGGCCAGCAGGATCTTGCCGCTGGAGGTGGCGTGCAGCGGGGTCAGCTGGCCGACCCAGTTGTGCGCGGTGACGGCCCCGGGGCCGCGTACCTGGCAGAGGTTGATCGCGTAGTGCTCCTGCATGACGGCGATGTTGACCGTCTCGCCGATCTCCTCGGCGAGCCGCTCGCAGACCGGGCGGCCCTGCTGGGTGATGTCGATGCGTCCGGTGACCGCACCGGCCAGACGGACGATCCCGAAGCCGAGCCGGTACTTGCCCCGATCGCCCGCCTGCTCCACCAGGCCGCGCGCCTCCAGGGCGCCGAGCAGGCGGAACGCGGTGGACTTGTGGACGTCGATCTCGGCGGCCACCTCGCTGACGCCCGCCTCGCCGCGCTGGGCCAGGATCTCGAGGACGCTGATGGCGCGGTCGACCGACTGCACTCCACCGGCCGGCGAGTTCGACGCTTCGCTGTCTTGGCTGTGGTTGCTCATGGCGAAACTATACGCGCGGTAAACAACGTCGTCGCAAGCTTCGAAGCCCGACCAAAAACCCTGCAAGTTGCGTTGTTCGCAACCTGGTGCGCATTGCGATACCGGATTAGCATGCCCCGCATATCTACGGCGCGAGCGAGACGAGGCACTATGGCTCCCCTGCAATACGACTTCGTCATTGTCGGCGGCGGATCGGCCGGCAGCGCACTGGCGAACAGGCTCTCCGCGGACCCGGCGAACCGGGTGCTGGTACTGGAAGCCGGCCGCTCCGACTACCCGTGGGATGTCTTCATCCACATGCCCGCGGCGCTGACCTACCCGATCGGCAGCCGCTTCTACGACTGGAAGTACGAGTCCGAGCCCGAGCCCCACATGGGCGGCCGGCGCATCTACCACGCGCGCGGCAAGGTGCTCGGTGGCTCCAGCAGCATCAACGGCATGATCTTCCAGCGCGGCAACCCCATGGACTACGAGCGCTGGGCCGCCGACCCCGGCATGGAGACCTGGGACTACGCCCACTGCCTCCCGTACTTCCGGCGGATGGAGAACTGTCTCGCCGCCGACCCGGACGACGAGTTCCGCGGCCACGACGGCCCCCTCGTCCTCGAACGCGGTCCCGCGACCAACCCGCTCTTCGACGCCTTCTTCAAGGCCACCCAGGAGGCGGGCTACGCCCCCACCGACGACGTCAACGGCTACCGGCAGGAGGGCTTCGCCAAGTTCGACCGCAACGTCCACCGCGGCCGCCGCCTGTCGGCCTCCAAGGCGTACCTCAAGCCGGTCAGGAAGCGGCCCAACCTCACCGTCAGGACCCGCTCGCTCGTGACCCGCGTGCTCTTCGAGGGCAAGAAGGCCGTCGGCGTCGAGTACCAGCGCGGCAGGGGCGCCCTCCAGCAGGTCCGCGCCAGGGAGGTCATCCTGTGCGGCGGCGCGATCAACTCCCCGCAGCTGCTCCAGCTCTCCGGTGTCGGCAACGCGGAGGAGCTGCGCGCCCTGGGCATCGACGTCGTCCACGACCTGCCGGGCGTCGGCGAGAACATGCAGGACCACCTCGAGGTCTACGTCCAGTACGCCTGCAAGCAGCCGGTCTCCATGCAGCCGTACATGGCGAAGTGGCGGGCCCCCTTCATCGGCCTGCAGTGGCTGTTCCGCAAGGGCCCGGCCGCCACCAACCACTTCGAGGGCGGCGGCTTCGTCCGCAGCAACGAGGACGTGGACTACCCCAACCTGATGTTCCACTTCCTGCCTGTCGCGGTCCGCTACGACGGCTCCTCGCCGGCCGGCGGCCACGGCTACCAGGTGCACGTGGGCCCCATGTACTCCGACGCCATCGGCTCCGTGAAGATCAAGAGCAAGGACCCGCGCGAGCACCCGGCGCTGCGCTTCAACTACCTCTCCACCGAGCAGGACCGCCGGGAGTGGGTCGAGGCCATCCGCGTCTCCCGCAGGATCCTCGGCCAGCCCGCGATGTCCCCGTACAACGACGGGGAGATCTCGCCCGGCCCGGCGGTCGAGACGGACGAGGAGATCCTCGCCTGGGTCGCCAAGGAGGGCGAGACCGCCCTGCACCCGTCCTGCACCTGCAAGATGGGCACCGACGAGATGTCCGTCGTCGACCCCACCAGCATGCGCGTGCACGGCCTGGAAGGCATCCGCGTGGTCGACGCGTCGGTGATGCCGTACGTCACCAACGGCAACATCTACGCACCGGTGATGATGATCGCCGAGAAGGCCGCCGACCTGATCCTCGGCAGGGAACCGCAGGCGCCGTCGAAGGCCGCGTACTACCGCCTCCGTGACGCCCGGAAGCAGGTCGGGTAGACCTTGGCCACCGCCGGACTGAGGGCGCTGCTCGACAGCGTCCGCTACGAGGTGCTGCCCGCGAGGACGACCGAGGACAAGGTCCTCGCCCATGTCCCGCGCGACGTCGTCGTCACCGTGACGGCGTCACCGGTCAAGGGCCTGGAACCGACCCTCGACCTCGCCGGCCGGCTCGCGGCGCACGGTTACCGCGTCGTCCCGCACGTGCCCGCGCGGCTGCTGCGGGACGAGGCGCACCTGAAGGACGTCGTCGATCGGCTGCGCGAGGCGGGCGTGGCCGACGTCTTCGTCCCCGCGGGCGACGCCGACTCGCCGGCCGGCGCCTACGACGGCGCGCTGCCGGTGCTGCGGAGGCTGAGCGAGCTGGGCAGGCCCTTCGCCCGCGTCGGCGTCACCGGTTATCCCGAGAGCCATCCGCTCATCCACGACGACGTCACCATCCAGGCCATGTGGGACAAGCGCGAGCACGCCACGTACATCGTGAGCAACCTCTGCTTCGACCCGCGGGTGCTGGGGGAGTGGATCGCCCGTATACGGTGCCGGGACATCACCCTGCCCGTCCATCTGGGCGTCGCGGGGCCCGTGCAGCGGGCGAAGCTGCTGGCGATGGCGACGAAGATCGGCGTGGGCGAGTCGACGCGCTTCCTGACCCGGCACGCCTCGTGGTTCCTGCGGTTCGTGACGCCCGGCGGGTACTCGCCCGACAGGCTGCTGGCGCGCGGCGAGAAGGCGCTCACCGCGCCGTCGGCGGGGGTGGCCGGGCTGCACCTGTTCACGTTCAACCAGATCGCGGAGACGGAACGGTGGCGCCGTGCCGTGATCGACCGGCTGGGAAGCTGAACGCGGGCGTCGTACGCACGAGGGGGCGGGGCCGGAGGACCGGCCCCGCCCCCTCACGCCGTACCGCTCAGCGGAAGACCACCGTGCGGTTGCCGTACACCATGACGCGGCTCTCGCTGTGCCACTTCACCGCGTGCGCGAGCACCTGTGCCTCCACGTCCCGTCCCACCGTGACCAGGTCCCGCGGGGCGAGCGAGTGGTCCACCCTGACCACGTCCTGCTCGATGATCTGTCCCTCGTCCAGGTCCGGTGTCACGTAGTGCGCCGTCGCGCCGACGAGCTTCACGCCGCGGGCGTAGGCCTGCTCGTACGGGCGTGCGCCCTTGAAACTGGGCAGGAAGGAGTGGTGGATGTTGATGGCGCGGCCTTCGAGCCGCTTGCACAGGTCGTCGGAGAGGACCTGCATGTAACGGGCCAGCACGACCAGGTCGATGTCCAGCTCGCGTACCAGCTCCATCAGGCGCGCCTCGGCCTCGGCCTTGGTGTCCCGGGTGACCGGGATGTGGTGGAAGGGGATGCCGTAGGTCTCCGCCAGTCCCTCGAAGTCCCGGTGGTTGGAGACGATCGCCGGGATCTCGATGTTGAGGGCGCCGGTGCGCCGGCGAAAGAGCAGATCGTTGAGGCAGTGGCCGAACCTGGACACCATGATGAGCGTCCGGGTCGGGGTCGACGCCTCGCTCAGGGTCCAGTCGATGCGGAAGGCCTCGGCGACGGGACCGAATCGGTAACGCAGGGTTTTCGCATTCGTGTCCTGGTCGGAGACGTCGAAGTGGACCCTCATGAAGAAACGGCCCTGGAGCCGGTCGTCGAACTGCTGGCTTTCCACGATGTTTCCCGAGTTCCTGACGAGGAATCCGCTCACCGCGTGGACCAGGCCGGCGCTGTCGGGACACGAGAGGGTGAGGACGTATTCACGGCCGGGCTCCGGTCGGGGGTACGTGGGGGACACAGCGACCTCCATTGGTGCGTCATGCACAACATGGTGAGCGATACGCAACATGGTCGGCTCGACTCCCCTTGTGGTCAAGGGTGGTTGTGCAGTGCTGACCCGGCGAAATCGTCATGCGCCGCCCTCTTGACGCAGGTCTGCAGGTTCGCCAAGGTGTTCCACCACAAGCAATTGAATGCATGATGCGCAACGCATTTCGGCTGAAGGGCTTGGCGCGTGGCAGACCTGTATGTGGCTGGGGAATGGCGGGATCCGGTGGCCGGTGGATCCCGGGAGATCCGCTGTCCCGCTGACGGCTCGCTCACCGCGACCGTCTCGGAAGGGACGCGCCCCGACACCGAGGCGGCGATCGCCGCGGCCCGCCGGGCCTTCGACGAGGGCCCCTGGCCGCGCACCTCCGAACGGGAGCGCGGCGCGCTGCTGCTGCGCACCGCCGACCTCATCGAGCGCGACGCCAAGGAGTTCGCCCGCGCCGAGTCGCTGGACACCGGCAAGCGGCTGGTGGAGAGCGAGTACGACATCGCCGACGTCGTCTCCTGCTTCCGCTACTACGGCGGCATCGGCGGCATCGACGCCGGGCGGGTGATCGACACCGGCCGCGACGATGCCGTAAGCCGCGTCGTCTACGAGCCGATCGGCGTGTGCGGGCTGATCACTCCATGGAACTACCCGCTGCTGCAGGCGAGCTGGAAGGTCGCCCCGGCGCTCCTCGCCGGCAACACGATCGTCCTCAAGCCCAGTGAACTCACCCCCTCCACCTCGATCCTGCTGATGAAGGCGCTGGAGGAGGCCGGGCTCCCGGCCGGCGCCGCCAACCTCGTCCTGGGCGCCGGGCCCGAGGCGGGTGCCCCGCTCTCCGAGGACCCCGCCGTCGACATGGTCTCCTTCACGGGCGGTCTGGAGACCGGCAGGCGGATCATGGCCGCCGCCGCGGCGACCGTGAAGAAGGTGGCGCTGGAACTCGGCGGCAAGAACCCCAACGTGGTCTTCGCCGACGCCGACTTCGAGACGGCCGTGGACTTCGCTCTCACGGCCGTCTTCCTGCATTCCGGGCAGGTCTGCTCGGCCGGCGCCCGGCTGATCGTCGAGGACTCGCTGCACGACCGGTTCGTCGACGAGGTCGTCCGCCGCGCCCGGCGGATCCGCCTCGGCGGTCCCTTCGACCCCGAGGCCGAGACCGGAGCGCTGATCTCCGCGCGGCACCGGGAGAGGGTCGAGGCGTACGTCGCGGCAGGCCTCGCCGAGGGCGCCGTACTGCGCTGCGGCGGTGAACGGCCCGACGATCCGGCCCTCGGAGGCGGCTTCTACTACCCGCCGACCGTCCTCGACGAGTGCCGGCAGGACATGCGTGTCGTGCACGAGGAGTCCTTCGGACCCGTGCTCACCGTCGAGCGCTTCACCGACGAGGACGACGCCGTACGCATCGCCAACGACACCGAGTACGGACTCGCCGGAGCCGTGTGGACGCAGGACGCCGGCAAGGCCCAGCGGGTCGCCCGGCGGCTGCGCCACGGCACGGTGTGGATCAACGACTACCACCCCTACGTGCCGCAAGCGGAATGGGGTGGCTTCGGGCAGTCGGGCGTGGGCCGGGAGCTGGGACCGACCGGCCTGGACGAGTACCGAGAGCCCAAACACATCTGGCAGAACATCCAACCCCGGCCGCAGCACTGGTTCCGCGGCTGAACGCCGAAGAGAGGTCGACCATGACCCCAACGCAGACCGCGGTGTCGCAGCGGCACGGCGCGCACCAGGATTCGGACGGCACTCCGGTCATCTCCGTGCGCCGGCTGTGGAAGGTGTTCGGGCCGAAGGCCGACCAGGTACCGGACTCCGAGGAACTGCGCGGCCTCACCCGCCGGGAGCTCATGGACCGCACCGGGTGCACCGCCGCCGTCCGCGACGTCGACTTCGACGTCCGCAAGGGCGAGGTGTTCGTCGTCATGGGCCTGTCCGGCTCCGGCAAGTCCACCCTGGTGCGATGTCTGACCCGGCTGATCGAACCCACCGCCGGTGAGCTCGTCTTCGAGGGCGAGGACATCCGTGAAGCGGACGGCAGGCGCCTGCGCGAGCTGCGGCGCCGCAAGTTCTCCATGGTCTTCCAGCACTTCGGGCTGCTGCCCCACCGCCGGGTGGTGGACAACGTGGCCTTCGGTCTGGAGATCCGCGGCATGAGCAGGGCCGAGCGCACCGCGCGGGCCCTGGAGGTCGTCGAACTGGTCGGCCTCGCAGGCTACGAGAACTCCTACCCCGACCAGCTCTCGGGCGGTATGCAGCAGCGCGTCGGCCTCGCCCGGGCGCTGGCAGGCGACCCCGACGTGCTCTTCTTCGACGAGCCCTTCTCGGCACTCGACCCGCTGATCCGCCGCGACATGCAGAACGAGGTCATCCGGCTGCACCGCGAGGTCGGCAAGACGATGGTCTTCATCACCCACGACCTCTCCGAGGCGCTCAAGCTGGGCGACCGCATCCTGATCATGCGCGACGGCAGGACGGTCCAGTGCGGCACCGGCGACGAGCTGGTGGGCGCCCCGGCCGACGACTACGTCCGCGAGTTCGTCAAGGACGTGCCGCGCGGCGATGTGCTCACCCTGCGGTGGATCATGCGCCCGGTGGAGCCCCAAGACGCCCTGGACGGTCCCGAGCTGGGCCCGGACGTCGTGGTGAAGGAGGCCACCCGGGCGGTCCTGGCGGCCGACAGGCCGGTCAAGGTCGTGGAGGACGGCACGTTGCTCGGCATCGTCGGCGACGAGGAGATCCTCGCGGTGGTCGCCGGGCAGGAAGGCGGCGCGTGATGGCCGTCGCCCTGGAGAAGTCCGCCACCGTGGCAGGCGTACGCAGGGTCGGCCGGCGCACGGTGGTGGCCGCGATCCTGGCCGCCTGGCTGCTGCTCTTCGTGGTCCTCCGCGGAAAGCAGACCCTGGCCCTGGCGGCGGCGGACCTCACCGACCTGCACCGGTGGTTCAACGACGTCAACGACTCGGTCGGCGCGGACCGCAACTCCAACCCGCTCTTCCTCTACTTCTTCAACGAGATCCGCCTGGTCATCGACAACCTGGTGACCTTCGTCCAGCACCTGATCTCGCAGCCCCCCGCCGGACGCCCCGTCCCGCAGATCGGATGGCTCGGCGTCGTCGGCATCGCGGGCTACGTCTCCTGGGCCGTGGGCAACTGGCGGGTCGCGCTCCTGGCCGTGGCGGGCTTCACCTTCCTGGGGCTGCAGGGGCTGTGGCAGGAGAGCATGGACACCCTGGCGCTCACCCTCTCCGCGGTCCTGGTGGCGCTGCTGTTCGCGCTTCCGCTGGGCGTGGGTGCGGGGCTGTCCGGCCGGTTCAACCGGATCGTGACGCCCTTCCTGGACTTCATGCAGACGATGCCGACCTTCGTCTACCTCGCCCCGCTGACCCTGTTCTTCCTCATCGGCGGCGCCTCCGCCACGATCGCCACCGTGATCTACGCGACACCGCCCGCGATCCGCATCACCGCGCACGCCATCCGCTCCGTCCCCGAGACCACTGTCGAGGCTGCCGAATCGCTGGGTGCCACACGAGGTCAGGCACTGCTGAAGGTCCTGCTGCCCATGTCGAAGCGGACCGTGGTGATGGGCGTCAACCAGTCGATCATGGCCGCCCTGGCCATGGTGACCATCGCCGCGCTGATCGACGCGCCCGGCCTCGGCAAGACCGTCATCCAGGCCCTTCAGTCGCTCGACGTGGGAACGGCCTTCAACGCGGGACTCGCCATCGTCGTCATGGCGATCGTCCTCGACCGGGTCACCACCGCGGCCGGCGCCCGCGAGGAGACGGCCCGGCGTTCGAAGAACCGCCTCCTCAGGTGGCGCAGGCCGCTGCTCGGCGCGGGAGCGGCGGTCACGGCGGTCCTCGTCCACCTCTCGCACACCTATGTATGGGCGGCGGTGTTCCCCGGCGACGGCGGCATGGGCGGTTCCGTCGCGAGCGCGGCGGACACCCTGACCGCCTGGGTGCAGGACAACCTCTCGGGCCTCACCAACGCCTTCCGCGACGGCATCACCAACGGCCTGCTCAATCCGCTCCAGACGCTGCTCACCGACTCCCCGTGGTGGCTCGTCGGCGCGGTGCTGATCGCACTCGGCGCCGTGCTCGGCGGTTGGCGGGCCGGGGTCACCACGGCCGTGTGCGTGGGTCTGCTGGTCGGCACCGGTCTGTGGTCGGACGCCATGACGACGCTGGCGTCGACCCTCGTGGCGACGGTGCTGGTCATGGTGCTCGGCACCGCGCTCGGGGTGTGGATGGGACGCAGCATGCTCGTGGACCGGGTGCTGCGGCCCTCCCTGGACGCGGCACAGGTCATGCCGCCGTTCGTCTACCTCGTGCCGTTCCTGGCGCTGTTCGGCGCGACCCGCTTCACGGCCATCGTCGCCGCGGTCGTCTACGCGGTGCCGGTCGCCATCAAGATCATCGCGGACGGGGTGCGGGCGGTGCCCGGGGCCACCGTCGAGGCGGCCGTGTCCGCCGGGTGCAACACCTGGCAGATCATCACCAAGGTTCAACTGCCGATGGCCCGCGGCGCCCTGACGCTCGCCACCAACCAGGGCCTGATCTACGTGCTGTCGATGGTCGTCGTGGGCGGCCTGGTGGGAGCGGGGGCCCTCGGTTACGACGTCGTGGCCGGATTCTCGCAGGGCCAGCTGTACGGGAAGGGGCTCGCGGCGGGACTCGCGATCGTCCTTCTCGGAGTCATGTTCGACCGGATCACCCAGGCGGCGGCGCGACGCGCGAGCGCGTAAGGAGCACCAGCATGGCAGCACAGGTACGACAGTGGAGAATCGGCACGGGCGGAGCAGCGGTCGTGACCGTCCTCGGGCTGACCCTCACCGCCTGCGGCGGCGCGAAGGTCGGTGTCGACTCCGCGGATTCGGGCAGCCCGGGCAAGTGCGGCACCTTCAATCTCGCGGTCAACCCGTGGGTGGGCTACGAGGCGGACGCGGCGGTCGTCGCGTACGTCGCGCAGAAGGACCTCGGCTGTACGGTCAAGAAGAAGGACCTGAAGGAGGAGATCGCCTGGCAGGGCTTCGGGACGGGCGAGGTCGACGCCGTCCTGGAGAACTGGGGCCACGACGATCTGAAGAAGAAGTACATCACCCAGCAGCAGACCGCCGTGAGCGCCGGCTCGACCGGCAACAAGGGCATCATCGGCTGGTACGTGCCGCCGTGGCTGGCCAAGGCGCACCCGGACATCACCGACTGGAAGAACCTGAACAGGTACGCGTCCGAGTTCAGGACCTCCGAGTCGGGCGGCAAGGGCCAGCTCCTCGACGGCGACCCCTCGTACGTCACCAACGACGCGGCGCTGGTCACGAACCTGAAGCTGGACTTCAAGGTGGTGTACGCGGGCAGCGAGACCGCGCTCATCCAGTCCTTCCGGGAGGCCGAGAAGAACAGGCAATGGGTGATCGGCTACTTCTACGAGCCGCAGTGGTTCCTGTCCGAGGTGCCGTTGGTCAAGGTGAATCTGCCCGCTTACACGACGGGCTGTGACGCCGACGCGGCGAAGATCGCCTGCGACTATCCCGTGTACGACCTCGACAAGATCGTCAGCGCGAAGTTCGCGAAGTCCGGCAGCCCGGCCTACCGCCTGGTGAAGAACTTCACGTGGACGAACGACGACCAGAACACCGTCGCCAAGTACATCGCGGTGGACAAGATGTCGCCCGAGGCGGCGGCGAAGAAGTGGGTGGAGGCCAACCGCGACAAGGTCGACGCCTGGCTCAAGTAGCCCACGCCGACAAGACGGTCCGAGATGCCCGGCGGGCGGTGTGCACCTGTGTGCGCCGCCCGCCGGGCATTGCCGTGTTCCGGGCTGTTCGCCGGCGTCGCCGACCCCTTGACACCCCCTCCCGTGACCGGCACATTGAGTTGCGCAACCTGAACCATGTTGCGCAGCAAGCAACTTGACTGGTTTTGAATCAGGAGGTGCGGCGATGGCGGGACCCCGAGTGGTGATCATCGGAGCGGGTGTCGTGGGAGCGGCGCTCGCGGACGAGATCTCCGCGCGTGGCTGGACCGAAGTGACCGTGGTCGACCAGGGCCCGCTCCCCGCGACCGGGGGCTCCACGTCCCACGCCCCCGGCCTGGTCTTCCAGACGAACTCCTCCAAGACCATGACCGAGCTGGCCCGCTACACCGTCGAGAAGTTCTGCTCCCTCGACGTCGACGGCAAGCCCTGCTTCCTGCAGGTCGGCGGCCTCGAAGTGGCGACCACCCCCGAACGCCTCGCGGAACTGCACCGGCGCCACGGCTGGATCACCGCCTGGGGCGTCGAGGCCCGCATGCTGAGCGCCGACGAGTGCGTCGAGCGGCATCCGCTGGTGAACCGGGACAGGATCCTCGGCGGACTTCTGATCCCGACGGACGGCATTGCCAAGGCCGTCCTCGCCGTCGAGGCGCAGATCCGCCGGGCCACCGAACGCGGCGTCACCTTCCTGGCCCGCCACGAAGTGCTCGACATCCGGCAGAGCGAGGGCCGGGTGACCGGTGTCCTCACCGACCGGAGCGAGATCGCCGCCGACATCGTGGTGTGCTGCGCCGGCATCTGGGGCCCGAAGATCGCCCGCATGGCCGGCATGAACCTCCCGCTGACCCCGCTCGCCCATCAGCTCGCCTGGACCGGCCCGGTCCCGGCGCTCGCGGGTCAGACGGAGGAGGCGGTACGACCGATCCTGCGCCACCAGGACGCCGACCTCTACTACCGCGACCGCTTCGACAGCATCGGCATCGGCTACTACGGCCACCGCCCGATGCCCGTCTCGGCCGACGACATCCTCTCCGTCGACGAGGCCGCCCCCATGCCCTCGGTCCTAAAGTTCACCGAGGAGGACTTCGAGGACGCCTGGACCGAGACCCGGTCGCTGCTCCCCGCGACGGCGGAGGCCAAGGTCGAGGAGGGCATCAACGGCCTGTTCTCCTTCACCACCGACAACTTCCCGCTCCTCGGCGAGTCCCCGGACGTCAAGGGTTTCTGGGTGGCGGAGGCGGTGTGGGTCACCCACTCCGCGGGCGTGGGCCGCGCCATGGCCGAATGGCTCGTCGACGGCCACTGCTCGTCCTTCGACCTGCACGAGTGCGACGTCAACCGCTTCGAGCCGCACCAGCTGTCCCCGGAGTACGTCCTGGCCCGCGACTGCCGGAACTTCGTCGAGGTCTACGACATCATCCACCCCCTCCAGCCGTCGGGGGACCCGCGCCCGATCCGCACGAGCCCCTTCCACACCCGCCAGCAGGAGCACGGCGCGTTTTTCCTGGAGGCGAGCGGCTGGGAACGCCCCCAGTGGTACGAGGCCAACGCGGGGCTGGTCGAAGGCCGCAACATCCCCACCCCGAACGACTGGGCCGCGCGGTTCTGGTCGCCCGTCGTCGGCGCCGAGGCACAGGCCACCCGTGAGACCGTCGCGATGTACGACATGACGGCCCTCAAGCGACTCGAGGTCAGCGGCCCGGGCGCCGCGGACTTCCTGGAAGGACTGACCACCGGCAAGGTCGCCAAGTCGGTCGGCTCGGTGACGTACACCCTGCTCCTGGACCACGACGGCGGCATCCGCAGCGACGTCACCGTCGCCCGGCTGGCCCGCGACCTCTTCCAGGTCGGCGCCAACGGCAACCTGGACCTCGACTGGCTCACCCGCCACCTTCCCGTCGACGGTAGGGTCCAGGTCCGCGACATCACCGCCGGCACCTGCTGCATCGGCCTGTGGGGCCCCCTCGCCCGCAAGGTCCTGCAGCCCCTGACGGACGAGGACTTCTCGAACGACGGCCTGAAGTACTTCCGCGCCAAGCGCGCGTACATCGGCTCGGTGCCCGTCACCGCGATGCGACTGTCGTACGTCGGCGAGCTCGGCTGGGAGCTCTACACCACCGCCGACCAGGGCCTGAAGCTGTGGGACACCCTGTGGCAGGCGGCCCAGCCGCTCGGCGGCGTCATCGCCGGCCGCGGTGCCTTCAACAGCCTCCGCCTGGAGAAGGGCTACCGCTCCTTCGGCACCGACATGACCTACGAGCACGATCCCTACGAGGCCGGCGTCGGCTTCGCCGTCAAGCTCGACAAGGGCGACTTCATCGGCAAGGCAGCCCTGGAGCGCCGCAAGGAAGACGTACGGCGCAAGCTGACCTGCCTCACCATCGACGACCCGCGGTCGGTGGTCATGGGCAAGGAGCCCGTCTACGACGGCGACCGCGCGGTCGGCTACGTCACCAGCGCCGCCTACGGCTACACGATCGGCAAGGGCATCGCGTACGCCTGGCTCCCGACGGAACTCACCACCCCCGGCACCGCCCTGCACATCGGCTACTTCGACCGGCGCGTCGAGGCGGTCGTCGCCGAGGAGCCGCTGTTCGACGCGACCATGTCCCGCCTCCGTGGCTGACCGCGAGGAAGAGGTACCGCCGGTGACCGCACGCGAACACCGTACGAACGCGCTGAACACCCCCCTGGCCGAGCTGGACCCCGAGGTCCACGCCGCTCTCCGCGCGGAACTGCACCGCCAGCAGTCCACCCTCGAGATGATCGCCTCCGAGAACTTCGCGCCGCCCGCCGTCATGGAGGCCCAGGGATCGGTCGCGACCAACAAGTACGCCGAGGGCTACCCCGGCCGCCGCTACTACGGCGGCTGCGAACACGTCGACGTCACCGAGCGCCTGGCCATCGAGCGCGTCAAGTCCCTCTTCGGGGCCGGATTCGCCAACGTCCAGCCGCACTCGGGCGCACAGGCGAACACCGCCGTCTTCTTCGCCCTCCTCCAGCCCGGCGACACCGTTCTCGGCCTCGACCTCGCGCACGGCGGCCACCTCACCCACGGCATGCGCATCAACTACAGCGGCAGGATGCTCAATGTCGTGCCGTATCACGTCTCCGAGACGGACCACCTCGTCGACATGGAGGAGGTCGAGCGACTCGCCAAGGAACACCGGCCCAAGATGATCATCGCGGGCTGGTCGGCGTACCCCAGGAAGCTGGACTTCGCGGCCTTCCGGCGGATCGCCGACGAGGTCGGTGCCCTCCTCATGGTCGACATGGCGCACTTCGCGGGCCTGGTCGCCGCCGGACTGCACCCCAGCCCCGTCCCGTACGCGCATGTGGTCACCACCACGACGCACAAGACACTCGGCGGTCCCCGCGGCGGAGTCGTCCTCACCGACGACCCCGACCTCGCCAAGAAGATCAACTCGGCCGTGTTCCCCGGGATGCAGGGCGGCCCGCTGGAGCACGTCATCGCCGCGAAGGCGGTCTCCTTCAAGGTGGCGGCGTCGCCCGAGTTCGCCGAACGCCAGGCCCGTACGCTGGCCGGTGCCCGCCTCCTCGCCGAGCGCCTCACCCGGCCCGACGCGGCCGCGGCCGGAGTGAAGGTCCTGACGGGCGGCACGGACGTCCACCTCGTCCTCGTCGACCTGCGGGACTCCGAACTCGACGGGAAGCGGGCCGAGGACCTGCTGCACGGGATCGGCATCACCGTCAACCGCAACGCCGTCCCCTTCGACCCACGCCCGCCCATGGTCACCTCCGGCCTGCGCATCGGAACGCCGGCCCTGGCCACCCGAGGCTTCACGGAGGAGGACTTCGCCGAAGTCGCCGACGTGATCGCACTGGCTCTCAAGCCCGACCCCGACGTGGCCGCCCTGCGCGCCCGCACCGAGGCACTCGCGGCCAAGTACCCGCTCTACCCGCACCTTTCGGAAGACGGAGACGCCCGATGAGCCCCAGCACCCCAGGCGCCGACCTCCCCGACCACCCCGACTGGCTCTGGCGCGATCCCGAGCCCAAGCACGCGTACGACGTGGTGATCGTGGGCGGCGGCGGACACGGCCTGGCCACCGCCCACTACCTGGCGAAGAACCACGGCATCACCGACGTCGCGGTCCTGGAGAAGGGCTGGCTGGGCGGCGGCAACATGGCTCGCAACACCACGATCATCCGCTCCAACTACCTGTGGGACGAGAGCGCCGGCATCTACGAGCACGCGCTCAAACTGTGGGAAGGCCTCGAGGAGGAGCTGGACTACCCGATCCTCTTCTCCCAGCGCGGCGTGCTGAACCTCGCCCACAGCCTGCAGGACGTCCGCGACAGCGTGCGCCGGGTGGAGGCGAACCGGCTCAACGGCGTGGACGCCGAGTGGCTGGACGCGGAGCAGGTCAAGGAAGTCTGCCCGATCGTCAACGTCTCCCCGGACGTGCGCTACCCCGTCCTCGGCGGCACCTACCAGCCGCGCGCCGGCATCGCCAAGCACGACCACGTGGCCTGGGGCCTCGCCCGCTCCGCGGACGCCGCCGGCATCGACATCATCCAGAACTGCGAGGTCACCGGCCTGGACGTGGTCGGCGGCCGGGTGGTCGGCGTCCAGACCACGCGCGGTCCCATCGGCGCGGGCAAGGTGGCCCTGTGCTCCGCCGGCCACACCTCGGTCCTCGCCGCCATGGCAGGCATCGAACTCCCGCTCCAGAGCCACCCGCTGCAGGCCCTGGTCTCCGAACTCCTGGAGCCGGTCCACCCCACCGTGGTCATGTCCAACGCCGTCCACGTGTACGTCAGCCAGGCGCACAAGGGCGAGCTGGTGATGGGCGCCGGCATCGACGCGTACAACTCCTACACCCAGCGCGGTGCCTTCCACATCATCGAAGAGCAGATGTCCGCCGCCCTGGAACTCTTCCCGGTCTTCGCCCGCGCCCACGTGCTGCGCACCTGGGGCGGCATCGTCGACGTCAGCCCGGACGCTTCGCCGATCGTCGGCCTCAGCCCGGTCGACAACCTCTACCTCAACTGCGGGTGGGGCACGGGCGGTTTCAAGGCCACCCCGGGCGTCGGCTGGGTCTACGCCCACACCATCGCCCACGACACCCCCCACCCCCTGAACGCCCCCTTCTCGCTCGACCGTTTCACCACCGGCGCGCTCGTCGACGAGCACGGCGCGGCCGCGGTGGCCCACTAGGGAGCCGAACCATGCTGCTCATCCCCTGCCCGTGGTGCGGGCCCCGCGACGAGGCCGAGTTCCACTACGGCGGCCAGGCACACGTGCCCTACCCCGAGGATCCGGCCGCCCTCACCGACGAGGAGTGGGCGCGGTACCTGTTCTTCCGCGACAACCCCAAGGGTCCGTTCGCCGAGCGATGGAGTCATGCGGCGGGCTGCCGCAGGTGGTTCAACGCGGTGCGGGATACGTCGACGAACGAGATCCTGGCGGTGTACCGGGTGGGAGAGGACCGCCCGGAAAGGCTGGAGGCCCGCCCGGAGAGGCTGGAGGCCCGTGCGGAGAGGCTGGAGGCCCGCGCGGTCAGTTCCCGGCCGGGTCCGGTCACTTCTCAGCCGGGTCCGGCGCGACCAGCCCGTCTGGGAGCACCCCCTCTGGGAGAGCCCGAGGACGAGGCCCGCTCAGGGCCGACGGGGGTCCAGGGGGCGGAGCCACCTGGCAGGGGCGGCGGGGGCGAACCGTTCCGCACCCCCACCGGCGGCCGAATCGACCGCGACACCCCCCTCACCTTCACCTTCGACGGCACCGAATACCAGGGCCGTCGAGGCGACACCCTCGCCTCCGCCCTCCTCGCCAACGGCGTCATCCAGGCCGCCACCAGCATCAAGCTGGGCCGCCCCCGCGGCATCTTCTCGGCCGGCGTGGAGGAACCCAACGCGGTCGTCCAGATCGAGGCCCCCTTCCCCGAGCCCATGCTCCCCGCCACGACGGTCGAGCTCTACGACGGCCTGGTCGCGAGCAGCCTCCCGGGCCAGGGACGCCTCGCCACCGAACCTGACCCCGCCCGCTACGACGCCGTACACGCCCACTGCGACCTGCTGGTCGTCGGCGCGGGCCCCGCCGGCCTCGCAGCCGCCGCGGCGGCCGCGCGGAGCGGCGCACGCGTCGTCCTCGCCGACGACCAGCCGGAACCCGGCGGCAGCCTGCTCGGCACCGGCGAACACCTCGACTGGGTGGAGGCGACCCGCGCACAGCTCGAAGCCGCCCCGGAGGTACGCGTCCTGCGGCGCACCACCGTCTTCGGTCACTACGACGACAACCACCTCCTCGCCGTCGAGCACCGCACCAACCACCTCGGCGCCGAGGCCCCGCAGCACGTCTCCCGCGAGCGCGTCTGGCGGATCCGCGCCCGGCACGTGGTCCTCGCGACCGGCTCCCACGAGCGCTCACTGGCGTTCGGAGACAACGACCGCCCCGGTGTGATGCTGGCCGCCTCGGCCCGCACGTACCTCCACCGGTACGCCGTTCTGCCCGGCCGGCACGCGGTCGTGTTCACCACCAACGACAGCGCCTACGCCGCCGCGCTCGATCTGGCGGCGGCGGGAGTGGACATCGCGGCGATCGTCGACACCCGGTCCGAGCCGGGGGAGTGGGCCGAGCGTGCCCGGTCCGCCGGGATCGAGGTGCTGGCCGGACACGCGGTCACGGACACGGAGGGCGGGGCCCGCCTCACCGCCGTGACGGTCGCCCCGTACGGGGAGTTCGTGGGACGCCGGGAGTTCGCCGTCGACCTGCTCCTGGTCTCCGGCGGCTGGAACCCGGTCGCGCATCTGTTCAGCCAGGCCGGCGGCAAGCTGCGCCACGACGACGTACTCGGCACGTTCGTGCCCGACAGCTGCCGTCAGGCGGTGGACGTCGCGGGCAGCGCGAACGGGGCCCACGATCTCGCCACGACCCTCGCACAGGGCGCGGCGGCCGGCGCCCGCGCGGTCGAGGCGGAGGGCTACACCGCCGAGGCACCGGTCCTCCCGGCCGTCGCCGCCCAGCCGCACACCCCGCCCATGCAGGTGTTCGCCGTCCCCACCGGCACCGGAGCCCCCCGGTTCGTCGACCTCCAACGCGATGTCACGGTCGACGACCTGGCGCGGGCGACCGGGGCGGGCCTGCGCTCGGTGGAGCACACCAAGCGCTACACCACGGCCGGCACCGCCAACGACCAGGGCAAGACGGGCGGGGTCCTGACGAGCGGGATCGTCGCCGGACTCCTCGGCGTGGACATCTCGGCGCTCGGCCTGCCCACGTTCCGGCCGCCCTACACCCCCGTCTCCTTCGCCACCCTCGCCGGCCGCGACCGCGGCGCGCTGTCCGACCCGATCCGCACGACCGCCCTCCACGCGTGGCATGCCGCGCACGGCGCCCTGTTCGAGAACGTCGGCCAGTGGAAGCGGCCCTGGTACTACCCGCAGGACGGCGAGGACATGGACGCGGCCGTGCTGCGCGAGTGCCGAGCCGCCCGCGAGGGCGTGGCCTTCATGGACGCCTCCACCCTCGGCAAGATCGACGTGCAGGGCCCGGACGCCGCGATCTTCCTCGACCGGCTCTACACCAACATGATGAGCACCCTGAAGGTCGGCATGATCCGCTACGGCGTCATGAGCCGCCTGGACGGCATGATCTTCGACGACGGCACGGTCATCCGCGTCGCCCAGGACCGCTTCCTGGTCACCACCACGACGGGCAACGCGGCCGCCGTACTGGACTGGATGGAGGAGTGGCTGCAGACCGAGTGGCCCGAACTCCGCGTCCACTGCACCTCCGTCACCGAGCAGTGGGCCACCGTCGCCCTGGTCGGCCCGCGTTCCCGCGAGGTGCTCGGCTCGCTCGCACCCCGCCTTGCGGTCGCCAACGCCGACTTCCCGTTCATGGCGTGGCGGGAGACGACGGTCGCGGGCATCGAGGCGAGGGTGTGCCGGATCAGCTTCTCCGGCGAACTCGCCTACGAGATCAACGTGTCACCGTGGGAGGCCCTCGCCCTGTGGGAGGCGCTGTACGAGGCAGGCGCCCCGCACGGCATCACTCCGTACGGGACGGAGACCATGCACGTCCTGCGCGCGGAGAAGGGATACCCCATCATCGGCCAGGACACCGACGGCACGGTCACCCCGCACGACCTCGGCATGAGCTGGGCGGTGTCCAAGAAGAAGCCCGACTTCATCGGCAAGCGCTCCTACGCCCGCGCCGACACGGCCCGCCCCGACCGCAAGCACCTCGTCGGCCTCCTCCCCGAAGACCCGGCCGCCCTCCTCCCCGAGGGCACCCACCTGGTCGCCGACAGCGAACTGCCCGCCCCGCCCGTCCCGATGCTCGGGCACGTCACCTCCAGCTACCGCAGCGCGGCGCTCGGCCGGACCTTCGCGCTCGCCCTGGTCAAGGGCGGCCGGGACCGCATCGGCGAACGCCTCTACGCACCCGTCGGCGACCGGCTGCTGCCGGTGACCGTCGCAAGCCCCGTCCTCTACGACCCCGAGGGAGCCCGCCGCGATGGCTGACACCGCTCCGACCGCACGGCAGCGCAGCCCGCTGGCGGATGCCGCCGACCGCCTGGCCGCCGCGACGCGATCCTCCGGGGGCGCGGTCCGCCTGGCCGAAGTCCCCTTCCTGGCCCAGCTGAACCTCCGCCTCGACGCCAAGAGTCCGGCGGCGGACGCCGTCGGACTCGCGCTGGGACTCCCGCTGCCGCTGGAGCCCGACACCGTCGTACGCGTGGGAGATCTGGGCGCGGTGTGGCTCGGCCCCGACGAATGGCTGGTGGTGGGCCGGCCCGGCACCCAACGGGACCTGGAGAGCCGGATCCGCTCGGCGGCCGGGGACGAGCACGTCTCCGTCACCGACGTCTCCGCCCAGCGCACCACCGTCCTGGTCAGCGGACCGCGCGCCCGCGACCTGCTGTCCCACGGCTGCCGGCTGGATCTGCACCCGCGCGCCTTCGGCCCCGGCCGTTCGGCCCAGACGACACTGGCCCGCACCCAGGTCGTCCTGGTGGCCCGGGACGAGCCCAGGGCAGGGTTCTGGGTGCTTGTACGCGCCTCCTTCGCCGGCTACCTGACGGACTGGCTCCTCGACGCGGCCGTGGAATACGGGTGAACCGTCCGGTGCGGAGGCGCTCTGCGCCGCCGCACCGGGGATGGCACGCTTCCGGGGACGGTGCACACCTCCGGGGATGGTGCGCGCCTCCCCGGGGCGAGCCGCGCCCCTCCCGTGGACCGGGGGAGGCCTCAGCCCCCGTGGCCCATCCGGTGGCTGATCTCCTCGGCGCCCTGGACCAGGAGGGGCGCGAGCTCGTGGATGCGCTCCTCGGTCAAGCGGTACGCGGGGCCGGAGGCGCTGAGGGCGGCGAG
The DNA here is from genome assembly GCF_044768205.1 of Streptomyces sp. NPDC101160. Lineage (NCBI taxonomy): Bacteria > Bacillati > Actinomycetota > Actinomycetes > Kitasatosporales > Streptomycetaceae > Streptomyces > Streptomyces sp. NPDC101160. Next base: position 307,678 of record NZ_JBIWPJ010000001.1, on the reverse strand, counting down.
GGTCTCGCCGTGGTGGGCACGGATCGGGGCCGCGACGGCGTGCAGTCCGATCTCGAACTCCTCCAGCGTCACCGCGTACCCGCGCTCCCGCGCCTCGGCGAGGTTCTTCTCCAGCTTGGTCCTGGCGGTCAGGGTGTGCGGCGTCAGCTTCCGCAACCCGGATGCCGCGAGCACGCCGGCGCGCTCCCTCGTCGGCAGATGGGCGAGCAGGATCTTGCCGCTGGACGTCGCGTGCACCGGGGTGAGCTGCCCGACCCAGTTGTGCGTGCCGACCGCACCCGGGCCGCGTACCTGGTAGAGGTTGACCGCGTAATGCTCCTGCAGGACGGCGATGCTGACGGTCTCGCCGATCTCCTCGCTGAGCCGCTCGCACACCGGCCGGCCCTGCTGTGTGATGTCGAGACGGCCCGTGACCGCCCCCGCCAGACGCACGATCCCGAAGCCCAGCCGGTACTTGCCCCGCTCGGCAGCCTGCTCGACCAGACCGCGCGCCTCCAGCGCCCCGAGCAGGCGGAACGCGGTCGACTTGTGGACGTCGATCTCCGCGGCGACCTCGCTGACGCCCGCCTCACCGCGCTGGGCGAGGATCTCCAGGACGCTGACGGCACGGTCGACGGACTGCACCCCGTTCGCTGCGGGAGCCTGCGTTTCGCCATGTGGTGAGTGGTTGCTCATGGCGCAACTATAGGCAAGGTCGGATCGTGCAGCCTCACAAGGAGTCCCCCATGGCCACCTCGGTCTTCGACCCGTCGAGGGCCTGCTGGCCTCGGCCCTCCGCGGCCAGGCGCCGTACCTCGACCAGCGCCTCGCTCACCGCTGCCGGGACGTCCGTCACCGGGAAGCGCGCGTTCCGCACCGTGCCGTCACGGTCGATGACCAGCACGGTCCGTTTCAGTCGCAGCAGTTGTCCGGCGCGGAAAGTGGGCAGGCGCAGGGCGGCGGCGAGGCGGAGGTCGACGTCGGAGAGGAGGGTGAAGGGGATGTCCTCCTGGCGCGCGAACAAGCGCTGTTCGTCGGGGCGTTGGGTACTGACGCCGTACACCTCCGCGCCCGCGGCGTGGAAGTCCTCGTACGCGTCCCGGAAGAGCCGGTTCTCCAGCGTGCAGCCGACGGTGCCCGGGATGTCCGACCAGCCTTCCGGCAGGGGGCTGGGGCTCCCGGTCGCCGGATAACAGAACAGGACGGTGGCCACGCCGCCGGCCCCCGGGTCGACCGGCGCGCCGTCCCGGTGACCGGGCAGTCGCAGGCGCGGCAGTCGCCGGCCCGTCAGGTCGGCGACGCGCCGTGCCTCGGCGCTCGTCTCGTCGGCGGTGCCGCTGAGCGAGCCGTCGCCGAGGAGCCAGCGGTCGGCCCAGTCCTGCATCGACAGCAGGACCGGCAGCAGCCCCCGGCCGCTCTCGGTCAGCCGGTACTCGTGCCGCGTCGGCCGCTCCTGGTACGGGACCTTCTCCAGCACCCCCGTCTCCACCAGGTGCGCCAGGCGCTCGGTGAGCACCTTCCGGGAGATGCCCAGCTCCTCCTGGAGCGCGTCGAACCTGTGGTGCCCTCGGGCGGTCTCCCGGATCAGGAGCAGGCTCCACCAGTCGCCGACCACCGCCGCGGCCTGCGCGATCGCGCAGGCGGCGTCCCGCTCGGGAACCGACCTCATCACTGCCTCTCCACTTCTCCGCGCACGGCGGCCGTTCGTCGGGACCATCTTGCGCCATGAGGTCAGTTCCGGATAGAAACTCACCGGGATTAGTGAGTTCCTAAAAGAGACTAACAAGCCGGGGGTGGGCGCCGTATGGGCGGAACACAAGCGATCCAGGAGCACGACCGACGCGACGACGAACGGGAGACCTCATCGCCGGGCGTCTTCTGGCGCTTCTGGGCCGCCGCCACGGTCAGCGGCGCCGGCACCGCCGTGACCGCTCTCGCCCTGCCGCTGGTCGCCCTCACCGTTCTCGACGCCACCGCCCTTCAGGTCGCCCTGCTCGCCGCCGCCGGGCAGGTCGCCTGGCTGCTGCTCAGCCTCCCGGCGGGCGTCCTCGCTCAGCGCGTGCCGCTGCGCCGACTCCAGGTCACGCTCGACCTCGTACGGTTCGCGGCGCTCGGATCGCTGCCGCTCGCCTGGTGGATCGGCACGCTCACGTATCCGCACCTGCTGTTCGCGGCGCTCGTCACCGGCTCGGCGACCGTGCTGTTCGACATCGGCAACTCGACCTTCCTGCCCGCCGTCGTCCCGGCCCGACAGCTGGCCGCCCGCAACAGCGTCATGTCGGGCACGCACGCCGTCACCGACACCGGCGGCCCCTCCCTCGGCGGCGTCCTGATCGGCGCGACGGGCCCGGTCGGCGCGCTCGTCGTGGACGCCGCCAGCTACCTGGCCTCCGCCGTGCTCCTGCGTACCCTCCCCGAGAGCCGCCCCGCGCCCCGCACCAGCGAGAGCGCGCTGCGGCTGATGCGCGAGGGATGGCGGTACGTCACCAAGCACCCCGTCATGCGCCCCTGCATGATCTGGGCGACCGCCGCCAACTTCCTCAACGCGGCCCTCGTCGCCCTCACTCCCCTCTACCTGGTCCGCGGAGCCGGCCTCGACTCCGTACAGCTCGGTCTCGTCCTGGCCATGGACGGGGTCGGCGCGCTCGCCGGCGCCGCCGTAGCGGTCCGCGTGACCACGCGCCTCGGCACCGCGTGGGGCGTTGTCGCGGCGGATCTGGCCGGCGGCGCGCTGCTCCTGCTCGCCCCGCTGACCACGTCTGCGGGGGACGCGTACTGGTTCGCCCTGGGCAACGCGGGCTTCGCCTTCGGTTCCGTCATCGGCTCGATCACCACACGCACCTATCGGCAGACGCAGTCGCCCCCGGAACTGCTGTCCCGCGTGATGGCCACGGTCCGCTTCGTCTCCTGGGGCGCGCTGCCGCTCGGTGCCCTCACCGCCGGCCTCCTCGCCACCCACTTCGGCGCCCGCACCGCGCTCTGGACCGTCTGCGCCGCCGCCCTCCTGCCCCCGCTCTACCTCTTCTCCACCAAGGTGGGCCGCCACCGCGACCTCATCTGACGCACCGGCGCCACGACACCGTCAGATCAGCGGATCCGGTGAAGGTGCGCCAGGCCGCAGGTGGAGCTGGTTGAAACTCGTGGTCCCCTGGCAGCCCGAAACAGCGCCGCACACGGCCCTCGGAGGGCCGCGGCGGCCCTCCCGCGGCAGCATGGCACCCTTCCGTCCGACCACCTCTGATTGCCCTTCAGGGTCCCGTTCACCGCCCTGCCATATCGGCTCTGACCTGGTGTTTTCTTGGGGATCTCCTAGGGTGGGAGAGCTCTGTCGGACACCCTCGGAGGGGACACCATGAGCGAGGAATCCAAGGCGTACGACGCCAGCACAATCGTGGTCCTGGATGGCCTGGAGGCCGTTCGGAAGCGGCCCGGGATGTACGTCGGATCGGTCGGTGAACGCGGCCTTCACCACCTGGTGCATGAGGCCGCCGAGTGGGCACTGGACGAGATCCTCTGCGGCACCGCAAGCCGTGTCGGGATCACCCTCACCGCCGACGGCGGCGTCCGTGTCACCGACGACGGCACGGGTCTTGCGGTCGGGCGCGACGGCCACACCGACGGCCCTCCGTTGGAGACCCGGCTGACTGTGCTCTGCGGCGGGGCACCGCCCGCAGACCGACGCTCGCTGTTCGGCGGTCACTTCGGCGTGGGACTGGCCGTCGTCAACGCCTTGTCGAGCCGCCTGATCGCAGAGGTACGGCGCGACGGCGCCCACTGGGTGCTGGAGTACCGGCAAGGCGTACCAGTCGGGGTGCCCGCCCGCACCGGGCCGGCCGACCGCAGCGGGACCGTGATCACCTTCCGGCCCGACGCCGAGATCTTCGAGACGCTGGAGTTCTCATTCGACACCCTGACCGAGCGCTTCAGGGAACTGGCCTTCCTCAACCGTGAGTTGGACATCACCTTGACCGATGATCGCGACCCTGCGGCGCCCCGGGCCGTTCGCTTCCGCTTCCCTGGCGGCCCGAGGGACTACATCGCGGAACAGAGCGCCCCGCTCCACCCGGACGTGATCGGCTTCGAACGCGAGTACTCCGCGATGGAGGGAACCGTGGAGGTGGCCCTCCGCTGGTGCGACTCCCGCGAAGAACGGATCGCGAGCTATGCCAACAGCCTGCCGACCACCGGCGGTGGAACGCACGAACTCGGCTTCCGAGACGGCCTGGCGGCCGCACTCACCGGCTACGCCCGGGAGCAACAGCTGCTCAGCCCGTCCGGCCCCGACTTCACCCCCACTCAGCTCGCCGCGGGCCTGACGGCGGTCGTGTCGGTGAAGCTCGATCGGCCCGAGTTCGACGGGGCGACCCGCGACCGACTGGGCAACAGACCCGTCCGCGCCTGCGTCGCCGAGGCCGTCCGAGAGCACCTGACCGCCTGGCTCCGCGCCGACCCGACGCAGGCGACAGCCGTCCTCGCCCGGATCTCGGCGACCCCCCGCCACTGACGGCAGCGCACCGAAGCCCAGGTCGGAGTGGGTCCCCGGCCGGAGCACATGTCCGGACGAAGGCCGCTTCCGTGTGCGGCGGTTACCGAACCGAGTGACCAAGTACGACGCACCGTGCGACGAAGCACATGAAAGATCACGTCAGGGCGAGGTGGACTGCTGCGGGGAGCGGAGTACGAGCAGCGTGATCTCGCTGGGGGCGAAGACGCGGAAGGGCGGGCCCCAGAAGCCGGTGCCGCGGCTGGTGTAGAGCAGGGTGCGAGCGCCGTGGTGGCTGAGGCCGGCGACGGAGGGCTGGTCGAGGCGGACCAGGTGGTGGAAGGGCCAGATCTGGCCGCCGTGAGTGTGGCCGGAGAGCTGGAGGTCGATGCCGTGGGCCGCCGCCCGGTCGATGAACTTGGGCTGGTGCGCGAGGAGGAGGACGGGCAGGTCGGGATCGGCGCCCTGGAGGGCTCCGGCGAGGTGGGCGCGGAGCCCCGCCAGTCCGGAGGACTCGGCCGTGACGTCGTCCACGCCCGCGACCACGAGGGTGTCACCTCCACGCTCCAGCAGCAGATGGCGGTTGCGCAGCGGCTCCCAGCCGAGACTGTCCATCAGGTCGACCCAGCCCTGGGCCTCGCTGTAGTACTCGTGGTTTCCGGTGACGTACACACGGGCCCGCGTCGCCCGCACGGTGCCCAGAGGAGCGGCCTGGGCACGGCGGCGTTCGGCTGTGCCGTCCGCGATGTCACCGGTGTGGCACACCAGATCGGCCTCCAGGCTGTTCACCGTCTCGCAGACCCGGGCCGACCAGCGGGCGCGGTCGAGCGGACCGTAGTGGGTGTCGGTGATGAGGACGACTCGGGTGCCGTCCAGCCCCGACCCCAGACGCGGGAGCCGCACATCGAGCCGGCGCACGCGTGGTACGCGCCGGGCCTCGACGTACCCCCATCCGAGCAGTACGGCGGTCAGGCCGAGGACCGCCCAGGTGACGATGCGCGCACGGTCCTGCCCGTCACCGACACCGGCCACGGTCAGCGCGAGCCGCAACAGAACGCCGAACAGCACCGACCAGGTGAACAGCACCCAAGCACCGCCCAGCAACGTGTCGCCCACGATCGCAGCCCAGTCCTGTTGACGCCGCCCGTGGCCACGCACCATCGCGAGCGGCATCCCGGCCAGGCCGAGAGCGAACAGCGCGGTGCCGCTCACCGCGACGGGCAGAGGCCAGTGCTGTCCCGCGTACAGGAGGACGCAGCAGGGCACGGACCACAGAAGGAGGGGCGCGATCAAGGGGATGTACCGCATCAGGCGCTGCAACCCGCTCCGTGACGCCCCGGGCGCCTCCCCGGCGGCAGATCGGGTGTTACTGGTGTCAGCCATACGTCCTCCACTGGTTCTGTCCGGCGGACGGATCGTACGAGCAGCGGACCCGGGTGCCGTCAGCGGCCCGATCGTCGCAACCAGCCATCCCCATCCGGCCTCGCCACGTGGCGCCACGCGCAACCGCCCCCGCACAGTCCGCGCGGCGCCGCAGGCCGGGACGGCGCGTCAGCGGACCGGTGGGTGGTGCGATCGTCTCGTGACGTCCTCGATCGCGGCTGCGACGAGCCGGGCGTCGCGGGTCAGGACTCGCGTGTGGTCACCGCTCGTGGTGCCGAAGACGGTCACGTGGTCGTTGCGGGCGGCGGCCTTCGCGACGGCGGTGCGGATGGCACGGTCCTGCCGGCCGGTGGCACCGGGGAGTTCACCGTGTCCGACGACGAACGTCGTCGGACACGGCAGGGCCGCGAGGTCGGCTTCCAGTCGGCCGTTGACCTCGTCCGTTCCGATGACGACGTCGGCGGCCTGCAGCGGGGTCATTCGGGTCGAGCGTCCGAGGAGGGCCAGGACACCTGCGAGCGGTCCGGGACGGCGGAACCGTGCACGCACGCGCCGGCTTCCCGTCTCGTCCAGCAGGGTGAGGGGGTAGGCGCCGTCGACGAGTACGAGCCCTGCGATCAGATGGGGGAATTCGGCGGCGCAGCACACGGCGAGGGTCGCTCCGTGGGACCAGCCGACCAGGATCGGCCGGTCGAGCCCTCTCGCTTCGATCACACGGTCGACGTCGTCGATCTGCGCCCGGAGGGAACAGTCCGCGGACGGGCCTGAGCGTCCGCGTGCCCGGGCGTCGAAGGTGACGGTCCGGTGGGTCCCGCCGAGACGGGCAAGGACGCGCCGCCAGCTGTGCTGGGTGGCGAAGCCTCCGTTCAGGAACAACAGTGGCGGACCCGCGCCGGGGGTGTCGACGCCGCAAAGACGCGTATCGGGGGCGTCGACGGTGAACTTGTGTGACATGGAGGGTCTTTCGTGACTGGGGAAGAGGGAAGAGGAACGGGCGTGAGCCGGGAAGGAACGGCGTGACTCGGGACGGGGAACCGGAGCGCCCTGGCACGGGAATCGGCGTGACCCGGACGGCGAACCGGCCTGACCCGGGACGGGGGACGGGGGAGATCGCGACGGCGACCGACGGTGGTCAGGCCCGGCGCGCGCTCCTGACGGCCAGAGAGGTGAGCAGGGTGAGGGCGGCCCCGAGGACGAGGACACCGCTGAGGGCCAGGTGATCGGCCACGACTCCGCCGGCCAGCGCCCCGAGGGCGATGGCCAGGTTGAACATCGCGGTGTTCAGCGCCGTTGCGGCCTCGGCCGATGCCGGAGCCGATGTGAGGATCCAGGTCTGCACGCCGACGGGGACTCCGCCGAAGGCCAGTCCCCACAGGGTCAGCAGGATCGCTCCGCCGACCGGGGTGCGGCCCACGAGCGGGAACACTGCCAGGACCAGGGCGAGTACGGTCGCGACGGTGACGACGGTGGCCCGGACGTTTCGCTGCGCCGCCGCGCCGGCGAGGAAGTTTCCGACGATGCCGGCCACGCCGAAGCCGAGCAGGAGCGGGCCGGTCATGCCCGCGTCGAACCCGGAGATGTCCCTGAGGACCGGGCCGACGTAGGTGAAGGCGGCGTAGTGCCCGCTCACCAGGAGGAAGGTCGCGACGATACCGGCGCGCACGACCGGGCTGCGGAACTGTTCCGGCAGCGTGCGCAGCCGCACCGGCCGCTCCGCGGGCAGGGACGGCAGGAGCCAGAGCAGCGCGGCGAGGACGAGGACGCCCAGTGCGCCCACGGCGGCGAAGGCGACGCGCCAGTGCGCGAGCGCGCCGATCAGCGTTCCGGCCGGGACGCCCAGGACGTTGGCGGCGGTCGCCCCGCCGAAGACGATCGACACGGCACGGGGAACATGACGCTCCGGAACCAGCCGGACGGCGAGTCCCGCCGCCAGAGCCCAGAACCCGCCGATGCTGATGCCGATCAGGAACCGCGATGCCAGCAGGACCGCGAAGTCGGGTGCCAGGGCCGACAGCGCGTTCGCCGCCACCATCAGGACGATCAGGCCGAGGAGGACGGCCCGGCGGTCAGCGCGTCGTATCGCCACGGGAAGCAACGGTGCGGTGACGGAGGCGACCAGTCCGGGGACTGTCACCATCAGCCCTGCCGTGCCCTGCGAGACGTCGAGGTTCGTGCCGATCGGGGCGAGGAGTCCGACGGGCAGGGACTCGACGGTGACGAGGGCGAAAGTGCCGACAGCCATGGCCACGACGGCGAGCCAGCTCCTGAGAGGGACATGGTCCCTGCCCTTCGACAGGGGCGGGACGGAGGTGGTGACACTCATGGGGTACTCCAGGCGTAGAAGTCCGGCCCGAAGAGCCGGACGATAAGGGGCGGTTCAGGCGGCGGCGCGGTCGTCGGGTTCGATGCCGGTGGTGTCCTGGGCGACGGAGATGCGCCAGCGCCCGTCGGACTTCGTCAGGACGTACAGGGAGGTGTCGGGCGCCGCAGGGGGGAGCGTGGCCACCAGGGAGGCCCAGCGGCGCACGTTCGCGCTGGAGCCGCGGCATCCGCTCGTCGTGCCCGGGGTACCGGGCCGGCGGAGCAGGTCGTCGAGAAGCTCCCCGTCGCGGGTCACCGGCCGCTGCCTGATCTTGACGGCGGCCACGTCGGGGCTCAGAAAGTGGATGTACTCGGTCTCGTACGTGGAGGTCAGCGGCTGACCGGCCGTGGCGGGCAGCACCCGGCGGCAGAACGCGCCGATCTCCTCGATGCCGGTCACGGGCGTCCCGTACGGGAGCGACCACAGGGCGTCGGGCCGGAACAGCTCGACGAAGGCGTCCGGCAGCGCGTTCTGCTGGGCGTGCTCGACCTCGGCGACCAACGCCACGATGGCCTCCACGTCCTCCGGGGGCATGTCCACGCCGGCGAGTCGTGGCTTCATCAGTGGTCTCCTCATGGGTGTCTCGGTTCGGGTGGTCGAAACCGGCCGGTGCGCGGCGGTCGTACGGGTGCCGGGGCGGCGGAGAGGCTCGAAGGCCGCCGGGAACCGGTCACGACGCCGCCTGCTCCGCGCCGCGGACGGTGCCGTCGTGGCCGGTGCGGACGCTGCGACCCCACGCGCCCGCGTGGGCGTGCAGGATCGCCTCGACGGCGGAGCGCGTCTCCGTACCGGCCCAGTCGCGCTGGAACTCGCCGAGCAGCTGGAGCCAGGTGAGCGGGACGCCACCCGCCTGCGTGATGCGCCGGAGGCCCAGCTGATGGGCCTGTGCGCTCGTGCCGCCGGAGGCGTCGGCGACGACGTACACCTCACGCCCCTCCTCCAGCGCGGACAGCGCGGGCAGGACGACGCCGACCTCGGACCATAGGCCGGCGATGACGATCTGCCGGCGGCCGGTGGCCAGCACCGCGTCCCGCACCCGCTTGTCGGCCCAGGCGTTGATGAGGGTGCGGCAGATGATCCGTCGGCGCGGAAAGACGTCGGTGAGCTCCGGGAGGAGCGTCCCGCCGAACTCCTCCGGGGCGATGCCGGTGAGAACGGTCGGGACGCCGAACGCGTGTGCCGTCCTGGCCAGCCCCGCCACGTTGTTGCACAGCGCCTCGCGCTCACCGGGGGTACCGCCGGCCATCATCCGAGGCTGGTGGTCGATCAGGACCAGCACGCTCTCGTGCGGGCTGAGCAGGGTCTTGTACGCGTGCGAGGTCATCGGAGTCTCTTTCCGTGCCGGGAGGATCAGTTGGTGCGGCGACAGGAAAGAGCTTCCGACGAGGCGACTCGCGCGGGGACGACGTGATCACGTGATCGCGACGGCGGGGTCACGTGATCCCTAAGGCCGCCCGCGGGGGATTCTGGTGAGACCGCGTCCGGCGGATCACGTGGCGACCACTGGCCGGCCCGGCTCGTCGCTCCCGGTACGGGGCCGGGTGACCGGCGAATACCGCGTGGCCGGCCCGGTCAGGACCCGCCGACGAGACTCGCCTCGGTGACGTCCGCGTCCGGCGTGCCCGTCTCGGCCAGATGCACGGCCGTCAGGCGCGCGAGCTCGACCCGGCTGGAGACGCCCAGTTTGGCGAAGACGTTGCGCAGATGGGCGTCCACGGTGTGGCGGGACAAGAACAGCCGGTTGGCGACCTGGCGGTTGGTGAGTCCGTCGGCCACGAGCCGTACCACCCGCATCTCCGACGGCGTGATCGCGCCCCAGCCCTCCGCCTGCCGGTCCGCCGACCGCGGCATCCTGCGGTGTACGCCCAGGGCGCGCAGTTCCTGTCGTGCCCGCGCCGCGCCGCGCCGGGCGCCCGCGGTGCCGTAGAGGGTGAAGGCCTCTTCCCACAGCGCCAGGGCCTCGGCACGGCCCGCGGTGACCTTCGCCGCGTCTTCCAGGGCTGCGGCCAGGGCCAGGGGGCGCGGGGCCGAACGCCACAGCCCCACCGCCCGCCGCAGCCCGCCGGGACTGCCCGACAACAGCGCGTCGACGTGCACGGCGGCGGCCTGGGCCGACGCCAGCTGCGGGCTGCGGACGGCGAGCAGCCGGGACGCCTCCGCCGCGCGCTCGGCCTGTTCGGGCAGCCCCGCCCGCAAGGCGATCCGCACCAGCTCCGGCCCGATTCCGGGCTCGTAGCACAGGGGGCGGATCCAGTCGGGCAGGATCGCCCAAAGCCCGTCGCCGGGATCGGCGGCCTCCTGGTCGCTGACGGCCTGCGCATCGCGCAACAGTACGTCCGCCAGCAACAGTTCGTCGACGGCGACGCGAACCCCGCCCTCCGCGAACCTGCGCGCGGTGGTGAGCAGGGCCCGGGCGGAGGCGAGGTCGTCGCGCCAGATCGCCAGGCGCGCCAGGAGCGCGCGGGTCGCCTGGGCCGTGGGAGGAGTACCCAGGGCGAGGGCGCTGTTCAGCGTCGCCTCGGCCTCGGCGGTGGCCTGTGTGAGCCGTCCCGCGGCCAGCCACAGCCGCGACCGGTGACCACGAAGCCGGGGTACGGCCCAGGGCACGCCGAGCTGTTCGGCCTCCCGCTGGCCCAGGTCGAACGCGGCCTCGGCCTCGGCGAAACGCTCGGCGACGGCGAGAGCCTCGCCGAGCCATCTGCGGGGCGCGTGCCAACGCGCCTCACCGCCGCTGTGCTCGGCGACGGCGGTCGCTCGCTCGGCGAGGACCACGGCCTCCTCCACCCGCCCGGCCGCGAGAGCGGCCCGCGAGCGGGCGGTGTACCCCGACGTCACGGCGGACGGCTCCCCTGCGGCTTCGCCCAGCCGGACCGCTTCGTCTCCGGCCGCGTCGGCAGCCGTGCAGCCCGGGTCCTCGCCCGCCGCGAGTCCGCCGTCGACGAGGGTGTGGGCGCGCAACGACCACAACTGCGCCTGATTGACCAGGGGGACACCCTCGTCGGCCAGGGCGAGGTCCACCTGCGTGAGGACCTCGGGGGTCCGGCCGGTGAACTTCAGGGCCGCCGCGACACCGTGCCGTACCGTGGCCAGGGCGGTCGGATCCGACACCGCCGCGAGCTCGGCCTCGCCCAGTTCCATCGCCTCGTCCATGCGCCCGCTGAACGACAGGGCGGCCAGCGCCTTGCAGACGGTGGCGGGACGGTCCAGGTCGCCGGGGTCGCCGAGCTCGACCAGCCGGATCAGCAGATCGGCGGCGGTCCCCGGCGCGGCGCCCACGATGCTGTCGGCCGCGTCCCGCAGGACCCGCAGCGCCTGCGCGTCCCCTCGCCGGGCCCCGAAGGCGACGTGCGTCGCCGACTCGGCCGCCGGTCTGCCCTCGGCGGCCAGCACCGCACCCGCCTCGCGGTGCAGCGCGTGCTTCACGGGCGTCGTGAGGCTGTCGTACACGGCTTGCCGGACCAGGTCGTGCCGGAACCCGAGCAGCGGGCCCTCCACGGCGAGCTGCCCCTGCGCGACGGCCTCCTCGGTGGCCGCGGTCATCTCCCGAACCGGCACGCCCATCACCCCCGCGGCCTCGTGCACCGTGAACGGCCGGCCCAGGACGGCCCCCGCCTCGGTCAACCGCCTGGCGGCGGGGGACAGGTGCCGCCACCGGCGGGCCACCTGGGCCCGGAATCCGTCGGGCAGCGCGCCGGGCGTGACGCGGGCGACGCCGTCCTCGACCAGCACCCGCCCCTGCTCGCGCAGCGCCCACAGCAGCTCCTGCAGGAGGAACGGGTTCCCGGCCGCGCCCGCCACCCAGTCCCGCAGCCCCTCGCCGGGGCGGGCACCGAGCGTGTGCGTCGCCAGCTCCTCCACCGCCTCGTCGGACAGCGGACCGACAGTCAGTGACCGGGCGCCGTCGTCCACCAGCCCCTCGACCGCGGTGCGCATCACGGACGCTTCCGGCAGCGGCCGCCCCGCGAGCACCCACAGCACCCGGGCGTCGGAGAGCGCGGGGACCAGGGAGCGGACCATCAGGGCCGTGACCTCGTCAGCCCATTGCACGTCGTCCAGGACGATCAGCAGCGGCCGGGAACGGGCGTACGCGGCGATCCGCTCGCTCAGCAGGGCCGTCTGCCGGTACGGGACGGCCGACCGCGCCGCGAGCTCGGCCCGGTCGGGCTCCTCGAGCACCGGCACGGTGCCGCTGCTGAGGGCGGTCACCAGGGTGACCAGAGGGGAGAGCCGGTCGAGTTCGGTGGCCCTCCCCTCGGCGACGGCCACGCCCAGCGCGGCTGCCTCCCGCGCCGCTTCGGCGACCAGACGCGACGTACCTATGCCCGCCTCACCTGACACCACGAGACACTGGCCCGCTCCCGCCACGGCCGCGCCGACGGCCGCCGACACGATCTGAAGAGCGTGCCGGCGTCCCACCAGCGGAGCCGTTTCCCGGTCACGGCCCGGCGTGCCCACCATGTGCGTTCCCCCTCGCGCAGGGCCGGTGTGCCGGCCGATGCCTGTCGGCCCATGATCAACTGGGTGGAAGGCAATCGCCAAGCGGGAGCAGGCCGGCCGCGGAGGCGTGACGGCTCAGCGGTGCTCGGGGTTCTCGAAGTCGAATCGGCAGCCGGCGTCCCACTCGGAGCGCTGGTTTCCGTGGGCGGGGATGCCGCCGGCGTCCTTGAGCATGCGGGCCAGGTGGAGCTGGTTCCAGGTCATGAAGGTGGTGTTGCGGTTGGTGAAGTCGTTGTCCGGCCCGCCGGAGCCGGGGTCGAGGTACGACGGGCCCGGGCCGGCCGGGCCGACCCAGCCCGCGTCGGCCTGCGGCGGAATCACGTACCCGAGGTGCTGGAGGCTGTAGATGACGTTCATCGCACAGTGCTTGGCGCCGTCCTCGTTGCCGGTGATCAGACAGCCTCCGACCCTTCCGTAGTAGGCGTACTGGCCTTGCTCGTTCAGGATCGACGAGCATGCGTACAGGCGCTCGATCACCTGCTTCATGACTGAGGAGTTGTCTCCCAGCCACACAGGTCCGGCCAAGGTGAGGATGTCGGCGGCCATCACCTTCGAGTAGATGACGGGCCACTCGTCGGTCTCCCACCCGTGCTCGGTCATGTCCGGCCACACACCGGTCGCGATGTCGATGTCCACCGCCCGCAGCACCTCGACCTCGACACCCTGGCGCTCCATGATGCCGGTGCTGATGTCGATCAGCCCCTGGGTGTGGCTGCGCTCCGGTGACCGCTTGAGGGTGCAGTTGATCACCAGCGCGCGGAGATCACGGTAGGACGAGCCGGCGTCGGTCATCGATGCATCCCCTTGCGAACGAGTGGGCGGTCGGACGACCCACCACGCCCGGCTGCCGACATCGATAGGGCTCCGGGTTGGTCCGGCCGAAAATCCCGTCCACTGTCTCGCCTCGTCGAGCGGAATGACCGAACGCCGCGCCAACGGCAGCGAAGTCGACCCGCGATCACCCGCGTGGCTCGCACCGATGACACATTGTGTGGGGTCGGGCGGGTCGGGGCGTGATGATGTGGGTATGTCACGTAGTTTTGAAGAGCTTGTCGCCGAAGCCGAGTCGACATCCGTGGAAGGTTGGGATTTCTCCTGGCTGGATGGCCGGGCGACCGAGGAACGCCCGTCGTGGAGCTATCAGCAGGCGATGAGTCGGCGGCTCGCAAGCGTGTCGGCGGCGCTCGACATCCAGACCGGTGGCGGTGAGGTTCTGGCCGGGGCGGAGAAGCTGCCGCCCACGATGGCCGCGACGGAGTCCTGGCCGCCGAATGTGGCCAAGGCGACCAGGCTGCTGCACCCGCGCGGGGCGGTGGTCGTCGCCGATCCGGACGAGCCGCCGCTGCCGTTCGCCGATGAGGCGTTCGACCTGGTGACCAGTCGGCATCCCGCGACCGTGTGGTGGTCCGAGATCGCCCGAGTGCTGCGACCCGGTGGGACGTACTTCGCCCAGCACGTCGGGCCTGCCAGCGTGTGGGAGCTGGTGGAGTACTTCCTGGGGCCGCAGCCCGAGGCGCGCCGGAAGCGGCACCCTGACGACGAGACCGCGGCGGCGAAGGCCGCCGGCCTGGAGATCGTCGACGTGCGCACGGAACGGCTGCGGATGGAGTTTTTCGACGTCGGCGCCGTGATCTACTTCCTCCGCAAGGTGATCTGGACGGTGCCCGGTTTCACCGTCGAGCATTACCGCGGCCGCCTGCACGAGCTGCACGAGAAAATCCAGGCCGAGGGGCCGTTCGTCGCCCACTCCTCCAGGAGCCTCATCGAGGCACGCAAGCCTGAGCGCGCCTGAGAGCTCGCGGAGGCAGGCGTGTCCTCATGGACAGCGCTTCGCCGGGCGTCCCAGCGGCCGGTGGTCCATGCCCGGCGGATCAGGCTACGGACCCTGCAATGTCCCCCGCCTGACGCTGTGTGCTGGCGGGCATCGACCGGCTCCTCGCGGGCTGGGTGGCCCTCCGAGCCTGCGAGGGGCGCGCCGCACCTGTCTGCGCGGCGCGCCCGAGCGCGTGTGGCGGGCGGTTCGCCCGGCTCGCGGTCAGCCGACGGTGAGCGAGGTGTCGTCGATCACGAAGGAGGTCTGCAGCGTGGAGCCCTCCGTGCCGGTGAACCGCAGCGTCACGGTCTGGCCCGCGTACGCGGCGAGGTTGAAGCTGCGCTGGACGTAGCCGCTCGACGCGTTGAGGTTGGAGTACGTCGCGAGCGTGGAGAGCACCGTGCCGGAGCTGTTCAGGACCTCGACCTTGAGCTTGTCGTACGCCGTGGTCGTGGTGGTCTCGGCGGTGTCGATCCGGGTGTAGAAGCCGAGCGTGGCCGTGGTGCAGCCGGCCGGGATCGTCACCGTCTGGGAGAGCGTGTCGGTGTGGGCGGAGCCGTAGCCGCTCAGCCACGCCTTGTACGAGCCGGTACGGGCCGGGCGCGCCGGGTCGTTGGTGATGACGCCCGACGAGCCGGTCCAGACGGTGTCGCCGGACTCGAAGCCCGCGTTGTCGAGCAGCTGCCCCGCGGTGCAGGTCGTGCCGCCGCCGCCGCCGCCACCGCCGCCGGTGGTGGCCTTGGAGAGCCAGTCGGTGGCGTTCAGGGCGAGGGCCGCGTTGGTGCCGGCGGGGTCGTTCCAGCCGTCGTACAGCGTGTTCCCGGACTGGCCGGTGCCGTCGTCGATCGGCGAGCTGTCGCCCCAGATCGCGACCCGGCCGCTGCCGAAGGTGCTGGTCGCGAAGAAGGCGCCGGTGTTTCCGGAGTAGCCGGTGCGGTAGATGAGGCCCTTGACGGAGGGGTTGTCGGCCGGCTTGAGGGTGGCGGTGGTGCCGTTGCGGATGATGCTGCCGGTCACCTTGCCGAAGGCGCCGTTGAGCACCGGGTCGGTGCTGTCGGCGATCGCCCGCGGGTTGTCGGTCTGGATGTTCAGGACGTCGAGGCTGAAGCCGAACGGGTCGGTGTTGTCGACGCCGTTGTCGCTCATCAGGTCGTTGATGATGGCGAGCGCGTCCCAGCCGTCGTTGTTGCGGTCGGCGACCGTGTGGTCGGAGACCAGGAAGAGGCCGCCGCCGTTCTGGACAAACTTCATGACCGCGGTCTTCTCGCTCGCGCTGAGCCGGATGTTGGGCTCGGGCAGCACGAAGGTGTCGAAGTTCTGCAGGTCGGTCGCGGCGGTGGTGCCGTAGGTGATGGTGCCGCCCGAGGGCAGCGTCTTGAGCGAGTAGCGCCCGGTCTTCTGCAGCGCCACGCCCCAGGCGGAGATGGCGCCGGTCCAGTCGGTCTCGACCGAGGGCGACGCGTTCTGGGTGAGCGGGTCGGGCTGGCCGGTGCCGATGATCCAGTCGGCGTTTCCGGCGGTCTCCGCCTTGGAGTTGTCGAAGAGCACACGCAGCGGCGTGGTGGTGGCGGTCGTGGCCGTGGTCGTGGCCGTGTCCGTCAGGGCGGCGCCGGCCCGGGGCGCGGCCGCGGCGGACGAGCCGAGCAGCGGAGCCGCGGCGGCGGCGAGGAGAGTGCCGCAGGCGGTCAGGGTGGCGAAGCGGCGGGTGGACCTTCTGAGTCCGAGCATCCGTCAGACCTCCGTGAGGGGTGAGGGGGGAAGGCGGTGCGGGAGCCAATTCTGCGCGCGTAGAACGTCGGGGATCGAACGTCCGGCGCACGTGTTCTTGAACCGTACATGACGAGCCGGTGTGGCTGGAACGGTTGGATCCGGGACGGCGGGCGGAGCGCCGGTCGCGGCTACCCGAGGGGCAAGTCGGAGTATTCCCTTGATATCCCGTATCGGCGGTTTTCAGCAAAGTAAAGGCACCGTCAAATCCCCTGGTCGAACATGGTGTTGGACGCTTGTTCGTCCCTAGGGTGCGGATGTCCGCGTCGCTTTCCCGGCGCGCGGTGACGCCCTGCCGAATCCGGCCGGGCGTCGTTTTGTGCTGCCCTGAAAGTTCCTGGAGTTGAATATGAGGGCGTGGTATGCCCACCCACCGATGTGGTCAAGACGCAGAGGAAGACCGCAGTCGGTGGTCCTGACCGCGGTGCTCGCGGTCCTGATCTCGTTCGTCGCCGTCCCCGAGGCGCAGGCCGCCCACGGACCCCACCCCAAGGTGTGGACGCCGCCGAACACCAAGCTGGACAAGACGAAGTCCGTCGAAGGCGCGACGGACCCCGGCGAGCTCGGCGCCTCCGTCGACCCGCGCACCGGGGTCACCGGCCGCTGGCGGTCGGCCCGCAAGCCGGTGCCGACCGGTTCGGCCACCGTCTCCCTGCCGCACGCGCCCGGCGCCGGCCGGAAGGCCGCCGCGATACGCGCCGGCAAGCTGCCCGTCTCCGTCGCCGACCTCGGCGCCGTGAAACCGGCCAAGTCCGGGTCGAAGGCTGCCAAGGGGGCGAAGTCCGGCAAGTCCGCCGAGGGCGCGAAGAAGGCCGCAGGCAGCAGCGCCGTCGGAGACCCGGCCGCGGACTCCGACTCAGCCGCCGCCGTCAGCGTCACCGTCAGCGACCCGGCCGCAGGCAAGGCCGCCGGCGCCTTCGGCAACCTGATCACCGTGCGCGGCGCCTCGCCCGCGACCGACGCCGGCCGCTCCGTCCGCGTCGAACTCGACGTCAACACGCTGCAGGGCTCCGGCGCCTGGCGCGACCGCGCCCGCCTCGTACGGATGCCCGCCTGCGCGCTGACCACGCCGGCGAAGGCCGGCTGCCGCACCCGTACGCCCGTCCCGTCCACCCTGGACCCGCGCACCGGGAAGCTGACCGCCGACGTCACGCTGCCCGCCACGGCGCAGACCGACAGCACCGGCGCCCAGCGTTCGTTCGCCACGCAGCAGACCTCGACTGCGATGGTGCTGTCCGCCGAGCCGGCCACCTCGGGCTCCGGCGGCTCGTTCGCGGCCACGCCGCTCTCCCCGTCGGCGTCGTGGAGCGCCGGATCCAACGCCGGCAACTTCACGTACAGCTACACCTTCTCCATGCCGACCGCGATCGGCGGAGCCGCGCCCAGCGTCATGCTCGGCTACGACTCCTCCACCGTCGACGGCATGACCGCCGCCTCCAACTCGCAGGCGTCCTGGGCCGGTGAGGGCTGGGCTTACACCCCGGGCTTCATCTCGCGGCAGTACAAGCCGTGTCTGAAGAACGGCATCGACATGTCCGGCGACGAGTGCTGGGCGGGCCAGACCCTCAGCCTCAACCTGGCCGGCCACTCCGGCCAGGTCGTCAAGGACGACACCACCGGCGTACTGCGCCTCCAGGGCGACGACGGCACGAAGATCACCCCGCTCACCGGGCTGAACAACGGTGCCTGGAACGGCGAGGGCTTCAAGGTCACCACGACCGAGGGCACCGACTACTACTTCGGCGCCAACCACCTGCCCGGCGGTGACGGCAGCGACCCGGCCAGCGAGTCGGTCAACACCGTGCCGGTGTACCACCCCAAGTCCGGCGACCCCTGCTACAGCGCCTCCACCGGACTCGCCTCGTGGTGCCAGATGGGCTGGCAGTGGAACCTCGACTACATCGTCGACCTCCACGGCAACCTCATCAGCTACACGTACGACAAGGAGGACAACTGGTACGCCCGGGGCGGCGGCCAGAACAACGGCAACGGCGCCCGCACCAAGTACCAGCGCGCCTCCCAGCCCCACACGGTCTCCTACGGCCAGCGCCTGCCCGAGCAGGTCGCCGCGAAGGGCGGCGTCAAGCCCGCCGTCGTGATGACCTTCACGGCCAAGGAGCGCTGCTTCGAGACGACCGGCTGCGAGGCCGCCGACCGCACCCTCGCGAACCAGAGCCGCTGGAAGGACACGCCGCTCGACCAGCAGTGCGCCGACACCGGCACGTGCACCGT
Source organism: Streptomyces sp. NPDC101160 (assembly GCF_044768205.1). Taxonomy (NCBI): domain Bacteria; kingdom Bacillati; phylum Actinomycetota; class Actinomycetes; order Kitasatosporales; family Streptomycetaceae; genus Streptomyces; species Streptomyces sp. NPDC101160. The sequence goes on along the minus strand of NZ_JBIWPJ010000001.1, from coordinate 289,162 downwards.
CTACGGCCCGACGTTCTGGACCTCCAAGCGGCTCGCCGAGGTGAAGACCGAGGTCCTCGTCGGCACCGGCTACCGCACCGTCGACAACTGGACGCTCACCCACGGCTGGTCGTACCCCGACGACGCCACCCAGAGCCCCACCATGTGGCTCCAGTCGATCAAGCGCACCGGCTCCAACGGCCTGGCCGCGCTCGACCTGCCCCCGGTCACCTTCACCGGCGTGCAGATGCCCAACCGGGTCGACGAGGTCACCGTCACCGCCTCGCGGTTCAACCGGCCCCGCATGACGGAGATCGTCACGGAGACCGGCGGCCGCATCAACGTCGGCTACAAGCCGGTGGAGTGCTCGCGGGTGGCCGGCACCATGCCCGCCTCGCCCGAGACCAACACCATGGCCTGCATGCCGGTCAAGTGGGTCAAGCCGGGCTCGCCGACGGGCACCGCGCCGTCGCTCGACTGGTTCCACAAGTACCTGGTCCGCTCGGTCACCCAGGAGTCCCGCGTCACCTCCGGTGTCGCCCGCGTCACCGAGTACGAGTACGGCGGCGGCGCCGCCTGGCACCGCAACGACTCCGAGTTCGCCGACGACGACGCCCGGACGTACGACAACTTCCGCGGCTACGCGACGGTCACCACGACCACCGGCAACGGCACCGACGGCCCCAAGAGCAAGTCCGTCGCCACCTTCCTGCGCGGCATGGGCGGCCAGGTGACCGACACCTGGGGCGGCACCATCACCGACGAGGAGGAGTACGCGGGCTTCGTCCGCGAGACCCAGACCTTCGAGTCGGTCGCGGCGGACGCCAAGGTCCTCAGCGGCGAGCTGAGCACGCCGTGGCGCTCGGCGATCACCTCCACCCACACGCCGTCCGTGTCCGGACTGCCGAAGGTCACCGCCCGCTTCATCAACACCGCCCAGGTCCGGGAGCGGGCACGGCTCGCCGACGGCAGCTGGCGGGAGACCAAGCGCGAGGTCACCTACGACCCCGACCTCTCGCACGCCGCACGCGTGCAGAAGGTCGACGTCTACGGTGACGTCACCAAGCCCGAGCAGCGCCAGTGCACCGAGACGTCCTACGCCTCCGGCGCCAACCCGATGCTGATCGAGCTCCCGTACCGCGTCCTGACGCTGGCCGGACCGTGCGGCGCCACGCCGAACGCCGCCAACACCATCGCGGACACCCACAACCTGTACGACAACCAGCCGCTGGGCACGGTCGGCGACCGCGCTCTGCAGACCTCCACCGAGGTGCTGAGCTCGTACAACGCGGACGGCTCGCCGAACTACCGCGTGACGGCCAAGGCCACCTTCGACAAGTACGGCCGCCAGGTCTCCACGACCGACCCGAACACCAAGGACGCCTCACACCCGGACGGCGCGACGACCACGACGGCGTACACGCCGGCCGAGGGCGCCCTGCCGACCTCCGTGGCGGTGACCAACCCGCTCGGCTGGACCTCGACCACCACCATGGACCCGGGCCGCGGCCTGCCGACCCGCGCGGTGGACGAGAACGGGCGCTTCACGGACGAGGACTACGACTCCCTCGGCCGCCTGGTCGCGGTGTGGAAGCCCGGCCGTGACAAGGCCACGCAGTCCCCGAACCAGAAGTTCGCCTACGACCTGAAGGCCAACCGCGACGGCCCGGCCGCCATCACCACGCAGAACCTGCGCGAGGACGGCAGCTACGGCACCAGCATCCAGATCCACGACGGCTTCGGCCGGGTCCGCCAGACCCAGGCGCAGCCGCCGTTCGGCTCCGTGGGCCGGCTGATCTCCGACGCGATCTTCGACACCCAGGGCCGCGAGGTCCAGACGACCCCGTCGTACTTCAACAACGACTCGGGCCCGACGTCCGTCGTCTTCGTCCCGCAGGACTCGCAGATCCCGGCGCAGACCTGGAACGAGTACGACGCCCTGGGCCGGGTCACGGCCAGCAAGTTCATGTCGTACGGCCAGGAGCAGTGGCGCACGACGACGACGTACGCGGGCGCGGACCGGATCGACGTGACGCCGCCGCCGGGCGGGTTCGCGAGCTCTTCGATCACGGACGCGCTGGGGCGGACGACGGAGGTCAGGCAGTACAAGGCGAACACGCCGACGGGGGCGTACGACGCGACCACGACGTCGTACGACATCGCTGGTCGCCCAGTACTCCGTAAGGACTCGTCCGGTCACGAGTGGCGCTACACCTACGACCTGCTCGGACTGCTGAGCAGCAGCTCCGACCCGGACTCGGGCGCGTCAAAGAACTCGTACGATGCGGGCGGCCGGGTCATCACGAGCACGGACGCGCGCGGCCGGTCGACCAGCTTCACGTATGACCTGCTGGGCCGGCAGACGGCCACGTACGACGGGACGGACACCACCGATCCGGCGAAGAAGACTCTGGAGCGGACGTACGACGCCAAGGCGAAGGGCAAGCCGGACACGGCCACGCGATTCGTGAACGGCCAGGCGTACAAGTCCACGGTCACCGGCTACGACATCGGCTACCGCCCCACCGGCGCGTCGATCACCATCCCGGCCAGTGAGGGCGCCCTCGCCGGCACGTACACCTCCTCGGTGACGTACACCCCGGTCCTCGGCCTGCCGAAGACCACGACCCTGCCCGTGGCCGGCGGCATGACCGCCGAGCGGGTGACCAACTCGTACGACGTCGACGGCAACTTCATCGGCTCTAGTGGCAAGTCCGCCCTGGTCACCGATGTGCAGTACGACGCCTTCGGCCGGCCCACGCGCACCACGGTGGGTCCGTACGGATCCCAGGTGGTCTCCACCCAGCTGTACGACGCCGGCACCGGCCGGGTCACGCAGTCCACTCTGGACAGCCAGCTCGCCGGCAACCACGTCGACTTCACGACGTACACCTACAACAAGGCGGGCTCGCTCACCTCGGCCCGCAACGTGCAGGACGGCACCAGCGTCGACACGCAGTGCTTCACGTACGACTACCTGGGCCGGCTCAGCGCCGCATGGACCGACAACGGTGGCACCACCACGGCGCCCGCCCCGTCGGTCTCCGGCATCGGCGGCTGCGCCAACCCGACCGAGCCGACGGCGGCCGACGCCGCCGGGCGGGTCGGCGGTCCGGCGCCGTACTGGCAGTCGTACGGGTACGACCTGACCGGCAACCGCACCAAACTGGTCCGGCACGACCCGACCGGCGCCACGGCCAAGGACCAGACGGTCGACCAGACCTTCGCCACCGGTCCGAACACCCCGACCACCGCGCCGGACACGGGCGGCGGCACGGGTGGCCCGCACGCGCTGACGACGTCGAAGACCACCGTCGGTACCGACGTGAAGACGGCGACGTACCAGTACGACGCGTCCGGCAACACCACGGCCATCACCAGCACGTCTGGGACGAAGCGGCTCACCTGGAACACAGAGGGCAGGATCGAGTCCGTCTCGGACACCGCCGCGGCGGGCCCGACGAGCTATGTCTACGACGCCTCCGGCAGCCAGCTGATCCGCCGCTCGCCCGGCAAGGCCACGCTGTACGTCGGCGCCGACGAGGTCACCCTCGATACGGCGACCGGCGCACTGTCCGACACCCGCACCTACCCGGCGCCGGGCGGTCTGTCCGTCACCCGCGTCACCAAGGCGGGTACGGGCAAGCTCTACTACCAGGCCGCCGATCCGCACGGCACCAACGGCGTCCAGTTCGAGGCCGGCACGCTCGCCACCGCACGTCGCCCCAGCGACCCCTTCGGCAACGCGCGCGGTACCCAGCCGGGCGTCGGCGCCTGGGCGGGCGGCCGCGGCTTTGTCGGCGGCACCATCGAGGAGACCGGATTCACCACGCTGGGGGCCAGACAGTACGACCCGGTCACGGGCCGCTTCCTGTCGGTCGACCCCATCTTCAGCGAGGGCGACCCGCAGTCCTGGAACGGATACGCGTACGCCGACAACGACCCGGTCGATCAGTCGGACCCGAGCGGCACGTGCATTCCCGCTGACGATGGAAGCGGCCGGTGCATGAGCGCCGCCGCCTGGCAGCGCTACTACGAGAAGCAGGAAGGCGGAGGCGGCGGAGGCGGCGGCGGTGACGGCGGGGGCAGCCCCACCGACGCCGGTACCACCCCGTCAACCCAGCAGGCCAAGAACGACAACGCCGCCAAGCAGGCCGCCGCTGCCGAGGCCCTGCGCCAGAAGCAGGCCGCCGACGAGGCCCTCGCCAAGGCGAAGCAGGAACGCGAAGAGCTGATGAGCAAGATCGTCGACGTCGTCGGCGACCTGATCGGCTTCAACGACGCGCGTGACTGCTTCACCAAGGGCGACGTCATGGGCTGCATCAACACCGCCCTGAACTTCGTCCCGTGGTCGAAGGTCTTCAAGGCAGTGAAGGTCGGCATCAAGGCGTTCAAGCTCTGGAAGGAGGGCGAGAAGGCGTACGACGCCTTCCGAGGCGCGCAGAAGATCGCACGCGAGGCGGAGGGCGCCATGGTCGCGGCGCGGAAGACAGCCGACGAGGCGGCGGCCGCGGAGGACGCGGCGGTCGCTGCCGAGAAGAAGGCCGCCGACGACGCGGCCAAATCGGCCGACGAAGGGGGCTCCTGCCCGCTCAGCGCCCGCCCGCACAGTTTCCCTGCCGGCACGCGGGTCCAGCTCGCGGACGGCACGACGAAGCCCATCGAAGAGGTCAAGGAGGGCGACCAGGTCCTGGCGAGCGACCCGCAGACGGGCGAGACCCGCGCGGAGACGGTCGAGCAGCTGATCACGACCCGGGACGACAAGGAGTTCACCGACCTCGTCCTCACGTCGGACGACGGCACGTCGAGCAAGCTGACGACGACCTGGCATCACCCCTTCTGGGACGCCACGGCACACCGCTGGACCGAGGCGAGCGAGCTGGCCACCGGCCACAGGCTGCGCACGGCCGACGGCACGCTGGTCACGGTCACCCGCGTCCGCAACTACCACCAGGCCGTGGTCACGTACGACCTGACGGTGCGCCGCCTGCACACGTATTTCGTGCTCGCGGGGACGTCACCAGTCCTCGTCCACAACTGTGGCGAAGAGGACGACTTCCAGATCGAGGACCACGTCGAGCCCCGGCACGTCGACGGCGGTGCTGAGAATGTCGAGGGTAAGTCGACGTTTGCGCCGGAGCTGAGTGACCGGGACTCCCTGCTGAACCTGGCGTCCCAGTCCAAGCGAATCCCGGGGCGCGTGCAACAGGCCACAGGCAGAATCCGCTGGGTCATCGACACGGGTCGACACATGGGGACCGATCAGAATGGCCTGCCCACGACCATCCTGACCATCGTTCGTGAGGACGCGGGTGGCTGGGACGCAGGCAATCTGGTGACGATGCACCCCGGCCTTCCTGCCGATCTCATACGCCCGTTCATCCATTGACGCCGGCAGTCCATTAGAAAGGGACCGCAGGTGAGGGTTGTAGAACGCCTCACCTGCGGTCCCGACACTCGTGACATGAAAGTGAGACTCGGCTCGTATGCGTTCTGTGCAGGTGCGAAATGCGAAAGGTGATGTGCTGCGTCGTCTCGCGGCCGACCCGAAATTCGATCCCGTCCTGTTCGGAGTCGACCTTCACGTGTATCCCCTGCTCGCGTCGATCGATCCCTACGGGGACACGGTCTTCAACTACTTGCAGGTGCGTCGGTTGCTGAACGAGCTCGCGACGTATCGACCGACCCAGCCGCCTTCCGAGGAGTTTCTCGGCGATCTCCGCGAGCTGTGCGATGTTGCACTGTCCGGGCCGCACCGCTTCCTGTGGTTCATCGGCGACTGATCTCGGGCTACAGGCAGCGGCAGGGGCCGGTGTCGCCTCCACGGCGGCACCGGCCCCTGCTGTTTCTCGACGATCAGCCGGTCACGTCACCGCGACCGTGTGCCACCTCTGCGCCCGCGTCTGGTTGCAGTCGTACAGCTGCGGCCGCGTCCCGTTCGCCGTCGCGCCCCCCGGGAGGTCGAGGCAGCGCCCCGAGCCCGGGTGGTAGATCGAGCCGTCCGGGCGGACGAGCCACTTCTGGTTGACGCCGCCGTTGCAGGACCAGAGTTGGACCTGGGTGCCGTTGCCCCAGGGACCGTTGCCGCCGACCTCGAGGCAGCGGCCCAGGATCTGGAGGCTGCCGTCGCCGGCGGCCTTCCAGGCCTGTGCGGCCGAGCCGTTGCAGGCCCACGCCTGGACCGCGCGGCCGTCGGCCGAGACGCCGCCGTCGACGTCGAGGCAGACGCCCGGCGCCATGTCCGAGACGACCGGGCCGGTGACGCTAGCCGGGTCGACCGCGTAGTCGTGGACGACCACGTCGGCGACCGAGCCGTTGTAGAAGTTGTTCGCGCGGCCCTGGTACTTGTAGCGGCCGAGGACCAGCGAACCCGCCGCCGCCAGCTTCGTGGTGTGCATGCCGGCCGAGGCGAGCGCGTCGTTGACGTACAGCGTCGTCTGGCCGGTCGTGGCGTTGTAGCTGATGGTCAGCTTCGTCCACGCGCCGACCTGCACTCGCGCCGCGCTGTTGCGCACGTCCGTGGTGTCGTAGGGCCAGCCGCCGTTGTCGGCGGTGGCCATGCCGAGGTGCCAGTTCACGACGCTGCCCTGCGTGGAGGGCCACAGCATGAAACCGCTGGCCTGGGTGTTGTCCTGGCTGATGACCACGCCGTCCGTCAACGCGTTGGCCTTCGTCCACAGCGAGATCGAGAAGGACTTGGTGGTGTCGACCTTGAGCCCGTCGGAATCGATCTCGCCGTCGGTGCCGTTGAACGTCGCCACCGTGGCCGGCGCGCCGTTGACGGTGTCGTTGGTGAAGGTGACGCCGCCCTTGACCGTGCCCGGGAACTTCCCGTACGCGTCCGGGGTCTTGCCGGCCACCGCGGCGGAGAGCCGCATGCGGTCGACGGGCGCGGTGGTGTCACCCAGGTTGGCCGGGGCCTCGAAGCCGGTGACGGCGGTCGCGCTGGTGCCGCCGGCGGTCTTGCCGCGCCAGAACATCAGCTGGTCACTGCCGGCGGCGACGGCCCAGAGGTCCGCGATGCCGTCCTTGGTGGCGTCGCCGACGGTGCCGACCTTCGGGAAGGCCGCGGGCGTCAGGCCGCTGCCGATGACGGACGAGGCCGGGCCCGTGGGGTTGGCGAGACCGGACAGGTCGAGTCGGCCGTCGGCCTTGGTCCCGATCGGGTACGAGCGGAGCGTGCCGTCGGTCAGGCTGCGGGTCCACAGCGTCGGCTGCGCCTTGCCGCTCGCCGGACCGGGGTTGAGCAGCTCGAAGTTGCCCCAGTTCCCGGTGTTGGACACCAGGACGGCGTCCGCGTCGAGGCTGTTGATGCTGTTCGAGCGGTACAGCCAGAGGTTGCCGCGCTCGACCGCGAGCACGGCCGTCTGGTCGGCGGCCAGGTCGCCGTCGAAGTCGTTCAGCGTCGCCTTGGGCGCGCCGAGCGCCAGGACCTGGGTGGCCTCGGACCAGTCCGGCACCCATCCGGCCGGGGGCGCGTCGAGCGGGGTGCCGTCGGGCGCCGCGAAGGTCGTCGGCTTGTCCACGGTCGTGTACGTGTTGAACGTGCCGTCGCCCTTGTTGGGGTAGAGGTAGAGGTTCCCCTTCAGCGCCGGGTTGGCCGTGGTGTGCGCGAAGACGTCGTCGACGCCCATGGAGCGCAGCGCGCCGCGGTGCGTGGTCTGCACGTCGTTCCACGTGGTGCCCTGCGGCGCGAGGCCGAGCAGGGCGGCCTGAGCGATGGTCGGATCGCTGTCCGCCGTCATGTGCATCAGGTTGCCCGCGGCGTCCGGCTTCAGGATGTCGCCGCGGCCGTCCTTGTCGAGGTCACCGGGGACGGCGGCACCCTTCGCCGGGTCCCACGGCACGTAGAAGGTGTACGGGAAGGGCTGGCTGTAGTTGCCCGCCACGTCCATCGCCTGCACGAAGAGGATGTTGGTGCCCCAGATCCTCGGCGTGTACGAGAAGGTGCCGCTCGCGCCGCGTACCACGCCCGGGTCGGAGCACTTCCAGCCGGTGACCGGCGTGGGGTCCGTGGTCCAGCGGAAGCAGGCCGCGCCGGAGGCGTTCAGGCCGCTGGCGGGCGCCGGGTCGGTGACGTTGACCCGGAACGTACCGGTTTCGTTGATCTTCAGCTTCGGTACGACGTTGACCGTGCCGCTCGCCGGGAAGTCGGTGGAGCTGACGGTGACCGCCGGCGGCGTCTTGTCGACGCGGAAGTAGCACCACGCCGTGTCACCGGACGAGAGCCAGCCGTCCCTGACGTTGGCGGTCCAGCCGTACTGGTGGCCGTCCGTGAAGGTGCCGCCCCAGTACTCGACCTCGCCGTAGCTGCCGGTCGGGCCGACGTCCTGCCGGACGCTCCAGTTGGAGTCGTTGTCGTCCCAGATGTGGAAGTTGGTGTACAGCTGGTTGTAGCCGATCGGCGACCAGGTGTTGACCCGCAGCTTGATGTACTGGTTGGCGCCGACCCAGCCCGGGTTGTACCAGGGGTTGCCGCCGGGCGTCTGGCAGTCGTTGTAGCTGCCGCTGTCGGCGAAGCCGGGCGTCGGGACGGTGCGCGGATACCAGATGGTGGGCGCGATGTCGTACTCGATCGCGATGACCGGGTCCGGGCCGAGGTGGTGACGGTAGTACATGTTGTTCTCGTCTTCACCCGAGAAACCGACCGTCCAGTTCGACCACTTCTGGTCGGCGGCCCGCTGCACCCACCACTTGACGTCGTAGTAGATGTTGCCGTTGCCGGTGATCCACTGCGTCCCGACCTTGTCGCAGCCGTTCATGTAGCCGGTGCCGCAGGGCTGGTTGTTCCAGGTGGCGCCGCCGGGGATCATCGGCGTGTTCCACAGGGCGATGCCCTTGTTGGTGCCGGGGGCGGAGGAGCTGACGACGGAGGCGGTCAGCGTGGCGCTCGCGATCTGGGCGGTGCCGTGCGAACCGTCGGCGTACAGCTGGGACGGGATGCCGAGCTGGAAGTACGAGCGGTAGCGGCCGTATCCGGTGCAGTCCGAGTAGCCGCAGTAGCCCACGCCCAGGCTGGAGAGCGTGTTGACGTTCGACGTCGTCGGGTGGTTCTCCTGCACCTGGGCGTTGACCTGGCGGTTGGCCTGGGCGCTCACCGTCGGGTCGAGGTACCAGGGGCCGGTGCCCTTGCCGAAGGTCTTCGGATCGGGCGTCAGGACGAGCGCGTCGGCGCTCGCCGCGACCTTCATGGTGGAGACGTTCGCGCCGTCACCCGGCTGCTCGGCCGAGGAGCGGACGCCCGCCACGGGAGCGGCCGCGAGGGCTCCGGAGGCCTGCTGCGCGGTCTTCGTCCAGCGCGGCGCGGGGGCCGCGTACGCCGAGTCCCACTGGAACGGGGTGGGCGCGTGCAGCCGGGCCTTGCCGCGGGTGTCCTTGAGGACGATGTTGCCGGCGTGGTCGGCGGACAGGTTCAGACCGGTGGTGCGCACCGGGAAGCGCAGCTCCTTGAGCCGCGGATCGGCCGCCGCCTTCGCCGTCTTGACGACGACGACCTCGCGCCAGCCGCCGTCGGCGAGCGCGGTCACCTTCAGGTCCACGTCGGGCAGCACGGAGGCGTACGTGGCGGTGGCGCCGCTCAGCGCCGGCTTCGGCAGGGCGAAGGGCGCGGTCACCGCGAACTGCTTGCCGTCGTCCGTGGTGATGGTGGCCAGCGGGCCGGTGCCGCCGCCGGAGAGCGCCAGACGGGCGCCGGTCTCCTTCGGCATGACGGTGTTTCCGGGGCCCGCGTGCAGCGTCGGGTCCAGGGTGCGCCAGTGGCCGGCGCGCTTGACCCGTACGGACTGGGCGTGGGTCTTCGTGATGAGCCGGTGGCCGTTCGGGCTGGCGACCGTCTCCGACGACTCCGTGGTCAGGGCGTCGATCGGGACGGGTCTGCCGGTCTCCTTGGCCTCGCGCAGGGCGTCCTGCACGGCCTTGTCGGTGCCGGTGGCGGCCTTCGGCTGCTGGGCGCCGCCCCGGGCGGCGGTGGCCGTCGCGGTGCCGCCGGTGGCGGCGGGCGCCGCCGCCACCGCGAGCGGCGCGGCGGTCATGCCGAGCGCCAGCGCGGTGGCGAGTGCCACCGCCCCCCGGCCGGCGACGCCCTTCGTACGGACGCGAGACGGCCGGAATGCCCGGCGTCTCGCGGCTATGTCTGACATGTGGTTCGAGTGTCCCCTCGCGCGGGCCCGCCGGTCTGACGGCGGGCATACGGTCGGGAACGATGCAGGCTCGGACAGGTGGGGTCAAGCCACCTCGGCGGTGTGGGCGGGCTTGTCCGTTTTGATCACCGCGACGAGGCGAACGAAGCCTCGCTGTATACGTGTTGAACTGCGCTTTTGCGCTTCCGTCCGTTCCGCCGCCGTTCACCTCGCGAGCGCTCTCGCAGGGCCGCTCGAAGGGCTGTTTCCGGTCAGCGTTCGACCGGCAGCCCGCGCGGCTCCTTCACCCGCTTCATGATGATCTGCGAGTTCACCTCGGTGACCCCCGCGAGCGTCGTGAGCCGCTCGATCCACAGCCGCTCGTACGCCGCGAGGTCGGCGACCGCGATCCGCAGCAGACAGCCGGGGCTGCCGAAGAGCCGATACGCCTCGATCACGTCCGGGATGTCCTGGAGCGCCTCCTCGAACGCCTCCACGGTCTCCCGGTCCCGCTTCACCTCCACCGACACGAGCACCTCGAAGCCGCGCCCGACCGCCTCCGGGGCGATCACCGCGCGATAGCCCTGGATCACGCCGTCCTGCTCCAGCTGGCGCACCCGGCGCAGGCAGGGGGAGGGGCTGAGGCCCACGCGCTGGGCGAGCTCCTGGTTGCTCAGTCGGCCGTCCTGCTGGAGCTCGCGCAAGATATGGAGATCGATCCTGTCCATGGCGCAATTATCCACCACGCCTGAAACAAATGTGGGGTGACTTCGCAATCGCGTAGCGCGACCCTTGACCTATCGTTGCCGCGCACCCCAGGGAAGGACAGCACTCTCATGAAGTGGACGCGCGACGACCGGCAGCGCCGCATCGTGGTCATCAGCACCGGCGGCACCATCGCCAGCCGCTGGACCGGCAACGGATACGCCGCCGACGCCTCCGGCGACGACGTCGTCGCGACGGCCGCCGTCCCCGAGAACATACGCGTCGAGGTCGTCGACCTGTTCAACGTGAACAGCTCCCGGATGACCACCGACCGCCAGCTGGCCCTGCTGCGCACCGTCCACGAGACGCTCGCCGACCCCGGCGTCGACGGCATCGTCGTCACTCACGGCACCGACACCCTGGAGGAGTCGGCCTTCTTCCTGGACCTGCACCACGCGGACCCGCGCCCGGTCGTCTTCACCGGCGCCCAGCGCCCCTTCGGTACGGGCGACGGCGACGGCCCCGCCAACCTCTACGACGCGCTCCAGGTCGCCGCCACCGTCCACGGCCTCGGCGTCCTCGTCGTCTTCGACGGCCTGGTCCACGCCGCCCGCGGCACCGTGAAGACCCGGACGCTCGCCGCCGACCCCTTCGCCGACCCGTCCGGCGAGCGTGTCGGCCGCCTCGGCTTCGGCCAGGTCGACATCGAGCGCGAGCCCGAGCGCCCGGCGCCGCTCCCGCTGCCCGTCGACGGTGCCCCGGCACCCCGCGTCGACATCATCACCCACCACTCCGACGCCGACCCCGTGCTCTTCGACGCGGCGGTCGCCGCCGGCGCCCGCGGCATCGTCCTCGTCGGCACCGGCGCCGGCAACGCCACCCCCGAGATAGCCGAGGCCGTCGCCCGCGCCGTCGACCAGGGCGTCCACGTCGTCCTCTCCACCCGCGTCGCCTCCGGCCCGGTCGCCGAGGTCTACACGGGCGGCGGCGCCGTCGACCTGGCCGCCGCCGGCGCGGTCCTGGCCGGCACCCTGCGCCCCGGCCAGGCCCGCATAGCCCTGCTCGCGGCCCTGCTCGCCGACACGACCTCGCCGGAGCGCCGCACCGCCCTGCTGCGCACCCTCCTCGAAGGCCCGGTCCGCCCCGAGCCCGCACTCGCCGCCGCCCACTGACCGGCGCCCGCCAGGCGTGCGTCGCCGTCACCGACCGGCGCCCGCCCCGGGCCCGCGCGCGTCGCCGTCACTGACCGGCCGTCCGCCAGACGATCGCCGCCGCCGGCCGGGCACCCGCCTCGGGAAGCCCGCGCCGGCCGCGCCCACCGATCGGCCGCCCGGGCACGCCCGTCAGGCAGGCGCCCGCTCCCGCTGCGCGCCTGTCCGCGCGGCGCGCCACACAGGCCGACCCGCCGCTCCCGTGGCGCGCCTGTCTCCGTGGCGCGTCGCCTCTCGATTCACCCGGCCCTCTCACCCCGCCCCCCACCACGCCGCCCCTCCCACGCGTAAGGCGCCCATCACCGTGATCCCCGCACAGCAGCAGAACACCGACACCGAGCAGCCCGTCCGCCGCGAGCACGACCTGCTCGGCGACCGGGACGTCCCCGCCGAGGCGTACTGGGGGGTGCACACGCTGCGCGCCACGGAGAACTTCGCCATCACCGGCACCCCGATCTCCGTCTACCCGCTGCTCATCGACGCGCTCGCCGCCGTGAAGGAGGCCGCCGCCCTCGCCAACGAGGAGCTCGGCCTGCTGCCCGCCGCCAAGGCGGACGCCATCGTCGCCGCCTGCCGCGAGATCCGGGACGGCGCGCTGCACGAGCAGTTCGTCGTCGACGTCGTCCAGGGCGGCGCGGGCACCTCGACCAACATGAACGCCAACGAGGTCGTCGCCAACCGGGCCCTCGAACTCCTCGGCCACGCCAAGGGCGACTACGCGCACCTGCACCCCAACGAGGACGTCAACCTCGGCCAGTCGACGAACGACGTCTACCCGACCGCCATCCGCATCGCCGCCATCGGCGCGGCCCGCGAACTGCTGCGCGCGATGGCCGTCCTCCAGGACGCCTTCGCCGAGAAGGCCGTCGAGTTCGGCGGCGTGGTCAAGATGGGCCGCACCCAGCTCCAGGACGCCGTGCCCATGACGCTGGGCCAGGAGTTCTCCACGTACGCCGTGATGCTGGAGGAGGACCGCGGCCGCCTCGCCGAGGCGGTTGAGCTGATCCACGAGATCAACCTCGGCGCCACCGCCATCGGCACCGGCCTCAACGCCGCCCCCGGCTACGCCGAGACGGCCCGCCGCCACCTCGCCGGCATCACCGGCCTGCCCCTGGTCACCTCCGCCAACCTGGTCGAGGCCACCCAGGACTGCGGCGCCTTCGTGCAGCTCTCCGGTGTCCTCAAGCGGATCGCCGTGAAGCTCTCGAAGACCTGCAACGACCTCCGGCTGCTCTCCTCCGGCCCGCGCGCCGGCCTCGGCGAGATCAACCTGCCGCCCGTGCAGGCCGGTTCGAGCATCATGCCCGGCAAGGTCAACCCGGTCATCCCCGAGGTCGTCAACCAGGTCGCCTTCGAGGTCATCGGCAACGACATGACCATCACCATGGCGGCCGAGGGCGGCCAGCTCCAGCTCAACGCCTTCGAACCGGTCATCTTCCACGCCCTGTCGAAGAGCCTGACGTCCCTGAAGGCGGCGTGCCTCACGCTCGCCGAGCGCTGCGTCACCGGCATCACCGCCAACGTCGACGCCCTGCGCGCGAGCGTCGAGAACTCCATCGGCCTCGCCACGGCCCTCAACCCCCACCTCGGCTACACGGCGGCCACCGCCATCGCCCAGGAGGCCCTCGCCACCGGCCGCTCGGTCGCCGAACTCACCCTGGAGAAGGGCCTGCTCCCGCCCGAGCGGCTCGCCGAGCTCCTCACCCCCGAGCACCTGACGGGCGCGTCGGGCGAGCTCGGTGGCGTACTCGGCTCCTGATCGCCTGATCGCCCGATCGTCCGCTCACGTCCCCGGCGCCCTCGGCACCGCGAAGTTGAACTCCGCGGTGCCGAACGTGCCGTACAGCCGCAGCCACAGCGGCAGCACCAGCTCGGTGCCGCGGGCCGCCGTCAGGTCGCCGAGGTCGAGGATCCGGCCATCCGGCCAGCCGAAGGACCGCAGCAGGTCCGTGACCACGGTCCGGGCCGCCGGGTCGTCGCCGCAGACGAAGACGACGTGCTCGCCCGGCACCCGGGCCGGGTCCGTCATCACCGTGTTGCTCATGGTGTTGAGCGTCTTCACCACCCGGGCGGCGGGGAAGGCCCGCTGGATCTGCTCGGCCACGCTGCCGCCGTCCGGGGTGACCACCCGCGGCGGCATCCCCTGCGAGAAGTCCAGCGGGTTCGACACGTCGACGAGCACCTTGCCCGCCAGGTTCTCCGCGCCCGCCGACTCGAGCGCCGCCAGCGACACCAGACCGCCGGTCGCGTTCACCACCAGCTCCGCGCCGCCCGCGGCCGCCGCGAACGTGCCGTGGGCGGCCCGGTGCCGCGCCGCCCACTCCGTGGCGCCCGGATGGTCCGGGGAGCGCGACCCGAGCGTCACCTGATGGCCGAGTTCGACCAGCTTGCCGCCGAGCCGCCGGCCGACCTCGCCGGTGCCGAGTACGGCGATCCTCATGGGCGTGCTCCTTCGCAGGGCTCAAGTCCGAGTGCGGTGAAGCCGACATTCTTACCGATATCAGGACAAAGTCGGTATGAATCACTCGTGGAGTCGCCCGCATGCCGAGCACCACCGTCGCACCCGTCGCACCCGTTGTGCCCGTCATCGCCACCGTCGAGGACCTCGATCGCGAGGCCGCGGCCTTCCTGGAGACGGCGGCCTGGCAGGAGATGACGGCCCGCTGGGCAGAGCTGCCGGAACCGGTACGGGACGAACCCGTCGCCCCCGACTGGCGGCGGCTGCTCTCGGTCCCCGTCGACCGTCTCGTCGCCGAGGCCCTCGCCACCCTCGACGCCCGCCCCGCGCCCCCGCCCGCCGAACGGCCGCTCCCGGGCCGGCTCGGCGCCATGCTGCCCGACCGGCTGCACATGTGGCGCCGCATCGGCAGCCCCGACGTGCGCCCCTCGGTCCATCTCGCACACGCCCGGCGCGTCCTCGCCGAATGGGGCTGGCAGAACACCCCGTACAAGCTCCGCGACATCCGCGGCGCCCGCTGCGTCTGCGGCGCGATGCTGACCGCCCACCGGCTCGGCCACGGCAGCGCCGCCACCCTCAACGAGGCCGGTGCCTGGATGCTCGAAGAGCTCCGCTCCCGCGGCTGGCACGACCTCATCGGCCCCTGGAACCGCGCCCCGGGCCGGACCGCCGAGGACGCGCTCGCTCTCGTGGACGCCACCATCCGCCGCGCGGCCCGGGCGGGCCGTTAGCCCGTCCGGCGGTTCGGGGTCGGACAGGCCCCGCGCGGCGCGGGCGCCGGCTCGTCGAGGCGCTGCGCGACACCCCGCTGATCAGCGAGGGATACCTGGAGTTCGGCGAGGTCTTCCTCGGCGTCCAGGACGGCTTCCAGGAGTACGAGGACACGCTCGCCGAGCAGGCGCGCTCAGGAGCCCGCGCATGACGGTCGTTCCGTGCGTCAGCGTCCGCTCGTGACCGTCGCGGGCTCCCACACGAAGCCGTCCGGGTCCGTGAACGAACCGCCGTCGCCGCCCAGCGCGATCCGGTGGGACCCGGAGCCGTCGGCCGGGACGGCGACGTCCTTGGCGAGCGCCCGGCGGCCGTACAGGGCGAGCGTGACGGCGCCCTCGGCGCCGGCGAACTCGACGTACTTGCGGCCGAAGCTCTTGGCGACGGTGAGGCCCTGCTCCACGTAGAACTGCTTGGTGGCGGCCACGTCCGTCGCGCCGAGCAGGAGCACGACCCGGTCGACCCGCCCGGTCGCGGGGCCGGTGTCCTTCTTCTCCGAGGAGGCGAACTTCCAGATCGTCCCGTCCGGCGTCCGGACGACACCGCCGTAGCCCCAGAAGGACTTGGCGGCGGGCTTCAGGGCGGTCGCCCCGGCGTCGAGGGCGGCGTCGACCAGGGCGCGGACGTCGGCCGGCCGGTCCACGGTGAGGGAGACCGCGAAGCCGCGGAAGCCGTCCGAAGGCTCGTCCGTGGCGGGGCGCAGGCGCACATGGGCGCCGAGGCCGGAGGCGGCGTAGAAGCGTTCGGCGGCCGTCAGGTCGGCCACTTCGAGGGTGAGGTGCGTGAGTGAGGTCATGACGATCACGCTAGGTCCGGCGGGCCGGCCGGCGCTTCTCGAATCCTGACCGATCGGCTCCGGCCGAGGACGACCGGACCGGAGCGGCGACGGCCCGCGGACTACCCTGGGTCTATGGGCGGCGGCGGTCTGACCGGACTGTTCCTCTGCGGAGACGTGATGCTCGGCCGGGGGATCGACCAGATCCTTCCCCGTCCCGTCGACCCCGCCCTCACCGAGCGGTACGTGCGGGACGCCCGCGACTACGTGACCCTCGCCGAAGCCGTCTCCGGGCCCGTGCCCCGGCAGGTGGCCCCCGGCTATCCCTGGGGCGAGGCGCTCGGTCTGATCGACGCGGCCCGCCCCGACGCGCGGGTGGTCAACCTGGAGACCTCGGTGACCCGCCACGGCGTGCCCTTCCCCGGGAAGGCCGTGCACTACCGGATGGCGCCGGAGAACCTGGCCGCGCTCGGCGTCGTACGGCCCGATGTCGTCGTCCTCGCCAACAACCACACGCTCGACTACGGCCGGCGCGGTCTCGACGACACCCTCGACGCGCTGGCCGCCGCAGGGCTGCGCACCGCGGGCGCCGGGCGGGACGCCGAGGAGGCCCGGCGGCCCGCCGTCGTGCCGCTGCCCGGCGGGCGCCGGCTGCTCGTCCACGCGCTCGGCCTCGCCTCCAGCGGCGTGCCGCGCGACTGGGCGGCGACCGCGCGGCGCGGCGGGGTGCACTACGGCGCCGGGCCGCACGGCGAGGCCGCGGCCCGGCTCACCGCCCGGCTGCGGGCGGAACGGCGGCCCGGCGACCTGGTCGTGGTCTCGGTCCACTGGGGCTCCAACTGGGGTTACGCCCCCGACCGCGCCGAGGTCTCCTTCGCCCACGCCCTGGTCGACGCGGGCGCCGACATCGTGCACGGCCACTCCTCGCACCACCCGCGGCCCCTGGAGGCGTACCGGGGCAGGCTCGTCCTCCACGGCTGCGGCGACCTCGTCAACGACTACGAGGGCATCAGCGGACAGGAGCGCTACCGCGACGACCTGCGGCTCCTCTACCTCGTCACCGTCCACGACGAGGACGGCGCGCTGGCGGAGGTGCGGCTCGTGCCGCTGCGCAGCCGCCGACTGCGCCTGGAACGGGCCCCGGAGGCGGACGCGCGGTGGCTCCACGACGTGCTCGGCCGGATCAGCCGCCCGTACGGCATGCGGATCGATCCCGCCGACGGCAGCGACGGCGGACCGGCCCTGACGGCCCGGCCCGTGTGACGGCCCGCCGGGCCGGGCGCGCGGGCGACGGGCAGGAAGGCGAGCAGGACATGTACTTCACCGACCGCACAGACGCCGGCAGGCAGCTCGCCGCCCGGCTCACCGGCCTCAAGGGCCAGGACCTGGTGGTCCTCGGGCTGCCCCGCGGCGGAGTGCCCGTCGCCGCCGAGGTCGCCGACGCGCTCGGAGCGCCCCTCGACATCTGTCTCGTACGGAAACTGGGCGTGCCCTACCAGCCCGAGCTGGCCATGGGCGCGATCGGCGAGGGCGGCGTCCGGGTCCTCAACGAGCACGTGATCACCCAGACCGGCGTCTCCGACCGCGACCTCGCCGCGGCCGAGGCGCGCGAACGGGCCGTCCTGGAGGAGCGGATGCGGCGCTACCGGGGCGACCGCGCCCCCGCCGACATCACCGGCCGCACGGCGGTCGTGGTCGACGACGGCTTCGCCACCGGCGCGACCGCGCTCGCCGCCTGCCAGGTGGTGCGGGCCCGGGGCGCCGCCCGGCTCGTCCTCGCGGTGCCGGTGGCGCCGGCCGGGTGGTCCGACCGGGTGGCGCGCGTGGCGGACGAGGCGTACTGCGTGCACGAGCCGGCGGACTTCTACGCCATCGGCCAGTTCTACCGGGACTTCGCGCAGACCGCGGACGAGGAGGTCGTGGCCGCGCTGCGGCTGCGGCGCGGGGCACGCGGGGAGGACAGCGAGGTACGGATCCGGCTCGGCGGCCTGGAGGTCGGCGGGCACCTGAGCGTGCCCGAGAGCGCCACGGGCGTGGTGCTCTTCGCCCACGGCAGCGGCAGCAGCCGGCACAGCCCGCGCAACCGGGCCGTCGCCGGGGCCCTGGGCCGCGCCGGGCTCGGCACGCTCCTCTTCGACCTGCTGACCGAGGACGAGGCCGCCGACCGGGCCAACGTCTTCGACACCCCGCTGCTCGCCGAGCGGCTCACGCAGGCCGCCGACTGGCTGGCCGCCCGCCCCGGCACCGGGGCGCTGCGCACCGGCTACTTCGGGGCCAGCACGGGCGCCGCCGCCGCGCTGTGGGCCGCCGCCGAGCCCGGCAGCACGGTCGCCGCCGTCGTCTCCCGCGGCGGCCGCCCCGACCTCGCGGCCGAGCGCCTGCCCGCGGTCACCGCGCCGACCCTGCTCATCGTCGGCGGCGCCGACTCCCTGGTCCTCGACCTCAACCGGCAGGCCGAACGCCTGCTGCGGTGCGAACACCGCCTGGTCACGGTCGCGGGCGCCGGCCATCTCTTCGAGGAGCCGGGCGCCCTGGAGGAGGTGGGCACGCTGGCGGCGGCGTGGTTCGCCGACCGGCTCTGATCAGGCCCCGGACGCTCCGACGATCCGGTCGACCGCAGCCGCGATCAGGGCGTCGCGCTCCTCCTCGGAGTAGACGCCCGGCAGCGTGAGCTGTTCCACGATCAGCCAGTTGAAGGCGAGCATCAGCAGCTTGACGGCGGTCGCGTCGCCCGGCAGGCCGGAGCTCTCGTGGTACGTCACGTTGGCGTCGACGTCGGCGCGGACGCGCTCGGTGAGGACGGCGCGGAGCTCCGGGCGGCGGGTGGCCTCCAGGCGGAGTTCGAGGAGGGCGAGATAGCCGGTGCGGAAGGCGCTGACGCGGCCGACGAGTTCGCGCATCAGCCGGGTGTACGTCTCCCGGTCGGGGCTCGCCGTCCGCTGCCGCGCGATCGTCTCCTCGTCGGGCTGCAGCCGCTCGTACACCCGGGCGCCGGCCTGGGTGAGCAGGTCGTCGCGGTTGGCGAAGTAGTTGGACGCGGTGCCGGGCGGGACGGCCGCCTCCGTGTCCACGGCCCGGAACGTGAGCCCCCGGGCGCCCTCTCGGGCGAGCACCTCGATCGCCGCGTCGACGAGCGCCGCCCGGCGCTCCGGGTTCCTGCGCGCCACCGTCATCACTCCCGTCGCCGGACAGCACAAGTACTCCAAGGAGAGTACTACGGACGGAGTGGGAGCCCTCGCGGTGTCACCAGGCCAGATCCTCCAGTGCGTCCGGATCGACGAACGGACCCCCGAGCTCCTCGCCCGGGCCGTCCGGGGAGACCGGCAGCTCGGCCCAGATCGTCTTGCCGCGGCGGGCGTAGCGAGTGCCCCACCGCTGCGCGAACTGGGCCACCAGGAACAGGCCGCGGCCGCCCTCGTCGGTGTCCGTGGCGTGCCGCAGGTGCGGCGAGGTGCTGCTGCCGTCGGACACCTCGCAGATGAGCACCCGGTCGTGGATCAGCCGGACCCGCACCGGCGGCCGGCCGTACCGGATCGCGTTCGTGATCAGCTCGCTGAGCACCAGTTCCGCGGTGAACCCCACGTCCTCCAGGCCCCAGGAGCGCAGCCGCGCCGCGGCCTGCGTGCGTACCGGGGAGACCGCCGACGGATCGCTCGGCACCTCCCACTCCGCGATCTGGTCCGGCTCGATCCGCCGGGCGCTGGCGACGAGCAGCGCGATGTCGTCGTCCGGCACCGGGAGGAGCAGGGTGGTGAGGACGTCGGCGCAGGTCTGCTCCGGGGAGCGGTTCGGTCGCGCCAGCGTCTTGCGCAGCAGCGCGAGCCCGGTGTCGTAGTCCCGGTGGCGGTCCTCCAGGAGGCCGTCGGTGAACAGCACCAGCTTGCTGCCCGGCTCCAGCTTCAGCCGCGTCGACGCGAACGGGCGGTCGCCGAGCCCGAGCCCCAGCGGCAGCCCGGCCGGCACCGCCGGGAACTCCACGCTCCCGTCCGGCCGCACCAGGGCCGGCCCCGGATGGCCGGCGCTCGCCATCGTGCAGGCGCCGGACGTCGGGTCGTAGATCACGTACAGACAGGTCGCGCCCGCCGTGCCCTCGACCCCGCCGTCCCCGTCGCCCTCGGCGCCGTTCTCCCCGCCCGGTTCGGTCTCCTCGCCGAGCCGGTCGATCAGCTCGTCCAGATGGCCGAGCAGCTCGTCCGGTGGCAGGTCGAGCGTCGAGAAGTTCGCCACCGCCGTGCGCAGCCGGCCCATCGTCGCCGCCGCGTGCAGCCCGTGCCCCACCACGTCCCCGACCACCAGCGCGACCCGCGCCCCCGGCAGCGGGATCACGTCGAACCAGTCGCCGCCCACGCCGGCCTTCGCCGGCAGATAGCGGAAGGCGACCCTCATCGCGTTCTGCTCCGGCAGCACCCGCGGCAGCAGACTGCGCTGCAGCGTCACCGCCATCGAGTGCTCGCGGGTGAACCGCCGCGCGTTGTCGATCGCCAGGGCGGCCCGCGCCGCCAGCTCCTCCGCGAACGACAGGTCCTCCTCGCCGAACGGCTCCGGGGTGTCCGTCCCGCGCCAGAAGTTGGCCATCCCGAGCACCACCCCGCGGGCGAGCAGCGGCACCGTGAGCAGCGAGTGCAGCCCGTACGCGAGCGCCTGCGCCGCGCCCTCCGGGTCCTGCTCCCGCCAGCCCTGCGCGGCGGCCAGGTCCGGCTGGATCACCGCCCGCCCCTCGTCGAGCGCGGAGGCCATCGGCGTGGTCGGCACCACGAACCGGATCAGGTCGCCCACCGGCTGCAGCGGCGTCTCCGGCCGCACCCCGCTCAGCGCCGTCCGCCGCATCTCGGTGAACGAGCCCGAGGGCTCCTCGCCCCGCACCACCGGGTCGAGCAGCTCCACCGTCACGTAGTCGGCGAACCGCGGTACCGCCACCTCGGACAGCTCCTCCGCCGTCCGTACGACGTCCAGCGTCGTCCCGATCCGCGTCCCCGCCTCGTACAGCAGCCGCAGCCGGCCCCGCGCCACCTCGGCCCGGCCGGTCAAAGCGGCCAGCTCGGTCGTGTCGCGCATCGTCATGACGACGCCGCCGTCGGCCGCGCCGTCCCCGGTCGGCCGGACGTTCACCGCGAGCAGCCGGTCCCCGGCCGGGTGCACCTCGTCCGTCACGGCCTGCCCGGACAGCAGCAGATGGGTGGTGCGCGGATCGAGACCCAGCTCCTGGACGTGCAGCCGCTCCGCGTCCGGTGGCAGTTTGAGCAGCCGGCGCGCCTCGTCGTTGGCGAGCAGCAGCCGCCCGTCGCCCGCGATGATGACGACGCCCTCCTTCACCGAGTGCAGCACCGCCTCGTGGTGCTCCTTCAGCCGGGTCATCTCCGCCGGGCCGAGGCCGTGCGTCTGCCGCCGCAGCCGGGCGCTCACCAGCGCCGTGCCGCCGACCGCGGCCGCCACGCCGATCGCGGCCGCGCCGAGCAGCAGCGGCAGCCGGCCCTGCACGGCCTGGCCGACGGTCTCGACCTCGATGCCGCTGCTCACCATGCCGACCACGGTCCCCTTGGCGTCCCGGACGGGCACGACGGCGCGCACGGCGTCCTTCGGGGCCCCGTGGTAGATCTCGGTGAACGACTCGCCGTTGCGCGCCCGCCCGATGTCACCGCTGGCC
Source organism: Streptomyces sp. NPDC101160 (assembly GCF_044768205.1). Classification (NCBI taxonomy): domain Bacteria; kingdom Bacillati; phylum Actinomycetota; class Actinomycetes; order Kitasatosporales; family Streptomycetaceae; genus Streptomyces; species Streptomyces sp. NPDC101160. Next base: position 267,504 of record NZ_JBIWPJ010000001.1, on the reverse strand, counting down.
CGCTGCCCGATGAGCGACGGGTCGGAGTCGGTGTAGCGGGCGCCGTCCGGGGCGAGCACGGCGACGAAGTCGATGCCGGAGCCGGCCCTGGCCGCCTCCGCGCGCGGCTGGAGCACCGCCGTCGGATCAGGCGAGCGCAGCGCCTCCGCGATCCCGGGCGCGTGGGCGAACGCCTCGGCGACGGCGAGCGAGCGGTTGCGGGCGTCGCGCTCGCTGTCGTACTGGCCCTGGAGGACGAGCGCCAGCGCGGCGGCGGCGACGATCAGCAGGGCGATGAGCGCCTGCAGCGCGAAGACCTGCCCCGCCACGCTCCGCAGCCCGGAGGGCCGCCGCCGCCTGCCACCGGCCGACCGGTCCGCGCCTCGCGCCACACCGCGCTCCTTCCCGCCCGAGGGCCTCTCCGGCGGCTCATGGCCGGGGCCGCGCCGCAGGGGCTTCCTTCCATGCTGCCCCCGCCGCCCCGGGCAGGGGAAACGGGGACGGGCACGGAGGGCGACCGGGAGTGCGCGGGACACGCGGCGGAGGGAGGCGGACGGAGCCCGGGCGGGAAGGCGGGACGGTGGCGGGCGTGGGCTGTCAGGCCCGCCGGGTGGCCGCCTGCGCGATGCGGGCGAGCGTCGTGCGCATTCCGTGCCGGTTGACGGCGATCCGCCGTTCGGGGGAGGTGCCCGCGAAGACGGTGCCCAGGAGCGTCGTCAGCTTCGAGCCGCGGCCGGTGCGCAGGTCGTGCCAGCTCTCCGTGATCCGGGTTCCGGTTCCGTCCGCCTCGAAGCGGTAGCCCCAGCGGGCGATCGGCAGCCCGAAGACGCCGACGTCGAAGACGAACTCCTCGCCGGGGCGGGCCGTGGTGACCCGGCCGGTGGTGAACCAGAGGAAGAGGCCGCGCTTGTTCAGACCGACGAACCGGGTGCCGGTGCGCACCGGCGGCCGCGCCACCAGGACCTGCCGGCACTCGGGGCTCCAGCGGCCCATGTTCCGCAGGTCGGCCACCAGGCCGTACAGGGCGGCCGGATCCACGCCCTCCACCCGTACCGACTCCTCCAGACTCCACTGCCGTGCCACGTCCGCTCCCCTCGGTCTGTCCCGCTCCGTTGTGTTACCGGCGGGTACGTTAGTCGACCGAAGGCCCTGTGCGCGGGGCGTCCCGCCGGATACGGTGGAGAGAAGATCGTTTCGCCGGCCGCGCCGGGCCACACCCCGGGCCTCGCGCAGGCCGACTCCGTACGCCGGAAGGAAACAGCATGTCGGTCACCGCCGACCTCCCCGCGCCCGAGTCCGCGCCCGCGCTCGAGGTCCTCGTCCACACCGAGGGCCGCGCCGGATTCCTCACCCTCAACCGGCCCCGGGCCATCAACGCCCTCACCCACGCGATGGTGCGCCGCATCGACGGGGCGCTCACCGCCTGGGAGCACGACCCGGCCGTCGAGACGGTCGTCATCCGGGGCGCGGGGGAGCGGGGCCTGTGCGCCGGCGGCGACATCCGCGCCATCCACGACGACGCCCGCGCGGGCGGCACCGCCACTCCGGACTTCTGGCGCGACGAGTACCGGCTCAACGCCCGGATCGCCCGCTACCCCAAGCCGTACGTGGCGTTCATGGACGGCATCGTCATGGGCGGCGGCGTCGGCGTCTCCGCACACGGCTCGCTCCGGATCGTCACCGAACGCTCCCGGATCGCCATGCCGGAGACCGGCATCGGCTTCGTACCGGACGTCGGCGGCACGTATCTGCTCAGCCGCGCGCCCGGCGAACTCGGCACCCACCTCGCCCTGACCGGCGCGCAGGCCGGCGCCGCCGACGCGATCCTCGCGGGCCTCGCCGACCACTACGTGCCCTCCGCCGGCCTGCCCGCGCTCGCCGACGCCCTCACCCGCGAAGCCGCCACCGAAGCCGTCGCCCGCTTCGCCCGGCCGGCCCCGCCCGGCGAACTCGCCGAGCGGCGTGCCTGGATCGACGCCTGCTACGCGGAGACCGACGGCATCGACACCGTCGAAGCCGTCGTCGGACGCCTCACCGACTCCGGCGTCCCCGAGGCCAAGGAGACCGCGACCGTCCTCCTCACCCGCTCGCCCACCGCCCTCAAGGCCACCCTGAAGGCCCTCCGCCGCGCCCGCGCCGAGGCCGATCTGGAAGCGGTCCTGAACACGGAGTTCCGGCTCTCCTGCGCCGCGCTCGCCTCGCCCGACCTCGTCGAGGGCATCCGCGCCCAGGTCGTCGACAAGGACCGCGACCCGCACTGGAGCCCGGCCACGCTCGCCGAGGTGACCGAGCAGGACACCGAACGCTGGTTCGCGCCGCGCGCGCAGGGGGAGCTGGGGCTGAGGGCGCCCGGGCAATAAGAGCCATCGGCTGCGCCGGGGCGCCTCGGACGCCTGGCGCCAGACGCCGCGCTTCTCGGACGCCTGGCGCCGGATGCCGCGCTTCTCGGGCGCCCGGTGCCGGACGACGCGCTCCTCAGGCGCCCGGCACCTCGTCCAGCGTGAAGAGGCCGCCCTGCGGGTCGCGCACCGTCGCCCGCTGCCCCGTCGGGGCGCGCCAGCCCTGGTCGGCCTCCGGGACGAGGGAGCCGCCGTGTGCCAGGACGCCGGCGGTCGCCTGCGCCAGATCCGGGACGCGGAAGTGGACCAGCCAGCGCGGACGCAGCTGCGGCTGCGACGAGGCCGCCTCGACCGGGCCGCTGTTGAGCCGGGCCAGCGCCTCGCCGTGGCGGCGCAGCACCACCTGCTCGTCCTCGTAGGCGACCTCGAAGCGCTGCGGCCTGTCACCCCCGTCGTCGATCCACTCGAGGACGCCGCCGTAGAAGACCGCCGCGTCGAAGGCGTTGCGGGTGTGCAGCTCCAGCCAGACCGGGGCGTGGTACTCGCCGAGCCGCCAGCGGGAGGAGATCCGGCCCTCCCAGACGCCGAAGGCCGCGCCCTCCACATCGGTGGCGAGCGCGGCCCGGCCGCGGGGCGGATACGCCACCGGGCCCACGCCGACCGTGCCGCCGCGCTCCTGGATGCGCGCCACCGCCGCGTCCGCGTCGGCGACCGCCCAGAACGAGGTCCACGCCACCGGCACCGCCATCTGCTCGGCCACCTCGCCGATCCCGGCCACCGGGACGCCGTTCCGCTCGGCGACCGAGAAGCCCTGGCCCAGCGGGCCGTGCCGGAACGTCCAGCCGAGGACGGCCCCGTAGAACTCCTCCGCCGCGCCGAGGTCGCGCACCGCCAGACTCAGCCAGCACGGCGCGCCCGGCTCATCCGCGCTCAACGGCACCCGGCTCACCTCACTCACCACCAGTACGGGCCCCCACGGCCACCCTCGCCCGGACGAGCCGGGTTCGCCACTCGCGGGCGCCCGGGGGACGCGCCACCAGTTGACCCCGCCGCAGGGTGTGCTGTGCTGGAGGGGTGGGCGAGACACGCACCTCCGGTCGCGCCCCGGCGCTGCTGCCGGCCCGGGACCTGGCCGTCGCCTGGCTCCTGATGGTCGCCCTCGCGGCCCTCGCCTGGGCCCTGACCGTGGCCCAGGCCCGGGACATGGGAGTGGAACCCGGGACCATGGGCATGGCCGTGCCGCTCTTCCTCGCGCTGTGGCTCGTGATGATGATCGCGATGATGTTCCCGTCCGTCGCGCCCGTCGCCGTCACCTGGGCCAGGGGCATCGCCCGCCAGTCCACCGGACTCGTCCGCGCCGGCCGCACCACCGCCTTCGTCTCCGGCTACCTGGTCGTCTGGACCGCCTTCGGCCTCGTCGCGTACGGGCTGCTCGCCCTGACCGGCGACCTCGTCCAGGACCACCCCGGCGCCGGCCAGTGGATCGGCGCCACGGCGTTCGCGCTCGCCGGTCTGCAACAGCTCGGCCCGCTGAAGAACGTCTGCCTGCGGCACTGCCGCAACCCGATGTCCCAGCTGATCACCTACGCCGGCTACCGCCCCCGCGCCCGCGACTTCCGGGTCGGCATGCACCACGGCATGTACTGCCTGGGCTGCTGCTGGGGCCTGATGATCGTGCTCGTCCCGCTCGGCGTGATGAACGTGGCGGCGATGGCCGCCGTCGCGGGCGTGATCTTCCTGGAGAAACTGTGGCGGCACGGCCCGGCGCTGAGCCGGGTCGCCGGGATCGCCTTCCTCGTCCTCGCCGTCCTCTGCTTCGTCGGCCCGGCGCAGGACTGGCTGCTCCCCGGGCTCACGGCGCCGAGCGCGCCCATGGCCCCGATGGACCACATGAGCGCGCCCTGACGTCTCGTACCCGTCGGACCGTCCGGCTCACCCACGGCCGGTGGCGGCCCCTTCCGCCTGGTCGCTGGCGAAGGCGAAGTCGCCGATCTCGCCGTACGAGCCCTCGAAGGACAGCCCGAACGCCTCCGAGCTGCCCGAAGCGGTGCCGAGCGTGAACTCCGGCGCGAAGCCGAACATCGCGTTCTTCAGCGTCGTCGGGCCTCCGTCGGGCCCGGTCAGCGCGGTGACCTCGATCTCGGACCGGCCGCCCACGGACAGCCTGGGCCTGTCACCGTCGGAGATCCCGACCTCCGCGCGCTCCATGCCCAGGTAGTCGCCGAAGAACTGCGAGAGCTGCTCGAACGGACCTCCCTCGCGCCCGGACACGATGGTGTCGACCGCCTCCGCCTGCGAGTCGGTGGCGCCCGAGTCCACGACGATGCCGATCTTCCAGTCACCCGCCGTCAGATGGCTCGGGAACTGGTTGTAGAGCGCGAAGTCGACTCCCGACAGGTCCGTCTCGTCCAGATGCCCCTCGGCTATGTGGAAGACGCCCACACCCACGCACTGCTCGTTTCCCGCCTTGTCACGGGGCTGCGCGTCGACCGCGCAGCCGCAGAGCAGCGCACACGAACAACCGGCCAGATAATTGCCGGACATGCTCCACGACATGATGTGCTCCTCGGGAGAATTGCTTCCCCTTGGTTCCACGCTAGGCAGGCACCGGGAGCGATGCAACGGATGGTTGACGCTTCCACCGAAGGCTTCGTTGGAGGGGGGGTGGGGGCGGCACCCGGTGACCGGCCGTCGCATGATGTGATCATGCTGTTGACGTTCAAACCCGTCCTCGACCGGATCGCCGAGGAGATCGCCGGCCTCACCGAGCGCGGCCGGCCCGCCGACTACATCCCGGCCCTCGCCTCCGCCGACCCCGGCCGCTTCGGCATGGCCGTCGCCGAGCTCGACGGGACGGTGTACGGCGTGGGGGACTGGCAGCAGCCCTTCTCCACCCAGTCGGTCACCAAGGTGTTCACCCTTGCCCTCGCCCTCGCCCGCAAGGGCGAGCCGCTGTGGGACCACGTCGGCCGGGAGCCCTCCGGCAACCCCTTCAACTCGCTGGTCCAGCTGGAGTACGAGAACGGCATCCCGCGCAACCCGTTCATCAACGCGGGTGCCCTCGTCGTCACCGACCAGCTGCACCGCATCACCGGCGACGCCTCCGGCGTGCTGCGCGACTTCCTGCGCGCCGAGAGCGGCAACCAGGACCTCGACTTCGACCGCGACGTCGCCGCCTCCGAGACCGCGCACGGCGACCGCAACGCCGCCCTCGCGCACTTCATGGCCAGCTACGACAACATCGCCAACCCGGTACCGATCCTGCTGCGCGAGTACTTCCGCCAGTGCTCCATCGAGGCCTCCTGCGCCGACCTCGCCCTCGCCACCGGCTTCCTCGCCCGGCACGGCATCCGCGCCGACGGCTCCCGGCTGCTCACCCGCAGCCAGGCCAAGCAGATCAACGCCGTCATGCTCACCTGCGGCACCTACGACGCCGCCGGCGACTTCGCCTACCGGGTCGGACTGCCCGGCAAGAGCGGAGTCGGCGGCGGCATCATCGCGGTCGTCCCGGGCCGCTGCACGCTGTGCGTGTGGAGCCCCGGCCTCGACGAACGCGGGAACTCGGTCGCGGGCGTCACCGCCCTCGACCGGTTCACCACGATTACGGGGCTGTCCGTGTTCTGACCGGGTTCCGGCCGTCTTCGGCAAGTTTCGGTCGGTTTCTGCCGGGTTCCGGCCGGGGGTGGCCGGATACGGATCAGACCGCCGGGTCGAAGACCAGGACGTACGCCCCGCGGCGCTCCTCACCGTCCGGCAGCCGCCAGCCGGCGATCACGTGGCCGCGCGAGCCCGTGGCCTTCGGGTCGAGCACCCGGGCCAGGCGCAGCACCGGCGCGCCGGCACCGAGCCGTACGTCCGTGCCGTACGTGCCCTCCTCGACGACCGGCGCGGCCGACGTGTCCCACGCGCCCGTGCCGTCGAAGGACGCCTCGACGGTCGGGTCGGGGGTGTCCGACAGGCTCTGCGCCTGCGGCACCGCCCGGCCCTCCAGAAGTGCGGCCAACTCGCCGGCCAGGACCGGGTCGTGCGCCCCGTCGTAGAGCCAGCGCGTGCCGAGCACCCCGTGCTCCGACGTGCCGATCAGCCCGCGCTCGGCTCCCTCCAGCGGCGCGCCGCGGTAGGTCATCGGCACCAGGTAGGCGTGGACCTCGTCGCCGGAGGAGTCCGTGACCACCATGAACTCGATGCCCACCTCGCCCTCCGGGTCGTCGAGCCGGAAGCCGCCGGCCCGCTCGAGCTGGGGCACGGCGTCGGCGCCGCCCCGGTACCAGGGGCGGGTGGGCAGCCAGGCCGTGAGGAGCTCCAGCTTGGTCGGTGCCATGGTGGTCCTGTGAATGACAGACATCCTCGTGCACTTCCTCCGTGACGGTACGCTCCGGTCCCCGTGCGGGTGGACCGCCCTCGCACCGTACCGCCTGACGATCTTCGGTCAGAAGTCCGCGCCGGGCGCGCGCAGTTCACCGGATCCGGCTACCCGTGCGTACCAGCGCGCGCTCGACTTCGGCGTGCGCCGCAGCGTGTCGTAGTCCACGCGCACGGCACCGAACCGCTTCGCGTAGCCGTACGCCCACTCGAAGTTGTCGAGCAGTGACCACAGGAAATAGCCCCGCACATCGGCGCCCGCCTCGATCGCCCGGTGCACCGCCTCCAGATGCGCGTGGACGTAGGCCGCCCGCTCCGGGTCGTGCACCGAGCCGTCCGGCGCCGCCTCGTCCTCGTAGGCCGCCCCGTTCTCGCTGACCACCAGCGGGAGGCCGGGGTAGCGGGCCGAGATCCGGGTCAGCAGGTCCCGCAGGCCCGACGGGTCGACCGGCCAGCCCATCGCCGTACGCTCCCCGTCCGCCTGGTGGAAGGCGACGTCGTCCGCACCCGGCCACGGCGAGAAGGCGCTGTCGCCGTGCCCGTCGTCCTGTGGCTTCTGTTCGCCCTCGGCGACCCGCGAGACGACCGTCGGCGTGTAGTAGTTGACGCCCAGCCAGTCCAGTGGCTGCCCGGCCGTCGCCTCGTCGCCGTCCCGGACGAACCCCCAGTCGGTCAGCCGGGCGGTGTCCGCGAACAGCTCCCGCGGATAGCGGCCCTCCAGCATCGGGCCCAGCCACACCTGGTTGCCGACGGTGTCGATCCGGCGGGCCGCCTCCCGGTCCGCCGGCGACGCGGTCAGCGGTCGCACCTCGTGCAGGTTGAGCGACACGGCGAGCTTCGCCCCGGCCGGCAGCGCAGCCCGCAGCGCCTGCACGGCGAGCCCGTGCCCCAGGTTCAGATGGTGCGCGGCGCGCAGCGCGGCCACCGGTTCCGTACGCCCCGGGGCGTGCACCCCGGAGCCGTACCCGAGGAAGGCGCTGCACCAGGGCTCGTTGAGCGTCGTCCAGCGGCTCACCCGGTCGCCGAGCGCGCCGGCGACCAGCGCCGCGTACTCCGCGAACCGCTCCGCCGTCGCCCGCTCCGGCCAGCCTCCCGCGTCCTCCAGCTCCTGCGGCAGATCCCAGTGGTACAGCGTCAGCGCCGGCTCGATCCCGGCCGCGAGCAGCTCGTCCACCAGCTGCCGGTAGAAGTCGAGGCCCTTCTGGATCGCCGGGCCCCGGCCGGTCGGCTGCACCCGGGACCACGACACCGAGAAGCGGTAGGCGTTCAGCCCCAGCTCCGACATGAGCGCGACGTCCTCGCGGAAGCGGTGATAGTGGTCGACGGCGACATCACCCGTGTGGCCCTGGAAGACCTTCCCCGGTGTGTGCGAGAAGGTGTCCCAGATCGACGGCGTACGGCCGTCCTCCGCCACCGCCCCCTCGATCTGGTACGCGGCGGTGGCCGCGCCCCACAGGAACTCGGGCGGGAATCGGCGGACGGCGGTGAGCGGCCGGGTGTCGGACGCGGTCATGGAAGGGCACTCCCCACACAGATAAGGACGAGGAACGAAGGTCGAAGCACGAGGAACGAAGGACGAAGGACGAGAACGAAGGGCGGAGGCTTTGATCGCCGTACGGGAAACGAACCGGAGGCGGTCGAGGGGACGGGGCGGCCCGTCAGCTCTTGACCGCGCCCGCGGTGATCCCGCCGACGATGTGCTTGCCGAGCACCGCGAAGACGAGCAGCAGCGGCACCGTGGAGATCAGCGCGCCGGTCAGCACCACGGCCTGGTCGACGGTGTGGTCGCCGGCGCCGAGGCCGGCGAGTGCCACCTGGAGGGTGGGGTTGCCGTCAGGGGTGAGCGCGATGAAGGGCCAGAAGAAGTCGTTCCACGCCTGGACGAAGACCAGCATGCCGAGGACGGCCATGGCGGGCCGGGCGACCGGGAAGACCACGTGCCAGATGACGCGCAGCGAGTGGGCGCCGTCGATCCGGGCCGCCTCGACGAGCTCGACCGGCAGCGCCTCGACGAGGAACTGGCGCATGAAGAACACGCCGAACGCGGCCACCAGCGACGGCAGGACGACTGACTGGAGCTGGTCGACCCAGCCGAGGTCGGTGACGATCCGGTACAGCGGGATGACGCTGAGCTGCGGCGGGATCGTCATCGTCGCCACCACCAGGGTCAGCAGCACATTGCGGCCCTTGAACGGCAGCTTGGCGAAGGCGAAGCCGGCGAGCGTCGAGAACAGGACCGTGGACAGCGCCACGAGCGAGGCCACGACGGTCGTGTTGACGAGGGCCTCGCCCATGTCGACCTGGTTCCAGGCGAAGGAGAGGTTGTCGAGCAGGCGTCGCCCCGGCAGCAGCGGCGCGGGCGCGGTGACCACGCGGTCGCCGGTGTGCGAGGCGGCGACCAGGTTCCAGTAGAGCGGGAAGAGCGAGACGAGCGCGGCGAGGCCGAGCAGGACGTAGGTCAGCGGTCCCGCGTGGTGCTGGCGGCCGGCCTTCGGGCGGAAACGGGTGCGCATGTCGCTCAGCCCTCCACCTTCGTGCGGCCGGACTCCGCGCGGTCGGACTCCGCGAGGTCGGACTCCGTGCGGTCGGACTCCGTGCGGTCGGACTCCGTGCGGCCGGAATTCTTGCGGTGGGATCTCCTGCGGTCGGACTTCTGCCGGTCGGCGCGGGCGACGAGTGACTGGACGCCGCCGATGAGGAGTAGGAGCAGCAGCATCACCCAGGCGATCGCCGACGCCTGGCCGAGGGCGCCGGTGACCCAGCCCTTCTCGTACATCAGCAGGCTGAGCGTCTGGTACTGGTTGCCGCTGCCGCCGGATATGCCCACGCTGCCGCCGTACAGCATCGGCTCGCCGAACAGCTGGGTGGCGCCGATGGTGGAGACGATGACGGTGAACAGGATCGTCGGACGGATGGACGGGATGGTGACGCTGACGAACTGGCGCCAGCGCGAGGCCCCGTCGAGTGCGGCCGCCTCGTAGAGGTCCTGCGGCACGGCCTGCATCGCGGCGAGGTAGATGAGCGCGTTGTAGCCGGTCCACCGCCAGGTCACGATCACCGAAATGGCGATCTGCGCGGGCCACTTGGACGACTCCCAGTCGACCGGGTCGAAACCCGCCCAGCCGAGCGCCGAGTTGATCAGCCCGTAGTCGGTGTTGAACAGCTGGGCGAAGACCAGGGTGGCCGCGGCGATGGAGGTCGCGTACGGGGCGAGCACCGCGACCCGGAAGAAACCACGGCCGCGCAGACGGTAGTTGAGCAGGTGGGCGAGCCCGAGCGCCATGAGCAGCTGCGGGACGGTCGAGATCACGCCGATGGTGAAGGTGTTGCCGAGCGCGTTCCAGAAGAACTCGCTGCCGGCCAGGTCGGTGTAGTTCTCCAGGCCCTTCCACTGCGGATCGCCGCCGAGCTCCACCCGGTTGAGCGAGAGCCAGCCCGTGTAGAGCAGCGGGAAGAGACCGAAGGCGGCGAAGGTGAGGAAGAAGGGGGCGACGAAGACGTACGGCGTCGCCTTCAGGTCCCAGCGGTAGAGCCGGGAGCGCCGGGCGGTGGCCACGGGGCGTCCTTCCGGAGGTGTGCGGAGGAAGTGGATACGGGGCGATGGGGCGAGGGCGTCTCGAAGGCGCCGCGGTGGGGTCCGCCGGCAGGGAGCGGGCCCCACCGCCTCCCGCTACTGGTCGATCTTGTCGTCGACCAGGCTCTTGACGTTCTCCCAGGCCTTGGCCGGGTCGGTGCCCCGCTGCTCGATGTCGAGGATCCCGTTGTCGGTGAGGAAGGTCTTGACCTGGCCGTCCCAGCGGCTGATCGGGGCCGGCCGGATGTGCGCCGCGGCGGCCGCGTAGATCTCGCCGACCGGAGTGTCGCCGAAGTAGGGCAGCTTGGCGCCGGTCACCGCCGGGGAGGTCAGGGTCTGCTTGGTGGACGGGATGTTGCCGTTGACCGCGAACACCTTGGCGTGCTGGGCCGGCGCGGTGAGCCAGGCGGCCAGCTCCGCCGCCTCCTTCACGTGCTTGCCGGCCTTCGGTACGGCCAGGAAGGAACCGCCCCAGTTGCCGGCGACCGGCGGCGCGGCGATGTCCCACTTCCCCCGGTTGGCGGCGCCCGCCTGGTCCTTGATGATGCCGGTCATCCAGCTGGGGCAGGCGACCGTGGCGAACTTCGAGTTCTTGAAGGCGGCGTTCCAGGTGCCCTTCTCGTCGAACTGGCGCAGCTTGGCCGTGATGCCGCTCTGCGCGGCGGCGACGGCGGTGTCCCACGCCTTCTTCACGCCGGGGCTGGTCTCCCAGGCCAGCTCACCCTTCGCATTGGCGTACTGCTCCGGTTCGCTGTTGACGACGGCGTTGAACAGACCGCTCGCCGAGTCGTGGAAGAAGGTCCCCTTGGGTGCGTTCTTCTGGTACGTCCTGCCGGTCTCCAGGAACTTCGCCCAGTCGCCGGCCCACAGCCTGCCGACCTCGGTGCGGTCGGTGGGCAGTTTGGCCTTGGCGAAGAGCTCCTTGTTGTAGCAGATGGCCATGGGGCCGATGTCGGTGCCGAGGCCGATCACCTTGCCGTCGCCGGTGGTGGCCTGCTTGACCTTCCAGTCGAGGAAGGCCCCGAGGTCGGCGCCGCCCGTCGTGCCGAGGTCCACCCACTTGCCGGCCATCGACGGGCCGGTCGCCTCGGCGATGTAGCCGACCTCGATCGCCTGGATGTCGGCGAGGCCGCTGCCCCGCGAGAGGCGCAGCTTGAGGGTGTCCCAGTACTTCTGGCCGTCGGCGACGTTCGACTCGACGATCTTGATGCCGGGGTGGGACTTCTCGTACTCGGCGTAGAGCTTGGCGCCGGTCTTGTCGTCGTAGCCGAAGGAACCGAAGGTGCCGACCCGCAGCGTGATCGTGCCGCCGCCGGCGGCGTCCCCGCCGTCGTCGTCGCCGCTGCCGCAGCCGGTGAGCAGAAGCGCTCCGGCCGTCAGGGTCGCCAGGACCGCGAGTGCGGTGGGGCGGGCGCGGCCGGGGGCCCGTCTGCTGCTGGTAGTGCGCATTCCACTCTCCTCTGGGGGCAGGACCTCTGATAAGCCTGGATGGGAGCGCTCCCACCTCGTCGTTGCCGGAAGGTTCCTGCCTTGCGGGCGGCGGTGTCAAGACATGAACACGGATTCGCCGAAAGGGCGCCAGGCGGGCCGGTCCGGGTTCGGATCCGATACTGTGGGAGCGCTCCCATGTGTTTGCGTCGCACAACGGCGCGTCGGGCGGGAGCGGGATCGTGGCCTATCTTGACCAGGTCGCCGTACGGGCGAGGGCGAGGCCGCACGAGGGGAGAACGAGGGGCGTGAGCGGACGGCACAGGAGCAGACCCACGCTGGAAGAGGTCGCGGCCCGGGCCGGGGTCGGCCGGGGCACCGTGTCCCGCGTCATCAACGGCTCGCCCCGGGTGAGCGAACAGGCCCGCGCGGCGGTCCACCGGGCCGTCGAGGAACTCGGCTACGTGCCGAACCTGGCCGCCCGCGCACTGGCCGGCAACCGCACCGACGCCATCGCGCTCGTCATCCCCGAGGCTGAGTCCCGGCTCTTCGCCGAGCCGTACTTCCTCGACCTCATCCGCGGCGTCAGCGCCGAACTCGGCGAAGCCGACAAGCAGTTGCTGCTCACCCTGGTCCGCACCGAACGCGAGCGCCAGCGCTTCGAGCAGTACCTCGCCGCCCGCCGGGTCGACGGCGTCCTGCTCGCCTCCGTACACGCCGACGACCCGCTGCCCGACCGGGTCCGCGAGCTCGGCCTCCCCGTCGTCCTCGGCGGCCGCCGCGGCGCCGGCGAGTCCGCCGCCTTCGTCGACTCCGACAACCAGGGCGCCGGCCGCGCCGCCGTCGCCCACCTCGCCGCGCGCGGCCGCCGCCGGATCGCCACCATCACCGGCCCTCTCGACATGTACGTGGCGCGCGCCCGCCTCGACGGCTACCGCGAGGGCATCGCGGCGGCGGGCCTCGCTCCCGACGAACTGCTCGTCGCCACAGGCGACTTCACCGAGGAGGGCGGTCGTCGCGCCATGCGCGAGCTCATCGACCGCGCCCCCGGCCTCGACGCCGTCTTCGCCGCCTCCGACGTCATGGCGGCCGGTGCCCGGGGCGTGCTGCGCGAGGCCGGCCGCCGCATCCCCGACGACGTCGCCCTCGTGGGCGTCGACGACTCGGCCGTCGCCCGCCTGATGGACCCGCCGCTCACCAGCGTCCGCCAGCCGATCGAGGAGATGGGCCGCACGATGGCGCGCATGCTCCTCGACGAGATCGCCGAACCGGCGGGTGCGGCGACCGCGGCGGACGCGACGGAGGCGGTGGACCGGGAGCGGTATGTGCTGCCGACGGAGCTGGTGGTGCGGGAGTCGTCCTGAGGAGCTCTCGTCCTGAGAAGGTCTCGGCTTGGGAGGGCCGGGAGGGAACGCCGGTCAGGGGACGACGACGGTGAGCGAGGTCTCGGTGACCCGGAAGCCGAGCTTCTCGTACAGCTGACGGGCCGGATTGGCGTCGCTCACCGCCAGCCCGATCGCCGCGAGACCGCGGGCCGTGGCGTCCGCCAGCATCCGGCGCAGCAGCACCGAGCCGAGTCCGGCCCGCCCGGCCCCCGGCAGACGGAACACGGTCGTGATCCACGGCAGGCCGTCCCGGTCCGTGACGACGACCCCGGCGACCACCCGGTCCTCCGCATCGACCACGAGTGCGCTGCACGGCAGCACCGGACCCAGCATGTCGCCGGACAGCAGGGGCACGAGCTGGGTCTCCAGGGCCTCCGTGTCACCGCCCGGGAAGTGGTCCGGATGCCCGGCCGAGAAGGCGGCCCGCCAGGCCGGGAAGAGGTCCCGCGCCGGACGGTCGCACGGTACGAGGCGAAGCCCGGCCGGCGGTTCCGCAGCCGCCCATGCGGCCGGTGGCGGGTCCGTGACCAGCTCGCGCCTCATGCCGTGGGCGTGACGCATCACCCGTGCGCCGTGCCCGAGCAGCTCCTCGCCGAGCTCCACGGATCCCGACACGGCCCACCCGGACATCCCCGCGAGGATCGCGGGCACCGGATCGGGTCCGACCACCTCGGCGAGGTCGGCCCACGGATGGCCGTCGCGCGTGCCCCGGAGGTAGGTCAGCACCGGCTGACGGTCGGGGCCGGCGAGGGTCTGGCGTTGTTCGTCCTGCAGAGTCAACTGTGCGCCTATCGGTAGCGAGCCATGGCGGAGTCATGGCGGAGTCGCGGTGAGCGGGCCCATGTTCCGCCGCCCGCCCCGGATGGGCAACGGAATTACCCGGGCCCTATGACCCGGGCCCTCCCGCGATGCCGGAGGGCGGGCCAGCACCAGAAGGTGCGGCCCGCCCGGCGGGGTCGTGACTCAGGCGCGCCTCACAGCGCCGGGTACGCGTTCTTCAGGAGTTCCCGGAACTGGGCCGAGAACCACTGGCCGGCCAGTGGCGCGTCCGGCAGGGCCCCGGACATGCTGTTGCCGTTGCGGACGTTGCCCGTGTACGTCGGGTCGCACATCCGGTCGAAGCCCTTGCCCTCGTTGTTGGGGATCTCCTTGCTCGCGCCGTCGGACTCGCCCGGCGGCTTCATCCAGACGTACGCGTCGATACCCGGCTCCGGAGCCGCCTTCGGGCGTTCGCCGAGGCCCGCGCTCGCCTGGTTGCACCAGTTGCCGGGGTTGATGCGACGGTCGTAACGGCCGCCGTCGACATAGGTGTTGACGTCCGTCTTCGCGCCGGGTCCGGTGGGACGGGCGGTGCCGCCCCAGCCGTTGCGGGAGGTGTCGATCAGCATGCCGATCCTGGAGTCGAAGCCGACCGAGACCAGCTTGTCCCGCATCGCCTGGGCGTACGACAGCTCGTCGGTGTAGCGGTTCCAGTCCACCCACTTCGACTGGCGCACCGAGACCCCGTTGACCGTGTCGCCGATGCCGAAGTGGTCCTCCTTCAGGGCGCTGTAGTTCGCGGTGTTGACGATGAAGCCGGTCACGTTGGCGACGGTCGAGCCCTCGGCGGTCGCCGCCGTCTTCAACAGCTCGGCGGACGGCCCGAAGTTGTCGTCCCAGCCCAGCCAGCCGTGGTGGCCGGCGTCCAGGTAGTTGTAGACGTTCGGGATCGCGCCCAGCTTGTTCAGGGCGTAGCCGACGCCCTTGATGTAGTTGCCGTTGGCCTTCATCACGTCGCAGTTCGCGGTCGCCGTCGGCCGGCCGCTCACATTGGTGACCAGGTTCGGCAGCGAGTCCAGCTCGACCGTGGTGACGATCCGCAGGCCGGCGTACTTCGGGTCGGACAGGACCGCCGCGATCGGGTCGATGTACTGCGTCTTGTACTTGTCGATCTCCGTCGGGCCGAGTTCGCCGTTGGAGGCGAGGGCCGCGCAGTCCCGGCCCGGCAGGTTGTAGATGACGAACTGGACGACCATCTCGCCGTCGCCCTTCTGCCGCAGAGCCTCGTCGAGGTGCGCGCGCACGCCCATGGCGCCGTTCGCACCGTTGATGGCGGCGATCCGGTCCAGCCAGATGCCGGTGGGCTGGTTCGACACCCGGGTGCCGCCCGGCTCGGCCGCCGCGTGCGCCGACCACTCCGGGTTCACGTACACCCTGGCCCCGACGTACGGGTTGTCGACCCTGGCCCCGGCGGGCGGCGTCGTGGGCGGCGTCGTGGGCGGTGTGGTCGGCGGGGTGGTCGGGGGTGTGGTCGGCGGTACGGAGCCGGTGCAGGTGACGCCGTTCAGCGTGAACGTCGCCGGCACCGCGTTCGTACCGCTGTAGGTGGCGTTGAAGCCGAAGGAGGTGGAACCGCCCGTCGCGAGCGTCCCGTTGTACGAGAGGTTCCTGGCGGTCACGGCGGCGCCGGACTGGGTGATGTCGGCGTTCCAGCCCTGGGCGACCTTCTGGTCGCCTCCGTAGCTCCAGCCAAGCGTCCAGGCGTTGACCGGGTCGCCGAGGTTGGTGACGGTGACATTGGCCGTGAAACCGGAGTTCCACTGGTTGGCCACCTGGTAGTCGACCTTGCAGCCGGCGGCTGCGGCGCCAGCGGTGGCGGTGCTCAGGGCGGTGGCCGTCGCGCCGGTGGCGGCGATCAGGCCGAGCGCCGCGAACAGGGCGGTGCGGCTTTTCGTGCGGCTCATGGTGTGGGGTGCCCTTTCAGTTTCCGTTCAGGGCGCGCAGATGGTCGCGCAGCCCTGTGCCGAATGCGGTGGGGGTGCCGTCGTACGAGGTGATCAGGGCCGGCCCGGAGGCGCAGTTCCAGGTGTTCCAGGTCCAGCCCAGGTAGGACAGGCCACGCTCGTCGAACCACTTCATGACGCGGTCGACGAATCCGTGTCCGCAGGTGTTCTCGCCGATCTCGCCCGCCACCAGGGGGACCTGGGCGGCGACCGGGGCGAGGGTGCTGCCCCAGCACGTCTCGTCCACGCAGGAGTTGAAGTTGTAGACGTGCCAGGCGGCGGCCAGCCGGCCGGCCGGGTCCGTGGGGCGGTGCGCGAGCCACTGGCTCAGATCGTTGGAGTACGCGAGGCCGGGCACCAGGAGCAGGTTCTGCGCCCCGGTCCCGCGGACCGCGTCCACCAGGTCCTGCATGCCGGCGACCTCGTACCCGATCCCGGGGCAGGTCCCGCCGTCGCGCCAGCAGGTCCATGCCTGGGCGGCGGTGGGGGTGGCCCGGTCCGGGTAGGGCTCGTTGAACAGGTCGAAGGCGACCCGCCGGTCGTTCTTGAAGGTCTCGGCGACGGAGGCCCAGAACGCCGGGGTGTACTGGGCGTCGGGCATCGGCTTCTGGCAGGTGGCGTGGACGTCGGCGCAGCCCGCGGAGTTGCCGGTGTACTGGCCGTACGTCCAGTGGAGTTCGACGATCGGGGTCATGCCATGGGCGAGCACCCGGCCGACCAGGTCCTTCACGGCGTTCTGGTAGGTGGCGCCCCGGTACTCGGGCTTGACGTTGGCCAGGCCGAGCCAGCACTCCTCGTTGAGCGGGATGCGGACGGCGTTGGCCTTCCAGTCGGCGATGGCCTGGACGGCGGCGTCGTCGACGGGTCCGTCGAAGATGCCGTACCCCTGCACGCACATGAATTCGCCGCCCGAGCGGTTCACGCCGAGGAGGCGGCGGGTGGCGCCGTTCTGGTCGGTGAGCCGGTTGCCGGTGACGCCGAGCTCGGGAGCGCCGGTGACCGGGGGCGGGGCGGTCGGAGCGGGGGTCGGAGTAGGAGTAGGAGTAGGAGTAGGAGTAGGAGTGGGCGTCGGGGGCGCGTCCTGGTTGCAGACCGTGCCGTTGAGCGTGAACGTACCCGGAGCGGGGTTGCCGCCCGACCACGAGGCGAGGAAGCCGGTGGTCGCGCTCGCTCCGGTGGCGAGCGAACCGTTCCAGCTCTCGTTCGAGGCGGTGACGCTCGCGCCCGACTGGGACCATCTGGCGCCCCAGCCCTGGCTGATCACCTGACCGGCCGGGAAGTCGAAGCCCAGCTTCCAGGAGCTCACGGAGGGACCGTTGTTGGTGACGGTCAGCGCGCCCTGGAAGCCGCCGGCCCAGGAGCCGGTGACGGAGTACTGCACGGTGCAGACCGGTGCGGCCGCGGCTCCGGTGGCCGTACCGACCAGGGCGAGAGCAGTGCTCGCCGCGGTGAGCGCTGCTCCCGCGAGCAGCGCCGGTAATCGTGGGGGATGGCGCATGAGCGAGTCCTCACGTCGAGGGCACACCGGTGACGGCGCGCCGACGGGTTGGATCCGCTCCCACTGGTCGGGCCGACCGTAGCGACAACTTCCCTCAAGGAAAAGAGGAGTTGACCAAATTGGTCGGCGGAATGCCTTCGACTCTTCGGGTGTCTTGACGGCGTCTCGCCGGATCTGCACAGTGGGAGCGCT
Organism: Streptomyces sp. NPDC101160; assembly: GCF_044768205.1. Lineage (NCBI taxonomy): Bacteria > Bacillati > Actinomycetota > Actinomycetes > Kitasatosporales > Streptomycetaceae > Streptomyces > Streptomyces sp. NPDC101160. The sequence continues at coordinate 249,985 of NZ_JBIWPJ010000001.1, read as the reverse complement.
CCCACTGGTTCAGAGCTTGACCGCTCCCGCCCTCGCTCCACCCCCACCCGCCGAGACGCGAGGAGAACCACCCGCATGCCACTGCGAACGCCACGACCACCCCGAGTGCGCCGTGCCGTCCGGCCGCTCACCGCGCTGGCCGCCGTACTCGCCCTTCCCGCCGCCCTGCTCGCCGTCGGCCCGCCCGTCCAGGCCGCAACCGCGGCCGTCCAGTGCAGCGTCGACTACAAGACCAACGACTGGGGCTCCGGCTTCACCGCCGAGCTCACCCTCACCAACCGCGCCACCACGGCCCTGAACGGCTGGACCATCGGATACGCCTACACGGGCGACCAGAAGCTGGGCAACGGCTGGAACGGCACCTGGACCCAGTCCGGCAAGACCGTCACCGTCACCAACGCCGACTGGAACGGGACCGTCGCCGCCGGTGCCGCCGTCACCACCGGGGCCCAGTTCAGCTACACCGGCACCAACGTCGCCCCGACCTCCTTCACGGTCAACGGCACCGCCTGCAGCGGCGCACACCAGCCGCCGGTGGCCGTCCTCACCAGCCCCGCCCCCGGCGCCGTCTACACCGAGGGCGACGCCGTCCCGCTCGCCGCCACCGCGGCCGCCGCCGACGGCGCCACCGTCAGCAAGGTCGAGTTCTACAGCGACACGAGCCTCATCGGCACCGACACCACCGCGCCCTACACCCTCGGCGCCACCTCCTTGCCGGCCGGCGCCCACTCGCTCTACGCCAAGGCGTACGACTCGCTCGGCGCCACCGGCGAGTCCGCCCCGGTCGGCATCACCGTCGCCGCCGGCCCCGCGCTCGTCGCGAGCCCCGCCCAGCTCTCCGTACGCCAGGGCGCGACCGGCACCTTCGACCTGAAGCTCTCCACCCGGCCGAGCGCGGACGTCACCGTGACCGTCGCCCGCACCTCGGGCGTCACCGGCCTCACCGCGAGTCCGGCCACGCTCACCTTCACCCCCGCGAACTGGAACACCGCCCAGCGGGTGACCGTCACCGCCGCCTCCACCGGCACCGGCACCGCCGTCTTCACCGCGACCGCCCCCGGCCACGCCAAGGCCGAGGTCACCGTCGCCCAGCTCGCCGCGGACTCCACGTACGACGCGCGCTTCCTCGACCTCTACGGGAAGATCACCAACCCGGCCAACGGCTACTTCTCACCCGAGGGCATCCCCTACCACTCCGTCGAGACCCTGATCGTCGAGGCCCCCGACCAGGGCCACGAGACGACCTCCGAGGCGTACAGCTACCTCGTCTGGCTCCAGGCGATGTACGGCAGGGTCACCGGCGACTGGTCCAAGTTCAACGCCGCGTGGGGCACGCTCGAGAAGTACATGATCCCCACCCACGCCGACCAGCCGACCAACTCCTCCTACAACGCGGCCAAGCCCGCCACCTACGCCCCCGAGTGGGACCTGCCGTCCCAGTACCCGGCCAGGCTCGACAGCACGGTCGCGGCCGGCACCGACCCGCTCGCCGCCGAGCTGAAGAGCGCCTACGGCACCGACGACATCTACGGCATGCACTGGATCCAGGACGTCGACAACGTCTACGGGTACGGCAACGAGCCCGGCACCTGCTCCACCGGCCCCACGGCCACCGGCCCCTCGTATATCAACACCTTCCAGCGCGGCCCGCAGGAGTCCGTCTGGGAGACCGTCACCCACCCCACCTGCGACCGGTTCGCCTACGGCGGGAAGAACGGCTACCTGGACCTGTTCACCGGTGACAGCTCCTACGCGAAGCAGTGGAAGTTCACCGACGCCCCCGACGCCGACGCCCGCGCCGTCCAGGCCGCCTACTGGGCCGACGTGTGGGCCAAGCAGCAGGGCAAGGGCGCCCAGGTCGCCACGACCGTCGGCAAGGCCGCCAAGATGGGCGACTACCTGCGCTACGCCATGTTCGACAAGTACTTCAAGAAGACCGGCGACTGCGTCGGGCCCACCACCTGCCCCGCCGGCAGCGGCAAGGACAGCTCCCACTACCTGCTGTCCTGGTACTACGCCTGGGGCGGCGCCACCGACACCTCGGCCGCCTGGTCCTGGCGGATCGGCTCCAGCCACGCGCACGGCGGCTACCAGAACCCGCTCGCGGCCTACGCCCTGAGCAGCTACGCCCCGCTCAGGCCCAAGTCGGCCACCGGAGCCGCCGACTGGGCCACCAGCCTCAAGCGCCAGCTGGAGTTCTACCGCTGGCTCCAGTCCGACGAGGGTGCCATCGCGGGCGGCGCCACCAACAGCTGGCAGGGCCGCTACGCCACCCCGCCGGCCGGCACCCCCACCTTCCACGGCATGTACTACGACGAGAAGCCCGTCTACCACGACCCGCCGTCCAACCAGTGGTTCGGCTTCCAGGCGTGGTCCATGGAGCGCGTCGCCGAGTACTACCAGCAGACCGGCGACGCCGCGGCGAAGACCGTGCTCGACAAGTGGGTCTCCTGGGCGCTGTCCGCCACCACGATCAACCCGGACGGCACCTACCGCATCCCGGCCACCCTCCAGTGGTCCGGCGCGCCCGACACCTGGAACGCGGCGAGCCCCGGCGCCAACAAGGGCCTGCACGTCACCGTCGCCGACTACACCGACGACGTCGGCGTGGCGGCCGCCTACGCCAAGACCCTGACCTACTATGCGGCCAGGTCCGGCGACGTCGCGGCCAAGCGGGTCGCCAAGGCGCTCCTCGACGGCATGTGGACCCACTACCAGGACCCGCTGGGCATCGCGGTCCCGGAGACCCGCGCCGACTACAACCGCTTCGACGACCCCGTGTACGTACCGAGCGGCTGGACCGGCACCATGCCGAACGGCGACGCCGTGAACTCCTCGTCCACCTTCGTCTCGATCCGCTCCTTCTACAAGAACGACCCGGCCTGGCCGAAGGTCGAGGCGTACCTCGCGGGCGGCGCCGCCCCCGTCTTCACGTACCACCGGTTCTGGGCCCAGGCGGACATCGCCATGGCCATGGGCGCGTACGCGCAGCTGCTCGAGTAACGGCCGCCGCCCCGCGTGAGGGAGCGGCCCCGCGTACGACGCGGGCGGGCGGACCCCGGTCCGGGGTCCGCCCGTTCGGCGTGCCGGAACGCGGCCGCTAGGGGGCCGGGACGACGTCGAGACCCAGCTCGTGGTTCTTGATCGCCTCGCGCACGGCGTTGACGAAGCCGTTCCAGAATCGGTCGGCGTAGGGCGCGGCGGTGCTCGGCACGCCGGCCGTCGAACGGCGATTCGCGGCGCCGGAGAAGTTGCCGAACATCGCCGAGCGCAGCGCCGTGGAGATCTCCAGCTGCGCGCCGGCGCCGGTGCGGGTGCGGTTGACGATGTTCGTCGGGTCGTCACCGTTGATGGGGTCGGTGGAGCCCGCGAGGACCACCGTCACGTTCCAGTCCGGGTTGCTGTTCTTCGTGTTGAGACCGTACTTGTCGAAGGCCGCGAGCAGGTTGCGCTTGAGGCGCTCGTCCCGGCCGCCGACGTTGATCTTCTTCTCGGTCGGCTCGCTGAAGCCGTGCAGGGAGACCGCGTACAGGTTGTTGGCACAGGCGGCCAGCGCGGCCGGGTCGTCGCAGTGGGTGGACGTGACGTGCTGGTTGTCCGGGTTGGCGAGCGCCTCGAACATCCAGTAGTCGCGCTGCGGCTGCCCCGCCACCGCCGCGCTCGCCGGGTCGGTGGTGTAGTCGAAGGGCGTGTAGCCGGCGACGGCCATGCACAGCTCGCTCGTACCCGACTCGATGGCACCGCCGTGCGGTGCGATGACCGCGGTGCTGTTGACGGCGACGCTCGTGTTCTTCGCGTTGTCCGTGACCTGGACCGGCGCGCCGATGCGGAAGCGCCGCATCCACTCGACGCCCTCGTTGGCCGCGTTCTTCGTGTACATGTCCGTGTTCGAGTTGTAGAACTCGGTCGCGGCCGCGGCGGGCGTGGCGCCGTTGCCCACCACGGCGTTCAGCGTGGGCAGGGCCGCGGCGACGGCGGCGACGGAGGTGAGCACGGTGCGTCTGCTGGTGTTGGTCATGAGGGTGATCCTGCACCACGACCCGACGGCCGCTTCCAGGGGGTCCCTCTGGACATGACAAGGCGCGGAGGCCGGTGAGCGGAGCGGGCGATCCGATAACCGGTGACCTGGCTTGATCACTCAGACCGGAAACCGGCTGTCGCGATTCGTGCGCCACACCGTAGAAACGGGTGCTGTTTCCCGTTGGTCGCTTTCCGATCCAAGGAGCCCCTCATGACCCGTTTGCGCACCACCGCCATGGCCCTCGCCGGCGCCGCCGCGATGTTCGCCCTCACCGCCGCGCCCGCCCAGGCGGCCCCCGGTGACGTGACGACCACCTGCGCGAGCACCGCCACCCCGGCGGGCTACGTCGACGTCAGCTGGGGCTACAGCGCCAGCTGTGGCACCCAGAACTTCGACCCGAACATCAAGCAGATCAAGCAGCTGACCGGTCTGCCGATAGGCACCGTCGTCCAGGCGTGCGGCTCCACGTACTACCCGGCCGGCTGGACGGCGACCAGCTCCTACTACTCCAGCTCCTGCGTCGCCTTCCCGAACTCCGGCTTCAACAACAACGCCTGGACCCTCAAGCGCGTCTCCTGACCGCACCGGGCACGGATGAGCCGCGGCCGATGCCTTCGTCAGTGCGCTGACGAAGGCATCGGCCGTCATCGGTATGCCTGGTCTACGGAGCGGGCACCGGCTCCGCCGGGCTGCGCAGCTGCTCCGCCGCGTCCGAGACCCGGCGCATCAGCGACAGGAAGAGCGTCTGCTCCTCGGCGGAGAGCGGCGCCAGGAAGACCTGGTTCATCCGGGCCGTGCGCACCGTCAGGCGCTTGTGCGTGCGCGCGCCCTCGTCCGTGAGCCGCAGCAGGAAGCGCCGGCCGTCCTCCGGGTCGCGCACCTTGTCGAGCAGGCCGCGGCGGGTGAGGCGGCTGATCACCTCGGCGATCGTGGACCGGTCCAGGCCCACCCGCTCGCCCACGGTCCGCTGGTCGAGCCCGGGTTCGGCGGTCAGGGCGTTGAGCACGCCGAACTGCGGGGAGGTGATCTCCTCCGACACCATCGTCGTCCACAGCAGATGGTGTGCCTGCTGGAGCCGCCGGGCCAGGTGCCCGGGATGCGTGGTCAGGTCCACCGCGGCCATGGCGTGCCTCCTTCTGTCGTTTCGTCGGCGCACGGAACGATACCCCGCCCGCTCGGGGGTGCCCGCGACCCGTTGACGCCCCGCCCGGCGCCTGTCAGCATGGCGCAGTCGGCGCAGATGCTCAGTGCACTGACTAATGTGCAGGACTGATTTCCCAGTGATTTCCCACGGATTTCCCCTCCTCTCCGAGCGAACCGAAAGGCCCTCCATGGACAAGGTGGTCGCCACCGCCGCCGAGGCGGTGGCGGACGTCCCGGACGGAGCGACGCTCGCCGTCGGCGGCTTCGGCCTCAGCGGCGTACCGAACGCCCTCATCCAGGCCCTCCACGCCCACGGCGTCGGCGGCCTGGGCGTCGTCTCCAACAACTGCGGCGCCCTCGACTCCGGCCTCGCCCTGCTGCTCGCCGCCGGCCGGATCACCCGCGTCACCGGCTCGTACATCGGCGCGAACAAGGAGTTCGCCCGCCAGTACCTCGCCGGCGAACTCGAGGTCGAGCTCATCCCGCAGGGCACCCTCGCCGAGCGCCTGCGCGCCGGCGGCTGCGGCATCCCGGCCTTCTACACCCCGGCCGGCGTCGGCACCCAGGTCTCCGACGGCGGCCTGCCCTGGCGCCACGACAGTGCGGGCGGTGTCGCCCTCGCCTCGCCGCCCAAGGAGGTACGCGAGTTCGACGGCGTCCCGCACGTCCTGGAGCACGCCATCCGCACCGACTACGCCCTGGTCCGCGCCGCCGTCGGCGACCGGCACGGCAACCTCGTGTTCCACGCCTCCGCGCGCAACTTCAACCCGCTGGCCGCCATGGCCGGCCGGGTCACGATCGCCGAGGTCGAGGAACTCGTCGAACCCGGCGCCCTCGACCCCGACCACGTCCATCTGCCCGGCATCTTCGTCCAGCGCGTGCTCGCCCTCACCCCCGAGCAGGCGGTCGACAAGGGAATCGAACGACGCACGGTCTCCGCACCTCCGACACGAGGGACGACACGATGAGCTGGACCCGCGAACAGATGGCCGCGCGCGCCGCCCGGGAGCTGACGGACGGCCAGTACGTCAACCTCGGCATCGGCCTGCCGACGCTCATCCCCAACCACCTGCCCGCCGGCGTCGAGGTCGTCCTCCACTCCGAGAACGGCATCCTCGGCACCGGCCCGTACCCCACCGAGGACGAGGTCGACCCCGACCTCATCAACGCCGGCAAGGAGACCGTCACCCTCCTCCCCGGCGCCTCCTGCTTCGACTCCGCCCTCTCCTTCGGCATGATCCGCGGCGGCCACATCGACGTCGCCGTCCTCGGCGCCATGCAGGTCTCCGCCCGCGGAGACCTCGCCAACTGGGCCGTGCCCGGCCGGATGGTCACCGGCATCGGCGGCGCCATGGACCTCGTCCACGGCGCCCGCACGGTCATCGCGCTGATGACCCACACCGCCAAGGACGGCACCCCGAAGATCGTGGCGGAATGCGACCTGCCGCTCACCGGGCGCGGCTGCGTCGACCGCGTCATCACCGACCTCTGCGTCCTCGACGTCACCGCCGACGGGCTCGCCCTCGTCGAGACGGCTCCCGGGGTGACGCCGGAGGAGGTGGCGGCCCGGACGGCGGCCCCCGTGCTGCTGCCCGGCGATGCCCGGCAAGCCGTCGTCGGCTGACCGCTGACCGCTGACGGCGTCTCCCTGCCGTCCTCCCGCCGACCTTCGCACCCCGACTCCCTCTCCTTGCGGAAGGATTCATGACCGAGCTCACGCAGGACCGCATCGACGCCGAGATCGGCGCCCTCCAGGACGCCTACGACACGGCGCTCGCCGCCGGCGCCCCGGTCCGCCACCACCCGCCGCGCGACTACCCCCCGTACCGCAGCTCCCTGCTCCGCCACCCCCGCCGGCCGCTCGTCGCCATCGGCCCCGAGGCCGCCGGCGACCCGGAGGCCGTGGAGCTCAGCGGGCCCGTGTTCGGCCCCACCGACGTCACCGAGTACGACAACGACCTCACCCGGGCGCCCGGCGGCGAACCCCTCGGTGAGCGGATCACCGTCACCGGCCGCCTGCTCGACCGCGCCGGCCGCCCGGTGCGCGGACAGCTGATCGAGATCTGGCAGGCGAACGCCTCCGGCCGCTACGCGCATCTGCGCGACCAGCACCCGGCCCCGCTCGACCCCCATTTCAGCGGCGTGGGACGGACCCTGACGGACGATCAGGGCCGCTATACCTTCACCACCGTCAAGCCGGGCGCCTATCCCTGGCGCAACCACACCAACGCCTGGCGCCCCGCGCACATCCACTTCTCCGTCTTCGGCACGGCGTTCACGCAGCGCCTCGTCACCCAGATGTACTTCCCCGGTGACCCGCTCCTCGCCCACGACCCGATCCTGCGCTCCGTCACCGATGCCGCCGCCCGCGAGCGGCTCGTCGCGCGCTACGAACACGGCCTGTCACAGCCGGAGTTCTCACTCGGCTACGCCTGGGACATCGTCCTCGACGGGCCCGCCGCCACCTGGACCGAGGAAGGCCGGTGAACACGATGAAGCCGCTCCTGCCGCCGACCGCGTCCGCCACCGTCGGCCCCTTCTACGGCTACGCCCTGCCCTTCCCCGACGGCGAGCGCGTCGCCCCCGAGGGCCACCCCGAGCGCATCACCCTGCACGGCTACGTCCTCGACGGCGCCGGAGACCCCGTACCCGACGCACTCCTGGAGTTCTGGCAGGCCGCCCCCGACGGCTCCCTCGCCGGCGCCCCCGGATCCCTGCGCCGCGACCCGGTCACCGGCGGACACCTCGGCCGCAACGGCACCGCCTTCACCGGCTTCGGCCGCGTCGCCACCGACGCCGACGGCCACTACGCGCTGCACACCCTGCCGCCCGGCAACCCCGGTCAACCCCACATCAGCGTCTGCGTGTTCGCCCGCGGACTCCTCCACCACCTCTACACCCGCGCCTATCTCGCCGACGGCCCCGACCCGCTGCTCGACCGGCTCCCCGCCGACCGGCGCGCCACTCTGATCGCCGCCCCGGAGCCGTACCGCACCCACCGCTTCGACATCCGCCTCCAGGGCGAGGGCGAGACCGTCTTCCTGGAGTTCCCGTGATGCCCTCCACCGCCGGGGCGCTCCCGGACGCGGGACTGCTCGATCCCGTACGCGCGGGCTCGCCCGCCGAGGCCGCCACCGGCGACACCGCCTTCCTCCAGGCGCTGCTCGACGCCGAAGCCGCCCTCACCCGCGCCCAGGCCGCCACCGGAACCGCCCCCGACGCCGCCGCCCGCGCCGTGACCGCCGCGGCGTCCGCACCCGGCCGCTTCGACCTCCGCTCGATCGCCCTGCGCGCCCGCGCCGGCGGGAACCCGGTCATCCCGCTTGTCGCCGACCTGACCGAAGCGGCGGGGGAGTGGGGGCCGTACGTCCACCGGGGCGCGACCAGCCAGGACGTCCTGGACACCGCCGCCATGCTGGTGGCCACCCGCGCCCTCGGCCTCGTCCTGGCCGACCTCGTCCGTACGGAGCGGGCACTCGCCGCCCTCGCCGCCGCCCACCGCGACACCGCCATGCCGGGCCGCACCCTCACCCAGCACGCCGTGCCCACCACCTTCGGCCTCAAGGCCGCCGGCTGGCGTTCCCTGGTGCTCGACGCCCGCGACCGGATCACGGCGGTACGGGACGGGCTGCCCGTCCAACTCGGGGGAGCGGCCGGCACCCTGGCGGCCTTCGCCGACGCCGCCGGCGCGGACACTCCCGTGGCCGCGACCGGGCTGCCCGCCGCTGATGCTCCTGTGGCCGCGACCGGGCTGCCCGCCGCTGACGCTCCCGTGGCCGCGACCGCGCTGCCCGCCGCGTACGCCCGCGAACTCGGCCTCGCCGCGCCCCTGTTGCCCTGGCACGCGCTGCGCACCCCGGTCGCCGACCTCGCCGGCGTCCTCGCGCTCACCGCCGGGGCGCTCGGCAAGATCGCCGCGGATGTGCTGACCCTCTCGCGCACGGAGATCGCCGAGGTCGCCGAGGGCGAGGGCGGCGGCTCGTCCGCCATGCCGCACAAGGCGAACCCGGTCCGCGCCACCCTCGTCGCCTCCGCCGCCCGCCGGGCCCCGCACCTCGCCGCGAGCCTGTACTCCTGCCTCGCCGCCGAGGACGAGCGGCCCGCCGGAGCCTGGCACGCCGAATGGGAACCGCTCCGCGACCTGCTGCGCCTCGTCGGCGGCGCCGCACACCACAGCGCCGCCCTCGCCGAAGGGCTCCGCGTCGACCCGGCCGCCATGCGCGCCCACCTGGACCTCACCGGCGGGCTCCTCGTCGCCGAACGGCTCGCCACGGCCCTGACCCCGCGCCTCGGCAGGGCCCGGGCCCGCGCGCTCCTGACCGAACTCGCCGCCCGCACCCGCACCGAGGGCCGTCCGCTCTCCCAACTCCTCGCAGAGGAACGGGAACTGGCCGGCATCGACCCCGCCGTGCTTGCCGACCTCGCCGACCCCGCCCGCGCCACCGGCTGCGCCGGGGCCCTCACCGACCGAGCCCTGGAGCGACGTTGACCCCGGACCGCACCCTCCACCATGTCGCCGAGGGGCCCGCCACCGCGCCCGTCCTGGTCCTCGGCCCCTCGCTGGGCACCTCCACCGCGCTGTGGGACGCCGTCGCCCCCGAACTGTCCCTCACCCACCGGGTCGTCCGCTGGGACCTGCCCGGCCACGGCCGCTCGCCCGCCGGACTCATCGGCCCGGGCGCGACCGTCGCCGACCTGGCGCGGCTGGTCCTCGACCTCGCCGACACCCTGGGCGCCGACCGCTTCTCGTACGCCGGAGTCTCCCTCGGCGGCGCCGTCGGCCTCCACCTCGCCGCCCACCACCCCGAACGGGTCGAACGCCTCGCCGTCCTCTGCTCGTCCGCCCACTTCGGCGGCCCGGCACCCTGGGAGGAGCGCGCGGCATCGGTCCGGCGCGAGGGCCTCGCGAAGCTCGCCGAGACCGCCGACGCCCGCTGGTTCACGCCCGGGTTCACCGTGCCGCGCCTCGTCGACGACCACCGGCACGCCGACCCGGAGGCGTACGCGGCGTGCTGCGACGCGCTCGCCGCCTTCGACCTGCGCGACCGGCTGGCCGGCATCACCGCGCCCACCCTGCTGGTCGCGGGCCGCGAGGACCCGGCCACGCCGCCGGCCCATCTCCGGGAGATCGCCGACGCCGTCGCCGGCTCCGCGCTCACGGAGATCCCCGGTGCCTCGCACCTCGCCGTCGCCGAACGCCCCGAGGCCGTGCTCCCCGCCCTCCGCGCCCACTTCGCGGAGGCCACCGTCCGCAGCGGCATGAAGGTCCGCCGCGAGGTCCTCGGCGACCCGCATGTCGACCGGGCCCAGGCCAGGCAGACCGAACTCACGGCCCGCTTCCAGGACTTCATCTCCCGCTACGCGTGGGGCGAGATCTGGACCGACCCGACCCTCAGCCGCCGCGAACGCAGCCTGATCACCCTCACCGCGCTCGTGGCCCACGGCCACCACGACGAACTCGCCCTGCACCTGCGCGCCGCCGGGCGCAACGGCCTCAGCGACGAGGAGATCGCCGCCGCCCTCCTCCAGACGGCCGTCTACTGCGGAGTCCCGGCGGCCAACTCCGCCTTCGCCGTGGCCCAGCAGGTCCTCGGGGCTAGTACGCCGGAACCCGGGCGAAGCGCTCCGTGACGTGCAGATCCGCCTCGATGCCGGCGATCGCCGCCGTCAGCTCGGGCAGCACCTCGCGCACGCACTCCTCGCGCGAGCGGCGGGCCGCGTGCAGGGCCACGTTGACGGCGGCGACGACGCGGCCCGCGCGGTCGCGCACCGGCATCGCGATCGACCGCAGTCCCTCCTCCAGCTCCTCGTCGACCAGCGCGTACCCGTCGTGCGCCACCCGGTCCAGGAGCGCGTCGAGTTCGGCGCGCGCGGTCACGGTGTGCGGGGTGAGGGCCCGCAGTTCGGAGCCGGCGAGCCGGGCGGCGCGGTCGGCGGCCGGGAGGCCCGCGAGCAGGACCCGGCCCATGGAGGTCGCGTACGCGGGGAAGCGGGTGCCGACGGTGATGTGGACGTTCATGATCCGGCTGGTCTCGACCCGGCCGGTGTACTGGACCTCGTCGCCGACCAGCACGGCCAGCGACGTGGACTCGCGCACCCGCTCGGCCAGGCCGGCGAGGTGCGGCTGGGCGATCCGGGTGAGCGTGGTCCGTGACAGCGGGGCGAACCCGAGCGACAGCACGCGCGGCGTCAGCCGGAACTCCCGTCCGTCCACGGCCACACAGCCCACGTGCTCCAGGGTGATCAGCGCCCGCCGGGCCGTGGCCCGGGCCAGGCCGGTGGCCTCGGCGACCGCCGTGAGCGGCAGCGCGGCCCGGCCCGCGCCGAACGCGGTGATCACGGTCAGGCCACGCGCCAGCGACTCGACGAACTCCCGCCCCAGCTCCTGCTTGGACGCGCCCGTCCACGCGGCCAGGCCGCTCGGAGCCCCCGGCTCCGGCTCCGGCGCGTCCCGCAGCGCCCGCTCCATCGCGTCGGCCGCGGCCCGCAGTCGCGGCAGCAGGGTCGTGTGCAGCGAGCCGGCGTCGTGCCGGCTGGTGTGGCTCACGGTGCTCAGCACGCACGCGATCCGACCGTCGGCCGCGCGCACCGGCACCGCGAGCGCCACGAGCCCCGGCTCGACCAGCTGGTCGTCCACCGCGAAACCGGCCTCGTCCGCCTCGGCGACCCGCTCCGCGAAGTCGCCCCCGGCGGCAGCGCCCGAGCGGCCCTGGGGCAGCGCGGGAAAGCCGAGCCCCGCCGGATCGGCCGTCCGGCGCTCCCGCCACCGCTCCCACTCCGCCTCGTCCCACTCCGCGGCGAACAGGACACCCGGCGCGGTGCGCTCGGCCGGCAGCAGATCGCCGATGCGGAAGCTCACCGACATCGCCCGCCGCCGGGTGGCCTGGTGGACGAAGCGGATGCCGTCGCCGTCGGCGACCGCGAGCGACACCGACTCGTCCAGCTCGTCCGCGAGCGCGTCGGCGCGCCCGCCGAGCAGCTCGGGCAGCCGTACGGAGGCGAGATAGGCGTTGCCGAGTTCGAGCAGCTGGGGCGCGAGCACGATGTCACGGCCCTCGACCCGTACGTATCCCATGCGGGCGAGCGTGCCGGTGACCCGGTCGACGGTGGAGCGGGCGAGCCCCGTGGCGCGTTCGAGTTCGCCGACCGTCAGCCGCCCGCCCGCGTCGGTGAGCCGGCGCAGCACGCCGAGGCCGCGCAGCAGGGGCGTCACCGCCTCGGGCGGCGCGTCGGCGGTCGTGTCGTGGTTCGTCGGTGGCATCGGCTCTCCGTCGTGGATCTTCGCTCCACCGTAGTGAATACGCGGGCGGACAGGACACGGCACCCCGTTGACAGGCGGGCCCGGCCGCGACCAGACTTCCAGCATAGTGAAGAAGTCTTCACCATGCGAACAGCTTTGACGAACAACACTGGCGAACAGCTCGTGACTCGACGCGACGAGGAGACCTCATGCACACCACCGTCGGCATCATCGGCGGCGGCCCCTCCGGCCTGCTCCTGGCCCGCCTGCTGCACCGGGCCGGCATCGACAGCGTCGTCCTGGAGAGCCGCGACCGCGCCTACGTCGAACAGCGCCAGCGCGCCGGCATCCTCGAACAGGCCACCGTCGACGCCCTGCGCGCCGCCGGCGCGGGCGCCCGCCTCGACGCCGAGGGCCTCCCGCACGACGGCATCGAGCTCCGCCACGAAGGCCGCGCCACCCGCGTCGACTTCCCCGCCCTCACCGGCGGCCGGCGCGTCTGGGTCTACGCCCAGACCGAGGTCGTCAAGGACCTCGTCGCCCTCCAGCTCGCCGAAGGCGGCCCGCTCCTCTTCGAGGCCGAGGCCGTCGCCGTCGAGGACGCCGACACCGACCGCCCCCGCATCCGCTACACCCACGAGGGCCGCCAGCAGATACTCACCTGCGACTACGTCGTCGGCTGCGACGGCTACCACGGCGTGACCCGCCGCGCCGTCCCCGCAACCGAACAGCGCATCTTCGAGCGCACGTATCCCTACTCCTGGCTCGGCATCCTCGCCGACGCCCCGCCCGTCTACGACGAGCTGATCTACGCCCACTCCGAGCGCGGCTTCGCCCTCGCCAGCATGCGCTCTCCGTCCGTCAGCCGGCTCTACCTCCAGGTCCCCAACGGCACCGACCCGGCCGACTGGCCCGACGAGCGCGTCTGGGACGAACTCGACGCCCGCCTCGCCCTGAGCGCCGACCCCGGCTGGCGCCTCACCCGCGGCACCGTCACCCAGAAGGCCGTGCTGCCGATGCGCAGCTCCGTCACCGAGCCCATGCGCTTCGGCCGGATCCTCCTCGCCGGCGACGCGGCGCACATCGTGCCCCCGACCGGCGCCAAGGGTCTCAACCTCGCCGCCGCCGACGTCATCGTCCTCGCCCGCGCCTTCGCCCACCTGCACAAGACCGGCTCCACCGAGCTCCTCGACGCCTACTCCGACACCTGCCTGCGCCGGGTGTGGCGCGCCGAGCACTTCTCGTACGCCATGACCACCACCCTGCACGCCGACCCGGCCCAGTCGCCCTTCGACACCCGCCTCCAGCAGTCCCAGCTGGACCGCATCGCCACCTCCCCGCACGCGGCCGCCGAACTCGCGGAGAACTACACCGGCTTGCCGCTCGACGTCTGACGGGAGACCACCGGGCGCGGCTGCGCCTCGGGCGACTCCGAGACCAGGACCACCTCCAGCCGGCGCGGCCCGTGCACCCCCTCCACCCGGTCGAGCTCGATGTCGCTCGTCGCCGACGGCCCGGAGATCCAGGTCAGCGGCCGCTCCGGCGCCAGCCGGGGCAGCGCGAGCGGCACCGACGCCACCACCTGCTCCGGCACCCGCACGACACACACGTGCAGATCCGGTACGAGGGTCAGCGCGCGCCGCCCCTGCGCCGGGCCGCCGTCGAGGACGATCGTGCCCGTCTCGGCGACGGCGACGGCGCAACCGGTCACCACCGCGTCCGTCGCGTCCAGCCGGAGGGCCGTCAGCGACCCGTCGTCGGGCCGGAGTCCGACGTCCGCGCCCAGCCCCGACAGCCACTCCGGCGGCAGCCCGGGCGGTACGGCGACACCGCGCGCACCATGCGCCGCGAGCAGCCGGCCGATCAGCTCCGCGAGCCCGTCGGGGCCGGTGCGGTGGACGACGGCGCGGTAGTCGGCGAGGTTCTCGTGCAGCAGGTCGACGAGCGCGGCCGGATCGTCGGGCGCGTGCTGCCGCCGGTAGCGGCGCTCCGGCTCGGGCGCCTCGGGGGCGCCGGCGACGGCGGCCCGGATCCGGGCGAGGACCAGCTCCCTGGAAGACGTCATGAACGGTTCTTCCTCCACCACTCGCGGAACGGCTCCGCCGGCACCTCCGGCAGGTCACGGCTCCCGGTCCAGGCCCCGGCGCCCGGCGGGTTCTTCGGGTGCAGGCCGCGGGTCCGGGCGGCGAGGCGCTCCCCGGCGGCGAGCACGCCCGGCCGGTCGAGCACCCAGCCCGCCGCCCTGACCGCCGCGCGTTCGAGCCGGTGCCCCGGGCCGCCCTGCCCGGCGACCCGCTCGCGCAGGTGCACGAGCACCTCGGGGATGTCGATAGCGACCGGGCACACCTCGTAGCACGCCCCGCACAGCGAGGAGGCGTACGGCAGCGAGGCGTCGATCTCGCTTGCCGTACCGCGCAGCTGGGGCGTGAGGATCGCGCCGATCGGGCCCGGGTAGACGGAGCCGTAGGCATGGCCGCCGGCCCGCTCGTACACCGGGCAGACGTTGAGGCAGGCCGAGCAGCGGATGCAGCGCAGCGCCTGCCGCCCGGTGGCGTCGGCCAGGACGTCGGTGCGGCCGGCGTCGAGCAGCACCAGATGGAAGCTCTCGGGCCCGTCGCCGTCGGTGGTGCCGGTCCACATCGAGGTGTACGGGTTCATCCGCTCGGCCGTCGAGGAGCGGGGGAGGGTCTGCAGGAAGACCTCCAGGTCCCGCCAGGTGGGCACGACCTTCTCGATGCCCACGACCGAGATCAGCGTCTCGGGCAGGGTGAGGCACATCCGCCCGTTGCCCTCGGACTCGACCACGACCAGCGTGCCGGTCTCGGCGACCATGAAGTTGGCGCCGGAGATGCCGACCCTGGCGCGCAGGAACTTCTCGCGGAGGTGGAGCCGGGCGGCTTCGGCGAGTTCGGCGGGTGTGTCGGTGAGGTCGTCCGGGGCCGGGCGGCCCCAACGGGCCATCTCCGAGCGGAAGACATCCCGGATCTCGGCCCGGTTGCGGTGGATCGCCGGGACGAGGATGTGCGAGGGCCGGTCGTCGCCCAACTGGACGATGAGCTCGGCGAGATCGGTCTCGTAGGCGCGGATGCCCTCGGCCGCGAGGGCCTCGTTGAGGCCGATCTCCTGGGTGGCCATCGACTTGACCTTGACGACTTCCGTCTCGCCGGTCGCCTTCACCAGGTCGGCGACGATCCGGTTCGCCTCGTCGGCGTCCGCCGCCCAGTGCACCGTGCCGCCCGCGGCCGTCACCGCCTCCTCCAACTGGAGCAGGTAGCGGTCGAGGTGACGGAGCGTGTGGTCCTTGATCCGCCGCCCCGCCTCCCGCAGCTCCGCCCAGTCGTCGAGCTCGGCGACCGCCCGGGCCCGCTTGTCGCGGATGGTGTGGGTGGCGTGCCGCAGGTTGGCGCGGAGCGTCTCGTCGCGCACCGCGTCGTGCGCGGCCTTCGGAAACGTCGGCATACCGAGGAAGGCCCGCCCGTCGCCCGACCGCAGCCCCTCGTCGAGCGCCGGCGCGCGCCCCTTCTGGCCGCTCATCGCAAGGGCTCCTCTTCCGTGCTCGCCAGGATCTCCGCGAGGTGCACCGGCCGCAGCTCCGGCAGCACCTTCATCCGGCTCATCGTGCCACCCAGGTGCATCAGGCACGAGCTGTCCGCCCCGCACAGCACCTCGGCCCCGGTCGACACGGCGTTGCGGACCTTGTCCGCGCCCATCGCCGCCGACACGTCCGGGTTCTTCACCGCGAACGTGCCGCCGAAGCCGCAGCACTCCTCCGCCCCCGGCAGCTCGACCAGCTCCAGGCCCTTGACGGCTTCGAGCAGCCGGCGCGGCCGGTCGCCGAGCCCGAGGAGCCGCAGCCCGTGGCAGGAGGGGTGGTAGGTGACCCGGTGCGGGAAGTACGCGCCGACGTCGGTCACACCGAGGACGTCGACGAGGAACTCCGTCAGCTCGTGGGTCCTGGGCCCGAGTTCGGCCGCTTCGGGGCCGAACTGCGGGTAGTGGCGGCGGAGCATCGCCGCGCAGGACCCGGACGGGGTGACCACGTACTCGTACCCCGCGAAGGCGCGCACCGTGCGCCGGACCAGGGGAGCCGTCTCGGCGCGGTAGCCGGTGTTGAACTGCGGCTGCCCGCAGCAGGTCTGGGCGGCCGGGAAGTCGACGGTGACACCCAGGCGTTCGAGCAGCCGGACGGTCGCCACCCCCGTCGCCGGGTACAGGGCGTCGTTGACGCAGGTGACGAACAGGGCGACGCGCATGTGCGGGGCCTTCCGGGTCAGGGGCGCGGCCAGGGCCGCCCGTCGAGTCGTTCGATGTCCCGGTTGAAGCGTTCCAGGACGGCGGCGAAGTCCGCCACCTCCTGGGGCGTCCAGTCGGCGAGCACCCGCTCCAGGCCCTGGACGTTGTAGGAGCGGTCGGCGTCCAGGCGCCGCTCGCCCTCCTCGGTGATGCGGAACTTGCGGGCGATGCCGCCGTCCGGGTCGGGAATCCGCTCGACGACCCCGGCCCGCAGCATCGCCGCCGTCTGCCGGTTGAGCGTGGAGGCGTCCAGGCCGAAGGCGTCGCTGAGCTGGCTGATGGACATCGGCCCGTCCATCCGGATGCGGGTGAGCAGGAGGTACGCGCTCCGGTCGAGGTTGCCGGCCGCCCGCGGCCGCGGCGCGTGGAGCAGCGAGTGCCGCGCCAGGAGCATGGTCTCGAACTCGATCAGATGCGTGGGCTTCTCCATCGCCTCAGCATATGCAGCCTGCAGTGATTGTGCATGATGCACATCATGTGTACCTTGCACATCGCCGTCGGTGTGCCACCCGTCGGTACACCGTCCAAGGAGCCCCCATGCCCGCCGCCACACCCGCCACCCGCCCCCAGGACCCCGGCGGCGCCGGCCGAGTCGTGGGCGTCCTCGCCCTCGCGGGCATCGTCGCCGCCCTCATGCAGACCCTCGTCGTCCCCCTCATCGGCGACCTGCCCGCCCTCCTGCACGCCGACGCCTCCGACGCCTCCTGGGTGATCACCGCGACACTGCTCGCCGCCGCCGTCGCCACCCCCGTCGCCGGCCGCCTCGGCGACATGTACGGCAAGCGCCGCCTGCTCCTCGCCTCCACCGCCCCGCTCGTCGCCGGCTCCGCCGTCTGCGCCCTGTCGAGCTCCGTCGCCCCGATGATCGTCGGCCGCGGCCTCCAGGGCCTCGGCATGGGCATCGTGCCGCTCGGCATCAGCCTGCTGCGCGACGTCCTGCCGCCCGAGAAGCTCGGCTCCGCCATCGCCCTCATGAGCGCCTCCATGGGCGTCGGCGGCGCCCTCGGCCTGCCGTTCTCCGCCGCCGTCGCCGAACACGCCAGCTGGCGCGTGCTCTTCTGGGTCGCCGCCGCCCTCAGCCTCCTCGTCGGCGTCCTCGTCCTCGCCCTCGTCCCCGCCGGCCGCGTCACCGGAGCCGTCGGACGCTTCGACGTCCTCGGCGCACTCGGCCTCGGCGGCGGACTCGTCGCCCTGCTCCTCGCCGTCTCCAAGGGCTCCGTCTGGGGCTGGGCAAGCGCCACCACCCTCGGCCTGTTCGCCGCCGCGGTCGTCGTCCTGCTCGCCTGGGGCGCCTGGGAGCTGCGCACCCGCGACCCGCTGGTCGACCTGCGCACCACCGCCCGCCCGCAGGTCCTCATGACCAACGCCGCCTCGGTCCTGGTCGGCTTCGCGATGTACGCGCAGTCCCTCGTCGTCCCGCAGCTGCTCCAGCTGCCCGAGGCGACGGGCTACGGCCTCGGCCGGTCGATGATGGCCATGGGCCTCTGGATGGCCCCCGCCGGTCTGATGATGATGGCCCTCGCCCCGCTCGGCGCGAAGCTCTCCGCCGCCCGCGGCCCCAAGGTCACCCTCACCGTCGGCAGTCTCGTCATCGCCCTCGGCTACGGCTCCTCACCGCTGCTCATGGGCTCCACCTGGGGCCTGCTCGCCGTCACCCTCGTCTGCAACATCGGCGTCGGCCTCGCCTACGGGGCCATGCCGGCCCTCATCATGGGCGCCGTGCCGCAGCACGAGACCGCCTCCGCCAACAGCTTCAACACTCTCATGCGCTCCATCGGCAGCTCCGTCTCGGCCGCCGTCATCGGCGTCGTCCTCGCCCAGCTGACCACCGACCTCGGCGGCCACCGCCTGCCCTCCGAGAACGGCTTCCGGATCGCGCTCCTCATCGGCTGCGGCGTGGCTCTCGCGGCGGCCCTGGTGGCCTCGCTCATCCCCGTACGACCGCTCGCCGCCGTCCCCGCACCGGGCACCGGACAGCCGGCCCCGGCGGCCGAGACGACGGCCTGAGACCCGTCGTTCCTGCTGACCTGGGCGGTCCTGGCGCACATGACCACGGCCTGAGACCGCCGTTCCCGGTGACCCGGCCGGTCCTACGGCACATGCTCGCCGCCGGGCGCGGCGCCATCGTCGTCACCGCCGCCGAGGCCGCCCTGCGCGGCTCGGCGGGCCGGTCGGCGGGCGGTCGGCGGTGTGAGCCGGCCCGCCGCCGCTCACGGCTTGCGGCGCGGCTTCCCGGCGCGACCGCTCTTGGGAGCCGCGCCGCCGGTGCGGCGGCCGCCGCCCTGCTTCTGGCCCTGCTTGGGCTGCTGCCGCTGCTGGGCGGCCTTCGGCTTCGCCGAACGCCCGGACTTCGCGTCCTTGGCGCCCTTGTCCTTCGCCTTGGCCGCCTTCTCGTCGGGGCGCCGGCCGCGCGAGCTGTTCACGGTCCGCCCGCGCACGATCCCGATGAAGTCCTCCACCAGGTCGGTGGTGGCCTCCTCCGGCCAGGACAGCGCCACCTGCGACTGCGGCGTCCCCGTGATCGTCCGGTACGTGAGGTCCTTGCGGTGGTGGAGCCGCGCGAGCGACTGCGGCACGATCAGCAGCCCGATCCCCGCCGCGACCAGCTCGATCGCGTCGGCCGTTGTCGCCGGGCGCTCGAACGCGGGCAGTCCCGGCGGACCGTCCCAGTCCAGCGTGTCGTCCAGCGGATGCAGCACGATCTCGTCGGCGACGTCCTCGACGGTCACCTCGTCCGCCGCCGCCACCACGTGGTCCTTGGGGCACACGACGACGGTCAGCTCCGTGTAGAGCGGGATGGCGCTGAGCTCCGTACGGTCCACGGGCAGGCGCACGAAACCGGCGTCGGCGCCGCGCTCCCGCAGCAGCGCCGCGGCCTCGCCGGGCTGCACCTGCAGCAGCTCCAGCGGCACGTCGGGCAGCCGCTCGTGCCAGATCCGCACCCACTTGCCCGGCGTCACGCCCGGCACGTACGCCAGCCGGAACGACGGGGCGGCCGGGGCCGGAACCGGGGCCGCAGCCGGGGCCGGGGCGGCCGCGGAAGCGGAGGGAGCGGGGGTGGGGGAGGTGTCCGAGCCTGTCACCAGGCCAGATTACCGGCCGTGGTCGGCGGCGGCGCCCCTGACCGATATTCTTGTCGCATGACGCAGCACCAGACCGCCCAGACCATGAAGCCCGCCACCGCGGCGAAGAAGCTGGGTGTGTACCTCGATGCCACCCCCGCCGAGTTCCGCGAGGGTGTCGTCTCCCGTGCGGAGCTCAACGCCCTCCAGACCGATCCGCCGGAGTGGCTGCGCGAGCTGCGCCGCACCGGACCGCACCCCCGCCCGGTCGTGGCGGCCAAGCTCGGTGTCTCCATCTCCGGCCTCGCCCGCGGCGGCGTCACGGAGGCGCTCACCACCGAGCAGATCGAGGCCCTCAAGGCCGAGAACCCCGAGTGGCTCCAGAAGGAGCGCGCCACCCAGGCGGATGTCCGCAAGGAGACCGTCCGCATCAAGGAGATGCACGCCGAGAAGGCGGCGCGGGCGCAGCAGGAGGACTGAGCACGGGGCGGCCCGGCCCTCTCGGACCGGGCCGCCGCGGCCGGCACAGGCCGCCGTCACCGCTGTAAGGCCGCTGCCGCAGGCCCGCCCCGCCGCTATCGCCGTAAGGCCGCTGCCGCAGGCCCGCCGTTGTGTCGCGGTGAGGTCACTGCCAAGGGCCTGCCGTTGTCGCCGTAAGGCCGCTGCCGCAGACCCGCCGTTGTCGCCGTGAGGCCGCTGCCGCAGGCCCGCCGTCGCCCTCGTAATTCGGGTGCGTCGGCTCCGCCCGTAGTGCTGCAATCGCCGGATGTCACGCGAGACCGAGACGCCGGCCGTGCCGGTGACAGACGTGCCCATGACGGTCGACCGCGGGCGGTTCGCCGACGCGGTCACGCCCTGGGAGGAGACCACCTGGCGCGCGGCCGCCCTGGAGTGGGCGGAGCGGGGGCTGGCCCGTTACGGCCTGGCCGAGACCGGACCGCGCGAAGCGCGGATCAGGCCCTGGTCGATCCTGGTCCGCTTCCGCACCGGAGCGGACGCGCGTGACGCGGTCTGGTTCAAGGCGAGCGCGCCGGCCGCCGGCTTCGAGGCGGCGCTCGGGAGCGCGCTCGCCGAGTGGGTGCCCGAGCACGTGATGACGCCGCTCGCGGTCGACGCCGAGCACGGCTGGTCGCTGCTGCCCGACGGCGGCCCGCTGTTCCGGAACGTGCTCGACGCCGGGGATGCCGGGCCGAAGGACTGGCTGGCGGCGGTCGGGCAGTACGCGCGGATGCAGCGCGCCCTGACCCCGTACGCGGACCGGATGACGGCGCTGGGCGTGCCCAGCGCCCGGACCTCCCATCTGCCCGGCATCTTCGACCGGCTCGTCGAGGAGAACCCGACCCTCGCCCCGGAAGCCCGGCGCTCCCTGCGGGCCCGGCGCCCGCGGCTGCTCGACTGGTGCGCGGAGCTCGACGCCCTCGGCATCCCCGACTCGCTCGACCACTGCGACCTGCACGACGGCCAGGTCCTCGCCCCCGCCCCCGGGCGCTTCACCTTCTTCGACTGGGGCGACGCCGGTGTGGCGCACCCCTTCGCCAGCCTCCTCGTCCCGGCGCGTGACGTGCGCGAACGGTACGGACCCGAGGCCGTGGCGGGCGTCCGCGAAGCGTATCTGGAGCCCTGGTCCGACCTCGGCGCGCCGCTGCCCGAGCTCCGGCGCGCCGCGACCCTCGCCGTCCGCCTCGCCGCCATCGGCCGGGCGGTCTCGTGGGGCCGCCTGTTCCCCGGCACCCCGGCCGGGGACTGCCACGAGGCGAGCGCCTACTGGGTCGAGGAGCTCTTCGCCGAGCCCGACCTGCTCTGACTCCCGTCCGGCCGCCGATCGCGCCGGGCGACGAGTTCCCGCCGGGCGACGAGGTGCAGCAGCCGGGCGGTGTGCCGGTACGGCTCCCGTCCGGCGGTCGCGATCTCCAGGTGCTCCAAGCGGGCGTAGTACGCGGGGTCGAACTTCACCGCGTCGTCCGGGATGTAGTCGCAGAACACCCGGATCCCGTAGTGGTGCACCTCGTCGCAGCCGAGCGTGCGGAGCGTCACGGTCAGCTCCTCGGCCGTGTGCAGCCGCAACTCGGTGTCGAACATCCCGGTGTGCACAGTCGGCGCGTCGAGCGCCCGCAGGACCGTGTCGGGATCCATCGTCCGCACCGCCGAACGCAGCGCCTCCGAATGGCGGTTCATGGCGATGACCGACACGAGCCCGCCCGCGCGCAGCGCCCCGAGCGCCACCCCGATCGTCGCCTCCTCGTCCGGCGTGTACGGCAACAGGCCGTGGCAGAGCACCACATCGAACCCGCCGCCCGCCAACTCGACCGGCAGGGAGCCCACATCGGCCTGCACACAGGTGATCCGATCGGCCACGCCCGCCTCGGCGGCGCGCCGTGTCGCGGTCGCCAGCATGGCCGGCGCGTAGTCGACGACGGTCACGTGGTGGCCGCGAACGGCGAGCCGTACCGCATCGCCGCCGTCCCCGCCGCCGAGGTCGAGCACCCGCATTGGCCCGCTGCCCGACTCGGCGAGGTGCGGCGCCAGATCGGCCTCGGCCACGGCGTACCGCAGCCGCCCCCACGGCGCCTCCTGCCAGTCCTGCCACGCGGCGACGCCCTGGTCGAAACTCTGCGAAGCCACCGTTATCCGTCCCCCTTGTCGCCGTGCATGCGGAAATGCCGGTCCAGGTAGTCGATCAGCTCCGGCTCCTTCCCGCGCAGGGCCTCGCGGCGCTCGGCGGGGAGGTCCGCCAGGAGGTCCACGAGCACCCGCCTGCGCGGGATGTGGACCATGTTCCCGGAGTACAGCCGGCACTCCGGGCACCAGGCGAAGCCGACGCACCGCTCGTAGAGGTCGGACTCGGGCGGGTGGAAGCGGTACTGGTACGAACGGATGGGCGTGCGGCAGTCGGCGCAAACCCGCCGCTCCCCGTCGGTGACGCTCTCCAGGCCGTACTTGATCCACCGGTGCCGGTCCTGCGGCCGTCTCTGTATGCGCATGGGGATCATCCTGCCCGCAACCGCTCCGGTACGGAGTCCCGCAGCGCCCCGATCAGCGCCGCGACCGCCGGGTGCGCGCCGGCTCCGCTGCGGAAGGCGATCCGGGTCCTGCGGCGCACCGGCAGCGCCGTCAGGCGCACCCCGGGCGGCGGGTCCGTCGCCCCCAACTCGGGGACGACGGCCACGCCTTGGCCCGCCGCCACGAAGGCGAGGACCGTAGCGAACTCGTCCACCTGGTGCCGTACGCGCGGCACGAACCCGGCCATGCGGCACACCTGCTCGGTCACCGCCCGGCACAGTGTGTCGGGAGGCGCCATGATCCACGGCGCGTCCCGCCAGAGCGCGAGCACCGCCAGACCGCCGGAGCCCTCGGAGACCTCGGAGCTCCCTGAGTCCTCGTAGTCCCCCGACTTCTCGGAGCTCCCCGAGACCTCGGAGCCCCCTGAGTCCTCGTAGTCCCCCGACTCCTCGGAGCTGCTACCCGACTCCTCCGAGCTCCCCGAGTCCTTCGGGTCCTCGGGCGCCGGCGCGGGCGAGGCCAGGAACATCGCCTCCTCGCACAGCGGCTCGGCCGCGAGCCCCGGTTCCAGGGGTGACGGCACCAGGTCGTAGTCGTGGACCAGGGCCACGTCGAGGTCGCCCGCCCGCAGCGCGTGTGCCACCCCCGCCGGATCGGTCTCGGAGACCATCGGCTCCAGGGCCGGATGGCGGGCGGCGAGCAGGACGAGGGTCTCCGGCACGATCGCGCGGGTCGCGGTCGGGAAGGCGCCGATCCGCAGCGGACCGGCCGGCCCGTGCCGGGCCTCGGCGAGTTCGGCCGACGCCTGCTCCAGACGTTCCAGTACGGCCTCCGCGTGCCGTACGAGGTTCTCCCCGGCCGGAGTCAGCCGCACCCCGCGCCCGGAGCGTTCCAGGAGTGCCACCCCGGCCTCCCGTTCCAGGGTGCCGAGCTGCTGCGACACCGCCGAGGGGGTGAACGACAGGGCGTCGGCGACGGCGGCGATGGTGCCGCGCAGGGCCAGTTCGCGCAGCAGGCGCAGACGTCGGACATCGAGCATCAGCTCAGCTTACGCTTCACATCAAAAACACGAACTGGACCTGAGGGGTCGCCAGCCCGCACCCTCGACTGCATGGCACAGGACATCACTCAGGACTTCCTCCCGTACGGGATCCACGTACCGCTCGTCACGCCCTTCGCCCGCGACGGCCGTCCCGACCTCGACGCTCTGGCGGGGCTCGCGCACACGGTCCTCGACGACGGTGCCGCCGGGCTCGTCGCGCTCGGCACGACCGGCGAGGTCGGCGCCCTCGAACCCGAGGAGCGCCGGGCCGTCGTCGACACCTGCGCCCGGGTCTGCCGGGAACGCGACGCACAGCTCGTCGTCGGCGCCGGAAGCGGCGCCACCGCATCCGCCGCCCGCGACCTCGCGGGACTCGCCCGGTGGCCGGAGGTCCGGGCGGCCCTGGTCATCGTCCCGGCCTTCGTGCGCCCCTCGCAGGACGGGGTGATCGCCCACTTCACCCAGCTGGCCGCCGACAGCCCCGTACCGCTGGTCGTCTACCACATCCCGTACCGCACCGGCCGCTCGCTCGACGCCGCCACCCTGCGCGCCCTCGCGGCGGTCCCCGGCGTGATCGGCGTCAAGCACGCCGTCGGCGGCATCGACCAGGACACCGTCGACCTCCTGGGCGAACTGCCGCCCGGATTCGCCGTCCTGGCGGGCGACGACACCTTCGCCTCCCCGCTGCTCGCCCTCGGCGCCGACGGCGGCATCCTCGCCTCGGCGCACCTGGCCACCGACCGCTTCGTCCGGCTCGTCGCGGCCTGGCGCGACGGCGACGCGCCCCGCGCCCGCGCCCTCGGCCACCGCCTCGCCCGCCTCTCGGCCCGGCTGTTCGCCGAGCCCAACCCGGCGGTCGTCAAGGCCGTCCTGCACGCCCAGGGCCGCATCCCCACCCCCGACGTCCGCCTCCCGCTCCTCCCGGCGTCCGAGGCGTCGGTGGCGGCGGCCCTGGCGGAACTGGCCGCGCTCGACGCCGCCGAACTCGCCGTGCCGTCCGCGTAGCGGGAGCCTCTGCCGGGCCGGCCGCGTCAGGCACGCGGAACCGTGACATGTACACAGCGCGTCCTCCTGTGTGCGCCGGGTGAGCGGAACCCCGGCGCACCCACCCCCGAAGCAGGAGGAGCGCCCGGCACGACCCCGCCCCCCGCCCGGAAGAGCGGCGGCTGCCTCGCGGCGCTGCTGATCATCGCCGTCATCCTCGGCCTCGCCTACGGCGCCTCCAAGCTCTTCGACGACAAGAACAAGTCGTCCTCGTCCTCTTCGTCGTCCTCGTCGTCCCGAGACAAGGACGGCTCCTGGAACGTCGGCGACTGCGGCGGCCCCGACCCGGACGACGCCCCTGACGGCTACCGCGCGGTCGACTGCGGCGACTCCGGAGCGACCTTCAAGGCGCTCGCGGTGATGGACGCCGGCATTCTGCCCGACGCCATCCAGTGCCCGGCCGGCACCGACCTCATCATCCAGGTCAAGATCACCTTCGGCTCCGGAGGCGACAAGAGCGGCGGCATCCCCAGCAAGACCGTCTGCGGACGCAACCTCACCGGAACCCACCCGGGCGACGCCGGTGCCGGCGGCGGCCAGCTCGTCAAGGGCGACTGCGTGACCTCCACGGCCCAGGAGGTGCCCTGCGCCCAGGCCGCCGGCAGCGGCTACAAGGTGCTCGACCTGACCAAGGGCGAGAAGGCGTGCCCGTCCGGCACCACCGAGCCCATGCGACTCACGCTCGCCATCGGACGCCCGTACGACGTGATCTGCGCCGCCAAGGCCTGAGCGGCGCCGACGTGTGGGGTGCGGCGGGAGATATCGGGTTGCGGCTCCGCGCGGGCCACCGATAGCGTCCGCCGCGTGACGAGCCCCGAGTCGGACAGAACCGAGCCGCCGGTCACCCGGCGGCGGACCGCGAGCTGAGCCGGAACCACCAGGTCTCCCGGCCGAGTTCCGCTGCGAGTGACCGGACACGCGTTCCGGACCCGCGCGGCGACGGCGCACCCTGCCGCCGCCCGGCCCACGGGTCCTCCCGTCCGCGACCACTCGTCACCGGAGTCGACCCTTGCCCTTCTTCGTCCATGTCCTGGGCCTCGCCGTCTTAGCCCAGGGCACCTCGGAGTTCATGCTGTCCGGGCTCGTGCCCGGCCTCGCCCGCGACCTGTCCGTCTCCCCTTCGGCCGCCGCCGGCCTGACCTCCGCGTACGCGATCGGCATGATCGCCGGCGCCCCCGCGACGGCCGCGCTCGGCGCCCGATGGCGCCACCGTCCCGCCCTCGCGGGCTTCCTGGCCGCCTTCGTCCTCGTCCACGCCGTCGGCGCGCTCACCACGGACTTCACGGTCCTCTTCGCGACCCGCGTCGTGGCCGCGATCGTCAACGCCGGCTTCCTGGCGGTCGCCCTGCCCTTCGCCGCGTCCCTGGCCGGCCCCGCCCGCCAGGCCCGGGCCACCGCCGTCCTGCTCTCCGGCGTCACCCTGTCCTGCGTCGTCGGCGTCCCGGCGGGCGCGGTGCTCGGCGAACGGTACGGATGGCGCTGGGCGTTCTGGGCGGTCGCCGCCCTGTGCCTGCCCGCCCTGGCGTTGGTCTTCCGCTCGGCGCCCGCCGAAAGGGCAGCGGGGCGCGCGCGGAACACCGTCCGGGTACGGGACGACCTGCGGACCCTGCGCTCCCGCCGCCTCCGCACCACCCTCGCCGTCGCCGCCCTGGTCAACGGCGCCACCTTCGCGAGCTTCGCCTTCCTCGCCGTCATCGCCACCGACGTCGCCCAGCTGCCGCCCGCGGCCGTGCCCGGCCTGCTCGCGGCCTTCGGCGCGGGCGCGTTCCTCGGCGTCACCGCCGCGGGCCGTACGGCCGTACGCACGCCTCCCGCGCTCGGCGGGCTGCTCGCCGGCTGGTTTCTGCTCGCCGCGACGGCGGCGCACCCGGTGCCCCTTTTCCTCCTTGCCGCCGTCCAGGGCGCCCTCTCCTTCGGCCTCGGCACGACGCTCGTCAGCCGCGTCCTGAGCCTGGCCACCGACGCGCCGTCGCTCGGCGGCGCGTTCGCCACCGTCGCCCTGAACACCGGCGCCTTCCTCGGCCCGCTCCTCGCCGCCTCCGTGACCGCCCAGGTGTACGGCGACCCGCGCGGCGCCCTGTGGACCAGCGCCGCCCTCGCGGCCACGGCGGCGGCCGTGGACACGCTCACACGGTGTGCGCGCAGGAAGTTGCCGTAGTCGTTGTTGAGGAAGCCCAGCGTCACACGGTGGCCCCGGCCGTGCACCTGCTCCAGCTGTTCGAGCAGGCCGGCCATGGCGGTGCCCAGGTCCTGCTGCAGGGCGCCGCCGCGAATCACGCACTGATCCGCGCACCGGTCAGCCGTGCATCGCCGCCCGGCGGTCCATCGTCGCGACACCCGTGTTCACGAGGGCGACGATCCCGAAGGCGACGGCCCATGCGGGGTGCCCGACGCCGTACAGCGCGGCCACCGCGGCCCCGAAGACCAGCGCCTTCACGGCGAGGACCCCCGGCAGCGGCACCGGGAATCGCGCCTTGGGCGCGGCGAACAGGCCCCACAGGACGGCCGCCGCGGCGGGCGCCGCGACGGCGACGACCAGCCGCAGGGCGACGGGCTCCACGCGCTGCCAGCCCCACCAGGCGAGGCAGCCGAGGGCCGCGAGTTCCAGGAGGAACGCGAGGCCCTCGTTGACCACGTGCAGGGGAGTGGGGAGTCTCATGGGGGTCATTCTGGGCCAGGATCACGCCGAGAGCGCCCGCCGGTCTTCACATGTCGATCGACCTCGATCGATCCGTCAACCGACCCCGACCGGCGGTCGCATGACGTGTCATCAGATCAACAATGGGTAACGGAAAGGGATACGGCGGGCGGAATCCTTCCCTCCAGTAGTGGCGTCCTGGGATCTTGCGTCCACCCCACACCACACAGGGCCCGGCCGGTGCCACCCGCACCACCGGACCATCGGAGGACGCATTGTTTTCCCACATATCGAACCGGACGTCGCACCGGCTGAGAATCGCGGTCGCGGCCGCGGCCGTCGCCGGCGCCACCGTCGCCCTCGCGACCCCCGCCCAGGCCACCATCGAGCCCACGGGCGGGCCGCGCACCCAGGCCCCCGCCGCCAAGTCCGCCCCGCGGACGGCCGCCACGACGCGGCAGATCTCCGGCGCGCAGCAGACCGCCGGCGCCTGGGCCGCCGGCACCCGCGCCTACCTGGTGATCACGACGCCCGGTGACACCACCGCCGTACGCAACGCGGTCGCCGCCAACGGCGGCAGCGTCTTCGCCTCCTACGACGCCATCGGTGTCGTCGTCGCCCACTCGACCTCCGTCTCCTTCGCCGCCACGATGCGCGGCGTGACCGGCGTCCAGCAGGTCGGCGCGACCCGTACCTCCGACGTTCCCGCGGACGCGTACAACCCGGCCCTGCCCGCCAACCCGAGCCAGTCCGCGACCACGCTGACCGAGTCGAACCGCTGGGACATGACCCAGATCAAGGCCGACCAGGCATGGGCCGTCACCACCGGCTCCTCGTCCGTGAAGGTCGGCGTCCTCGACACCGGCGTCGACGACCAGCACCAGGACATCGCGCCCAACTTCGACGCCGCCGACTCCGTCTCCTGCGCCTACGGCAAGGCGGACACCCGCGTCGGCGCCTGGCGGGACGTCGACACGCACGGCACGCACGTCGCCGGCACCATCGCCGCCGCGAAGAACGGCAAGGGCGTCATCGGTGTCGCGCCCGGCGTGAAGATCGCCTCCGTCCGCATCGCGGAGCCCACCAGCACGCTGTTCTACGCCGAGAACACCGTCTGCGCCCTGATGTGGGCCGGTGACCACGGCTTCAAGGTCACCAACAACAGCTATTACACCGACCCCTGGCAGTTCAATTGCCCGGACAACGTCGACCAGGCCGCCATCATCGAGGGCGTCCGGCGCGCCCAGGCGTACGCCGAGTCGAAGGGCTCGCTGCAGGTCGCCGCGGCCGGCAACTCCAACTACGACCTGGCGAACAAGACGACCGACAGCGACAGCCCCAACGACTCCACGCCGGTCACCCGCACCATCACCAACGCCTGCCTCGACATCCCGACCGAGCTGCCCGGCGTCGTGACCGTCGCCGCGCAGGCCAGCGGCGGTGCCAAGGCGTCGTACTCCAACTTCGGCAACGGCGTCATCGACGTCGCCGCGCCCGGCGGCGACGGCGCGACCGGTGTCTACTCGACGCTCCCGGGCGGCAAGTACGGCACCAAGAGCGGCACGTCGATGGCCTCCCCGCACGTGACGGGCGTCGCCGCGCTCATCGCCAGCGTCAACCCGACGTACACCCCGGCGGACATCCGCGCCGCGCTCGCCGCGCAGGCCACGGACCGGGCGTGCCCCGCCGACACCCGCTGCACCGGCACCACCGCCTACAACGGCTTCTTCGGCGAAGGCGCGGTCGACGCCCTGAAGGCGGTCTCCGGCTCGACCCCGCCGCCCACCGGCCCGTACTTCGAGAACCTCACCGACGTCGCCATCCCCGACAACACCACGGTCGAGAGCCCGATCACGGTCTCCGGCGTCACGGGCAACGCCCCCGCCACGCTCAAGGTCGGCGTCGACATCAAGCACACCTACCGCGGCGACCTCGTCGTCTCCCTGGTCGCGCCCGACGGCACGGTGTACCTCCTGGAGGACTTCCCGAACAGCGACAGCACGGACGACGTCCTCAAGACCTACACGGTCGACGCCTCCGCCAAGACGGCGAACGGCGTCTGGAAGCTCCGCGTCCAGGACACCGCGACCCAGGACACGGGCCGCATCGACGCCTGGAACCTGACCTTCTAGGCCTCTCGGCCCTCTCCGGTCTCCTGAATCCGTCCGGAGCGCGAGCGCGCAATGAGCCCCCGGGAGCCGTCTCCCGGGGGCTCACCTCGCGTTCACGGTGCTTCGTCACGGTGCCGTGTCACCGTGTTACAGGTCGGTCAGCTCCTCCGCGTACACCTGCGACAGCGGCTGCGGCCCCACGTACTGCTGGCAGTTGCACTGCCCGGCCTCGTAGCGCAGCGGCTTCTTGTTCTCGTCCCAGGCGACCGGAATCTCCACGCGCTCGTGGCACCGGCCCTGCTTGTCGTGCTTCGCCAGGTGGTGCGTGCACCCGCAGACCGGTTCCGGTCCCCGGTTCGCCGACTCGATCGCCAGCCGCTCCTGCCGCGCCGCCTCGAGCAGCTCCATCTTGCGCTCGTGGCGGTGCTTGAGCGCCGTGCGGGCGTTGTCGGCGACCCATGCGAACCCGCCCGTCCAGAACAGGATGGCGACCACCCAGATCCAGTTCATACGATTCCCCGTCCCCGTCGTTTCCCCCGTAGGCGCTTCCCCGTAGGTCTTCGCGAGCAGGATAGGCGAACGTCCGTGCGCTACGACCCGCGCGCGAGGAACGCCGGCCGCAGCGCCGGGTCGACCGGGTCGTAGTAGCGGTGGAAGACAGGCGTGGTCGAGGCGGAGAGCGGCGGGACGATCCAGCTCCAGTCGGCGGGTGTCGGGCGGCCTTGGCGCCTCTCCTGGGCGATGTGGCGGATGAAGCGCTCCGACTCGGTGTGATGGTCGGCCATCGTCACCCCGGCCTCCTGGAAGGAGTGCAGCACGGCCACGTTGAGCTCGACCAGCGCCCGGTCGCGCCACAGCGTGCGCTCCGACGAGCGGTCCAGGCCGAGCCGGTCGGCCACCACCGGGAGCAGGTCGAGGCGTTCGGCGTCGGCGAGGTTGCGGGCGCCTATCTCGGTGCCCATGTACCAGCCGTTGAACGGCGCCGCCGGATACCGTACGCCGCCGATCTCCAGGACCATGTCGCTGATCGCCGGCACCGCGTACCACCGCAGGCCGAGTTCGGCGAACCACGGGTGCTCGGGATGGGACAGCGGCACCTCGAGCACGCTGTCGTCCGGCAGCTCGTACCACTCGGGCCGGGAGGCGGCCGTGCCGGGACGTTCCTGCACCATCAACGGCAGCACCTGGAACGGCTCTTCGTCCCTCTTCCAGCCCAGCTCCCGCGCCCGCGACGTCATCACCGCGCCGCGCGGGTCGCCGATCCAGCGCCCGTCGGGCGTGCGGTGACCGGCGTAGCGGACCAGCTGGTCGTTGACGATCCGCGGCGCGGGCCGCCCCGGCCGGTCCGGCGCGAAGATCGACACGACCGGCCGGATCCGGCCGGCGTTCCCGGCGAGCCGCAGATGCTCGAAGCACTCGGCCGCGATGTCGTCCGCGTCCGTGACGTGCCGCAGGTCCCGTACGACGAGGCTGCGCCAGTACAGCCTGCCGATGCAACGCGCCGCGTTGCGCCAGGCGACGCGGGCGCCGAACGCGAGCTCCGCCGGGGTGTGTTCGTAGGTGCCGGTCCGGTCGATCTCGGCCAGCACCTCACGAATCCGCCGCTCCGCGTCCGCCGCGTCCCCCGCCTGCGGCTGCTCCTGGTGGAACCGGCGGACGAAGTCCACCGCCTGGAGCCGGTCCACCCAGGGCAGCGGGTCACGGACCGGGGCGGCGGTGGCCCCGCTCGCAGCGCCCGCCGCATAAGGGCAGCCGCTGCTCGC
The DNA here is from genome assembly GCF_044768205.1 of Streptomyces sp. NPDC101160. Lineage (NCBI taxonomy): Bacteria > Bacillati > Actinomycetota > Actinomycetes > Kitasatosporales > Streptomycetaceae > Streptomyces > Streptomyces sp. NPDC101160. The sequence goes on along the minus strand of NZ_JBIWPJ010000001.1, from coordinate 218,628 downwards.
GGGGACGGCGACAGCAGTAGGGGCAGGGGCAGGGATAGGGGCAGGGGTGTGGACGGGCGCGGGGACAGACTTCCGGCGGCGACTCAGACTGAAGACCAAGGTGTTTCCTCCCGGCCCCCATGACTACCGTACGAACATGCCCAAGTGTGGAGAGTAGTCGAATACCGCATGGGAGCCGGGCCGGACTGGTATCGTGCCCCGTTTCCGCCCCAGTCGTCCTAGTCGGCGACCGTGATCGCCTGTACGGGGCAGGCCCGCGCGGCCTCCCGTACGAGCGGCCCGCCCGCTCCGTCCTCACGACCGGGTACGACCGTGCCGAAGCCGTCGTCGTCCTGCGTGAAGACGTCGGGCGAGACCAGCGCGCACTGGCCGGCCCCGATACAGACGCCCGTGTCGATGGAGATGCGCATCTGACCGGCTTCCTCTCTCACCATGTGACGGGGAGCCGGAGCATCCCCTGGATCGTGTCCCCCGGCTTGAACGGGATCTCCTCGGCCGGCGCCGCGAGCCGCAGCCCGGGCAGCCTGCGCAGCAGCGTCCCGAGGGCGATCTCCAGCTCCATCCGCGCCAGGTTCTGCCCCAGACACTGATGGATCCCGAACCCGAACGCCACGTGGTGCCGCGCCGGCCGCGACCAGTCCAGGGTGTCCGGATCCGCGTACACGGAACCGTCCCGGTTGATCACGGACGTCGAGAACACCACGCCCTCGCCCGCCCGGATCACGACGCCCTCCACCTCCACGTCCTCACGCGCGACCCGCAGCAGCCCGTCCGCGATGGACAGGAAGCGCAGCAGCTCCTCCACCGCCGCCGGTACGAGCGCCGGGTCCGCGCGCAGTTCCGCGAGGCGCGACGGGTGGCGCAGCAGCGTGTACGTGCCGAGCGAGATCATGTTCGCGGTCGTCTCGTGCCCGGCCACCAGCAGGATCGTCGCCAGCTGCACCAGCTCCTGCCGGTCGGGCCCGCCGTCCTCGGCCTGGCGGGCGACCAGGTCGTCGAGGACCCCTTCGCCGGGCTCGGTGCGCTTGCGGTCGATCAAGTCGCCGAGGTAGTCCTCGAGTTGCTTCAGTGCCTCCTCGGTGTCCGCGGCCGTCGGGCCGCGCAGCAGCCGCCGGGACTGCTCCTCGAAGAACTCGTGGTCCTCGTACGGCACGCCGAGGAGTTCGCAGATCACGATCGACGGCACCGGCAGCGCGAACGCGCTCACCAGCTCGGCCGTCGGCCCCGCCGCCTCCATGGCGTCGAGCAGCCGGTCCACGATCGCCTGGATGCGCGGCCGCAGCCCCTCCGCGCGGCGGAGCGTGAAGCTCGGGATCAGCATGCGGCGCTGGGCGTTGTGCTCGGGGTCGTCCCACCCGAGCAGCGCGGCGCGCCGGCGCCGGCGCACGGCCGTGGCGCGTTCTGTCGGCAGCGGGAAGTCGGCGCGGGTGGAGTCGGTGGACAGGCGCTGGTCGGCGAGGAGTGCCCGCGCGGTCTGGTGTCCGGTGACGATCCACACCTCGCGCCCGTCCCACAGGGTCACCCGGGACAGCGGGCGTTCCTCGCGGAGCGGGTCGTAGGCGGTCGGGGGGTGGTAGGGGCAGGTGCGGTCCTGGGGAAAGGCCACGGCTTCGGTCATGGGGACCTCGCATACGGCGGTCGGCGGTTCTGGCGCTTCGGTCGGTGGTGCGATCTCCACTACATGCCTCAGGCATCTATTTGGTCTACATGCAGTTCAGCCAAACCGCCGGAACGAGCGCATCCATTCGGAGTCATGGCGAGCGGCGCTTGTGGGTACGTCTCGCGTGTCGCACACGGCGTCGGGTGACCGAGGGGGTTGGGGAAGCGTGCTGAGTGACGAGGACGTTCTCGCGGCGGTGCTGCGCAGCCTGAAGCAGCGCGGCGCGCCGTCACGGGCGCTTCGCCCGGAGGAGGCGAAGATCACCCGGCACCTCCTGGTGGAGGGGGAGATCGTGCGCAGCATCGAGAGCCGCAGCGAGAAGCCGCAACTCCACCGCGGACCGCTCGACCTGTCCGAGCGGCCGGTGTACGAGTCCGACATCGACGAGCACGTGATCCCGGCCCCGCGCGACCCGGCGACCCGCGTCACCCACACGCTCGTGCGGCGCGGCACCGTGCGGGACCGGTCCTGCGACGCCTGCAGCAACGGCATCGTCCAGTGCGGGCGCTGTCTGGGAGCGGGCGATCTGCGCTGCGAGCCCTGGGTGCCCTGCGAGACGTGCCGCGGCCTCGACAGCTGCCTGCGCTGCGACGGCACCGGCCGCCGCACCCGTAAGAACCCCAAGGGGACCGAAGGGCCTGACCAAGCCGAGAAGTCCGACGGATCCGGCCGGGACAAGGAGGAGCGCGTCACCTGCAAGCAGTGCGGCGCCCGGGATTCCGCGTGCGCCACCTGCGGCGGGCGTGGCAAGCAGCACTGCCCACGATGCGGCGGGAAGGGGACGCGCAGCTGCCCCAAGTGCTCCGGCGACGGTACGGGCGCGTGCGAGCGCTGCGCCGGCACGGGACGGCTCGTGACCTGGACCGAGGGCGTCATCGAATGGAAGCCGGACACGGAGGCGATCGAGCCCACCACCGAAATCCCGTCCCGCGCCGCCCGGCAGGCCCGCGAGCGCGGCGACTGGACGCCCGTCGAGGCGTCCGGCGAGCAGGCGTCCCCGCCGGCCGGCACCGACGCCCAGGTCGCCCGCCTGCTGACCCCGCACCTGCGCCCCCGTCCGCGCGAGATCACCCGCCGGATCTCCGTGCGCCACCTCTCCGTCGCCCGTGTCACCCTCGCCGATGACCCCCACCACGTCCACTTCGTCATCCCGACGACGAGCACTCCGTACGTGTACCGCATGCCCTCTCCTCGCAGGGTCTGGCAGTTGGCGGCGATCGCCCTGGCGGCGCTGGTGTTGGTCGCGGTCGTGACGAGCCTCGTCACCTGATCCGCGACGGGTTCGCCCTCCTGCCGGAAGCGGCAGGAGGGCGGACCCGTGAGCGGGGGACTCAGGAGACGCTCTCGGGGATGTAGGGGAGCCAGTCGGGCAGGGCGTCGAAGCCGCCGATGCGGTCCCAGACCTGCTGGGGGGAGGCGGGCAGGACGCGGCTGACGGACGTGGAGGCCGTGATCGCTTCTCCCGGTGATGGGGGAGGTGCGGGGAAGCGCTAGGTCAGGCGTTGTGGGGGAGCGGGGCGGCGGGGCTGACGAGACCGGCGGCGCGCAGATCGGTCCAGAACGCGGCCGGGATGCTCTCGTCGAGCGCGGCGGTGTCCTCGGCGATACGGCTCGGGCGCGTGGCGCCGGGGATGACGGCCGCGGCCGCCGGGTGGGCGAGGGAGAACTGCAGGGCCGCGGCCTTGATGCTGACGCCGTGCCGCTCGGCCAGGGCCTTCAACGTGGCGACGCGCTCGACGATCTCGGCCGGTGCCTGCTGGTACTCGAAGTGAGTGCCGCCGGCCAGGATGCCGGAGCTGTACGGACCGCCGACGACCATGTCGACGCCCTGCCCCTCGGCCATGGGGAGCAGGCGCTCCAGGGCGTGCTCGTGGTCGAGGAGGGTGTAGCGGCCGGCGAGGAGGAAGCCGTCGGGCCGCGGCTCGTCGAGGGCGAGGGTCAGCTCGATGGGCTCGGTGCGGTTGACGCCGAGGCCCCATGCCTTGATGACGCCCTCGTCGCGCAGCCGGGACAGGACGCGGAACGCGCCGGTGCGGGCCTCCTCGAACTTCTGCAGCCACAGGTCGCCGTGGAAGTCCTGGGCGATGTCGTGGACCCAGACGATGTCGAGGCGGTCGGTGCCGAGCCGCTTGAGGCTGTCCTCGATGGAACGCTCGGTGGCCTCGGCCGTCCACTCGTGGACGATCCGGTTCGGGTTGCCGTGCTCGAACAGTCCGCCCTTCTCGCCGAGGTCGCGGGCGGCGGTCTCGTGCTCGTCGAGGATGACGCGGCCGACCTTGGTGGACAGCACGTAGGAGTCGCGGGGCTTGGTCGCGAGGACCTCGCCGAGGCGCGTCTCGGCCAGGCCGGCGCCGTAGAAGGGGGCGGTGTCGTAGAAGCGGATGCCGTGGTCCCAGGCGGCCTCGACGGTGGCGCCGGCCTCCTCGTCGGGGATCGCGCGGAACATGTTGCCGAGCGGGGCGGTGCCGAAGCCGAGTCGGCCGGGAAGGACGCCGGTGAGCGACATGGAAGATCCTTTTTGGAAAGAACGGGTGGGACTTCGGGCTCAGTTGAGCTCGTCCGGGTGGGGGCCGGTGCGCAGCCCGCGGTCGAGCGCGGCCACGGCCTGCATCTCCTCGTCCGTCAGCGCGAAGTCGAAGACCTCGAAGTTCTCGCGGATCCGGGCCGGGGTGACCGACTTGGGGATGACGACGTTGCCGAGCTGCAGGTGCCAGCGGATGACGACCTGGGCGGCGGACTTGCCGTACCGGCCGGCGACGGCCGCGACGGCCGGGTCGTCGAGGACCGCGCCCTGGGCGAGCGGGCTCCACGCCTCGGTGGCGATCCTATGGTCGGCGTGGAACGCCCGCAGCTCGGCCTGCTGCAGGCCCGGGTGCAGTTCGATCTGGTTGACGACGGGGGTCAGCGTGGCGCCGTCGAGGAGTCGCAGCAGGTGGCCGGGCTGGAAGTTGGAGACGCCGGCCGCGCGGATACGGCCCTCCCCGGCGAGGCGCTCCAGGGCCCGCCAGGAGTCGCGGTACAGGTCGCGGGCCGGGGCCGGCCAGTGGATCAGGTAGAGGTCGACGTGATCGAGGCCCAGCTTGGCGAGGCTCGCGTCGAAGGCGCGGAGCGTGGCGTCGTAACCCTGGTCGGCGTTCCACAGCTTGGTGGTGACGAACAGCTCCTCGCGGGGCAGCCCGGAGGCGGCGAGGGCACGGCCGACGCCGGCCTCGTTGCCGTAGATCGCGGCGGTGTCGATGCTGCGGTAGCCGGTCTCCAGGGCGGCGGTGACGGCGGCGGTGGTCGCGTCGTCGGGGACCTGGAACACGCCGAAGCCGAGCTGGGGGATCTCGACGCCGTTGTCGAGCGTGACGGTCGGGACGGAGGGGATGGGGGAGGGGGTGGCGGAGGGTGCCATGGTGCGCGGGTGTTCCTTCACTTGGTGCGCGGGGAGCGCGGGGAGAGGGTGTAGCGGACGGTCTGGGCGCTGATGAGACCGTCACGGAAGACGAAGGTGTCGACGCCGTCGGTGACCTCGTGACCGGCACTGGCGGCGGTCCACCGCAGGAACAGCACGTTTCCGGCGAACTGCGGGGTGAGCTGCCAGTCGGCGCCGGGGAGGTCGGCGAGGAGCCGGCCGATGCCCTCCTTCACGCCCTCGCGTCCGGTCAGGACGCCCTCGGGAGTGACGAAGACGGCGTCCTCCGTGTAGTTCGCGCTGATCAGACCGAGGTCTCCGGTGCCGAGGCGACGGCCGTGGTCGGCGAAGACCTCCTGCGGGGTACGGGTGGGGGCGCCGGTGCCGGTCATCGGGAGAGCTCCTCGAGGGCGGTGGCGGCGAAGCCGTGGTCCTGCTCCGGTGCGCCGCCGCCCACGCCGATCGCGCCGATGAGGCGTCCGTCGCGGTGGACGGGGATGCCGCCCGCGATGAAGAGCAGCGGCCGGTCGAGCGCGGTGGGCAGGGAGTGGAACGGGCCGTCGGGCTTGACCAGGTCGACCAGGTCGGCGGTGGCGGCGTTCAGCTGGAGGGCGGTGTACGCCTTGCGGGTGCTGGTCTCGCCGGAGATCAGGACGGCCTGGTCGTCGCGCCGGAAGGCGAGCAGGTGGCCGCCGGCGTCGAGGACGGTGACGCTGACCGTGACCCCGGCCGCCTGGGCGGCGCGACGCGCGGCGGTGATCAGTATCTCGGCGTCGGCGGTGGTCAGCGGGGCGACGGCGGTGGTGGTGCTCATGACTTCTCCTTGGAGGCGGTGCGAGGCGGGGGTCAGTGGTGTACGGGGACGGGCGCCGCGGCGGGAGCGGCTGCCTCGACCGCGGGGGCGGGGCTCCGGCGCTCCAGCGCGGCGGACCAGAAGGCGAGGACCAGCGCGGAGGCGGCGAGGAGGGCGCCCACCCAGTTCGGGGAGGTGTAGCCGAGGCCGGCGGCGATCACGAGGCCGCCGAGCCAGGCGGACAGTGCGTTGCCGAGGTTGAAGGCGCCGATGTTGACGGCCGAGGCGAGTGTCGGAGCGCCTTGGGCCTGGTCGAGGACGCGCTTCTGCAGCGGCGGGACGGTGGCGAAGCCGAGTGCTCCGACGAGCAGGACGGTGATCGCGGCCAGGATCTTGTTGTGCGCGGTGAAACTGAACAGCGCGAGGACGACGGCCAGGCCGCCGAGCGTCGCGTACAGCATGGGCATCAGGGCGCGGTCGGCGTACCGGCCGCCGAGCAGGTTGCCCAGGAACATGCCGATGCCGAACAGCACGAGCAGCCAGGTCACGGAGCCGTCGGAGTAGCCGGCCACGTGGGTCATCATCGGCGCGATGTACGTGATCGCGGCGAACACGCCACCGAAGCCGAGCACGGTCATCGCCATCGCGAGCAGCACCTGCGGGTTGCGGAGGGCCTTGAGCTCGCCGCGCAGCCGCGCGCCCTCGGGCCGGGGCATGGCGGGCACGAGCTTCGCGATCCCGAGCAGCCCGGCCACGCCGAGCACGGCGACGATCCCGAAGGTGACGCGCCACCCCACCGCCTGCCCGATGAACGTGCCCAGCGGCACGCCCACGATGTTGGCCACGGTCAGCCCGGTGAACATGGTGGCGATGGCCCCGGCCTTCTTCGCCGGCGCGACCAGCCCGGCGGCCACGACGGACCCGATGCCGAAGAAGGACCCGTGCGCGAGCGAGGCGACCACACGGCCGGTCAGCATGATCCCGAAGTTCGGGGCGAGCGCGGAGACCACGTTGCCGACCACGAACAGGCCCATCAGCAGCATGAGCATCCGCTTCCGGCTCACCTTGTTCCCGAGCACGGTGAGCAGCGCCGCACCGAGGACGACGCCGAGCGCGTAGCCGGTGACCAGGAAACCCGCGGTGGGGATGGTGACGCCGTAGTCGGCGGCGATCTCGGGCAGCAGGCCCATGATCACGAACTCGGTCGTGCCGATGCCAAAAGCCCCTACGGCAAGGGCGAGTAGAGCGAGCGGCATGGCTCGCCCCCTCCCGGAATTGCTTGAACGATCCCTTTGCATGCCCTCACAATAATTGCAGACGCGGAATAAGTGCAAGCACAGGTAGCCGGTGTGATCTGGATGAGGGCGCCCGAGGTGTGGCGCGGCGTCGCCGACCAGCTGTGCGGGTCACCCGCCTGGTGCATCACCGACGCCACCCGCCCGCGCCCGAATGCGGGCGCGGGCGGGTGGCGTCGTGTGCGTCGTGGTGTGTGCCGCCGCTACCCCTTCGCGTTCGAGACGTGGGCGGACGGATCGGTGGCGCTCGCCGGAGATGACGACACCGGCACGGCCGGGTCGCCTTCAAATGCGCTTCAGGCGGCGATGCGACTCAGCGCGGCGGCCAGCTGTCGTACCGCGTTCTCGGCGTCGGCGAAGTGGGCCGGGGTCGGGTGTGTGGTCCCGAAGGGTGATGTCTCGTCGGCGGGCAGTGCGCGCCAGTGGAGAATCGGGGACAGCGCCTCGACGCCCGCCCCGATGAACCAGGCGAGAGGGCCGTGGGGGACGGCGTGACCGACCCGGACGCCTCAGTCCGTCCGGGTCGGTCTCCATCGATACACGTCGTCACGTGTGGCGACGAATCTTGCCCTTGGCCTCTTCCATCGTCCCCTTCACGTTCTTCTCGGTCTCGCCGACGACCTGCTTGGTCTTGCCTGCCACCTGGTCCCCGGTGCCCTTCGCCTTGCCCTTCAATTCCTGGGCCTTGCCACGAATTCTCTTGCCCCCCAGCCACACGGATCAGCTCCTCGGCCGATTTTCCTACGAGCCCCTGGAAGGGGCTGCACGGCAGCTACCCGCCTTTGACCGGCGTAATCACGCCCTTCTCGCACGGGCCCTGTCCACCAGGGCAATGCCGATCGCGGCCAGCCCGATCTGGATGAGCCATTCGATCCAGTCGACTCCGCTCGTGTCGTCGACTCCGGCCGCATGGGAAATGGCAGAACCGCCCAGCGCCGCCGCGATACCGATCAGGATCATGAGCCAGATCGGTATGTGCTGCCGACCGGGAAGGACCAGTCGGCCGAGGAGGCCGATGATCGTCCCGATCACGAGAGCGCTGATGATTCCGGAAACTTCCATGGATGCGCCTCCCTCGTCGTGCGCTCGTTCATGATGCAACTTCCCGGGCTCGCCATATCCATGCTCCGTAACCGGCGGTTGCCGTATTGGCCATTACCGTTCATGGCGAAGGTCAAATATCGCGGATATGGTGGAATTTGGATTGGCGGCAAGGATGTAAATGCCAACTTTGGCGGTGAACTGTCACGAATACCGTCGGCAAGCGCAAGAAGCATGGCCCTGACGAGCCCGAACCCGAGCCCGAACGCGAGGCCGAGGACGAGGTCGACACCGACACCGACACCGACACCGACACAGACTCGGAACCGGCAGATGAAGCAGACTCGGCCACGGAGGGCGAGGTCGAATCCGAGCCCGACGAGGCTGAGCCCGACGAGGCTGAGCCCGACGAGGCTGAGCCCGACGAGAACGAGCCCTCACATCGGGTGCCGGCCGCGGACGCCCTGCGGTACGCCGTGGAGCAGCTCACCGGACTTCTGGGACGGACTCCCGAGTCCGTGTCCGCTCTGAAGCCGACAGATCAGGGCTGGGCGGCGGAGATCGAAGTCGTGGAGGTCGAGCGAATTCCGGAGACGACCAGCGTCATCGCAATTTATGAGGTTGCGCTGGGTCCGGACGGGCAGTTGCTGGGATACGAGCGCGGCAAGCGATATACGCGTGCTCAGGTCGACAAGGAACAGAGCTGAGCGTGATGCCGCCACTTCGGCCTTAGGGAGGTCGGCGTGTCTATAGTGCAACAGGGCGGCGGGGTGCCCGGACAGGGCGGAGGCACGGGAAATCTCTATGACGTGGTCGAGTTGGTCCTCGACCGCGGCCTGGTGATCGACGCCTTCGTCCGCGTGTCTCTCGTCGGAATCGAGATCGCGAAGGTCGATGCTCGCGTGGTCGTGGCCAGCGTCGACACATATCTCCGCTTTGCCGAGGCATGCAACCGCCTCGATCTGGAGAGCGGCCGTAAGGCTCCGGCTCAGCTGACGGACGTCGTGGAGAAGACGACCGAGTCGGGCTCCAAGGGCAAGACCAAGGGAGCACTCACCGGAGCCGTCGAGGCCTTCACGGATTCCCTCACCGGTAATCGCGAGGAAGAGCGCGAGAAGGAGCCTCGTCACGACGGGAAACGCTCCGGCGACGGAGGCCGCGAGCGTCGTACGGCACGGCGTTCCTCCGAGGACGGCGAATAGCGATGGCTCTCTACGTCTACGCGATTACCAAGTCGTCGCACCCCCTCCGCCTCGATGACCTCAAGGGTGTGGGCGGCGAAGAGACAGCCGTGCGCTCGGTATGCAAAGGGGAACTGTGCGCTGTCGTGAGTGAGACTCAGGAGGAGATCAGCGCGAAGCGCCCCGACGTCGAGGCGCACCACGACGTACAGACCCGGTTGTGGAGCGATGGCGTCACACTGCCTCTGGGCTTCGGCTTCGTTGCAGAGGACGAGGACGCTGTTCGCGCGGTACTCGAGGAAGGTGCCGAACAGTTCACCCAGCGCCTCGAGGAACTGACCGACCGCGTGGAGTTCAACGTGAAGGGAGTCCAGGAGGAGGAAGCCGCCATACGGCAAATCCTCGAGGAATCCAAACCCGTTCGTGACTTGAACGACGCGACGCGCGAGGGTGGCGGAACGTACGAGGAGCGGCTCGAACTCGGCAAGCTCTTGAGTGACGAGATGCAGGCACGGCAGGGGGCTCTCGCGGAGTCGGTGCTTGAGGCACTGAGGCCGCACGCCACGGCCGAGCGCCTGTCCGAGCCGTCCCAGCAGTACTTCCTCAGCGCGTCGTTCCTCGTCGACCGGGAACGAGCCGACGAATTCACGAAAGCCGGCGAAGAACTGCTCGAGGGACAGCCCGAGGGAGTCGAGATCCGGATCCGCGGGCCGCTGCCCCCGTACAGCTTCGCCTGACTGACACCGCGCACAGGGAGGCGCCGTGGGACTGGTGACTGAGCTGCTCGCACTGCCCGCCGCCCCGTTCCGAGGGGTCGGGTGGGTCCTGGACAAGGTAGTGGAGGCCGCCGAGGAGGAGTGCTACGACCCCGCCCCCGTTCAGGAGCAGCTCGCTGAGCTCGAACGAGAGCGAGCGGCGGGTCGCGTGAGCGACGAGGAGTTCAAGGAACAGGAAGACTCGCTCCTGCAGCGACTGGAGGAGATCAGGGCGTACCAGCTGCGCAAGGCCGGATAAGCCGGTACGTAGCAAGCGCTGCTGGGGCCTGGCTCCATCCATGAGCATGCCAGGGGCCCGGGCCGGGGGCCGAGGAGAGAAGCACCGTCATGAACAACGCCAAGATCGGCACCGCCCTGGTCGGCGGTTATGTGCTGGGGCGGACCAAAAAGGCCAAACTCGCCTTCGGGCTGGCCATGGCGCTGGCGGGATCACGGATCAAGCCGGGACAGCTGGGAAGGACGATCGCCCAATCGCCCCTCCTGAGCAACGTGAACCGGCAGGTTCGAGGCGAGCTCATGACCGCGGGGAAGACGGCGGCCACCACCGTGCTCAACGCCAAGGCCGAGCACCTGGCCGACGCCCTGCACAGGCGGACGGAGGGGCTGCGAGGAGAACACGACGAGGACGAGGGGGACAGCCGGGAGGGCGACGAGGCTTACGAGGACGAGCGTGCCGACGACAGCGCCGATCACGACGAGCAGGCGGACGAGGACGCCCCCGAGCGGGCGGCGCGAGACGAGGAGAGCGAGCCGTCCGACGAGGACGAGGACGAGGAGCCCGAGCCCCGTCCGCGGCGTACGACCGCCTCTCGGCGTAAGGCCTCGACGGCCAAGACCGAAGAAACGTCGAAGCAATCGGCCCAGAAGGCGTCCAGTGCGTCGAAGGGCACCCGTGCGAGGAGTACCAGGAGGCGAGACGATGCCTGACGCAAGGACTTCGGAGCGGGGAACGAAGGGCTCCGCGGGGACCTCCGGCACGCAGAGGAAGCCGGACGGCAATCCTGGCGCGAACCGGCTCGCAGAAGAGTTCGAGACCTATGTCGAGGCACGCCTGGAGAAGGCGCTGGCCGGCGTGGGCCAGCGCATAGGCACCGCGGCAGGCAAGCTGGGCGAGGCGCACATCGGCCCGCGCGCCCTGGTCCGTGGGGCAGGCAGAAGCGGCAGGAAACTCGCCGAGCACACGCCGGGCAAGGCCGCACTCACGTCGGCGGCCGCGCGCGTCGCGGACACGACCTCCCATGCGAAGGACACCGCGGCGCACACGAAGGACGTACTCGCGGAGAAGGTGAAGAGCGTCAAGACGCACGAGCCCCACTCCTCGGCGTCCGAGGCGGGGCACAAGAGCATGACGGTCATCGAGGACATCGACATAGGCGTCCCCGTGCGCGAGGCGTACAACCAGTGGACCCAGTTCCAGGAGTTCGGAAGCTTCGCCAAGGGCGTCGTGTCCGTCGAGCAGGAGGACGAGACGACGAGCCAGTGGCAGGTGAAGGTCGCGAAGGCGACCCGGGCGTGGAAGGGAACCATCACGGAACAGATTCCCGACGAACGCATCGCGTGGACCTCGGAAGGGGCGAAGGGCACCACGCGAGGCGTGGTCACCTTCCACCCGCTCGGCGAGAACCTGACCAAGGTCCTGCTGGTCATGGAGTACTTCCCCAAGGGCATGGTCGAGAAGGCGGGCAGCCTCGTCCGCGCGCAGGGCCGGCGGGCCCGGCTCGATCTCAAGGCCTTCCGTACATTCGTCATGATCAAGGGCGAGGCCACGGGCGGCTGGCGCGGTGAGATCCGCGACGGCAAGGTCGTCTCCAGCTCTGACGAGGACGAAGACAGCGAAGCACGGGACGAGACTCCTGAAGAGGCCGGCGCGGGCGACGCCGAGGACGAGGGCCGCGACGAAGCGGACGAGTACGAGGACGAAGACGAGGCGCCGGAGGAGGACGAGTACGAGGAAGCACCGGAGGACGAGTACGAGTACGAGGAGGGACCGGAGGACGAATACGAGGACGAGGACGAGGAGGACGGCGAAGAAGAGGTCGAGGCCGCAGATGAGGCCGGGGCCGAAGACGCGGACGAACGCCCCCGCACTCGTCGAAGCCGGAAGAGCTGACGCCCAGGGAGCGAGGTCGAAGCGTTGTGGATGCATCGGACTCCGAAGGCCCCTCGGTCGCGCGCTCCCTGTCCCCCTACGGTCAGCAGCAGAGCGCGAATCTTGCCGACATTCTGGAACGCGTGCTGGACAAGGGCATCGTCATCGTCGGAGACATCCGGATCAACCTGCTCGACATCGAGCTGCTGACCATCAGGCTTCGGCTCCTGGTCGCCTCGGTCGACAAGGCCAGGGAGATCGGCATCGACTGGTGGGAGCACGATCCGGCGCTGTCCTCGCGAGCCGGCCACGGGAAGGAGTTGGAGGAGGAGAACGAGCGACTGCGCGCCGAGATCAAGGCACTTCGCGCCCGCCCCGAACCCCGGTCGGAGCTGCCGGAAGGGTCCCGGAGTCGCCGGCGCCGTACCTCCGAGGCTTCTGACGCGGACGAACCACGGGCCGCTCCCGAACGCGAACGCAGAACCAGGCGACGGGAGTCGGACGGCAAGAAGGCACGGGCTCGCGACGATTCGGAAACTGCGGCCGAGCACGAGGAGCGGCGGGACTGACGTCATGGACGGAGAGCTGAGCTACGCGTACGCCGTGGTGCGACCGACGGCATCCCTGGAGGCGGAGGTGCTGCGGGGCGTCGAAGGTGTCGCATCGGGAACGGTGAGGATCGTCCGGGCGGGTGACACGGCGGCCGCGGTCGGTTCCGTACCGGAGAGCGAGTTCTCCGAAGCGGCGCTCAAGGTCCACCTGGAGGACCTCGAGTGGCTCGAGCGCGTGGCGCGGGCTCATCACAACGTCGTGGAGATCCTCGCGTCGTCCACCGCCGTCCTTCCTCTGCGGTTGGCGACGGTCTACCTGGACGACGAGCGGGTGCGCGACGTTCTGCGCCGGGGGGAGACGATCTTCAACCGCATGCTGGACCGGTTCGCCGACCACGTGGAATGGGGGGTCAAGGTCTATGCGGAGGCCCCCCAGGTGTCCGCAGCGCCGGAGGACGGGCCCGAGGACGTCCCCGACCCCGGGCGAGCCTACCTGCGTCGCCGCAGGCAGCAGCGCGAGGAGAAGGGGGCCGCCTGGACCGCCGCGGCCGAGGCGGTGCGCAGGATCGAGGCCGAGGTGCGCGACGTGGCCGTGGAACGCGCGCGCCACCGGCTTCAGCAAGGCCAGCTCGCCACCGGAACAGGCGAGAACGTGGCCAACGATTCGTACTTGGTGCCGCGCACGCGCTCCCGCGAGTTCCGTGAACTCGTCCTGCGCTCAGCACGTGATCTGAGCGGCGTCCGGGTCGACATCACCGGGCCGTGGGCTCCCTACTCGTTCGCGGTGCTCACGGACCCGCAGGCGCCGGAGGAGGTGCGCCGGCCGTGAGGACACGTCAAGAGGAGGCCCTCGCGGAGCGACAGGTGGCACTCATCGACCTCCTCGACCGGCTGCTGAGCGGGGGCGTGGTGCTGACGGGTGACCTCGTCCTGTCGATCGCGGACATCGACCTGGTCAAGATCTCCCTGCGTGCGGTCATCGTCGCAGCCCAGGGAGACGATCAGTGGGCCCTCACGTCTCTCATGCCGGGTGTGCAGGACACTCCGTCGCGAGAAGCCGCCGCGCAGGAACCGGAGGGGCCGCGTCATGACCGGCCCCTCTGAACGTACCGGCCCGGGTCGGGGCGACCGTCGCCACGAGGTCGCCGCAGCCGCAGAGCGCGCATTCTCCCTGCTGCCGGCGCGCGCCGATGATCTCTCGGCGGTGGAAAGAGGGGCCCGCCACGCCGCCCGCCGTCTCCACAGCGACCCCGACACGGTGGAGCGTGACCTCATCAAGCTCGTGCTGACCATCGTCGAACTGCTCAGGCAGTTGATGGAACGTCAGGCGCTGCATCGGGTCGATCAGGGCGACCTGACCGACGAGCAGGAGGAAAGGCTCGGCCTCACCCTGATGCTCCTCCACGACCGGATGATCGAACTCTGTGACCGCTACGGTCTGACCCTCGAAGACCTGAACCTCGATCTAGGCCCCCTCGGCACGCTCCTGCCGCCCTGACCGTCTCAGTGGCGGAAGTGGCGGTGGTCACCGGCAGCGGCCGACGCGTTCTGCGGCCAGGCAGGTGCGGACGATCGTGACGCGGATGGTCGGGCCGCCGATGCCGCATTTGATGGCGTAGAAGAGGAAGATGTTGGTCGAGGTGACGGCCAGCGCGTACACGTAGACGTCGTGGAGAAGTCCCAGGTAGAGCATGGTGCCGATGGTCAGGACGGCCGTGGCGTAGAAGAACGAGGTCGGCACCCACTGGGTGAACGAGGACAGGCCCGTGATCTTGGTGTCGTCGCCGGGGACCGTGCTGAGGCCGAGCTGTCGTGAGCGGGCGACGACCGCGCGCACGTAGGCGAGGGTCAGCACGTTCGCGAGCAGGGTGAGGATCTGCCCGATCGCGGAGTTGATCGGCCACCAGCGCGGGTCGACCAGGGTGACCGCCAGGACGAGCAGGCACGGCGCGACGGCCATGATCCGCATGCTCGCCTCGGCCGCCAGGGCCAGTCGGGTCATCGAGCCGGCCCGCCATCCGATGACGAGCGGGGTCAGGCCGGAGAACAGCATCTGGTAGTACTTTGGTGCGGCGATCGCGTAGGAGAGTCCGACCATCCGGGCGGGGAGGTTGGCCCGCCAGTCCGGCAGCTCGTACCCCTCGCGCCGCCATCCGTCGATGACGGGGAGGCCGTCGGGGTTGTGACTGGCGTGCTGCACCAGTTCCACGAGCTTGTTCCCCCAGTCCAGGTCCAGGTCCCGCAGCAGCCAGGTGACGACGACGGTGTTCGTCACCGCCCATATCAGCGCCGAGAACAGCGACCAGGCAAGGAGCCAGTTCGTGAACTGCCCGCGGTCGGACTCCGGGCGTTCGTCGAGGCCTCTGCGCATCCGCCACAGCCGCCACTCGCGGCCCGGGTCGCCGGCCAGCGGTCGCATCAGCTCGCGCAGGGCCCGCCACCCGGTCTCGACCCGTAGATCCGACTCGCCCTGCTCGGCGGCCTGCACCATGTCGAGCTCCGCCAGAAAGCCGTCCTTCAGCCGCGCGTACGAGAGCGCGGGCCCGGCTCCGGCGGAGAAGATGAGCAGCCGCCGGCCCGGGTCGGCGTCGACCAGGTCCTCGACGAACCGCGCGAGCAGCGCGGCACGCATGTAGAAGATGTCGGGTACGACGCCGTCGGCGCTCGCCCGGCCGGTGCCGAAGAGGATCAGCAGCTGCCCGAGCGAGTAGAGGTCGGCCCGGGATATCTCGGGCTCGCCTGCCTTCACCTCCGGGGCGATGTAGGCGGCCTCGGCGCCTGCCGTGCCCGTGACGGTGTGGGTGTAGAGGTAGTTCCGGCCGAGGTCGATGAGCTTGAAGGCGCCGTCGGCCGCGGACACGATGATGTTGGAGGGTGCGAGGTCCGCGTGCACGCTCTTGAGCCGGCCGTGGACCGGGTCGTCGCGCGCGACACGCTGGAGGTCCTCCAGGGCCTCGAAGAGCAGCAGCCCCTTCTCCCGGAGCCGGTCCAGGCGAAGGGAGGCTGTCTGGCCCGCGCCGGCCGCCTCCGCCCCCCACTCCTCGCGGACGAGCTCGGCGAGCGTCCGGCCCTCGATGAAGTCCATGAGGATCCAGCTGTCCCAGCTGGCCCAGACCCGCACCAGGTGCCGTGAACCGGTGCTCGACGTGCCGTACGTCTCCGCGTAGCTGCGGGTGGCCTGCGCGAGGGTCCCGATCCGGGTGAACGGATAGAGGATCAGCTTGAGGGCGAACTCGGGACGGGCGCCGTGCACGGCGTCCGCCGTGGCGCCGCGCAGGATCATCGAGGTGCTGCCGTGCCGGTGGAACCGCAGCTTGCGCTGCATGGCCTCCCATTCGCGCCGGGCGGGCTCCACGGTCTCCGCCGCGCCGCGCCCGGCGGGGCGCCGCTGCGGGCTGTAGACGTCGGCGATGACCTCCGCGACCGCGACCTCGGCGACGAGCACCCCGCAGACGCCGTCGCAGTCATGGGTCAGCGCCTGGCCGCTCCGGCCGACGACGGCCCCCGGTTGCGGGAGCGAGCGCTGCGCCTCGGACTCGGCGAGACCGAGCAGGGTCAGCAGGAACAGGCTGACGAAACCGAACAGCTCGTCCCGGCCCAACGGCCGCCGACCGCTCTGGTCCCGGTAGCCGAGGCACCAGGAGACCAGGTGCGCGATCGTGGCCCGCCTGCCCGCGAGCCCGAAGCGGTCGTCGAACGACCGCTCGTCGAGAGGGATGTCCTGCAGCAGGCGCCGCCACATCTCGAGCCGGCGGGTCCGCTGCCGGGCGGTTTCCGGCCGGCCGTCGGCGGGCAGCTCCAGCAGGTCCTGTAACCGTGCCAGGTGCCTCCCGTCATATCCCGTCAGATCGGACAGTGCTGCGAGCAGCAGATCCAGCGTCGCGCCCCGGTGCTCCATTCGCGCTGTCAACCATCCTCAGTCTCGGCATGGCACGGATTCCGCCCCGGCGCATCAGCTCGACCGGTCTCCCCTCGGTGGCGCAGAAGGAGATTCCGTAGGCCATCCGCGCGTGGTGGAGGAGCCGGCCGTGGTTCTGCTCGTGCCGCTTGAGCTCGGGCATCCACGGCAGTGGCGCCAGATCGAGGACGTACGGCGCGCCGGCCGCGGGGGCCGTTCTCATCCGGCGGAGCCAGTCCTGGTCGCGGTGCTTCTGACGGATCGCCGCCAGGTATCCGGCGCCGAGCCCGCGGCGCATCCGTTCCAGGTGCAGAAAGGTGTAGCGGTGCATCAGGTTGAGCCCGGCGCCGGCCGGTCCCATCGGCCGGGTGCTGAGCGACAGGACGTGCGTGCAGCCGTCAGCGACCGCGAGCCGGAAGGGCAGGGCGGTGAGGACGCCGCCGTCGATGGCGCGTGTTCCGTCGGGCATGGCGAAGGTGCCGGGGACGGCGATCGGGAGCCAGGCGGAGGCGCGTAACGCGGCCTTGAGGTCGTGCCGGGTGGAGAACTCCCGCAGCACCACGGTCCGGAGCGCGTCGACGTCGGTGACCGGCACGGACAGGGCGATCGGCGAGCGGAGGACGGCCTCGTAGTCCAGGGGCTTGACCCGCTCCATGATGTGGTCGAAGGAGTAGGCCAGGTTCAGGATCGGCTGCCCGCGCAGGGCCCGGGAGAAGTCGACGAACTGCTTGTTCGTCAGGTCGTCGTAGTAGATCGACAGCGGGTACCAGGTCTCGCCCGCGAGGAAGTAGGCGCCGTTGATCCCTCCGGCGGAGCACCCGTAGACCACGTCGAAGGCGTCCTTGAAGCCGTAGTCCTCCAGCTGGGACAGCATCGCGGCGGAGATCACCCCGCGCATGCCGCCGCCCTCGATGGCGAGGGCGACGGTCGCACCGTCCGTGCGCTGCCCCGGTAAGCTCCCGGACTCCCGGCGGGCACGCAGGATCTCCAGGACGGGATGCGCGGGATCCCAGTACTCGTGTGTGCTCTCGACTGCGCCGGCCTGCATGGTCCCCCCGTGCGATCAGGTCCCTGATCTTCCGTCACAACACCGCACAACCCTGTTCCCCTCCCCGCCGGCACCAAACGCTCGGGGCGCAGCGTGGCCGGAACCAGCCGGTCTATGGAAGGCGACCGTTCAGGCCGGGGCGTCGAGTGCGGCCGGGATGTCGGGGACGTCAGCGTCGCGTGTGGATGAAGCCGATCTTGTCGATCTCGTCGCCCGAGCGGCCGTGGAAGCCGGTGATCTGCCAGCCGGGAGGGGCGGTGCGGGTGACGCAGTCGGAGGTCGGCGTGCCGCCGGCGAGGGTGTGGCCGAGGTTGGTGCTGAACCTCGCGTGGAAGATCCGGGTGCGGCCGTCCTTCTGGCCACGGCACACGTAGGCGGTGGTGACGTACTCCCCACTGCCGAGCGTGAGGGAGGCGGCGGTGCCCCCGGTGCCGCCGTGGGTGAGTGTCGTGCCGTTGTCCAGGGTGATGGCAAGGCCGTCGATCCGGGAGCCGGCGCGCAAGGTGAGGGTGGTGGCACGGGCGCCGGCGGGGACGCGGTCGATGTCGTTGAAGGGGTCGCCGTGCGGTCCACCGAACTGCTCGGTCAGCCGGAAGTCCGGGTTGAGCGACCAGGAGAAGCTCACCGCGACCGGGTCGTGGTCGGAGAGCATGCGTCCGTCGTCCGTGAGGAAGGCGGCGTGCTCGTTGTCGTAGGAGGTGGCGCTCAGGGAGACGAGCCTGCTGCCGCGGTAGAGGACCTTGTCCACGACCTCGCAGGTGTTGGGCACGGTCGGCAGGGACTGGTCGCAGACGAGGGCGTCGCTGCCCTTGGTGGGCGGGATGCCGTGGCGGATCAGCTCGACCCAGGCGTCGGTGAGCGCGTTGGCGGCGGCGAACTCGGCGATGGTGTCGTCGGCGCGGGTGTAGCGGGTGTTGGTGTCGCCCATGACGACGACCGCGTTGCCCGCCGAGTGGGTGCTGATGAAGGCGGTGAGCTGGTTCAGGTTGTCGGCGCGTGACTTCAGATCTCCCGCGTTCGTACCGGCGTTGGTGTGAAGGTTGTAGAAGTCGACGTACACGCCCTCGGCGAGGCGCTGCCGGGCGAAGGTGAAGCCCTTCGGGGTCAGGCAGTCGCCCGAGTCGTACTGGCAGGAGTTCCAGCGGACCCGTTCGAAGTCGTCCGTGTCGTAGGGGGACTTCGACAGCGTGTTGAGGCCGCTGCCGATGCCCGCCCCGCCGCTGGTGGGGGTGCGGTACGGGTGGGCGGTGTCGGCGGCGTAGAGGCGGGCGTGGTAGTTGAAGTCCTCCTGGACGTGCACGATGTCGTACGGCTCGATCCGTCGGCCGATCTCGGTCGTGGCGGGCTCGCGGGGCGTCGGCGCGCTGGAGATGCTGTCGGGCAGCCCGGCGACGTTGTAGGTGACCGCGCTGAACGTGCCCGCGTCGGCGGCCCTCGCCGGTGGCGCCGTCACGGTGAGTCCGGCGAGTGCGGCTGCCGCCGCCGTCAGGCAGACGAGGAGTCGGCGCATGAGGGGCTCCCGGTGGTGGGGTTCAGGGTGGGTGTGGCGCCGGCCGGGACCGCGCGGACGTTTCCGCGCGGTCCCGGCCGGCCGTGATCAGGCGCAGGCGCTTCCGTTGAGTGTGAAGGCCGTGGGGGAGGGATTCGAGCCCGTGTGGGTGCCCTGTACTCCGAAGGCCGCGGTCGCACCGGGGGCGATCGCCCGGTTCCAGCCGGCGTCGCGGGCGCTGACGGCAGTGCCGTTTTGGGTGACGGTGGCGTTCCAGGCGCTCGTGACGCGCTGGCCGCCCGGGTAGGCCCAGGCCAGCTGCCAGCCGTCCACGGCCGTCGGGCCGGTGTTCCTGACGGTGACGGTCGCGGTGAAGCCGGCGTTCCAGACGCTGTTCACCGTGTACGTCACCGCGCAGGCGGCGGTGGGCGGTTCGCCGGTGGAGCGTCGCTCGGCGGCATACGCGGCGAGCCAGGCCAGCGGGGCGTTCCAGTTGACCGCCACCTCGTTGGTCGAGTACGAGCCGATGTCGTCGACGTAGCAGGCGGCGGGCGCGCAGCCGGTCAGCTTCTCCTGCGCGACCGGGTCCTGGAGCGCGCTGTCGGGACCGCCGGCGAGCGACCCGGCCGGCGGGTGGGGCAGGGAGGCGTCCAACTGATGGGCCCAGAAGCGGTGGTGCTGGTTCTGCGAGAACCTCTCGCCGTGGCCGGTCACGTACGACACGCCGAGCGCGTTGCGGCCGAGCAGGTAGTCCATGGTCTCCAGCGCGCCGGCGCGGTAGCGCCCGTCGCCCGTCAGCTCGCCGGCGACGGCCATGACGATCGCGTCGTTCGCGACCTCGCCGTTCGAGCCCCAGAAGTATCCGTCCGCCGGGACGGGCACGGCGTACCCCTGGGCGGCCATCCTGGACAGATAGCCGTCGGCGGCTGCCGTCACCGAGGCCCTGATCCGGGCCAGGTCGGACGCGGGCAGGCCGTTGGGGACGGTGGCCAGGACGAGCCGGCCGAGCGCCGCCGTGTCCGCCCAGCCGAAGCCGTACGGGCTGAACGCGTCGGCCGAGGTGTGCCAGGGCGAGGAGGTGACCGCGTCCCGGTAGGCGCTCTCGCCCGTCGTCGCGTACAGCTCGGCGGCCGCCCAGTAGAACTCGTCGGTGACCCGCGTGTCGTCGTAGGCTCCGCCGCCCGTGCTGTCCGAGGCCGGCGCGTACAGGGCGGGGTTGGCCTGCGCCGCGGTCCAGGCCCGGCGGGCGGCCGCCAGGCACCGGTCGGCGTACCCGGAGTCGTACGGGCGGAAGACCCGGGCGCACTGCGCGGCGGCCGCGGCGAGGTTGAGCGTCGCCGCCGTGGACGGCCGGTGCAGCTCGCGGGGCTGCGTGTCCTGGTCGGGACGCAGCGGCATGCCGGTCCAGGCCGCGTCGTGGACCTTGTGGAAGGCCATGCCCGCGTACGGCCTTCCTTCGGGCACCTGCATGCGCATCAGGAAGTCGAGCTCCCACCGCGCCTCGTCGAGGACGTCGGGTATTCCGTTGCCTCGTTCGGGGACGCGCAGGGTCGAGTCGCCCAGTGCGGCATCGCCGCCGGCCCGCTTGGCCCGTTCGAAGGAGTTGACGATCAGCCAGGTGGAGATGCCGCCGTTGACCACGTACTTGCCGTGGTCGCCCGCGTCGTACCAGCCACCCCTGACGTCCTGGGTGTAGTCGCACACGGTGGCCTGGCACGGGACGGACGTGTCGCCCTGGTTGGGCGCGACGCCGAGGTGTCCGGCCGGGCGCGCGTAGGCGGAACCCACCAGGGAGGCGTCGATCGCGATGCCGCTGCGCTGGTGGTGGAAGAACGCCATCGAGTCGGAGCGCAAGGTGTCGTAGAGGTCCGCGCGGATGTCGAAGG
Source organism: Streptomyces sp. NPDC101160 (assembly GCF_044768205.1). NCBI lineage: Bacteria > Bacillati > Actinomycetota > Actinomycetes > Kitasatosporales > Streptomycetaceae > Streptomyces > Streptomyces sp. NPDC101160. The sequence goes on along the minus strand of NZ_JBIWPJ010000001.1, from coordinate 197,524 downwards.
GCGCGCTGCTCTCGCCGTCCACGGACAGGACGTACCCCGAGCCGGTGCTCCGGTACGAGGAGAAGTCGGCCACCTGGACGGACTGCCCGGAGGGGGTGTCCGCGCCGTGCGGGACGGTCGATCCGGAGGCGACCAGGAAACCGGACGCGTTCCGCAGCTGCCAGGAGAGTGCCTGGGTCGCCGTGGTGACGACAGTGGCGCGCTTGGGCCCGTCGGGCAGGTAGCCGACCTGGTTGACGCGCACGGCCGTGGTCGCCGCCGTGGCGGCGGGGACGTCCGCGGCGGCCGGCGCGGACGTGAGACACCCCAGGAGGAGGGCGCCCGTCAGCAGCGCGGTGGAGAGACGTAACGACCGGGCGGGTGGCATGTGCGGCTCCTGTACGTGGTCGGGGGTGACAGCAGGACCTCTCGCTGTCCGCCTGGTTCCTGGGATGGCGGTGGGAGCGCTCCCAAGCGAGGAGATGTCGAACACCGGTCAAAGGGTCGGAGATCTCAGCGCACATTAATGAGGCCCGCCCGCACCGTCAACGGCACCGGCGCGGTGGCGCGAGCCCGGCCACCGGCCAGAGGCTGTCCGGGCCGCGCGGCCGGGCTCCACGCCGTGAGTGGAACTCCCTGGGTGGTCAGTCGCGGTACGACCGCACCTGCCGGACCTCGGCCCTGTCCAGGCGGGCGGAACCGCCCTCGGCGAAGAGCCGGATCCCGTCGTTGTCCGGGCTCGGGAAGATCTGGTCCGTGATCACGGTCTCGCCGGCACCGCCGAACACCTCGACGGAGGACCAGTCGACCAGGACGCGGAGCTCGACCTTGCCGTTCCGGGCGGTCAGCGGCGCGCGCTGGACGCCGGGGAAGTCGTCGTGGAAGTCCACCGCACCCGACCGTGTCCGGTCGACGTACAGCTCTTCGGTCTCGGTGTCGTAGCCGATGACCGTCTTCTGCCCCTCGCCCGTGCGGACGGTGAGCCCGAACCGCCTGGCGTCACCGGGGGAGAACGTGGCCCGGATGTCGAGCGCCCTGCCGTCGGCACGGCCCCCTGCCAGGGGCGTCGAACCCTCCGCGATCTTCACGTCGCGCACGCCGACCGCGGTGCCGGTGTACAGCGACTCCACCGTGGACACCGGCTGCTGCGTGAGCCGGAGCCGGCCGTTCACGGTGCGCAGCGCCATCTCGCGCGGAATGCTTTGCGCGCTGCGCCAGGGGGAGGTGGGAATGTCGTTGCCGTACTGCCAGTTGTTCATCCAGCCGATCATGCGGCGCTTGCCGTCGGGGGCGTTCTCCCAGGAGACCGCCGCGTAGTAGTCCTTGCCGTGGTCGACCCAGGAGGCCCTTCGGACGCCGGGGATCGCCGGCCGGTCGGCGGCGACGAAACGGTCGGCCAGGATGTGGCCCCAGCCGGACTTGTTCATGTCGACGATCTGGATGGTGGCCTGCTTGCCCTGGTAGGCGCGCAGGTCGAAGGACGCCCAGTCCAGGCTGCCGCTGTCCGTGCCGGTCTCGCTCCGGACGACCTCGCCGTCGATGAGGAGGTTGACCGCCGTCTCGGTCGAACGCGGGCGCGCCGGAGTGTCGGACTGCATGACCTGGTCGAGCAGGATGTGGCCCCAGCCGCCGGTGTTCTGGTCGACGACCTCGATGTGCGCGGTCCTGCCCACGAGGTCGCCGACGTCCCAGGAGGCCCAGTTGAGCTCTTCCGAGTCGGATCCGGTGGCGCTGCGTACGGTCCTGCCGTCGACGACGAGCCGGACGGCGGTGGGCGTGTCGGTGCCCGAGGGATGACGGCCGCCGCCGATGAGGAAGTTGACGTACTTCGCGGTGAGGGCGAACTCGGGCGAGGTCAGGGTGCCCGTGGCCGCGTCGCCGCCGAGGAAGCTGTTCACCAGGCCGTCGCCGTCCTGACCGGTGACCGGGTTCTGCCCGGGAAGCGTGCCGGCTGCGGGGCCGTCGCCGAAGGCCGTACCCGTGGTGGTCCAGGAGCCGTAGCCGCCCTGCTCGAAGCCGGCGAGGACCTTGCCGGGAGGCGCGGGGGAGTCTCCCGTCACCGAGCCGGGGACGTGCGGGTGACGGCCGCCGGCCACCTTGAAGTTGAGGTAGGCGCTGTCGACGGTGAAGGGCGGTGAGGTGAGGGTGCCGGTCTCGGCGTCGCCGCCGTGGAAACTGTCGGCGAACCCCCGGCCCTCGACCCCGCTCGTACCCGAGGTCCCGGGCTCGGGTGCGGGGACCGGTCCGTCACCGAAGGCCGTGCCGGTCGTCCGCCACGTGCCGTAGTCGGCCCCTTCGAAGTCCTGCGCCACCGCTCCGGGCGGAGGAGTGTAGGAGCCGTCGTCGTCGGCCGTGAAACGCTTGCCGTCGAAGTCGCCCACGAAGTACTGGGCGGCGGAACCACCGGCGATCCCACCAGGATTGATGTTGACGACGAGCACCCACTTGACGCGCCTGGGGTCGCCGTCGACGGGCAGCGGGAACAGGTCCGGGCACTCCCAGACGCCGCCCACCGCGTTCCGCGGACCGAAGTCGCTCAGCTGCGTCCAGGTCTTGAGGTTCTTGGAGGAGTAGAACCGCACCTTGTGCTCGGCGGACAGCGACACCGTCATCAGCCAGCTCCTCGTGGGTGCGTACCACTGGACCTTCGGGTCGCGGAAATCCTTCGACCCGATGTCGAGCACGGGGTTCCCGGCGTACTTGGTCCACGTGCGGCCGCGGTCGGTGCTGTACGCCAGGGACTGGGCCTGCCTGCTGCCGTCCTTGAAGTGGCTGGTGTAGACGGCCACCATCGCGGGGTCGTCCTTGGTCCCGAATCCGGTGGTGTTGTCGCGGTCGACCACGGCACTGCCGGAGAAGACCATCTCCTTGTCGTCGTGCGGGATCGCGAGGGGGAGTTCCCGCCAGTGCACGAGATCCCTGCTGACGGCGTGGCCCCAGGACATGTTCCCCCAGGTGTTACCGCTCGGGTTGTACTGGTAGAACAGGTGGTACTCACCCTTGAACCAGACCAGTCCGTTGGGGTCGTTCATCCAGTTCTTCGCGGGGCTGAAGTGGAACTGGGGGCGGTACGTCTCCGTGTACGGCCGGCCGGCCTCCGCCGCCGCCTGCGGGGCGACGGAGGTGACGGTGAGCGCGCAGGTCGCGGCCGCGGCGACGACGAGGTGCAGCGGGCCACGACGGCGGGCAGGGGCTCGGCTCATGGTTTCTCCTGCATGGTGGGCGCGGCGGCGCCGTGTCCGCGTCCGCTGAGGGGCACGACGCCGTGGGATTCGCGGTGCCGGGTGATGGGGGCAACCCGGGAGAACGAGATGTCATCGATGACATGTGACAGCGATGACATCCGCTGCGGAGTGATGATGTGCGGGCTCCGGGTGGCGCGTCAATGGCCCGGACCGAGTTCGTTCGGGCCACCTGCCGGGCCGCCCGTTCAGCCGGCGGTGCGTCCGAACGCCGGTTCCGGCAGCCGCAACTGGCCGGCCCACGGCGGATTCGGGCCGACGACGCCGCAGGTCAGCGCCGCGACCCGGGAGGCGAAGGCGCAGGCGTCGAAGACGTCGTCGACCCGCAGATCCGTCAGGCGCCCGCCGAGGAGACCCTTGACGCCGAGATGGTGCAGGAACCCGGCGGTGAAGGAGTCGCCGGCGCCCACGGTGTCGACCACGTCGGCCGGGGGCGCCGGTACGACGACCCGGTCACCGTTCAGCGAGGCGACGGCGCCGCGCTCGCCGCGGGTGATCACGACCAGCGGGGCGCCCGCCGCGTGCCAGGCGTCGCAGGCTTGCTCGATCGTGCAGTCGGGCAGCAGCAGTTCCAGGTCCTCCTCGCTCAGCCGGAGGATGTCCGCGAGCGCGCACCAGCGCGGCAGGCGTTCGCGGTAGACGTCCGGTCCGACGAGCAGCGGCCGCACGTTGGGGTCGACGGAGATCGTGGCCGTGGCGGAGGCGCGGGCGAGGAACTCCTCCACGACCGCGCCGCCGGGCTCGCGCACCAGGGCCAGCGAGCCCGAGTGCAGGCAGGCCGTGGCGGCGAGGTCCGTCGCGGCGAGTTCCTCCGCCGTCCACTGCCAGTCCGCCGTGCCCTGGGCGTGGAAGGAGTACACCGCCCGGCCCTGGGCGTCGAGTTCGGCGACGGCCAGCGTGCTGGGCTCGGCTGCGCGGACGGCGGCCGTGAGATCCACGCCCGAGGCCTCCAGGTGGGCGCGGAACAGGCGGCCGAAGACGTCGTCGGACAACCGCCCCAGGAAGCGGGCGGGTGTGCCCAGCCGGGCGAGGGCCACTGCGGTGTTCGCCGGGCCGCCGCCCGGCAGGACCCGCAGGGCGAGCTCGCCCTGCGCGGGTGCGGGGGCGGTGAAGGCGTCCGCGACGCATTCTCCGAGGACGGTGACCAGAGGCAGGCGCATGACTCGTTCTCTCCAGACGGGCGTGTGAGGCGATGCGGACGGCGTTGCGGACTTGTAACGGCGCCAAGGCATTGACGTTTCCGGGTGACGGAGTTCATCATCCTCCGCAAGCGGTGTCAACGATGACATGTGTCAACGCTGACATCACCTCCCCCGCCCTCGTACAGCAGCAGGAGATCAGTCATGCCTCGCAGAAACCCCACCCTCCGCGCCTCCATCGGGCTCACCGCTCTCGCCGCCGCCTCGGCGCTGACCCTGATGGCCTGCGGCTCCGGTGCGCAGGGAGGAGGCGGGGGCGGCGGGACCAAGGTCGGGCTCATCACCAAGACCGACACGAACCCGTTCTTCGTGAAGATGAAGGAGGGCGCCGAGCAGGCCGCGAAGGCCAACGGCGTCGAACTCGTCAGCGCGGCCGGCAAGTTCGACGGCGACAACGCGGGCCAGGTCACCGCCATCGAGAACATGGTCAACTCCGGCGTGAAGGGCATCCTCATCACGCCCAACGACTCCAAGGCGATCGTCCCCGCCCTCGAGAAGGCACGTGCCAAGGGCGTCCTGGTCATCGCGCTCGACAGTCCGACCGAGCCGCAGGACGCCACCGACGCCCTCTTCGCCACGGACAACGTCAAGGCGGGCGAACTCATCGGCCGGTACGCCAAGGCCGCCATGGCGGGCAAGGAGGCGAAGATCGCCACTTTGGACCTCGCGCCCGGCGTCGCGGTGGGTGTGCAGCGCCACCAGGGCTTCCTCAAGGGCTTCGGCGTCGCGGAGGGCGACCCGTCGGTCGTGTGCCGGCAGGACACCGGCGGCGACCAGGCCAAGGGCCAGACCGCGATGGAGAACTGCCTCCAGAAGGCCCCGGACATCAACGTCGTCTACACCATCAACGAGCCGGCCGCGCTGGGCGCGTACACCGCGCTCAAGGCGAAGGGCCTGGAGAAGAAGGTGCTGGTCGTCTCCGTCGACGGCGGCTGCACCGGTACGAAGGCCGTCGCGGCGGGCAAGATCGCGGCGACCTCGCAGCAGTACCCGCTCCAGATGGCCTCCCAGGGCGTCAAGGCGGTCGCCGACTTCGCCAAGGGCGGCAAGAAGGCCTCCGGCTACACCGACACCGGCGTCACGCTCATCACCGACGCGGCCAAGCCGGGTGTCGACGCCAAGGACACCGCGTACGGCCTGGAGAAGTGCTGGGGCTGAGCCCCCGCGCCGGGGCGCGCGGCGGAACCCGGACGCCTACCGCGACACCAGCCCTTCGGCCCGTACCGCTGACGAAGACCGACCCGCCGACCACCGCCGCCACCGCTGACCAGCGCCGCCACCGCCGACCAGCGCCGCCACCGCCGACCACCGCCACCACCGCCGACCATCGACACCGGCAAGGACCGCCATGACTGCCACAACCCTGCCCTACGACCAGCGACAAGGACCGCCCACGGTCCGCAGGCTGCTCGCCGCACCGACCACGGGACCACTCGTCGCGCTGCTGCTGGCCTGCGTCTTCTTCTCCCTGACGACCGAGCAGTTCCTCACCGGCGGCAACTTCTCGCTGATCGTCCAGCAGGTCATGGTCGTGGGCACGCTGGCCATCGGTCAGACCCTGATCATCCTCACCGCCGGCATCGACCTCTCGTGCGGCGCCGTCATGGCGTTCGGCAGCATCGTCATCGCCAAGACGGCTGCCGAGGGCGGCCTGCCACCACTCGCCTCGATCGCTCTCGGCCTGGCCGTCAGCGCGGGTTTCGGCCTGGTCAACGGCCTGCTGGTGCAGCTGATCCCGCTCCCGCCGTTCATCGTCACCCTCGGCATGCTGAACGTGGCGTTCGCCCTGACCCACATCTACTCGGCCGAGCAGACGATCACCGACCTCCCCGCGCCGTTGACCGCCCTCGGCGAGACGTTCCCCCTGGGCAACACCGACATCACCTACGGCTCGCTCGTGACGATCGCCCTGTTCCTGCTCTTCGCCTACGCGCTGAGCGGAACGTCCTGGGGCCGGCACGTCTACGCGCTCGGCAACAGCCCCGAGGCCGCCCGCCTCAACGGCATCCGCACCTCCCGGCTGACCATCGGCCTCTACACCCTCGCCGGAGTCGTCTACGGAATCGCGGCGCTGCTCCTGATCTCCCGCACCGGCGTCGGCGACCCGCAGGCCGGCCAGACCGACAACCTGGACAGCATCACCGCCGTCGTCCTCGGCGGCACCAGCCTCTTCGGCGGGCGCGGCTCCGTCCTCGGCACCTTCATCGGCGTCCTCATCGTCGGTGTGTTCCGCAACGGCCTCCAGCTGATGGGCGTCGCCTCCATCTACCAGACCCTGATCACCGGCGTCCTGGTGATCCTGGCCGTGACCGTCGACCAGATCTCCCGGAGGAAGTCACGATGAGCACCGCCGATGTCACTCCCGTGCTCCAGGCCCGTGGTCTGGTCAAGCGATACGGCCATGTCACCGCCATCGACGGCGCCGACTTCGACCTGCTCCCCGGCGAGGTCCTCGCCGTCATCGGCGACAACGGCGCCGGCAAGACGAGCCTGATCAAGGCGCTCACCGGTGCGCTCACCCCCGACGAGGGCGAGATCCGGCTGAACGGCGAGCCCATCAGGTTCACCGGGCCGCACAGCGCCCGGCAGCACGGCATCGAAACCGTCTACCAGGACCTGGCCGTCGCCGCGTCCATGGACATCGCCTCCAACATGTTCCTCGGGCGCGAGCTGCGCCGGCCGGGCTTCCTCGGGAGCGCGCTGCGCATGCTCGACAAGAAGCGCATGCGCCGGGAGGCGGCGGCCCACATGGCCGACCTCAAGATCGGACTGCGGTCGCTGACGCAGCCGGTGGAGACCCTCTCCGGCGGTCAGCGCCAGGCCGTGGCGGTCGCGCGGTCCGTCGCCTGGGCCAAGAGCGTCGTCGTGATGGACGAGCCCACCGCAGCCCTGGGTGTCAAGGAGTCGGGGCAGGTCCTCGAACTGATCCGCCGGGTACGTGACAAGGGCATGCCCGTGGTCCTGATCAGCCACAACATGCCGCATGTCTTCGAGATCGCCGACCGCACCCACATCCACCGGCTCGGCCGTCGTGCGGCGCTGATCAAGCCGTCCGACCATTCCATGGCGGAGGTCGTCGCCATCATGACCGGGGCGCTCAGGGTGAGCGACGATGGAGGTACCGTCGTTGCCGACGCGGATGCCGCCCAGGCGGCGGGCGTGTCCGCCCACTGAGTCGCCGCAGGGGCAACGCCGCGCAGACCACAGGGTCGCCGCACAGTCAGGACAGCGGGCCCGGCCCCGGGGAGGGGCCGGGCCTGACGAACGCACAGGAACGGTGGTACATGGCCGCGAACCGTCGCCCCACACTGGCCGATGTCGCCAGGGAAGTGGGCGTCAGCGCCAAGACGGTGTCCCGGGTGCTCAACGAGGACGGGCCGAGCTCCCCGGAGACCCGCGAGCGTGTGCTCGCCGCGGTCGCGAAGCTCGGCTTCCAGCCGAACCTGATGGCCCGCAACATCCGTGTCGGGGGCCCGGACACCACCGTCGGCCTGGTCGTGCCCGACCTCGGCAACCCCTTCTTCGGCACCGTCGCCGGCGGCGTCGAGGATCTCGTACGCAGCCGAGGGCTCACCCTGCTCATGGGCTCGTCGGCGGAAGACCCGGACCGGGAGCGGGCGCTGATCCAGACCTTCCTCGCCCGGCGCGTCAGCATGCTGATGGTCGTCCCCGCGTTCGGAGCCGATCACAGCCACCTCAAGGCACCGCGCGCGGCCGGTCTGCCGGTGGTGTTCCTCGACCGGCCGGGAGTCGGACTGTCCGCCGACTGCGTCGTCAGCTCCAACCAGGCCGGCGTCCACGAGGGCGTCTCCCACCTCATCGCCCGCGGCCACCGTCGTATCGGCTTCATCGGCGACCTCCCCGCCAAGCTCTACACCCGGCGCGAGCGGCTCGCCGGCTACCGCTCGGCGCTCGCCGAAGCCGGCCTGCCCTACGACCGCACGCTGGTGACCGGCGCCCACAGCCAGGACGCGGCCGCCGCCGAGACCACCGCCCTCCTCGCCCTGCCGCAGCCCCCCACCGCCCTGTTCGCGGCGAACAACATCATGGCCCTCGGGGTCATCGCCCAGCTCACCCGCGCGGGGCGCAAGGACGTCGCCCTGGTCACCTTCGACGACCTCCCGCTCGCCGACGTCCTCGAACCGGCCCTGACCGTCGTGGCCCAGGACCCGGCGGCCATCGGCGAGGCGGCAGCCAGGACCGCCCTCGCCCGCCTGGACGGCGACCGCACCCGTGCCCGGACCATCATGGTCCCCACTCGCCTGGTGGTCCGCGGCTCCAGCGAACTGCTCCCGTACGGCGCCGAGCAGGCGCCGGCCGGGAGCTGAGCGGTCCGGCCGGCCCCCGGGAGCCCGGCGCCCGTCACTCGCGATGCCAAGGCGGCGCGGGCGGCGCGCCTCAGTGCGGGCCGTGGCCCGGGGCGTCCGGGGCCGAGCCCATCATGCGGAGCATCCTCCGCCCGCCCGTGCGGAAGAACCGGACGAGGAGAGCGGCCGCGATGGCCAGGAAGACGATGTTGAGCCAGGTGGTGTAGTTCCACCTGACGCCCTCCATCGGAACCTTCGCGTCCGCCTGGTCGGGTACGAGGCCGAGGGCGCCGAAGGCGAACTCCACGACGTATCCCGCGATGACGACGGCCACGTAGAAGGTGCCGAACAGGAACACGGCCATCCGCCGCCCGTAGTACTTCCGGTAGATGTTCAGGATCGGCAGGATCAGCAGGTCGGCGAAGATGAAGGAGACCACACCGCCGAAGCTGATGCCGCCCTGCCAGAGCACGACGGCCAGCGGTACGTTGCCGATCGAGCAGACGAACGACACGACCGCGACCAGGGGGCCGATGAGCGGGCCCCACAGCTTGGAGGCGAGCGGGTGGCCCTCGAAGAAGAACGTCTGCCAGAAGGTCTCCGGCACCCACGCGGCCACGGCACCGGCGATGAGCAGGCCGATCACGAGATCGCGCAGGATCGCGGCCCATTCCATGACGAACACGTGGCTGGTGGCCGTGAACCCGCGGGACGACAGGAGCCGGCGCACGAAGGGGTCGTTCCCCTCGACGGACATGTCCATCGAGGCGTGGCCCTCCATCGACCCGCTCAGGCCGCGGTCGGCCTGCTCCCTCGCCTCGCGCAGCAGCCGGCGCGGCAGGAACCTGCGGAAGAGCACTGCCAGCGCGACGATCATGACGGGGCCGCCGACGAACTCAGCCGCCGTGAACTGCCACCCCAACAGCAGAGCCAGCAGGATGCCCAGTTCGACGACCAGGTTGGTGGACGCGATCTCGAAGGCCATCGCCGCCGTGAAATGCGCCCCCTTGCGGAACAGGGAACGGGCCAGCGCGACGGCGGCGTAGGAACAGGAGGAGGAAGCGGCGCCGAGTCCGGCCGCCACGGCCAGCGTCCGGGGACGGTCGTCGCCCAGCAGCGAGGCGACGGTGGACTTGTGCACCACCGCCTGGACGACCGCGGACAGGGCGAAACCCAGAATCAGGGCCCAGGTGATCTCCCACGTCATCGCGCCGGTGAGCGACAGCGCGTGCAGTACGGCATCCATGCCGGCGAGTCTTCACGGCGCGGCGCCCGTGTGGGCGCTGACACGCGCGGCCGGCGAGGTCCCGGCGGGTCCGGTGTTCGCCGGCCGGCCTCACATTCGGCGGGGCTGCCTCGTCGGACTGGTGAAAGCAACACCGCCACTCACCAGAGGACAACGCATATGAACGACTTCCAGGAGATCGCGGACCGGGTCGAGATCGAGGCGCTGCGCGCGGAGTTCACCGACGCGGTGATGATGCGCGACCGTTCCCGCCTCGCCGCGCTGTTCACCGCGGACGCCGTGCTGCGCATGCCCAACGTCCCGGTCGAGTTCATCGGCCGGGAGGAGATCCGGGCCGGGGGCGAACGCCTGCAGAGCCAGTGGGACTTCTTCGTGCAGAACAGCCACCCGGGCACGCTCCGGATCGACGGCGACACCGCCACCGGCCGCACCTACATGCAGGAGGTCGCGCGCCTGCTCGACGGCCGGTCGGGCATGAACTTCGCCGTCTACCACGACACCTACCGGCGCACTCCTGAGGGATGGAGGTTCGCCGAGCGGGTGTACGAGGTGAGGTACGTCGACACCACACCGCTGACGGGTTCGGCGCCCGGCCCCGACGCTCAGGCACACGGCCCCGGGCCGACCGGATCCGCCGGTTGACGGCCACCCCCGACGTCCTCGTCGCCGGCGTCGCGGCCGTCACCGAGACCGGCTCGCTCGTCATCGCCTCGGGCAGCGGCAGTCAGCTGCCCGCCTCCGCCGGGGGCGCCGCGAAGGCGATCCGGCACGCGTTCGGGGCCGAGCCACGTCGTGAGGGCACCGGCGGGTGCCGGGCGACCCGTGTGAGCGGCAGTCGTGGCTCTGCCGCTTGCAATAATCCATGCATCACGCCGTACAAAGCCTGGTATCCCACGTCAACGAGGACCTGCTGCTGCGGGCGGTCTACGAGGTCCTGAGCGCCCCGTGGCCTCCCGCACGCCAGGTGGTCTCGGCCACGGCCCGGAGACGCTTCGGCCGATCGGCCACGATCGGCCTGCTGTCCCACCTCGCGGGCGACGGGCCTGGGTCTGGGGCGCCGCCTGAGCCGCCTGCACCGCCTCCGCAGCCGGTCGGCTCGGCCGCCGTCGCGTTGCCCACCGCATGGCAGGCACCGCTCGCGGAGATCGCCGCCCGAGCGGTCCCGGACGCGCTGACGTGGTTCTGGGACACCTGCGACCACGCCCGTCACGGCGTGCACGACGAAACGTTCGCGGCCGGAGTGCGCCGCGCGCTCTGCGTATCCCGGCAGAACATCGACGAAGGACGAGAGCCATGCCTCTGAGCATCTGGACCGGCATGGAGGACTGCCTCCGGACCATCGTCGACCGCCGCCCGGCGTCGGTGCTCGACGCCGGGATCGGCTTCGGGCTGTGGGGCGGTCTGCTCCGGCAGTACCTCGACGTGTGGAACGGCCGCATCCAGCCCCCGGAGCGGACCACCCGCATCGACGGCATCGAGATCGACGAGAAGCGGATCCAGCCGCACGCCCGGCACCTCTACACCGACGTCCTCGTCGGCGACATCCGCGACCTGGTGCCGAGGCGTGCCGCCGAACACCCCTACGACGTGATCCTCTTCGGCGACGTCATCGAGCACCTGCCCAAGGACGACGGACTGGCGCTGCTCGACGCGGCCGCCCGTCTGTGTCGTGCGTCGTGGTGCGCATCCCGTTCGGTGACGGCTGGCGCAGGGAGGGCCGGGAGGAGCCGGACCACGACCGCTCGCAGTGGTACGCGTCGGACTTCTCGCGCTTCCCCGGCGCCGCCGTCCGCACCTTCTTCGAACGCGTCTTCGCCGAGCAGCGGGCCGTCGCCACCCGCGTCATGTACACCAACTCCACCCAGACGAACGCCACTCACCTCGACGACGGGCAACGGCGGCGGTTGCGGCAGCGGTACGGCTCGTGCCGCGACAGCGCCCACGCGACGACCGTCGACGCCGCACGGCGCCTGCAGGAACGGGGCCGGAAAGCCGGGGCGAACCGGACTTCCGCTACGGCAACATCCACGACATGCAGCCGCACGACGACGCCCGGACACTGCTCTTCGCAGGCATCGACACCCGCGAGAGCCGAGTCCTGGACACCTGCTCGACGTGCGCCTTCTTCGACCTCTGCTACGGCGGCTGCATGTTCCACTCGCTCAAGGACTCCAGGATCCTGGAGACGAAGGACTACTACTGCGCGGGCTGCACGATGTACTTCGAGCACGTCCTGCGCCGCGTGCACAAGGACATCTCGCGGGCGGCGCGGGAGTGCCGGGCTTAGTCTCGTGGCCGAGGGGGTGGGTCGTGGAGCAGAGCGTTCTCGAGACCGTCGGTTACTCCGCGAGGTGTCAGGACTGCGGGGCGGAGGTGGAGTGCCGCGGGGTGCAAGTCCTTGCCGAGGGCCGCCTGCGGTGGGATGTCGAGTCGACCTGTTCGGCCTGCGGGTTCGCGCTCGCCGTCTGCGGCGGTGAGGTGCCGAGCGAGCTGCGGGAACGGATGCTCGCCGAACACGGTCCAGCCACGCTTCGCGTGCTCGATGCGGCGGCCGACACCGTCGTGATCATGCGCGTGCTCCGAGCCGAACTGGGGATCGACCTGGCCGGCGCCAGAGCCGCGGCTCGACGGGTGCTGAGCGGCGACTACGCGGGGACGCTTCCCGAGATGGAATCCCTGGCCCGGAAGTTGCGGGCGGCGGCGATCCCCGCCGCGGCGGACCGGCCGTAGCCAGGTCGACGACCCGGACCCATCGGGCCGGTGCCACCACCTGCCACTCCTAGATCTTGCGCCACACCCACGCCAGCGCCGCACCCGGCGTCACGCAGGACAGGAAGGCCGCCGGTCGCGCCAGGCCGTTCGCCTCCCAGCCGAGGGCCGTCGGCAGCAGGAGGAGCAGCCCGCCGAGGAGGATGCCGAGGGCGGGGAGGTGTACGGGCGGGGCGAAACGCCGTACGGCGTGAGGGAGTTCGTCGCTGAGTGTGCTCGTCAGGATCGCCCCGGCCGGGATGACGAGGACGACGGCGAGGAGGAGTCGGGTGCCGAGGAGGCCCGTGTCGCGGCGGCGGCCGTCCTCCAGGACGGGGGAGTCCGGGCGCGGGTCGCCGGGGGCGTAGTACACGTCGATCGACATGCCCGCCTTCGGGGGTTCGTAGCGGGTGTACATCGCGGGCACGGTCACCTCGCGCGCGCCGCTGTCGTAGGGGATCCGCAGGACGAGGTCGGTGCGGTAGTACACCGGTTCGTCGGAGGCGCTGCGGCCGCGGACCGGGTCGCCGGCGAGCCGGGCGACGGTCGCGGAGTGCACGCCGTAGCCCGCCGCGTAGAGGCGCGCCGTCTCCCGTCCGTACTCCGGCGAGACCATGAAGCCGAGGCTGACGCAGGCCAGCGTGGCCAGCGGCACCAGCCAGGCGACGAGCCACACGAGCGCGCGGTTGCCGTTCGGTCGGCCCGCCTGCCGGGTGGCCGCCGTGGCTGCCCCCTGCACTCGTCGTGAGGCCGTGATCCAGGCGGCGGCGAGGAGAACGGACAGCGCGGCCAGCCCCGTCTCGGTGTAGAGCGGCGGGTACGGTCCGACGCCCCACAGTACGCATCCGACCGCTCCGGCCCCGCTGAGCAGCATGCCCCAGCCGGTGAGCGTGGTCCACACGCTCCGTCCCGTACGCCGCTCTGCCGAGGTCTTGTCCAGCAGCACGAATCCCGCCCCCTTGTCTGCGTCCCGCGGGTTCTGGCCCGCAGGTCCTGGCTCCTAGCTCGGAGCGTCCACCGCTTCGACCGCCTCCACCAGTGACGCCAGCTCCGGGTTCCGCGCCGCCTCGTTCAGGGCCTCGCGCAGGGCGGCGTCGTTCGTCGGGCGGGCCTCGTCGAGGAGCCGGCGGCCGGCGGGGGTGACGTTGGTGTAGATGCCGCGGCGGTCGGTGGGGCACAGGTAGCGGGAGAGCAGACCGCGGTCCTCGAGGCGGGTGACCAGGCGGGTGGTGGCGCTCTGGCTGAGGACCACGGCGTCGGCGACCTGCTTCATCTGGAGATGGCCGCCGTCGCCGTCGTGCTGGCGGCTGAGCACGTCGAGCAGCGAGTACTCGCGCACGCTCAGGTCGTGCCGGGACTGCAGCGCGCGCTCGATGTGGCTCTCGATCCTGCCGTGCAGGAGGGACAGGGCGCCCCATCCGCTGGCCAGGGCGGTGAGCGCGGGGTCGGTGGCGGTCATGGGGTCCGGGTCTCCTTCCAGCTGTGGCTGAAGTCCAGGATACCCCATGGAGTAAAATATCGGCTAGAGCTTTTATCAGGCTTCTGCAATTATTGCGGCTGTCCGCCTTGCCCCGTCGTCACTGCGCCGCCCGCTCGCGAAGCGTCGTCGCCCACGCCGGCTGTGCCTCCGCCGCCCCCGGCTCGGCGCGCCGACCGCCCCGCGCGAAGAAGTCGGCGAGCGGGAGGATCGCGGCGCCGACGGTGACCGCCTCCGGGCCCAGGGTGCCGAGGCCGAGGGTGACGCGGGCGGCCGGGTAGGGCAGGGCGTACTCCCGCGCGTGCTCCCGCACCTGGTCCAGGAAGCGGTCGCCGAGCTGGAGGCCCGCCCAGCCGCCGACCAGGATGCGTTCGGGCTGGAAGAGGTTGATGAGGTCGGCGAAGCCGGCGCCCAGGTACTCGGCCGTCTCGTCCAGGACGGCGAGCGCCGTGGCGTCGGGCCCGCTCCCGGATCCGTCCGCCGGGTGGGCGGCGGCCAGCATCGCGGCCAGCGCGGTCTCCTCGTCCGCGCCGGCCGGGGGCCGCCCGCCCGCCTCGCGCCAGCGTTCGAGCATGGCCTCGGCGCCGGCGTACGCCTCCAGGCAGCCGCGCGCGCCGCAGCGGCAGCGCCGGCCCCGGACCCGTACGGTCAGATGGCCCCACTCCAGGGCGCGGCCCGGCCCCAGCGGGTCGGTGGCCACACAGGCGCCGACGCCGGAGCCGAAGAGCACGAAGACGGCACTGTGCGCGCCACGCCCGGCGCCGAACCACAGCTCGGCCTGGCCGAGGGTGCGGGCGCCGCTGTCGATCCAGTACGGGACGGAGTCGGGCAGGTCGACGGCCTCGCGCAGCATCCGTTCCAGCGGCACCGCGTCCCAGCCGATGGTCTGGCCGTGCACGACCGCACCGTCGCCGCCCGCGCCAGGGTTGCCGCGATCGGCCCAGACGCCGCCCGCACCGCCGGCCCTGTCCCCGGAACCGGCGCCGGCTCCGACCACGCCTCCTGTCCTGTCCCCGGAACCACCGCCGGCCCCGACCGCGCCGCCGGCCCCGATGACACCGCCGGCCCCGACCAGGCCTCCCGCCCTGCCGCCGGAACCGGCGCCAGACCTGACATCGACCGCAGCGCCGACCCCGCGCCCCGCTCCGCTCCCCGCTCCGCCGTGTGCCACGATCCCCGGCACGCCCACGCCGACCCCCAGCAGCCGGCCCGGGTCCATGTCCGCCGCCCGCAGTACCTCGGCGATGCCGTCGCGGATGTGGCCGACGACGAGGCCGACCTCGTAACGGTCGTGCGGGGCCCGGCTCTCGACAGCCAACGGGCGTTCGGTGCGGGCGAGTTCGGTGAGGGTCAGGTCGAACAGCTCGACCCTGACCCGGGTCTCGCCGACGTCGACGCCGATCATGCAGCCGCTGCCGGCGCTGATCCGCAACAGGGTGCGCGGCCGTCCGCCCGCCGAGTCGACGCTGCCGGCCTCCTCGACGAGTCCCTCGGCGACGAGTTCGGCCACCACGTTGCTCACCGAGCCGGAACTGAGCCCGGTCGCGGGCCCGAGGGAGAGCCGGCTCGCCGGGCCGTCGAAGTACAGCCGTTGCAGCACCGCCGTGCGGTTCTCCCGCCGCAGGTCGCGCACCGTGCGGCCATGTGTCGCTCGCACCTCAACCCCCCGTTCTCCGGAGCCCGTTCAGCGGACTGTCCGCAACATACACCTGACGCGAAGCCTTGACGCGCCCTTCCTGCGCAGCTTAACTCACGTCCTGAATTAAGCATCGCTCGAAAGGGTTCCGAGGAGTCATGCGCAGAATCAGAGCCGCGGTCACCGGCGTCGTCGCCCTCTCCCTCGCCCTCACCGCGACCGCCTGCGGCGGCGGCACCGCCGACGGCGCGGGCGACTCCGACTCCCGGCCAGGGACCCTCACTTACTGGGCGTCCAACCAGGGCCCGAGCGTCGAGGCCGACAAGAAGGTGCTCCAGCCCGAACTCGACAAGTTCGAGAAGGAGACCGGCATCAAGGTGAAGCTGGAGGTCGTGCCCTGGTCCGACCTGCTGGCCAGGATCCTCACCGCCACCACCTCCGGGCAGGGCCCCGACGTCCTCAACATCGGCAACACCTGGAGCGCCTCGCTCCAGGCGAGCGGCGCGCTGCTGCCCTGGGACGAGAAGAACTTCGCCGCGATCGGCGGCAAGGACCGCTTCGTCGACTCCGCGCTCGGCTCCACCGGCGCCGCCGGCCAGGACCCGGCCGCCGTGCCGCTGTACTCGATGGCCTACGCGCTCTACTACAACAAGAAGATGCTCGCCGACGCCGGCATCACCAGGCCGCCGGCCACCTGGGACGAACTGAACGAGGACGGGAAGAAGCTCGCCAGGGACGGCAGGTCGGCCATCGGCGTCGAGGGTGCCAACCTCGCCAACGACATCCACCAGGTCTTCGTGCTCGGCAAGCAGCACGGCGCCGACTTCTTCACCCCCGACGGCAAGGCCGACTTCACCTCCGACGGGGCCGTCGCCGCCGTCAAGCAGTACGTCGACCTGATGGCGGCCGACAAGCTCGTCGCCCCCGGAAACGCCGAGTACGCCCAGAACCAGTCGCTCAGCGACTTCGCCAAGGGCCGCACCGCGATGGTGCTCTGGCAGACCGCCGCGCAGACCTTCGCCGCCCAGGGCATGAGCCCCGACGAGTGGGGCGTCGCCCCCGCGCCCGTCCCCTCCGGCACCCCCGGTCAGGGCACCCGGGTCAACTCCATGGTCGCCGGCATCAACATGGCCGTCTTCGGCAACACCAGGAACCGCGACGGAGCCCTGAAGTTCGTGAAGTTCATGACCGGCGATGCCGAGCAGAAGATCCTCAACCAGGCGTACGGTTCCGTCCCGCCCGTCAAGGCCGCGCAGGCGGACCCGGCCTTCTCCGGCCCCGCGCTCGCCGTCATCCGCGACACCCTCGCCACCAGCGCCGCCGCACTGCCGCAGGTCCCCGAGGAGTCCCAGTTCGAGACCGTCGTGGGCACCGCCGTCAAGGAGCTCTTCGCCGAGGCCGCCGCCGGCCGCCCCGTCACCACCGAGACCGTACGCGCCAAGCTCGACAAGGCCCAGCAGCAGATGCCGAGGAAGTAGGCGCGAGCCCTGCCATGACCGCCACCGCCACCGCCACCGCCACCCCCGAGACGAGCCCCGCGGCCGGCCGCGGAGCCGACCAGGTGACCGCCGCCGGGGCCGCCCGGAAGAACCGGAGCCGCACCGCGCTCCCGTATCTGCTGCTCCTGCCCGCCCTCCTCCTCGAACTCCTCGTCCACCTCGTGCCGATGCTCATCGGCGCCGTGATGAGCTTCAAGGAGCTCACCCAGTTCTTCATCCGCGACTGGACGTCCGCCCCCTGGAACGGACTCGACAACTTCGCCGTCTCCATGGACGTCAACGCGCCCGTCGGCGAAGCCCTGTTGAAGTCCTTCATCACGACCTGCGCTTTCACCCTGGCCTCGGTCGCGCTGTGCTGGCTGCTCGGCACCGCCGCCGCGATCTGCCTCCAGGACCCCTTCCGCGGCCGCGGCCTGCTGCGCACCCTCTTCCTCGTCCCGTACGCGCTGCCCGTCTACGCCGCCGTCATCACCTGGGCGTTCATGTTCCAGCGCGACAACGGCCTGATCAACCACGTCCTGCACGACCAGCTCGGCATCGGAGACAGCCCCGCCTTCTGGCTCATCGGCGACAACAGCTTCTGGGCGCTGCTCACCGTCTCCGTCTGGAAGGGCTGGCCCTTCGCCTTTCTCACCGTGACGGCCGGGCTGCAGAACATCCCGCGGGACCTGTACGAGGCCGCCGCCCTCGACGGCGCCGGCGTGTGGCGGCAGATCCGCCACATCACGCTGCCGTCGCTGCGGCCGGTCAACCAGGTCCTGGTCCTCGTCCTCTTCCTGTGGACCTTCAACGACTTCAACACCCCCTTCGTCCTCTTCGGCAGGGCCGCACCGGAGGCCGCCGACCTGATCTCCCTGCACATCTACCAGTCGTCCTTCCAGACCTGGAACTTCGGCACCGGCTCCGCCATGTCCCTCCTCCTTCTCCTCTTCCTGCTCCTCGTCACGGGCCTCTATCTCGCCCTCACCTCGCGCGGACGGAGGACCGGTCGTGCGTAACTCCCCGTCCGCGCCACCCCGTTCGTTCCTGTGGACCCGGCGGGTCCTCCTCGCCCTGCTCACCGGCTTCGTCCTGCTGCCGGTGTACGTGATGGTCTCCAGCTCCCTCAAACCGCTCGCGGACGTCTCGGGGACGTTCCGGTGGTGGCCCTCCGGGCTCACCCTGCGCCCCTACGCCGACATCTGGCGCACCGTCCCGCTCGCCGACTACTTCGTGAACTCGGTGATCGTGGCCGGCGCCGCGACCGTCTGCTCGGTGACCGTCGCCGTCTTCGCCGCGTACGCCGTCAGCCGCTACGACTTCCGCGGCCGGCGCGTCTTCACGGTGACCGTCCTGTCGACGCAGATGTTCCCCGGCATCCTCTTCCTGCTGCCGCTGTTCCTCATCTACGTCAACATCGGCAACGCCACCGGCATCGCCCTGTTCGGCTCGCGCGGCGGACTGGTCCTCACCTATCTGACCTTCTCGCTGCCGTTCTCGATCTGGATGCTCGTCGGCTACCTGGACTCGATCCCGCGCGACCTCGACGAGGCCGCGAAGGTCGACGGCTGCGGCCCGGTCGGCGCCCTGCTCCGGGTCATCCTGCCCGCCGCCGTCCCCGGCATCGTCGCCGTCGCCGTCTACGCCTTCATGACCGCCTGGGGCGAGGTCCTCTTCGCCTCCGTCATGACCACCGACACCACCCGCACCCTCGCCGTCGGCCTGCAGGGCTACGCCACCCAGAACGACGTGTACTGGAACCAGGTGATGGCCGCCTCCCTCGTGGTCAGCGTCCCCGTCGTCGCCGGCTTCCTGCTGCTCCAGCGCTACCTCGTCGCCGGCCTCACCGCGGGTGCGGTCAAGTGATGCATCTGACGCTCAAACAAGGTATCTGCATGGAAAGGCATTTCGTGTCCGACGCGCATCCCGTCACGCGCTCCGCCGCCCCCTCGCTCGACCTCGGCGCCTTCCCGGCCGACTTCGCCTGGGGCACGGCCACCTCCGCGTACCAGATCGAGGGCGCCGTCGCCGAGGACGGCCGCGCACCCTCGATCTGGGACACCTTCGCCCACACGCCCGGCGCGGTCGACAACGCAGACCACGGCGACACCGCCTGCGACCACTACCACCGCTGGCCCGAGGACGTCGCCCTGATGAAGGAGCTCGGCACCGACGCGTACCGCATGTCGATCGCCTGGCCCCGCGTCCTGCCCGGCGGCGACGGCCCCGTCAACGCGGCAGGACTCGACTTCTACGACCGCCTCGTCGACGCCCTTCTCGACGCCGGCATCACCCCGAGCGTCACCCTCTACCACTGGGACCTGCCGCAGGCGCTGCAGGACCGGACGGGCCGGAACGGCGCGGGACAGAACCGGGCGGGGGAGTGGCGCGGCGGCTGGACCGAACGCGACACCGCCGAGCACTTCGCCCACTACACCTCCGTGGTCGCCGCCCGCCTCGGTGACCGCGTCGGCCAGTGGGCCACCCTCAACGAGCCGCTGTGCTCGGCCTGGATCGGGCACCTGGAAGGGCGGATGGCCCCCGGCTGGACCGATCTGACCGCCGCCGTCCGCGCCTCGTACCACCTCCTCCTCGGCCACGGCCTCGCCGTCCAGGCACTCCGCGCCGCCGTCCCCGGCGCCCGGATCGGCCTGGTCACCAACCACTCCACCGTCGAACCCGCCTCCACCCGCCCCGAGGACGTCGCAGCCGCCGTCCGCGCCGACGGCCACACCAACCGCTGGTGGCTGGATCCCGTCTACGGGCGCGGCTTCCCCGCCGACATGCGCGAGCTGTACGCGGTCGAGCTGCCGGAGCGGGAAGGCGACCCGGCCGTGATCGGCGCGCCCCTCGACTGGCACGGCCTGAACTACTACTTCCCGGTCACCGTCGCCGACGACCCGGCCGGCCCCGTCCCGTACGCCCGCGAGGTCCGCGTCCCCGGCCTGCCCCGAACGGGCATGGACTGGCCCGTCGACGCCGGCGGCCTCGAAGCCTTCCTGCTGCGCCTCACCGAGGAGTACGGCGTGCGCCGGCTGTACGTCACCGAGAACGGCTCGGCCTTCCCCGACGCCGTCGGGCCGGACGGACGGGTCGACGACCCGCACCGCACCGGCTATCTGGAGCAGCACCTCGCGGCCTGCGCCCGCGCCCTGCGCAAGGGCGCCCCGCTGGCCGGCTACTACGCCTGGTCCCTGCTCGACAACTTCGAGTGGGCCTACGGCTACGACAAGCGGTTCGGCCTGGTTCACGTCGACTACGCGACCCAGCGCCGGACGGTCAAGGCCAGCGGCCGGCGGTACGCGGACATCATCCGCGCCCACCGGACACGGAACCGCTGACCCCCCACCGAGAAACCCACAAGGAGCCGCCGTGTACCACGCCATGCACCGCTCCCGACCAGGCACCTCCCGACCGCGCACCGCACCGCTCGGCGGCCGGGCGCTCGCCCTCGTCACCGCTCTCGTGACCGCCCTCCTCGGCGGGCTGTTCGCGCTCGCCCCGGCAGGACCGGCGCGGGCCGCGGCGGCGGCCGTGCCGGTCCTGCTCTCCCAGGGCCGGCCGGTCACCGCCTCCAGCCAGGAGAACGCCGGCACCCCGGCGACCGCCGCCGTCGACGGCGACCTCGGCACCCGCTGGTCCAGCGCCTTCGCCGACCCCCAGTGGATCCAGGTCGACCTCGGCGCCCCCGCCGCCCTGAGCCGGGTCGACCTGAACTGGGAGACCGCCTACGGCTCCGCGTACCGCATCGAGACCTCCACCGACGCGAGCACGTGGACCACCGCCTACACCACCACGACCGGCCACGGCGGCACCGAGTCGCTGCCCGTCTCCGGCACCGCCCGCTACGTCCGCCTCACCGGCCAGACCCGCGCCACCGGCTGGGGCTACTCGCTGTGGGAGTTCCAGGTGTACGGCACGACCGACGGCGGCACGACCCTGCCGGGCGGCGGTGACCTCGGCCCCAACGTGCACATCGTCGACCCGTCCACACCGAACATCCAGGCACAGCTGGACGACGTCTTCCGGCAGCAGGAGTCGGCGCAGTTCGGCACCGGCCGGCACGCCTTCCTGTTCAAGCCCGGCACCTACAACGGCCTCAACGCGCAACTCGGCTTCTACACGCAGATATCCGGACTCGGGCTGCGCCCCGACGACACCCTGATCAACGGTGACGTGACCGTCGACGCCGGCTGGTTCAACGGCAACGCCACCCAGAACTTCTGGCGCTCCGCCGAGAACCTGGCCCTGAACCCGGTCAACGGCACCGACCGCTGGGCCGTCTCCCAGGCCTCCTCGTTCCGCCGCATGCACGTCAAGGGCGGCCTCAACCTCGCACCCACCGGCTACGGCTGGGCCAGCGGCGGCTACATCGCCGACAGCCGGATCGACGGCCAGATCGGCAACTACTCGCAGCAGCAGTGGTACACCCGCGACAGCGCCGTCGGCGGCTGGTCCAACTCCGTGTGGAACCAGGTCTTCTCCGGCGTCGAGGGCGCCCCGGCCACCACCTTCCCCGAGCCCAAGTACACGACGCTCGACACCACCCCCATCTCCCGCGAGAAGCCCTTCCTCTACTACGAGGGCGGCCAGCTGAAGGTCTTCGCCCCGGCCAAGCGGACCGGCGCCCGCGGCGTCAGCTGGGCCGCCGGCACCCTGCCAGGCCAGTCCGTCCCGCTCAGCCGCTTCTACGTCGTCAAGCCGGGCACCACGGCCGCCACCATGAACCAGGCCGTGGCCCAGGGGCTGCACCTGCTCTTCACCCCCGGCGTCTACCACGTCGACCGCACGGTGGAGATCAACCGCCCCGGCACCATCGTGCTCGGCCTCGGCCTCGCCACCATCGTCCCGGACAACGGTGTCACCGCCCTGCGCGTCGGTGACGTCGACGGCGTCCGCCTCGCCGGCCTCCTCATCGACGCCGGTACGGTGAACTCGCCGACCCTCCTGGAGATCGGCCCGCAGGGCGCCGGCGCCGACCACGCGGCCGACCCCACCACCGTCCAGGACGTCTACCTCCGCATCGGCGGCGCCGGCGCCGGCCGCGCCACCACCGCCATGGCCGTCAACAGCGACGACACGATCATCGACCACACCTGGGTCTGGCGCGCCGACCACGGCGACGGCGTCGGCTGGGACACCAACCGCGCCGACTACGGCGTCCGCGTCCACGGCGACGACGTGCTCGCCACCGGCCTGTTCGTCGAGCACTTCAACAAGTACGACGTGGAATGGTTCGGCGACCGCGGCCGCACCATCTTCTTCCAGAACGAGAAGGCCTACGACGCCCCGAACCAGGCCGCCGTCCAGGACGGCCCCTACCTGGGGTACGCGGCCTATCGCGTCGACGACTCCGTCACGACCCACGAGGGCTGGGGCCTCGGCAGCTACTGCTACTACAACACCGATCCCACCATCCGCCAGGACCACGGCTTCCGCGCCCCGGTGAAGCCCGGCGTCCGCTTCCACAGCCTGCTCGTCGTCTCCCTCGGCGGCAAGGGCCAGTTCAACCACGTCATCAACACCACGGGCGCCCCGACCTCGGGCACGGACACCATCCCGTCCACGGTCACCTCGTACCCGTAGACCCGATCCCCGTTGCGGCCCCGGCCGGCGATCGTGGATGATCAACCGGGGCCGAAACCAAGGGGGATGGCATGCGATATTCCGACGGGCCGCGCGTGGAGTGCGAGGTTCACATCGAGGCGCCCGCGGCGCGGGTCTGGGCGCTCGTGACCGACATCGAACTGCCCGCGCGGCTCAGCAACGAACTGCAGCGCGTCGCATGGCTCGACGGCGCCGAAGGCCCCGAGCCGGGCGCACGCTTCGAGGGGCACAACCACAACGCGATGCTCGGCGACTGGCGGACCGTGTCCCACGTGATCGAGCTGGACGAGCAGCGGGTGTTCGCCTGGGCCGTCACGGACGTGGACGGCCGGTACGGGGCACCGACGGTGGACCCCGCCAAGCCGCTCGCCACCTGGCGGTACGAGCTCGAGGCCGACGGCGAGGGCACCCGGCTGCGGCAGTCGGCCCTCATCGGGCCCGGCCCCAGCGGGGTCACCCTCGCCATCGAACGCTGGCCGGACAAGGAGGAGGAGCTCGTCGCCCTCCGGCTCGGTGAACTGCGCGCCGGGATGGAGACCGCCCTCCGCGGCATCAAGGCGCTCGCCGAGGAGCGCGACTGACCGTCCGGCGCGGGTGAGACGCACGAGGCCCCCGGATCCCTGAGGCGGGTTCCGGGGGCCTCGGCCTCACGGGACCTGCGCGGGCGTCACGGCGTCGGCGTCTTCCAGATGCCGCGGCCGTGCGTGGCCACGTACACCTGGCTGCCGTCCGGGCTCGGCGCGAGGTACACCGCCGGCGAGGTGGGCAGGTTGGCGCCCAGGCGCGCCCAGTGGCCGGGGCCGGCCGAGGTGCCGGTGAAGACACCCAGGTCGGTGGCGACGACGAGGGTGCCGTCCCTGGTGACCAGGGCCGAGTTGGCCGGGGCGTCCGGGAAGGAGTCCGCGGCGGCGCTGTCGCCGCTGATGTCCGTCCAGGTCGCGCCGCCGTCCGCGGTCTTCCAGACGTGGCCGTAGCCGGCGCCGGGGCCCTCGTTCCAGCGCCGCGAGAAGCCGTTGACGACGGCGTACACCGTCTTGCCCGAGGCGTCGGACGGGTCGATGGTCACACCGGAGATGTAGCGGTTCGGGAAGGCGGCGGGCAGGGTCACCTGGTGCCAGCTGCCGCCGTAGTCGGTGGCGATGCCCCGTCCGAAGGTGCCGTCGACCTTGGAGCAGGGGCCGCACCAGGCCGCCCAGGTGACGTGGTGGCGGCTGGCGACCGCGGAGGCGGAGTGGCCGGCGCCCAGGTCGAACAGCCGGGTCCAGTCGGCACCCGACGTGCTCTGCCACGTCCGGGTGTTGCCCCAGACGTACTGGCCGCCCGCGACCCACAGGCCGTTCGGGTCGGTCTCGTCCGCGGCGAACGGGGCGATGAAGCGGGCGCCCGGGTCGCCGGGCGCGATGTCCGTGATCACGTCCTCGGCGCCGTTGTCGCTTGCCGTGAAGCCGCAGTTGTTCGTGATCTGCAGCGCGAGGTCGACGTACTCGCCGACCGTCTGGCAGCCGTTGTCCGGGTTGACCAGCTGGTCGCCGCCGTCACCGCCGAACGGCGCGACCATCTCGCCGTTCGGGTTGAGCTGCCGGCCCTGGTACGTGGCGCCCTTGGGCGCGAGCAGCGAGACGCCGTTGTCCTGCAGTCCGCCCCAGACCGCCTCGCCGCTGCCGTCGGGCAGCCTGCCCGCGCGCACCGAGTAGTACTGCAGGTTGCGCAGCGTGCCGGACTCGTTGAGGTTGCGCCAGCCGGCGGTGGTCTGCGCGGTGGGGCGGGCGTAGGCGCCGCCGTCGTTGCCGACGAACACCTCCGGCGTGCCGCCCTGCCACTGCGAGAAGGCGAGCGCGTGCTGGTCGGAGTGCATCACGTCGCCGTCGCAGGAGTTCGCGGCGGCGTCGTACGAGAAGCACGGCATGCCGAAGTTCCAGTAGCGGCCGATCGCCTTCCAGGTGGCGCCGCCGTTCCTGGACTCGAACATCTCCTCGAGGCCCAGGTAGACGTGGTTCGGGTCGCTCGGGTCGACCGCGATGACCTGGTCGTACCAGGCCTGGGAGCCGGGCTGGTAGCCGGATCCGATCTCCTTGAGCTTCATCGCGGAGCCGGACGCCGACAGCGCCGAGGAGGTCGCGATCTGCTTGAACGGCCCGTTCGCGTCGCCGCTCTCGCTCACGTACACCCCGGCGAGGACGGAGTAGACCCCGGAGCCGGAGGACTTGTTGAGGAGCTTGGGCGACTCCATCGACACGTAGAGCCTGCTGCCGTCCGCCGCGTACGCGAAGGCGGCGTTGCCGATCTCGGCCGGGTTGACCGCCCCGGTCGGGTTGGCGCGCTTCCACGTGGTGCCGGCGTCGGAGGAGTAGTAGAAGCCGTTGTAGTCGGCACCGCCGCGCCAGGCCACGTTGGCCAGCAGCTTCTTGCCGTCGCTGCCCGGCTGTACGGCGATGTCGTCGGCGATGTCCGCGTAGTGCACGTCCACGCCGCAGCCGACGCCGCTGATGCCGACGCCCGCGCAGGGCGCGAGAACCTTCGTCCAGGCGGCGGTCTGCCCCGCGGCGAGCGGGCGCCGGAACACACCGTGCGAGGAGGCCGCGAAGACGTATCCGGCGGCCCGGTCGAAGCTGAGCGTGTGGACGGAGGACGAGTCCAGCTCCGTACCGCCCACCTTGTCGTTCTCGCCGAAGGCGCCGGTCACCGGGTTCGCGAGCCGGTACACGCCGCTGCCCAGGTAGTTGTCGGAAGCGGTCGTGGCCTCGCCGGTCGCCAGCCACAGCGCGCCGTCGGGCGCGACCGCGAGGGCGCCCACGGACAGCGCGGGCAGCCCGTCCGCGATCGGCGTCCACGTCCTGCCGTTGTCGACGGACCGGAACACACCGCCGCCCGCCGCGCCCGCGTAGACCACGCCGCGGTGCGTCGGGTCGGTGGCCAGGGCCGCGATCCGGCCGGACGAATGGCCCGCGCCGGAACCGGAGTTGGACGCCGACTGGTCGCGGTAGTGCAGCGCGTCCTCGTCGTACGGGGAGGTGGTCACCTCGGACCAGCTCCCCGTCCTGACCGGCATGTTCCTGATGTGCGCCCAGGCACCGGCGTACGCGCCCGGGGCCACCTGGTCGGCGGGGGAGAGCCTCGGCTCGTTGAACGAGTCGAGGGACTCCATCAGTTCATGGGACTCCTCGCCCGCCACCTCGTGACGGCTGGAGCCCGTGTCGCCCTCCCCGTAGGCGGTGACGGGTCCCGTCCCCGCTATCAGGAATGCGGCGGCGACGACGGCGAGCGCCGCTCTGCCGCCGCGCTCCGCTCCGCGGCGCGGTCTGCGCCGTGCGGAATTCACACGCATGGACTGTCTCCGGCTTCTTCGGCGTAAGGCGCGCCGCCCCTACGGCCGCACGCGATCTCCTACTGCCGAGCGCCGGAACCGTACTCCCGTGCGTCCCGCCGTCCCCACGGGTTTGCGGCGGCTTTACGGAACGCCTCCCGTGTCCAGGTCGTCAGGCCCACGGGTCGAAGGGGATGCCCGCCGGCCGGGAGGCGTTGAGAAGGTTGCGGAAGCGGTCGTCCTTGTCGGTGATCTTGATGGTGGCGGCGCCGAAGTCCGCGGTCATGAGCCGGTCACGCAGCCAGAGGGACGGGTAGCCGTTCCAGTCGACCAGCGGGGGATAGCGCCAGTCGTGGTGGTGGTTCTCGGGCGGCTCGTCGTTGCTGTTGGCGAGCCGGAAGAAGTGGGTGCTCAGGCCGTCCTTGTGGTAGACGACCTTCGGGTGGGAGCCGTCGAAGCGGACCTGCGAGGCGGCGTAGGTCCGCACCTCGCTGTGCTGCGTCGTGGACACGTACGCCACCCGGTTCGCCGCCTGGTCGACCCACGAGATCACGTGCTCCCAGTCGTGACGGTGGCCCCCGAGGCTGCTGCCGTTCAGCGCCTGGTCCTTCTCGAAATAGCTCGCGTACACGATGGCGCACCAGCCGTTGTTGCACTTCGAGCGGGCGTACGTCTGGGAGTTGTCCAGGTCCGACTGGTCGTGGCAGTTGCCGTTGACGGCGCCCGTCGGGTTGAGGCCGGGGGCGAGGGTGCCGTCGGGGCCGATGGCGGGAGTGGCGTAGCAGCCGTCGGTGTCGTAGTCGTACGCGGGCGAGAAGGACTGCTCGTAACCGCCCGCGTTCTGCGGCAGGTTGTGCGGTGGTTCGGCATAGGCCGTCGCGGTGGAGAGCAGCACGGCCAGGACGGCTGTGCCGAGGACGGTCGCCGTTCGGAGAGACGATGGGGCCTTCATGCATCCTCGCTTTCGACGCGGCTGGATGTGGCTGGATGTGGCGCGGCTCGGTACGGCTCGGTACGGCTCGACGTGGCGTGGACATGGCTGTCGTACTCGTCGCAGGACTCAGAGGGTGCCGCAGTCGGCGTGACGGCGGTAGGGGTCACACGTCGGTGCGTGTGCCGTGCGCGGCACCCGCCGACGCCGCGACCACGCACAGCACCGCCACCCACTGCGTCCAGCGCAGCGACTCCTGGAGCACGACGAGACCGATGAGGGCCGCCATCGCCGGTTCCAGGCTCATCAGGATGCCGAACACGCGCGGGGGGATCCTGCGCAGCGCCTCCAGGTCCAGCGAGTACGGGATCACCGACGACAACAGCGCCACGCCGAGCCCCGCGACCAGCACCCAGGGCCGGATCAGCGCCGCTCCGCTCTCCGCCACACCGAACGGCACGGCCACCAGGGCCGCGACGGCCATGCCCAGGGCCAGGCCGTTGCCCTCCGAGGTGTGCCGGCCCAGCGCCGCGCCGACCAGGATGTACACGCCCCAGCACGCCCCCGCGGCGAGGGCGAACAGCAGCCCGGCCAGGTCGAGATCGCCGCGTCCCTCCGTCAGCAGGACCACACCGCACGCCGCGAGCAGGGTCCAGAAGGCGTCCAGCCACCGCCTCGATCCGGCCAGGGCCACCGCCAGCGGCCCCAGGAACTCCACGGTCACCGCGATCCCCAGCGGGATCCGGGACAGTGCCAGGTAGAAGCAGAGGTTCATCAGGCCGAGCGTCACGCCGTAGCCGAGCACCACCGCCCCCGCACGCCGGTTCACCCGCAGCGACGGCCGCCACACCAGCAACAGCACCGCCGCCGCGAAGAGCAGCCGCAAGGCGACCGTCCCGAAGCTGCCCACGGCGGTGAAGAGGTGCTTGGCCAGCGCCGACCCGACCTGGACGCTGACGATGCCCAGCAGAACGAGGGCTGTCGGCGGGACCGCGCCGAAGGTGCGCCCGGCGAGCGCGGCCAAGGGGGAGCGGGAGGAGGGGGAGGGCGAACCCTGTTCAGCGCTGTCGACGCTCATCGTGGCCACGCGTGGATTGTCGAGGACCGGGCGCCGCACGGCACCCGATTTTCGCCGGGGCCGCCCCAGCGGGCCTGCTCTCGGACCTAGGGGCTGTCGTCCCCCGTCCTCGACGGCTCCAGGACGGCGGCCGCCAGCCGCTCGCGGAACCAACGGTGCCCGTGGTCGGCCGAGTTGCGGGGATGCCAGGCCATTCCGATGTCGAGGGGCGCCGGTCGAGGGGGACGGGGAAGGTCCGCAGGCCCAGGGCGGCGATGGTGCCGGGCAGCCAGTCGGCCAGGCTGAGCGCGACGAGGTCGGTGTCCCGGGCGAGCATCATGGCGCTCGTGTGGCTGGGCACGACGACTGCGATCCGGCGCCGCAGGCCCAGGTCCGCCAGCGCGCCGTCGATGGGCCCGAGGCGCTTGCCGAGACGGGAGATGCCGATGTGGCCGGCCTCGGCGAAGCGGCGGACGTCGACCCGCCCGTCCGTCCGCCCCCGGAAAAGGGGATGACCGCTGCGGGCGACGCCGACCAGCGGCATCCGGGTGAGCTACCGGGTGCGGATCTCCGGATCGAGGTGCCCGAGGACGCCCAGCTCGACGTCCACCCAGCCCTGCCGCAGCCCGGGACCGCCCTCCACCGCCTCCGGCAGGAAGACCACGTCCACCCGCGGGGCCTCCGCGTGGATCCGCTCGGTGAGGGTTCCGGCCAGGCCCAAGCCCGGCACGCACGGACTCGCGTACGTCCCCCGCCCGGCCTGAGGGGTCGTCCGTCGCCTCGATGTCCGTCGGCTCAGCGCGGAAGCACCCAGTCCGGCGCCCAGGTCCCGGTGGCGCCGTGGCCGGCTCCCGTGGCGGCGAGATGCGCGCGGAGGGTGGCCAGCGCCGGGTGGGGGTTGTCGCGGTGCCAGAGCAGCGAGTGCGGGTAGACGGGCGTCGGGTCGGTCACCGGGATGCGGCGCAGGCCGTGACCGGCGGGCCAGACGAGCCGGGTCTGCTCGCTCATGAACGTCGCCAGCGCCGGGGTGTCGGCGACGGTGTCGAGGAGCGCGTCGGAGCCGAAGTTGGGGCCGGTCGCCTCGATGGTGAGGCCGAACTCGGCGACGAGGTCCTCGTAGTAGGCGGCCCACTCGCTGCCGGGGAGGATGCCGGGCATCCAGATCCGGTGCCCGGCGAGCTGGGCGACGGTCACCGACCGGGCGCCCGCCAGCGCGTGGGCGGGGCCGGTGAGCAGCTGGAGCGGCTCGTCGAGCACCCGTACGGACTCGATGTCCTCGGGAAGGGGCCGGCCGGGCGCGGCGACGGCACGGAACGACGCGTCGATCGCACCGGACCGGAGGGAGGCGAGGGCCGTCTCGATGTCGAGCAGCATCACCACGTCGAGTTCGATCTCGGGGTACGCACGATGGAAGTCGCGCATCAGGCCCGACGCCGCGCCGCGCGAGTTGAGCACGTCGACGCGCAGCGGACGGCGACCGGCGCGCACGGACGCCACCGCCCGCTCGGCGGCGCGCAGCAGCTCGCGCGCGTGGGGCAGGAACGCCTGGCCGTCGATGGTGAGCTCGGCGCCGCGCGGCGTGCGCGCGAACAGCCGCACACCGAGGTCGCGCTCCAGCACGGCGATGCGCTTGGAGACGGCCTGCTGGGTGATCGACAGGTCGGTGGCCGCCTTCTGGAACTGGCCCGCTTCCGCGACGGCGACGAAGGTGCGTACGGCTTCGATGTCCACGCCCACCACCTTAGTGAACAACGATTGGTTGTGCAGAGACGGTGGGACGGTTGTTTGACCTGCGATTGTCCCGCTCGATTAGCTCTCACTCGTCGATATTGATCAACACCTGTTTGTTCGAACGGTTCGGGTGGGACGTCGAGGGAGGGCGCTGCGCATGGTGGGCAGAAGACGACTGGGCCGGCGGTTCGGCTGGCTGTGGGCGGCGTACGCGGTGAGCGCGTACGGGTCCGGCCTCGGGTTCGGGGCCCTGCCGCTGATCGCCGTACTCGTGCTGCACGCCGGCCCCGCCGAGGTGTCCGCGCTCTCCGCGGTGGGGCCTGCCGTGGGCGCGCTGATCGCGGTGCCGCTCGCGCCCTGGGTGGAGTTCCGGCGCAAACGCCCGGTCATGATCGCGACGGACCTCACCCGCTTCGCCGCCATGGCGACGATCCCGCTCGCCTACGCCTTCGGCCGGCTCGGTTTCGTCCAGCTGCTGGTGGTCTCGGCCGTCGTCGCCGCGGCCAGGATCGCGTTCGGCGCGGCGAGCGGCGCCTACCTCAAGGCCCTGGTCCGGCCGGACGACCTGCTCGTGGCCAACGCCCGGTTCGAGTCGACGAACTGGAGCTCCATCGCGGTCGGACCGCCGCTGGGCGGGGCGGCGATCGGCGTGTTCGGGCCGGTCACCACCGTGGTGGCCGACGCGTTCAGCTACCTGCTGTCCGCACTCGCCCTCACCGCCGTCGGCGGCCGGGAGGAAGCGCCGCGGCCCACCGGCAAGAGCCCGGTCCGGGCCGGCGCACTGCTCGACGGCTGGCGGCACATCATGGGCCATCGCGGCCTGCGCGCGCTCTACCTCAACAACATGCTCGTCTCCGGTCTGATCATGGCCACCGAGCCCCTGCTGGCCGTGCTCCTGCTGCGCCGGCTCGGCTTCCCGCCCTGGCAGTACGGTCTCGCCTTCGCCCTCCCCTGTCTCGGCGGACTCGTCGGCTCCCGACTGGCCTCCCGGGTCGTGGCCCGCTACGGCCGCCACCGGGTCTTCCGCACCGTCGGCACCCTGCGCGCGATCTGGCTGATCGGCCTGGCCTTCGTCCGTCCCGGCCTCGTCGGCCTCGCCACCGTGATCGCCGTCGAGCTGGCGATCATCATCAACATGAGCCTGTACACCCCGGTGCTCGCCACCTATCGGCTCGAACACACGCCCAGGCATCTGGTCGCCCGCACCCTGTCGGCCTGGTCGATCGGCCAGCAGACGTCCATCGCCGTCTTCACCGCGCTCGGCGGGCTGCTCGCCGACGTCACCGGCCCCCGCACCGCCCTCGCGGTCGCGGGACTGCTCATCCTCACCACGCCGCTCCTGCTTCCCCGACGCGACGAGGCGTCGCGGCACGAGCCGGAACCGTCCCGTATCCCCGCATGACGCATCGCCGCAGCAAGGAGAACACCCGCGTGAGCACCGCCCCTTCCCCCGCCCCCGCCCTCGACCCCGCGCACACCGCTCTCCTCGTCATGGACTTCCAGCCCGCGATCCTGGCCGCGCTGCCCGACGGTGCGGACCGCGAGGCCCTGCTCGGCCGGGTGGCTGGGGCCGTCGCCGACGTACGGGCCAAGGGCGGCACCATCGCCTACGTGCGCGTCGGCTTCACCGAGCACGACTGGGACGCCGTCCCGGACGCCAACAGCTCCTTCGCCCCGGTGGCCCGGCACCGGGTCATGCACCAGGAGAACCCCGCCACCGCCGTCCACGAGCGGCTGGCTCCCCGGCCCGGCGACATCGTCGTGCGCAAGGTCCGACACGGCGCCATGTCCACCACCGACCTCGACCGGCAGCTGCGCGAACGCGGCATCACCACGCTGGTCGTCTCCGGCATCAGCACGGGCGGCGCCGTCCTGTCCACCGTCACCGACGCGGCCGACCGCGACTACCGGCTTCACGTCCTGTCCGACGGTGTCGCCGACCCGGACCCCGAAGTCCACGACGTCCTGCTCCGCCGGGTCTTCCCGTCGCGGGCCCGGGTCATCGACACGGCCGGGCTGCGGGCACTGCTCGGGGCCGGCTGACCCCGGCGCCGATACGCGGCTGGTTCACACCCCGCCCTCCCGCGCCCGCGCCTGGGCCTGCCTGGGTTCGCGCCTACGCCAGCGCCCGCGCCTGGGCCTGACGCTTGTCCACGTACTCGGTGACGATCGAGAAGAACCGGGCCGGGTCCTCGAACGGCAGCCCGTGTCCGCCGGGGACCTGGACGTACTCGGCCCCGTCGACGGCGGCGGCCAGCTCGCGCTGGTGGTGGGGCGGGACGATCCGGTCGTCCTCGCTCGCCACCACGAGCGTGGGTGCGGTGACGCGCCCCACCGCCTCGCGCAGGTCGACCCGGCCGTCCAGTTCGATCTGGCCGAGGATGCGCTCGTCGAGGAGGGCCGTGAAACCCGCGGCCATCTCCGCGAACTGGGCGTCGTCGAGAGCGCCCAGAAGGCCGGGCCCCATCGCGCTGAGGATCAACTC
The DNA here is from genome assembly GCF_044768205.1 of Streptomyces sp. NPDC101160. NCBI lineage: Bacteria > Bacillati > Actinomycetota > Actinomycetes > Kitasatosporales > Streptomycetaceae > Streptomyces > Streptomyces sp. NPDC101160. The sequence goes on along the minus strand of NZ_JBIWPJ010000001.1, from coordinate 165,097 downwards.
CCGGGCCAGCAGCTCCGGGTCGGTGCGCAGCAGGCGCGCCCACAGGTCGAACATGAAGGCCTCGCGCGCGGTCGTCCTGACCCATCCGGCGTGCAGGAGGAGCGAGGTGACGGCCTCGGGGTGCCGGGCGGCCACCGCCGTGGCGACGACGGAGCCGAGCGAGTGACCGGCCAGGTGGAACCGCTCCAGTCCGGCGGCGCGGGCGGTGGCGACGATCCGGTCGGCGAGTGCGTCCGGATCGAGGGGTGCGGGGTCGACGGGGGTGGCGCCCGCGCCGGGCAGGTTGGGGGCGACGACCGTGTACCGGTCCGCCATCGCGTCGATGAGAGGCCCCCAGTTCGACGTGGCGTCGGCGCCGGTGCCGTGGACCAGGACGAGTCCGGGGCCGGACCCGGCGACGACGTGGTCGAGGAGTTCGGGGCTGGTCATGGATTGCCTCCAGAAGTGGCGCGAAGAGCGCGAACAGCGCTTGATGACAGAGACCTTACATGTAACAGAGCTCTGTCATAAGCCAGAGTTCGATGGAACGGATGACGTACGATCACTCCATGAACATGCCGGTCACCGAACGCCTCGGCCTGCACATCAAGCGGGTCGAGCAGGAGTTGATGGCGGCCAAGCACGCCGCCCTCCGGCCGCTCGGGCTGACGGTCCCGCAGTACGCGGCGCTCTACACGCTCGACGAACACCCGGGGCTGTCCGCCGCCGCGCTCGCCCGTGCGTGCCTGGTCACCCCGCAGACCATCGCCACCGTGCTCGCCAACCTCGAAGCGAAGGCACTGATCACGCGCCGGCCGCACCCCTGGCACCGCAAGGTCACGGAAGTGCACCTCACCGACGACGGGCGCCGGCTGCTCGCGCAGGCGGACGCGAAGGCCGTCGCCATCGAACGGCACATCGCCGACGAGTTCAGCGTCGAGGAGCGCGCGCTGCTCATCGACCTGCTGGCCCGCGCGTCGAGTCGACTGACCCCACCCCACCGCGACACGGAAGAGGCCGGCTCATGACCACGTCACCGTCGTCACCCGGAGCGGCGCCGACTGACGGGCCGTCCGTCCGGATCGGCGCCCTCGTGCCCCTGTCCCGGCCCGGCTGGGCCGACGCCGGGCGGCACCTGCTCGCCGGACTCGAGACGGCCGTGCACGAGGTCAACGGCGCCGGCGGAATCGCCGGAAGGCCGCTCGAACTGGTGGTCCGCGACACCGCGGCCGACCCGGAGAAGGCCGCCGCGGCCGTGGACGAACTGTTCCGGCTGGGCGTGGCCGCCCTGGCGGGGGAGTACCACAGCGTCGTCGCCCGCGCCGCCGCCGCCCGGGCCGACGCGCTCGGTCTGCCGTTCCTCTGCTCCTCGGCGGTGCTCGACGCGCTCACCGAACAGCCCACGGACTGGGTCGCGCGCCTCGCTCCCGCCCAGTCCCGGGGCTGGCGCCTCTACGCGGACTTCCTCCTCGACGCGGGCCACAGCCGCATCGCCGTGGCGACCCAGCCGAGCGTCTACTGGGCGTCCGGGACCCGCATCCTGCGCGACCACCTCGCACCGCGCGGCGGCACCGTCGTCGAAGTGGACATGAGCACGCTCGCCCCCATGGACGTGTGCGACGAGCTCGTCCGGCACCGCGCGACGGCCCTCCTGCTGCTGGTCGGCCATCCGGAGCCGGCAGTGCCCGTCGTCAGGGCCGTTCGTCACGACGAGCGCCTCGCCGAGCTCCTGATCGGTGCGCCCGCCGGGCAGCCGGAACTCCCCGAATGGGCTTCGCTGCTGGGCGACGACGGCACGGCGATCCCGTTCCTGCGCTACTTGCCCGAGCCGCTCGGCCCGCTCGGCGCACGCGTCGCGACGACCCTGCGCGAGCGGCTCGGCGAACCACCCTCCTTCGTCGCCTTCGAGGGCTACGACACGATCACCGTCCTCGCCGACGTACTGCGCTCCCACGGCACGGACCGGGCCCGCATCGCCGCCTCCTGGCCGCACGTCGCCGTCGAGGGCACCCGCGGGAAGATCCGCTTCTCCCGTGTGCCGGGCATCGACGTCTGGCAGTGGGCCTGGCCGCCCCTCCAGGTCGTCGACCGGGACCCGGCGGAACCCGGTCGCTTCCGGATCCTCCGTACCGGCTGAGGAGACACCACGGGCATCGAGCCGCGCTTACGCGCCGATGTCCTCGTTCCACAGCTCCGGACGCGTCTTGACGAAGTCCGTCATCATCGCGACGCACTCGGCGTCGTCCACGACGACGATCTCCACACCGTGCTCGGCCAGCCAGTCGTGGCCCCCGTGGAACGTCTGCGCCTCGCCGACGACGACCCGCGAAATGCCGAACTGCCGCACGAGGCCGCTGCAGTACCAGCACGGAGACAGCGTCGTCACCATCGTCGTACCGCGATACGTGCGCCGGCGCCCCGCATCGCGGAACGCGGCCGTCTCGGCGTGCAGGGACGGATCGCCGTCCTGCACGCGGCGGTTGTGCCCCCGGCCGAGCACGGTGCGCCCGTCCGGCGCGAACAGCGCGGCTCCGATGGGGATGCCCCCCTCGGTGAGACCTGCGCGCGCCTCTTCGACCGCGACCGCGAGCATCCGCCGATCCGATTCCCATGACATGACGGTCATTCTTCCCCGCCCGCCCCCGGAGGAGACGGTCGCGCCTACACCTTCATGCCGTCGCCCGGCGCCGCGCCCTCCGCGTCGCGTTCCAGCGCGGCCTCGCCCTCCGTGTCGAGGTGGGGGAGTATGCGGTCGAGCCAGTGCGGGGTCCACCAGGCGTGTTTGCCGAGCAGGGTCATCACGGCGGGCACCAGGAGGAGCCGGACGATCGTGGCGTCGATGAGGACGCTCGCCGCCAGGCCGAGGCCGAGCATCTTCACCACGATGTTGTCCGAGACGATGAAGGCCGCGAAGACGCTGACCATGATGAGCGCGGCACAGGTGATCACCCGGGCGGTGATCTCCAGGGCGTGGGCGACGCTCGCCTCCGGGTCGCCCGTGCGCAGCCACGCCTCGCGGACCCGCGACAGCAGGAAGATCTCGTAGTCCATGCTCAGTCCGAAGACGATGGCGAACATCATCATCGGCACGTAGCTCTCGATCGGCACCTTCCCGGACACGCCGAGCGCGGGACCGCCCCAGCCCCACTGGAAGACGGCCACGACCACGCCGTACGCGGCGGCGATGGACAGCACGTTGAGGACGGCGGCCTTCAGGGCCACCAGGAGGCCTCTGAAGACGGTCAGGATCACCAGGAACGCGAGCCCGACGACCACGGCGATGATCAGTGGCAGCCGGCTGGAGACGATGTCGAGGAAGTCCACCTGGGCGGCCGTCGTGCCGGTGACGTACGTCTTCGCGTCCGTCCCGGCCACCGCCTGCGGCAGCACGTCGTCGACCAGGTTGTCGGTGAGGTCCGTGGTGCGCTCGTCCTGCGGCGAGGCGACCGAGTAGGCGGTGCCGATGAGGACGTCGCCGTCGGGGGTGGCGCGCAGCGGAGTGATGGAGGCGGCGTCCGGCACGCCGGTGAGGGACTGCTGCAGCTTGGTGGCGAGCGCGGCCCGGTCCTGTGCGGGCACGGCGGACTGGTCGACCACCAGCGTCAGCGGACCGTTGGCGCCGGGCCCGAAGGCCGTGGAGATCAGGTCGTACGCCCGCCGGTCCGTGAACGACTTGGGGTCGGCGCCGTCGCCGATGTGACCGAGCTGGATGAACAGCAGCGGGAAGGCCAGGATGAGCAGCGTCACCACCCCGCAGACCAGGAACCACCAGGGGCGTCTCTCGACCCGCTGCGCGTAGCGGTGCCAGGTGCCGTGCGCGGGAGCGCCCGGCTCGGCGTCCGTCTCGGCCACGGGTCTGCGCACGTGGTAACGGTCGATGCGGCGGCCGACGAGCCCGAGCATGGCCGGGACGAGGGTGAGCGCGGCGACGACGGCCGTGACCACGGTGAAGGCCGCGGCGAGGCCGAGTTTGCCGATGAAGGTGACGCCGGAGACCCACAGCCCGGACAGGGCGATGATCACCGTGCAGCCGGAGACGAGCACGGCCCGGCCGCTGGTGGTGGTCGCCAGGCCGGCGGATTCGGCCGGATCGTGCCCGTTCATGATGTTCTGGCGGTGCCGTGTGATCAGGAACAGGGCGTAGTCGATGCCGACGCCCAGGCCGATCATGGTGGCCAGGGTCGGCGACACCGTGCCGAAGGTGAAGGCCGCGGCCATCAGGCCGAGCAGCGCGAGGCCGCAGATCGCGCCGATGAGCGCGGTGATCAGCGGCATGACGGCCGCGATCACGCTGCCGAAGCCGATGAGCAGGACCACGATCGCTACGGCGAAGCCGATGGCCTCGCTGGTGCGGTCGTCGGGCGCGGGCCGGGCGAGCTCGCCGAGCGGGCCGCCGTACTCGACGGTCACGCCGGCGGAGCGCAGCGGCTGGACGGCGGAGTCGACGCCGTTCAGGTAGTCGGTGCCGAGCGTGGACGGCGGCACGCTGAAGCGCACCGTGATGTACGCGGTCTTGCCGTCCGTGGACAGCGGCCCGGTGTTGGGCGTCGTGGAGGGCGGCGGCGGGGTCGAGCCCGGCGGCGGCAGCGGGTTCTGCGCACTGAGCACGTCGGGCAGCTTCTGCAGCGCGGCGACGGTCGAGTTCACGGCCGACGACTCCTGGGTGAGCGGCCCGGACGGCCGGTTCAGGACGATCTGGGCCGCGTATCCGCCGGCCGCCGGATCGTGCGCCTTCAGGACGTTCAGACCGTCCGCGGACTGCACCCCGGGGAGGGAGAAGTCGTCCGAGTACTGACCGCCCACCGCCCGGTTCGCGATCTGCAGCCCGGCGACGGCCGCCAGCCACAGTGCGATGACGATGACGAAATGCCGGCCGCACCAGTGCCCCAGCCGGTAGAGGCCGCTCTTGCGTGCCTGCTTGCGACCGTGCTCCTGGTCCTGCCGTGGCGCCGATCCGCCGCCCTCGTCCGGGCTTCGTGCGTTCATGGCACCGCCGCGTACGGATAGGAAGGTTCCCCGAGCGGAAAACAGCTGGAGCGGTCCCCACTATGACCTGCCGGTCCTCAGGTCAATTGTTGGCCATCGGCCGCGCGTCGGCATCCCGGCGCCGCCCCGTGCCCCTCCCGCTCCGCGCCTCCGGCGCCCGCCCCGCAGCCCCCGCCCCGGTCGGGTGCCGCCGGGCCGGGGCGCCCGCCCTCGCCGATAGTGGAGGGATGAAGCGTTATCCGCTCATCGCCGATCACGGCCTGGTGGGCGATCTGCAGACCGCCGCGCTCATCTCCGACGAAGGCGTGGTCGACTGGTTCGCGGCCCCCCGCTTCGACTCGCCCGGCATCTTCTCCGCACTGCTCGACCACGACCGGGGCGGCTACTTCCGGCTCTCCGTCGACACGCCCGACGTGACGGTGAAACAGCTCTACTACCCCGACACCGCGCTGCTCGTCACCCGGTTCATGTCCCCGGACGGCGTGGGCGAGCTGATGGACTGGATGCCCCCCGACCGCACCGGGCGGCGCACCGACCGGCACGCCATCCTGCGCGTGATGCGGTGCACCCGCGGCACCGTCACCTTCACCCTGGAATGCCGGCCGCGCTTCGGCTTCGGCCGCAACCCGCACGAGACCCGCCTCGACGGCCGCACGGCCACCTTCCGGGCACCCGGGATCGCCGCCTTCCTCCAGTCCGACATCCCCATGGAGCAGGACGGTCCGTACGACATCCAGGGCAGGCTCACGCTCACCGAAGGCGGCCTCGCCGGCGCCGCGTTCACCGTGGACGGCCCGGAGGCCGAGCCACCGCCGCTGCCGGACCCCCGAGCGGTCGAGACGGCGCTGTGGGACGCCGTCGAGTTCTGGCAGCGCTGGGTCCGCACCGCCCACTACCGCGGCCGCTGGCCGGACATGGTGCACCGCTCGGCCATCACCCTGAAGCTGCTCACCTACCTGCCCACCGGCGCCCCCGTCGCCGCCGCCACGCTCGGCCTTCCCGAACGCGTCGGCGGCGAGCGCAACTGGGACTACCGCTACACCTGGGTCCGCGACGGCTCGCTCGCCGTACGGGCCCTGCTCGACCTCGGCTTCGTCGACGAGGCCGCGGCGTTCACCGGCTGGCTCACCGACCGCGTGACGGAACGGGCCTCGGCACCCGCCGGCGGGGCCCGGCCGCTGCAGATCATGTACCGGGTGGACGGCGACCCGTGGCTGCCCGAGGAGATCCTGGAGGACTTCGAGGGATACCGCGGCTCCGCCCCCGTACGGGTGGGCAACGGCGCGGCGGACCAGTTGCAGCTCGACATCTACGGCGAGGCCCTGTACGCCCTCGCCCAAGGGCGGGGCCTGGACACCCAGCCCACCTACCGGGCCTGGCAGGCGGTGTCCGCCCTCCTCGACTGGCTGGCCACGTCGTGGGACGGCCCCGACGAGGGCATCTGGGAGACCCGTGGCGGACAGCGCGACTTCACCTTCAGCCGCGTGATGTCCTGGGTCGCCTTCGACCGCGGACTGCGCCTCGCCGGGGAGTTCGGCCGGCCCGCCGCCCTGGACACCTGGCGGGCCGCCCGCGACGAGATCTTCGCCCAGGTCGTGCACCGCGGCTGGAGCGAACGACGCCAGGCCCTGGTCCAGTACTTCGGCGGCGACGTGCTCGACGCCGCCCTGCTCCTGATCCCCCGCACCGGCCTGCTGGGCCCCACCGACCCGCTCTGGCTGACCACCCTCGACGCCATCGAACACGGCCTCGTCCACGACAGCCTGGTCCACCGCTACGACCCGGTCGCCTCCCCGGACGGCCTCCGCGGCGCCGAGGGCACCTTCAGCCTCTGCACCTTCCTCTACGTGGACGCGCTGGCCCGCGCGGGACGCGTGCGGCAGGCCCGGTTCACCTTCGAGAAGATGCTGACCTACGCGAACCACGTCGGCCTGTTCGCCGAGGAGATCGGCCCGAGCGGCGAACAACTGGGCAACTTCCCCCAGGCGTTCACCCACCTCTCCCTCATCATGGCCGCCACGACCCTGGACGAGGCACTGGACGCGCAGGACCCCGGTAACGGGGCAGGGCGGGGCGGACGACAGCCCTCGCGGTCGTGACCAGAAGGCCTCAGACGGCGCGGCGCGGCCTGGCCACCAGCTCCCCGCCGCAGTTGGGGCACGTGTCGCTCATGGAGTCGGCGCACGGCACACAGAAGGTGCACTCGTACGTACAGATCCGGGCGGGGGCGTCGACGGGCAGGTGGGTCGTCTCACAGCGTTCGCAGCGTTCGCGCATCTCAAGAGCCATGCGCTCATCATGCGCGAAGGCCCGCACAGCGGAAAACCGGCCACGGGCCAAAGATCAACGGGATCGGGACAGCGCGCGTGAAGCCTGACGGAAAACCGGTTGGGGCGTGCGGGACGCACGGATACGGTGGGGTCCACCAGCACCTCCCGGTGCGCAGGTCAGCGGATACTTCTTCCACAGAAACCACGCCGCAGGCCACTACTGATCTCGGGAGGCAGATGGCGGCGGGGTGCCCGGTGCGCAGGCCGGGGATACTTCCACTGTCAATGGGGTTGTCGCGGGTTCGAGTCCCGCCCGGCGCTTCGGGCGCCGGTAGCTCAGACGGTCAGAGCACCTTGTCTCCCCATCCGACTCGATCTCGGGCACCCCCACGCCGCGCCTCCCCTCCACACGTGAGGGGAACCCCATGGCACGCTTCAACCTCCGCGGCAAACGCGCGTCGGCCGGCTCGCCCGTCACCACGACCGGGGAGCCGACCCGCACCCACGAGGGCGCGACCGGGCTCCTGCGCGACGCCAGGAGCGAGCTGTTCCTCCTGGCCGTCGCCAACACGGTCGGCACCGACACCTTCTACGAGAAGGCCGACGCCCGGGACGACCGCTACACCGCCCTCGTACGGCAGCTCGCCGTCGAGGACCCCGCGTGGACCGCCGGACTGCTCGCCTGGCTCCGCACGGGCGCCAACATGCGCACGGCGTCGCTCGTCGGCGCCGCCGAGTTCGTCAAGGCGCGCCTCGACGCCGACCGCGCCACCCCGGCCGTGCCCGCTCCGACCGTGCCCGCCCCGGCCGTGGCCGCCCCGGTGGCCGACTCCGGATCGGCGGCCGGCTCCGGTGCCGCGTCCTGGTCGAACCGCTCGGTCGTCGACTCCGTGCTGCAGCGCGCCGACGAGCCCGGCGAGATGCTCGGCTACTGGACCGCGCGGTACGGGCGCCGCCTGCCGAAGCCGGTCAAGCGCGGCGTCGCCGACGCCGTCCGGCGTCTCTACAACGAGCGTTCCCTGCTCGCGTACGACACCGACGCCAGGGGCTACCGCTTCGGCGACGTCCTCGAACTCGTCCACGCCGCCCCGCACCCGGACAAGCCGTGGCAGGGCGAGCTGTTCAAGCACGCCATCGACCGCCGCCACGGCCGCGGCGAGGACATCCCGCCGCGGCTGGAGATGCTGGGCCGGCGCGCGTCGCTGATGAAACTGCCCGTCGCCGACCGGCGCCCGGTGCTTCACGACCCCGGGAAGCGGGACGCGTTGGCGAAGGCCGGCATGACGTGGGAGGCGCTCGCGGGCTGGCTCCAGGGCCCGATGGACGCCGCCGCCTGGGAGGCGGTCATCCCCTCCATGGGGCTCATGGCGCTCGCCCGGAACCTGCGGAACTTCGACGAGGCCGGCGTCGGCGACGAGACCGCCGCGCACGTCGCGGCGCGGCTGGCCGACGCCGACGAGGTACGCCGTTCGCGGATGTTCCCGTTCCGGTTCTGGGCCGCGTACCGGGCGGCGCCGTCGCTGCGCTGGGGCCACGCCCTGGAGCAGGCCCTCGGCCACTCGCTGGCCAACGTGCCGGCCCTGCCGGGACGGACGCTGATCCTGGTCGACCGCAGCCCGAGCATGTTCCCCGGGTACGCGTACTCCACGCCCAACCGGTCCGACATCCCGCTCGCCGAGCAGGCCGCCGTGTTCGGCGCGGCCCTCGCCGTGCGCGCCCAGGCACCGACGCTGGTGGAGTTCGGGCAGAGCGCCCGGGAGATCGCCGTTCCGCGGGGCGGCAGCGTGCTGCGCCTGGTGGAGCAGTTCGGGCAGATTCCCGGCACGGACATCCCCTCGGCGGTCAAGGAGTACTACGCGGGGCACGACCGGGTCGTCGTCGTCACCGACGAGCAGACCCGCCCGGGCTGGCTGCCGTCGAACTGCTACGCCTACAACGGCATGCCGGAGACCCGCATCGACGACCTCGTCCCCCGGCACGTCCCCGTGTACATGTGGAACATGGCCGGCTACCGCGAGGCCGCCATGCCTTCCGGCGGCGGCAACCGGCACGCGCTCGGCGGCCTCACGGACGCGGCGTTCGGCATGATCCCGCTGCTGGACGCCGGTCGTGACGCCCGCTGGCCGTGGGAGTGAGGCCGGGCCGCGCGATCAGTACACGTGCCCCACATGCGCCAGGGCCTGCTTCAGCAGCACGCCGTGACCGCCCGGCATCTCGCTCTGCAAGGCCGCCGACGCAGCCTCCTGAGGGCTGACCCACACCAGGTCGAGTGCGTCCTGGCGCGGGCGGCAGTCGCCGGTGACGGGAACGATGTACGCGAGGGACACGGCGTGCTGGCGTGGGTCGTGGAAGGGGGTGATGCCGGCAGTCGGGAAGTACTCGGCGACGGTGAAGGGCTGGAGGGAGGAGGGGACCCGGGGCAGGGCGACGGGACCGAGGTCCTTCTCCAGGTGACGCAGGAGAGCGTCACGGATCCGCTCATGGTGCATGACGCGGCCGGAGACCAGGGTGCGGCTGATGGTTCCGTCGGCGCCGATGCGCAGGAGCAGTCCGATGCTGGTGACTTCGCCGGCGTCGTCCACGCGTACGGGTACGGCCTCGACGTACAGGATCGGCATGTGGGCCCTGGCGGCGCTGAGCTCGTCGGAGCTCAGCCAGCCGGGTGTGGTCTCGGTGATGTCGGACATCGCTTGATCGTACTTTCCCGAACGGGTGCCGGCCCAGGGTTGTGTGTGGGCCGGCCGGGTGGACGTCCATGCGAAGGAGGTCCGCGTGGCGCGGACCGGCGCGTCGCCGCCCAGGAGTAACGAGCGCAGGATCCGTACCCCCGGTCTCCGGCAGTGGCGGGGGCCTGGGCCGGTCAGCGCGGTGCGGAGTCGTCCGCCGGGAAGGCGGGGCCGTGGCCGGGCACGATCACGGATGCCGCGTCGAGGACCCGCAGCCTGGACGTCCGCAGGAGGTCGTGGTCGGGGGCGACGGGGTCGTCGACCGGACCGTTGGGCCGCCACCACAGGTCGCCGACGAAGGCGACGACGCCCGCGTCCGTACCCGCGAGCAGGGTGATGTCCTCGGCGCTGTGCCCCGGCGTGCGGATCAGCCGGAGGGACGGGGAGAGTTCGTACCCCTCGGCGTCGCGGTCGGTCCACTGGTCGTGGTGGTAGATCGCCTTGTGGTCGTGGACGCGGGCCTGCCCGAAGAGGCCGACGTTCATCGTGTTGTCGGGGTGGTGATGGCTGAGGACGACATCGGTGATGTCGTCGGGGGTGAGCCCGAGTTCGGCGAGCGGGTCGAGGATCCGGTTGCGGCCGGCCACCATGCCGGGGTCGACGATCACGTGGCGGTCGCCGTCGCGGACGTAGGAGACGGTGGCGGCCACTCCCGGGCCGGTGGAGAGGGTGTAGCCGGTGGTCAGGATCGTGTAGGTGGCGCTGCGGCGCAGCGGTGCGTTCGTCATGGCCCTTAGTTTTCGCGTCGGCCGGCCGTGCGACGAGTGGCCGTGGTGCCACTGATCGCAGGAATCGTGCCATCGCGTCCGCCCCTCGTGGCACACTGCCGGAATGCCGCCGTTCAAGATCATCGCCGCCTATGCGCCGCCGGGTGTCGGCATGCTCGGGGCCGGAATCGTCGCTGAGGTGTTCGACGCGCGTGGCCAGGGGCTGCCGCGCTTCGACTTCGCGCTGTGCACCGACCGGCCGGGGCGGGTCCGCACCGATGTGGGCCTGCCGCTGACGGTCGAGCACGGTCTGGAGCGGCTCGCCACGGCCGACCTGGTGATCGCCCTGCCCTGGGCGGACTTCCGGACGCCGCCCCCGCCCGCGGTGCTCGACGCGCTGACGGCCGCGCACGAGCGGGGCGCGCTGGTCGCCGCGCACTGCGTCGGCGCCTTCGCGCTCGCCGCGGCAGGCCTGCTGGACGGACGGCGCGCTACCACCCACTGGCGGTTCGCCGATCTGCTGGCCGAGCGCTACCCGGACGTCGCCGTCGAGCCCGACGCCCTGTACGTCGACCAGGGCCGCATCGCCACGGGCGCGGGGGCCGCCGCGGGCTTCGACCTGTGCCTGCACCTGCTGCGACGGGAGTACGGCGCCGCCACGGCCAACGCCATCGCCCGGGACCTGGTGCTGCCTTCGCACCGCGACGGAGGGCAGGCCCAGTACCTGGCCGCCCCGGTTCCGGAGGACTGCCACGACGACCGGCTCGCGGAGGTGCTCGCCTGGGCCCAGGGGAACCTGCACGAGTCGCTCCCGGTGGCGGAACTGGCCCGCCGGGCCCTGATGAGCAGGCGCTCCTTCGCCCGCCGATTCGCCGCCTCGACCGGCACCACCCCGCACGCCTGGCTGCTCGGCCTCCGCCTCAGCCGCGCCGAGGAGCTGCTGGAGACCACGGACCTGCCCGTCGAGGAGATCGCCCGCCTGGTCGGCTTCGGGAGCGCGGCGGTGCTGCGGGCGCAGTTCGTACGACGCCGAGGCGTGCCGCCGCGCTCGTACCGCCGGTCCTTCAGCCGTACGACGCCGTAGCCGGCGAGTCCGGCACCCCGTCCTCGACCCGCCCCGACGGGGCTACCGGACGGAAACCTCAGAACTCGCGCAAATCTTGCGGTGAGTCGTTGCTGACCGCGAGGGCGGATGCCAGGGTTTCGATCATCCCCCTCGTCAACGCAGGTCATCGGAGGCTGTCTTGAGTCTCGCTGTGCGTCGTACCGCCACCGTCGCCGCCTCCGCGGCGGCGCTGCTCCTTCCTCTCCTGCCACCCGCCGCCGCCGGAACCTCCGCCGACGGCCCCGCCCTCTCCCCGCCCGCCAAGCAGGCCGTCGCGATCGGGCGCGGAGGCGCGGTCGCCAGCGTCAACCCGTACGCCTCCCAGGCCGGCCTCGACGTGCTGCGGCGCGGCGGCAACGCCGTGGACGCGGCGGTGGCCACCGCCGCCGCGCTCGGTGTGGTCGAGCCCTACTCGGCGGGCATCGGAGGCGGCGGATACTTCGTCTACTACGACGCCCGGACAGGGAAGGTGTCCACGATCGACGGGCGGGAGACCGCTCCGGCGTCGATGCGCTCCGACTCGTTCACCGACCCGGCGACCGGCAAGGCCATCCCCTTCCCCGAGGCGGTCAACTCGGGTCTCTCCGTGGGCGTCCCGGGCACCCCCGCCACCTGGGACAAGGCCCTGAAGGACTGGGGCACGATTCCGCTGGCGGCCGCGCTGAGGCCCGGCACCCGCCTGGCCGAGAACGGCTTCGTCGTCAACGACGAGTTCCGCGCCCAGACGGCCATGAACGAGCAGCGCTTCCGCGCCTTCACCTCCACCGCCGAGTTGTTCCTGCCCGGTGGCGAACTGCCGGTCGTCGGCTCCCGCTTCCGCAACCCGGACCTCGCCCGGACCTACCGTGAGCTCGCCCGCGAGGGCACCGGAGCCCTCTACCACGGCGACCTCGGCCGCGACGTGGTGCGCACCGTGCGGAACCCGCCGGTCGCTCCCGGCACCGACCGGGTGGTCCGCCCCGGCCTGATGGACGAGGCCGACCTCGCCCGCTACGCGCCGCTGCGCCGGAAGCCGACCCACACCACGTACCGCGGCCTGGACGTGTACTCCATGGCGCCGTCCTCCTCCGGCGGCACGACCGTGGGCGAGGCGCTGAACATCCTGGAGAACTTCCCTCTGTCGAAGGCCGACCGGGTCTCGGCGCTGCACCACTACCTGGAGGCCAGTCGGATCGCCTTCGCCGACCGCAACCGCTGGGTGGGCGACCCCGCCTTCTCCGACGTGCCCACGCGGGAACTGCTGTCGAAGGAGTTCGCCAAGGACCGCGCCTGCCTGATCAGCCCCGACGCCGCGCTGACCAGCCCGCTCGCACCGGCCGACCCCCGGGTGCCGGGCTCGGCCTGCAGCCGCGGCACGGGCAGCCAGGAGCCGTACGAGGGCCCCTCGACCACGCACCTGGTGACCGCGGACCGCTGGGGCAACGTCGTCTCGTACACCCTGACGATCGAGCAGACCGGCGGCTCGGCCATCACGGTGCCCGGTCGCGGGTTCCTGCTGAACAACGAGCTGACCGACTTCGACTTCACACCCTTGACCGCCGGCGTGCCCGACCCGAACCTGCCGGGGCCCGGCAAGCGCCCGCGCAGCAGCATGTCACCGACGATCGTCCTCGACGAGGGCAGGCCGATGCTCGCCGTCGGTTCCCCCGGCGGGGCCACGATCATCACCACGGTGCTGCAGACCCTCGTCAACCGCCTCGACCTGGACATGCCCCTGCCCGAGGCCGTCGCGGCGCCGCGCATGTCCCAGCGCAACCGGGTCGCGACCGAGGCCGAGCCGGCCTTCCTCGACTCCGCCGAACGCGGGGCGCTGGAAGCACTGGGCCACCGCTTCGTCCCGGCCCCGAGCACCTTCACTCCCTCCCCGGAGATCGGGGCGGTGGCGGCGCTGGAATTCCTGCCCGGCGGCCGGCTCGAGGCGGTCGCCGAGCCGAAGCGCCGCGGCGGCGGTTCGGCGATGGTGCTGCGCCCCAGCCGCTGACGCCCGAGCCGCTGACGCCCGAGCCGTGGGGGGGGGGGGGGGGGGGCCGCCGGCCCCCCCCCCGGCGCCCCCGCGGCTCCGGGGGGGGTCGGGGCGG
>NZ_JBIWPJ010000001.1:4985-151236 GCF_044768205.1 Streptomyces sp. NPDC101160 | reverse complement strand
CGGTCGCCGCGCCGACGCGCCGGGGCGGCGGTTCGGCGTTGGTGCTGCGCCCCCGCCGCTGACCCCCGCGCCGCTGCCGCCCGAGCCGTGGGGCGCCGCCGGCCTGGACCGGCGCCGCACCACGGCCCTGTGTCATTCGGGGCGGTTGAAGCGGTGGGCCGCCCACCACAGCGCGACGGCGCCGACGGCGAGGAGCAGGCCGGCCTCAACGGGCAGCGGTGGCTGCCGGCCGGCCCACGCGATGCCGCTCACCGCCTCCTGGCCCGGCACCTGCCAGGCGATCAGGCGGCGCAGCAGGTCGACCGCGTACGCGAGAGGGTTGACGGCGGCGAGGGTGTGCGCCCAGCCGGGCAGGGCCTTGAACGGGAAGAAGCTGCCGGAGAGGAACAGCAGCGGCATCATCACCAGGCCGAGGAGCATGTGGAACGTCTCGGACCTGCGCAGGGTCACGGCCAGGGCCAGGGCCAGTGCGGTGATGGTGAACGAGGCGAGGACCATGCCGGCGAGGAGCAGCACGAGCAGGAGCGGGTCGTACGGCAGGCCCGCGACACCGGCGAGGCTGAGCAGGACGGCGCCCTGGGCCGTGGCGACGAGGGTGCCGCCGGCGCAGTTGCCCAGGAGCAGGGTGACGCGGCTGACCGGGGCCATCAGGAGCTCACGCAAATAGCCGCTCTCCCGGTCGGTGATCAGACGGACGCCGACCAGGAGGGCCGGGGTCTGCACCGTCATCATCAGCATGCCGGGGAAGAGATAGGTCTGGTATCCGACGCCCAGCGAGGCGCGGGGGATGAGGGCGGTCAGCCCGCCGCCGAGGATGAGCAGATAGAGCACCGGGTGGAGCAGCATCAGCGCGGTGTGGGCGCGCTGGCCCGCGAGGCGCAGCAGATCGCGGTGGACCAGGGCGCCGATCGCGCGCATCTCGCGCCGCAGACGGGTGGGCCGTTCGTCGCCGAAGGCGTCCGGGGCGCCGGCGGTGTGGAGCGGCAGTGTGGTCATCGGCCGCTGCCCCTCTCGGTCGTCGTGGCGGGGCCGGCCGGCTGCCTGCCGGTCGCGGTGGCGTTCAGGCTGCGCCCGGTGTGGTGGAAGAAGACGTCGTCGAGCGTGGGCGGCGTCGCGGAAGCGGCGTGCACGGAGATGCCGTGGCCCTCGAGCGCCGCACACAGACGCGGAATGAAGGCGCTGCCGTCCGGCACGCGCAGACACACCCCGCCCGCGTCCACCGTGACGGGGCGGCCGGCCGGCGCGATCCGCCGCACGATGTGCTGTGCCAGGGCGTCGTCGCTGGTGCGCACCACGACCCGGTCGTCCCCGATCGCGTCCTTGAGCGCGCGGGGTGCGCCCTGGGCCACCAGACGGCCGCGGTCGATGATGGCGATCGCGTCGCAGTTCTCCGCCTCCTCCAGATAGTGGGTGGTGACGAAGAGCGTGCTCCCGTGGCGGCCGGGCAACGCGCGCAGGTGCTCCCAGACCTGGGCGCGGGCATGGGGGTCCAGTCCGGTGGTCGGTTCGTCCAGGAACAGCACGCTCGGGGCGTGCAGCATGCCGCGGGCGATCTCCAGACGGCGGCGCATACCGCCGGACAGCGTGCGTACGGGGGAGCGGCGCCTGTCGGCCAGACCGACCAGGTCGAGCACCTCCGCCGCGCGCCGGCGGGCGTGGCGGCGGCGCAGCCCGTAGAGGCGTCCGTGGATGTCCAGGTTCTGCTCGACCGTCAGGTCCGGGTCCACGGCGCCGTGCTGGAAGAGCATGCCGACCCGCTGCCGCACCCGATGGGGCTCGGTGAGCACGTCGGCGCCGGCCACGGTGGCGTGACCGGCGGTCGGGCGGGCCAGGGCGCACAGCATCGCGATGGTGGTGGACTTCCCCGCTCCGTTGGGGCCGAGGAAGGCGAAGGTCTGCCCCCGCGGCACGTCCAGGTCAAGCCCGCGTACGGCGTGGACGGTGGTGCCCTGGGGCCCCGGGTAGCTCTTGACCAGACCGCGCGTGCTGATCGCGTACACCGGAGGGGCAGACGGGTGGGGGGTGGCGTGCGGGCTGGTGACGGCGGCCGTCAGGAGGGCCGCCCGGGCGGGATCGTCATCACCGGCGTGTGGCTGCATGTCGTCTGGACCTCGTTTACGGGTTCGCTGTCCGCGGCCAGGCACGGTGTGCGCGGAGACGGAGGGAAGGGGACACGCTTGTTCGAAGGTCGGAGGATCCGGCCGGCGGCCTTCCCGGGCTTGTGGCCGCCGGCCGGATCATGCCGCGGTGCTACGCGCAGCTGATGCCGATACAGACGGTGTTGAGGAGCGTCAGCAGGCCGATGCACTCACAGGTGCCCGAGAACGATCCGTCGACGGCGACCGGCTCGGTCTCCGGGAGGGCGTGAAGGCGGGCGATCAGCTCGAGGTCCTGGTTTTCCATGGCTTTCTCCCTTTTCTTCTCTGGTCGGCGGCAGGGAACCCTGCCGCTCACTCCGGCAGCCGGACCATCCAGTGCCGGGGGCTTGTGTGGCGGATCCGCAGGAGGAAGGCGAGGATGCCTGCGGAACCGTCGCTCCAACTGGTCGAGACGTCCCCGTACTCGTTGGGGAAGACCACGTGGCCGCGGCGCTCGGCCCGCTCGCAGACGATGAGCCGGGCGAGCCGCTCCGCCATGACGCGGTAGGCGGGGTCTCCGGTGGCGTCGGCCACGTCGAGGAGGAAGTCACCGTTGCCCGCGAGCCCGTGGCACTGGGTCAGGGCGGCACGGGTGGCGCGCTCCGCGACGGCATGCGTACTGCGTCGGGCCGCCTCGCCGTACCTGTCGTCGCCGGTGGCCTGCCACAGCTGGAGGAGGAACGTGCCGATGCCCGCCGAGCCGTGGCACCAGTACGGGGCCGTGGGCACGTCGCCGTCCTGCGCGGGCCACTGCGCCGCCCCGCCGACGAGCCGCCCGGCGGCCAGCAGGTGCTCG
Organism: Streptomyces sp. NPDC101160; assembly: GCF_044768205.1. Lineage (NCBI taxonomy): Bacteria > Bacillati > Actinomycetota > Actinomycetes > Kitasatosporales > Streptomycetaceae > Streptomyces > Streptomyces sp. NPDC101160. The sequence continues at coordinate 148,302 of NZ_JBIWPJ010000001.1, read as the reverse complement.
CCGGCCTGCAGCGCCAGGTCCCGGTGCGCCTCGGCGCCCGAGACGGCCGCGGCGGCGAGCAGGAAGCAGCCGATGCCGGCCGTTCCGTGGGCGAAGCCGAGGTAGCGTTTTCCGCTCTCCCCGGACGCGCCCTCCGCGGCGGCGGCCTCGGCCGGGATGGGCCAGCTCACGGCGGTCGGCTCGCGCCGCGCGGCGGCGGCCAGTCGGTCGGCCGCCTCGACCGCCAGTTCCGCGAAGCGCGCGTCCCCGGTGCGATGGAACAGATGGAGGGCGGCAAGTCCACTGCCGGCGGCGCCATGGGTGATGTCGAAGTGCAGCGTGGACCGCTGCGGCGCGAGCGCCAGGGCCAGTGCGTGCTCGGTGAGCCGGCGGTCGTCCACGGCGCGCCCGGCGTCGTACAGCGCCCACGCGGTCCCGCGGCCGCCGAAGTGCAGACCGGGTCGTACGGAGCGGAGGTCGGTGCGGTCGGCGATCCAGCGGCCTGCCGTGGAGATCACCTCGGGCAGACGCGGATCGCCGGACAGTTCGAAGTACCGCGTCAGTACGGCCAGGACACCGGCCGCGCCCTGCTGCACGCTGCAGGGGTCCGCCTCGCCGGCCATGGTGGACACGGGCCACAGCCGCCGCTCGTCCGCCGGGGTCATCGACTCGACGAGATGGTTCACGATCCCGGCCACCGCGTCGTGCGGGCCGTCGTCGCCGGATGCGGTCCGGCCGGTCGAGGGGTACGACCCGGGCCGCGCCGATGTCGTGGATGCGGGCTCCGCGGGTGCCGCGTTCGCCGCTGTCAGGTCCGTCTTGTGAAGGGTCTCGCGGGCCTGTGCCGGGTTCCAGCGCTCGCCGGGATCGTCCCGCATCAGCCCGAGGATCATCTCCACCAGACCTTCCGGCAGGCGAAGCGGCTCGGTACAGGACTCCAGCCAGGCGGCGAGCCGCTGCTCCGCGGGCCTGACGCCGGGCTCCTCGGGGAGCAGGTTCGGCACCTTCCCGGCCAGGACGAAACAGACCGTGGCGCCGAGGCTGTAGTAGTCGGCCGTCGGTGAGACGGGCGCGTCGACCAGGCGCTCGGGGGCGCTGAACCCGGGGGTTCCCACCCGGGTCGGCAGCGGGGAGTCGTCGTCCAGGACGGCGAGTTCGAGGTCGATCAGGCGCAGTTCACCGTCCGGGCGGACCATGACATTGGCGGGCGTGAAGTCCCGCAGGACCAGACCGCGGGCGTGGGCCGCGGCGACCAGGTCCACCAGCCGGACCACCTGGGCCAGTGCTTCACCGCGGTAGCGCTCGGCGCCGGCGTCGCGGAAGCGCTCGGCCACCCAGGTGCGCAGGGCCACGCCCGGCACCTCGTCCTGGGCCAGGAACAGATGCCCGCCGTGCTCGAACAGTCCCAGCGACAGGGGCGCGAGATCCGTGCCCTGGAGCTTCTCCAGTGTCCGCGCCTCGGCGCGCAGCCAGTCTCGCACGTCGCAGCCCGAGGAGTCGGCCTCCACATGCGGCCGGGCCTCCTTGATCACCACCGGAGCCCCGGTGCGCACGCAGGTGCCCCGGTAGACGCCGCCCTTGTTCGTGTGCCGGATCGCCTCCCGTACCGCGAAGCGACCGCCGATCACCACCGGCCCGCTCGCCGCGGCCGCCGTGCGCGGCGCGACGGGCACCGTGGCGGGGAAGGGACAGACCGCCCACGGGGGAGGGGAGTACTGGCCGGTGCGCCTGTCCTCGACGAGATTGCCGTCGGGGTCCTCGATGAGCCACACCAGCAGACCGTCGTCCGACAGCCCCCGCCGGCCCACGAAGGCGCCGTAGCGGTAGTGCACCAGACTTCCCACGGCATAGGGCTGGTCCGACAGGATCCTCGGCCCCGCCAGTCCCGCAGTGGCCCGGTGTAGCTCCTCGGCGAGCCGGACCGCGTCCTCGTCCGAGCGCGGGTAGACCGTGATGAACTTGCCCGAGCTTCCCCGGGGCGTGGCCCGGGAGTTGAGCGCGCTCACCTTTTCCCGCGACCGGGCGAACTTGAACGTCGACTCCTGGTGCAGCAGCACTTCCAGGGCCTTCGCGAGAACCGCCGGAGCGGACGCCGCCGTCGCCGACACATGCAGCTTCCAGCCCTGCTCGCGCCGCGCTCCGGACCCGGACCGGGGTGCGACACGGCACCACATGTCGTCCGCGTCGGTCACCCACCGCCCGTCTGTTCCCGTGGCGTGCAGGGCCTGGCTCAGAAGGTCTTCCAGCTCGGCTTCGGTAGCGTGGCTCGTCATCGTGTCCCTCTCAACGGATGCAACCGCCGGACGGGAAGTTGCCCGATGACATAAGCGGACCAACACACACCCCGCCGGGTTCACTTGATTCAGCGAGCGCGCGCCGCTGGTCTCTCACCAGGAGGCGCGACCAGCGCAGAACGAAGCAGCCGGAGGCTCGGGGCGAGGCGGCGGTAGTCGGCGAGCGACCGGCGCTCGGCTTTCTTCGGGAGGTGCGCCGGGCGCGGGAAGGGGCGCATGCCTGCCGCCGAGTCGTCCACGACACCACCTGATCAGCGCCGGAACACGGACCGCGGCCGCCGCGCGTGGGCCCGTCCAGGGCCACGCGAGCCGATCCAGACGCGCGTGGATCCCGGATTCAAGGCCACTTTTCCGAGATTGGCCCCCGTGCTCGTCCCGATCGTCTGCTTACGCTGCGGCCATGCATCCGACGCTCGCCGCCGACCTCGACCGGCTCCCCGAACTCCTCCAGTCCGCCCGCGACTTCGCGGCCCGTGAGCTCTCCCGGCTCGGCGAGCGGCCGGTCGCCGGCGCGGCGAAAGCCCCCGATCCCGATCCCCTCCCGGCGGCCGGCGTCGGCGCGCAGGGCGCGCTCGAGCAGTTCGCCCGGCGCTGGGAGCCCGGATTCTCCGCTTCGGCGGGGCCGCGCTACCTCGGGTTCGTCACCGGCGGCGCCACCCCGGCGGCCCTCGCCGGCGACTGGCTCACCGGCGCCTACGACCAGAACGGCTCCAGCGGCGGCGGCTCGACCTCCGACGCGCTGGAACGCGAGACGCTGGGCTGGCTGCGCGAGCTCTTCGGGCTGAGCGAGACGCACCAGGGCGCGTTCGTCAGCGGCGCCACCATGTCCAACACCGTGGGACTGGCCGTCGCCCGTGAGTGGCTGGGCGAGCGCCTGGGCGTCTCGGTGTCCCGCGAGGGAGCCGCCGCGCTCGGCCCGGTCGACGTGCTGTCCGGCAGCCCGCACTCCAGCATCACCAAGGCACTGTCCGTCCTGGGCGTGGGCCGCGACAGCCTGCGTTCCGTGCCACTGCTCGGCGGCGAGCGCGAGGCCGTGGACGTGGCCCGGCTGGCCGAGGCGCTGGAAGCGCTCGGCGGGCGGCCCGCCGTCGTGGTCGCCAACGCCGGGACCGTGAACACCGTCGACTTCGACGACCTGCGGGCGATCGCCGCCCTCAAGGAGCGGTACGACTTCTGGCTGCACGTGGACGCCGCCTTCGGCGCGTTCGCCGCGCTCTCCCCTGTACACGCCTCCCTCGTCGACGGGCTCGACGCCGCCGACTCGATCTGCGTGGACCTGCACAAGTGGCTGAACGTCCCCTATGACGCCGCCGTCCAGTTCACCCGCCGCCAGGACCTCCAGGTGCGCGTCTTCCACAACGAGTCGCCCTACCTCGGCCTGCCCACCGGCACCCCCGACTTCCTCCACCTGACCCCGGAGAACTCCCGGCGGCTGCGCGCCCTGTCCACCTGGTTCTCCCTGACCGCGTACGGGCGCGCGGGCCACGCCGAGATCGTCGAGCGCTGCGCCGCCCTGGCCCGGCGCCTCGGCGAGGGCGTCTCCGCCGTCCCGGGCCTGCGACTCCTCGCCCCCGTGCGCCTGAACGTCGTCTGCTTCACGCTCGCCGACGACCCGACCGCGGAACGGCTCGGCGCCCTCGCCCGCGCGGTCGCCGACTCCGGCGAGGCCTTCCTCACCCCCACGGTCCTGCACGGCACGCCCGCACTGCGCGCCGCCTTCAGCAACTGGCGCACGACGGAGACGGACACGGACCGGGTGCGGGACGCACTGGCACGGGCGGTCCGGACGCCGGCGCCCGCGGGTGACTAGGGGGTGCGCGGCACCGTACAACACACCTGCACGACGTCGCCGCCCGTACGGTGCCGCTGCCCGAGGACGTGGCCGGCCTGCTGCGAAGCTGCCGCGAGCGCCTCGACGAACTCACGGCGCTGATGGCGGGAGCATGCGGGGGACGACCATACCGGGGCCCGGCTCCACCCCCGGCGCACACGCCCCCGGTCAGATCATCAGCAGCAGCCGCGTGTTCGCCACGAGCTTGCGGTTCACGCTGGTGCTCTGTACGAAGATGGTGAAGTCGTCGTTGTGGTCCGGCTTGACGCGGACCTCGACGTCCGGGAGGCCGAGCAGGGCCCGGGCCTCGGGGCCCGTGTATATGCGGTCCGTCTTCTTCTCCAGGACCGCGATCTGCTTGCGCGCCTGGATCTTCTCCGACTTGCTCAGCTGGTAGTACGCGCCACCGGTCCGGTACGTGTGGCCGCTCTCGACGACCCAGTCGCGGATGCCCGCGTCACGGGTCACCGGGATCAGCTGATACTCCGACGGCTTCGCCGGGGTGAGGCCCGCCGCCTTGATGGTGTCCTTGTTGACCGTCTCCGCGCCCATGGAGAACACGGCTCGCGTTCCCCGGATGCCCTTCGTGCGCCCCACCATGAACTTCTCGGTGGCCTCCTGGATGACCTGGCCGGCCTCCTCCAGTCCCTGCGTGCTCGTCGCGTCCCAGATGGCGATGTTGTCCTTGGGGAACCCGCACTGGACGGCCTCGCGCTTGCCCATCTGGTCCGGCACCAGCACGGCCAGCGTCCAGTTGTCCTCCTGCGTCTCGATCATCTGTGCCACGGCGGCCACCAGTTCACGCGGATTCCTGGCCGGGGCGTCCGGGCAGCGGTGACTGGCGTTCTCCTGTCCGTCGGTGAGGACGAACGTCAGGAAGCTGTGGTCGCCGTAGAGTTGGGCCGTCTGGGCCAGCTCCCGCTGCGACTTCAGGGCGGCGGCGAGGAGAGCCGTCATCCCGCCGACCCGGTACAGCTGCTTCAGCGAAGGCATCCGCAGCACGTCCTTGTCGTAGATGACGCACTCCACCTTGTCGGCGAAGACGTACACCGTGACGCGGGTCTCCTGGTCCAGTTCCCTGGACCGGCGGGCAAGGTACGCGATCTGCTGGTCGGCGACCTCGACGACCTTGTTCCTCAGGTGCGACATGGACGAACTGGCGTCCAGCACAAGCGCGACGTGGTTGATGTAGTTCTGATTCCCGGACACGGGCAGCTCCCCCTCGTTTCCGACTGGATGCTCCTACCGTCTCACCCACCACTGACAATCGATCTTGGAGCTGTTGCGCCGGACGCTAGAAGCCCGGCGCGTCGGCGCCGTTCAGGTACCAGAGGGCCGCTGTGTACCAGAGCAGTGCGATCGCCAGGACGAGGGCGCCGCCGGCCACGGGCAGTGCCCAGCCCGGCAGCCGGCGGTGCCGGACGACGTTCACCTTGGCGACGAAGGCTCCGTAGAGGAAGCAGCCGCTCAGCGAATGGAGGGCGGTGCGGGCGTCGGTCAGCTGCACGCCGTAGGCGACCAGGCAGTGGCGGGCGATCGGCAGGGAGAGCAGGAAGGCGGCGAGGCCGACGAGCCGGTGGGTCGGCCCGACCGGCCGTGGCGCCGGTCCCAGGCCGGGCAGCCGCCCGTACAGCCAGAGGGCGAGCAGCAGTTGGATCAGCGCGAGGCCGAGGAGGGCGGTGCCGAGCTCGGACTTCAACTGCTGGGCGTCGTCGAAGCGCGCGCCGAACAGGCTGGTGTCGTACACAGGCGTGTGCGCGCGTCCGTACCAGTACACGCCGACCGCCGCCGCGACCGGCAGCAGAGCCCAGAGCACGCCCCGTACGACTCGCCCGCGATGCGTCCCTCCGGGCGTCGCGTGCTCGTCGCCCGTCATCGGATCAGTCACCCTCGACCTTGTCGCCGGCCGGGTTCACCACGTACCACTTGGCGCCGAAGGCGTCGGACTCCTCGCCGTTGGTGTCGCCCTTGGAGGTGTCGCCCTCGAAGTAGTACAGCGGGTGCCCGTTGTAGACGATCTGCGTCTTTCCGTCGGTGCGCCTGGTGGTGGAGAGCTTGGCCTGGTCGGCGCCGTGGGCGGCGGTGGGAGCGCCCGTGGTGAGGGCGGGCGGCCAGGCGGCGGCGCAGGCGTCGTAGCAGGTAGAGCTGGTCGAGGTGTCCTTCTCGAAGAGATAGAGGGTCTTGCCCTGGGAGCCGACCAGGATCTCGCCGAACTTGCCGACGGTTGCCGTTGCGATGCTCGTCCCTCCGCCCGCCCCGGTCGAGGCGCTCGCGGAGGCGCTCGCCGAGGTGCTCGCGGAGGCACTTGCCGAGGGTGTCGTGGCGGAGGACGAGCTTGTCGGGCCGGTGGTCTTGTCATTGCTGGAGCAACCGCCGCACACCGCGGTGAACAGGCTGACGGCGGCGAGCGAGACGACCGCGAGGCGGCGCTGGTGCATGGAGGTCTCCGGCGGATCGAGGATTTCTTCCCGCACCACTACGGCCGGTGGTCTACGGCGCTGCCACGGCGGCGCGCCGCGCGGTCAGCGCGACGAGCGACGCTGATGGGCCGAACGGATGAGCACGGAGGCAGCGGCGGAATCAGCGCCGCGACGCGCGGGTGGCGAACAGGAGCACCACGGCGAGCACCTGGACAGCGACGACCACGGTGATCAGTACGGGGATCGAGTAGCCGTACAGGCCGCCGATCAGCGCGCCGCCGGCCAGGCTCGCGGCGCCGACCACGCCGGCGAACAGCCCGTACGCGGTCGCCCGCCGGCCGCTGGGCACCAGGTCCGCGACCGTGGCGCGCAGGGTGGACTCCTGGATGCCCATGGCCGCGCCCCACACCAGCGAACCCGCGACCGCGATGCCCAGCGTGTCGGTGAACGCCAGCAGCGCCACGCCCGCCGTGAGCACCGGCAGGGCGATCAGCACGCGGGGGCCGTGGCGGTCGTACAGCCAGCCCGTGGCCAGCGCCGCCACGGCGTCGACGGCCATCGCCGCCGCGTACAGCACCGGCACCCACGTCGAGGCGAGCAGGTGCCGCTGGACCAGGTGGAAGGAGAGGACGCCGAAGGTGGCGAGCCCGGTCGTGGTGGCGGCCGTGAACGCGGCGTACGACCAGAAGGCCCTCGGCAGACGCGCCTCCGCAGCCCCGCGCTCCGGTGCCGGGCCGGCCGCGGCGGCCGTGGCAGCCGCCTCGCGCTCGTACGCCTCCGGATCCGGCACCCGTGCCCGCAGCCAGAACAGGACGCCCAGCACCGCGACGCCGGGCAGGGCGAGCACGCCGAGCGCGGGCCCGTAGTCGCCGCCGGTCAGCGCCAGCACACCGGCCACGAGCAGGGGCCCGACCAGCGCGCCGACCTGGTCCATCGCCTCGTGCACGGCGAAGCCCCGCCCCCGTCCCGTCGCCGCCGTGGCGTGGGACAGCAGGGTGTCCTTCGCCGGTGAGCGGACCGCCTTGCCGACCCGCTCGGCGATCACCAGGGCGCACGCCGCCCACAGCGTCCCGACCACGCCAAGCAGCGGCACCGAGGCGACCGTCAGCGCGTATCCGGCGATGGCCAGACCCCAGAAGCGGCGGGTGCGGTCCGCCAGCGGGCCGGAGACCAGCCGCAGCCCGAGCGCCGCCGCCTCTCCGGCACCGGTGACCACGCCGACGACCAGCGCGGACGCCCCCAGTGACGCGAGTAGCGGCCCGGTGACCGAGCGAGCCCCCTCGTACACGAAGTCGGCGAGCAGACTGACCGTGCCGAACCACAGCACGAACCGCCACGGCCCCATCCCCACCGGCCCCGAACCCACCGGACGCTTCCCCACCGGCCGCTTCCTTGCCACAGTCTCTCCCTCGCCGCGCCCGGGCCGCCGCGGTACGTACGGCCCCCGGCGAACGATGGCGATGGTATCGGCGAGGCCGCCGAAGAAGGGGGCGGCGAGAACCGTCAGCGCATCGCCCTCCGGTACTTCGTGACGCAGCGGTCGTCCCCAGCTGCTCGGCGACCTCGGCGGCGCTGAACTGCAGCACCTCGCGCAGCAGCAGCACGGCTCGCTGCCGCGGCGCCAGCACCTGTACCGCGGCCACCAGCGCGAGCCGCGTGTCGGTCCGCACCTCCACGTCCAGCCACGCGTCGGGGAACGGCTGCAGCCAGGGCACGTCCAAGGCCGGGGAGAGCGGTGCCCCGGGATCCTCGCTCGGCGCACCGAGCCCGGACGGCAACGGACGCCGCGCCCGCCCTTCCAGTGCGGTGAGGCACGCGTTGGTCGCGATCCGGTACAGCCAGGTCCGCACCGACGCGCGCGTGGAGTCGTAGCGGTCGCGGGCCTTCCAGGCGCGCAGCATCGTCTCCCGCACCAGGTCCTCGGCCTCGTGGAACGAGCCCAGCATCGGGTAACAGTACGCAAGCAACTCACCCCGGTACGGCTCGAAGTCCACGCCCCCATCAGGGCGTACCGCAGACGAGGGCGCGCACCGCGCCGACGGATGCGCCACCCGGCGCCGACACGACCGGTTCGTGGCTGGCGGGCCGCCCCGGCCGCCGACCACACTGGGCGCATGGAAACCATGGTGCGGGTCGACGGCGGCGAGGTCTGGGCCGAGGATACGGGAGGGGACGGGCTGCCGATGGTCCTGGTCCATCCGGGGGTCGGTGACTCCACCATCTGGGACCCGGTGCTCGCCTCGCTCACCGGGCGGCAGCGGCTGATCCGCTACGACGCGCGGGGATACGGCCGGTCCCCGGCGCCGGTCACGTCGTACACCGCCGCGGGTGACCTCGCCGCCGTCCTCGACCACTTCGGCCTGGACCGCGCGGTGCTCGTCGGCTCCAGCATGGGCGGCGCCGCCTCGCTGAGTCTCACGCTCGACGCGCCGGAGCGGGTGGCGGGTCTCGCGCTGTTCGTGCCCGGGGTGAGCGGATACGACCTCGACGAGGAGGAGTTCTACAAGGAGCTCGCACGTCTCGCCGAGGCCGGTGACACGGAGGGCATCGTCCGGCTCGGCCTCGGCCTGTGGGGCCGGGCGGCGGGCGGCGCCCCCGAGTCCGATCCGGTCGCGGCGGCGCACCTCAGGGCCGTGCTGCCCGCCTGGTTCGCCAACGTGGGCCATCAGCGCACCGATCCGCCCGCCTTCGACCGGCTCGGCGAGATCGCGGTGCCGACGGTGCTCGCGCTCGGCGAGCTGGACCGCCCGCAACTCGTCCGCTGCAACGAGGAGATGGCCGCACGCATCCCCGGCTGCCGGCTGGTCCGCCTCGCCGGCTCGGACCACTACCCGACGCTGCGCGAGCCGGAGGCCGTCGCCCGTCTGGTGGAGGAGCTGTACGCGCAGGCGCACTGAAGCGCGGTGCGGCGGTCCGCGTACGGGGCGGGCGGCCGGCCCGGGGTGCTCGGCGCACCTGAGACCTGCCTGCCCCGGCCCCCGCCTCGGCCCCGGCCCCGCCCGGCCCCGGCCCGGTCCTGCCCCGGCCCCGGCCCGGTCCCGCTCAGGCGGGCCGCCGGGCCGTGGGATCCGCTACTTCTGCCAGCCGACCGTCTCCGGCAAGGGGGTGCCGAAGATGGTGGCGCCGACGTTGGCCAGGCCGTTCTTGACGCCGTAGATGGACGGGCCGCTGAACAGGGGCAGGTAGCCGTACTGCGCCAGTGCCTTGCGCTCGACGGCGTTGGCCCGGGCGATCTGCTGGTCGGGGTCGGCGATCGCGGAGACGGCGTGGATCTCCTTGTCCAGTTCGGGCGAGCCGATGCTCACGATGTTGGAGGCGCTGTCGGTGCAGTAGAACTCGCACAGGTAGCGGGCGCCGAACGGGTCCGAGGACCGGTTGCCGACGAGGAAGATGTCGAAGCTGCGGTCGGCGAGGATCTTGGCGAAGTCGGCGTCGGTGGAGTTCTTGAGGGTGACCTCGATGCCGACCGGCTTGAGCATCTGCACGAGCGCGCCGGCGGTGGCCTTCTCCAGCGGGTCGTCACCGCGCAGGGTGTAGGAGACGGTGAGCTTCCTGCCGTCCTTCTCGCGGATGCCGTCGCCGCCCGGCTTCCATCCGGCGGCGTCCAGGATCCTCCTGGCCTCCGCCGGATCGTGCTTGACCACGGCGCCGACGTTGTCGGAGTAGCCCTTCTGGAAGCTGAAGAGCAGCAGGGAGCCGGGCAGCGGCTCGCTGTAGCCGCCCAGTCCCTGGAACTGGATCCTGGCGATCTGGGTCCGGTCGATGCTCTCCAGGAGCGCCTTGCGGACCTGGACCTCCTGCAGGTTGGGCGACTTGGCGTTGACGTAGAAGGAGTACGCGAACGGGCTGCCGCCCTGCCGTATCTCGGTGCCCTGGACGCCGCTGAGCCGCTTCAGGCCCTCGGCGTCGCCGGCGGAGGTGTAGTCGATCTGGCCGTTCTTGAAGGCGTTGGCCGCCGCGGCCGACTCCAGGTTGACGTAGACGCGCTTGTCGAGCTTGCCCTTCTTGCCCCACCACTTGGGGTTGCGTACGAAGGTGAGGTCGCCGCCCTTGGCGTCGAACGTCCCGACCGTGTACGGGCCGGCGCCCCACTCGGGGTGGACCTTCTTGACGTAGGCGTCGTTGTAGTTGGCGACCGTGGCGGCCTTGGGGTGCAGAAGCGTGGTGAAGAGGCTCGACCACCACGGGGCGGCGCCCTTGAACTCGATCACGGCCTGCTTGTCGTCCGTGCCGCGCGTGACGGAGGTGATGTGGCTGTAGCCCTCGGTGTCCGACGCGTTGTACTTCTTGTCCGCGCCGTTGTTGGCCTGCCAGGTCGCCCTGACGGCCGTCCAGTCGATCGGGGTGCCGTCGTTGTAGGTGGCCTTGGGGTTGAGGGTGAGGACCACCCGCTGGTTGCCGCCGGTGACGCCGACCCGCACGTCGCTGAGGTAGTCCGGGTTGTACTGCGCCTCACCCGTGGGGGAGTAGGTGATGACGTCAGGGTTGTACCAGAACCAGACCCGCTTGGCGGTGAGCGTCGCGTTGGCGTTGAACGGGTTGCCCTGGTCGTCGATGGTGCCCGCGGTGGTGTAGGTGCCGCCGTCCTTGACGTTGTCGTAGGGCTGCGGGTTGTAGTCGACCTTCGCCGAGGCCGCGCTGGGGGTCGCGCCCTTTCCGGAGGCGGGGCCGGCGCCCGTGCCGCCGGAGCCGGAGGAGCTGCAGGCCGAGACGGAGAGGGCGAGGGCGGCGGTGAGGGCGGCCGCGGGGACGGCGATTCTCGATCGCATGACGGAGTGGATCCTCATTCCTTGAGCTGGTTCGCGACACCAGGGGTGCGGTGTCGACGTGGGGTCTGCGAGAAGGGCCCGCGGTCAGCGGGCGTGGCAGGCGTGGCGGTGGCCGGAGCCGGGCGTCGCCGGGCCGAGGGCGGGCCGTTCGGTGCGGCACCGGTCCCGCAGCCCGTCGTCGAGCAGCCGGTACAGCGGGCAGCGGTCGACGAAGACGCAGCCCTGTGGGAGGTTCGACGCGCTCGGCTGCTCGCCCTCCAGCACGATCCGCTCGCGGGAGCGCTCGCGCTCCGGGTCGGGCACCGGGATCGCCGAGAGCAGGGCCTCGGTGTACGGGTGCCGAGGGGCTGCGAAGAGGGCTTCGGTGCTGCCGGTCTCGACGATGTGCCCGAGGTACATGACCGCGATGCGGTCGGCGAAGTGCCGCATCACGGCCAGGTCGTGCGCGACGACCAGATACGCCAGGCCCAGCTCGCGCTTGAGTCGGGCAAGCAGGTTGACGACACCCGCCTGCACGGACACGTCCAGGGCCGAGACCGGCTCGTCCAGGACCACGATCCGTGGCCGGGTCGCCAGGGCGCGGGCGATGCCGACGCGCTGGCGCTGCCCGCCGGACAGGGCCGCCGGGAAGCGGTCCGCCACCGACGCGTCCAGGCCGACCAGGCCGAGGAGTTCGGCCACCCGGTCCCGGATCGCCGCCCGGTCGGCGCCGACCGCCTGAAGCGGCTCGGCGAGCAGCTGGAAGACCGTGAGCCGCGGATCGAGGGAGCCCATCGGATCCTGCATGACGATCTGCACCGCGCCGCGGAGCTCCCGCAGTCGGTCGGCCGAGCCGGGGGCGGCGACATCCGTGCCCACGACCTCGATCCGGCCGCTCTCCGGTGGCTTGAGCCGCAGGATCTCCAGCAGAGTGGTGGTCTTGCCGCTGCCGGACTCGCCCACCAGACCCAGGGTTTCGCCGGCCCGCAGCTCGAATCCGACGTCGCTGACCGCGTGGAGCGTGCCGACGCGGCGCTTGAGGAACGCGCCCTTGGTGACGGGGAAGGTCTTGCTCAGACCTGACACCCGCAGCACCACGTCCCCCGGAGAACCGGCGCCACTCGCGCCGTCCACGCCACTCGCGCCGTCCACGCCGTCCGCCAGTGCCGGGGCCGACGCAGGGGCCGGTGCCGCGGCGAGGGCAGGGGTCGGAGCCAACGCAGGGGCCGGTGCCAGGGCCGGGGCCGGAGCCGATGCAGGGGCCGGTTCCAGGGCCGGGAAGAGCTCATCCGCCTTCAGCCGTCCGTCCGCGATCTCGTCGGCGCGCAGGCAGGCGATGTGCCCGTGCCCGGCGACGGGCGCCGCGGCGGGTTCCTCCGTGCGGCAGCGGTCGAGCGCGGCGGGGCACCGGTCCGCGAAGGGGCACCCGGCCGGAAGTCCCACCAGCGACGGGGGTTCGCCGCCGATCGGCACCAGCGGGCGGTCCTTCGGTGCGTCCGGGCGGGGCACCGCGCCCAGCAGGCCGATCGTGTAGGGCATGGTGGGCCGCCGGAACAGCTCGGCGGCGCCCGCCCGTTCCACGATCCGCCCGGCGTACATCACGGCGACGTCGTCCGCGTACCCGGCGACCACGCCGAGGTCGTGGGTGATCAGCACGACTCCGGCACCGGTCTCGGCCTGCGCGGTCCGCAGCACGTCCAGGATCTGGGCCTGCACGGTCACGTCGAGCGCGGTGGTCGGCTCGTCGGCCACGATGACCGACGGGGCGTTCGCCATGGCCAGCGCGATGACGACGCGCTGGCGCATCCCACCGGAGAACTCGTGCGGGAACGAGCGTGCCCTGCGGTGCGGTTCCGGGATGCCCACCAGGTCGAGCAGCTCGACCGCGCGCTTCCACGCGGCCTGCTTCGTCAGGTCCTGGTGCACGCGCAGCGCGTCGGACAGCAGCCGTCCGACCGAGAAGATCGGGGTCAGCGCGGACAGCGGGTCCTGGAAGACCATGCCGATGTCCTTGCCGCGCACGCGGGACAGCTGTCTGTCGTTCAGACCGACCAGGTCGCGGCCGCCGAGCAGGACCTGGCCCGACACCCGGGCGGTCGGCGGCAGGAGCCCCATGACGCCCATCGCGGTCGCGGACTTGCCCGACCCGGACTCGCCGACGATGCCCAGCGTCCGGCCGGGCAGCACGTCGAAGCTCACCCCGCGCACCGCCGCGACGGGGCCCGCCTCGGACGGGAAGGAGACCCGCAGGTCCCGCACCGAGAGCACCGGGCTCTGCGCGGTGCCGGCGGGCGGTGACTCGGGGGCCGGGGCCAGGGTGAAGGTCATCGTGCGCCTCCCGAGGCCGCCGAGATCGAAGTGGGGTCGAGGGCATCGCGCAGCCCGTCGCCGACGAGCGTCATCGACACGGTGAGCAGGACGAGTAGCCCGGCGGGGAACGCGAACAGCCACGGGGCGCTGGTGATGGTGCCGGAGCCGTCGGCGAGCATGGTGCCCAGCGACACGTCGGGGGTCTGCACGCCGAAACCGAGGAACGACAGCGCCGTCTCGCTGAGCACGGTGGCGACGACGCCGAGGGTCAGGTTGACCACCAGCAGGGAACCCAGGTTGGGGATGATGTGCCGGGCCACGATTCGCCACGGCCGTACCCCCATGAACTCGGCGGCCAGCACGTAGTCGCGTTCGCGCAGCGACGTGGACAGCGACCAGACGACCCGGGCGGTCGTCATCCAGCCGAAGACGGTGAGCACGAGGATCAGCACCCGCCAGTCGCCCGCGAGCCGGTGCGAGACCAGGGCGAGAATCAGGAACGACGGAACCACCAGCAGGAAGTGGATGACCGCCAGGGTCAGCTTCTCCAGCCTCCCGCCGACGTACGCGGCGCCCGCGCCGATCACCGCGGCCAGCACGGTCGTCAGCGCCGACACGGCGACCGCGATCACCAGCGAACGCTGCAGCCCGTGCACCGCCTCGGCGTAGACGTCGTTGCCGCCCTGGTTGGTGCCGAAGGGGTGGGCCGCGCTCGGCGGCTGGGTGAGCGCGGTGAAGTCGGCGTCGGTGTGGGCGAAGTCGGTGAACCGACCGCCGAAGACGCTGAACAGCACGAGGAGGACGAAGAGCACCACGCCGAGCAGCGCACCGCGGTTGCGGGTGAACCGCCGCAGGTACAGCCGGCCGCTGCCCAGGAGTGGAGCCGGCGTCACGGTGGTGGCCATGTCAGCTCACCCGCACCCGTGGGTCGAGGACGACGACGGCGACGTCCGCGAGGATCGCGCCGAGCGCGGTCATGGCCGCGCCGAACGCCGCCACGGCGACGGTGCCGTGCACGTCGTTCTTGGCGATGGTCTGGATGAAGTACTGGCCCATGCCGTTCCAGCCGAAGACCGTCTCGGTGATGACCGCGCCCGTGAAGATGGCGGGGATGCCGAACGCCACCGAGGTCGCGGTCGGAATCAGCGAGGCGCGCAGCGCATGGCGGCGGATCGCCTGGGCGCGGGTCAGCCCGGTGGCCCGCGCGGTGCGCACGAAGTCCGAGCCGATGGCGTCGAGAAGCAGCGTGCGCTGGGTCAGGTGATAGCCGACATATCCCAGCAGGGTCAGGCTGAGCGTCGGCAGGACGAGGTGCTGCACCCGGTCGACGACCGTCGGCAGCAGCCCCTCGACGGTCGGTGACTTCTCTCCCGCGACGTACAGGAAGCGAAGTCCGAGGCTCTGGTTGAGCCATATCCCGACAAGGACGACGGCCAACGCGGCGACGGCGGTGGGAATGTTGAAGAGGAACACCGACACCAGCTGCGTGATCCGGTCCCACCAGCCGTACTGCCGCGACGCGCCGGACACGCTGAGCGCGACACCGAGGAGCACGGACAGGAGGGTGGCCGCGGTGACCAGTTGGCCGCTGACCAGCACGCGGAAACCGATCTCGGAGTCGACCGACGCTCCCAGAGGCGACTTCCCCCAGTCGAAGTGGAGGGCCACCTCGCTGAACCAGTGCCACCACCGGTCCACCAGCGGCACCCGCGGGTCCAGGTTGTACGGCGCCAGGGCCTGGTCGATCTCCGCCTCGGTGCGCACCGGGCGTGTGTCCTTGTAGTTGGACCTCGGGTCGAGGAACCAGGCGGCCAGGACGTACGTGACGTTCGTGGCGATCACGATCATGGTCAGCCAGCCCGCCGCCTTGCGCGTCACATGGCGGAGCATGAACCCGCCCTCCCGCGCGCCGGTGCGGTGGCGGCCGCACGGAGAGGGGGGTCGGTGGGGGCCGGGTGAGGGGCCGGCGAGGGTGTGCCGGTTCTGAGCATGATCGTCGTGGCTTTCTGAGGATCTGAATGGCTCCTCCGGATCGGAGGAGAAAGAGGCCTGATGGCGAGTCATTCTGTGGCCGTGATCCACGCCGTCGGAAGGATTCGGAGGGGCCGGCCATGTGATTGCAAGACGCACGTCACAAAGCCCCGCACGTGGCTCGGTTGCCGTGCCGTCATCGGCGTTTCGCGCGTACCTCTTCTGGCGCTCTGTCCCCATATGGGGGTATGGCGCGTGAAAACAGAGCTAAGGGGTGTACGTGAAAGCGGAGAGCCGGAGCCGGACACTGAGGGCCGCCACGGGAGTCTCGGCCGCGCTGCTGCTGACGAAGCCGGTCGTGATCGAGTCGTACGGCGCCGGTCGCGCGACGATCGCCCCACGAGGGAACTCCGGCATCACCGTGCACCACACCGCCGATGTCGAGGTCAGGAACATCGCGCTCGTCGGCGGGGCCGCAAGGCGCGGCGCGAAGGGGTCGGCATCGCGCTGCGCAACACCCTCCCCGGCACCCGCCGGCTCAGCCACGTCAGGATCACGAACGTCGAGGCGAGCGGCTTTCAGCACGGCATCAGCGTCGGCGCAGAGGACGAGGCGGTCGCCGGCTTCGGCGACGTGCGGATCAGCGACATCTCCGTGCACGACAACCCGGTGGTCGGAGCCGTCCAGCCCGCCGCCGGCTGAACCGAGGCCCGGGCCCGGAGGGGAGGGGAGGCCGACCGGCGGATCACGACCACGGCGCGATCCGCCGGACGGACCCTGGACGCCGCGGCCTGCCCGATCCCCATCCGCCGGACTGGACCTGGACGGACCGGCCGGGAGCGGATCGCGCCCGGCCGGTCCGCCGCGTTCGGCTCAGGAGCCGACGGAACCCGCGCCGACCGGCACCGCGGACGCCTCCGGTCCGGGGGCCGCCGGGGAGGCGATGATGGTCCGCCGCCTCTGGCCGGCCGCGGTGGCGGTGGCCCCGCGCCGCTCCGGCGGCGGCGCCGGACGGCCCAGCGCCTTCACGGTCCAGCCGGCCGCGCGCCACGCGTCGTGCGGGAGCGCGTTGCGCCCGTCGATCAGCAGCGGAGTGCGCACCACACGGGACAGCTTGACGGGATCCAGCTCGCGGTACTGCCCCCACTCGGTGAGGTGCAGCACGAGTTCGGCGCCCCGGCAGGCCGTCAGGAGATCCGCGCTGCAGCGCAGTTCCGGGTGGGCGAGTCCGGCCTTCGCCGCGCCCTCCGGGTCGTGGACCCGGACCTGGGCGCCCTGCCGGTGCAGCTCGGCCGCGACGGCCAGCGCCGGTGAGTCCCGTACGTCGTCGCTGT
Organism: Streptomyces sp. NPDC101160; assembly: GCF_044768205.1. Taxonomy (NCBI): domain Bacteria; kingdom Bacillati; phylum Actinomycetota; class Actinomycetes; order Kitasatosporales; family Streptomycetaceae; genus Streptomyces; species Streptomyces sp. NPDC101160. The sequence continues at coordinate 131,415 of NZ_JBIWPJ010000001.1, read as the reverse complement.
CCGGCTTGAACGTGGCGCCCAGTACCGTCACGCGCCGACCCGTGAGGTCACCGTCGAGCAGCCGCCGGGCGAGCGTGACGGTCCGGCTCCGCTGCCGCTGGTTGATCTCGTCGACCTGGTCGAGGAACGCCACGGCCGGCCCGACGCCGAGCTCCCGTGCCCGGGCCGTGAACGCCCGGATGTCCTTGGGCAGGCAGCCGCCGCCGAAGCCGACCCCCGCGTTCAGGAACCGCCGGCCGATCCGGGTGTCGTGGCCGAGGGCGTCGGCGAGCGTGACGACGTCCGCGTCGGCGGCGTCGCAGATCTCGGCCATCGCGTTGATGAAGGAGATCTTCGTGGCGAGGAAGGAGTTGGCCGCGGACTTGACCAGCTCCGCCGTGTTCGGGTCGGTGACGATGTACGGGGTGTCCGCCGCCAGCATCGGGGCGTAGACGCGGCGCAGCGTCTCGTCCGCGTCCGCATCCCTCACGCCGACGACGATCCGGTCCGGCCGCAGCGTGTCCTCGACGGCGAAGCCCTCGCGCAGGAACTCGGGGTTCCAGGCGACCGTCGCGCGCACGCCGGGAGGCGTCAGACGCGCGATGCGTTCGGTCAGGCGGGCGGTCGTGCCCACCGGGACCGTGGACTTGCCCACGAGGAGGCAGGGCGCGGAGAGGTGCGGGGCCAGTCCGTCGACGACGGCGTCCACGTACCGCAGGTCGGCGGCCGGGGAGCCGGCCTGCTGCGGGGTGCCGACGCAGATGAAGTGGACCTCGCCGTGCGCCGCCGCCTCCCGCAGGTCGGTGCTGAAGCGCAGGCGGCCGGAGTCGAGGGCCCGGGTCAGGACCTCCTCGAATCCCGGTTCGTAGAAGGGCGGGCGGCCCTCGGCGAGGTCGGCCACCTTCTCGGCGTCGACGTCCACACCCAGGACGTCGTGCCCGATGTCGGCCATGCACGCGGCGTGCACGGCTCCCAGATATCCCGTACCGATGACGGTCAACCGCATGCGTGGTGCTCCTGTCTGCGCGGGGGAGATGAAGAGGGAGGGCTTGGCGGAGGCTCAGGGGGCGTAGCCGTACAGGTTCTGCCGCTGGAAGTGCCAGGCGTCGCGGCACATCGCGGCCAGGTCGTGCCGGGCGGCCCAGCCCCAGGCGTTGTAGACGTTCGACGGATCGGCGACGAGCTCCGCGACGTCGCCGGGCCTGCGGTCGGTGACGCGGTACGTGATCGGCTGCCCCGACGCGTCCTGGAAGGCACGCATGAGTTCCAGGACCGACGCGCCGCGCCCGGTACCGAGGTTGAAGACCCGCATGCCGGGCTCGTCGTCGATGTGGTCGAGGGCGACGCGGTGCCCCTCGGCGACGTCGACGACGTGGATGTAGTCGCGGATCCCGGTGCCGTCGGGCGTCGGATAGTCGTCGCCGAAGACGCTCAGCTCCTCGCGGCGGCCCACGGCGATCTGGGCGAGGTACGGCATGAGGTTGTTGGGCACGCCGTGCGGCTCCTCGCCGAGCAGCCCGCTGGGGTGGGCACCGGCCGGGTTGAAGTACCGCAGCGCCAGCACCCGCAGCTCGGGTACGTGCCGGCACACGTCCGCGAGGATCCGCTCGCAGGTCAGCTTGGTCCGGGCGTACGGATTCGTCGGCGCGACCGGGGACTCCTCGCTCAGCGGGACGATCGTGGTGTCGCCGTACACCGAGCAGGACGACGAGAACACCAGCCGGTGCACGCCGTGGTCGTGCATGGCGGAGACCAGGGCCGTGGTGCCGCCGACGTTGATGTCGTAGTACGCGAGCGGGATCTGCGCCGACTCGCCGACCGCCTTCTTCGCGGCGAAGTGGATCACCGCGTCGATCGGGTGGCGAGTGAAGACGGCGTCCAGGGTCCGGCGGTCGCGTACGTCCCCGACATGGGTCGCCGCGATCGGACGCCCCGCGATCTTGGCGACGCGCTCCAGCGCCTCCGGGGAGCTGTTGGAGTGGTCGTCGAGGATGACGACCTCGTGTCCGGAGCTGAGCAGTTCCACACAGGTGTGACTGCCGACGAAGCCGGCGCCACCGGTGACAAGGACCGTACGGGGCATCGGGAACCTCATTTCTCGATCGGCCGGGCGGGCCGGGCCGTCACCAGGCGTAGAAGCCGGTGAGACAGGTGGGGAAGAGGGCGGCGGCGAGCGCCAGGGGAGCCAGGCACAGCAGGCCGCAGAAGAGCGGCAGCGCGGCCGTGCGCAGCGCCCGGAAGACGGAGACTCCGGTCGCGCGTGCGGTCTCCTTGACGTGCAGCACACCGATCGCGAGCGTCACCGCGGCGTAGGAGGTGGCGCCGAGCAGGCAGAGGAAGACACAGGCCACCGCGGGGCCGGTCAGCTGGCCGACGAACGCCGAGCCCGACAGGAACGTCGTGATCAGCAGGTACGGGGCGACGGTGCGCAGCGGGAGCGGCTCCAGCCCGTCGCGCTTCTTCGGCGTGACCTTGAACGTGATCTGACGGGGCGGCAGCTTCTGCATCACGGCGGTGATCACGCCCCAGGCCACGTAGGGCCAGCGGGAGAGACCGAAGAGCCAGATCTCCCAGCTGAAGACGGCGGAGCCCGGGGGCCGTAGCAGCCCACGGCGGCGGCAGAGCAGCGTCAGCAGGATCAGCCAGCCGGACATGCTCCAGAAGTGGGCCAGGAACTCGACGTAGTTGACGTTGATCCAGGGCGTGCCGGTGATCGCGGCGAGCGGCGGCAGCACGATGCCCAGGACGGTGGCCGCGGCCGGGGGCGGGTAGTACATCAGCGCGGCGGAGAAGCGCACGCGCAGCTTGAGGGGCATCCGGCCCAGGTGGCGCGGCAGCATCCCCAGGAGCATCACCGCCAGGCTGCGGGACCACTGGAACTCCTGCGTGATCATCGCGCCGAAGGTGAGCGGGCCCTCGCCGCGCGCCTCCGCGTCGAGCGCGAACGCACCGTGCAAGCCCGCCGAGTTGAGCAGGAAGGTGGTCGAGAAGTCCTCGGACGAGCTCCGGCCCGAGGCCGCCGACGTCCCGCAGGGCCCGCGTGCGGACGGCGTAGTGGGAGCCGATGCACACGGGAGCCAGACCGGCCGAGTGGCCCAGCTGCACGGGCCCGTGGAACGTGGCCTCGCGCTGGAGCCGGCCGCGGGCCGCCCCCAGGCAGACCGCCCAGCCGAGCGACATCAGGACGACGAGGACGCGGTCGAAGCGCGAGAAGGCCCGTACGAAGGTCGACGGAAGCATGTCGAGCCGGCGCGGCGGCCCGGCCAGGACCGGGCCGTCCGGGCCGATGGCGGCCACGGAGCCCTCGGAGAGGGCTCGGATCTCCGCACCGAGCGCCTCCCATTCCTCCGGTGAGCCGGGGACGGGGGAGGGGAGGGGAGGATCCTGGACGGTTCCGATGCTCAGGGCGGGGCCTTGCTCCAACGACGTCATGTCAGCGAGTTCTCCAGGCGGTTGCGTCAGCGGACCGTGGGATACGGAGGAGGCGGCGGGAACCGGGGCGGCGGCCGGGCGGCCGGAGGGCAGCGGCCGCTGCCCGGGCGTCGCGACCCGGGGCCGCCGGGGAGGGCGGAGCGGGGCCGGCACGGGTCCGCCGCGAGGGTGGGGCGGCGCGCCACCGGGGTCCGCCGGGGAGGGGAGCGGGGCCGGCGCGACCGCCCCGGGGGATCAGCCGCCCGAGCCGGACGGACTGGCCGCCGCCGCGGGCGTCGCGCCGGTGGTGGCGGAAGCCGGGCCCGGGATCGCCTGCGCCGCCGGGGCCGCACCGGTCACCGCGGTCAGCGGCACCGTCTCGTCCTGGCCGCCGCGGATCGCCGCGGCCGAGGCGCCGAGCCGCTCCGCCGGGCGGCGAAGTAGGCGACGGTCCTGCGCAGGCCTCGGTGATGTCGATCTCCGGCTGCCAGCCCAGTACCTCCTGGGCCGGGGTGATCACCGGCCGGCGGCGGACCGGATCGTCGACGGGCAGCGCGTGGTGCTGCACCTGGGAACGCGAGCCGGTCATCGCGAGAACCGTCTCGGCGAGCTCGGAGACGGTGCGCTCGACCGGGTTCCCCAGGTTGAACGGACCCATCTCGGAGGAGTCGAGGAGCGCCACGAGGCCGCGGACCAGGTCGTCGACGTAGCACAAGCCGCGGGTCTGCTTGCCGTCGCCGTAGCTCGTCAGGGGTTCGCCGGTCAGGGCCTGGGCGATGAAGCTGGACACCACCCGGCCGTCGTCCGGGCGCATCCTCGGCCCGTAGGTGTTGAAGATGCGCGCGATGCCGACGTTGAGGCCGTGGGTACGGCGGTAGGCCGCGGTGACCGCCTCGGCGTATCGTTTCGCCTCGTAGACGCTGCGCGGGCCGAGCGAGTTGACGTTGCCCCAGTACGCCTCCTCCTGCGGCTGGACCAGGGATCGCCGTAGCTCTCGCTGGTCGACGCGAGGATGAAACGTGCGTTGTGGCGCAGGGCCGGCCGTAGCGCGTTCTCGGTGCCGCGACTGCCGACCCTGAGGGTCTCCAGCGGCCCGCGCAGGTCGTCGGGAGACGAGGCGGGGGAGGCGAGATGGGCGACGGCGTCGACCTGTCCGGCGACCTCCACCGCCACGCTCACGTCGGCGCGCTGGAACGCGAAGCCCGGATGGGACAGGAACGGGGCGATGTTGTCGGGGTCGCCCGTCGAGAAGTCGTCCAGGCACACCACCGAGTCACCGCGCCGCAGGAGCGTTTCGCACAGATGTGACCCAAGGAAGCCACCGCCACCGGTCACGGCAACGCGCATGTGTTTCTCCAGGAATGGGAAGTGGAATGGCCTTCCGCCGTGTCGGCGTGAGCTGCCGGAAAACCCGGCCGGACGAGCCGGAAAAGCGGAACTCTCGGAAAACGCAGCAAAAGCGTATGTCCATACCGGCCTATTTTCGCGGAGGCAATTCGGCTGTTCGGCTGTTCGGACGATGCCCTCCCCTTGTGATTCCCCGGGTCGTTCCCCGCCCCGCATGCCCCGCGCCGCTCCGCGGCCCGGTCCGCCGCCGTCACCCGCACGTGTGAGCCCGGGCTCCGTGCGCCCGGTGGGCCGACCGTGCGCGCACGTGCGTCCCGGACGCGCATGTTCGACCGAGCCCGGCGAGCACCGCCGCGGCCGTGAGCACCCGGACGTCGGGCCCGGCGAACTTCTGGGCGAGGAACCAGACTTCAGCCGCTCCCGGCTCCTGGATCCACGAGATCTGGTCGCCCTGGCCCGAGGAGATCACGGCGAGCGGCACCACCGGCACGACCGCCGCCCCCGCGGCCCGCCGCCCACCGCCGCCAGGCCCCTGGACGGGGTGCGGCCGACAGCACCGTGACCCCGTGGGCGACCCGCACCAGCAGGGCGAACTCGTGCAGCAGCGCCGTGCCGGCGACGGTCGCCGCGTATCCCGCCCACCGTCCGAACGAGTCGCGCTCGACGGCGTTCAGCAGACACCAGGTGGCCACAGCGGCACCGGCCGTCACCAGGGCGTACGAACGGCCCTCCTGCGCGTAGAAGGACACGAACGGGGTGATCGCGAACAGCAGCCCGGCCCACAGGCCCACCCGGGGGCGCGCCAGTCGGCAGCCGATCGCGCCGGCCAGACCGGCGGTGCACGCCGCGCCGAGCACCGACGGGAGCCGCAGCATCACCTCGTCGGCCCGGACGGCGAGGACGGCGTGCATGAGGAGTTAGTAGACGCCGTGAACGGCGTCGAGCCCGCCCAGAAGGCGCCAGATCTCGGGCCCCGAGGGCCGGGCGATCTGGAACGTCGCGGACTCGTCGCGCCACATGGTGCCGCGTCGAGCCCCCACAGGCCGATGCCGAGCATGACGGCGGCGGGCACCAGGGCCGCGCCCGCCCTTCTGGTCGAAGCCTGTGTCACCTCTCCGGGAGTGGTGCGACGGGGCTCAGTCGAGGCAGAACTCGTTGCCCTCGATGTCCTGCATGTTGATGCAGGACTCGTTCTCCTCGTCGGCGTACAGCGTTTTCAGGTGCACCGCGCCGAGTGCGGTCAGCCGTGCGCATTCGGCCTCGAGGACGGCCAGGCGCTCGTCACCCACGAGCCCGGTGCCGGCCCGCACGTCGAGATGCACCCGGTTCTTGACGGCCTTTCCTTCGGGAACGCGCTGGAACAGCAGCCGCGGCCCCTCACCCGTGGGATCAGTGCACGCGAAATACTGCGGCTGTTCCTTGGCCGGCACCGAGCGAGCGTAGTCGTCCCAAGTGGCATACCCCTCCGGTGCCGGCGGCACGACGTACCCCAACACCTCGCACCAGAAGAGGGCGAGGCGCACGGTCTCCGCGCAGTCGAAGGTGACCTGGAACTTCTTGATCGATGGCATCGGGCCACCGTAGCAAAGGCGTTCTGCGCGGCCCATGTCGCGGTGAGGGGGGGCAAATGAGGGGCACGGCGGCGCCCCCGCGGGCCGCCCCCGTGCCGTGCGACCGGGCCGCGCCCCAGGGCCGGATGGAGTAGGGACGCGCACGGTGGAGCAGCGGCAACCGGGGAGCGGACCGATGCTGGGAGCGTCGGATCCCTGTCGCGCCCGAAGGCGCCATCGCCGCGCCTGAGGAGGCCCCACATGCCCGCATCCCTTCCCGCAGCCCGTACCGGTCGGCGCGTCCTCAAGAGAGCTGTCGCCGCGGTCCTCGCGGCGGGCGCCGTGCTGACCGTCCTGGCGGCGCCCGTCTCCGCCGACGGACCCCCGCCCGCCGGCCATGGGCCTCATGACGAGGGACTTCAGCGGGCCCTGGCCGGCCTGGTGGCGGCGCCGGGCGGGCCGCCCGGCGCGATCGCCGTGCTCACCAGGGACGGCGTGCGGAAGGTCTACCGGGCCGGCACGGCCGAGCTGGGCACGGGGCGCCCGCCCCGGGTCGAGGACCACATGCGTATCGCGAGCGCGGCCAAGGCGTTCAGCGGGGCGGTGGCCCTGGGCCTGGTGGACCGGCGTGCCCGCGCCCTCGACGACACGATCGGCGAGCGGCTGCCGCACCTGCCCGCCGCCTGGCACGCGGTGACGCTGCGCCAGCTCCTCCAGCACACCAGCGGCCTCCCCGACTTCAGTCAGAACAAGGCATTCCAGGACATCGTCCGCGCCGACCCCAGGCACCACTTCGACTCCCGCCGACTGCTGGACTTCGTGGCCGACCAGGGCCTCGCCTTCCCGCCGGGCAGCCGCTACGCGTACTCGAACTCGGACAACATCGCGGTCGCGCTGATGGCCGAACAGGCCGCGGGGCGCCCGTACGAGGTGCTGCTGCGCGACCTGGTGTACCGGCCGCTCGGCCTGCACGAGACCAGCCTGCCGCAGGGCTACCGCCTGCCCCACCCGTACTTGCACGGCTACGACACGGCCCCGGGCGAGCCGCCGGAGGACGTCAGCGAGGCGATCAGCGCGTCCGGCGCCTGGGCCTCGGGCGGCATCGTCTCCACCCCGGCCGACCTCTCCACCTTCATCGGCGGCTACGCCGGGGCCTGGCTGCTGACCCCGGCCACCCGCCACGCCCAGCGGGACTTCCTGCCGGGCGGCGCTTCCGAACCGGCCGGCCCCGGCGCCAACGCGGCCGGGCTCGGGCTGTTCCGCTACACCACCCGATGCGGCGTCGTCCTCGGCCACACCGGCAACACCCCCGGCTACACCCAGTTCGCCGCCGCCACCCCCGACGGCCGGCGCGCCGTCACCGTTTCCGTGAACAGCCAGGTCACGCTCGACCCGGCGCTGCTCGCCCGGCTGCGGGCGACCGAGGAGAAGTTCGTCTGCGCCCTGCTGGGGCACGGGCGTCACTGACGCCGACGGTGCGGCGTGACAACGGCCGAAAGTAGCCGGGGCTGGGGTGAATTGGGGGATACGCGCTGGTAACTTACGGGAGTTGATCAAGGTCGACGGCCCCGTTCGTGACGCCGTCGGCCCGAGCCACCCCCCAGCAAGGAACCACATTGGCCCGCTCCATCCGCACGACGGCCCTCCCTCTGGCCCTCTCCACCCTCCTGCTGTCCGCCGCCCCGGCGTTCGCCGACGCTCCCACCCCTCACCTCGACGCGGTGGAGCAGTCCCTGCGCCAGGTCTCACCGGGCCTGGAGGGCTCCGTGTGGGAGCGCACCGAGGGGAACCGGCTGGGCGCCTCCACCCCCGGCGCCGCCGACTGGCTGCTCCAGACCCCCGGATGCTGGGGCGACCCCGGCTGCGCCGACCGCCCCGGCTCCCGACGCCTGCTGGAGAAGGTGCGCGAGGACATCGCCGACGCCCGGCAGAGCGTGGACATATCCACGCTGGCCCCGTTCCCCAACGGCGCCTTCCAGGACGCGATCGTGGCCGGCCTGAAGGAGGCGACGCAGAAGGGCAACCGCCTGCAGGTCCGCATCCTGGTCGGCGCCGCCCCGGTCTACCACGCCAACGTCATCCCCTCCTCCTACCGCGACGAGCTGGTGAGCAGGCTCGGCCCGGCGGCCGCGAGCGTCACCCTCAACGTGGCCTCGATGACGACGTCGAAAACCGGTTTCTCCTGGAACCACTCCAAGCTCGTCGTGGTGGACGGGAGTTCGGTGATCACCGGCGGCATCAACAGCTGGAAGGACGACTACCTCGACACCACCCACCCGGTGAACGACGTCGACCTCGCGCTGTCCGGCCCGGCGGCAGGCTCCGCCGGCCGCTACCTCGACACGCTGTGGGACTGGACCTGCCGCAACAAGAGCAACTGGACCACCGTCTGGTTCGCCTCCTCCAACGGCGCGGGATGCCTGCCCACCCTGCCCCGGCCCGCCGCCCCGGCCGACGGAGGCGACGTCCCCGCCCTCGCGGTGGGCGGCCTCGGCGTCGGGATCCGGCAGAGCGACCCGTCCTCGGCCTTCCGGCCCGTCCTGCCGACGGCCTCCGACACCACCTGCGGATTCGGCGTCCACGACTACACCAACTCCGACCGCGACTACGACACCGTCAACCCGGAGGAGAGCGCCCTGCGGGCCCTCGTCGCGAGCGCGACCCGGCACGTCGAGATCTCGCAGCAGGACATGAACGCGACCTGCCCGCCGCTGCCCCGCTACGACATCCGCCTCTACGACACCCTCGCCGCCAAGCTCGCCGCCGGCGTGAAGGTGCGCATCGTCGTCAGCGACCCGGCCAACCGCGGCACCATCGGCAGCGGCGGCTACTCGCAGATCAAGTCCCTGTCCGAGGTGAGCGACGCCCTCCGTGGCCGCCTCCAGGCCCTCACCGGTGACGCGCCGAAGGCCAGGGCCGCGATGTGCGAGAACCTGCAGCTGGCGACCTTCCGCGCCTCCGACCAGCCGACGTGGGCGGACGGCAAGCCGTACGCCCAGCACCACAAGCTGGTCTCGGTCGACGACTCGGCCTTCTACATCGGCTCGAAGAACCTGTACCCCTCCTGGCTCCAGGACTTCGGCTACGTGATCGAAAGCCCCGCCGCCGCGCGCCGGCTGACGGACGGACTGCTCACGCCGCAGTGGACGTACTCGCAGGCGACCGCGACGTACGACTACACGCGCGGCGTGTGCCAGGGCTGACGCAGTACGGGCACGGTCAGCGCTCCGCCCGGGCACGCCCGGGCCGCGGGGCCATCCGGAGGCGCCGCTCTCGCCGCTCTTGCCGCTCGCGCGCGTGGCGGTCGAGTTCCTCCATGAGGCGGCGCCCCCGGTGTTCCGGGTCCAGTTCGTCGAGGACGCGGTCGAAGTCGGCGAGCAGGGCTCCGTACAGCTGCCAGTGGCCGGGCTCCCTCAGGGCCCCGGCCAGCAGCAGTTCGGCGGAGTGCGCCCGGAGGGCGCGAGCGGCGCGCAGCTCGCCCGCCAGCCGCGTCTCGGCCGCCTCGGCGGCCACGCTGTCCGGGGCCGTGACGAGGACGGCGTAGCTGACGAAGGCGTCGGCGGTGTGCTGCGCCGTCTCCTGCAGCGCGAGGGCGGTCGGACGCGGAAGCAGGGCCTCGCCGGCGCGCACCTTCGCCAGGTCGGTGACGCTGCGGGCCAGCACGCGCAGGACGACGGCGCAGATCTCCAGGGTGTCGAGCCCGGTGCGGAGCACGATGCGGTGCAGCAGGCCCTCCTTGACGCGCGGATTGAACCGCAGGCTGTCCTCGGCCGTGCGCAGCGCGGCGTCCACGTCGGCCACGTCGTTGTCGAGCCGCCGCGCCTCGTGCAGCCGGGCCGCCGCCCGCTCCACCGGCGGCGCACCGGCGAACTCCTCCGCCACGTCCAGCAGCAGCCTGCGCATCCGGCGGGCGAGGTCCTCGATCGAGTCGCCCGCCGTGTCCACCCAGACGGGTGGGGCCAGCAGCAGATTGAAGAGCAGCCCGACGACGGCGCCGATCAGTGTCTCCAGGACGCGGTCCCAGGCGGTGTGGGCGACCTGGGTGACGCCGAGCACCAGCATCGCGCTGATGGCGACCTCGGGGATGAACTCCTCGACCTTGACGAACCGCCCGACGACCAGTGAGGCCAGGATGACCAGGGCGAGACTCCACCAGGACAGCCCGACGATCGCACTGAACGCGATGGCGATGAGGACGCCGACGACGACGGAGTTGACCCGGCGCAGACTCGTGGTCAGCGTCGAATAGAGCGTCACCTGCACGACGAGCAGTGCGGTCAGCGGCGCGGTCAGCGGCGCCGGCTCACTGCTGAGCCAGAGCGCGACGAGGTACGACAGGGTCGCCGCCGCCGTGGACCGCAGCGTCTGCACGACGAACGGATCATGACGCAGCCGCCTCGCCAGGTCGGCGTACCGGGCGGCCGGTCCGCTGAACTCTGTCACCAGGCGCCTCCTGCCCTGCGGATGGAGAGTCCACACCGGTGACCACTCTCGCAGAAGGACGCGGAAGGATCCCGCAGGAGCGCGACTCGCGGGACCGACAGTCACAGCCGGGAGAACACGACCGCGTCGTAGCCGCGGTCATCGGCCGGGCTCGCGCCGCCACCCGCCGAGCGGAGGAGCCGGCATCGGCACTCGTCGATCGCCCTCCACCGCGGCCACGGGACGACGAAGGGCCCCGCGCGACGGCGCGGGACCCTCCGGGTCGGGTGAGGCTAGGCGCGCGGAGTGCAGGGATCGCAGCAGGCCGGGGCCGGTTCGACGCAGATGACCACCGAGTCGGTGTTGTCGGCCGGGTCCGGGTCCTTCTCGACGGCGGTGACCGAGGCCGTGTTCGTGATGCGGCCGGTCCTCGTCGCCTTCGCCCGTACGGTGAGCGTCGCGCGGGCGCCGTCGGCCAGTTCGCCGACCGCCCACTGTCCCGTACCGGGATCGTAGCCGCCACGGGAGGCGTCGGCGGAGAGGAACACGAGGCCAGCGGGGAGCCGGTCGGTGACGGTGACTCCGGTCGCCGCGCTGGGCCCGGCGTTGTGCACCGTCACGCGATAGCTCACCGTCTGCCCGACGGTCACCGCGGTGGCGTCGGCCGCCTTCGTGACGTCCAGGTCCGCCGCCGGCCGGACCTCGGTGACGGCCTCGTCGGACGTGGCCGTGAGCGACTCGGGGGTGGGACCGAGCCGGTTCTCGTACGCGGCGGTCGCCGTGTTGGTGACGCGCGTCCCGGCCGTCTCCAGACCGAGCACGACCCGGTACTCGACGGTCGTGCCGCGGGGCAGGGTCTCGGTGTTGGCCAGGCTCCCGCCCTGGGTGGCGGAGGCGTCGGTGCCCAGCCGGAAGACGACCGCGCGGGCGTCGGCGTCGTAGTGGGCCTGGTCGTCTCCGGAGCGGTCGGTCTTCACACCGGTGTTCGGACCGTCGATCACGCGCAGGGAGCCGGGCACGTACGTGGTGCCGGCGGGCAGGACGTCGGTCAGGGTGAGCCGCTCGGCGGCGCCGCCGCCCTCGTTCGTCGCGGTGATCCGGTACGTGACCACGTCACCGACGTCCAGCGGGCCGGCCGGGACGGCGGTCTTGGTGAGCACCACGTGCGGCGCGGTGCCGAAGAAGATCCCGTCGAGGAAGTTGCCGATCCCCTGGTTGCCACCCGCGGCCGAGACCGAGCGGAACGCGAACCGCGTGGTGGTCTGGCCGGCCGGGACGGTGTACGTGCCGGTGTAGTAGCCCCACGCCGTGTTGCCGTCGGTGAAGCTGCGCTGCTCGACCACGCCGCCCGGGGCGCCGATGTCCAGGGCCATGGTGTCCTGGCCCTGCCGGCCGCGGTGGTAGAGCCGCCAGTACAGCTTGGTGCCCGGCGTGGTCGGCAGGTCCTGGTAGAGCGTGGAGACCTGGTTGGCGTTGAGCTCGGCGAACTGCTCGCCCTCCGCCGACGGCACGCCGTTGAACCCGGAGTGCCATAACTCGATCATGTGGTCCGTCGCGGTGGTGAGCCAGCCCGGTACGTGCCGCGGGGCCTGCGCCTGGGAGGCGTCCGGGAGGAACGCCATGTCGGTGACGGACGGTTGCTCGAAGCTTCCGTTGACGAGGGCGACCCGCAGTGGGGCGGAGGGAGGTGTGCTCATGCTGATGTCTCCGGTCTGTCGACGGTGCACTGTCGCCCCGCGGCCCGTGACGCCCGCGATGCGGGCGGGGCAGGACGGCGGGGCGAGGAACGCTCCGTAGCTCACCGCCCGCCGCGGGGTCACGTACAGGGACGGCGAGGAGGTCCCGGCCACCCCGGCCCGAAGGGTTTGCGCGCGCCGGCACCCCGGCCTCAGCGCTGCCGGCCGCTCTCGTGCCCCTCGGAGCGCCTCGCCTCTTACTCGGATCACACCGCCCCCTCAGGCACCGCCTGCGCTGACCGGATGCCACCGGCGCCTGGCGAGGCGGCGCCACCCGACAGGGTGAATCAGAGGGCGGTGAGTTGACGTTCGACCCCGAGGTCGCCTCGGGGGAAACCTGGGGGTGCGTCAGGGCCGTCCCCGATGGCTCCGACCGCGTCCGGCGACCAAGATCATTCCATGACGATCACCACGCCCCAGTGGACCTGCTTCACCGTCGGTCCCCTCTGCATGACGGTCTACGGAGTCATCCGACTGACCGATGCCACCCATGGCCCCGGCTTCGCCTGGACCGTCGGTCACCTCGCACTGCTCGCGTCCGTACTCGCTTTCGTGCCGGTGCTGTGGCACCTGAGACGTTGGGCGATGGCGGGGCGCGGACCCGCGGCACGCCTGCTCGCCCGTGGCACGGCCGCGGCGGGTCTGCTCGGGGCGGCCGCGGCAGCCGCGCAGACGGTGATCGATCTGGTCGTCGGAGTCCTGTGCGCGGACCGTGAGGCCATGAACGTGATGTTCGAGGAGGTCAGAAACCACCCAGGCGTCACCCCTGCCGTCTACACGATCGGCCCGCTCCTCTTCTACGTGGGCCTCGTCCTGCTCACGGCCCAACTGGCGGCCTTCCGGAGGATCGCCTTCTGGCGCCCGCTCGTGGTGGTCGCGGGCATCGCCGTGACCGCGATGAGCCTGGATCTCCTGCCCCTGGGCGGCCTGTTGCTGCTGCTGGCCCTGGCACCCCTGGACCGGCAGCGGCGGCTCCCCATACCGGACGCGGTCTCGAGCTAGCGCCTCGTCGCCCCCAAGGACTCTCCTCGGTCTGCTCCTGGCGGGTCGTCCGGACACGAAGGGCTCGTCAGTCGATCATGACCGTGGCGGCCGGCAGGCCGCCCTACCGGACGGTCGCGAAGCCCGGCCGACCGGTACGCACCCCATCCGAAAGAAGCCCGACATGCCGCTCCCGCGCACCGAACCGCCCGCTTCCCCGGCCGACCTCGCAACCCCGAAGGGCCGTGTCTACGCGATGCTGGACACGGACGGCGACGGGGTCGCCTCCCGGCACGATGGGCGCCGCCCTGTACTGACCACCACTCGCCCGAGGCCCGAGGCCCGAGGCCCGACGCCCGCCGGTGGCTTGCGGGCGCCGGGCGCTGTCACTCCGGCGCCCAGCATCTGCCGCCGGTGGCGATGGCCGATCGTCTCGTAGCCGATCACCGTGACGAACGGGGCGAGCATCACCACGAGAAGACAGACCGCGGTCGCCACACCCGCCGCCGACAGCAGCACCGCCGTCGACGCCTCCGAGAAGCTCGCCGGACGAAGCGACCGTCCCCAACGCCTCACCGAGGTGAGCACGGGCAGGAGGAGTGGTGGGGCCGACCGGTGGATGGACGCCGTCACGAGGGGTCCTGGTGCTTGCGGGTGCGCATGAAGAGGTGCCACAGCAGTGCGAGGACGGGCTGGGCGACGAGCCACGCGCCGAGCAGCCACCCCCACCAGCTCACCGGCGGGACCCGCCCACGGCTGGAGCGGTCTGACGGTCGCAGCGGACGTCGTCGTGTCGGTTCATGGGGGCCTCAGCTCGCGCGGCAACTCCAGCAGGCAGAGCCTACTTGTTAGGCATTTAGCTAACATGCTAAATACTGAGCATGACAGAAGCTCAGGACGAGGCCGGAGCCTTCCGCGCCCTCGCCGATCCGACGAGGCGCCAGATACTCGAGGACCTCAGAGGCGGCGAACTCGCGGCCGGCGAGATCGCGGCGAGGTTCGCGATCAGCGCACCCTCCATCTCACGGCATCTCGGCGTCCTCAAGGGGGCCGGACTGGTCACCGAACGACGGGAGGGCAACCGGATTCTCTACACGCTGGCCGAGGATCGCCTGGCCACCAGCATCGGGCGGTTCCTCAGCGCCGTGTGCCCCGAGCAGATCGTGCTCCGCCACACCAAATGGCGCCCCGGGGCGCAGAGCGAGGATTCATGAGACATCCGCACCTGTCCAGCGTCGTCGAACGACGGCTGCTGGTGAACTACCGGGTCGCCCCCGATGCCGCGGCACGTCTGCTCCCCGGCCCACTGCGCCCGCAACTGGTGAACGGCCACGCGGTCGCGGGCGTTTGCCTGCTGCGCCTCGGAAGCGTCCGGCCCGCCTGGGCGCCCAAGGTGTTCGGACTGCGCAGCGAGAACGCGGCACACCGGATCGCCGTCGAGTGGGACGGACCGGACGGCGTCGAGACCGGCGTCTACATCCCACGGCGCGACACCGCCTCACCGCTCAACGTCTGGGCCGGAGGCCGCCTCTTCCCCGGCGAACACGGCCGCGCCGACTTCGACGTGCACGAGACGCCCGATCGGATCCGAGTCGCACTGAGGACACGGGACGGCGACACCCGGGTCGACGTCACCGTCGAGCCGGCCGACGAACTGTGCGACAGCGAGCTCTTCGCCGACCTCGCGGAGGCTTCCCGCTTCTTCCGGCTCGGGGCGAAGGGGTTCTCGGCCACCAGCTCCGGCAGCCACCTCGACGGCATGGAACTGCGCACCGACGCCTGGCACGTGGAAGCCGGCCGCGTCCGCTCCGCCACCTCGTCCTTCTTCGACGACCCGGACTGCTTCCCGCCGGGGAGCGCGACCCTGGACTGCGCTCTGGTCATGCGCGACGTCCCCGTCGACTGGCGGCCACTCCCGGCCATGGTCACCGAGGCCTGAGCCGCTCCTGAGCGCCCCGCGGACGGCAAGGGCACCGGACCGACAGGCGGAAACACCCGAGCGCTCCTAGTGTGGACGCCGTACCCGATCCAGCGACGAAGGGGACCGACACCATGGGCCGCAACGCCGCCATGGGCAAGGTCAGGGGCAGGATAAAGGAAGCCGTCGGCAAGCTCACCGGCAACGAACGCCTGCAGGCCGAGGGCCGGACCGACCAGGCGAAGGCAAAGGTGCGAGAGGTCGCCGAGAACGTCCGCGAACGCGCCGCGGGAGTCATGGACTCCCTCAAGCACCACGACCACCGCAAGTAGCGGTCAGCGGCCGACGCTTCCCTGCCGACCTGCATCCCGACACGTTCGCGCTTGCCGCCGAACGAGCTCGACGTGCCGTCGAGTTGGGCATGCCCGTCGCGTACACCCGCACCGGAAGGGCGGTGCCGGCCCCTGACGTGCTTCTGTCCCGGGCTCGGATGGGTGAGCTGGGCCCGGACCGCTCACCGCGGTTGATGGGCGCTGCGGTGGCGACTCGGCGGTGTTCCCTATTGACGGGTGAAGGCCGGGAGAAGGCCGACACCGAGGCGTAGCCGACGCTTCTGGCCACGGCCGGCAGCGCGTATCGGAGCCGTCACGGAGGCGCCGGCCGGCCAGTTCCAGGCGCCAGCGGGTGAGGTACGCCAGGGGTGACTCGCCGACGAGGTCCGTGAAGCGGCGGGAGAGCGTGGCGCGGGAGACGCCGACCCGGTGCGCCAGTTCCTCGACGGTCCACGGCCGGGCCGGGTCCTCGTCCAGGAGCGAGATGGCGGCGGCGATCTCCGGGTCGCGCAGGCCCAGGATCCAGGAGGCTCCGTGCTCGTCCCGGTCCGCGGTCCAGCGGCGCAGGATGTGGACGAACAGCACGTCGGTCAGCCGGTCGATGACCGTCTGGGAACCGGGCCGGGGTTCGGCGAGTTCGGCGGTGAGCATGCGCAGGGTGTCGGCGAGTTCGCTCCGCTCGGGCGTCTTGCCGTCGGTAGTGGGGAGCACCAGCACCGGTGGAAGAGTGAGCAGGGGGGGAGACGCGTCCGTCGAAGCGGTAGCCGCCGCAGATGATCCGGGTGCGGGGACCGGGGCCCGGGATGTGGATCTCCGACTCCCGGTGTCCGGGGCGGGCGGCCACGAGGTCGTCATAGGCGGCCGCCGGGCCGCTCGCGGCGTCGGACATGACGTGGCCGGCGCCGACGGGCAGCAGGACCAGGTCGCCGGTGGAGAGTCGGATCGGCTCGGTCCCCGGGCGGCGCAGCCGGCAGGAACCGCTGACGACGGTGTGGAAGACCGCGATCGGCAGCTTCGGGAACTCGATGCCCCAGGGTGCCGCCACGACGACCCCCTCGCCAATCTGGCCAGCCTCCGGCGCATGCTCGACCTGGGCCCCGAGCGGCTGCACGCAGGTCACGGCGGCATGCTGGACCCCGAACCGGTACGGCGGTGGGTGGCGAAGGAGCAACGACGACTGGAGCGACTGCAGGCGAAGGGACGGTTGCGGGTACGAGCGGATGGTGACGTTCCCGTCGAGGCCTGAGGGCCCGTCACCGCCAGGCGTCACCAAGGCCGTTGAAGGTCCGGGCGTCGCCCCGAAGCCACGCCCCGCGCCGAGCCTACGAGCCTCGTCGCACGCGGGCGGCCTTGCGGGCCTCGGCCGTGCGCCGTGCCTCGGCGGACTTCCGGGACTCGTTCTTGGCGCGGCCGGCCTTCCCCGGGACGGTGCCGATGCCACGGAAGGCCGCGCCGCGCCGGTCGCCGCCCGCGGAGGCGGGCTTGCCGGCCTCGGGGGCGCCGGAGGGCGTCCTGGCCCCGGTGATGCGTCGCAGCTCGGACTCGCCGGGGCGGACCTTGGTGATCCGGGGCCGGACGCCCGCGTCCGCGAGGAGCCGCGCCAGGTCACGGCGCTGCTCGGGCAGGGCCAGGGTGACGACGCTGCCGGAGGCCCCGGCCCGCGCCGTACGGCCGCCGCGGTGGAGGTAGTCCTTGGCGTCGGCGGGCGGGTCGACGTTGACGACGAGGTCGAGGTCGTCGACGTGGATGCCGCGGGCCGCGACGTTCGTGGCCACCAGGACGCTGACCGCGCCGGTCCTGAACCGCTCCAGGGTGTCGGTCCGCTGCGGCTGGGACTTGCCGCCGTGCAGCGCGGCGGCCCGTATCCCGCTGCCGACGAGGTGCCGGGTGAACCGGTCGACGGCGGCCTTCGTGTCCAGGAACATGATCACGCGCCCGTCGCGCGCGGCGATCTCCGTGGCGGTGGCGAACTTGTCGGCGCCGTGGACGTGCAGCACATGGTGCTCGACCTCGGACCCGGTCTCCTCGGTGAGGTCGACCGCGTGGACCACCGGGTCCTCCAGGTACCGGCGTACCAGCAGCTCGACGTCCCGGTCCAGCGTGGCCGAGAACAGCATCCGCTGCCCGCCGGGCCGTACCTGGTCGAGCAGCTCGGTCACCTGAGGCAGGAACCCCATGTCCGCCATCTGGTCGGCCTCGTCGAGGACCGCGATCTCCACCTGGTCGAGGCGGCAGTCCCTGCGCTCGACGAGGTCCCGCAGGCGGCCCGGAGTGGCGACGAGGACCTCGGCCCCGGCGCGCAGCTCGCCCGCCTGCCGACCCGACTGCAGACCGCCGACGACGGTGGCGACGCGCAGCCGCAGGGCCTGGGCGTACGGCGTGAGCGCCTCGGTGACCTGCTGGGCCAGCTCGCGTGTCGGTACGAGGACCAGCGCGAGCGGCTTCTTGGCGTCGGCGCGCCGGCCGGCCGTACGGGCCAGGAGCGCCAGCCCGAAGGCGAGCGTCTTGCCCGATCCCGTACGGCCCCGGCCCAGGACGTCGCGGCCCGCGAGGGCGCTGGGCAGGGTGGCGGACTGGATCGGGAACGGGGCGGTGACCCCCTCGGCGGCCAGCGTCGCCAGGACCGCCTCGGGCAGCTCCATGTCGTCGAAGCGCTCCGCGGCCGGGAGCGGCGGGGTGCCGGTGGTGCCGGTGAGATCGGCGAGGCCGGTGAGATCTCCCGTACGGGCCGAGCGGTTCATGAGTGCCATGCCTTCTTCGATGGGGTGCCCACCAAGGAAAGCACGGCGGGCACGGGCCGGCCGAATCCCCGGGACGGATCAGGACGATCATGTGACCGCCGTTTGCCCGGGTGGGAGCGGCTGCGGCCGTCCCCGTCGGTCGGCGGAAAGCCCGGCGGAACGCCGGGGCGGGCCCTCCGCTGGTCGCAGCGCGAGCCCGCCGGTGGCACGCTGAAGGTAAGGAGGAAGGATCCGTGCCGCCGAGCCCCGGGAGGATCCGATGGGACGTGACGTCCCGGCTCTGACGTTCACGCGTGACGACCGTCGCCGCTTCCGCGACAGGACGCACGCCTCCCTCGATGTCCTCGCCCGCATGCTGCGCGAGGCCCGCTTCGACGTCGAGCGGCCGCGGGTCGGCCTCGAGATCGAGCTGAACCTCGTCGACGAGACCTCCAGACCCGCCATGCGCAGCACGGAGGTCCTCGAGGTCATCGCCGACCCCGCCTGGTCGAGCGAGCTGGGCCGGTTCAACCTGGAGATCAACATCCCGCCCCGCCGTCTCACCGCGGGCGGCCCCGACACCTGGGAGGAGGAGATCCGCAACGCCCTGAACCACGCCGAGGCCAAGGCCGCCGCCATCGGCGCGCACCTGGTCATGATCGGGACCCTCCCGACCCTGGAGCGCGGGGACGCGAACCGCGCCGCGCTGTCCGAGAACCCGCGCTACCACCTCCTCAACGACCAGATCTTCGCCGCACGCGGCGAGGACCTCCTCATCGAGATCGACGGGGTGGAACGGCTGCGGACCTACGCGGACACCATCACGCCCGAAGCGGCCTGCACCAGCACCCAGTTCCACCTCCAGGTCGTGCCCGAGGAGTTCGCCGCCCACTGGAACGCCGCCCAGGCCATCGCCGGCGTCCAGGTCGCGCTCGCCGCGAACTCGCCCTTCCTCTTCGGCAAGGAACTGTGGAGCGAGACCCGCATCCCGCTGTTCGAACAGACCACGGACACCCGGCCCGACGAGATCAAGGCCCAGGGAGTTCGGCCCCGGGTGTGGTTCGGCGAACGCTGGATCACCAGCGTCTTCGACCTCTTCGAGGAGAACACCCGCTACTTCCCGGCGCTCCTGCCGCTCTGCGACGACGAGGACCCCGAGAAGACCCTCGACCGCGGCGAGATCCCCCACCTGGCCGAGCTCACCCTGCACAACGGCACCGTCTACCGCTGGAACCGTCCCGTCTACGCGGTCGTCGACGGCGTCCCGCACCTCCGCGTCGAGAACCGCGTGCTGCCCGCCGGACCCACGGTGGCCGACGTGATGTCGAACGGCGCCTTCTACTACGGTCTCGTCCGCGCCCTGGTCGACGAGGACCGGCCGGTGTGGAGCCGGATGTCCTTCGCGGCCGCCGAGGACAACCTGCACACGGCGGCACGACGCGGCATCGACGCCGAACTCTTCTGGCCCGGCACGGGCCAGGTGCCCGCGACCGAACTGGTCCTGCGCCGCCTCCTCCCGCTCGCCCACCGGGGCCTGGAGACCCTGGGCCTGAACACGAGCTGGCGCGAACCGCTGCTCGGCATCATCGAGCAGCGCTGCGTCTCCGCCCGCAACGGAGCCGTGTGGCAGTCGGAGATGTTCCACCACCTCCACGACATCGCCCACCTCGACCGGCCCGCCGCCCTGCGCCGGATGACCGCCCAGTACATCGACTTCATGCACCTCAACGCCCCGGTCCACACCTGGCCTGTGGAGTGACCGACCGCAAGCCGCCGAAGCGGTTGTCGCAGCCCTGACGAGGGTTGTTCCTCAACAGCCGCTCGCGCCGTTCCGAGGCCGGGCCTCCGGAGAGCTTCTGCGCGCCTTCGGGCCGAGGGGAGGCTGGCCGTGCGACGGTCGTGGCGGCGGTCGCTCTTCGTCAGCGCCGCGCTGCTGTGGACAGCATTTCTCGGTACACCGGACGTGGTGGATGGGCAGGTGGCGGCATGGCAGGGGCGGAGGCACGGCGGGTGCTTGCTCCGCTGGCATTGGCGCAGTTCATCTGCAGCTTCGCCGGATCGAACATGAACGTGATGATCAATGACATCAGCGAGGACCTGGACACCACGGTGCAGGGTGTGCAGGTCGCGATCACGCTCTTCCTGCTGGTGATGGCAGCGCTGATGATCCCGGGCGGGAAGCTGACCGACAAATGGGGACGCAAGCGCTGCCTGCTGGCGGGTCTCGTGATCTACGGGGTGGGGGCGGTGCTCAGTGCGGCCGCGCCGGGGCTGGGCGTGCTGATCATCGGGAACTCGATCCTGGAGGGCGTGGGCACGGCGCTGCTGATTCCGCCGGTCTACATCCTGACCACCCTGCTGTTCACCGACACGGCGTCCCGGGCGCGCGCGTTCGGCGCGATCATGGCGATGGGCGGGATCGGGGCGGCCGCCGGTCCGCTGATCGGCGGCCTGATCACGAGCGCCATCAGCTGGCGGGCCGCGTTCGTGTTCCAGGCGCTTGTCATCGTGGTCATCGTGGTGCTCAGCCGCAAGCTCGCCGATCCGCTGCCGCCCGACCCTGCCCGGCCTTTCGACACGGTCGGGGCGGTGCTGTCGGCGGCGGGTCTGGTGTTGCTGGTGACGGGCATCCTGGCCGTCGACAACAACGGCTGGCTGGCTCTGAGCCTGTTGCTGGCCGGTGCGCTGGTACTGGCCGGCTTCTTCGGCTGGGTGCGCGGCCGCGAGCGCAACGGCCGGGAGGCGCTGCTGTCGACGGATCTGTTCCGTAACCGCACCTCCAACCTGGGCCTGGTCACCCAGAACACGCAGTGGCTGATGCTGATGGGCGTCTCGTTCACCGTCGCCGCCTACCTGCAGGTCGTCCGCGGCTACGACGCGATCGAGACCGGCGTCATCTTCACCGCCGCGACCCTGGGCATCCTCGCTTCCTCGCTGGCCGCCGAGAAGCTGGCCCGGCGCCGTGCCCAGCGAACCCTCATCATGGCGGGCTTCGTCGTGACGATCGCGGGCATCGCCGCGTTGTTGGCGCTGGTCGCCTGGAAGCCCGGCGCCTGGGCGTTCGCCCCCGGCCTGTTGCTGATCGGCCTGGGCCTGGGGGTGATGCTCACCCCGTCGGTGAACGTGGTCCAGTCGTGCTTCCCCGAAACACAGCAGGGCGAGATCTCCGGCCTGTCCCGCAGCGTCTCCAACCTCGGCTCCTCGCTCGGCACGGCCGTGGCGGGCACGATCCTGGTGGCAGGACTCAGCAAGGGCGCGTACGCGGCGGCGATGGCGGCGCTCGCGGTCGCCGGCGTGGGCGGGTTGGTCGCCGCGGCCCTGCTGCCGCGCACCGGCCGACCGCCCGCCGCCGCAGCCAGGACGGCGCCACGGCGGTAACCCACGCCGGTGCACCGTCAGCCGGTCATGCCCTCGGCGCGGTCGAGCTCCTCGTCCAGGGCGATGGCAGCGTCGATCAGGGCCAAATGGGTGAAGGCTTGCGGGAAGTTGCCCAGCTGCTCACCGGAAGGGCCGATCTCTTCAGCGAACAGGCCCACGTGGTTGGCGTAGGTGAGCATCTTGGAGAAGGCATAGCGGGCCTGGCTGAGGCGTCCGGCCCGGGCGAGCGCCTCCACATACAGGAAGCTGCACAGGTTGAAGGTGCCCTCGGAGCCGCGCAGGCCGTCGGGGGAGGCCGCGGGGTCGTAGCGGTAGACGAGGCTGTCGCTGACGAGTTCTTCGTCCATCGCGTCGAGGGTGGTCAGCCAGTCGGGGTCGGTGGGGGTGAGGAAGCCGACCTTGGGCATCAGGAGCAGGGAGGCGTCGAGGACGTCGGTGTCGTAGTGCTGGACGAACGCCCGCCGTTCTTCGCTCCAGCCGTGTTCGACGATCTGCTGCAGGACGGCGTCGCGTGCGCCGAGCCAGCGGGTGACGTCGCCGGGGCGGGAGTGGGCGGTGGCCAGTTTGACGGCGCGGTCGAAGGCGACCCAGGTCATCAGGCGGCTGTAGGTGAAGTTCTGGCGGCCTCCGCGGGTCTCCCAGATGCCCTCGTCCGGGCGGTCCCAGTTCTCTACCAGCCAGTCGATGAGGCGGGTGAAGTCGCGCCAGCCGCTCAGGCCGCCGATGTCCTCGGCCTGTGCGAGGGCGTAGGCGGCCTCACCGTAGATGTCGAGCTGAATCTGGTCGGCGGCCGCGTTTCCGGCCCGTACCGGGGCGGATCGGCGGTAGCCCTCCAGATGGTCCAGGACTTCCTCCGTCAGGTGTGGTTCCCCGTCCACGCGGTACATGATCTGCAGCGGCTCGCCGGAGGCGGTGCCGCCGGCGTCCAGGCGGTCGCGCAGCCACTGGCGGAAGGCGTTCGCCTCCGTGGTGAAGCCGAGGTCGATCAGAGACCGGACCGACAGGGAGGCGTCGCGGACCCAGGTGTAACGGTAGTCCCAGTTGCGTTCCCCGCCGACCTGTTCGGGCAGCCCCATGGTCGCTGCGGCGATCGGGGCGCCGGTGGGGGCGTAGGTAAGGAGCTTGAGCGTGATGGCGGATCGGGTGACCATCTCGTGCCAGCGGCCGCGGTAGCGGGAGGCCCGGAGCCAGTTGAGCCAGAACGCGCTGCACGCCTCGAAAGCGTCGAGGACCGCCTCGATGGAGGGTGTGGCACCGCCGGGACGGCCACTGAGAGCGCCCGCCGTACCGGTTTCGCTGGTGAGGACGACCGCGGCCCGTTCCCCCGCCTGCAGGGTGAAACGGGCGGAGACGTCGGTGCCGTCCGGGTGCAGGGTGATCGGCGCGGTGACCTGCAGGTGCAGGTCCGTGCCGGGACCGCGGAACAGCATCGACCCGTCGTCCAGGCGCGTGAGGTCGTGCGGTGCGCGGCCGTAGTCGAAACGGGGCCGGCAGATGAGCTCGAAGGGCAAGCTGCCGCGCACCACCCGCACGGCCCGGAACAGCCGGTGTCGTGCCGACGGCGTCGTCGACGGATCGGGCGGCATGAAGTCGACGACTTCGCCGACACCGCTCGGTGCCATGAAACGAGTGATGAGGATCGCGGTGTCGGGGAGGTAGAGCTGGCGGACGGTCGCGTCGTCGCCGACATCGGCCGCGAGACGGCAATGGCCTCCGCGGTCGCTGTCGAGCAGCGAGGCGAACACGGCGGGGGCATCGAACCGGGGTGTGCACCACCAGTCCACGGTGCCGTCGGCGGCGATCAGCGCCGCCGTCTGCAGGTCGCCGACGATGCCGTGGTCCGCGATCGGGGGGTAGTCCTTCACAGCGCCTCCTCGGCTGCGGCAGTGCAGGGCGCACAGGGTCCTCGCACCAGCGCGATCCCACGGAAGGTCGCGTGGTGTGGTGGACGGCGTTGCCGCCACGGCCAAGCGTCGGCCGTTGTGCCCATCATCGCGACATCGGGCGGCCCCAGCCACTCGTGGCCGCAGCGCCTTCCACAGGCCGCGCCGTCGGCTGGCGGGGCCGTCGTGAGGAGCCGGGAATCACCCGGCACTACGGTACGGTCGAGCGCCGGGTGTGCACGGCGTCCAGGAGACGGACCCTGGCCGAAGCGGACGGGCCGACCGCGAGGACAGCCCCGCGCCGTGCGAATTACGCGGGGCCGCCTACAGAAGCACCCATCGGGGGTGTCAACGCGACGGTACGGCGCGCGGTGGAGGCGTGCATGTCGGGCCGCCGCGCCCGACGTCGGCGACGACCGCGTCAACTCAGGTCCAACTTCCAGCCGTACCCTTCGACGTTCCTCCACCCTGCTCGTAGTTCCAGGACGGGTGCCCCGGCGTCAGCTGCGGGGAGGACCGCCGGCGGGTGGCGTACGGCCCGCGAGCCTGCGAGCCCCACCGGCACCCCGTGGGAGATCGTGGCGGGATGACGGAACAGCGGTTCGGCGCGTGGGTAGCCGGTGACGCCTACGAGCGGTACATGGGGCGGTGGAGCCGCCTGGTCGCGGAGGAGTTCGTGGCGTGGCTCAGCGCCGACGACGGTCTGCGGTGGCTGGACGTGGGGTGCGGTACAGGTGCGCTGACCAGCACGGTGGCTGTCCGGTGCCGACCCGTGACGGTGGTCGGACTCGACCGGTCCGCCGGGTTCGTGGCCTCGGCCAGGGCGGCCGCCCCCGCGCCGGCCCGCTTCGCGGTGGCCGACGCGCTGTCGCTGCCACTGCGCGACGAAGCGTGTGACGCGGCGGTGAGCGGGCTGGCGCTCAACTTCCTCCCTGAACCCGTCGCGGCCGTGACCGAGGCGGCCCGGGTGGTGAGGCACGGCGGGCTCGTCGCCGCGTATGTGTGGGACTACTCCGCGGGCATGGAGTTTCTGCGCTGCTTCTGGGATGCGGCGGCCGTCGTGGATCCTTCGGCGGCCGCGCTGGACGAGGGCCGCCGATTTCCCGTATGCCGTCCCGAACCGCTGCGTGCGGCGTGGGCGGAGGCGGGGCTGACCGATGTTGCGGTCGCCCCGATCGAGGTGCCCACTGTCTTCGCCGTCTTCGAGGACCTCTGGGAGCCGTTCCTGGCCGGCCAGGGCCCCGCCCCCGGTTACGTCGCCGGTCTCGCTCCGGCTGCGCGGGACCGCCTGCGCGACGCGCTCAGGCGGACCGTGCCCGTCAGGCCGGACGGGTCGATCGCGCTCACGGCTCGGGCCTGGGCTGTGCGGGGAAGACGGCCGGGCCTACGTGAGCGGGCCCGGCGACGCGGCGAGAGGCGTGAGACACGCGTATGAAACGGAGGTCCGGGCGTCTCCGTCCGTCTTCGGTCACCACGGCATTCTGGACCGGATTCTGGACCGGCCAGGTCGGCCGCCGAGCAACACGAGAGGTCTGCCGGCGTCCTAGATCGATGCCAGCACCCGGTCAAGCGCGGCACGGCCCGCGGGTCCCCATGTGGGTTTGCCGCCTGGCAGGCCCCGTTCCCCGGCTCGGCCGATGAGGATGAGGGCGAGGCTCTTCGCGGCAGCCAACCCCCGTGCGCGCCGGATCGTCGCCTGGTCCGCGTCCGCGTACGCGTCGAAGAACCGCGCAGCCGCTCCCGCCGGGAGGAGAACCCAGGCAGCCGCGAGATCGACCGCCGGGTCGCCGGCGCACATGTCACCGAAGTCGACCACGCCCGAGAGCGTGCCATCGGAGACGACGACGTTCGCCGGGTGAAGGTCGCCGTGCAGCCATACGGGCGGGCCCGCCCAACCGGGAGCCGCGACGGCCTCGTCCCAGATGGCGCGGACCTTCCGGAGTTCAGCGGTGGCGCCTCCGAAGGCGACCTCGACTTCCGCGAGCCCCTCGTCGAAACCGTCCGAGAGCGTTGCGAGGGGAACGCCGCGATCACGACTGACCGGCGCGTCTGCCGGCGCCGTCACATGGAGCGCCTTGAGGAAGCCCGCCAAGGTGTCGGCAGCGCTGTCGTGGCTGATGGGGGCGCGATCCGCAGGCTCACCGGGGACCCACGTGGCGATGGTCCAGGGCTGCGGGAAGCGTGCGGACGGTTCACCGATCCGGATCGGGGTCGGGACCGGGAGGGGCAGGCGCGGGGCCAGGGCGGGAAGCCACCGGTACTCCTTGCGCAGGAGGGACGGCGCACGCTCAGAACGAGGCATGCGGACCGCCAACCCGTCCCCGAGACGCCACAGTCGGCTGTCCCAACCGCCGGCCACCTCACGCAGGTCAAGTCCCGCGAGGTCCGGATGCTGCTCACGTACAAGAGAGCGCACCAGGTTCTCATCTATAGCGAAGTCGTCCATGACGTCACCCAACCATCGACACACCTTCCTTGTCCGGGGCGGCGCGGCAGCAGAGGATCCAGGTGCCCTGGGCCGCGAGCGAGGTGTCGGCCGGCTGCTGGTTGATGCCGAGGACCTCGCCCGAGGGGATCGGGGCGGCGGCGGTCACCGCGATCGCGGAGAGGTCATCGGGCCCTGCGGGAGGGTCGGCTGGGTCGGGTCGGTCGCCATGCTCGCTCCTGGCGGAAGCCGAATGGGACCGTACGCCGTGCCGGTCCGGGTGGCTTGGGGAAAGGGCGCCAGGCGGGCCGAGTGGGTGATCAGGCCGGGCATCCGGCGGAGCGGGGTCCCGCGCGGCCCTGCCCGGGCGGCTTGTGCCGCGCACAGTGGAACCGTGGATGTCGACAAGGTCGAGGCGGAGCTGTACGGGCTGAAGCCCGGCGACTTCGTCGCGGCGCGGGACGCGTACGTCGCCGAGGCTCGCAAGGCGAAGGACCCAGCGGCCGCCAAGGCGATCGCCGCGCTGCGCCGGCCCGCCCTCGCGGCGTGGGTCGCCAACCTGCTCGCCTGTCGGCGGCCTGAGGAAGTGCGGCAGTTCCTGGTGCTGGGGGAAACACTGCGGGAGGCGCATCGGATGCTCGACGCCGAACAGCTGCGGACGGCGAGCAGGCAGCGGCATCAGCTCGTCGCCACGCTCGCCCGTACGGCCGCGGCCTTGGCCGGCGAGGCCGGGCAGCCGGTGAGTGACACGGTGCTGAGCGAGGTCGAGCAGACCCTTCAGGGAGTGCTCGCCCACGCGGACGTCGCCGAGCTGTGGGCGAAGGGCCGGCTGGCCAAGGTGCCGGAGGCCGCGGTCGACTTCGCCGCCGTCGCCCCGGAGGTTGCGCCCGTCCGCGTGGCGGCCCCGGTCGAGCAGTCGACGCCGAAGGAGCGGCCTGCCCGCGCCGCGGCGCTGATCGAGCAGCCGATGTCGAAGCAGAAGCCGGCCCACGCGGCGACGCCGGCCACACAGCCGACACCGAAGCCGAAGGAGAAGCCGAGCCGCGCGGAGGAACAGCGGCTGCGCGATCTCGAACGGGCTCGTACGGCGGTGGCGGAGGCCGACGCCGACGTCGTCCGGCACGAGCGGGAGCTCGGCGAGGCGCACCAGGCACAGCGCGCCGCGGCGGCGAAGGCGAAAGAAGTGGCCGAGCAGGTTCGCCGTCTGGAGCACGAGCTGCAGGAGGCACGACAGGCCGAACTCGACCAGGACGCGGCCGCGGCGAAGGCCGGCGCGGAGGCGAAGGCCGCGGAGCGTGCCCTGGAGCGGGCGCGCCGACTGGCCGAGCGGGCCCGCCGTGAGGTCGAACGGCTGGAGCGACAAGCGGGGTGAGGGCCGGCTCCCTCCACCGGAGAGCGGGTTGCCGCCTTTGCCGGTGGTCGCGTCCGGGTGCCCGGACCACGGCCACCATGCCGGCGTCCGTGGGGCGGCGCGGGGACGGGCGTACGGAGCGCGGCGCGACTGGAGGGCTCACGGGCCCTCCGTACCGCGGAAGTCTGCGGCGCCAGTGCCAGTGCCAGTGCCAGTACCAGCGTCCGCGGCCGTGTCCGCGGCCGTGTCGGCGCCCGCGTCGGCGCTCCCGCTACGGCGGAAGACCGCGCGGTACGTGCTCGGAGAGTGGCCCGTGTGCCGGCTGAAGAGCGTCGTGAAGGTGCCCGGATCGCGGTAGCCGACGCACGTGGCGATGGCAGCGACCGTGCGGTCGGTGGTCTCCAGCAGATGGCGGGCGCGGCGGACGCGCGAGGACTGGAGGTGGGCGAGCGGGGTGCGGCCGGTCTCGGCCGAGAAGCGGCGCAGCAGGGTCCGGGTGCTGACGCCGAAGGCGGCGGCGAGAGAAGCGAGGTCGTAGCGGGCGGCGAGGTGCTGGTCGAGGTGGCGCATCACCCGCTCGGAGAAGGCGCGCCCGGGCTGCGGGAGGAGCCGGGCGTCGACGTACGGCGTCTGGGAGGTGCGCGCGTCGTCGACGAGGGCGAGCCGGGCGGTCGTACGGGCCACACGGGGCCCGCCGTGCCGGCGGATCAGGTCCAGGGCGAAGTCGTACATGGCGCTGAAGGCGGCCGTCGTCGTCACCCCCGTGTCGGTGACGACGAGTTCTCCGGGGCGGACGTCGGTGGCCGGGCGGCGGCGGGCCAGGGCGTCCGCGTGGAGCCAGGAGGTCGTGGCGCGGCGCCCGTCGAGCAGCCCGGCGTCGCCGAGCAGGAAGGCGCCGACGCAGAGCGAGACGACGGCGGTGCCCGCGGCGAAGTGCGCGCGGATCGCGGCGATCTCGGGGCCGAGTGCGCCGAGCCGGGCGTCGAGGTCGGCGTCCGGCAGCAGCTCGAAGCCCGGTACGACGAGGACGTCGACCTCACGCAGCGGGCCGACGTCCAGCCGCGCGCCGCCGGAGGCGGTGACCCGGCGGCGCGGCGAGACGATCGCCACCTGATACCCGGGCCCGTCGGGCCCCGCGACGTGTGCGGCCATCGTCAACAGGTCCGGCACGCCGAAGACTTCGGATCCGAAGCAGCCCGGATACGCCAGGACACCGATCCGCAGTGCGCTCATGATGGCGAGATTACCCGTGAACCTGGCGATCTCGCCCCTCACCGGACCCTCGCTCGACGGGCGACGCTGTGCCCATGACTCCTTCCGCCGACGATCCGATCGACGACTTCACCCACCGGCTCACCGAGGTGGACGGCGTGGTGAAGACGGTCCACACGGCCGGTTCCGGGCCCGCCGTCGTCGTCCTGCCCGAGATGCCCGGCATCAGTCCCGACGTGCTGCGCCTCGCGCGCTGGGTGCGGGACGCGGGCTTCACCGTCCACGTGCCCTCCCTCTTCGGGACCGACGGCGCGTTCCCCACGGTCGAGGGCGGTGGGGAGGTGGTCCGGCGGGCGTGCGTCAGTGCGGAGTTCCGGGCGTTCGCCGGGGGTGGGACGAGTCCGGTCGCGGCCTGGCTGCGCGGTCTGGCGCGCCGGGCACACGCCGAGTGCGGCGGCCCGGGCGTGGGCGCGATCGGACTGTGCTTCACCGGCAACTTCGCCCTCACCATGGCCCTGGATCCGGCCGTGATCGCACCCGTCGTCAACCATCCCTCCCTGCCGCTCGACGACCCCGGCGGGCTCGAACTCGACGAGGCGGACGCGCGGGCGATCCGGGAGCGGGTGGCCCGCGACGGACTGACCGTCCTCTCCTACCGCTTCGAGGGCGACCGCTGGTGCACGGGCCACCGCTTCGCCGCGTACCGCGCGCTGCTCGGCGACGCCTTCGACGGCCGTGTCCTCCCGGACAGCGCGGCGAACCCCGAGCCACCGCCGTTCTTCGCCGAGCTGGTCGGCACGCCGCACAGCGTCGTCACCGCCCATCTCGTCGACGAGGCCGGCCATCCCACCGTCCGGGCCCGGGACGAGATCCTGGCCTTCCTGGCCGACCGCCTGCTTCCGACGGTGTAGGGCCTCGCGGCTTCGTGGCGTGGGCCGGGCGGCCGGCAGCCTTCACGCCGGCCCCAGCAGCCGCAGGTGCGAGCCCCGACGCAGTGGCGGCGGTGAACGGCAGATGTCAAAGCGCCCTCTCACCAAGGGAGTTGTCGGCCCCTGCGATACGTTGAAGCCGTGACCGACATCGAATCGCGCATCGACACCTCCCGGCCGCACACCGCCCGGATCTGGAACTACTGGACCGGCGGCAAGGACAACTACCCCGTCGACCGGGAGGCCGGCGACCGGATCCGGGAGCTGCATCCCGGGATCGGGGAATACGCGAAGGCCGACCGGCTGTTCCTGGGGCGCGCGGTGCGGTACCTGGCGGAGCAGGAGGGCATCCGGCAGTTCCTGGACATCGGGACGGGGCTGCCGAGCGCCGACAACACGCACGAGGTCGCCCAGCGCGTCGCCCCCGACGCGCGTGTCGTGTACGTGGACAACGACCCGCTCGTCCTCGCGCACGCCCGTGCCCTGCTGGTCGGGACGCCCGAGGGCCGCACCGACTACCTGGACGCCGATCTGCGGGACGTCGACACGATCCTGGCCGCCGCGGCGAAGACGCTCGACTTCTCGCAGCCGGTGGCGCTGATGCTGCTCGGGGTCGTCATCTTCGTGGAGGACGACGAGGAGTCGTACGCCGTCGTCCGCCGGCTCCTGGACGCGCTCGCCCCAGGCAGCCATCTCGTCCTGTCCCACACGGTCACGCACCCCGACATGCCGGACGTCGACGCGGCGGTGGCGTTCTGGAACGAGCACGGCACGCCGAAGCTCACCCAGCGGACCCCCGAGGCGATCGCCCGCTACTTCGACGGCCTGGAGCTGCTCGAGCCCGGCGTGGTGTCCTGCTCCGCGTGGCGGCCGGAGACGCCGGCGCCGGACGTCGCGATGTACGCGGGCGTCGGCCGCAAGTAAGGGGCCGCCGGCCGCCCCGCCGAGCGGGACGCGCGCCGGCGCCGGTCCTACGCCTCGCAGCCGTACTGCTGCGACAGGCGCCGAGCGGGACGCGCGCCGGCGCCGGTCCTACGCCTCGCAGCCGTACTGCCGCGACAGGTTGTCCACCGCCTCCAGGACGATCTTGCGGGACGCCTCGGTCAGGGATTCGTCGTTCCAGTTCCGCGCCACGACGACGCCCGGGGCGACCTTCAGGACGACCGTCACGTACGGGGCGTCCGTCCGCATCTTCTGGGCGCAGCCGGCGGGCAGCTGGACCTCGCTCTGGCGGGGCCCCACCCAGCCGGAGCGGCCGCTGCCCGGCGGGACGGCGCCCGCCGCCGGCGCGTCGAGGACGTCGGTGGCCCGGACGTCGAGGGTGTACTGGGTGCGGTAGGCCGTGTCCTTGGCCGCCTTGCGTCCGACGAAGCAGATGGTGGAGAACACCGGGTCTCCCTTCGCCGCCTCCGGCTCGTGCTCGTCCACCGTCAGCTCGCCGCCCCTGCGGTCGTCGAGCCCGCCCGCGGTCTGCTCGGTGAGCATGCCCAGGCACAGGTTCTGCGCCCGCAGGTCCTCCAGTTTGCCGGGCCACAGCTGGACGGCGGCCACGACGGCCGCCGCGACCACCAGGACGGCGGGCAGCACGAGGTACTTCCTGTCCATCAGTAGCGCTCGCCCATCTTCATGTCGGCGTCCTTGATCCCGTTCTGGTACCACTGCTGGGCCGTCGGCTGCAGACCGTCCTCGTACTCGCCGGGGCTCGCGTCCAGCTCCGCCGTGGCGAGGCCGCGCTCCTTCGCCATCTGACGCAGCATGGCGTACATCTCGCGCTCGCCGTTGTCGTAGTGGTTGATCATGTTGTTGCGGGTCTCGGCGTCGACCTTGGCGTTCAGGCCGTTCATGTACTCGGCCGTCGCGACGTCGACCGAGCGCTGGATGGCGTCGCCCGCCACGGGGATGGCCGTCAGGGGCGTGCCGATGACGTGGTAGTTCATCATCTTGTTCCAGCCGTTGGCGTCCTTCTGCGCCTGGCCGAGGTCGTAGATCACGTCGCCGCGCACGCCGTCGAGGTGGCCGAGGACGGACGAGGACTGCTTGATCCAGGCCCGCAGCTCCGGGTCCTCCTTGCGGAAGGAGTCCGCCGGGAAGCGGTCCAGGCCGTCGGCGATGACGGCGGTCTGCGAGGCGTGGATGACGCCGAAGGCCTGGGGGTCCTCGGCGGTGGACCGGATGATCCGGGTCAGGGCACCGCGGTCGATGTCGAGGTGGTTGAAGTCGGTGGGCCCGTCCATGTTCTTGCCGAGGATCTGGTGCACGTCCGAGCCGTAGTCACCGATCATCTCGCCCATGGCCATGCGCATCGGGACGGGAACGGCGCTCTGGTTCTTCTTCGTCGCCTCGGCGTACTCGTCGAGCACCCGGTCGAGGATGGCGGTCTGCGCACCGTCGTGGTGGGTGCCCACCGGGTGCAGCGGGCTGCCCGGCTCGCGGCCCGTGGCGGCGGCGTCGACGGCGGCCGCGAACTCGGCACGCGCGGAGGTGCGTTGCAGGTCCTCGGGCATCTTGTCCTGGACGTCGCCGCCCGGCCAGTGCCGGTCCTCCATGAAGTACTTCAGGTTGTCGCCGGTGTTCGGGTCGAAGTAGTGGGTGGCGGCGGACGGGTTGCGGCTCATCGCGTTGAGGAGGCCCTTCATCGGGTCCTCCTGCGTGCCCTGCCAGTTCTTCATGACGCCGTCGTAGGCGTGCTTGTCGTGCGTCTCCCACTCGCGGATGGAGTCGCCGACCTTCGTCAGGAACGCCTGGCTGTAGACCGGGTCGCCCTTGTCCTTGCGGAACGGGCTGTCCTTGGGGTTCGTCGGGTCGTACGGGTTGTCGCCGGCGTCCGCGGCCATCAGCCGGGTGAGGGCGTTCAGGCCGGCCGCGCCGCCCTTCAGCTGTCCCGGGTGCTGGTCGGGCAGACCGTTGCCGTCGCGGGCCATGGCGACGAGCCGGTCCGTCCAGGCCGAGGTGACGCCACCCGGGGAGCCGATCGCCGAGTCCGGGCCGGTGGCCGTGGCGAGGGTGCCGGACAGGGCCTTGTAGAGGCGGGCGTCGGTCGCGGAGACCTGCCCGTCGCGGCCGCCGTGCTCCAGGCTGCCGGCCAGCAGCAGCACCGCCTCCTGGTCCTTGCGCCCGTTGTAGTCGAGGTTCGTCATCAGCTCGGCGGCGAACGCGGGCGAGTCCTTGCCGCCCTCGACGAGCGTGAGCAGCCGCGCGCGCTCCTTGTCGTCGAGGTAGTCCCAGCGCCCGTACAGTCTGGCCGCCTCGCGGCCGTTGGCGGTCTGCCGCTGCTCCTCCTCGCGCAGCTTCTTCGCCTCGGCGACACCCTCGATGTTCGTGCTGCCGAAATCGTTGGGGTGGTTCTTGATGAGCGCGCGCAGGCCCCAGGCGCACAGTTCGTCGGCCTCGGCCGCACGCTTCAGGATGCCTTCGAGCTTCTCCCTCAGCGCGTCGAACTGGGCCTCGGTGGCGACGGGTTCGGTGCTGTCGGCCGACCGCCGGTCGGGATGGACGCGGTGGCTCAGTACACCGTTCGGGTAGATCGTGATGCCCGGCGGCGGGTTGTCGTACGCGGCCTTGAGGTCGTCCTGCGCGGACTTGAGCAGGGTGTGCGCGTCCTGGAGGAGGTCGCGTACGGACTGGGCCTCGGTGACGGCGTCGCCGAACTCCTTGGCCGTCTTGGTGACGAACTCCTTCGTCACGGAGGCGTTCTCACCCCGCCAGGTCGACTTGTCGGCCTTCGTCTTCATGGCTGACGCTTCGGTCTGCAGCTGCGTCAGCTTGGCGATCATCTCGGTCCACTGGGTGGCGGCGGTGTCCATCGGGCCGAGCTTGGCGTTCAGGAGCTGCTCGAACGTGGGCATGGGTGGCTCGGCTCCTTAGCGGAAGTACTTGTCGATCTGAGAAGCGGACACGGCGCCGTCGGCGCCCGGCGCGACCGGGCCGACGATCCGCAGCTGCGCGGCGATCAGGTCGTCCTCAGCCCGGTTCGACTTCTTCGTGTAGTTCAGGTGGTTGGAGATGTGGGCGCAGGCCTGGAGCAGTGTCCTGACCTGCGTCTCCCACGTCTTGTTCACCTCGCTGAGGGCCGCACCGGAGTCGAAGCCGTCGCCCTTCAGGCTCGTGCCCGCGCTCTCGCTCGCCGTGCTCGCGTGCTTCCCGGCGGGTTCCAGCCCGCTGAAGAGGCCGTACGCGGCGTGCCCGATCTCGCCGAGATCGTCGTCCTCGATCACGTAGTCGGCCGACCCCTTCGCGGGCGACGAACCGCCCGTGCTGTCCGCCTGGTTCAGCCGCATGGCCACGGCCGCCTTCTCCGCGGCCCACTCTTCGTCGAACGACATCACGACACCCCCGTGCCTGATCGAAAAGGCTGTCCGCTGCGCCACGCTACCGGCGCCCCCGGGGGCCCGGCCCAGATCGTCGATCATGCGTACGGATTCTTTACGTGCGACGGGCGCCGGCTTTGCACATACGCCGGCGCGAAGCCGGACGGTCGCCGTCCGGCCGTCACGGGACCGCGACGGCCGGCCCGTGGTCCGGAATGTCAGTGCAGGCCACTAGCCTTTTCGTGTGGCACTCACCGACGCATCATCCGACCTCCCCCACCCGCCCTCCGAGACCCCCGAGGCTCCCGCGACCTCCGACGCGGTGGGCGTGCTGCGCCGTGTCTTCGGTTACGACTCCTTCCGGGGCGACCAGGAGGCGATCATCGAGCAGGTCGTCGCGGGCGGCGACGCGCTCGTCCTGATGCCGACCGGCGGAGGCAAATCGCTCTGCTACCAGATCCCGGCGCTGGTCAGAGAAGGCACGGGCGTCGTGATCTCGCCACTCATCGCGCTGATGCAGGACCAGGTGGACGCGCTCACCGCCCTCGGCGTGCGAGCGGGATTCCTGAACTCGACGCAGGATCCGTACGAGCGGCAGGCCGTCGAGCGGGCGTTTCTCGCCGACGAGCTCGACCTGCTCTACCTCGCTCCCGAGCGGCTGCGCACCGAGGGCTGCCGGCAGCTGCTCGACCGGGGCAAGGTGTCGCTCTTCGCGATCGACGAGGCGCACTGTGTGGCCCAGTGGGGCCACGACTTCCGGCCCGACTACCTGACCCTCTCGATGCTGCACGAGCGCTGGCCGAAGGTGCCGCGGATCGCGCTGACCGCCACGGCGACCGAGGCCACGCACGCGGAGATCGCGGCGCGACTGGGCCTGGAGGACGCCCGGCACTTCGTGGCCGACTTCGACCGGCCGAACATCCAGTACCGCATCGTCCCCAAGAACAACCCGCTCAAGCAGCTCCTGGAGCTGATCAGGACCGAGCACGCCGGGGACGCCGGAGTCGTCTACTGCCTGTCCCGCTCCTCGGTGGAGAAGACGGCGGCCTTCCTCGTGGAGCAGGGCATCGACGCCGTGCCGTACCACGCCGGCATGGACGCCGCCACGCGGGCGGCGAACCAGGCGCGCTTCCTGCGGGAGGACGGGGTCGTGGTCGTCGCCACGATCGCCTTCGGCATGGGCATCGACAAGCCGGACGTGCGCTTCGTCGCCCATCTCGACCTGCCGAAGTCGGTCGAGGGCTACTACCAGGAGACCGGCCGAGCGGGGCGTGACGGCGAACCGGCGACCGCCTGGCTCGCTTACGGCCTGCAGGACGTCGTCCAGCAGCGCAAGCTCATCGACGGCTCCGAGGGCGACGAGACGCACCGCCGCTCCCTGGCCGCGCACCTGGACGCCATGCTCGCGCTCTGCGAGACCGTCGAGTGCCGGCGCGTACGGCTCCTCGCGTACTTCGGCCAGTCGGGCAAGCCGTGCGGCAACTGCGACACGTGCCTGACGCCCGCCGAGTCCTGGGACGGTACGGTCGCGGCGCAGAAGCTGCTGTCCACCGTGTGGCGGCTCGCCAGGGAACGGCGCCAGAAGTTCGGCGCCGGCCAGATCATCGACATCCTGCAGGGCAAGAAGACGGCCAAGGTCGTCCAGTTCCAGCACGACGGTCTGTCGGTGTTCGGCGTCGGGGCGGACCTGGGCACGGCGGAGTGGCGGGGCGTCGTGCGCCAGCTCCTCGCACTGGGCCTGCTCGCGGTCGAGGGCGACTACGGGACGCTCGTGCTCACGGAGGCCAGCGGCGAGGTGCTCGCGGGGCGCCGCGGCGTCCCGATGCGCAAGGAGCAGAAGCCGGCCGCACCGTCCCGCAAGGACTCGGGCTCGGGTACGGGCTCGCGCTCCGCGAAGGGCGCCCGGGTGCCGGTCGACCTGACCCCGACGGCCGTCCCGGTCTTCGAGGCCCTCCGCGCCTGGCGGGCCGCGACCGCCCGCGAGCAGGGAGTCCCGGCCTACGTCGTCTTCCACGACGCGACGCTGCGCGAGATCGCGACGCTGCTGCCCGGCACGGTGGCGGAGCTGGGCACGGTCGGCGGCGTCGGCGAGGCCAAACTCGCCAAGTACGGCGAGGGCGTCCTCGCCGCCCTGGCGCCGTTCGCCGGAGGCCGGCCCGCCGCGCCGACGGCGCCGGACGTCCGCCCGGGGCAGCGGGGCGACCACCCGGAGCCGCCGGACGACGAGCCGCCCTTCGACCCGGAGGAGCCGGAGGAGATCGACCCGCCCTGGGACGACTGGCAGTAAGGACGCGCCAAGCCCCGCGCGGCGGCCGGATCCGAGCGGGGCCGCCCGGTACGGCCTCGCCCGACCGGTTCGGCCGAACGGCGGGGATAGCGGTGCAGACCGGTGGCGGCGACCTCGTCGCGGGTATGGCGGCGCGCATGAGCGGAATTCACATCAGCAGCAGTGCCTTCGACGACCACACGGTGATCCCGCGCCGCTACAGCGGCGAGGGCGAGAACGTCTCACCGCCCCTGAGCTGGTCCGGGGTGCCCCACGAGGCCACGGAGCTGGTGCTCCTGTGCGAGGACCCGGACGCGCCGGGGACGACGTTCGTGCACTGGCTGGTCACCGGGATCGACCCGGGGACCACCGGAGTGGTGGAGGGGCAGAAGCCCCAGGGCGGCCTGCCGTGGCCCAACGGTTTCGGGCAGGTGGGCTGGGGCGGCCCGATGCCCCCACCGGGCCACGGACCGCACCGCTACTTCTTCCGCCTGTACGCCCTGTCGGAGCCACTTCCGCTGCACGGCCACCCCGGCGCCGAGGACGTGCACCGCGCCCTGAAGGGCAGGGAACTGGCGTCCGGCGCCCTGGTCGGCACGTATCAGCGCTGAGTGGAGTGGCGGCCACCCCCGTCGGCGTACCGCAGCAGCGCGCCGACCTGCTCGTACAGCCGCAGCTCGGCCTCCGGTACGACGACGAGCTCGGCGCCCGTGCCGACGAGGGCCCGCACGAGCGCCTCGTCGGCGCGCTCCTCGCGCGGGGCGCGCACGCCGAAGGACAGGAGCTCCGCCTCGGTCAGGGCGAGCTGGGTCGGCCGGGAGCCCACCCAGAGCCGGGCCGAGGGCGGGGACCCGGGCGGCCGGTTCAGCAGGAGCGCCGCGACCTGCCCCCGCTGGAGGGCGGCGACCGTGGCGGCGAGCCCCTCCGCCACGGGCCCGTCGACGGCACGCCGGTGGACGAACAGATCGACGATCTCCCGGTCGTGCGCGGCCATGTGGCCGCGGAAGACCCGGTCGAGCTGGGGTTCCAGCAGGGCGCGTCCGGTGTCGGTCGGCGTGGGGCCGCCGACCCGTACGACCCGGTCCCGCAGGGTGCGGGGCAGACGGCGGACCAGCACGTTGCAGGCCCACTCGTTCCCACCCACGACGACGGCGTCGGCGTGCGCCCGCCGCGCCCAGGCGTCCAGCTGGTGGCCGAGCCGTGCGGAGGCGCGGTGCCAGATCGTCACGGGAACCCTGCGGAGCAGGCGCTCACCCGGGGTGACGGTGGACGCGGGCCAGCTGCCGGCCTCCGCCTCCAGCGTCACCCAGCCGTGGGTCTCGGCGGTCGGGAGGCCGCCGTAGTGGACGACCACGGCCAGGTACGGGATCTCCGGCACGTGCTGGGCGACCAGGGGCATCGCGTCCGGCAGCGTGCCGTAGCGGGCGGAGTCGTGCTCGGGCGGGCTCGGCAGCTCCCCGTCGAGGACGAGTGTGCCGTGGGCGGCGAAGACGGCCTGCCCGTGCACGCCCGGCACCTCCGCGTCGGCGCCGACCACCGCCTCCAGCCTATTCAGCAGCGCCGCGTCCGCGCCCTGCCGGGACAGGCTCTCGCGCAGCCGTCGCCAGCGCAGCGCGATCGCCCGCTCGGGGTGGTCGCCGTCCCGCGAGGTGTTCATGTACACGGAGACGTACGGCCCCGGCTCCGCGTAGAGGCTCTCGAGAAAAGCCAGCCTCATCGCTCATCGCCTCTCCTTGTCGATCGTCGCCCCACTTCCGATGATGCTCCCGGCCGGCGGCCGGGCGTGGCGCCGGCGGCGGAGCCACAGGAACAGGGCCAGGCACGGGAGCAGCAGTCCGACGGCGGTGACCACGACGAAGGCCGTGAGACTGTCGATGTGGGCAATCAGCCAGGAGAAGTTCTGGCCGAAGAAACCGACCACGAACGACAGCGGCAGGAACACGGTCGCGAGGATGGTGAGCTGCTCCATCGTCGCGCTCTGGCGGAGGTTGATCTTGTTCTGCTCGACGGAGACCACCGCGATGTTCGCCTCCAGGACGGTGGCGAGGAGGTCACGCTGCGCCGCCACCTCCTCGTTCACCAGGAGCAGGTGGTCGTGCACGTTGTGGAGGTACGGCAGCAGCTCGGGCGGAGCCTTGCCGGGCTGCAGCTGGCGGGCGAGCACGGAGAGGAGCGGGTGCACGGCGCGGTAGAAGTCCGTGGCCTCGCGGCGCAGGAAATAGATCCGCTCGGTGGGCGCGACCTCGCCCGAGAACACCGTGCCCTCGATCTGTTCGATGTCCCGGTCGAGTTCCGCCACGACGGGGGCGTAGCTGTCCACGACCTGGTCGAGGATGGCCCACAGCGTGGACGCGCTGCCGGCGCGCAGCAGCTCGGGGCGGCCTTCGAGCCGGGCGCGGGCGCCGTGCAGCTCGCTGGCGATGCCCTGACGCACGGTGATCACGAAGTTCTGGGCGAGGAAGACGCTGATCTCTCCCGTGTCGATCTCCTCGCGGTCGTCGTCGTAACGCGCCGTACGCAGGACGATCAGCTCGGTGCCGTCCTCGTACCGTTCGGCCTTCGGCCGCAGGTGGAACGTCTGGGCGTCCTCGACGGCGAGCTCGTGCAGCCCGAAACTCCGGCGCACCTCGCTCATCTCCGGCTCCCCGGGCTCGAAGAGCCCCAGCCAGACGAAACCACCCTCTTCGCGGCACGCGGCCGCCTGCTCGAGCGGCATGGGGCCCTGCTGCTGGCGGCGCCCGTCGCGGTAGTGCGCGCAGTCGACGATCATGGCGTTCCTCCTCGCGTCCGCCACCGTGCGCCGCGCGTCGCCGCCGCGGGCGGCATGGCTCGCGCCGCGAATGTGTCCTACTGCCATGGTTGCCGACGTGGTGCTGCTCGTCGCCCCTGCCAGCGAGCAGCACCTGGAGCGGCTTCGGGCTACTCCTCGTCGAGGAGGGCGGCGAACCGCGCGACGGGGTTCCCGGTGAACGGGCGCAGCGCGGGGGCGAGGAGGCGCGCGCCGGGGAAGCGCAGGCCGCCGAGGAAGGCGAAGCGGGTCGTACGGTCGGTCTCCGGGCGGGCCGCCATGCCGCCGAGGACGAGGCGGCTCTGCATCAGGCACCAGCCGGGTGCGAGGTCGATGGCGAAGGTCGCGCGGAGCCGGGTGTGGCCGTGGATCCGGGCCCGGAGCGGAGCACCGGCCGACTCGGGGGTGTCGAGACGGACCGTGCGGACATCGGGGATCCACAGCGGCATCGTACGTTCGAGGTCCTGGGCGAGCGACCAGACCCGTTCGAACGGCGCGTCGAGGACGGCCTCGCCGATCCGCAACGCTCCGGGCGCGCTCGCGGCGATCACGTGCAGCCGGCGCACCGGGTCGAAGCCGGCGACGGGCCACTGCGGCATCGGGGTCTCGGTCACTGCTGCCACGCCTTTCGGAAGCTGAGTCGGGCCCGGGAGAGCCGGGACTTGACCGTCCCGGGCGCGACCTCGAGCAGGGCCGCCGTCTGCCGTTCGTCCAGCCCCTCCACGTCGCGCAGGAGCAGTACGGCGCGGTGCTGCGGCGAGAGCCGGGACAGCACGTCGCGGATGTCCGCGGCCAGTTGGGGGTCGCCGGGGGCGGGGAGTTCGCCGAGCTCGGCCGGCTGCGAGCGCGCCGAGCGGGTGGCGTACCGCACCGCCTCCCGTACGGCGATGGCCCGGACCCAGCCGAACAGCGCGTCGGGATCCTTGAGCTGCCGCAGCTTGCGGAAGACCGCGATGAGCGCCTCCTGGGTCGCGTCCGCGCCGTCGTCCAAGGCGATCGGGCCGCAGAGCCGGCGGACGTACGGGGTGATCAGGTCCAGCAGCCGGCCGACCGCGAGTTGGTCGCCGCCCTGGGCGGCCCGGACCAGCTCGGCCAGGCCGGGCGGTGGCTCCTGCATGGTGCGTTCTCCGTCGATAGGTGACAGGGGTCCGTGGAGGGAGGCGCCGGGACGGCGAAAGGTTCCCCGCGACTTCCGCGCGGCCGCAGTGTTCCTCGTCACAGGAACGGATCGGCGGGCGGGGTGCTCCTTCGGGTGTCCAAGCGTCCTGACACCCCGTGAGGTGACGACATGAAGCCGGTGAAGTCGGCGAAGACCCGCAGCAAGGCCGCCGCGATCGGCGCGGTGCTGGCGGCGGACGGCCTGATCCACCTGTACTGGGCCACCGGGCGGACCTGGCCGGTGCACAGCACGCCCCGGCTCTCGCAGCTGGTGCTCAACACCCAGGTGCCGTTCACCCCGCAGGGGCTGGTCCCGCTCGCGGCACTGCTCTTCTCCGGCGCGACGCTGGTGCTCGCTCGGGGCGGCCGGCTGCCGGCCCTGGCCCGCCGGCTGCCCGCCGCGCTGCCGCGTTGGGGGAGCCGGGCGGTGGCGGCCGGACTGCTGGCCCGTGGCGCGGTCGGCCTGGTCTGGGTGACGGGGGCCTGGGCGGATCCCGCCGACACGTTCTACTGGCTCAACCTGCTGCTCTACACGCCGCT
The DNA here is from genome assembly GCF_044768205.1 of Streptomyces sp. NPDC101160. NCBI lineage: Bacteria > Bacillati > Actinomycetota > Actinomycetes > Kitasatosporales > Streptomycetaceae > Streptomyces > Streptomyces sp. NPDC101160. The sequence goes on along the minus strand of NZ_JBIWPJ010000001.1, from coordinate 90,782 downwards.
GTGCCTGCTGCTCGGCCGGGCGGCCTGGCAGGTGTCGACGGCGGGCGCGGCGGCGGGCACGGAGGCCGGTGGGGCGAGGAAGGCGCGGCCCGCGCGGGCCTGAGCGTCAGCGGGCGGGCCGCCGCTGCCGTTCCTCGCTCGCCGAGGCGGAGGCCCGGACCGGTACGCGGTCCGGGCCCCCACCCTGCTGGGCCTCCACCCTGCTGGGCCTCCGCCCTGCTGGGCCTCCGCCCTGCTGGGCCTCCGCCCTGCTGGGCCTCCGCCCGCGGTGTCAGCGCAACTGCCCCGCGGCCCACTGCGCCCACTCCCGGCGCATCGCGTTGAACCGGAGCCCGTATTCCAGGGCGATCCGGCCGTGCACCGACAGCGGGTCGTCGCCCCAGTCGATCGAGGCCTCCAGCCGGCGCAGGTTCTCGTACTCCTGCTCGGACAGCTCCTCAAGCCCGGTCAGGTAGTCCCGAGCCTGCTCAGGGGTGAGCACTCCCAGGAAGAACACCCGCAGCAGGATGTCGCTGCGGGTGTTGCGCTGCGGCTTGGTCTCGGTCAGCCAGTGCCGCAGCTCGGTCAGCCCCTCGTCGGTGAGGGTGTACTCCTTGCGGCCCCGCGGGCCCTCGGCCGATACGTCGATCAGCCCGGCCGCCGCCAGCTTGGACAGCTCCGAGTACATCTGGCTCTGGGTGGCGGGCCACACGTTGGCCAGTGAGGTCTCGAAGCGCTTCAGCAGGTCGTAGCCGCTGGCGGGGCGCTCTGACAGGAGTCCGAGAAGGGCGTGTCGAAGGCTCATGACTCCCACTCTACATTCCACTCTTGACATGTCAGTTGTGGAAGGTCTACTTTCGCCATGTCGCAACAGGAACATGAGTCCGGCGGACCAACCGACGGACCGACCAACCGACCGGGGGATTTCGATGTCGTACCTGCGCAGCTTCCTGCCGTGGATCGTCTTCGCGGTGATTCCGTCCGCCCAGTGGCAGTGGGGCGCGCTGGCCGCGCTGGTCGCTGCGGTGGCGATCATCGTCCAGCAGCGCCGCGAGGGCGCCGGCTTCGACGCGCTGATCATCGAGATCGGCTCCGCGGCCTTCTTCGCGGTCCTGGCCGGTATCGCCTTCGCCGACCCCGGCTCCGGCGTGCACGGCTACTCGGCCGCCCTCTCCTCGGGCGTCCTGGCCCTGATCGCCGGAGTCTCGCTGCTCATCCGCAAGCCCTTCACCATGGGCATAGCCAAGCGCAGCACGCCCCGCGAGGTGTGGGGCCTGCGGCCCTTCGTACGGGCCAACACCGTCATCACCGGCGTCTGGGCGGGGGCCTTCGCGCTGACGGCCGCCGGCCTCGCGCTGCTCGCCCACGCCGGCCAGGGCCACTCCACCGCGGCCACGCTCGTCCAGGCGGCCGGCTTCGTCCTCCCGATGCTCTTCACCAGCCGCTACGTCGCCGCCACGCAGGCCAAGGCGGGCGCCCGATGAGCACCGACGCCCAGACGCCCGGCACCGCCACCGCCAGTCCCGCCGGCGCCACGCCTCGCCATCTGACGGGCAACTACGCACCGGTCGCCGAGGAGCTGACCGCGCACGACCTGCCCGTCACCGGCCGGATCCCCGACGCCCTGTCCGGCTGGTACCTGCGCAACGGCCCCAATCCCGCCGACGCCGCCTCCGGCCACTGGTTCTTCGGAGACGGCATGGTCCACGGCGTCCGCCTGGAGGGCGGCCGGGCCGTCGCCTACCGCAACCGCTGGGTGCGCACCACGCGCCTGACCGACGGTGCCCGGATGTACGACGCGCAGGGCCGCCGCGACCTCGCCGCCGGGCCGGCCAACACCCACGTGATCCGGCACGCAGGCCGCACCCTCGCCCTCGTCGAGACGGCCCTGCCCTACGAACTCGCCCCGGACCTCGGCACCGTCGGCCCGTACGACTTCGGCGGCCGGCTGACCACCGCGATGACCGCGCACCCCAAGGCCTGCCCGGTCACCGGAGAGCTGCACTTCTTCGGCTACGGCATCCTGGCCGCCCCCTACCTCACCTACCACCGGGCCGACGCCTCCGGCGAACTGACCGTGAGCCGGCCCGTCGAGGTGCCCGGGCCGACGATGATGCACGACTTCGGCCTCACCGCCGGACACGTCGTCTTCATGGACCTGCCGGTGGTCTTCGACCCCGCCCTGCTCGGTGCCGGCATGCCCTACCGCTGGGACGACGCCTACGGGGCACGGCTGGGCCTGCTGCGCCGGGACGATCCGCACGGCCGGGTCCGCTGGTTCGGCGTCGAACCCTGCTACGTGTTCCACGTCCTCAACGCGTACGACGCACCGGACGGGACGGTCGTCGTGCACGTCATGCGCTACCCGGAGCTGTGGCGGCGCGACCGTGCCGGGGCCGTGAGCGGCAGCCGGGAGGCCGTGCTCTGGAAGTGGACCCTCGACCCGGCCACCGGGACCGTCCGCGAGGAGCAGTGCGACGACCGGCCGGGCGAGTTCCCCCGTGTCGACGACCGACTGACCGGCCGCCAGGCCGACTTCGGGCACATGACCAGCGCCAACTCACTGCTCCGGTACGACCTGCGGACCGGAGCCGCGACGGCCCACGACTTCGGGCCGGGCCGCACGCCCGGCGAGGCGGTGTTCGCCCCGGCCGACGGGACCGCCGGCGGGCCGGGCTGGCTGGTGACGTACGTCCACGACGCCGCCGACGACCGCAGCGACCTGGTCGTCCTCGACGCGGCCGACCTCGCCGCCGACCCGGTCGCCGTCGTCCACCTGCCGGCCCGGGTCCCGTACGGGTTCCACGGCAGCTGGCTGCCGGACGGGCCATGAAGGGCCAGGGCCTGTCGGGCGGATCGGGGTCGGGCAGAGGCTAGGCGAGCGCCGCGCGGGCGCGGTTGAGGAGGTCGCGGAAGACCGCGCGCTCGTCGGCCGAGAAGTCCCGCAGCATCTCGTCCTCCAGCTCCTGGACGGCCGTCGCGTGCAGGGCCAGCAGGTCGCGGCCGGCGCCGGTGAGGCTGATGACGTGGCGGCGCCGGCTCGCCGGGTCGGGGGACCGGGTGATGAGACCGCGCCGCTCCAGCGCGCCGACCAGGTCGGACATGGACTGGGGCGTGACGAAGGAGTTGCGGGCGAGCTCGGCCCCGGACATGCCGTCCCGGCGCTCGAGCACGGTCAGCGCCGTGTACTGCAGAGCGGTGACGCCCGAGGGCTTGAGCAGTTCGTCGAGCCGCGCGCGGGTGGCCAGTTCGACCTGCTTCACCGAGTACAGCAGAGACGGCGGAGCGACGTCCTTCACATGCTCTCCCCAGGAACCTTCCGAATCCCCATCGTCAGGAATCCTGTCGAAAATTCTAACTCAACCCCTTGCCCGGCGGCGGCGCATCCTCCGATACTCAGGATTCCTGATGATTGAGGAGCCTTCCCTTGAGCACGCTTTCCATCGACCGACGCGACGGAGTGGCGGTCCTGACGCTCTGCCGCCCGGCCAAGCGCAATGCCCTCGACGACGCCACTGTGCTGAGCATCGAGGAGTTCTTCCGGAAGCCGGGCCCCGACGTGCGGGCCGTCGTCCTCGACGCCGAGGGCGACCACTTCTCCGCCGGACTCGACCTCGGCGAGCTGACCGAGCGGACCACCGAACAGGCCCTGGAACACTCGCTCATGTGGCACCGCGTCTTCGACACGATCGAGGGCGGACGGGTCCCCGTGGTGGCCGCGCTGAAGGGCGCGGTCATCGGCGGCGGCCTGGAGCTGGCGGCCTCCGCGCACATCCGCGTGGCCGATCAGTCCACGTTCTACGCGCTGCCGGAAGGGCAGCGCGGGATCTTCGTCGGCGGCGGTGGCTCGGTCCGGATCCCGCGGCTGATCGGCGCGCACCGGATGGCGGACATGATGCTCACCGGCCGCGTCCTGGACGCGGCCGAGGGCCAGGCCGCCGGCCTCTCTCAGTACCTCACCGACGAGGGCGGGGCACGCGCCAAGGCCCTCGAACTCGCCGGCCGGATCGCCGCCAACGCCCCGCTGACCAACTTCGCCGTCCTCCAGGCCCTCCCCAGGATCGCCGAGGCCTCGCCGGCCGGCGGCCTCCTGCTCGAATCCCTCATGTCGGCCGTCGCGGCCGGCAGCGACGACGCCCAGGAGCGGATGCGGGCGTTCCTGGACGGCCGCGCCGCGAAGGTCACCACCGGAAAGGCCGCCCGGTGAACGAGATCCTCAGCACCCCCGGCCCCACCGTCAGGGCGGACTCGGAGATCGGCCGCTACCTCGGCTGGCTGGAATCGGAGCGACAGCTGCGCTTTCCCGACTACGACAGTCTCTGGCAGTGGTCCGTCACCGATCTGGCCGGCTTCTGGTCGTCGGTCTGGGAGTTCTTCGACGTCCGGCCGCACACCCCGCCCACGGCCACCCTGGGCCGCAAGTCCATGCCGGACACCGAGTGGTTCCCCGGCGCGACCCTCAACTACGCCGAGCACGCGCTCGGACGCGAGGGGTCCGCCGACGACGCGGACGCCGTCGCGGTCGTCGCCCACTCCCAGACCAGGGCACCGCTGGAGCTGACCTTCGGCGAGCTCCGCGACCAGGTGGCCCGCGCCCGCGCCGGGCTCCTCCGCCTCGGCGTCGGCAAGGGCGACCGGGTCGTCGCGTACCTGCCGAACATCCCCGAGACCCTGGTGGCCTTCCTCGCCACCGCGAGCATCGGTGCCGTCTGGGCGGCCTGCGCACCCGAGTTCGGCTCCCGCAGCGTGGTCGACCGGTTCGCCCAGCTCGAACCGAAGGTGCTGCTCACCGTCGCCGGCTATCGCTACGGGGACCGCGACATCGACCGCCGTACGGAGGTGGCGGAGATCGCCGCCCGGCTCCCCACCGTGGAACGGATCGTCCACGTCCCGTACGGGGAGAGCACCCTGCCCGACACCCTGGGCTGGACCGAGCTGCTCGCCGTACCGGAGCGACCAGACCGGCCGGAGGGGTCGGTGGAAGCGACGGAACCCGCGGAACTCGCCTTCGAGCCCGTGCCGTTCGACCACCCGCTCTTCGTGCTCTTCTCCTCCGGGACCACCGGCATTCCCAAGGCGATCGTGCACCGGCACGGCGGCATCCTCCTGGAGCACCTCAAGAACAACGCGCTCAGCTGGGACCTGAAGCCGGGCGACCGGATGCTCTGGTTCAGCACGACCGCCTGGATGCTGTGGAACACCCTGGTGTCCGCGCTCCTTGTCCGCGCGTCCATCGTCATGATCGACGGCAATCCGGTCCACCCCGACCTGCGGGAGCAATGGCGGATCGCCGCCGACACCGGGGCGACGCTGATGGGCGTGAGCCCCGGCTATCTGATGGCCTGCCGCAAGGCCGGGATCCGGCCCGCCGATGAGTTCGACCTCTCGCGGCTGCGGCAGCTCGGCGCGGCGGGCAGCCCGCTCGCCGCCGACGGATTCCGCTGGGTGGCCGAGCAGTTCGGGGAGCGGGTGCTCCTCAACGTCGGCTGCGGAGGCACCGACGTGTGCACCGGCATCCTCCAGGGCGGCCCGCTGCAGACCGTGCGCGCCGGGGAGATATCCGGCCCCTGCCTCGGGGTCGCCGCGTACGCCTACGACAGCAAGGGCGAGCGCGTGGTCGGCGAACTGGGCGAGCTGGTGATCACCGAGCCGATGCCGTCGATGCCCGTCGGCTTCTGGGGCGACACCGACGGCTCCCGCTACCGGGCCGCGTACTTCGAGGAGTATCCGGGCGTGTGGCGGCACGGCGACTGGGTACGGTTCGCGCCCGAGGGCCACTGCATCGTCGCCGGACGCTCCGACGCCACCCTCAACCGCGGCGGGGTCCGGCTCGGCACCGCGGAGTTCTACGCGGTCGTCGAGGACCTCCCCGAGGTCGACGACAGCCTCGTCGTCCACATCGAGGACCCCGAAGGCGGCAACGGAGAACTGCTGCTCTTCGTCGCCGGACCGGTGGAGCTGGACGACGCCCTGCGCACGAGCATCGCCCGCGCGCTGCGGTCGGCGCTGTCGCCGCGGCACGTGCCGGACGTCATCGAGCGAGTGCCCGCCGTCCCGCGCAACCGGACCGGCAAGAAACTGGAGGTGCCGGTCAAGAGGATCCTCCTCGGCGCCCGACCCGAGTCCGTGGCCAGCACCGACGTCCTGGCCGACCCGCGCTCCCTGGACCCCTTCGTCGCGTTCGCCGCCGGAAGACGAGCCGCCGAAGGACGAGCCGCCGAGAACGGGGCCGACACCGGGCCCGGCACCGGGGCCGGCACCGGGACCCTCCCCGGGGGCGGCGCCGGTGCCGGCACAGGGGCCGGCACCGGGCACGGGAGCGCGTCATGAGAGTCGCCGTCGTCGGTACCGGGGTCATCGGTGCGTCCTGGACGACCCTCTTCCTGGAGTACGGGCACGAGGTCGTCGCGACCGACCCCGCGCCCGGCGCGGAGGCCCGGCTCCGGGCGGCGGTCCCCGCCCACCAGGAGCGGCTGTCCTTCACCACGGACCTCGCCGAGGCGGTCGCGGACGCCGGCTTCGTCCAGGAGAACGGCCCGGAACGCCCCGAGCTGAAGGACGAGGTCTTCGCCGTACTCGACGCCGCCGCCCCACCGGGGACCGTCCTGGCGAGCAGCTCCTCCGGACTGCTGCCGTCGCGGATCCAGCGCGCCTGCGCCGCCCATCCCGAACGGGTCCTCGTCGGGCATCCGTTCAACCCGCCCCACCTCATCCCGCTGGTCGAGGTCGTGCCGGGCGAGCGGACCTCCGCGGTGGCCGTCGAGGAGGCCATGGCCTTCTACCGGGACCTCGGACGCCGCCCCATCCGGCTGCGCCAGGAGCTCCCGGGCCACGTCGCGAACCGGCTCCAGGCGGCGCTGTGGCGCGAGGCGTACTCCCTGGTCGAGCGGGGCGCGGCGAGCGTCGCCGACATCGACGCCGCCATCGCCCACGGTCCCGGGCTGCGCTGGGCGCTGCTCGGGCCCTTCCTCAACCAGCACCTGTCGGGCGGCCCCGGCGGCATCGCCCACGTCCTGGAGCACCTCGGCCCGCCCATGGAGGAATGGTGGGCCGACCTCGGCGCACCACGTCTCACGCCCGAACTGACGCGCGCGATCAGCCAGGGCGTGGCCGACGAGCTGGCCGGCACGCCGGAGGCCGACCTGGTCGCCGCACGCGACACCCTCCTGAACCTCCTCCTCGACGCGAAGAAGAGGACCGAACACCTGTGAGCACCCCGATGAACCCCGCCGCCCTCACCGACCCCGCCGACCTCACCGCGATCGACTTCCACGTCCACGTGGAGCAGGACGCCCACGGCCACCTCGCGCTCGACGCCGAGCTGATGGACGCCTCCGCCGCGTACTTCAGGGCCGGCCAGGACCGCACCCCGACCGTCGAGACGATCGCCGCGCACTACCGCGAGCGCCGGATGGCCGCCGTGATCTTCACGGTGGACGCCTCCACGGGCCTGGGCCACCCCGCCCTGTCCAGCGAGGAGATCGCCGACGCCGCGGCCGCCCACCCCGACGTCCTCATCCCGTTCGGCTCGGTCGACCCGCACCGCCCGGACGCCGTCGCCCGGGCCCGCGCGCTCGTCCTCGACCACGGCGTCCGCGGCTTCAAGTTCCACCCCAGCCTCCAGGCGTTCGCACCGAACGCCCCCGAGCACTACCCGCTCTACGAGGCGCTCCAGGAGCTGGGCGTCCCCGCCCTGTTCCACACCGGGCAGTCCGGCATCGGCGCGGGCCTGCCCGGCGGACGCGGCATCAAGCTGCGCTACTCCGACCCGATGCTCCTGGACGACGTCGCCGCCGACTTCCCCGGCCTGACGATCGTCCTGGCACACCCGTCGGTGCCCTGGCAGGACGAGGCGATCTCCATCGCCACGCACAAGGCCAACGTCTACATCGACCTGTCGGGCTGGTCCCCGAAGTACTTTCCGCCGCAGCTCGTGAAGGCGGCCGGTTCCTTCCTCCGGCACAAGGTGCTGTTCGGCTCCGACTTCCCCGTCGTCACGCCCGACCGCTGGCTGGCCGACTTCGGCGCCCTCGACATCAAGCCGGAGGTCCGCCCGCTGATCCTCAAGGAGAACGCCGTCCGAGTCCTCGGCCTCTGACGCGGGCCGGGGAGCCGGGAAGCGGGGGAGTCGGGGCCGTGGTGGCAGGGGGAGTCCGGGGAGGCGGCGTGTTTGCAATGCATGTTGTCACTGGTCAGTATGGTTACGTGAATCACGCATTTCCCTGTGGGACGCTCTGCCTGGATTTCGTCGGCACGCTGCGGGCACGGCGCAACGCTGCCCCGCTGGAGAAGCTGGCCACGCCCGGGCTCCTCGACGACTGGTTCATGGAGTCGGAGATGCTGGACCTGCCGCCCGGCGCGAGCGAGGCGGAGGTGGTGATCGCCGTGCAGTTGCGCGAGGCGATCTACGACCTGGTGGCCGCCCGGCTCGACGGCCGTGCCCTGCCGGCGGAGTCGGTGGCGGAGGTGAACCTGCACGCCTCCGGTCTGCCGGTGACGCTGCGGCTGACGCCCGACGGGGTCATGCGGTCGGGGTCGGTCGCCCAGGGGCTCGCCGCGCTGGCCCGTGAGACGGTGCAGCTGGTGGGCGGGGACGAGGCCGCGCTGCTGCGGGAGTGCGCCCGTCCGGAGTGCACGCAGGTCTATCTCGACCGCTCGCGTGGGCACCGCCGTGAGTGGTGTGCGATGCGGACGTGTGGCAACCGGGTCAAGGCGGCCAACTACCGGGCGCGCCGGCACGCCGCCCAGGGCTGACTGCCCGGCCCCGGAACCAGCCAGGACAGCCTTCGTCACCTGTTTGACCGGTGATGGAGGCTGTGCCAGTCTGGAGGGGTGTCGCGTCCTTCGGTGAGGTGGCACGCCCAGGCAGACCGGTCGGCCTCGCGAGACCGACCCGAGTGACGCGATGTACGAGAGGGCGGTGACGGGCGATGGCCGGCGACGAGGAACGGGCCGTACTGGCAGGCGGCTGCTTCTGGGGCATGCAGGAACTCATCCGCAAGCAGCCGGGTGTGCTGGCGACGCGGGTCGGGTACAGCGGTGGCGAACTGGCACACCCGACGTACCGCCGCCACGACGGGCACGCGGAGTCCGTCGAGATCGTCTTCGACCCGAAGGCGACCGACTACCGGGCTCTCCTGGAGTTCTTCTTCCAGATCCACGACCCGACCACGAAGGACCGGCAGGGCAACGACATCGGGGACAGCTACCGCTCCGCCGTCTTCTACCTGAACGACGAGCAGCGGCGCGTCGCCGAGGACACCATCGCCGACGTCGAGGCCTCGGGCCTCTGGCCGGGACCGGTGGTCACCGAGGTCACCCCGGCGGGCCCGTTCTGGGAGGCCGAGCCCGAGCACCAGGACTATCTCCAGCGCTACCCGGACGGCTACACCTGCCACTTCCCGCGCGCCGGCTGGCGACTGCCCCGGCGGGACGAGTCCTAAGCTGTCCCCGTGCCCCGGCATGTCACACGACTCACCGGGGCAACGGGGCGCGGGGCGCGGCGTGGCGGCGCCAGGCGCAGGCCCGCACGAGGCCGCGGACGTCCTGCACGGACCTCAACTCCCGCGCCACCGGCCTCACTCACGCCACCCCGCACGCGACCGTCGCCGGAGCACCCCTCCACCCGCGCGTCGGATTCCGGCCGAACTCGCCCCTGCACTTCTTCGCCCTCAAGGGCTGACGGGCCCGGTCAGCCGGGGGCGCGCCACACGTTGTCGAAGGCCGCCTGCTCGACGGTCCGCCGCTGCCGTACGCCCTCCAGCTCCAGCAGCGCGTCGCCGACGGCGGCCAGCACAAGCGTCACCGAGCCGTCGAGAGCCTCGACACGATCCGGTTCCGGCGCCTGCTCGGCGCGCAGACCCAGCTCCTCGGCGAGACTTACGAGCACCGGGTCGCCGGACGACCACAGTTCCGCCGCCCGGCGGCGGGCCGGCGAATCCTCCCGGACCTGCACACCGTCCGCGAGCGGGAGCCCGCGACGCCGCCGCCGGGTGAGCGCGCCCTCCGCCTCCAGAGCCGTGAGATACGCCTCGGCCAGCCCATCGCCTCTGCGCCACAGCCAGTCACCGACCGTCTCGTACGGCTCCTCCCGGCGCAGCGAGGCGAGCGCCCGCGCCAGGAGGTCATCGGACGGGACGGGATCCCCGACGGGCACGACGAGTTCCGCCCGCAACGCGACCGCGTCGGCCCCCAGCAGGTCGACGAGCTCCGCCCCGGCCAGTGCGAGCGACAGCTCGCCCAGACGCACCTCCCGGCCGGGCTTCCCGTCCAGGACGACCATGAGAAGGTCGCGTGCTGTCGTCATGAAGCCCTCACATCCATGCGCAGGCGAGCGGACAGATACGTGTCCCACCTTACGGCCGAGAGCGGCGGTCAGCCCGCCGCGTGCTCGCGGGCCGTCTCGACCGCCTTGCGCACCGGGCTCCGGTACGCGGGCCCGTGACCGGGCAGGCCGGCGTGTGCGCGTGGTGCGACCGAGCCGCGCGTGCGCGTCAGGCGGACTCGGCAAGCGCGTACATCACGGACCGCTGCTGCTTGTGACGCCGGATGCGCCCCTTGGCCACGAGCGACTCCAGGGTGTTGCGCACGACCTGCGGGGTGGGGTCGCGGTCCGGGTGCTTCTCCATCAGTTCGTCCCGCAGTTCCTTCGCCAGGCGCGGCTCCTCATGACCGGCGAGCAGGGACATCAGGATGTCTCCGAGCAGCGGCTGCCGCGACTTCCCCTTCGCGGCCGGCCGCGCGGCCTTTGCTGTTCGTGCCTTTCGTGCCGTCGGCCGCGAAGGGGTACGGGAGGTGGCCGAAGCGGATGCCCGGCGCGACGTCGTCCCGGTGGACGCGGCCTCTTCCTGGGGCTGCTCGGTCAAAGTCGAGGCTTCCGCCAGACCCTCGTACCGTTCGGCGAGCTTGAGGATGTCGACAAGGAGGGCTTCCTCCTGCTTCAGCAACCTGACCTTCTCGGCCAGCTCCTGCTGACGTCGACGGTTCGCTTCCAGATCCGACCTGGCCTGATCGACGAGCCGCGCTCGGAACGCGGGGGCCGGCTTGCTGGTCACAACCATTCACTCCCTAGCAATGCATGACGTTGCGCATGGTACCCACGCCGAAGCCTCCCCACAGAGAGCCCTTGAGGCGGCGTGACGCCTCCTTCCGTACAACACGCGTCAAGGAAAGCAGGCGTCCCGTCGGCACACGCCCTCCGTGGCGAGCCATGGCGGCCTCCTTCGGAGGGGGTTGGCCGGACCAAGGCAGGGCCGGCCAGTGCCGTAATCGTGTTGACCGCCGCCGGTTGGCAGTGCTGGAGTCGGCACGTGGACAGCATCCCCGCCAACCGGCGGCTCTGGAACCGGATCAGCAGCGCCTACCAGCACGCGCACGACCCGCGAATCGGTGCCGAACCCCGGCTGTGGGGCATGTACTCCATCCCCGACGCGCACCTGCACGCCCTGGGCGACGTCACCGGCAAGCGCGTCCTCGAACTCGGCTGCGGCGCCGGCCAGTGGTCCAGGGCGCTGGCCGCCGAGGGCGCCCACGCGGTCGGGATCGACCTGTCCGAAGCCCAACTCACGGCAGCGGCCCGCGCGATGGGAGCGGCCCGTTACCCGCTGGTGCAAGGCGCCGCCGAACAACTCCCCTTCGCCGCCGACAGCTTCGACCTGGTGTTCTGCGACTTCGGTGGGCTCAGCTGGGCACCACCGCACCTGGCCGTCCCGCAGGCAGCACGCGTCCTGCGCCCAGGCGGGCGTCTGGTGTTCAACGTCGCCAGCCCATGGTTCGAAGCCTGCTACGACGAAGCCGCCAGCCGCGTGACCACGACGCTGCAGCGGGACTACTTCGGGCTGAACACCATCGCCGAAGGCGACGGCGCGACCAGCTATCAACTCACCTACGGCGGCTGGGTCAGGGTCCTGCGAGGCGCGGGTCTCATCATCGACGACCTCATCGAGCCGCGGCCCGAACCGGGAACACCCAACGGCTACAACGAAACCGACCCGCCCGACTGGGCACACCGCTGGCCGGCGGAACTGCTCTGGGTGACCCACAAACCGTAATCCGCCGCGCCGAGATGGCCCGCGGAGCGAGCCGGGCGACCGGAGCGGGAGCGACGGTCCGCCTCCGGGCTTAGGACCTGCGCCCCATGTGCGCCGTGAACCCCGCTGGCTAGGGTCGGCATCCATGCACACCACGGAGATCAATCGCCGCAACTCGGCGGAGCGACGGCGCGACACCCTCGAACGTCTCGACTCGGAGCGCGACATATGGGTGTCGACGGCGCATCCCGAGCACGGCCCGCATCAGGTGCCGCTGTGGTTTCTGTGGGACGGACAGGCGGTTTGGATGTGTACCAGCGCGAAATCCGCGACCGCGCGCAACGTGCGCACGGAACCGCGTGTGCGGCTGGCGCTGCCGGATACCGTCGACGTGGTGCTGCTGCAAGGAGAGGCGACGTGCTTTTCCGCGCGGGAAGTGCCGCAGGACGCCGCAGATGCGTTCGCAGGAAAGTTCGGCTGGGATCCGCGTACGGAAGAGACCCCCTTCGTGTACCTGCGCGTGACGCCGCAGACAGTGCGCGCCTGGCGCGGAGTGCCGGAACTGCGAGGCAGGGTCGTGATGCGCGACGGTGTGTGGCTGGGGTAGCACGGCGTGGTTTCGCGCCGGCCGGTGACGGGCTCGTCCGCCACCGGCCGGCGCACGGTGGGGAGGCCCCGTCTCCCTGAGCGTCCCGTCGGCCGGCCGCAGCCCGGCGGTTCACCCCGATCGCTGCGAGGAACCGTTCGCCGTGGCTGGCCACCGCCGACTTCGAGACGCAGGACCTGATGCAGGACAGTCGGGTTCGACGCCCAGCGGGCTGATCCGCGGTCGCATCCCGACATGCAGCCGTATCCCGATGGTGGTTTCGTGGAAGGGAGCGCATGCCTCCCCCGATCCCTCACGTCTCTACCGATTCCGAGGTGGGCAGGATGCCTGACTTCAAGCTCGGAGACTCCCTGGACGGCTACGACGACGACGTCGTGAGGATGCCGCCGCCGGTCGTGTTCCGTGCCCAGCCCGACAGTTACGTGGTACTCAAGACACCCGAGCAGCTCCGGGCCTGGGAGCAGTCGGTCCGTCAGACGACCGGACTGGAGATCGTCGCCGACAACCTGGCGGGCGTGGCGTCCGAGACCGGCTGCTCGTACGGCGAGGCCAGCCACAGCGACGACTGCGGTCTGGCGTGATCCTTTCCGTTTCGGTCCACGAGGACCTCCACGCGCTGGCCGTCCAGCACGCGGTACGGCGTCGGGGCCGGGAGTTCCACATCGTGGAGAGCGACGGCATCGGCGGCCGGCGGGCCTTGTCCTGGCGCTCCGACGGCGCGTTCGGCTCGGCCACGGTGATGACGGCGGACGGTGCCCGTGTGGCGCTCGAGGAGGCCCGGGTGCTGTGGTGGCGGCGGCCGAGAGCGGACCAGACCGTCGCCGCCGGGGCGACGAGCGCCCACGAGCGCAGCCTGGTCAACAACGACTGCCGGGGCGCCCTGGGCGGCATTCTCGCCGCCTCCTTCCATGGGCAGTGGATATCGCCGGCCGACGCCACCGACCGCGCCGCCGACAAGGTCTACCAGCTCGCGGTCGCCCGTGACGCCGGCTTCCGCGTGCCCCGTACCCTGGTCTCGCAGTCACGCGACGAGGTCGTCGCCTTCACCCGCGAAGTCGGCCGGACCATCGTCAAGCCCGTGGTCGGCGCGCGAGGGCCGTCGCTGTGGACCCGGCGCATCGACTCTCCGGAGACCTTCCCCGCGTCCTCGTTCGAGGTCTGCCCCGCCACCTACCAGGAGTACATCGAGGGTCGCCGCCACATACGCCTGAACTGTTTCGGCGAGCAGATGTACGCGGCGCTCATCGAGACACACGAACTGGACTGGCGTCCCGACCTCGACGTTCCCATCCGCCCGTGGCGCGTACCCCACACCCTCCACCGTCAGGTGACGACGGTCCTGCGGCGCCTCGGTCTGCGCATGGGCATCATCGACCTGAAGCTGACCCCGCAGGGGGAACCGGTGTGGCTGGAGGTCAACCCGCAGGGTCAGTTCCTGTTCCTGGAACCCCTCACGGGCGAGCCCTTGACCGAACACTTCGCGGACTTCCTGACGTCAGCGGAGGAGGCGGAGGAGGGGGAGGAGGTGCCGTCCGCGGACTCTGAGCGTCGCGACGATCTGGATGCCGTTACGGGAACCACCGGGACTGGACGGTGATCGAGGAGTGGGCCGACGGCCTCGCGGGCCGGTTCGCCTTCCGCCGGAGGTGCGCCATGTCCATTCACGAGGCGGCACTCATCGGGGGAGCCGCTTTGTGCTGCGACTAGGGCTTGCTGAGGTCAGAGCCCCCGTCGGGCCGCACTCCGGGGTCTCCCGTTCTCGGCTCGCGCATTCTTCCGCTCCCCAGGCCGCACCTCAGAGCGAGTGTCGCGATCACCTCGAAGAGAGTCGTTCGCGGCACTCGGCCTGGATGCGGACCCTCCGTAGCGTCGATGAGGCAAGCGACCGGCTTTCGAGGAAAGGACCAGCGATGACCGACCTTCCAGCCCCGACCACGCCCTACCTGGAGCCCGAGGCCAAGAAGCTCGCCGACGATACCGACCCACACCCGCGGATCTACGAGCTTCCGCCCGAGGAGGGGCGCAAGATCCTCAGCGACCTGCAGAGCGGCGAGGGCGTCGAGCGCCCGGACGTCGACGAGGAGTGGGTCGATGTCGACGCCGGCCAGTGGGGCACCGTCCGCACCCGCATCATCAAGCCCAAGGGCGCCACGGGCCCGCTGCCCGTGGTCTTCTACATCCACGGCGCCGGGTGGGTCTTCGGCGACGACAAGACCCACGACCGCCTCTTCCGCGAGCTCACCGTCGGGGCCGGTGCCGCCGGCGTCTTCCCTGTCTACGACTGGGCGCCCGAGAAGGGGTACCCCACGCAGGTCGAGCAGAATTACGCCGTCGGCCAGTGGCTGCAGGAGAACGGCGCCGGCCGCGGCCTCGACACCTCCCGCGTCGCCGTCGCCGGCGAGTCGGTCGGCGGATGCATGTCCGCGGTCTTCGCGCAGATGAACAAGGACCGAGGCGGGCTCGCGCTCAAGGCGCAGATCCTGCTCTACCCCGTGACCGGGCCGGACTTCGACACGCAGTCCTACCACCAGTTCGCGGAGCACTACTACCTCACGCGCGACGGGATGAAGTGGTTCTGGGACGCGTACACGACCGACGAGACCAAGCGCGAGGAGAAGTACGCCTCGCCGCTGCGGGCGACCCTCGAGGACCTCAAGGGGCTGCCGCCCGCCCTCGTCATCACGGCGGAGGCGGACGTCCTGCGGGACGGGGGCGAGCTCTACGCCAACAAGCTCCGTGAGGCCGGCGTCGAGGTGACGGCCGTCCGCGTCAGCGGGACCGTCCACGACTTCATGCTGTTGGACATTCTGCGGGACACCCCGGCCACCAACGTCGCACGGAAGCTGTCCGTCGACGCGCTGCGCGAGGCTCTCCACCAGGAGTGACCGCAGCCAGGATTACGGGCGGCAGACCCGGCAGGGTCTGCCGCCCATCGCCGCGCCGACCACGGACTTCGAGAAGACACGATGAGCCCGACCGCGCCTCCACGCCCCCCACTCCGTCGAGCACCCTGCGCGGACAGCGGCCATGCACCCGCGGCGCACCTTCCAGCGACGGTTCAAGGAGGCTACGGGCCTGACCGCGACGGAATACATCCAGGCGGCGCGCATCGCCAAGGCAAGCGAGTTTCTGGAGCTGACCGACGAGCCGGTCGCCCGGATCTCCCGCAGCGTCGGCGACGTGGACGTGTCGAACTTCCGTCGCTCTTCCAGCGCGCCACGGGCGTCACGCCGTCGGAGTACCGGCGCCGGTTCGGCATCGCGGCACGAGTCAGCCGACAGGAGAACCTGTCGGCGGGTCAGCCGGCGAGGATCCGTTCCACTCCCTCCCGATAGCTCGTGACCGGGAAGTCGGGAAAGCAGGCCGCGAACCTCGAGCTGTCGAAGACGTTGTCGTCCACCCCGTCGCAGCGCGAGACTGTCAGCTCGCACGTCGACGACGCGGTATCGAAAGGCGCGACCGTGCCGGCCGGAGGCAAGCCCGGTCCGACCTCGGGCCACTGTTCTACGAGCCGACGATTCTGGCCGGCGTGACCCCGCAGATGACGCTGTTCGACCACGAGACGTTCGGCCCGGTGGTGTCGATCTACCGCCACCGGTCGGTCGACGAGGCGGTGGCGATGGCTGCACGCCGGCACCGTCAACGAGACGTTGGCCGCCCCCATGGGCGGCATGGGCGACTCGGGCCTCGGTCGTCGTCACGGCGCCGACGGGCTGCTCAAGTACACCGAAGCCCAGACCGTCGCCCACCAGCGCCTCCGGGGCTTCACCCCGCCCGGCGCGGTGAAGTACGAGCAGTGGGCGCGGATCCTGACCCGGGCGTTCAGGACGCTGCGTGCCCTGGGCGTCCGCTGACCGATCACCCGCCACGACGCGGCCCGCCGCCTCGCCATCCCGGTCCGCATGAAAGAAGATCAGCCATGACCAAGCGCGTCCTCAACGTCGTCACCAACGTCGGTCACTACGACGACCCGTCCCACGCCACCGGCCTGTGGCTCTCCGAGCTCACGCACGCCTGGCACGTCTTCGAGGAACACGGCTACGAGCAGACGCTTGTCAGCCCGGCCGGCGGCGCGGTACCTCTCGAACCGCGTGCGCTGAAGTTCCCGAACTACGACAAGACCGCCAAGGCCTGGCGCGCCGACCCCGGGAGGATGGCGATGCTCGAGAACACGGCGAGCCCGGACCAGATCGACCCATCAGAGTACGACGCGATCTACTTCACCGGCGGTCACGCGGTGATGTACGACTTCCCCGACAGCGAGGGCCTGCAGCACATCACCCGCGAGATCTACGAGCGCGGCGGCATCGTCTCCTCCGTCTGCCATGGCTACTGCGGCCTGCTCAACACCCGGCTTTCCGACGGCTCATACCTCATCGCTGGCCGCAAGATGACGGGATTCGCCTGGACCGAGGAGGTCCTCGCCCGCGTCGACAAGCTGGTCCCCTACAATGCCGAGGAGAAGGCCAAGCAGCGCGGCGCGCTCTACGAGAAGGCGACACTGCCGTTCGTCTCGTACGTCGTGACCGACGGCAACCTCGTCACCGGCCAGAACCCGGGCTCAGCCAAGGCCACAGCGAAGAAGGTCGTCGAGGCCATCGAGGGCAAAGCGTCGAAGGGGCGAGGCTGAGTCGCGACGCAGCCGTCCGCGCCCTGGCCCGGCTCGCCTGTTCGACACCGGGATGACGCTGCAGAGCGCCCGTCGGTTCGTCGAGCACCCGGAGGCCGCGGCCCGGCTGACGAGGGCGGCGTCCTGGCGGTGACGGTGAGCGACGACGGCGTCGGCGTCCCGCCAGGCGCCGCCCGCAGTGGACTGCGCGACCTCACCGAACGGCCGAACGGCTGGGTGGCGAACTGTCGGTTCGAGGGCGGCCGACCGCGGCGGGCGGGAGCGTACTCGACTGGCGCGTCCCCCTGCCCTACGGCCAGGGGGAAGGCATCGGCGCGGTGAAACCTGCCGCGGCGCGCCGTTCACCCGGATGCTCTGCGCGCAGTGGCTCGTCCTCGGCCGGCCGGCCGAGGACGCCGCGCCGGGGGATGAGCCTGTGGACCCCGTCTCGTTTGCCGCCCTCTCCGACGGGTCACCTGTGACGACGTCAGTGGGACGCGCGAGGGAGTGCAGCCGTGAGGGAGTGCAGCATGGCGGGAGCGGAACGGGAGGAGTGCCGGGTCGAGGCGGTCGACGTGCATGCCTTCGAGGTGCCCACCGACGGCCCCGACGGCAAGGAACAGGACGGCACGCTGGAATGGGGATCCACGACGATGGTCCTCGTCCGGGTCCACGCCGGCGGCAGCACCGGCCTCGGCTACACCTACGGAGACGTATCGGTCGCCTCCTTCGTCGCCTCGCAACTGGCGCCGCTTCTCGAAGGGCAAGGCGTCCTGGCGCCGCCGGCCCTGTGGTACCGCATGGGGACGCACATCCGAAACGCCGGCCGGCCCGGGGTGGGCGCCATGGCACGCTCGGCGGTCGACGTGGCGCTGTGGGACCTCAAGGCCCGGCTGCTCGGCCTGCCCCTGGTGCACCTGCTGCCCGCCTGTCACGACCGGGTTCCCGTGTACGGCAGCGGCGGCTTCACGAACTACCCGCCGGGCCGGCTCACCGAGCAGCTCGCCGGCTGGGTCGACCAGGGCATCCCGCGGGTCAAGGTGAAGACCTCACGCGAGCCGGACCGCGATCCGCAGCGCCTGACGGCCGCGCGCGAGGCGATCGGCGACGAGGTCGAGCTCTTCACCGATGCCAACGGCGCGCTCTCCCGTAAGGAGGCCTTGTACTGGGCCCGGAGGTTTCACGAGGAGTGGGACGTGCGCTGGTTCGAGGAGCCCGTCAGCTCGGCCGACCTGGAAGGGCTGCGGCTCCTGCGTGACCGGGGCCCCGAGCGGCTGGAGATCGCCGCCGGCGAGTACGCCTTCACCTCACAGGACTTCGTCAACCTCGTGGAACCCCCCGCCGTGGACTGTCTGCAGGCCGACGTGACCCGCTGCGGCGGCATCACCGGCCTCCTGGAGGTCGCCGGCCTGGCGGCGGCCCGGCATCTCGACCTGTCCGCCCACTGCGCTCCGGCGCTCTCCGCCCACGCGTTCTGCGCCGTGAGCAGGCTGCGGCATCTGGAGTACTTCCACGACCACGCGCGTGTCGAAGAGCTGCTGCTCGACGGCACCCTGTCGCCCGCCGGAGGCGCACTGCGCCCCGAGACCGACCGCCCCGGCCTCGGCCTGGACGTCAAGTGGGCCGACGCCGAGCCCTACCGCGTGTACGGGGCGCGCCCCGTCGGCCCGCACGCGCACAGGGAGAAATGAGATCCGCTGACGGCTTCGCGCCCGCCGCCCGGCATGGGACGGCCCCGTCACCCGCACGGACCGGACTTCAGGGCGCCCGAGGCAATGTGGTGACAGGCTGTAAACGTCGGGACACGTCTGCCATCCGGCAGGCCTGTGCCGCCGATTCGACCTGCAACCTGCGCGCCGAAGCCCCCGCGTGCGTGATGTCCTACCTGACGGAACGAGGGAGCGCACATGCCCGAGACGCCGCCCGACGGCCGCATCACGTCGCCCATCCCGGTGGGCGACAGCAACCG
Source organism: Streptomyces sp. NPDC101160 (assembly GCF_044768205.1). NCBI lineage: Bacteria > Bacillati > Actinomycetota > Actinomycetes > Kitasatosporales > Streptomycetaceae > Streptomyces > Streptomyces sp. NPDC101160. Next base: position 71,589 of record NZ_JBIWPJ010000001.1, on the reverse strand, counting down.
GTCATCACGGCGTGCCATGCCACAGGCCGCGGACATGCCCGATCTGCGGCGCGTGGGCGCCAACCCGGACTACTGGTACCCGGTCGCGCTGTCGCGGGAGGTGCGGCGCGGGCGAGCGCACGCCACCGCATTCGGTGGTGAGCGGATCGTGCTCTTCCGCGGGGCGAGCGGGGCCGTGCACGCCTTGGAGGACCGGTGCGCCCACCGGCAGGTCCCCCTGAGCATGGGCGTGGTGGAGGGAGAGGCCCTCCGCTGCTGCTACCACGCCTGGGCGTACCGCGGTGACGGCCGCATCTCCGAGATCCCCTACCTCGCCAAGGGGGACGCCCGACCACCACGCGGGGTCCGTGCCTTCCCCGTACGCGAGGCGTACGGACTGGTATTCGTCTTCCCGGGAGCCCCGGACAAGGCGGCCGACACCACGCTGCCCCGCCTCGCCGCCTTCTCTTCCGCGCAGTACAGAACGATGACGTTCTGCCGGACCGTGCACTGCCACTACTCGTTCATGCACGAGAACCTGCTCGACATGAACCATCAGTTCCTCCACCGGGGCGTCGTCGGCAGACTGCACCCGGAACTGCTGGGGCACACAGCCGGGCCGCACTCGGTCGAGGCCAGGTACCTGTTCAGTCACGCGGGCGGAAAGCGCAGCCGCAGTGCCGGCCTCCTCTCCGGGGAGGGCCTCGGCAGCGGCTCCCGGGACGTGATGACCATCCGGACCGAATACCCGTACCAGACCCTCGACCTGGTCCCGGAGAACGAGGAGCAACCGGCTCTTCGCCTCTGGACCGCGTACGTCCCACTGGGCGCCGACCAGCGCAAATGCCGCGCCTACGGCCTGCTGATGATCAGGAAACCGGGAGTCCCGGGCGTTCTCCGGCTGGCCTGGCCTTTCATCAGACGGTTCACCGAGCGGGTGTTCGCCCAGGACCGCATGGCCGTCGAAGCCGAACAGCGGGCCTGGGACGAGCAGGGCGAAGACCGCAACCACGAGGTCTTCCCCCTGATCCTGAACGTCCGCGAAGTGCTGCGGTCCAACGGCGTTCCCCTCCGGTCCCCGGCTCCCCCCTGCGGCACCGCTGCCCGTGAGGGCACGGTTCCTGGGCATTCACCCCACCACGAGTAAGACCATGCTGTTCAGGACCCGGAGCCGGCCTCCTCGCTCCCGGATCTCTGAGGACGTCAGGTGCTTCGGTCCTTGCGCAGGAACGTGCGCAGCCGCCGCAGCGGCCAGGTGTTGATCACGTCGTCAGGGGTGAGCCATCCGCGCTGCGCCGTGCCGACTCCGTAGCGGAGGTACGCGAGGTGGGGGAGCGCGTGGGCGTCGGTGTCGACGGCGAACTTCACCCCGTACTCCCGGGCCCGCAGGATGTCCTCGTCGCACAGGTCGAGACGGTCGGGCTGGGCGTTGATCTCCAGGGCCGTTCCGGTACGGGCGCAGGCGGCGAACACCTCGTCGAGATCGGCGTCGATGCCCGGCCGTCTGCCGATCAGTCGGGTGGTGGGGTGACCGATGATGTTGACGTGGGGGTTCTCGCAGGCGCGGACGAGCCGTCGGGTCATCGCGTCCCGGTCGAGGCCGAAGTGGGAGTGCACCGAGGCCACGCAGATGTCGAAGCCCTGGAGGAACGCGTCGGGCCAGTCCACGTCCCCGACGGGGTCGATGTTGAGCTCGGTGCCGTGCAGGAGCCGCATCCTGCGGTGCCTGCCGTCCAGCGCCCGCACGTGCTCGCGCTGGGCCAGCATCTTCTCGTCGGTCATGCGCTGCATGGCCATGTCGGGCGCGTGGTCGGTGACCGCGTAGTACGCGAGACCCCGCGCGGCGGCCGCCGCCACCATCTCCTCCAGCGGGGCGAGGCCGTCGGTGAGGTCGGTGTGGGTGTGCAGGTCGCCCCTGACGTCGTCCTCCGTCACGACCTCGGGCAGCTCGCCGCGCAGACCCGCCTGGATCTCCCCACGGTCCTCGCGCAGCGGGGGCGGGATCCACGGCAGACCGAGCCTGCCGTACACCTCCTCCTCCGACCGGGAGGCGATGAGCTGTCCGCTCTCCGCGTCGAACAGGCCGTACTCGGAGAGCTTCAGCCCGGAACGGACGGCGATCGTACGGGTATGGATGTTGTGCGCCTTCGACCCGGTGAAGTACTGCAGAGCCGCGCCCCATGAATCCGGCCGCACCACTCTCAGGTCGACCTGGATCCCCTTGACCGTTCGGACGGAGGTCTTCTTGGCGCCGTGGACGAGAACCTCGGCGGTGGAGGGCAGCTCGGTGAGCGCGTCCATGAACGGTGCGGACCGGTCGGCGGCGACGAGGACGTCGAGGTCGCCGATGGTCTCCCGCATGCGGCGCAGCGAACCCGCGTACGCGCAGTCCTCACAGCCGCTGATCCCGGACAGGGCCGTGACGATGTCTTCGGCGGTCTCCGCGGCGGTGCTCAGCAGGATCCGGTCTCCCGCCTGTCGCATGAGGTCGATGCCGTGCAGGATGTTCGCCTCGGTCTTCTCCCCGAAGCCCCTCAGGCCGCGCAGCCTCTCCGCCTTGATGGCGTCGGCCAGCTCGTCCACCGAGGAGATGCGCAGGTCCTTGTACAGCATCATCGCCCTCTTGGGGCCGAGGGTGGGGATGGCCATCAGCTCGCGCACCCCGGCCGGGATGCCGGCCCGCCGCTCCTCGACCACCGCGACCTTGCCGGTGCGGAAGTACTCGATGACCTTCTCCGCGATCGACCTGCCCACGCCGGGGATCTCCCGCAGCTCGTCCGCGCCGAGGTGGGACACGTCGTGGGGGTATCCGCCGATCGCGCGGGCCGCCTTCTCGTAGGAGCGCGCCTTGAACGCCTCGCCCCCGGTGATGGCGATGAGGTCCGCGTACTCCTGAAGGAGCGCCTCGACCTCCTCGTTGGTCCGGACCACGTCTTCCAGTCTAGGAGGCGGGCAGGAGACGGACAGGACGATCTTCTCGCTCGCGGCCGGGCTCCTGGCGGGAGCGCTCAGAAGAAGCTGGGCACTTCGCGTGCCAGGCTGACGCACCTGTTCGACACATGGTGTGAACCCGATCCAGCGAGGGAGCCCGCGTGAGCCCGGTCAACGGCCTGCCCGTGCACTTCATGCTCGTGCATTTCGGAGATGGGCGGCACGGGGCGAGGAGGAACCATTCGGCCGAACCACCGGTCGGCCGCTCAGCGGCCAACCGGTGAAACGGCTGGTGTCGAGGGACGCGTGGTCAGTTCGCCGGTGAGGCGGACGGCCGGGCGCCGGGGAGCGGGGCGTCGATCTCGCGGGCCGCGATCCGCCACTCGTCGTGGTAAAGCCGGAACGGGATGGCCCTCTCGAACAGGGGGGTCCCCAGGATGGCGATGCGCGCCAGGACGGCCCCGTTCACGTCGAGCCCGCCGTAGAGCGAGGCCTTGCCTCGGACGGCCGGTACGCCGTCGCCGGAGTCGATGCCGACCGTGCCGTCCACGTCCGCACGCAGGTACGGCTCGACGGTCGCTTTGAGGCCCACCGCGTCGTAGAGGGCCACGGAGCCTTCGGCCGTCAGGCCGGTACGGACCGAGGCGCGGCCGGTGAACGTCGCCTTGACCGGGGACACCTTGGTGCTGACCGGCTCGGTGGTGGAGGTCCAGCCGCCGGCCTTGGTGTAGTCGGCGTGGACGGCCCAACTGCCGTCGAACGTCTGGGTGGTGTCGACGGTCACGGTGCCGTCGGCGGTGGCGACGGCGTACACGGTGGTGTTGAGGACGATGACGACGGGAACCTCGCCGACCATCACCACCGGGGAAGCGGCGAGCGTGGCGATCGGGATCCTGACCTCCGTGGAGTCGGAGAGGCCGGCGGTGAGGCGCCAGTCGGCGTGCGCGCCCAGGTCGAAGCCGACCTTGCCCTGCTCCGGGGCGAGCATCCCGTGGGCGCCTCGGTACAAGAAGGCGACGCTGGGATCGAGCGAGACCGAACCCGCGAGCGTGGCCTTGGCGCCGCCAGGCAGGGGCACGACGGTGTTCGCGTCCAGCTGCAGCACGGCGGAGGCTGAACCCTTGCCGCCGTCGGGGTTCGGGACGTAGGACGCCTTGAGGTCCTTGAGCTTCGGGATCACCTGGATCTTTCGCGGGTCCAGGGCGCTCTTGATGTCGGCCCAGCTCTGTCCGAGGAGCTCGGATATGGCAGCCGGACGGGTGCTGACCTCGAGCCTCCCGTCGCCGGCGGGCTCGACGCCGGTGATCGCGAGCAGCGCGCCCTGGGGTGCGACGGCCGACGGAGGGCTGTCGATCAGTTGCCCGGGCCGCACCGCCGCGACGGCCGCCGCGGTGGTGGAGGGGCTCGGCGTGCCCTTGCCGGCGCCGGGCATCGTGAGCACTGCCTTGCCGGTCCGCCGGTTGTAGGCGTCGAGGCTGAGGCCGCGGGTGCCGTCCACGACGGAAGGCTTCCCGGACCCGGACGACGAGCGGGAGACGATGACGGGCGCCTTCGCCGCACCGACGTCGGTCGAACGGGCCGACGACCCCGCGGACGAGGCCGTCGGCCGGCTCCCGGCCCTGGCGGCCTTCGGGCTGCCGGTGGTCGCCGCCGCGGGCAGGCTGCCGTCGGCCGGCTGGGTCGCTCGGGGCAGGGTGTTCTCGACGGCGGTGTCGGCCGGGTGAGCGGGCGTTGCCGTCTGGCCGCAGGCGCTGAGTGTGACCGCCACGGACATGGCGAGCGCGGACACGCGTAAAGCGCGCATGAGGGTATGCATGGACATGCGGAAGGGTCCCCCTGGACATGGGTGGTCAGTGATGCGAGCAGGCCTGCGCGCCGCATGCTACTGACAAGTAATCGGGGAGCGTTAACTGCACCTCAAGGGAACCTCAACTGGCATGAACAGCACACGAGATGAGGGGGCGTCGGGCGGCTGTCACGGCAGGCTCAGGAGTCTGCCGGACGGGAGGGGAGACGCGCTTCCTTCCGGACGGCGGAGATCAGGTGTGCGGCCCGTTCGAGCTGGTCACGCTGGGAGCGCAGGTCCATGGCTCCGAGGCGTACGACGATGTGCCGGGCACCGGCGGCGGCGTACCGCCCCAGGCGCTCCAGCACCTGCTCGGCGGAGCCGGCAACGACTGCCTGGATCTTCTCCAGCTCCCGCAACGGCATGCCGTACGTGCCCCGCGCGTAGTCGTCCAGTGCTCGAAGGCCGCCCTCGACGTCGTCGTCGATCCGGACCGTGACGAAGAGCGCCGGAGTGATGTCCTCGGCCGTGCGCCCCGCGTCGGCTGCCGCTGCGTGGATGTCGCGGAGGCCCGATGCGTAGTCGGCGGGGTCGGGCGGATAGGGAAGCCATCCGTCGTACATCCGGCCCGTGCGGGCCAGCGCCGCGGGGGTCGCGCCGGCGAGCCAGACGGGCGGGCCACCGGCCCGGTACGGCCTGGTCGTCGGCGGGATGCCGTCGAACCGGAGCATCTCGCCGTGGAAGGAGCCGGCCCCGTCCCACAGGGCCCGCCATAGCGCGACGGTCTCGTCCAGGCGGGCGAAGCGGCGCTCCCACGGCACCTCGGACAGCGTGTAGAGGGGCCGTCCGAAACGGCCGGGGAAGCCGGCGCCGACAGTCACGGCGAGTCGGCCACCCGACAGCAGGTCGATCGACGCGAGCGCCTGCGCGGCCTGGATCGGCCGGCGCAGGAACGGCATCAGCGCAGCGGTGCCCAGCGTCACCGTCTCGGTTGCCGGGGCGAGCGCCGCCAGCAGGGGCCTCAGCGGACAGGGTAACCGTAGGTGTAGCCCTGCTCCTTGAGTCGGGGGAGGAGCCGGCGCAGGGCCTGGACGGTCTGGGACCGGTCGCCGCCGGCGTCGTGGAAGAGGAGCGTCGGTCCGTTGCGGAGTTCGCGTTCGACGGTGGCGACGATGGCGTCGGTGCCGGGACGTTCGAAGTCCTTGCTGTCCACGTTCCAGCCGAGTGGACGCATGCCGCGCGAGGCGGCGAGGTTGCGGCTGTAGGGGGTGAACGCCCCGCCGGGTGCCCGGTAGTAGACGGGACGTATGCCTCCGGACGCTTCGGTGATCATGCGTTCGGCGTCGAGGATCTCCCGCTTCTGGTAGGCCTGGGAGGCCTTGTCCATGGCGGTGTTGTGCGAGACGGAGTGGTTGCACAGCCGGTGTCCGTCCGCGACGACCTTCTTGACGAGGTCCGGGTGCGCCTGAGCCTGCGTCCCCACCATGCAGAACGTGGCCTTCACGCCGTACTCCCGCAGCACGTCGAGGACTTGAGGGGTCCATGTGGGGTCGGGGCCGTCGTCGATGGTGATGTTGACGCCCCGCGCACCGGCGTCCGAGGCGTGCGCGATGATCGCCGACACCGGCTTGGCGACATTGCCGGAAGTGGCCGGCGTGCTCGCCTTCGGCGGCGAGTCGCTCGTGGGGTCGGCCTGCGCGGTCCACACCGAGGCCCCGGTGGCGAGGACCGTCACCCCAAGCGCCGCCCCGACCAGCTTGCCGTACCAGCCCCGCGCACTACCGTGCCGCGCCATGTGTCCGCCCCCACTCTCTTCCGCGGTTCCGCACCGACTCCCGGTCGCCCTGCGACCACTTCTCAGGACGACGCTCGGCGGCCGGGGGATGCGTCCGTTACCGATCGCGGACAATTTCGGGAGAGTTCAGGGACAAACCGCGTCGGCGCCGGCCTATGCCCTGCTCCGCCGGCGGCAGGGGAACGGCACCTGGCAAGGCACCTGCTCCTTACCCACGCCTACGACTCCGGCAGGCGCGGCGAGTCGATCAGAGACTTGAACAGGTGCACGTCTGCGTGCCCGCCAGGGACACCCGGTGTCCGACCGGTCTCCACGAAGCCGTGGCGCTGATAGAAGCCAGGAGCTTGGAACGTGAAGGTGGAGGTGGAGAGGTGGTCGCAGCCACGCCGCCTTGCCTCGGCCTCGGCTGCCTGCAAGATCCTGCTACCCCAACCATCCTTGCGACTGTCCTCGCGCACCCACAACAGCTCGATGCTGCAGAGGCCACCCCAGGTTCGCGCGGTCAACCCACCGACCAGGTCACCTGCTTCATCGGTGACCTTGATCGAGAACGTGCCCCGGTCGGGAGCGCCTGTGGCCGCACTGTTGAAGGTGATCAACGCATCGGTCAATCGCTCGGTGAGCTCGGAGTCACGCTCGCTGACGGTCATGGCCAGGCCGGAGCTGTGGTCAGTCATCACGGCGCGGAGTATGTCAGTCAGACTGGCGCCAAAGCGCGCGAATACTCGCGACCTTGACCTATTTCCTATACACGCCCTGGCTGCAGGACAACGGTCGGCAGGTGTGGGGACGCCACCCGACTCGATCTGCCGGTCACCGGTTTCGGGGGGGGGCGAGCCGATGGGCCTCGGGCGTCAACGTGCGCGGCGGACCCTTGGGGTGGGTCGTGCCCGCGAGCGAGAGGGCCGGTGCACGACGTGGTGGACGGGCGCCGGCGATGAAGCCGCATCGGCCGTGGTGCCGTCGGGCCCTCCTCAGGTCGGGTACGTGATCGAGCCCAGCGGCGGGCACGGGACGAGCGTGGTGTCGGCGCCGGGACGTTCGACGAAGGCCCGGGCCTCGGCGGCCCGCAGGCGCCGGGAGTCCAGCTCGTCGGCGTGCCAGGCGTCGAGCCGCGCACGGGGGTCGTCCCAGGAGTCGTCGATGAGGCTGAGGCTGGTATTGCCGGAGCTGCGCTGGAACTCCGCCTTCAGAACGGTCTGTTGGAGTGCCGTCTGGGTCGCGGCCAGATCGATCCGGGTGATCAGGACGCCGAGGGTGTTCGGTTCACGGGTCGGCATGGGGGCCTGGGGAAGCGGCGACACCCCGGTGTCGAGGCGGCCGATGTTGTCGACGCTCGCTTGCTGGGCCTCCCTCGACATGATCTGCATCTCTTGGTGCAGCCAGAAGAGTTCGTCGAGGTCGGCCGCGGTGATGCGCATCCGCTGATACAGGGCTCGGAACCGGGGATCGTCGTGCAGCGCACGTATGGGGTCGGCGTGGAGCGTCACGCAGTCGTTGTAGCCCGCTGTCACCGCAGCGTCGAAGTGGAGGACGGCTTGATCCCTCTGTCCGTTCACGCAGGCAAGGACACCGAGACCCGCATGGCCCGCGGCGACGAGCCACGTGCCGTCGGGGCCGAGCGCCGTGGCGCGCGCGACGACATCGTGGAGGCCCGCGGTGCCCACCGCGGCGGGACCACGGGTCAGGAGCGCCACGAATAGTTCGTGAACGCGGGCGGCCAGTGAGTTGACGGTGTCGACCATGTATCTCCTCGAACCTCGGTGGTGAAGTGAAGAGCGAAAGGACGTTGGTTCCGTTGAATCTCTGGAGATCCCCGTGGACATGACGGGCGGAAGGGGCGAGTGGTTCCCGGTCGGCCGGGCCGTGATCACCGTGCTCCGGCGACGACGAGCATCCCGACCGATTCCCTTGATCGGTCGGGATGCTCGTCATTCCCGGAGCTCTCCGGTGCCCGTGCGACGGAGCGCGGCCGCAGCCGGCGTGTGGGTCAGGTCAGGCGGCCGTCGCCACGTTCGTCAGCCAGGCGTTCCAGTCGCTCTCGTAGTCCAGCGAGGCGAGGAAGGAGCGGGCGGCGGTCCAGTTTCCGGTGCGGTAGTAGCCGAGAACGGTGGCGACGTCGGCCGGGTGCTTCTCGATCATGTAACGGGCGGCCAGGTAGCCCCAGTTGTAGGTGCGGTTGACGTCGCTGTTGTCGTAGGTGGTGTCGAACAGCGTGCGCAGGGAGTACGTGTGCTTGCCGGCCTCGGTCAGCGCGTTGGAGTAGGTGACGCCGCGGTAGGAGTACGAGATGTACTCCGCGACGCCCTCGCCCCACCACACGGTGGGCGTGGTCTGACTGGCGTTGAAGTCGCCGTACAGGTCGAAGCGGCCGTCGAGGTAGTGGGTGTACTCGTGGTTGAGGTTCCAGATCTGCCAGCCGGGGCTCACGTCGGTGCGCTCGTAGCATATGAAGCGCGGCTGGTTGCCCGTCTTGGCCGGGTCTCCCTCCAGGTACATGCCGCCGTTGTTGGTGTCGATGCCGTAGATCCTCCCCGCGTAGGCCTTGTAGTCGGCGCTTGAGTTGAAGACGTCGACCTCCAGGGTGGTGTTGTAGTCGTCCGCGACGGGCCCTGAGTCCTTGACCACGCTGTGGAAGTAGGCGTCCTGGTTTGCCAGGCTCGCGCAGGTCGCGTTCAGCTGGTCGGTGGTCATTTCCTGGGCGCGGATCCGCAGCGACGGGCTGCAGATGTGGACGATCGGCAGGATGCGCGATTCCAGCCTGCCGCCGGTGGTCCCGGTCGCGCCGGGAGCGCCTTGGACTCTGCCGTGGGCCGGGCGCTGGCCTGGGTCGGCGAAGACGTGATCCGCCTTGGGGTCGACCTGGGAGGCCTGCGAGGTCTGCGAGGCCTGCGAGGCCTGGGCGGGAGAGGCCGCGATGGCGGCTAGGAAGAGGGCGGTGGCGACGGCCATGGCGCGCAAGGTTGGCTCCTGGAGGGGGAGTAGGGGTCGTCCCGTCCGCAACGGGCTGCGCTGTAAAATTGCACATGTCACATGGCTTTTCAATGATTTTGACAGGGACACATCGATTCCCTTTCGTCGCCTGGGGCGGCGCATGCGCCTGGAAGACCGGTTCCGTTCGGCCTGGCGGCAGGGGGAACGGCAGTGGAAACAGGCGCAGGCCCGCCCTGTCGGTGAACTCGCGCAGTTCCCGGAAGCGCCCAACTCGCCCCCGACGCCCGGCTGGCAGCCGTACGCGCCGGAACGAGGGCGCCGCGCAGACATCAGCCACGACCGCAGACGAGAGCTGACAGCTGTGTCCCCACCGGACCCTGACGCCCTGACCGGCGAGGGTCACGCCGGTTGCTCTCGTGGCGCAGTGGGCGCGCGGCGCGCACATTCGTGCTCCCGCGCCGGCGTGGTGTCCCAGGCGCGGCCGCAATACTGGCCGCCATGGCAGAGACCCCCGACACCACCCCGGCGGCCCCGTTCTCCCGGATCAAGATCCGGACCGGGGCCGTCGTGTTCTGCGGCAACGACGTCGCACTCATCCGCCGAGACCGCTCCGACTCCACCCACTACACCCCGCCCGGCGGCAACGTCGAAGACGGCGAAGACCTCCACCAGGCCCTCGCCCGGGAACTCGCCGAAGAGCTCGACCTCGACATCGACCAGGCCGAAGGCGGCGACCTGATGTGGGTCGTCGACCAGCGCGTCACCCGACCCGGCCTGACCCCGCCGCCGCGCAAGCTCCATCTGATCTACCGCCTGCACATCACCCCCGAAGTCCGCGCCACCCTCGCCGAGACCGAGCAGGACGAACTTCCCGACGGCAGCCACGAGGCCGGCGTCATCGAATGGATCGACTACCGCACGACCGTCGAGCTGCCGATCTTCCCGCCCATCGGCCCCGCGCTCGCCGCCCTGCCCGACCCCCGCGCCGCAGTCGCCGAAGTTGCCCTCGAAGCCGTCACTGACGAGAACTACACCTGGGTGTGACTTCGGGCTCCTGACGGTCAGGGCATCTGGTACGTCGAGGCCGGGCTGCGAGGGCCGGGCCGCTCCCTCCAGGTAGCTGCGGAGGCGGAAGCGCAGACAGGCGGCGCAAACTCGCGTGAGCGTGCGGTGCTGGATCTGCAACACTGCCCCGGATGAGTACTTCGAACGCCCTGCCAGTTCTGCGAACCCCTGATCTACGGGACGCTCACCATGCGGTGCAGCGCCTGCTCGGCCTTGCCATCCCCATGGAGAAGTTCCAGGTGAACGCGGAGGCGCGGGCGCTGACGCTCGCCGAGGCGCAGAAGATGGCCGCCGCCTTCCCGGATGCCGTCGTCAGCCCTGACGACCCGTACCGCCCCGAGTCCCGTGATGAGGTCCGGCGCATGATCTCATCGGGGGACCCGCGGACAGAGGCTCTGCTCCCGATCACACTCCACGTTGAGAGCCGGCCGGTCGGATCGATCGAAGAGACGTTCTTCGGTGTGATCGGCTCCGGACCGGGTTCGATCGACTGGGACCTCTTCAGCTGGCCCGCGGTTCCGGAACTCGGCCTGGAGATCCGCAACAAGGACGCCTACGTCCAGATCGCCATCAACAGCCAGGACGTCTACCGGGAGATACCCGCCACGGATCACACGGTCTTCATCCACTTCCGACAGGGTGACGTGGCGCGTGCCGAATGGCTGGCCCAGCAGGTCGGGCTGCAGCCGATCGGGCCGGTGGAGTGGGGCTGGTAGCCGTCGGCAGTGCTCCGGCCCCCCGTCGACGGTGCCGCCGGTGCGCCCACCGCACGTCAGCCCACGTGGTCCGGAGGGCGGCGGGACCCGCGATGATGAACGCATGGGGAGCCGAACCGAACAACTGACGCGCGCGCTGGAGCGAGCCGGGCTTGAGCGGGTGGGTACCTGGTACGTGGACCGGGGGATGCCGCCGAACCGCGCACGCCGGTTGCTCGCGTGGGCGGCTCCGGCGCCGGCCGCCGTGCTGCCTCGCACGGCCACGGACGCGTTCCGGGAGGAGTGGCGGCGACTGGCGTACGCGGCTGGGCTGGCTGATCAGGACGGTGTCGTGCTCGTCGACGGCGGGCAGGCGATCTGGGCGTACGCCCGGCTGGACGCGGAGGCGGACCCGTACGCACTGCTGGACGACGGCGCGGGCGACAGCGCTAGCGCCGGCGACGGCTACGGGTTCCAGACGATGTCGACAGACGGTGAGACGCTGCTCGCTGTGACCGTGGCGGGGGAGGAGATCCGGCTCTCTGTCCTGGACCGCCTGAGCGAGCGGAACGAGGAGGCGGCGCGCGAGGCCGTACGGGAAACGGCGCAGGAGCGCGAAGCGGCATGGGCCTCGCTGTTCGAGCCTTTCGAGAAATGCGCGACAGTCGAAGAATCCGTGGCAGTCGAAGAATCGATGGAGGGAGGGCTGTCCGAGCGGCTCCGCCACGCGTGGGCTCGCGGGCTCGCGCGGAACAAGACCGTGCCGGCCCATCTCCGGCACGGGCTGCTGGGACTGAACGTCTGGAGCCTGTACGGCGCTTTGCCGCCCGAGACGATCGAGGCGGCCCTCACCCATCCGGAATGGAGAGTGCGCGCGACCCTTGCCGAGGTGCATCCGCATCTCACGGGGGAGCACTGGGAGCGCCTGATCCTCGGCGAGGAGCCCGAGAGGCACCGCTGGATCCTGGCCCTGCTCGCCGCCGAACGGCGCGCCGAGGTCTCCGAGGAGGCATGCCGGCAGCTCGCTGCCGACCCGTCCACCCGGGTGCGGCAGGAGGCGGCACGTCTGACCGGCCTGCCCGTACCGGTCCGCCGCGCCCTGGCGGCCGATTCCGACGGCACCGTACGGGCCAACGCGTGCCCGACGGCCTGGCCGTACCTGGACGACGCGCAGCGCCAGGCGCTCCTCGCCGACCCCGTGGCCGGCGTGCGGACCGCTGCCCGCCGTGCCCATCACCAGCAGCACCCGGTCACGAAGGCGGACCTCGACGCGGGTGACCTGCCCGGCGACGTGCTGGAAACGTGCCGCCTGGACCGGGAGCCGGCCGAACACCTCGTCCGCCACGGCGACCCCGCCCAGCGGGCCGCTCTCGCCGAGAACCCGCACCTGGAGCCGGACCTGGTCGCCGAACTCGGCAGGGACGCGGACGCCCACGTGCGGCACCGGGTAGCCCTGCGCCCCGACCTCACAGAGCAGGAACGGGCCTCGATCGATTTCGAGTTCGACCCGGCCTCGCGACAGCACACGCTGCCTTGGGTCGCCGCGCTCCATGACGATCCCGACGCCATGCGTCGCCTCGCCGCCTCCGCGCACCCGCTGATCCGGAGAAGCGTCGCCCGCGCCCCGCACCTCCCGCAGGACGTGGTCGGGAAGCTCGCGGTCGACGAGGACCGGGTCGTGCAGCTCTTCCTCGCGGAATCCTGCGAGGACGCGCCCGCCGACATGCTGCTGCGGGTCTGGAAGTGGTGGACCGGCAACCTCAGCTTTCCCGGTCGCCCGCGCAGCCACCCGAACTTCCCGCGCGAAGGACTCCTGCGGTACGCCGACGACCCGGACCCGCGCATGCGTCAACTCGCACTGGACGACCCCCTGTCGTCCGCCGAGCTCGTGGAACGGTTCAGCCGGGACACGGCCACCGAGGTGCGCTACCGCGCCGCGACCGACCCGCGCCTGACGCCCGCCTCCGCCGTCCGTCTCCTCAGCGACCCGGAGCGACACATCCGGTCCGCCGCGCTACGCGACCACCGGCTGCCCGCGACCGTACTCGTGCCGCTGCTGCGCGACGTGGAAACCGCCGACGATGCCGCGATGAATCCGGCTCTGCCTCCGGACGTGGTCGACCGGATGATCGCGCTCAGTGGTCAGATATCCCGGCCATAGGGCCTGGGACCGATAGTTCGCGGAAGCCGTACCGGCCGACTGGCCCCCGCGGATGGCGGACGACGACCTGGGCAGTCGGCCATCGAGGATGGCGGCCGGAAGCTTCGGCATGTTCCGGAACCGGCGTTCGACGCGATGCGAACCGCCGCGGCCACGCTCGCCGCGAGAACGCGTGCTGTGTGGCCTCCGGCGTCACTGTAGGTGCGCGGCGAGACCCCGGCCGCCCCGGCGATGTCCTCGACCCGCACGTGGTCGGGTCCGCGCCGCCTTCACAGCCATAGCCCAGCGGTATCGGAGGTGACGGGCCCCGCGCCCGAACAACAGAAGCTCCCCGAACGCGTCTACGAAACAACCCTCCCCTCGCTCATCGTCAGGACCCGGTCGCAGACGTGCCGGACCGCCGTGTGATCGTGGGAGATGAAGAGGAACCCGAGTCCCAGACCGTCCTGAAGGCCCATCAGGAGGTTGAGGATCCCGGCACGCAGCGAGGGATCGAGCGCGGAGGTCGGCTCGTCGAGCACCAGCAGCTCCGGCCGGGTCGCCAGCGCGCGGGCGACGACGACCCGCTGGCACTGACCGCCGGACAACTCGTACGGGCGCCGCTCCCCGTGCTCAGAGGTGAGCCCCACGAGCGCGAGGAGTTCGTCGACCCGTGCCGGACCGTCCGCCGGCGACCAGAGCCCGTGTACGCGCAGCGGCTCCGCGATCTGCTCGCGCACGCGGCGGCGCGGGCTGAGCGCCCCGTAGGGATCCTGGAACACCGGCTGCAACCGAGGCCGCAGCGGGCGCAGTTCGCGTCCACGCAGGGCGGTCAGTTCGATCCCGGCGAAGCGGACCGAACCGGAGTGCGGCCGCAGGAGTTGCAGCACCGCCGAGGCCGTCGTCGACTTGCCGCAGCCCGAGGGGCCGACGAGCCCGACGGACTCGCCGGCGGCGACCTCGAAGGAGACGCCGTCGACGACGGTTCGCGCCCCGTACCGCACGACCAGATCGCGCACCTGGAGAAGGGAAGTCACGCCGCAGTCTCCTCGTACGGATGGTGACAGGCGACGCGCCGGCCGTCGACGACCCTGAGCGCGGGTTCCTCGTGCCGGCAGACATCGTCGGCCTGCGGGCAGCGGGGCGTGAACGCGCACCCTGTACCCATCGTCCCGGGGGCGGGCGGGGCGCCGGAGAGTACGGGGAGCCGCGAGCGGTGGGGGAGCCCGGGTGTCGGCAGGGAGGCGAGCAGGCCCCGGGTGTACGGGGCGACGGGACGCCCCAGCACCTCGTCAGCGGAGCCGAGTTCCATGACGCGTCCGGCGTACATGACGGCCACCCGGTCGGCGTGCCGCCGTACGGCCGCCAGGTCGTGGCTGACGAGGAGCAGCGCTGCTCCGGCCGCCGCGCACCGCTCCCTCAGCAGCGCGAGCACCTGTTCCTGCCGCTCGGGGTCGAGCGCCGTCGTGGGTTCGTCGGCCACGACGATCTCCGGCCCGTTGACCAGGGCCGTCGCGATCACCGCACGCTGCTGCATCCCACCGGACAGCGCGTGCGGAAACGCGGCGGCCCACTCCGGCGCGAGGCCGACCTCCGCCAGCGCGCGGCGGGCGGCGGCCAGCGCCTGACCACGCCGCACTCGCGTCACCGACCGGACGGCGAACGCCGCCTGGTCCTCCACACGATGCACGGGCGAGAGCGCCGACATCGCGTCCTGCGGAATCCACGCGAGGCGTCGACCGAGGTCGGCGGGCCCGACCGGTCTGCCGCGCAGGAGCACACGGCCCCCGACCAGAGCCCCGCGCGGCACTGTTCCCAGCAACGCCCGCGCTGTGAGGGACTTGCCCGCTCCGGACTCACCCACCAGGGCGAGGACCTCACCGGCGTACAGGTCGAAGGAGACGCCGCGCACCGCTTCGCCGTCGGCGAAGCCGATCCGCAGGCTGTCCACCCGGAGCAAGGGTTCGTGGGATTCAGACGAGTGCAGCGGCATCGGGCCGGGCCTTCCTCGGTGCGACGACGGAACGGAGCAGGGAGCCGCGGCGCGGCGGCCGGGCGCCGCGGGGCGACAGGCAGACCGCGAGGGCGGCGAGCATCGCCAGCGCCACCGCAGGAGCCAGCGCGGCGACCGGCGCACGCTCGACGTAGTCGGCCGACTCGTCCAGCAGCAGCCCCCATTCGGGCGACGGCGGCTGCGCGCCCAGGCCCAGGAAACCGAGCGACGTGAGCGCGAGCGCGATGCCCGGCAGGCGTACCACCGCGTGCCGGGCGACGGGCCCGGCCACTGACGGCAGGACGTGCCGGGTCCAGACCCACAGCGGCCCGGCGCCGATCGCCCGCTGCGCCACCAGGAAACGCGACGCCCGCGTTTCCTCCACGAGCGCCGCCGCGTGCGCGGCGAGCGGCGGCCAGGACACCAGCGTCACGGCGAGCGCCGCCGCACCACTGCCCGGCCCGGTCACCGCCGCGACCAGCAGCCCCGTGAGCACCGGCGGCAGCGCGTTCGCGACATCCGCAGGCCCGGCCGACACCTGGGGAACGAAACCCAGTACGAGCGCGATCAGCCCGCTCAGGAACGTCACGGCGACGGCCGTGCCGACCGTCGACGCCGCACCGTGTCCGAGCCGCGCCAGCACGTCCCGGCCGAGCGCGTCCGCGCCCAGCGGATGCCCGGCCGAGGGCCTGGCGAGCCGGGCCGCAAGATCCACCGCGTACGGATCGCGAAGGAGCCCCCAGCCGATCACGCCGGCCAGGACCGTCCCCAGCACCAGCGGTACGACGACGGGGATCCGGTGGGGGAGCGGCTGCGGCAGGCTCAACCCGGCCTCCCGCAGCGCGGGCCCGAGAAGCCGGCGCCGTACCAGCGCCGCCGCCGTGCCGACGAGCAGACCGAGTCCGAGCAGGGCGAGCACGCACCCCTGGAGCAGCGGCAGGTCCTGCGAGGTGGCCGCGCCCAGCGCGGTGCGGCCGATCCCGGGGACGGCGAACACCGTCTCGACGGCGACCGCGCCGCCGGTCAGGCCGACGGTCACCATGCCGAACTGGCCCATGAGCGCCGGCAGCACGCGCCGGAGGGCCGCAGCGGTGATCCGGGCCCTGCCGGTTCCCGCCCCGCGCCACAGCTCCACCCAGCGTTCGTCGAGAACGGCGGGAAGGGCGTCGGCGACCAGCCGGCCGAGCAGCGCGCCGGCGGGGATCCCGAGGGCCAGCGCGGGCAGCACCAGATGGGCCGGCCCCGCCCAGCCGGACGTCGGCGCCCACCCCAGCCACACCCCGGCGGTGAGCAGCAGTACGAGGGAGAGCAGGAACTCCGGCAGCGCCGCGAGCACCGCCGCCACCGTCCCGCCCGTCGCCCGGCCCAGGAGCAGCACCGGTGCGGCAAGCAGCGCCCCGACGACCAGGGCGACCAGCAGGGCCGCGCCCATCAGGGTCAGCGACACCCCGAGGCCGGCCGTCACCGACGGCAGTACCTCGGCACCCGACACCCAGGAGACCCCCAGGTCGCCCCGGAGCACCCGGGTCAGCCAGCCGCCGAGGAGACGCGACGGCCCCGCGTCCAGTCCGAGATCGGCCCGGACAGCGGCCAGCGCCTCGGGCGTCGGGGCCTGTTCGGCGGACCGGGCACGCAGCAGGGAGAGCGCCGGATCCCTGCCGGAGAGCCAGGGCAGCAGCCCGACCGTGGTCACCACCGCGGCCAGGGCGAGCACCCGGGGCGCCCCGGCCTGCAGAGCCGAGCGGATCACGCAGGACAGCGCCGGCGGCGAGGCGGTGCGTCCGGCCGGGCCGCGGAATGCGTGGGACCTCACCGTACGTGGGTGTCGACGGTGACCAGCTCGCGCTCGCGCGGGTCGTGCGCGGCGCCGACGACGTGCTCGGCGTCGCCCTGGATGACCCGCTCGTGCAGCAGCGGGACGGCGGCGTCGGTGGCGAGGACAGCGGCCTCCGCGGCGACGACGGCCCGCCGGCGGGCATCGCCGGTGGCCGCCGCCGAGGCGGTGGCGAGCGCGGAGTCGACGGTCGGGTCGGAGAGCTGGGAGATGTTGAAGGAGCCGTCGCCCGCGAAGTCGCTGTACAGGTAGGCGGCCGGATCGCCGGAGTCCAGCACGGTGGCCCGCGACAGGACGAAGGCGTCGAACTTCCCCGCCAGGGCGTCCGCCTCGATGTGCGCGTACTCGCGCACATCCAATTCCACCCTGAACCCCGCCTTGCGCAGCTGCTGTTGGAGGAGCTGGGCGACCTCGGGCAGTTCCGCGCGGTCGGTAAAGGTACCGATGGTGATCGTCGCGCCCTTAGGGTCCGACGCGGCGGTGTGCCGTACCGGGGTGCGCAGCGTCGCCGCCCAGGGCAGGGCCGGCCCGAGCAGCCCGCGGGCGAGGTCCGCCCGGCCCTCGTACACACCGGAGACGAGGCTGCGGGCGTCGACGGCCTCGCGGGCGGCGGCCCGCAGCGCCGGATCACGGAAGACACCGCGCCCGGTGTTCAGGTAAAGGGTGTTGGTCCGGGGCATCGGGACCTCGGTGATCAGTTCCTGCTTCAGGAGCCGGGCCTGGGAGACCGGGACCGCCTCGACGATGTCGGCCTCGCCGCTGCGCAGAGCGGCGGCCCGGGCGGTTCCGTCGGGCACGTAACGCACGTCGATGCCCGCGGCCTTGGCCCGGCCGCCCCAGTAGCGGTCGTAACGGTCGAGCGTCGCCGACGCGGCGCCGTCGGCGCGCACGAGAACGAACGGCCCCGTCCCGGCGCCGACCGGGTCGACGGCCCTGCCCCGGTACGCCTTGGCGGCCAGGATCGACAGCTGAGGCGAGCTGAGCCGTTGGGGCACCAGGGGGTCCGCCAGCGCCGTGGTCACAGTGACCGTGTGCGGGCCTTGTGCCCGCACGGCGAGCTCGACGCCGTCGAGGATCCGCGGCTTGGGGGAGGCCGTCGCGGCGGTGGTGAGGGAGCGGACGACATCGGCGGACGTGAGCGGAGTGCCGTCGTGGAAGGTGACGCCCCTGCGCACGGCGAAGGTCCAGGTACGGCCTTGCTGACGCCACCCGGTCGCCAGCGAGGGGACGGCGTCGCCGTCGCGGTCGAGGCGGACGAGGGTCTCGGCGGTGGACCAGCGCGACAGCTTGAAGGCGTCGTCGGACAGCGGCGACAGCCCGGACCGCGGCGGCTGCATCATCGCGACCCGTATGCGCCCGTCGCCGTTTCCTGCTCTGTCGCCGGCCGCGGTTCCGCCGCCGGCGAAGCATCCGCCGAGCAAGGCGGAGGCGCTGATGAGGGTGAGGGTGGTGAGCAGGACGCGGCGGAGTCTGTGGGTGCACAGGACAAGGCGAGACACGGGATTCCTCAAGAGTGCGGAGGGGACGCCCCGACCCTAGCAGAATGAAAATCGTTTTCAGTACGGGGCCTGCAACATGGCCACTGGCCCGTCTCGTCCTCGCGGTGGCGGCGGTGTACCTGCTCGCCCGACTGGCCTTCGATACCCTCGACTTGCCGCTGCCGAGCACCATCGCCCTGCGGGCGATCATCGCCCGCCCGAAGTCGGCCCGCAGCCCCCCGGCCGGCGCCTGACCCTCTGTCCGCCGCGGCGAGAGGAGGGTCGGTCGGCGGTTTCCGCCGACCGCCGAGGCCGCCTCGGTCACCCGATCGGTGGTGCGAGGTATTCCAGCGCATAACCCTCGCCGGAGGGGGTTACGTGGGCGAAGCCGGGTGAATCGAGGTGGGAGCCGGCTACGAAGTGGTCCGGCTGGATCAGCCGTTCGAGGAGGGCCGCTCGCGCGGCGCGGGCCTGGGGCTGGTCGCCGTCGAACTCCCAGGCCACGTTCGGCCGATCGAACTGGAGCCTGATCGGGTGGCCCGGCGGGTGCGATGACGTCACGATGAGGGGGAGGGGGCCGATCCCGCTGTCGGCTGCCCACCTCCGGGGAGCCGGGGCAGCGGGTAGCCGAGGCAGCGGCCCGGCGTGCAGACGCGTGCGGAGAGGACGACCCGATGGACCCGACGGACGTCGCGTGGGACCTGATCGTCTCGGGGCCGGCCGATGCCCGGCAGACCGTACTGCTGCTCCCCGGTGGACTGAACCCCGCCCGGTCGTACGCCGAGGTGATGGCCGAGCCCGCGCTCGCCCGCACCCGACTGGTCGCCGCGACGCTGCCAGGACACTGCGGAGCGGCACCACCGGAGGACTTCACGATCGGCACCCTGGTCCGGCACACCGCCCGGCTGGCCGACGAGCAGGCCAGCGACGTGGTGGTGGGATTCAGCATGGGAGCCACGGTCGCGCTCGAGATGCTCGCGACCGGCGCGTTCACCGGCCCGACCGTGTTGTTGGGCAGCAGCATGTCGCCCGCGGACGAACCCGCCTTCTTCCGGGCCATCTGCCGACTGGGCGACGTCCTCGGCCCACTTCCCGCCGCCGCCCTGCTGAAGCTCATGGGCCCGGCCTCGAAAGGCATGCGGGTCTCGCCCGAGCGCCGGGCCGAGCTGCTCGCCGACCTGCGAAGCAACGATCCCCGCACGGTGCGCCGCATCTTCCGGGGCTACCTGGACCACCTCCGCGGGCACGAGCACACGGCCGAGCGGCTGTGCGCGGCCGGAGTACCGGTCTGGATCGTGCACGCGGAGAAGGGCGACGGCGGGCTCACCGCCGATGAGCGGCGCACGTTGGAGGCCTGCCCGCACGCGACGGTGGTCACGATCCCCGGCACCAGCTACTTCCTCCCCAACGAGGAGCCGCGACGGATCGCGGAGCTCGTGGTGGATGCGCTGGCCGCCGCGGGACCGGAGCCTTGCTGAGACCGACTCATTTCGCCGTGCGTGTCGCGTGTGACGGACCTGGCCGGACGGCCGTCGAAACGAGCCGGTGGGCCGGGAGGCGTGCCGGCTTCCCGGCCCACCGGGCCATGCCGTGAGGGCGCGTCAGACGCCGGCTGCCGCGGTGTAGCGGGCGATGACGTCGTCCCAGTTGACGAGGTCCCAGAGCTTGGTGACGTAGTCGGGACGCACGTTCTTGTACTGCAGGTAGTAGGCGTGCTCCCAGGCGTCGAAGACCAGCAGCGGCGTGGTGCCCTGGCCGACGTTGCCGTGGTGGTCGTAGACCTGCTCCACGATCAGGCGCTTGCCGAGCGGCTCCCAGGCGAGCACACCCCAGCCCGATCCCTGGACGGACGCGGTCGCCACGGTGAGCTGCTTCTTGAACTGCTCGAAGCCGCCGAAGTGTTCGTCGATGGCGTCGGCGAGAGCGCCGTCGGGGCGGTCGCCGCCGTCCGGGGAGAGGTTCTGCCAGAAGATCGAGTGCAGGACGTGGCCCGAGAGGTTGAAGGCGAACGTCTTCTCCAGCCCGACCAGCCCGGTGGGCGTGATCTGGTCCTTCTCGCGGGCCTCGGCGATCTGCTCAAGGGTGTCGTTGGCGCCCTTGACGTAGGCGGCGTGGTGCTTGGCGTGGTGAAGCTCCAGGATCTGCCCGGTGATGGCCGGCTCCAGCGCGGCGTAGTCGTAGGGCAGGTCGGGAAGCGCGTAGGTGCCCATCAGGCACGTCCCCTTTCCGGGTGGGTGATCGTCCGGGGACAGCCTAAGCCTTTATTGCGACTGACTTGCAACAACGTTATGAATGCATCAGCATGATCCGTGGCGGGGTCGGCCCGTCAGTCTTCGGTGTCCGAGCGCCATCTGTCCGTCCGGCGTGTCCTCCCCGGAGAGTGATCGTCTTCTCACCCGGCACCCGCCGGTCCCGGCCGACCCCGCTCTGGCGTGGGACGACCTCAGCCCGGGTGCGGTGGGGGGACCGTCATGCGGCATGAGGAGAATGCTCGGATGACCGCCTTCGACATCTACGGCACGAACGCCTACACGGCCAAGGAGTTGTCCGGCCTGCTCGCCGACCGACTCGCCGTGACCTTCGCCTCGCGCGAGAGCGACTACCTCGGCGCCTACTTCCTTGCCACCCTCGCCGATACGACCCGTATCCAGGTCCAGCCGAACGCCATTCCCGGCGACGACGGGGAAGACGATCTCTACGAGGACGAGCACCCCGGCCTGCCGGTCCTCCTGCTCGTCACATCGCCGGCTGCCGACGGGTCACTCAGAGACGAACTCTCGGCGATCGACGGACTCACCCGGATCAGATCGGCTCGAAGCTGAGTCAGAAACCGAGTGCCGACAGCGCCCGTTCGCCGGCCGGGTTGCCTACCGCCTCGCGGTTCCCGCGGCCGGGCTGCGCGTCGCCTCCGTGGCATTCAGGAGGCGGGGCGGCTGCGGTGTCACCCGGAGGTGCAGGGCGGCGAGGAGCAGGCAGAGCGCGGCCATCGTGGACCACAGTGTGGTCGTCCCCGTACGGGCCAGCAGCTGGGTGCCGAGGATGGGGGCGAGCGTCGCGGCGACGCCCCAGCTGGTGCCGAAGACGGCCAGGTATCGGCCGGTTGCGCCGGGCGGTGCGAGGTCGGTGACGAGCGCGTAGATGCGGCCCATGACCAGCAGGTCGCCCAGGCTCCACACGGCGGCTGCGGTGAGCAGTGCGGGCAGGGTGCGGGCGAGGGCGTAGCCGGTCAGTCCTGCCGCCAGGAGGAGATGGGCGAGGGCGAGTGCGGCGGGTGTCGTGAGCCGGCTCGTCCAGGGCAGCCGGATCAGCGGCTGGGCGAGCACGGTGGTCGCCGCGGTGGCGGTGAACAGCAGTCCGGCGTCGGCGGCGGGCAGGCCCTGTCGTGTGAGCGCCAGTGGCATGGTCATCACGGTCTGCTGGTTGATCAGCGCGTAGGCGGTTCCAGTGGCCAGGACGCTCAGCAGGGCTCGGTCCCTCAGCGGTCGGACGGTGGTGCGGTCCTGGTCGGCTGCGCGCGGTGCCGGACGGTCATGGGGAAGAGCGAGCCGGATCAGCAGCGCACAGGCCAGGCAGGTGACGGCGTCCGTGACGAAGAGCCATCGCAGGTCCCAGCGTCCGACGAGCGCGGCGAGCAGCCCGGCGCCCATGCCACCTGCCGCGAGCGCGGCGCTGAACAGGCTGAACGCGCGCACTCGTTGCTGTTCCGGGACGGACTCGCCGATGATCGCCTGGCTGGGTGGCTCGTAGAGCTCGAAGGCCAGGCCGAGCAGTACCGCCCCGGTGACCGCCCAGGTGAGCGATGTCGAGGCCGCGATCGCCAGCTGCGCCACGGCGCATCCGCAGAGGCCGAGCACGATGGTCGTGCGTCGGCCGATACCGTCGGCGAGTCGTCCCCCGGCCAGCCGTGAGGGGATGGTCGCGATCCCGAAGGCGGCGCTGACCAGCCCGGCAGTGGTCAGGCTCGCTCCGTGGTCGGCAGAGATCAGCGCGGTGAGGAAGGGCAGCGAGAAGGCTCCGAGTCGGTTGACGATCCGGGCGAGCAGTAGCAGGCGGACGGTGCGGGGCAGCGGTGCGGAGCGCGGCACAGCGCCTCCCGTCACTGGTCAATCGTCTATTGTCGGTGACGAGCACCGTAGGCGGGCGAAAGGTAACTGGTCAAGTGTTGTTCGACAGTCACATGCGTACCCTGCTCGACGCCTCGGCGGCGCTCGTCAACGCACTGACCGACGGCCAGGCCCGCGGCCGTCACTACCTCGCCCCCCAGGGCGCCGAGCGCGTCGGCGCGGTCCGCGCGGCACTCTCCGCCGGGGCAGACCTCGGACTCGACGACGCCAACCGGCTGGCCGAAACCGCCCGCGTCCTGCGCACCGTGTTCGAAGCCGTGGCCGCCGGCCGCCTCGACGACGCGGCTCCGGCCCTCAACACGCTGCTCTACGAGACCGGCGCCCGCCCCCAGCTGGACCGGGCCCCCGGGGAGCCGTGGCAGGTCCACTTCCACGGCGCGGACGACTCCTACGCCGTCGGCTGGAGCGCCGGCTGTGCCACCGGCCTCGCCATGGCACTCGGCGGCGACTACTCCGGCCGCCTCGGCGTCTGCGCGGCACCGCGCTGCGACCGCGTCTACGTGGACACCTCCCGCAACGCCGGCCGCCAGTTCTGCTCGACGGCCTGTCAGAACCGCGTCAAGGCAGCGGCGTTCCGCGCGAGACGCGCGAGCGGCGAGGGGTGAGCGGCCATCTCTGCGCCGAGGCTGCCGGGACGCCCGCTCAGCACCTCGAACGCCTCCTGCCGGCGGGCAGGGTCTACGCTGTGACTCGCGGCCACCGCGTGATCTTCAGTCCTCACACACCGATGATCAACAGTGGCCGCGCCCGTCTTCACCGCCCCTCGGTCACGACGCGCGAAGACGGGGCCGCATCCCTTCCGTGTCCCGCACGGGGCACGCAGCGTTCGCCCGCCGTCTCGTGCCAGGAGGACACATGCAACGCGGTGAAGTCTGGTGGGTCGACTTCGACGAGCGACGCCCGGTCGTGCTGCTCTCGGACGAGGAGTCATCCGGGTTTCAGGCGATGCAGGTCGTCGCGCCGGCGGGCGTCGACATCGGCGGCCTGGGCGTCGAAGTGGCCGTAGGAGCCCCGGAAGGACTGCCCTTCGAAGGCGTGCTGCGGTTCGCGTTCCCGCGTCCAGGCCTTACTCCGTGCACATGGCAGACCACCGTGGCCCGGGACGACCTGATCGAGCGGGCGGGCGTGTTGTCCTCCGTGAAGCTCAGCGAGGTCGGAGAAGCCCTCCGTGCCGCTGGAGAGACGAGGGAATGGACCCCGTTGGCCGCTGTCAGGATCAGCGAGATCAAAGATGCCCGCCGTCTCGAAGGACTTGAGTAGCGGACGCCTGTGCTGCGCAGCTCGGTCTCGTCGACGACTCACCGCTGCCCTCGCTCCACCCCACTCCAGCAACAAGATCACGATCTACGGCTGGAGTACTAGCCGTCCCTACGGCCGTAGCGTTCCCTGTGCCACGCCACTTGCCCGGCGGTCATGGACGACGAGATCTTGTGCACGTCGCCGACGAGGTCGTTGCCGCGCCGTCGATGCCGCCCCCACTCGCGTTCCCGGAGGGCCGTCACGGACACCTGGGATGCCGGCTGCCAGTGCAGGGTGAAGGCCGGGGCGTTGGCGTCCGGGACGTCCTCCAGGCGCAGGCCGCGGTTCGCCAGCAGATGGCGCAGTTTGTCGAAGCGGAGGTGACGGTCGAAGCGGCCGTACCGCTCGCGAATCGCCTTGTTGACGATGCTGCTGCCCCAGTACGAGAGCCGATGCACCTGCAGGGAGAAGTGGTGCCCCTCCCACGGGTGGTCGGGTGATTCCCGGAGCCAGAAGAACTCGACCAGTCCGTAGTCGCGCCACATGCTGTGGTCGTCGAGGGAGTTCTCGGCGAAGTCGGGACCCAGGAGGGCGGTGACCTGGTCGGGACTGTCTGTCGGTTTGGCGCCGAGCACCGTTCCGGACGTGACCACGTCGACGTAGAACGCGAGGGAATGCGGAGTCAGCTGCTCTCTCCTTGATCGGGTTGACGAAGCCGGGAAGCCATGAGGCCGGGAGGCCGGGAAGCCAGGAGGCCGGGAAGGCCGCCCCCAGCGTATGTGGCGACACGGGTGACGCGAAGATCCGACCGGCAGGCCCTACGCCCGGTTGCGTGGGTGGTTGCGCGCCGTGCGCTCGTTGCCGTGCTTGTAGGCGCCGGTCCAGCGGGCCATCACCAGTTGGGCGTCCCCCGCCTCGACCTCCCCAAGGAACTTCTGGGCACGCGCGCCGCGCAACGTACCGGCCGGACGGCCCTGGTGGGTGATGGTCACGGTGCCGTCAGGGCGGTGGGTAAAGACGAATCCGAAGGGTCTTGGCATGGCCGGGATAGTAGGCAGCCCGGCCCGGAATCCGCATCCGCATTTCGATC
Source organism: Streptomyces sp. NPDC101160 (assembly GCF_044768205.1). Taxonomy (NCBI): domain Bacteria; kingdom Bacillati; phylum Actinomycetota; class Actinomycetes; order Kitasatosporales; family Streptomycetaceae; genus Streptomyces; species Streptomyces sp. NPDC101160. Next base: position 46,506 of record NZ_JBIWPJ010000001.1, on the reverse strand, counting down.
AGCGAGTACGGGCGTCGCGTGCAAGGTTGCCCGGAGGGGGCGTGGTTCGGGCCGGGCGAGCCGGTCCTGGCCTCGGTCAGGGCGATGACGGTCGCGCTGGAGCCTGCGTCTGGTTCATGTCGCCGATCGTCTGCCACAGCCGCAGCGCCCGCCCACGGTGCCGGCGCGCCAGGTCGTGGACGCCGGCGGCGGCGTCCAGGTCGCCGATCAGTTGCCAGCACGCGGCCTCGTCCTGACGGTCGCCGTGCCGGTGGAACAGGTCCGCCGCGCGCTCCAGCGCCGGGGTCGCCCGGTCCCGGTCGTGCTGACCGGCGTACACGCGGCCGACTTCCAGCAGCGTGTACGCGGCGCACCGTTCGTCGGCCAGTTCCTCGAAGGTGGCCAGCGCCTGCCCCAGGCAGCTCAGCGCCTCGTCCGGATCACCGCGCCGATCGTGCAGCCGGCTGAACCGCCGCAGTACGACCGCCACCCGATGCCCGTCGTCCAGCGCCCTGGCCTGGCGCAAGGCCTCGTCGAACCAGGACGCCGCCTCGTCGAGTCCGCCCTGCATGAGCCGCATGACGGCCATCGAACAGGTCAACTGTGCTTCGAGGTGCCGGTCGCCCTCGCTGACCGCCATGGCCAGCGCCTGCTCGACAAGCTCGACGGCTTCGTCGTCACGGCCCTGCACCCGGCTGACCGTGCCCAGCATCGCCACCGACAACGCCTCGCCGCGTTTGTCCCCGCCGTCCTGACACAGCTCGACGGAGGACTCCAGGGCACGGGTCGCCCCGTCGAACTCGTCCCGGTAGATGTGCAGTTGGCCGAGACCGCGCAGCAGAACCGCAGCGCCGCGCAGGTTGCCGGCGGCCTCGGCCGCGTCCAACGCGAGCCGGTGCCCGTGCTCCCAGTCCTGATACAGGCACCGGTGGTCGTAATAGGTCACCGGACCGGCCGCCAGCTCCCAGGCCAACTCGTCCAGTCCCCAGTCCACGGCCAGCTTCACCGCACCGAGCAGGGTGTCGCGCTCCGCGTCGAACCAGCCGACCGGGTCGGCCGTCAGCCGCTCCACGACCGCGTCGGGCAGCGACAGGCGCGGCGCCGAACCGGGCTCGCCCATCAGCAGTCCGGCCGGCATCCGATCGGTGGCGCGCCCGGTCAGGTCGAGCCAGGTGGACAACACCCGGACCATCGCCTCCCGCTTGTCCGCGGCCGGCAGCTGGGCGGCGATCTCCACCGCACAGGTCCTGATCAGGTCGTGCAGCCGGTAGCGCGGCTGGCCGAGGGAGTCGGTGGCGGTGAGCCGCACCAGGCTGGCGTCGACGAGGGTGTCCAGCACCTCATCGGCGTCCGGGCGATCCAGCAACGGACCGACCACCCAGCCCGGCAGCGTGTAGGCACCGAGCAGACCCAGCAGGCTCAGTGCGCGCACCGCGTCGGCCGGCAGCAGCCGCAGGCTCAGCTCTATGCTGGCTCGCACGCTGAGATCCCCGACCCTCAGCTCGGCCAGCCGCCGGGACTCGTCCTCGATCCGTTCCCGCAGCACCCGCAGCGACCAGGCCGGGCGGCCGGTGAGCTTGGCGCTGGCGATCCGGATCGCCAGCGGCAGGTTGCCGCAGCAGCCGAGGATCGCGTCGGCCTCCGCCGGTTCCCCCTCGACACGCCGCCGCCCGACGATGCCGGTGAACAACTCCCGCGCCTCGGCCGGGCTCAGCACGTCCAGGTCGATGTGCCGCGCGCCGGGAAGCTGCGTCAGCAGAGTGCGGCTGGTGATCAACACCGCACAGCCGTCGGCCCCCGGCAGCAACGGCAACACCTGATCCGCGGGACCGGCATCGTCCAGCACGACCAGCATGCGGCGGTCCGCCAGCAGGGACCGGTAGAGCGCGGCCCGCTCGGACAGGCCGTTCGGGATCGCGCTGCCGGCGACCGAGAGCGCGCGCAGCGCCTCGGCCAGCATCAGCCCCGGGTCCCGGGGCTCGTCCGATGTGGCGGCCAGGTTGAGGTAGAGCTGTCCGTCGGGGAACGAGGAACTCGCCAGCCGCGCGGCGTGCGTCACCAGGCAGGACTTGCCGACACCGGGACCGCCCACGACGACGACCACCGGGACCCGGTTCGGCGCCGACCCGTCGAGCAGCCCGGCGACCTCGGCCAGCGGCTCTGTCCGGCCCACGAAATCGGGGACATCGAGCGGCAGTTGACGCACCGGCATGGCCATGGTCGGCCCGCCGGCCGCCGCTTCGGGACTTTCCGGCGGTGTGTGCGAGGGACCGCTCGCCGGGACCGGAGCCGCCAGAGCGGGATCGGCGTTCAGGATGCGCTGATGCAGCGCCTGGAGCGGCGGGGCGGGATCGACGCCGAGTTCGTCGGCCAGTGTCCGGCGCAACCGCTCGTACACCTGCAGCGCCTCGCCCTGCCGCCGGCACCGGTAGAGGGCGACCATCAGGTGTTCGGCCACGTGCTCGTCGTAGGGGTGCGCACCGAGGAGGGCGGCCAGTTCGTCGACGACCTCCCGATGACGCCCCAGGTCGAGTTCGATGCTCAGGCACAGTTTGTGCGTGGCCGCGCGCTTCTCGTTCAGCAGTGCCGCATCGAGCTCCAGGACCCGGCTGGAGATGTCGACCAGGGCGTCGCCGCGCCAGCAGGCCAGCGCCCGCCGGAGCGCGACAGCTGTCTCGTACGGGGCCTTGTGCCGTTCGGCGAGGCGCCGCTCCTGGTCGAACGCCAGCAGGTCGAGCTGATCCGGAGTCAGATGGATCTCGTAGCCGCCACGCCGCGTGCTGATCAAGGACGCGGGTGCTCCGAGCGCGGCGAGGTTGCGGCGCAGCCCGGACAGAGCGTCCTGAACCTGACGGACCGCGGTCGCGGGTGCCTGCCCGTCCCACATCACGGCGACCAGCCGCTCCATGGCGACGAGGTTGTTGGCGTCGACCAGAAGCGCGGCCAGCATCTTGGCCTGCCGCGGTCCGTCGAACCCGACCTCGCGCCCGGAGATCTGGGCGCGTAACGCCCCCAGTACGCCGAACCTCATGCTCCCCCCGGCACTTGACGATCAGCGTCGATACCCCCGGCCGACCTCGCACTAGGACGAATCTAGGACGGCCGACGGAGACGTGTCCATAGCGTCGCAGCAGCGGGGCTCACCGAAGACCAGTGGGCGGGCGATGCGTGCGGAGCACGCCTGCGGATTCCGCGCTTGAGGCGACCAGGGGAGGCGGCCGGATTGATCAATGCCAGGCACGACTCGTCCGTCGCGCCTCTCGGCCGGTCGACGGCGTGCATTCGTTTACGGGGGACGAGGACGGCGCACGACATGACGCCTCGTCGCCGACTGGCGCGAGAGACTCCCCGACCGAGTTGCCTGCTACGGCGCCTGCGCGCCGCGGTGCGACCGGAAGCGTCTGCACGGCCCCACCAGCGCACGACTCGTCAGATTGAGGAGACCGGAACCATGTTCAAGCTCCGAAGCACCCGACGCGCCCTCGCAACGGCCGCCGCCACGCTCGCGCTCGCCGCCGGCGTCAACGTCGCCACGGCGGGCAGTGCCAGCGCCGCCTGGCGGAACGGCGAGATGTACAACTTCGCGAAGAGCCAGTGCCTCGACGGGGGCGGCGGCTGGGTCAGCACCTGGGACTGCAACGGCTCCCCGGTGCAGATCTGGCAGGACATCGCCGCGTCTACGGAAAGCACCTACCAGCTGCGCGACGGCGCGGGCCTGTGCCTCGACGGCGGTCAGAGCAACGGCCTGTTCTCGTGCAACGGCGGCGACTGGCAGAGGTGGACCGTCGAGTACGCGGGCTCCGCCGGCGGCCGTACCTACTACCGCTTCCGCTGGGCACACGACGCCTCCAAGTGCCTGGACGGCGGCCAGAGCCGCCAGGCGATGTGGTTCCCCTGCAACGGCGGGGCATGGCAGATGTGGTCCTGGAACTGACCCAGGCTGACGGTGCCGCCCGCCGGTCCCGGCGGGCGGCACCGGAGCGCCGTAGCTCGGCGACCGTCGCGCACGCCAAGCTCTGCGAAGCCCGTACGCCCGCCGGCCCGGCTCCGGTGAGGCGCAGCGCACACCTGCGAGAGCTGCCTGGCCTCCCTCGACGAACGGCGCTGTGGGCCCGTACAACTCCTCGATCCTCCCCAGGACTTGTCCGGGCGATCTCGGCGTCTGCGGCCCTTGACCTCAAGCTGACTTGAGGTCTCAGGATGATCTGCATGAACACCGAAACCGAAACCGCAGACATCAAGGCCATCGAACAGGTGGTGGCTGCGGTCGAGCGCACTCAGCGTGCCAAGGACGTCAAGGGTTTCCTCGCGCTCTTTCACCCCGACGCCCTCTGGACGACTGCCCACGGCAAGGTCCTCATCGGCTTCGACGCGATCGCCGAGTTCACCCGCGCCGTCCTGCCCAGCGCGAGCTGGGACGGCAAGGTCACCTACGAGGCAGTGCACACGCAGTTCTTGCGGCCCGACGTGGCCGCCGTCAAGGTCCGGCAGGTGTACCACTCGGCAGAGGGCAACACGGAGGGCGCCCCTCTGTACGTCATGACCAGGCAGGGGGACGGGAGCTGGTTGCTGCACGCCTGCCAGAACACCGAAGTACGGGTCGATTGAGGACCCGTCAGAGCGATCACGTACGGAGCCAGATGACCACAGCTGTGGCTGTGGCGGTGCCGAGGGTCAGCGACCCAGGCGCGGAGTAGTCACATGATCGGCCGGCCAAGTCCTAGCCGAGGGCCGGAGGGCGTTCGGCCGGACGGCGTCCCCACGCCGTGATCAGTGGTGCGAGTGTCAGGTCGAGTTCGCCCGCGTCGATGGCGGCCAGGTGTGCGTCGATCTCGGCGTCGTCGGCCAGGCCGGCCGCGATCAGCTCGCCGCGCACGTGCCGGATGGTCGCCGCCTCCAGCCGGTCACAGGCACGCCCGCCGACCGGAAAAGTGCCTGCCGCGGCGACATCCACCAAGCCGGCCTCACGCAGGGCCCGCGGCAGCGTCCGCCCGTAGCGCAGGTCCGCGCCGCGGCGCACCAGCAGCTCCCGGACCGCGTCGCGCAGCCGGTTGGCCCGCTGTTGTGCTGGGCCGCTTTCGTCGAGGCATGCCAGTGGCTGCAGAGCGGTATCGGCGTCCTCGACCAGCAGCCAGCCGCCGGGCCGTAGCGCTGCCGCCATCGTGGCCAACGCGCGGGCCCGGTCGGGTACGTGGACCAGCACGAGCCGGGCGTGCACCAGATCGAACGTCCCCGGCTCCGGGGGCGGATCAGCGGCGACGTCGTGCCGGCGCACCTCGTACCCGTCGCCTGCCTTCAGCCACGACGGGTTGATGTCCGTGGCCAGCACGTAGCCGGTCGGACCCACGGCCTCCGCGAGCGCCTCGGGGATTCCGGGGCCGCCGGCCCCCACCTCCCAGCAGCGCGAGCCGGCCCCGACCCCCAGTCGATCGAAGTGCCCGCGCGTCACACCGTCGAACAGCTCGGCCAGCCAGACGAATCGCTCGCCCGCCTCGGCGCGCGCGTTGTCCAGCAGGTACCCGCGTGCGGGAGCGGACTCTCCGCCGGGCGAGTCAGTCCCGCCTGTCGGATCCGGTGGGCCATCGACGTGCGGCGGGCGGGGCGACGAGGTCATGACTCCATGGTCGACCTTCTCAGGCCACCGGCGCTACGACGACGGGGGAGGGATATGTCACCCAGTCGGCGAACTCCCCAGTCCTGCAGCACAGTTCGTGCACCGCCATCGTGGCCGTTCACCGCAAGGGCTCGGCCAGGAGTCGGCGAGTCGAGAGAAGAGCAAAGTGACTGCTGTGACTCGTTTGGTGACCTTTGTGGATCTGGACATGCTGCCACGGACGCCCGGCATACGTCGGTGACCGCACGGCTTGAGGCTGTACTCGCAGATGACCGCAGCCTGGTGCTGCTGGACGACCGAGGGTGGAGCTGGATCTCATCGGCTCCGATGGACACCCTGTCGCGCAAGGAATCGCTCCGCTGCTCCCGCGCAAGCTGTGCGGGAGCAACGGAGCGCTTCTTTATCTCCCCCGGGCCGCCCGTTACGCCACAGACCGTCGGCTGAAAGGGCAGCAGCCCGAGGCGGGACCGACGCTGTCGTGCATACGGTCCCGTTGCCGGTTACTTCGCGAAGCCGTAGTCCAGCAGCTTCTTCACGTCGGCCGCCCGGTTCGCCTCGTTCGGCGCACCGAGCACCGCCCCGATGACCGTCTTGCTACCACGGGTGGCCGCGAAGACGAGGCAGTACTTCGCCGTCGGACCTGAACCGGTCTTCACACCGATCGCGCCGCTGTAGGTGCTCAGGAGCTTGTTGGTGTTGGTCCACGCCATGTACCGGTAACCGCCGGTCTTGGTGGTCACCTTCTGGCTCGTGGACTTCGTCTTGACGATGGTGCGGAACGTGGAGTCCTTCATCGCGCTGCTCGCGATCTTCGTCAGATCGCGAGGGGTCGAGTAGTTCGACCCGTTGCCTATCCCGTCGAACGAGTCGAAGTGCGTGTTCGTCAGGCCCAGCCTCCTGGCCTCGGCGTTCATCTTTCCGATGAACGACTTGACCCGGTCCGCGCGCGTGGAGCCGGTACCGAACTTGTCGGCCAGCGCGTAGGCGGCGTCACACCCCGACGGCAGCATGAGGCCGTAGAGGAGCTGCCGGACCGTCACCTTGTCCCCGACGATGAGGTGTGCCGAGGAGGCGTTGTTGGCGACGATGTAGTCGCTGTAGGCCTTCTGGATCGTGACCTTGGCGTCGAGGTTGAGGTTCGTCTGGGCCAGTACCACCTTCGCCGTCATGATCTTGGTGGTGGAACCGGTCGACCGGCGGCTGTCCGCGGCCTTCCCGAACAGCGTCGTGCCCGTCCCGTTGTTCATGACGAAGCCGCCCGGAGCGGTGATGGACGGGGCGGGCGGCGTCGCGGCCTGCGCCTGCCCGGCGAAGAGGCCGCCGGCCAGCACGGCCGAGGTCGTGACCGCGACGGTCACGGCACGGCGCACACCCAGTGTCGTAGTTATCAAAATGCTCTGCCCTTGGTAGGAGTCGCTGTCGTACGGGTCCGCCGGGTCCGCACAAGCTTTGCGCGAGCGGCGAAGGCCAGCCGACCGGGTTCTGCCGGTCGGTGCCCGCGCCTGGCGGCGGGCCCGGCGCACAGAAGATGCACGAGGAGGCCCAAGGGTTGTACGGCTGGGGCAGTGATCTTCCTTGCATTCCGACGCCCACCGCGGACAGAGGACGGCTGTCGACCTGGCGGCCTCCCCGCAAACGCTTCGACGACGCGCACGGAGCGCCGTACCAATGGGACGTGCGGGCTGCGGCCTGCCTCATCGCCAGACGTCGGGAGCGGTTGCGGAGACGGTGGTGAGGCGGGTGGCGGGCCGCGCCGGGCCCGGCAGCGGGTGGCCGGGCCGCTCCTCGCGGGCTGTGCTGCGGGGAGCGGTCCCGTCCGAGGAACTCGCCGTCTGCGACGACTGCCGCTTCCGCCAGGGCCTGAGACTCTCGAAACTGCCGCACCACAAGACGCTCGGCGAGTAGCTCGTCTGCAAGGGGCATGAGCGGGCACACGGAGGTCATGACCGTTTCCAAGACCGGCATCCTCGTCCTCGACAGCACCGACCCCGAACCCCTCGCCCGCTTCTACGCCGAGCTGCTCGGCGCCACCGTCGAGCCGAGCGGTGGAGACCCCGACCTGCTGTTGATCTCCGGCGCCACCGGAATCGTCCTGGGCATCCACCGCGACCCCGGCCACGCGCCACCGAGCTGGCCGCGGCCGGACGACTCCCTGCAGGCCCATCTCCGGATCGTCGTGGCCCCCGACGCGCTCGACGAGGCCGAGCGCGAAGCGGTCTCCCTGGGTGCACGCCCGGTGGCCGCCGAACAGAACGGCACCCGAACGGACCGGCGCACCGATGTGCGCTGCTTCATGGATCCGGCCGGGCACACCTTCGTACTGGCCCCCACGCACGGTGTTTCACCGTGACGCCGATGGGCAGCCGCTCCACGTGGCGCCCCTCCGTGCGAGGCGGCGGCACGAGATGTTCGCGCGGGACAGGAGGAGACCATGGGCCACCACGAACGCCGACGCACACTGCCCGCGGACACGCCGCCACGGACCACCCCCTCCAAAGCCGTCGGCGAAAGCGGCGACACAGAGGCGCGCCGGGAGGCCGAGGAGGCGGAACAGGGCCGCCGGGTGGAGGACGCGGACGACGAGCGCGGCATGACTGCCAAGCGCCAGTCCCCGGGCGTGGGGCGCGAGGAACAGCGCCGACCGCTCGGCCACAGGGGCGACGCCGAGAGGGACTAGGGACGGTCTCTTTGAACCGTCCGTGAGATCGTCGTGCTCGTGCCGAGGGCTGGCGAGGATTTCCACTCGTCCCAGGGGTCGTTCGGGTCGGTGATGCGTCGGTGATGCGTCGGAGATCCATGTCGGAGATCCATGAGGACGGCATCGTCGAGCTGCTGCTCTGCGGGCCGCCCCCCGCAGTAGCAACAGCTGCCTGGCCTTCAGTCTGCCTTCCCCGCCGGGCGGGGAAGGCACAGGGCCGCCGCGAGGCCGAGCAGGGCGACCCCGGCGCCGACCGTCCAGACGGTCCGGTAGCCGGGGAGGTTGTCGTCCTGTGCGGCCAGGATTGCCGCAGTGGTGGCCGAGCCGGTGGCGATACCCAGGCTGACGAGCAGTTCGAACAGGCCCTCGGGGGCGGCGGTCTCCTCGACGCGCACGCCGTCGATCACCAGGACCCGGGTCGCGCCCGTGATCAGCCCCAGCCCGGTTCCCGCGAGGGTGAGCGCCGCCGCGACCTCGACCGCGGTGGAGGGCCGCAGCAGCATGACCATCGTGCCCGCGACCAGCAGCGCGGCGCCGGTCACGGTGACCCGCCGGAAGCCGGCGACCCGTCCGAACCGGCTGGTCAGCGCGCTGGACGCGGCCATCGCACCGAAGGCCGGAAGCAGGACCAGCCCTGCGGCGGCGGGTTTCAGTCCGAGCCCGCCACGGTCCGTCAGGTAGGCCGTGTAGGAGACGTGGCCGCCGATGACGACGAAGTTCACGCAGCAGCCGACCGCGAACACCGGTAGCAGGCGCGGCCGGAACAACCGGCGTATGTCGATCAGCGGTGTGGCGGAGCGCAGTTGGAGCGCCGCCCAGGCGGCGACCAGCAGCAGGCCGGTGCCGAGGCAGGTGAGCGTTGCGGGTGCGGTCCACCCCGAGGCCGTGCCCTGGTGCAGTGCGAGCACGGCCAGCACGAGGCCGGCCGACAGCAGCGCCGACCCGGCCCAGTCGACGCGGCCTGCCGCAGGCACTTCAGCGGACGGCTCGTCGCGGGGCACCGTGCCCATCAAGGCGAGCCCCGCGAGTGTGCCGACGGTGGGTGCCAACAACGCCGGCACGGGGCCGGCCGCGTGCAGCAGCAGGGAGGTGCTCACGCTGCCGAGCAGTAGGCCCAGCATCAGCGCCCCGGACAGGTAGGGGCTGCGCGCCCACCATGCCGAACTGCTGGTCACCACGTACGGCGACGGCAGCCGCTGGCGCCTGGGAACCCTAAAGCTGGCCCAGCGCGAGACCGCGATCGGCGACACCGCGGCCCGCGACGAGCCGGTCCGGCGCCTGGACGAACTCGACGAGCAGCTGATCCGCATGCTGACGACCGACGCACGCCTGCCGACCACTGAGCTCGCCACGCGCCTCGGGGTGAGCGAACCGACCGCACGGCGCCGTCTGGGCCGGCTGATGGCCGACGGGCGGATGCGGATGCGTTGCGAGGTCGCCCAGTCGGTCTCCGGCCGGCCGGTGACTGCCGTGCTCCGCTGCCGCGTGCCGGCGGCGCAACTGGACAGCGTGGCCCGCTCCGTCCCGGCGCTCCCGGAGATCAGGCTCAGCGTCGGCCTGACCGGACCGGAGAACCTGCACCTGATCGCCTGGCTCCGCGACGTCTCCGGGCTCCCCGCACTGGAAGCGTCCCTGGCTGCCCGCTTCCCCGAACTCGCCGTGGCGCGCAGCGCGGTGTCACTGCACACCCTCAAGCACATGGGCCGACTCCTCGTCGAGCGCGGCCTGGCCATCGGCTCGACGCCGGTGGACATCTGGCGACCCGACCCCCGGCGGCACCACGGCACGACCGGCCGGGGACGGTCCCCGCAGGGGAGCATCCAGCAGGACCCGCCGGCGGCCCAGCGACCGTACCCGAGATACCGAAGCCGAAGAAGAAGGCCCCGGCCACGAAGACCGCGGCCACGAAGACCGCGGCCACGAAGACCGCGGCCGCGAAGAAGGCCCCCGCCCCCAAGACGGCGGCGAAACAGACCACCGCGTCCCGGCGCCGCAAGTCCGCCTAGCGGAGGACCTGCTCGATGTAGTGGTCGAGGACGCGTTCGGCGGCTTCCGGGGTGCGGTAGCCGAGGGCGATGTCCACGCCGAGGCTGGTGGCGAGGGACCAGCAGATGTCGGCGTCGGTACGTCCCTCGCCGTGCTGCTCGCTGCCCCGCTCCTCCCGGGCCGCCGTGATGAGGCCGGCGGTGAAGGTGAGCAACTCGTCGTCGCCCGGTGCCAGGACCTTGGCCATCGTCGGATCGGAGGCCGCCCGGCCCGCAGCCGCCAGCGCGAAGCGCATCAGCCGCGAGCTCTCCTCGGCCGGGCTGATCAGAGCGTACAGACAGGCGCGGAGGACGGTCTCCGGGCTGGTCGTGTCGGCGGCGGCGACCGCGTTCTCGATGGTGGTGTTCACGGCCCGTACGGCCCGGTCCAGGGCGTCGCGGATCAGGGCCTGCATGGAGGAGTAGTAGTGCTGGACCTGGCCCATGGAGACGCCCGCCTCCTCGGCCACCTTGCGCAGCGACACCTGCTCGATGCCGCCGCGCACGGCCAGCGACCAGACGGCCTCGACGAGACGCGTCCTGCGCGCTTCGTGATCCACGATCTTCGGCACGATGCCGCCGCCTTCCCTCGTCACCTTCACCATGCGATCGCATTGCAAAACCGAGCACCATCGGTTTACAGTGCAAGTGCATGGTAAACGGCAACCAGGCTGAGGAGAAACTCATGAAATACGGCCTCTACCAGGCCCTGGGCATGGCCCTGCTCGTCATCGGAGCCCAGGGCGCAATCCGCCAGCTCGTCGACCACGACAACGCCGGCCTGCTGGGCTGGCTACCGGGAGGCTTCGCCGCGAGCATCACCGTGTACGTACTGGCCGTCGTGACCGGCGCGGTCATCGCGGGGCGGGCTCACGGTGCTCGAAAGGCGGCTGACGGCTGACCCGGAGCGGGGCATCTGCCCAGGCGCCCTCACCCGCCACACCTCCCGCCATCCGGCGAAATGCCAGGTCAGACAGCGAAATCCTGCTGGAGTACTAGGCCGGCCGAGCGGGATCTGGTGGGTTCCGGCCGCCGTAGTGGTGGGCTACGTTGTCCTGTGCAGGCCGTGTGTGGCCCGCCGGGCCGGCGGCGAAGGCGCGCAGCACGTTTTCTGTCACAGTCCGGGTGAACGTTCCCGCCTTCCCGTCGAGCCCGTGGTTCCCCCTCCCGCCGTCCCGGGCTTCGAGGGCCTCCACCCACCGCATCGTGCCTGTCGTGAACAGCCCGGCTCCCGAGGGCAGCGAGGCGTATACCGTGTCCGCGGAGCTCGCCAGGCCCTTGCACAGCACGGGGGAGTGGGCCAGGATTTCCGCCGGCCGCGGGGTCGGGTACCGCAGGTCGATCCGGTCGTACTCCACGCCCACCAGGTGTGCGAAGGTGTCGCCGGCCGCCGCGCCGGTGCCGGTCAGCAGCCAGTGGTCCGGGTGGGTCACCACGTATGGCGCGTCGACCGGGTACCCGTCGTAGAGCACTCCCAGCAGCGCGCTCTCCGGTTCGGGCAGCGGAGCGTGGCGGAACTCGTGTGTGGGCGGCAGTCCCTGCTGGAACCCGGGGTCGCGGGCGTAGTCCGTTTTGTAACAAACCATCACCCGCTGGGGTCCGACGGCGGAGGGCTCGAAGCGGACCCGTCTGTAGCAGCAGTTGGCCCCGAAGACGGCGAGGTTCGTGCCGCGGTCGCGGGCTGCGGCCACGTGCCGGCGTTGCTCGGGGCTCCAGTACTCGTCGTGTCCTGGGGAGAGCACCGCCCGTGCCCCGTGCAGCAGTTGCGGTTCGCGCGCCAGGTCCGGACCCGTGGCGTAGGCCAGCGGCAGCCCGATCCGCTCGGCCATGCGCAGCAGGGGCTCCTCATAGCGGGGGAACTGTCCGGCGCCGTGCGCGCTGCGGTACGGCCGGTCGAAGCTGACGGCGAGCGAGCGCGAGGCATACCGACTGTCGGGCCCGCCATAGAGGTCCGCGTTCCCCCAGCGGTTGTAGGCGTGCCAGGTGCCCACGGCGTTGACGAACACCGACCGGCCAGCGGTGGACGCTGAGCGCACGGTCAGAGGGACGTATCGCTGGGCGGGCTTTCGTGCGCCCACCGCGTCGAGCCGCAGCAGGTAACAGCCTTCCGGCCAGCCCGCGGTGGACAGCTGCGTGGTCTGCTCCCAGTCCGCGTATGCCATGCGCGTGTCCGGGCTTGTCCGGGCCGGCTGCTGAAGCTGCCCGGGCAGTTCCCCCGAACGCCACACCAGGCGTGCCCCGGCACCCCCGTACCAGCCGATGCGGAAGGCCGTCACGGTGAAGCGGGGCGCGGTCGTGGACACACGCAGCCCGACCGTGCCACCCGGCGGCACAGAGCATTGATCGGCGAAGCCTTCGAGGGCGCGGGCCGTTCCTGGGGTGGTGATCCGCCAGGCGGTCGCACCAGGCAGACGGTTCTCCGCGCGAACGTCGAGGCCGGGCCCCGTGCCGTGGGCCGGGGAGGCGGCAGTGGCGAGCGTGCCGCAGGCAGCGGATGCCGTGCTTCCCCGGCCCGCGGTCGCCGCCCCGCCGAGGGCCAGGGCAGCCGCCGCCCCCAGGACCTGCCGACGTCCGGGCCCTGCCGCAGACACGGGTACGGCCGAGGGTCCGCACCGCGTTGGGCGGGCGTCACCAGCTCTTTCCACGGCATCTCCTCCATCGCAGGTGGCCACCGTAAGCCGCTCCGGCGAGATGCCGGAGGATCCCGCGCGCAGGTGTGCCACGGACGGGCGCTTCGCGCACTGGAAGCGTCCGCACGCCACCCTGCTCACGGCTGTCTTCGCCTTCGGCCTGCACACGTTCCACCACGCTCGGCCCGGTCCTCTTGCGCCTGCGCCTGATGCGCACCGCGAGATCATCCGCGCCTGGCGCGACTCCGGCTATGCCGGACGGCTCGTGACCTGGGCATGCAGTCTCCGAACCTGATCTTGAAGACAGTCAGCCAGCTGAGGAATGCTCCAGTACCGGCTGACGCCCCGTCGGGTCGTACCGCCGAGGAGGGTCGTACCGCCGCGGAGCTTCGTGGCCCCGCCCCGCCGCCGAGTCGTCGAACGCTCGATCGCCTGGATCATGTACGCGCGCTGGCACGCACCCGACCACGAATCGACCAGGTCGAACATCGAACCCCTCCCCAGCTGCTGACTGCGATGCCAGAACACGGTCGGTCCGCAAACTGGTCGATCACCTGCGCAGGAACATAGCCCGGTCCGTCCGGATCGGCCGCGAGGCCTTGCGGTCCCTACTGGCACGCCACGGGATCACCGGCCAGCGGACGAAGACCTGGAAGACGTCCCCGGAAGCGGCGCTCGGCGCCAAGCTGGAACGGATTGAGTACGCGGTCAATGGGCGCGCCCGGACCGCACGTTCGCCTTCGACGGGTTCGGGCCGCTTGGCATGCGTCCCACCGCCGGCTCCTGTTGGCAGAAGCAGAGCAGCCCCCGACCGACTGCCTGGCGTGCCGAACGGAGAGGGAAGGGTCTGGACATCGGCCGGTTGCCCGAACACGACCTGCGCCGGATCATGGACGCCATCCGCTACGTCGACCGGACCGGGATCCCCTGGGGTACCTGCCTCACGACTTCGCCCCATGGGAAACCGTCTAACCAGCTCAATGGTCTCCTGCGGCGCCTTGTCCGGAAGGCCGAAGGCCGCAACGCCGAGCCGAGTGCCTGCGTCCTGGACGCCCAGAGCATCAAAACCTCCGCGAACGTCCCGGCCACTGGCCAGGGCATCGACGCCGGCAAGAAGATCGCAGGCGCAAACGCCACATCGGTGTCGACACACTCGGCCTTCTCCTGACCGCGCTGGTCACCGCTGCCAGCGTCTCCGACAATGCCGGCGGCAGCCATGTGCTCTCGGACATCGCCGCCGACCATCCCCGCATCACCAAAGCATGGGCCGACACGAAGCCGCTGGTCCTTCACTGCACTGGACGGTCTCGACCGGGTAGCGTGAGGCACAACACCAACCCCGCCTTGGGAAATGAAGTGCAGGATGCACCTCCTGGACGACCTCACCGGTCTTTCCACTCGTGCAAGAAATCTGCTTGAACGCACCGGTCGGCGGGAGCATCCGACTGAGCGCCGACTCTCAACGGAGTTCCTTCGGATCCGCGACCGCTTCGGCCGGCCGATCCCCACGCCCATGTTGCTCGTGATCCGCCGCGAGGGATTCGAGCAGAGGTACGGCGGGCTCCCGCTATCAAGTCCGAAGCAGTTTCACCGTCGAGGGCGAGCGCCACGAAGTGCTCCGTGACTGGCACTACGACCTTGGTCAGGGCATGTGGACCGACTCCGCCCGCAGTTGGTACTTCGACTGGTTCGGCGAACGCGTCTCGTCTCCGGTGCGCTACCTGGTGCACACCAACGGATCCGTCGGAGTCGACGACGGAGGTGGTGCGTTCCTCGAAATCGCCCCGTCTATTCCGGCCCTCATCGAATCCCACGCGCTCACCGACATGGTCTCGACCTGGGACCGCACCACCGTCGAGATCGACAGCTTCGTGCTCGCCCAGCAGTTGGACGGCCTCACCGACGTTCCCGAGGCCTCAGGCCGCACCATCCGTTGGCGGGTTTCCGCCAACGTGGTGGTTCAGGAGTTCCAGCACTGGAGCAGCCAGGCATCGCGTCATTGGCGTGCATTCGTCTGGACCCAAGGCGAAGCCGGCCGACACCAGGTGGAAGAGGCCACTGTCCGAACAGTGGCGCAGCCATAGATGATGCCCCCCGGATGACGGCTGCTGCTTGACAGAACTGATTCCACAGAACGCCCCGGCCCACCGTTGGTACTTCACCTGGTGGCACGACGACGGCACCGTCGAACGCATCCATGACGCCCTGCGCGAGCGCGTCCGGGCGGCCGACGGCAGGGATGCAGAACCGACTGCCAGGCTGATCGACTCGCAGTCCGTCCGCAGCGCAGACACAGTCCCGGCCGCGACCAGAGGCATCGACGCGGGCAAGAAGGTCAAGGGACAACGAATGATCAAGCGCGGACCTCGGCGCCAAGTACTGCGAGAGCGGCACTACCGGTGTCCCCGGCCGGCGTCGGCGAATCTGCATCGCCGCCCGTACCCTCTCGTTGGTGAGGCCAGGTGACGTCCGGGCGTCCGTCAGGGCGAGTCCGGGCCGGTGCTCCGCCGCTGCCGCCAACGGCGCCTTCCGCGTCGTCGGCTTCCGCGGCGGCCTGGAACCCGCCCGTCTCCAGCGCCTTGATCAGGCCGACCGGCAACAGCACCGATTCCTCGGCGATCACCGCGCGCAGGGCAGCTCCGCGGTGATGGTGGTGGGCCCGCCCACAGGGCTGCTGATGTGGAAGGCTCCGTCGAGGGACGCTATCCGCTTGGCCAGCCCGGTCAGTCCCGTGCCGGCGGCGGTGTCGGCACCGCCCAGCCCGTCGTCGGTAACGCGTATGCGCAGCATCTGGCCGACCTGATTGACTGTCACCTCTGCGCGCGTCGCGTTGGCGTGCTTCGTTGCGTTGGTCAGCGCCTCGGAGATCACGAAGTACGCGGCTGACTCCACGTTGGGCGCCACCCGCTCCTCCAGGCTGACCTGCAGCCGCACCGGCAGGGGGGTGCGGGCAGCCAGCCCGGACAACGCCGCGTCCAGACCTCGGTCTTCGAGCACGGCCGGGTGCAGCCCCCGCACCAGGTCGTTGAGTTCGGCGATCGCCTCCTTCGCCTCCAGGTGCGCTTTCGCGATCAGCTCGCGGGCATCACTCGGCAGGTCCGGGCGGGTGGCCATGGCCAGACCCAGGTTGACCGCGAGAGACACCAACCGCTGCTGGGTGCCGTCGTGCAGGTCGCGCTCGATCCGGCGGCGCTCCGCGTCGACGGCCTCGATCAAGTCGGTCCGGCTCACGGCCAGCTGATCGACCCGTTCCTGGAGCCGCTGCGCCCGGCTGGGCCCGAGCAGGCCCGACGCCAGCCGCGCCTCGGCCCGGGCTACTGCCCGAGCGGTCCAGGGCAGGGCACATAGCAGGAGGAGTCCAGCCGCTGTGTAAGCCGGCAGCTCGGTCAGGTAGCCGAACCCGTCCTGGCGGATTGCGGTTGGCAGCGTCCATGACCAGGCGTAGACGGTGACGCCCGCCAGGCCCGCCGCTGCCACCGCGAGCACCAGCAGCTCCAGCAGTGCGAGCAGCGGCCCCAGCACGAGGTGGTAGCCGATCTTGCGCCACGGCCGCGTCGCCGCGAGCCACCGGGTCGTCGAGGCCCACGTCCATTGTTCTGGCGCCGTGGGGGTGAGCCGGGGGACGTCCACACCGATGAGTACCTGGTAGCGAGTCCGCTGAACGGCCGTCAGCATCGGGGTGCCGAGCAGGACCAGGGCGGCCGATAGGGAAACCGTAAGGAGCCAGTTCCCCGTCCTGGCGGTAGTCGTCGCCGCCCAGGCCCACACGGGCACCATCGCCAGGTGCGGCAGCAGACCAGCGGCAAGAAAGCCGGTGTCCCGCCGCGCCCGGAGAACCGTGCGTCTCAGTCCAGCTGGAATCGTCATGGCACGACGCTAGGGCACCGCAGGAGGACGGTGCCATGAAGCCTGTACCCGATCTCATGGTGAACCTAGGTGCACTGTCGTCGAGCACCGGCTCGCTGAAGTCGGCCGGCTGGGGGTGGCCGAGCGGGCGCGTCCAGTACCTCCGAAGCTCGCCGGGGGCGGAACGCCACACTGTTCCGCCGGTATCGAGGCCCGCAGCGCCGACCTGGACCTTCGCGGGAGAGCGGCGACGTCTGTGCGGCAGGCCCGAGCGATGCGCAGGGGGCCCACAGGCGCGGTGACCGGCGGTTCAGCCGTCACCGCGCCCGCGGTCTACAGGTGTGTCAGGCCGTCGGCACGGGGAACGGGTCGAGGTCCGGCGTGAGGACCTGTCCAGGCTTCGGCGCGGTCTGGTCCACCAGGTAGGAGGTCACCAGCGCGTTGAGCGCCTTGCTGCGGCCGACCGCGCAGTGCTCGATCATGTCGACCGTGACCAGGACGGAGTTGCCGAGCTCCCGCTGCATCTTCTGGGCGAACCTGTACTGCGTGGCCGGGTCGAAGGTGTTGCCGATGACCATGACCGGGTTGGCGGTCCGCTTGTTCCACGGGCCGGTGTACCGCTCGGAGGCGCGTGCGGGCGACGGCCAGGTCGCGCACGCGGGCGAGTCGTAGGCCTGGTAGCGGCCGAAGGTGGGCGCGTCCAGCTCCCAGGCGCGAGCCAGGTTCGCGAAGGCCTTGGGATTCGTCGGGTACGGCTTGTCCTGGCAGTTGACGCCGAAGTAGGAGTCGTCGGCGGTGTACGGGGAGTCGGCGGGCGCCTCGCGCAGTGCGGCCGGGGCGACCTTGGCCAGCCGGTCCGCCTCGTCCGAGGACACTCCCTGGGCCACCGTGACGCCGAAGCCCGGCCGCGGGTTGATCACCTGGTCCAGCGCCTGCAGCGAGCGCGCCAGCGGCGCCAGTCGGCTCTGCGCGTACAGGGCGTTGGCCACCTGACTGGTGAAGCTGCTCAGCGTGACCGTCTCGCCACTCGGCAGGGTTACCGGGCTGGTGCGCAGATGGTCGCGGATCGCGTCGAACCTGGCGCGGGTGTCGCCCTCGGCGAATGCGCAGCGCGGCGCGCCGGCGGCCGTGCAACGCTTGAGGAACTCGTCCAGGGCAAGCTCGAAGCCGCCCGCGGCGCGCTGCCGGTCGTACTCGAGACCGTTGTGCAGGCGAAGCTGCGGGTCGACGTTGCCGTCGATGATGACGGCCCGCACCTTGTCCGGGTACATGTTGGCGTAGGTGGAACCGATCAGCGTGCCGTAGGAGAAGCCGGCGAAGGTGAGCTGCGCGTCGCCGACGGCCTGACGCATCCGGTCGAGGTCGCGCACCACGTTGATGGTGGACATGTGCCGGATGAGCGGACCCGCGTTACGGGCGCAGGCATCGGTGTAGTCCTTGGTGGCCGCGAGGGTGTCGTCCACCTCCGTCGGCGTGACGGGCACACCCGTCATCCGGCCGAAGACCGCGTCGGCCTCCTCCTTCGTACCGAAACACCGCAGCGGGTTGCTCCGCGCGACGCCGCGCGGGTCGAAGCCGATGAGGTCGAAGCGTTCCAGGACCTTGGGCTCGAAGCGGGTCGTGGTGGCCCACAGGTATCCACTGCCGCCGGGACCGCCGGGGTTGAGGAACAGCGAACCGATGCGCTTGGCCGGGTCGCCGGCCCGTCGCCGCAGCATGGCGATGCCGATCTTCTCGCCGGACGGGTTCGCGTAGTCCAGCGGCACCGGGTAGACGGCACAGTCGTAGATCTTGGGATCGGGCTTGGACGGGTCCGGGTTGCAGGGCGTCCAGACCACCGGGTCGACCTGCTCCGCGGCGGTGGCCGGGGCGGTCTGCGGGATCGTTTCCCCGACAGCCTTCGCGGGCGCCGCCGAGGCTGTGACGGCACCGCCGGAAACAAGGGCGACCGCGCTGGTGAGCGCCACCGCCAGAGTGGATATGCGAGACAAAGAACCTCCTCCTGATTCTCAAGCCCGGTCAGAATGGCAGTAGTTGGAGAACCGGTAAAGGCGGCCGAGTATCTGCCCGTCGGTCCGCCTCCCGATTCTGATGGATCATCCAGGCCTGTTCGGCCCGCTCAGCGCGGCTCCCAGGGCGGTCGCCGGGAGCGAAGGCAGCTGCGGCACGGTCCGTCGTGGCAGCTCTCGCGTCTTTTCTCCTGCTGAAGAGCGGGGCGCAGCCGCCCCCTCAAAGCCGGGTCAGCGTCCCTGGTTCTATCGGCTCCCTCCCTCCTGAGTGTGGAGCGGACGCCGATGACGAACGTCGACGATTCCGACCACCCATGACAGATGGGCATCGGAGCCGCCTGTCACCGGCAGTGTGATCCACTCCGGGACCTCGTAGCCGTGCTTCTGGTGGACCGATGACTGGAGCTCGGGCCGCCGCTCGACCGTCGTCTTGTACGAGATCCGCCGTTCCTCAGCGGTCTCGATGTTGTTCTTCCACCGGCAGATGGCGATGAACGGCTGGTCGATGTGCCGCCGGCGGCCAGCCGGGCTTCGACCGCCCCTCCCCGTGCGAGTGCCTTCGATTTGTCCACCTCATCGATGGTCGTCTGAGACGGACCAGGATCGCCTCGTGCTTCGGACGGAGGATCACCGACGCGATGTTCACCAGCCGCCGGTAGGCGATGTAGTGCCGCAGCGCCGCCACCTCCACCTCGCCCCACGCCGTGAGCGCCTCGGCCGGCTCCGGTGAGATGCGGCTTTACAGCGATGCGCTGCACAGGCCCCATCCCACGGCTGCCGACTTGTGTCGCCGTCACCTCGCCGCTGCCTCCGAGAAGGAATGATCCGCCAACCCGGCGAACCTTCCCCGTCAGAGCACTAGGCCGTTTCCTTCGGATCATCTGGCCAGCCGGCTGATCCGAGAGCGTCGATCTATCCGCTACCCCCGAGAACTGTCACGGATCTTTTCGGTCTTTTTTGCACCTCTAGTACCCTGAGGCCACTTTTGGGACGAAGCGGGGCGGAAATTAGTCATAGTCCCGCGATGTGACGCCGCCATGTGAACAAACTGCGTAGGTTCTGGGCTCGGCTCGGGATGTCCTGTGGCGCCCGGCCACAAAGTTCGTCCACAGCAACCGGAGGGGAAATCGCATGGCTGACATCGACCTCGGCGTGGCGTCCGACTGGGACGAGGGGGACACCCACGGCCGCGTCAAGCTGCGGCAGAACCAGGTCTACCCGAACTCACCGAAGAAGGACGTGCTCATCAGCTCCCCGGTGAGCATCGAGCTGTCCGTGAACACGAACTACTCCTCCTCGCAGGAGGCTGACAAGATCTACTTCACGACCCACCACGGCTCCACGAAGAAGATCATCGCCGTGCTCGACTCCGACGGGAACCTGCACATCGCCGGCCGCCTGATCACCGAGCAGAAGGACCTCGGCTACTAGGCAGCTTCTCTCGGATCATCTCGCCGACCAGATGAAGATGGCGGCGAGGTGGAGTCCGGCGAGGTAGATAGTGGCGGTCTTGTCGTAGCTGTGTGGCAAGGCCGCGCCACTGCTTGAGTCTGTTGATGCACCGCTCAACGGCATTGGACTGCTTGTAGGCCTCGCGGTCGAAGGCAGGCGGACGGCCGCCGAGCCGGCCGCGCCGCTTGCGGTTCGCGGCCCGGTCGGAGGGCTCAGGGATCACCGCCCGGATCCCGACCGACGCAGACGGGTTCGGATGGCGCGCGACGAGTACCTCTCTGCGGTGCCGGCGCTCGTGCGTCTCCCGGTCCAGGACCCAGTCGGTGAGCGAGTCGGCCAGCAACTCGGCGCCGACGCTCTCCTCGTGACTGAGGACGCGGGCCGGGCGTCAGGTCGACCGCGAGCTGGTCTCCGCCGCCGTTCTCGCCGAATACGATCCACCCGGGTGATCCGATGACCCCTTGTACTGAGGCGTCGGGCCAGGTGACGACCGCCTCCCTGGCCGCGAACTCCCAGCGGCAGTGGCGGGTCGAACTTCGAAGACACCGTCCGCCGTCTCGTAGTCGTCGACCCAGTCCTCCCAGTCCTCCCAGCGTGCCCGGGGCAACCGGTAGAGCACCTTGAGTTCCTCGGGCAGGCAGACGCCCAGGCGTGTTTCGGCGGCGGCGATTTCCTCCTCCGTCGCGCCGAGCTCCTCCTGTATGTCATCGGTCTGGCGGGCTCGACCGGGCTGTGGCACCGGGTGTGGGAGGGCCAGACTCCAACCGCTTCGCCCGATGCGACCCGCCACGCGTATGGGCTCGGCACCGGCCTTGCCCGCCTTGGCGGCCCGCGAGAGCCTCAGTACGGGCTGCCAGGTCGCGAAGTCGCGTATCGATTGCCCAGGGGAGTCTGAGTAGCCATGCGCAGACCGTACGCGGGGGCGGCTGGCACCCGGTGTCACAGGAGAGGTCCGGTCGCACTGCGAGCCGTGTCATGCCTCCACCGGCCGGAACGTCGCGGTGATCGCACATCCGCGCCGGGCGAGGAGATCTAGTTCGACTGGCTTGAGCTTCCGGAGGCGCCCGAGTCGTGGGGGGGCGAGCATCCTCACCTGCTGGTCGGCGCGCTCGCGCATTCGGGCCGGTGCCCTCCACGTCCTGCCCGGCCCGTACGACAGCGCGCTTCACCTTCCTCTTCCTCAGGATGGCCTCTGACAGTGCTCCTCAACGCCATGGGAGCCGGCGAAGAACGCGCAGGTAGTACGAGTGCGACTCTCACGGCGGATCGGCTGTGACCGGACGCTGAGCAGGGCAGGGGTCCGCCGGAGTACGACGGAAACACGCCGTTCGAGCTCCGCTTGAGACGCAGATGTCGGCTGGTGGAGGGGCCCACTCGATGCGGGCAGGGGTGGCTACGTTAGGGGGCCGCCCGTGTTTCGGATCATCTGCTGGAGCACTTTCAGTGTGGTGACGTAGTCGGCGTCATTGATGCCCTGATGGATGCGGGCCCGGATGGCCGGGGCGTGCTGCTTGAAACCGACACGAGCCTCCTCGCCCGACTCGGTGATCCACAGTCGTCCCTCGGCATCGTGGGTGAGCCAACCGCGCTCCAGCAGGACTTCCGCTTCTGCCTTCAGGTCGTCTTCGGGCCTGATGTAAGAGCTCATGGTCTGCTGAAGTTCAGGGATGGTCATGCCGCGTCCGTCGGGTGAGATGTCGTTCTTCGACAGGTTGCGCAGCAGCCAGAACTGGGGCTGGGTGAAGCCCAGTTGGGCCTGCTGAGATCGGGTGAACGAGATGATGGCCTCGTAGGCAACTCCGGTCCAGTACGCAGCCGGCTGAGCGGCAAGTTCGGCGTCGGATGTGTGCTGGGTCGTCATGTGCGGTGCCCCCTAGGAATGATCGCTGGTGCAAGCACCGTAGAACCTCAAGCAAAGTTGAGGTCAAGATCGATCTCCGTGTTGCGCTGGTGGCGGTTTCTTGGGGCGGCCCGTCCCACCATCGCCACCTCGCTGGGGCGGACTCCGTGAACACCGCGGGCAGCGACTTCGTCTGATCGTCACCGATCAACAGGACCCGGCGACCTTCGGGCGCCGGGTCCTCACACGTGCTCTTGACTCCCCATATCACCCATTCGCTTCAAAGTGCAACAAAGCGGAATGAAGGGCGTCCTTAGCCGATTTCAGAGATCCTCATCAGCTCAGCTCAGCTCAGCTCAGCTCAGCTCTTGCGGTCACTCAGGATGCAGAACTCGTTGCCCTCTGGGTCGAGGAGGGTCACCCAGTGCTGTCCGTCCTGCGCGGTGTCGACGCGCCGGGCGCCGAGGGAGAGCAGTCGGGCGACTTCGGTCTCCTGGTCGTCGGGGCGGAAGTCGGGGTGGAGTCTGTTCTTCGATGTCTTGCCCTCGGGGACGGGTACGAAGAGCAGGCCCGGCATGCGGTCCGGCTCGGGCCGGATTTCGATGATCTCTTCGGTTTCGTCGACGACGACCCAGCCAAGGGCCTTGGCCCACCAGTGCCCGAGAGCGACGGGGTCGGCGGAGTCGACGATGATCTGTTCCCATTCCAGTGCCATGGGCCTGAGCATAGGCAGACCGGCGACCCACCCTGCAAAGCCGCCCCCCTCCACTCCGAGCACCTCGGTTCGTGCCCTCCTGCCTGTTCCGGAGGGGGCCACCGGCCTCGAAGGTTCTGGACGTCTGCGTAAAGCAGCCAGGAGCGGCAGGGGGTCCACTCGGCAGCGCGCTCCCGGTAGGGGAGCACGGCGCGGGTCCTTGTTCCGCTGCCTGAAGCTGTGGGGAGACCAGGGCCGGTGTCCTTTGACAGCGAAGTTAGTTCTGCTGTTCTCGTTGACCTGCGGCGACTGGATTGGTTGGCAAACGGTCAGGTGAGGTGGGTTGGGTGCGTAACCGGGACTCGACACTGATGTGTGAGCGCTGGTTGCCGTTTGGGTGGTTTTCCGTCACATGGGGAGCGAGAGCAGTCGTACTGGCCCTGTGGGCCAGCGGGCATCGTCGCGCAGGGGCGTCACCATGGTCCGCAGCGGCATGGTCACCAGGCGGCCTTCGGGTTGTTCGACGAGTACGTCGTTGTCAAGCGGGTGCCATCCGAGGCGCTGGTAGAGCGGCACGAGGGGAGGCCGGCAGAACAGGAGAGCGTGCTGAGAACCCATCGTGCGGGCGTGCTCGAGGGCGGCTGCGACGACGAGCCGAGCCAGGCCCTGGCCTTGCGTGCCCGGTGCGACGGCCACCCCGCCGACGCCCACCACCTCTGTCGCTGCGTCGCCGATCGAGACCGGCAGTCGCAGGAGGCCCGTGTGTGCCACGAGCCGACCTTCGTGTCTGATGCCGAAGTGTTCTTCCTTCGGCAGCCAGGTCAGACCGGTCGAGGCGACATTGAAGGGGTCATCGCTGTTGCCAAGGATCTCTTCCCGATCCGCCTTGGTGTACTGGGGGAGCCGTATTACGGTCGGTGCAACAGCGAATCGGTTCTCAGGCATTGCCACATGATGATGATTCTGCCGAGCACTGGCCAAGCGATTCTCCGCCGGCATTGCAGGGCTCGCGTTAGTCCGGCAGGTTCGACTGGAGCCGTTCAACGTCTTCCCGATGCTCGCCGCTGTCCGGGAGCGGCAGGGCCGGATCGTGGAGGCGATCGACCTGGTGCGCCGCCGGGACACCACGTCGGTCAATGGCCGTGACGCGCTGGCCGATCCTCTGGCTGGTGCTCTGACCAGGAAGGTTCACCGGTCCGCGGAGGGCTCGGCGCGGCAACTCGCATGTCGTCTGCCACTTGGCCGGTTGGCCTGGCGGACGGTTCGCTCATGGCAGGCGGTCCCCAGGGCGGGCGGTGGGTCATCGGCTCACCAGGCAGGGCGGACCGGTCCCGGCGGTGCAAGGAGTGTCAGGTCGGCGACGAGTTCGCTGAAGCGCGCCGGGCCCAGTACTTCTCGCCACGGTGCGACGGCAGCCCGGGCTGCCTGGTCAGCGGCGCGCGTAGCGGCCCAGCCGTTCTCGGTCAGTCCCAGGAGGCGGGCGCGGGCATCGTACGGGTGTGGATGCCGCTCCACGTACCCCTTTCGTACCAGCTCCTCGACCAGCTGGGCGGCGGCCTGCTTGGTCACCCCCAGGTGCTCGGCGAGGTCGGCCGTGGTGGCGTCGCCTGCAGAGATGCGGGCGAAGGCGAAGCCGTGTGCGGGTCGTAGGTCCTCGAATCCCTGCTGGGACACGCTGTTGTGGATTTCCTGCACCAGCTGTCCGGAGAGTGCCAGCACGAGTGCGGAGAAGGCCAGGGCATCGTCCATGGACTTGACTATAACTGGTCAAGCGGCTTGTCTGTATAGACAAGTACCTTGTCTAGAAGAAGGCTGGAGCATGCCGTTCATCCGCAGTGACGAAGCTGTCGTACACGAGATTCACGGTGGCCGTTTCGTGTCCTACGTCCGTCCGGACACCGGCAGCCGGGACCTCGCCGCCTGGCGCGTCGAGATCCCGGCCGCAATGGTGGGGCCGACCCACACGATCAGCGACGAGGAGACCTTCTACGTCCTCTCCGGTCGCCTCCGACTCACCATCGACGATGAGAGCGCCGAACTCCGCGCAGGTGACGCGGCAGTGGCACCTGCAGGCTCCGAACTGGCAGTCGCCAACACCACCGACCAGCCCGCCAGCATGTGGGTCACCACACGTGTCGGGCTCATCGCCAAACTTGCTGACGGCAACACCATCACCCCGCCCTGGGCTCACTAGTGCTGCTCCGCGGAAGTTCGTGGAGGGGAGTTGATCACCAGGTGTCCTGCACACCTGGGGCTTCGCGCTCTACCTCGCCAGCCGGGACGGCTACGCCGACACCTTCCTGCCCCAGCGGACTGCTGGCCTGCTCCCCAGAAGAAGCCCCGGACTGCGCTTGCGGGCTCTACCTCGATCACCGAACAACCCTCCACGAATTTCCGCAGACCAGTGCCGCCAACCCCGCCCATGAACGACAACGGCGCCGTCCCGAGCGGGAGGTTCTCGGCTCAGTCAGGGGCCGACGTATTCGAATACGCCCCCATGCGGGTGGCGCAGGACCGCTCGGTGACCGTTGGGCGTGGGCTGCGCTGGCATCACCACCGTGGCACCGGCTGCAACCCCTTCTTCGACGGCAGCGGTCAGATCTCCGACCGCCAGAGTGGCACTCACCCCGGCGACCTTCTGCACTGCCTCGTCCGGACCGCAGAACAGCAGGAAGGGCCCGACACTCGCCAGTTGCACACCGGCGAACTCGAAGCGGCTGGCCTTCCGATCCGTAAGCCGCTCGTAGAACGGGAGCGCTGCCTCCAGGTCGTCAACGCGCTGTCGTGCGATCACTGAGTCGATCTTTATCGGCATGCTGGAACCTCTTCAGGGTCGGTTCTGCGTTATATACAGTCATTGTCATCGATTAGAACGGGCCGTGGCTACGAACGGTCAGCCATCAGCCGCGGCCTGCCCGGGGCCGCTCGCGCAGCGAGATGCGGTTGCCGTCCGGATCCACCGCCTCGATGCGGATGCCGAACCCGTAGTCCTCCGGCTCCGGCTGGTCGAAGGTCACACCGCGGTCGCGGAACACCTTGAAGTCCTCCCGCAGGTCGTCCGACTCAAGGAAGACCGGGCCGGGCGCGGCGCCGAGCAGTACCTCGGTCGGCTTCCCCGCGGCCGCGGCGTGCGCCCACAGGACGAGCTCAACCGGACTGCCGGGGACGCCCACGGTGAGAAATCGTCCGTCGGGATTAGGGAAGTCGATGCGCTTCTCCAGGCCGAGCTGCTCCGTGTAGAACTTCAGCGCGCGGTCCTGATCGGTGACGTAGAGCGTCACGTACATGACGTTGGTCAGCAATGTGTTGGTGTCCTTCCGTGAGGAAAAGTCAAGAGCTCTGGATGGGTGCCGGGTGTCGGGGGCGTCATTCGTTTGCTCGCCAGTGCAGTGGTCGGCGGCGGCGTTCCCAGATCTCGTCGGTCACACTGGGAGCACCATTCCTGGATACGGGTGGCGGCCTCGGTCAGCGCGAGCGCCGCCCGATCCTCATCCATGAGGAAGCGCGTTTCGCGCCACGCGATGACGTCGCGCACCGCTCGCCAGCATCGTCGGCCTTCTTCGCCAACGTGCTCAAAGCGAAAACGCAGGGGCTCCAGCCGCTGAGCCGGCCGGCGCGCGGGTGGACCAGCGGCAGCAGACGCTTGTCGACGCGCCCGCCTGAATCACCTTGTCCGGCTGCGTCGCTGAGCGATCCCCGCGAACAGCTCGGGGCACCCCACACGTTGCCGGCGTGCTTTCATCGTCCTACTCCTTCATCGGTTACCAGCGCCCTTCCGGGCCCGTCATCACCCATGACGGAGCGGATCCGAGGAAGGTAACAACATGCCCGACACCAGCCCCACCGCCTCGATAGCCGAGGCATTCGAATCCCAGCGCGACCGGCTGCGCGCGGTCGCCTACCGCATGCTCGGATCACACGCCGACGCCGAGGACGTGGTCCAGGAGGCATGGCTGCGGCTCTCCCGCCAGGACACAGCGGCCATCCAGAACCTCGCCGGCTGGCTGACCACGGTCGTCGGCCGGATCAGCCTCGACGTCCTGCGATCACGCCAAGCCCATCCCGAGACGTCCCTGAACGACCGTCTGCCCGAGCGCATGGTCACGCTCGACGACAGTCCGGCCCCGGAAGAGGACGCGCTGCTCGCCGACTCGGTCGGGCTCGCGCTCCTCGTCGTCCTCGAATCACTGCGGCCGGACGAACGGCTGGCGTTCGTGCTGCACGACCTGTTCGCGGTGCCGTTCGAGGAGATCGGCAAGATCCTCGGCAAGTCCACCGGCGCCGCCAAAATGCTCGCCAGCCGCGCCCGCAGGAAGGTGCAGGCGCCCAAGCAGCCGACAAACGTCGAACGGGGGCAACGCGAGGTGGTCCAGGCATTCCTGGCGGCAGCCCGCGACGGCGACTTCTTGGAGTTGCTGCGGGTGCTCCACCCTCAGGTGAGCCTGACCGTCGACACCCCCGCCGGCGTGGTCGTCACCCTCGGCGCCACCAAGGTCGCCGCCGGCGCGCAGCTGGCCGCCAGCGCAGCCCCACTGGGGCGAGCGGCGTTCGTCAACGGCCTGCCCGGAGTCATTTCCTGGGGCGAGGACGGCTCCCCGCTCTCGGTCCTCGCGTTCACCGTCGTCGATGGCCAGATCATCGGCATCACGGCCGTCGTCGACCCGGCCAAGCTCGCGCAGATGAACCTGCCCGCGCCATGATCACCGTCTGTCGGCGGGGTCGAGGGGCGGGAGCCGGATGACGGGGGCGAGGGCGGTTGCGGCAGAGCTCACCGAACCGGTACGGGCACGCTTGGAGCGGCTGGCGGCGTCGGTAACCGGGCAGGTCCGACAGGTGCTGCGGGCAAGGATCGTGCTCGCAGCGGCGGACGGACTGGCCAACGGTGCCATCGCGCGGGAGCTGAAGGTCTGCGTGAACACGGTCCGCAAGTGGCGGGCCGGTTCGCCGCCCTCGGACTGGCGGGCCTGGAGGATGCGAAGCGGTCGGGGCGGCCCAAGACCTACGGGTCTGAGGTACGCGTGGCGGTGGTGGCCGCCGCCACGAGCGCGCCGCCACACCCGGAGTCGACCTGGTCTCACCGGGCGATCTCCCAGTGGGTCGCCGGTACCGTCTTCGCGAAGATCTCCCCATCCCAAGTCGGGCGGGTCCTGGCCGATCTGGACCTCAAACCGCACCGGGTGCGAGGCTGGCTGGCCCGTCGCGACACCCTCTGGGACAGGGCCGCCGACGTCTGCCGCCTGTACCGCACCCCGCCCGCCGGAGCGGTGGTGCTGTCCATCGACGAGAAGACCGCGATCGCTGCCCGATCCCGCAAGTACTCCGCCAGGTCCGCCGCTCCCGGCACCCCCGTCCGCCAGGAGTTCGAGTACCTCCGGCATGGCACCGCCTCGCTCGTGGCCGCCCTCGACGTCACGACAGGCGAGGTGCTCACCGAGCCCATCGCCCGCAACAACGCCGTCACCTTCACCGCCTTCCTCGACCGATTGGACGCCGTGATCGGTCTGGGCAAGGAGATCCACGTAGTGCTCGACAACGGCTCCTCTCACACCGCCAAGCACACCAAGGCATGGTTCGCCGCCCATCCGCGCTGGCACGTGCACTGGACTCCGCCACACGCCTCCTGGCTCAACCAAGTTGAGCTTTTCTTCTCGGCGTTGACCCGCCGCGTGATCCGGCACGGCGACTTCGTCAGCCGCGATGACCTGATGAACAAGATCGACGACTACGTCGTCGGACACAACCAGACCGCCAGACCTTACCGCTGGACCTACGACGGCACCCCACTCAAGACGACGTGATCAACTCCCCTCCACGAACTTCCGCGGAGCAGCACTAGTGTGCTGGTGACCGCGTAGGTTCGCCGGGTTCTTCAGGCTGCTGTGGCGAGGGGTGTCCGCCCCAGGGATGCCCTTTTCGCCTCAGATGCGGGCGCGTTGTTTTCGACAGGGTGTAAAGGGGACCGCTCGGGCGGTGAGCACGGGAACCACGTGTCGGGCAACGAGAAGGGGGCCCATCCGGTCTGATCTTGTGTGACATGCCGCTTTCGGCGTAATGCAGGTCGTGGGCCGGACGGTTCACGCTGTGCGCATCGTTCAAGGTCGTGTCACGACACCGGGATCGACCTGACGCCGGTTGTGCACCCCGTAATGGCCGCGCCACCGTCAGAGCTACTACTCGGTGCCGGCGGTTCATCGGCGCCAAGGCGCGGGTGAAGCTCAAGGCCAGCGAGGTGTGGATCTTCGACGGGCGCAGGGGCGGCGCCCGTCATCCGTGACTGACGCGCCGCTACACCTCGCACGACGTCCTTGATCACTACCTGGAGATTCTGGTGCTCAAGCCTGGTGCGTTTGCCGGGGCGGCCGCGCTGGCGCAGGCCCGCGCGGAAGGGGTGTTCAGCAAGACACAGGAGGCTGTGTAGGTGAAAGCCGGTTCTGGCACAACGTCTGTGGTGTCGAGCCGAATCTCAATGTCCGAGGCCGGGGTACGCCGGGAACCGGCAGGTCAGCGTTACGTGCGAAGGCGTGCGAAGGCCAGCCACTCGATGCATGTACGCGAGTTCCGGCTCTGGCTCAACTTCTGTGGCCCTGGAACGGCGTCGCAGTGCGGGCGCAGAACAGCTCGCCGGTCGGCTGCGGTACCGACGGGATTTGAACCCGCGGACAGATAGGGGCAGGCCCGCCCCGTCTCCGTCAGTCGCCGTGAGCGGGGCCTCGCCCACGTCGATCGCAATGGCCGCTCTGCCACGGCACCGCAGCCTGCGAGAATGCGCGCCATCCCGCTCCGGTTCACGGTAGAGGAGCGCCCTCTGCGCAGCGAGCCTTTATCCAGTGTCAGCAACCACTGCAGTAGGTCCACAGAAGTTGAGCCTGAGCCCGTTCTCGGGTTCTGGCTCACTTTCCGTAGAGTGATTATGGGGAGTCAGATCTTGGGAGCCAGGCGATGGCGGTCTGGATGAGCGCGAAGCCTCGGTGAGGTGAGTTCCAGGGCCCGGTTGTCGCGTCCGGCGCTCATGTGGTTGAGCCAGCGTTCGTACCAGTCGAGGAAGTCGGTAGCGGAGGAGACGTTGGGGCCCCAGTAGCCGTCGCTGTTACCGATGAGGACGCGGCCGGTGAGGGGGCCGGTCACCGCGATGACGCATACGTCGGTGCAGCCCATCTCGATGATGTGGAGGAAGAGATCGCGTCCGTGGGCCTTGGGGTCCCTGCCGTCGAAGCCGCGGGGCTTCCCTGGTTCTCCGCGGGGATTCATGATCAGCAGGGAACACTGCTCCAGCGGCATGAGGCCGTAGAACGGTGCCGCGCCTGAGCCACCGACGTGCGTGAGGAACTGCCGATAGGCGTCAGGCAGGACGATGTCGTGCTCGGCCTCGAACGCCGCGACGCGCGGTTCCGCCAGCTTCGGGCCGAGGCAGAACTTGTGCTGCTCTTCCCCGAAGGAGTGGCTGCGCAGTGGTTGGAAGGGGATCGCGGCCAGCTTGCGGCGCAGGCGGGGTACGCGGGGATCCATCGTGCTCTTCTCTCGTCCCCGTCACCCTATGGGTGGCTGTCCTCACTTGGCCAGAAGAACCCTGTTCCGCAGCAGAGCGAAGCCGGCCCGTCCGAACATCTGGCGCGTGAGCATCTTGATCCGGTTGACGTGTCCTTCGACGACACCGGAGCTCCAGGGCAGGGTGAGGCCGGCGATGACGGCATCACGGTCACGTTCGATGCCCGCGGCGAGGGTGTGGAGGCTGGAGAGGTTGTCTTGCCGGACAGCGTCCAGCCACTCCGGTAGCCGTTCGCCTTGGCGCTCGGTGAGCATCTGGGCGAAGGACCGGACGTGACCGGTGAGGGCGTCGAGTTCGGGGCAGTGGGCCAAGACAGCCTTGAGTCGAAGGTGGTCGATCTCCGGAAGGGCCTCAGGTCTCCGGAGGATCCAGCCGGCGACGACGCGGGGCGACGGTGGCCGAGCTGTGATCGAGTTGGGAGAGGTCCTCTTCTCCCGTAGGCGTGAACACGCTGGTAGCTGCCCTGATAGCCGAGCGGCACGATCTCCCCCCTACCGCCCAGGCGTTGGTGCAGCCCTGGTTCCAGCGGTCACCCAGGTAGGGCTTGAACGCGTCCAGTTTGGACGGTCGGCCCTGCCACTGCCCGCGAAAGAGGTCCTCCGGGGCGGCTGCGCCGGCGAAGAGCTTGATGGTGCGCGAGGTCATGCCGAGTTGGCGGCCGATCGCCCTCCGGCTCAGTCCGGAGGCCAGCAGTTCGTGGACGGTCGCATGCTTGGCGCGGGTGCGGTCGGCAAATCGATGTCCCGTAGGCCAGGGCGATCCGGACGGGTCTTCGAATTTCTCCGGCTCGAGCGCAGACTCAGCTGGATCTGGCGCCAGCACCCGTAAGCATCCGCGGTGGTCTGCGACACAACGCTCGGCGGCTCGCTCAGGTTGTGCCAGAGGTGCCACCTGTCCGCCACCTGCACCGCCTGGGGTGCCCCGGCTGTGGCGCCTTCGGCGAAGAACGGTGCCCGATCGCGGCATACCACCTCCACTGTGGGCCGCTTCGTGAGCCAAGCGGTCACGCTGGATGCCTCCCGGTCGGGCAGTAGGTCCACCGGCCTATGGCTTTCGACGTCGACCAGGACAGTCCCGTAGTGGCGGCCCTTCCGGGTCGCGTACCCGGCTCTCGATGCAGCCGCCCACCAGATGCTTGCAGCCAGCCGAGGACGGACCAGACAGACCACGACACCTCGGCCACCGGCCCCGCAGGCGGCTCGGCTTGCCGCCAGCTGAGACTCGTTTCCGGCACCCGTCTCTCTCCGAGTTGCTCGCCATCGGGGCTGCCCCCTACCGCACCGCTCCAGAATCGCCACGCAGTACCGACATGACATTCGAGGCCATCACGGCCCGTGCCTCGTGCTGTGACGGGGATGGTTCATCGTGATCGGAGGGCGGCTCGCGGGGCGAGCGCACGCGAATGGGCTGGTATTACTGGGGTATGCAGGAAGAGATTGCACGCTCCGCGATCGACACGTTCATCTCGGCGTTCAACGCCTCGGAGGACAGCTATGTGACTGCCTTGCTCTCTCAGGCTCTGACCTCGGACGTAGTTTTCTGGGGGCCATTGGGGCGTAGCGAAGGAATTGCGGCGGTCGAGCGGTTCGTGCTGGACATCCGGCGCCATCCGGCGGGGACCGGCACGATGGTGCGCTGCTCGGCGGTGGACATGCCTGACGAGTGGGCCCGGTACCAGTGGGTGTTTACCACGCCGGATGGAGGTCCCCGCCTGGCGGGAACGGATGTCGTCCATCTGCGGCGGAGCCTCATCGACCAGGTCATCGTCTTTGCGGGGGAGATCGAGCCGTCCGCCTCCTGAGTCGTGCTTCTGTCGTTGTCCTTCTCCTGAAGTTGCCCCCTTCGGCGCTCGGGGTCCTGCGGTTCGCGGTTGTCAGGCTGCGGTGTTGAGGGGGCGTCTGCCCCAGCGTGCGCCTCGTTTCGAGGTGCCTTTCTTGTGCGAGTACTTCACTACGATGCCGCGCTTGCACCTGCCTCCCGGGTTCGCAACGCGGACGCGGTCGCGCAAGGTCGGTGTAGGGCGCGGCGGTGGCTGTCGGAATCCCGGCCACGAGAGCCGCCGTAATCGCTGTGCTCAGGACGCTCGCGCGTCTTCGATACGGTGAAGTGATCATGTGCGGTACAACGACCGCCCCGGGTGCGGGTGTCGTCGGCCCTCTGACGCTGCTGCGTGACGTCGTCCCGCCCGTCTTGCAGACACCTCAGCCTGCGACTGCATGGCCGGTCCGTCGTCCGCCCACGCATGACTCCGACTGACACCGTCGTGGGCTATACGCCGATGACGGTGTCGAGGGCATCGAGCAGCCCCGGAAGTACTTCCCTAAGTACGGTCACAGCATTGTTGGCAAGGGACTTCGCCGCGCACAGCACGACACCAGACAGCACGAGGACACCGGCCTTCTGCGTCGCGGTGAGCCAGTCGGCACCGCCCAGACCGATCGTGACGTCCGGGTCTTCGTCCTCGGGCCCGAGCCGCCTGACCGGCACCGAGTCCTACCGCCTTGCCCACACCAAGGCCCAGGCCGAACAAGCACACGACAGCTGAGGGCCCGGGCGACTGCCTGGCTGAGGCACTCTCGCGCCCCGCTCGGCAGTCACCCGACTCGGTCCGATCAGAACAGCGCAGGTTCCTCGTCAGTGGCCAGCCGGGCGTGACGCTCGACGTCATAACGCATGCCGCCATACGCCAGTTTCTGACGCTCGATACCTTCCACTGCAAAACCCGCGGCCAAGGCCCCCCGACAGGAAGCCGGGTTGTTGACCCGATGTCCCAACTCCAGCCGGAAGAGTCCCGCGTCGTCGAAGGCCCAACGCGCAAGCACTCGGCAAGCCTTTGAAGCGACGCCCTGACCCCGTGCTCGCCGCGTCGTCCAGTACGACACCCAGCCCGTCGCATGGCGCCGATTCACCGCACCCACCGCGACATTCCCCAGCACGGAGTGCTCTCCATCGACCGCCGCGAAGGCGAAGGCGAAGCCGCGGGCCCACTGATCAGTTTGAACCTCCAGCCATCGATCAGCAGCGTCCAGCGACTCAATCGGCTCGTTGACCTGCCACGTCATCATGGGGTCCGCGAATGCGGTCAGCACCGCCTGGGCGTCATTTGCTGACCAACGACGCAACCACACCCTGAAGACACCGCTAAACGATCACGCGTTTCGGAAGTCTCTCGCATTTGAGGCCCTGCGGACCAGCACTACTTACCAAGTTCACCGACGCAAACGTCTTGCGCGGGCAGGAGCCCTCCACGCAGACGAACCGGCGCCCCCACATGGCCGTGGTCCGGGCCTCCATGTCTTGCGACAGAGTCAGCCACGTCGACCGACTCCACCGATATGTTCTCCACCGATCCGAACAAAGCAGCTGGGCGGCTTCGTACTCTGGGAGGGCAGTCGTTGTCGTCTAGCGGCCGAGGATGACGTACACCTGTTCGCCGGATGCGTGATCCGGGTTCGAATCCCGGCGGTGACTGCGTGGCCGGTGCGAGTGGACTGATTCCTCCCCGAGCCTGGTCGCGTGCGACGCCGTTAATTCTGGTCATCGTGAACGGCGGGCTTGGTCTGCACCAGCTGGCGATCAGGTCGACGGTGCCCCGCACAGCGGGGCAGTGTGCGGCGCGACCGATCAAGCACCCGGAGACGCACGTGGGACGAGGAGACTGCCGGGGCGCAGAGCATTCGCGGAGGCCGGGAAGCGCGCGGGCTTGCGAATTCCAGAACCCGGTACAGCATGAACCCGCGCGCTCGACACCGCTGAGGGCTGCCGGGAGTGCGGGTTCATTGAGTTGTGTGGCCGGTGATATGGCTCAGCTGTGTGCCGTCCCGCCGCGGACGGCGGTGACGAGCCAGGAGCTGCTGCGCAGCCGTACCCCGTCGTCCGCTTCATGGTGTTGCAGGGCGGCTGTCAGCGCTCGGCGCGCCGCGTCCTGTTGGGGCGGGGTCACCTGGTCGAGGAGGTGCCGGCCGGGGCCGGAGTCCAGGAGGAAGGCCGCGGCGTCCGCTGCTTGCGCGCCCCAGTTCCCCACCGCCTCGATGCGCTGGACGTCCACCGCGTCGAAGCCGCCCGCGGTGACCAGGTGGCGGATGCGGTCGGGATCGGCGAGGGAGAACATGCCGGGGCCGCCGGGCTTCCCGAGGCCGCTGAGCGGCAGGATGTGTTTGAGGGAGGCCAGTGCGGCGAGCCACTCGTTGGCCTCGGCCTCGGCCGCGCAGATGAAGGCCAGCCGGCCTCCGGGGAGCAGCGCGCGGTGGAGGTTGGCGAACGCGGCGGCCGGGTCGGTGAAGAAGGTCATGCCGTACCGGCTGATGACAGCATCGAACGCCTCGGCGTCCAGGGGGTGGACCTGGGCGTCGCCCTGCACGAAGGTCACGTTCGCGACCCCTTCGTGTGCGGCGCTCTCCCGGGCCTTGCCCAGCATCGGTCCCGACAGGTCCAGGCCGAGTGCTCGGCCGCGTGTGGCTCGCCGGGCGGCGAGGCGGGTGGTGCGGCCGGCTCCGCAGCCGACGTCCAGCACGGCGTCGGTCTCGGAGATGGCCGCGGCGTCCAGGAGGGGCTGGTTGAAGCCGTCGTTGATGGCGTCCCAGCGCTCCTGGCTGCGGGCCCACTGGGCGCCCTCGTATCCGTTCCACGCCTCGGCCTGCGCGGTGTTGGCGAACTGCCCCATGGGTGGACTCCCTCCCGCCGGGGCGCGGCAGGGCGCCCCGGCCCTAGAATGGGCAAGTGCCCAAACAGTATGGGCGAACGCCCATACTTGCAAGAGGCCGACGGGAAGGGGCTGTTGTGTCACCTCGTGGAGTGGCGATTCCGGACTTGCGCGAGCGGTTGTTCGCGGCCGCGGAACGGGTGGTGTCCCGTGACGGCGCCGCGGCGCTGACCAGCCGCGCGGTCACCGCGGAGGCGGACTGCGCAAAGGGCGTGCTGCACACGCACTTCTCCGGCCTGGACGAGTTCGTCGCCGAGCTGGTCCTGAACCGTTTCGCGCGCAGCGCCCGCCAGGCCGAGGCCCTCGGAACCAAGGTGGGGCAGGCCACGGTCGCGGAGAACCTCCAGGAGGTCGTTGGGGCCCTGCTGGACTCCCTGCCGCCGGCGGTGGTGGGCCTGGCGATGACCCGGCCCGCGGCCGCGTCGCACACCCGAGAGGGATTCCGGTCCGGCGCGCCGGCGTTCGACGCGATCCAGGACGCCTTCACCGCCTACCTCCAGGCGGAACAGCGCACCGGCCGGATCCCCGCTGACAGTGACGCCGCCGCCATCGCGCTTGCGCTCGTCGGCACGACCCATCACCTGCTGATGACGCGCAGCCCCGCGCAGACCGCCGACACCGCAGCGACCGTGAAGCGCCTGCTGGCTGTCCTCCTTGGCCGCTGAGCACCGGTCACCGCCCCGGCACTTCCCGGTTCCAGGGTCCTGGGCACGCTTGCGTGCCTGCTGCTCAGGGGTGGTGCTGTGGTCGGGGCTCACGGCGCGGTGGCGCCGTGAGCCGCTGCACCAGCTCATCAAGCAGTACGCCGCCGATGGGGTCCTGACGGCCCGGCAGGCGGAGTATCTCGACTACGGACGGCAGATCCGCAACGGCATGGCGCACGGCCAGACCACGTACGCGGCGATGCCGCAGGCCATGGTGGTGCCTATGGTGACGACCTCGTTCACGATCGTCTCCGAGCTCTGCGCCGCGCCACCCGGCTGCTTGTCCTCTGCCGCCGAACCTGGATCGTTTGCCAGGGAAGTCGGACAACTAATATTGCTCGCGGCCGTCGCCCGAGCAGGCCTCGACGAACTGCCCGTCACCTTTGACGAACTGCCCCGTATCACCTTCGACGAACCGCCCGTCACCTTCGGCGGTCGGCCGCGACGGCCGGCAGCTGGTGAGCCGGCCAGGTCCCCCCGCATCCTTCGACACCGTACTCCGCTTCGCTCCTGGGGCCGGCCTCGGCGGCGGCCTGCCGATCACGCCGCCCGACGGTCCATCGAAGCCACTTGGCTCAGCGGTTGGGCCTGCCCGCACCAGACAGCGCTCAATCTGCGCTCGTGTCGCGGGATGTGCAGTGAGTGAGCAGCACGGAGATCGGGCCGTTGACGAGTCGGTAGCGGACAATCCTGCCGTTCTTCTCGCCTTCGACAACGCCTGCGGCCCTCAGCAGCCGCAGTGCCTGGGACACGGCCGTGTCCCGCATTCCGGTGGCGACGGCGAGGTCCGAGACGGCGATGGGACCGGCCTCGTGGAGGGCGAGCAGCAGGGCGAGGCGTCCAGGGTCGGAGAGCAGGGAAAAACGATCGGCCCAGGCGCGTACGCGCTCGGGCTCGCCGACGGCTGCGATGGCATCGCAGACGCGGTGGCCGTCGATGGTGCGCTGCCCGGCGCGTTCCGCAGGGACGAGGTGCATGGCCCCATCATCGCAGCCGCCCGCCGTCCCCTCCATACCTGCTCAGATATGCAGCCTTGCAGCTATATCCCGTGACCCCATAAGGTGACCAGGCCGTGGTGTACGGGAAGACCGGTGACAGCCCCTCAGGGGCTCAGGCCGGAGCGGCCCTCGCCACTGTGATCGGGAAGTTCCCGCCCCATGCGTTGCCACTGGTCTCACGGCCGGGAAGGCAGGGGCGGGCGCGTCGACCCGTCAGCCAGGAGACCGGCCACGGCATCACGAAGCTGATCCACGAGGTGCTGGAGCGTGACCGCATGACCGTGTCCCAAGGCGTGCCCGAAACCGCCGGCGCCACGTCCTTTCGCTGGCGACGCGAGGACACCGTCCGAACCGCAGGCCTGCTGGCCGTGATCGTCGCTCTGCACGTGGTCGCCTTCGGGATCCTCTTCCTGCTCGTGATCCCGCATCACTACGAGGTCGGTACCAAGGCGTTCGGCGTGGGTCTGGGCATCACTGCCTACACCCTCGGTATGCGGCACGCCTTCGACGCCGACCACATAGCGGCGATCGACAACACCACCCGCAAGCTGATGGCCGATGGCCAAAGGCCGGTGTCGGTGGGCTTCTGGTTCGCCCTCGGGCACTCCGGTGTCGTGGTCGTGATGGCCGCCCTGGTCGCCGGCGGGGCGAAGCTCGCCGGCACCCTGATGAACGAAGGCTCCCGGACCCACCAGGTACTCGGCACAGTCGGCACCACGGTCTCCGGAAGCTTCCTGTACCTCATCGCCGCCCTCAACCTCGTCGCCCTGTTCGGTATTGTGCGCGTCTTCAGGGCCATGCGCGGCGGGCAGTTCGACGAGGCTGAGCTGGAGGCTCACCTGGACTCGCGCGGCTTCATGAACCGCATCCTGGGCCGGCTCACCAAGTCCATCCGCCGCCCCGGCCAGATGTTCCCGCTCGGCTTCCTCTTCGGCATCGGCTTCGACACCACGACCGAGGTCCTGCTCCTCGCGCTGGCCGGCAACGGCGCCGCCGCCGGCCTCCCGTGGTACGCGGTCCTGTGCCTGCCGCTGCTCTTCGCAGCCGGCATGAGTCTGTTCGACACCCTCGATGGCACGTTCATGAACTTCGCCTACCAGTGGGCCTTCTCGAACCCCGTCCGCAAGGTCTTCTACAACCTCACGATCACCGGACTGTCGATCGCCGTCGCCTTCTTCGTCGGCACCATCGAGCTGGTCGGCGTCCTGCACGACAAGCTCGGCCTGAGCGATGACGTCACCGACTGGATCGCCGGCCTGGACCTGGACAACGTCGGCTACGTCATCGTCGGCCTGTTCGTCGTCGTCTGGGCCGTGGCCATCGCCTACTGGCGCCTGGCCAAGGTCGAGCAGCGCTGGAGCAGCCGCACCGCCGACGCCGGCTGACGGCACATCGGCCGGCGCCTCGGCCCCGGCACTGCACGAGGCGCCACCTGCCACCGCGAAACCGGAGCGAGGCCACGGCTTCCCCATCGTCGCAGCGGCCGGGGGCTTTCGGGCCCCGCCCTCGTCTTGCACCGGGAAGGCCGTCCAGCCCAACGACGACGCCACCACGGCACGCAGCGCGCACGGGGTTCCACGCCAGCCTGTGAAGGGCCGGCAAACCGAGCTGATCGATCGCTGCAGAACGATGCAGCCCTGACGGTGCACCAGTGCTCCGCGTCCTCCCGCCGCTCGCACCGACCCCGTCAAGCCACCGCTGCCGGCGGCCGCTGAGGCGCTGGGACGTTCATGGGTGAATGGAAGCCTGGGACACGCCCGCCACCTTTCCGCTACCGTCGGCCACGAGGCTGGATCCTTTACCGGGGGGCGCTGTGGTTCCGGGGGCGGAAATTGCGGTCGGCTACATCTTCGCGTGGCTCCTGCGGAAGGCGGGCCGCGTCGGCCAGCGGGCGGACGGTGAGGTGGACCGGGCTTTGGAGGCCGGAATGGACCGCCTCCACGAAGCGGTGAGCCGTCGACTCGGCGAGGACCCGGCCCTCCAGCGGGCCGGCCAGGAGGTACGGGAGGGACGCGGGGAGCTGTCCGCGCGTACGCGTCGACGTCTCCTGGACTCGTTGGAGGACGCCGCCGAGCACGACGGTGAGTTCGCGGCGCTGATCAATCGCCTGGTGGCGGAACTCGACTCCCTGCAGCAGGTCGAGCGGTCTGGCGGTGACCGGATCGATTTCAGTGGCG
Source organism: Streptomyces sp. NPDC101160 (assembly GCF_044768205.1). NCBI lineage: Bacteria > Bacillati > Actinomycetota > Actinomycetes > Kitasatosporales > Streptomycetaceae > Streptomyces > Streptomyces sp. NPDC101160. The sequence continues at coordinate 7,593 of NZ_JBIWPJ010000001.1, read as the reverse complement.
GCACGTTCAACGCTCCCGTGCAAGGCAAAGGTGTTCAGCACATCACCTACCACGCCCAGCCCGAATGACAGAGGCCGCCGATCACGGGCCCCACGGAGATCACATCGACTTCCGGGGAAGTGTCTTTTCCTGGTGGGACGCGGCCGGCCGCGCCGGGCCGCTGACGGCCTGCCAGTTACGGACACGCCGCTTCCACGACGCCTTCCGCAACGTCGCCGCCTGGGGCTACTGGCGGGATGCGGAACCCGCGCCGGACGCCCCCGAGGGCGCCATCCGCCTCTACTCCCTGCCCGACCACGGCTGGTTCTGGACGCTGCACGACGGCACCCTCAGCGTCGGCCTCGTCACCGACAAGCACTCCTTCGCCGAAGGCCGCCGGGCGCTCGGCGGGACCGAGGCCCTCTACGCGGACCGGCTGGAGCGTACGCCGGCGCTCGCCCGACTCCTGGCCGACGCCGACCGGGTGACCGACCTGCGGGTGGAGAGCGACTACTCGTACGTGGCCGACCGGTTCTGCGGACCGGGATGGTACGCGGCCGGCGACGCGGCCTGCTTCCTGGACCCCCTGCTGTCCACCGGCGTCCACCTCGCCTTGTACAGCGGCATGCTCGCCGCCGCCTCCGTCGCCGCCACCTGCACCAGGACGCCGGCGAATCCGAAGCCGCCGACTTCTACCAGGGCGCCTACCGGCACGCCTACGAGCGCCTGCTCATCCTCGTCGGCGCCTTCTACGACATCCACCGGGGCCGCGACGCCCACTTCCGCCGCGCCCAGCGGTTGAGCCTTCGCGACCAGCGCCCGCTGCGGCTGCACGAGTCCTTCCTGAACATCGTCACCGGCGTCGAGGACCTCCACGACACCCAGGACGACACGGTCTCCCACCTGTTCGGCGCGCTGCGCGAACCCCTCGCGAGCCACGAGCGGGTGGGACTCGGCGGGCACGGGGCGAGCGCGATGACGCCGTGGCCCACAGCCCCCGGCCAGGCGGTCGCCGGACTCAGGCTGACGCTGGAACCCCGCCTGGGGCTGCGCCGGGCCAATACCTGACCCGCCCTGTCGGTGCGAGATCCCGGTCAGCGTCCGGGGCTTGGGGGGAGCGCGGTTCACCGCGGCCCTGCTGACCGCTGCCCCGTAAATGATTGTCGGCGGCTGGAGCGCCGGTGAGGTGCGCGGCGAGCCGGGCCACAGCTGTCCATCGCCTATTACCACGCCCGTCGGGGCGACTCCGTCTTCTACAGCGGTGACCTTGCGGTCCGGCTGGGGGAAGCCGACATCCCAGGGCTCGACAAACCGGAACAACGTTGTCTGGGCATACCTGTCGGGCCGGGTCGACGCGGACCGGATGCGGCAGGCCCTGGCCTCGGTGCCGCTGCCGCGATCGGCGGACGGCCGGCTGGTCCTGGCCGTCGATGTCACTTGCTGGCTGCGGCCGGACGCTCACACCTCACAGCAGCGGATCCTGTGTCACACCCACGGCCGGGGCAAGGACCAGCACATTGCCGTTCCCGGCTGGCCCTACTCGATCGTCTGCGCGCTCGTGCCCGGCCGCAGCTCGTGGACCGCGCCGCTGGACGCGCGCCTCGCGCCCGGGGACGACACGGTCACCGTCACCGCACGGCAGCTGCGCGACCTGATCGAACGGCTGATTACCGCAGGTCAGTGGCAGAGTGGGGACCCGGACGTTATGGTCGTCGCGGACGCCGGATACGACGCATCCTGGGCCGCAGCCGACGACACCCTCCCGACCGTCGAGGGAACCGCGATCCGCCCGGACATCGATCACCTGCCCAGTGGAGCCATCTCAAAGCCGGCCCGGCTGCAGTGGTCAGGCACTGTGGACGATCGCGTAATTTCCCAGGCGACGGTTCACGTGATTCCCCAGCTGCTGACGTGAACCGGTGGTGAGTCGGTCAGCGTCAGTCCCACCAGAGCACGACGAGAAGCTGCCGTTGGAATGCAGCATGGTAGAACTCGCGCAAGGCGTTGAAGTGCCCTCAGCAGGTACCTCTTCGGGCCGCCGACGATCTTGTCTGCGCCGTTGCCGATCAAGGCGGCGGCCTCCGCTTCGTCTGTCGGCAGGGCGGCCAGGAGGGCCGGAAAGTCGATCTGCCTGAGCAGTTCCGCAACGCGATCCACTTGAGCCGCTGAGAGGGCCGTGGGGTCTGGCCCGAAGGGGCTGATGGCATGCGGATGCGAGTTGAGGAAGGCGAGGTCGATGGCAGTCTCGCCGTCGAGAGCCTGCCGAAGAGCACGTCGATGGACGTCGTCGAGACCTCCCAGCTCGCAGACCCGTTCGATCAGGAACGGCGCCCAGTCCAGGTTGAGAACGTCCGCCGACGGCGGATCCCAGAGCGGATCTCCATCCGGCGATGCGTCGGCTGACTGGCGGCAGGAGGCGAGATACTCCGCCGGGATTCGGGTGAGTTGCTGAGTGACGGCCATGACGGCAGTATCCTGGCCCGTCGTCACCGCAGTTCGGCGTGCCGCCGGGGGCCCCCGCCCCCCCCCGGCCCCCCCCCCCCCGCAGAGCCCGGACCTCACCGCGGCCGGGAGCGGGGCGGGCGCCGCCCCCGGGTAGGCGACCCCGCGCCCGGGGAAGTGGAGCACC
>NZ_JBIWPJ010000001.1:0-4975 GCF_044768205.1 Streptomyces sp. NPDC101160 | reverse complement strand
CGGGGGGTGGGGGGGTTTGTGGGGGGTGGGGCGCCGGTCGGGGTCAGCGCCGCCCCCGGGCCCCCCGGGGGGGGGCCCCCCGGGGGCGCCCCCCCCCCCGGGCCCCCCCGCCGCTCAGTTCCAGAGCCGGTACGTCACCTCGGACGGCAGCGGGGCGGGCGCGGCACCGGTGTAGGCGAGCCGGAGCCGGGTGAAGTGGAGCACGCCCGCCTCGCGCGGCCAGGGTTCGGGACGGCTCAGCGTCACGGTGACCGGGTACGAGCGGAAGGTCCCGGCCGCGCAGTAGGGCACGCAGTCGTTCACCAGATCGGTTCCCGTGCCCGTCGCGCTCCTCGGGCCCCAGCTGGTCCAGTGCAGGCCGGTCAGGCGGTTGTTCCCGTCCCCGCAGGCGAGGAGGAAGTCCGCGGGCCGCACCTGGGGCTTGGTGAAGCAGTCGACGACCACGACGTCGGCGGCAGGGGCCGAGCGGGGTACTGCGGTCGCCGCCCCTGGAGAGAGGGGCAGGGCCAACAAGGCCGCGGCGCACAGCATGTAGGCCGGCGTCATGCGCGGGGGTGAGGGCCGGCGACGCGCCGCCCGGCCGGTGCGCGGGTCCATGGAGCCTCCTCAACTCGCCCGGGGCCCCTTCGCTGACGCCCAGGCCGTCGGCCGATGTCACTGCTACCGGTGCTACCCCGTACGGCCGTGGCCGCGAGGGCGGATCCCGTCATCGGACCACTCGCGCCCGGCGCAGTGGCCACACCACGAGAACGACCAAGCCCGTCACCTGCCGCGAAGGGATGCACCCATACTCTCGCGAGTCGCGCGAAACCGACCCGTTGTCCCCCAGTACGTAAATACCGCCTGCCGGTACGTCGACGCGTTTCGGCTCGCACACCGGCCCCTGCCCTCTCGGCCGCGTTTCGTCGCAGACCACGCCGTCCGACAGGACACCGCCGACGAGGACGCTGTCCCCGCCCGTGGCGGCCACCCGCTTGACCATCCTGCGCCGGACGCGTCCTCCCTCAGGGCCCTCGGCGTCAGCGGTGAAAACCACGATCTGGCCGCGAGCAGGGAAACGCCGCGTCAGTGCCGCCCTCCGGACCACCAGGAGCCGGTCGTCGACGAGGAGTGTCGGCGCCATGGACTCGGATGCCACACGGACGAAGTACGTCAAGGACGTGATCACCGAGAACGCCAGCGCCAGTCCGGCCAGGTAGACAAGCTCTGCGGTGTGCACTCATCACTCCCCGGCTTGTTCGGCTCGTCTTCCCGCTGAGCCACCGCTCCTCGGAGGGCCGGCTCGATCAGCCGGCCCTCCGAGCGCCGGACACATTGCGCCGGGCAAGGCGGCACGGCCCGTCAGCCCAGTGCCATTCTGAAGTCCGGGATGGCTGCGCGTGGCTCTCCTCCCACCTCGAGAACGGCCGAGGCTCGCCTCACCTGATACTTGACGTCCCCCAGAAGCACCGGCCCGCTCGTGCGCCCCGAGAACGGGGCCGGAAGAAGACCCTCGTCGAATTCCTCGGGGGTGACGATGTCCAACTCGACGTAGGAAGCCGGTTCGGAGATCAACCGGGTCAACTCCAACGGGAACCACGCCGAATCCGTCTTGAAGGAGTAGTGCACACTGCCACCGGGCACGAAGTTGACGTACTCCGACGAGTCGGTCCGCGCGCTGTGGAAGTACGAACGCAGGAACAGGTCCTGCCGTCGGCCGTTATGGACGATCACGGCACGCTGGAGCACCAGGCTGCAGGCCACAAACGCTCCCGGATCCGAGACGTTCGGATGGTCCACCAGCGCCATGAAGATTCGGTGACCATTGTTGAGGTAGCTTTCGAATACGCTCATGGCCTCGGGCTCCATCTCGATTCCATGGCGTTCCTGCCAGCGCACCAGTTCGTCAGGGGTCCACGCCATGCTCGCGTTGAACACCTCAGACGTGCGAAGGTTTTCCAGGTATTTCTCCGGGTAGCCCGCCGGAATTCCGGCCCCGGTCACCTGCTCCACCTGCTCGAATATGCCACCGTTCCCCAGTTTCACCCGCGCCCCTTCGGGTGCGGGCCCCGCCCAGGTGACAATGAGTCCGTCATCGAAATACATCGGTGCGTCGCCGCACTTCAGGTCGGCGTGGACAGACCGTGAAAAGCGGGCCATCAAGCCTATCAGGATGATCGCCGCGCACGTCATGATGACACCAAGCATAGGCTTTCTCCGTATCCTGGCAGTCCGAAATTCACGCATCGGGAATTTCTAGGAATCGGGAACCATGCCCCCGCACGGGATGTCAAACCCATAGAAGAGCGCCCGCAGGCTACGCCGCGCAAGCGGCTGTCCGACGCAGCAGAAGAGCAGGCGTCAGATCAATTCGTCCGGGATGGATCGACTGCGGCTTGCGCTTCCCGCAAGGGGCATTCGGGCCGAGAACGGAATCTCGGCGCCCCCTTCCGCTTACCATCGTAACTGCCACTGCCAGGATCCGCAGGACCGGTCGGCGGCGATGCCGGTGGAGCCTCAGTGCGTGGTTCCGACATGCGGGCGGGCCGACCTTCTCCTAGCGTTGAATTCGCGTAGTGTGAATTTCACGCCGGTGGAGCGGTGGTGTCGAGACGCGCGTGGACCGTGAGGTCGGTGCGGCCGCCGCGGCTCTGTGGCAGCTCCGTAGTGCCGCCGCCATGACTCCGGCCCTTCCCGGTCGCCGACCCCGAGCCGTGCGCCGGCCGTCCGGGCGGAACACGCCGCGGTGACGGCGGAGTCCGGACTTCCGCGAGCCGGGCACGGGATTTCGACCACATCGTCAACGCGCGGGTGACGGCGCGACCCACCTGCACGGTCGGTGCGGTCAGCCCGATGCAGGACTCACCAAGAGTGTCCAAGGAGTACCGCCATGCGCCCACAGCGCCCCCTCTTTCGCCGCTCCCGTTCCTCATCCACGTCTCTTCCGTGGAGGATCGCCGGCGAGTTCGCCGAGTACGTCGACCGGCGCGTCGGCTGGGACAAGCTGGCCGTGATTCCTGGCCTGGCGGTCCTCTACGGACTTCGCGTGAGGCTCCGTCAGGAAAACCTCCACGACACCACGCACCTCCCCTCGGTCAACCTTCCCGATCCCGGTCAGAAGTCCGAGAAACACAAGGTCAATCGAAGCGCCGACGGCAGCTTCAACGACCTCGACGAGCCTCGGATGGGCATGGCGGGCACGCGTTTCAACCGCAATATCCCGCTGGACAAGATCGCACCGGCCACACCCGAGGACGTGCTGTCCCGGCCCAACCCGCGCGCCGTCAGCCGAGCCCTGCTCACCCGTCACGAGTTGATCCCGGCCGAGTCGGTGAACGCCCTCATCTCCACCTGGCTGCAGTTCATGATCCGTGACTGGTTCAGCCACGGTACGAGTCCTGAGGACCGGCCCTGGGAAGTGCCCCTCATGGACGACGATCCCTGGCCGGAGAGCCCGATGCGGATCTTGCGGACACGCGAGGACCCGACCCGGGACCCGCAGGCGGGTACCGACATGCCCGACACGCGCGTCAACGTCTCCTCCCACTGGTGGGACGCGTCGCAGATCTACGGGTCGAGTGAAGCGGAGCAACGCCGGCTGCGCACCGGTGAGCGGGGCAGGCTGCGGCTGTGGGACGACGAGCCGACCCCCTTCTCCGACCCGTCCCGCGCCCCGTCGCGGGTGCCCGGCTTCTGGCTGGGCCTGGCGATGATGCAGGATCTGTTCGCCCGCGAGCACAACGCCATCTGCGACCATCTGCATGCCGCGTATCCGTCCTGGGACGACGAGGAGCTGTTCCAACGGGCGCGGCTCGTCAACTCCGCGCTCATCGCCAAGATCCACACCGTGGAATGGACGCCGGCCGTGATCAGCCATCCCACGACCGTCAAGGCCCTGCAGACCAACTGGTGGGGCCTCGCGGGGGAACGCATCCACAACCTTCTCGGCCGGATCAGCGACAGCGAGCTCGTCAGCGGCATCCCCAGCGCGCAAACGGATCACTACGGCGCCCCGTTCGCCCTCACCGAGGAGTTCGTGGCCATCTACCGCATGCATCCGCTGATCCGCGACGACTGGCACCTGCGCTCTGCCGTCGACAACGAGACCCTGCGCCAGTGCTCCTTGCGCGAGATCTCAGGACCCGAGGCGCTGAAGGTCCTCAGGAGCACGAACATGGCCGACCTGCTCTACAGCTTCGGCACGCTCCACCCGGGTCTGGTCACCCTGCACAATTTCCCGAAGTTCCTTCAGGAGTACCAGCGCCCCGACGGACGCATGCAGGACCTTGCGGCGACCGACATCCTGCGCAGCCGGGAGCTGGGAGTCCCCCGCTACAACGAGTTCAGGCGGCTCCTCCGGATGAAGCCGGCGGCAAGCTTCGAGGATCTGACGGACAATCCGGCATGGGCCGAGGAGATCAAGCGGCTGTACGAGAACGACATCGAGAAGGTCGACCTGATGGTCGGGATGTACGCCGAGCGGCTTCCGGCCGGATTCACCTTCAGCAACACCGCGTTCAGGATCTTCATCCTGATGGCCTCGGTCAGGTTGAGCAGTGACCGCTTCTTCACTGCGTACTACACCCCGGAGGTGTACTCCAAGGCCGGAATGGCCTGGATCGACGACAACACCATGGCCACGGTGGTCCTGCGCCACCACCCGGAACTGCGCCCGGCGCTGGCTGGGCTGACGAACGCGTTCGTTCCCTGGCACGAGGCGCGGGTGGGCACGGGCGGTTCCTGACCACCGGGTCCCCCGGAGCCCGCACGTCTGCGTGCGCCACGCTGAGGCGGTCGCCGAGCCCCGCACGGAGGATGTGGCCTTCAGCGATCCGCACTGGTTCAGCACCATGTTCGCGAGCTTCTGCTCACCCGAAGGAGACGATCGAGGCGAGCGAGTCCCGCAGGTTCTGCGCACCCTGCGGGAAGGCCCCCAGGTTGTCCCCGAGGATCTGCTCCTTCAGCCACACCGCCTGCACCTGAGCCGGCGTCACGC